>CAWBXW010000012.1:0-547909 GCA_963792845.1 uncultured Alphaproteobacteria bacterium
CGCGAAAGGGCCACCATCGGAATCGAGCGTGCCGAGGCTGGCTGTGGCGGCCAGGCGGAGCACGCGTTTGGCAGCCGAAACCGGGGAAAAAGGCCGAGCCGCAGCCATCGCCTCACAGCACGCTAAAACCCTTCACGAAGGGATCGCGGTCGTCGAGAAAGATGGTGTTGTGTCCGGTGATCCAGGCCTGGCCGGCGACCGAGGGGACGATCGCGTCAAGGTCGCCGACCTTGGCCGTGGCCTCGACCCGGCCGCGGAAGAGGCTGCCGATGATCGATTCGTGGACGAATTCGTCGCCGACCTTGAGTTTGCCGCGCGCCGCGAGTTGAGCCATGCGGCCCGAGGTGCCGGTGCCGCAGGGCGAGCGG
This sequence comes from uncultured Alphaproteobacteria bacterium, assembly GCA_963792845.1. Taxonomy (GTDB): domain Bacteria; phylum Pseudomonadota; class Alphaproteobacteria; order Rhizobiales; family Kaistiaceae; genus Bauldia. The sequence continues at coordinate 369 of CAWBXW010000012.1, forward strand.
TCGATCGCCTTCTCGCCATAGAAGACGGCGTTCCGCGCATCCGCCTCGGGATGGTGCGCCTTGCCGGCCCAGAGCACGTGGCGAAGGCCGGTGATCGTGTCGTTCTCGGGATGGACGAAGCTGTATTTCTCGTTGATCAGGCGGCGGATGATCGGCGAGAGCCGCTGGATGTCGAAGGCCGAGATATCGTCGAGCCCGCGATAGCTCTCCTGCGGCTCGATGATGGCGTAGAAATTGCCGCCATAGGCGACGTCGAAGACGACCTTGCCGAAGTCCGGCACGTCGACGTCGAGACCGCTCCGGTAGAGGAAGGAGGGGATGTTGCGGAGCTTCACCGAGATCACATTGCCGTGGTTGTCGCGCGTATAGTCCGCCTCGATCACCCCGGCCGGCGCCTCGAAGACGAGCCTGCCCTCCTGCCTCGGCGTCACCAGCCCCTCCTCGATGAGGACGGTGACGGTGCCGATCGCGCCGTGCCCGCACATCGGCAGGCAGCCGCTCGTCTCGATGAAGAGGAGGGCGCAGTCGGTGTCCTCGCGCATCGGCTCATAGAGGATGGTGCCGGACATCACATCGTGGCCGCGCGGCTCGAACATCAGGCCGGTGCGGATCCAGTCATAGCGGGCTAGGAAATCCTGCCGCTTCTCGCTCATGTTGGCGCCGTCAAGCGGCGGCCCGCCGCCGGCAACCACCCGGACCGGGTTGCCGCCGGTATGCGCGTCGATGCAGAAGAATGTCTTGCGGGACATGATCGGTATTGGCGTCTCAGGGAAGAGACCGTGCTAGGCGAACCGGTCGTGAATGTTGAACGCGACCGGAACCTCCATACGCCCGGCACTCCCCGCCTGTACAGTGAGACGGTGGGGCCGCGACGGGACCGCGATCCGCGATGCGGCCGGCCGGCCATGCCGTGGCGCCCCGGCGCCAGCGAGGCCAGCCGTCACCCGGGAAACAGCCACCAGCGGGTCGTCAGCGCGCTGATCCGGTCGCCTTGCGGCTCTGCGGATGGCCGGCGGGACGTCGACCTCGATGCGATGGCGGCGCAGGCCAGGACGGATACCCCGCCCGTCCCCTCGCGCCTACCGGAACTGTCCGAAGTAGCCGGCGCTGCGCGGCGCGAAGTTGAAATCGACCTCGCGGTCGCCGCACTTGCCGGGCAGGAGCTGGCGAAGCTGCCAGCGTTCGGAGGCGAGGAAGCTCTGGTAGCCGGGCCAGCTCGTCGCGTTGGCGAGCCAGCAATAGTCGGCGAGACCGCGATCGAGCAGGGCGGTGCAAACGCTACCGTTGCCGTAGACGCCGACCTGGTAGTGATCGCCCTTGAGCGCGAAGGTTCGGCGGATATCGGTGAAATAGCGGGTGATGTCGGCGAGGTCGCCGGGACTTGCCCAGGGTCCGTCGACCGCAAAATAGACGGCGCTCCCCACCGGCTGGCCAATATCGGCGGCGAGGCTGAGCGCGCGGACCGCGTCCTGGGCGCCGCGCTTGCGGTCCTGAAAGGTCGAGATGCGCTGGCCCCAGTGCTGGAAAACGACGAGGATCTGGAAGCCGGCCTCGGCGATATCCATGCGCTCGTCGAAGGTTATCGTCTTGCCCCGAAGGGTCTCGTCGCGATGGTCGAAGTAGCGCACGATGGTGTTGACGCCGACGCGGTGCATCTTGGCAAGGAAGGCCGACGTGACCGGCTGTGCGGTGTCGGCGGCGATCACGCCGCTCCCGGCGAAACAATGGGCGGCGGACTTGTGCGAGCCCCCGCCGAATGCCGGCGGCATGGCACTCAACGCAAAGGAAACCGCCACAGAAAACAGGCGCGCAGCCTTGATCTTCCGTCCCACCGAGAAGCACCGGATGAAGTCGTCCCGTGACTTCTCCTAGCGTGATCTTCGTCAACGGATCGCTAACGGGCGAGGACCGAGCCGTCGAGTTCATCGGGACGGCTCCCTAAGGAAAAGGATTGAGCCGACGGCCCGTCCCGCTATAGCGTTGTTGCGGGCGGCCATCTGCAGGACAGGATGCGTCGATGACCACCAAGCTTGTTGCTTTCTTCGATGCGGCGGCGGCGCTCGCCGGAACCAATGGCGAGCTGGCGGCGACGGCGGATATTTCCCGCTTCACGTTCTCCTACTACACCGAGGCGACCGGGAATGAGACCGGGACGCTGAACCTACTCGAAAAGACGGCGGGCTCGGTTCATCCGATCAATTCGACCACAGACACGATCTCGGAAGTCGCCATCCGCGACGGTGCGGGCCACGACATGGTGACGATCAACGGCCTCTCGCTCGTCTACGCGGACCTCGCCGCCGCCTTGTCCGGCGGCGGTATCTCGAGCGTCAACTATGTCGCGCTGGTCGGGCTCCTCGATGGCGACGTCAAAGAGACGGGGAGCAACAAGGCCGAGCCCTATCTCGAAGTGGGCGCCGGCGGCAAGGCGACGGTGACGGCGGGCGGCGGCGACGACGTGCTCCGCGTTTGGCAGCCGAAGACCGTTGACTTCAACGGCGGCAAGGGGTCGGACCTCTTGTCATTCCAGGCCTATATCGGCCCCTATCCGATCGATCCGACTCAAGGGGCGGTCGTCGACCTTGCCAAGGGGACCGGTACCAACCCCTATGGCGGCGCAAAGCTCACCCTCGACAAGGTCGAGAATGTCATTGGCACCGCGCTCGCCGACACGTTCACCGGCAGCAACAAGGCCAACATTTTCGGCGACGGCATCTATGATGGGGGCGCCGACGTCATCAAGGGCAAGGGCGGAGACGATCGCGTCGAACTCGCCGAGCAGAATGGCGGCGGCGTCAGGGCCAACGGGGGCAACGGCCACGACACCCTCGCCATCAACATGGGACTCGGCGCCGTCGCCGGCCCGCACATCCTCGACCTCGGCCATCCTGAGAATAACGCCGGCATGTTCGCCGGCGATCGCTTCACGAATTTCGAGACCTTCGCGCCCGGCAGCGGGTTCTTTGCGCCAACCGCGCAGATCTTCGATTTCCGCGACACCGATGACAATCACACGGCGGTCGCGATGGCGCAGACCAATATCCTGCGCATGAACGGCGGCAAGGATACCGTGGTCCTGTCGGTGCAGCCGAACAACTATTCGGCCGATGCCGATGGCGGCAAGGGCAAGGACACGCTTCAGTTCGAGGTCAGCTTCTTCGCGCCCGACAACCGCCTCGATCTCACCGACCAGTCGACCAACAGCGGCATTTTCGCCAATGGCGGCTTCACGCATTTCGAAATCTTCACGCACGTCGAGGGCGACGGGGCCTACACGTTCCTGCAGAGGTTCACCTTTGTCGGCGACGGCAAGGCGCAGACCGTGATCGGCGCCTACGGCATCGACGATATCGACGGCGGCGGCGGCAACGACGTCATCTCGGGCGGTTCCGGAAACGACCTGCTGACCGGCGGCAAGGGCAAGGACAAGTTCATCTTCGACGCCGCCATCGGCGGTGCCACGCCGGCGCTTGCCAACGTTGACACGATCACGGACTTCCGACCCAAGGACGACACGATCCTCCTCGAGAATAAGATCTTCAAAGGGATCGGCGGACCGGGTGTCCTAGCCAAGGTCATGTTGTCGACGGCGAAGGGCGGCACGCACATTGCCTATGACGGAAAGACCGGCGACGTGTCCTACGCAAAGGGAGGTTCGGAGATCGTCTTCGCTGTCCTCGACCCGGGCCTCCACCTGACCCACAAGGACTTTCTCATCGTCTGAACGAGGCTGGACCGAGCGGCGGCGCCCGCAGCCACGGCGTCAAGGCGCGACGATCGGCAGTCGTCGCAGCGCCCGCCGGTGACACCCGGAAGCTTTGGATCTCCGTCCACTAGGATGCCGCCGCCGAGAACAATATGTCAATCGCATCTGATACTTATTGAGTTTGGTGGAGCCAGGCGGAATTGAACCGCCGACCTCTTGAATGCCATTCAAGCGCTCTCCCAACTGAGCTATGGCCCCTCCGGACGACGGCGGCCGGCGGATCGACGGACGCCGGATGCCGTCCCGCTTCCATCTACGTCGGTCCTCCGTCCTCTGTCATCTGTCGTCTGACCGCTACGGTTCCTCGTCGTCGACGTCGCCGATGATCGTGGTGACGTCGTCGCCTTCCTCGTCCTCGTCGGGCTCGAGGAAGGTGTCGTCCTCGTCCTCGGCCTCGACTTCCTCGTCGTCGCCTTCGACCACGACCGCGCCGGTGTCGGCCTCCTCCTGGTCGGCCTCCTCCAGCGGTACGAAGACGGCCTTGGCGTCGGCTGTCGACCTCGACTTCCTCTTCATCGTCGTCAACGAGCCGCCGGCGCGACAGGCCGCGCCCGGGTCGCGATCGCCTCGAAATAGGTTCCGCACCGCGGGCAGACGATCGGATTGCGATTGAGATCGTAGTATCGTGTGCCGCAGTTCGGGCAGATGCGCTTGGTGCCGAGTTCCGGTTTCGCCACTTTCCATGCCTCGTCGGAAGCGTTGAAGCGGCCTCCCCTAGTCCGGTGGCCGGGTCGGTCAAACGCGATTCTGCGGCGTTCGCTCCTGGCGCGGGTGACGGGCTCCGCCGCCTATGCTATCGCTCGCCGCGCCCGCCAGCCCCGAGAGCGATCCGGAGCCTCATCCGCCCATGCCGACCGAAGACCGAACGCAATGCCTCTCCGCGCCCGCCGTTCGGGGCCGCTCACGGGCCGTATCCGGCCGCCCGGCGACAAGTCGATCTCGCACCGCTCGCTGATGCTCGGGGCGCTCGCCGTCGGCGAGACCACGGTCGACGGGCTGCTCGAAGGCGAGGACGTGCTCGCCACGGCGGCGGCGATGCGCGCCTTCGGCGCCACCGGTCACGCGGAGCGACGCCGGCGACCTGGAGCGTCAAGGGGCTCGGCGTCGGCGGCCTGCTCGAGCCGGAGGGCGTCATCGACTACGGCAATGCCGGCACCGGCGTCCGCCTCGCCATGGGCGATCGCCGGCAGCCATGCCTTCGCCGACGACCTTCACCGGCGATGCTTCGCTCGTCCGCCGGCCGATGGGCCGCATCTTCGATCCGCTCCGCCGCATGGGGGTGCAGGTGCTCGCCCGCTCCGGCGACCGTCTTACCGGCGACGCTGCGCGGTCCGGACATGCCGGTGCCGATCGAATACCGGCTGCCGGTCGCCTCTGCGCAGGTCAAGTCGGCGGTGCTGCTCGCCGGGCTCAACGTGCCCGGCACGACCACGGTCATCGAGCCGGTCGCCGACCCGCGACCACACCGAGCGCATGCTCGCCGCCTTCGGCGCCGCGATCGAGACCGCTGCCGGCGAGGACGGCGCCCGGATCATCCGGCTCGAGGGCGGAACCGACCTCAAGCCGCAGAAGATCGTCGTCCCCGGCGACCCGAGCTCGGCCGCCTTTCCGATCGTCGCCGCGCTGATCGTCGAGGGCTCCGACGTGACCGTCGAGAACGTCCTGATGAACCCGACCCGCTTCGGCCTGATCGAGACGCTGCTCGAAATGGGCGCCGACATCGCCGATCGAGAACCGCCGCAAGGTCGGCGGCGAGGAAGTCGGCGACGTCCGGGTCAAGGCGGACGAAGCTCAAGGGCATGGCGGTGCCGCCGGAGCGGGCGCCGTCGATGATCGACGAGTACCCGATCCTCGCCGTCGCCGCCGCCTTCGCCGAGGGCGACACGAAATTCGAGGGCATCGGCGAACTGCGCGTCAAGGAGTCCGACCGGATCGCCTCGGTCGTCGCGGGGCTCACCGCCAACGGCGTCGCCGTCGAGGAAGGGCCGGAGTCGATCGTCATCCATGGCGCGCAAGGCGGCGGCCGGCGGCGGCACCGTGGCGACCCATCTCGATCATCGCATCGCCATGAGCTTCCTCGTCCTCGGCCTCGCCGCGGACCAGCCGGTGACCGTCGACGACGCGGCGCACGATCGCCACCAGCTTCCCCGAGTTCCGCGACGATGATGACCGGGCTTGGCGCGACGATCGAGGAGCCCGGGGCTTGGCCGGCGGCCGGTGTCTCGGGTGTGCCCCGCGCCATGATCATCGCCATCGACGGACCGGCCGCGGCCGGCAAGGGAACGCTCGCCGCGCGCCTCGCCGCCCACTTCGGCCTGCCCTATCTCGACACCGGCCTGCTCTATCGCGCCGTCGGCAAGCGGGTGGCGGATGCCGGCCGCGATCCCGACGATCCGGCCGCCGCGGGCGAGGCGGCGGCGGCGCTCGAGCCGGATGAGCTCGCCAATCCCGCGCTCCGCGGCCACGACGCCGGCGAACTCGCCTCGCGCGTCGCCGTCCACCCGAGGTCCGTAGCGCGCTGCTCGCCTTCCAGCGCGATTTCGCACGACGCCCCGGCGGGGCCGTCCTCGACGGGCGCGACATCGGCACCGCCGTCGTGCCCGATGCCGACGTGAAGATCTACGTCACCGCGACGGCCGAGGTGCGCGCCCGGCGCCGCACCGAGCGAGCTCCGCGCCAAGGGCCGGGATGTCGACTATCACCGGATCCTCGACGAGATCGTCGCGCGCGACGGGCGCGACGCCGGACGCGTCGGTGGCGCCGCTCGCCGCCGCGGCGGACGCTTATGTCCTCGACACCACGGACCTCGATGCCGATGGGGTGTTCCGCGCCGCCGTCGCGGTCGTCGAAGCCGCTGGCCGTCGTGAACGGCCGGCCGGCGGCGCGCCGGTTTCGCCGGGCGGCGTCTTCGGCTAGGCTTGGTTTCTCTCAAGACGGGCGAAAAAACAGGACATGATCAGGCTCATCTGGACGATCATCGGGATCCTCGTCCTGGTCCACGCCTACTTCTACATCCGCTACCAGGCGATCGATCCCTGCGACGCCGCGCTGACCAAGGTCTCGCGCGAAGACCCCGACGATCTCGCGGCGGTCACTGCGCTTCTCGCCAACCGCGACATCGCGACCATCGGGCGATGCTACCTGATCGCCATCGTCGGCCCGGCGAGGCAATAGCTCGGTCGCTCGGCGCCCGGCTGCGGAGCCTGCAGCGAAATGGCGAATTGCCGCCGATCGGAGGCCAGGGGAATCGCTTCAGGTTAACGGTGCGGATTGTCGGATGAGTTTTTCGAGATAGTCGGGATTGAGGTTAGCCTTTTTGCGTCGGTTTTTGAGGCTGATCTTGTCGGTTGGGTTTCTGACGAGGTTCATGGCCATGTGTTTGACCACGGCCATGTTTCGCGGGCCGTTTTGAGTTCTCAGTCTGGCGAGATCGTCGTGGAAGACGACATCGAGGACCCAGTGGAGGCGGTTTTCGATCCCCCAATGGGCGCGCACGGCGAGGGCGAAGACATCGGCCTCCATTTTAGCGGATGACAGATAGTATCGCCTTTCGGTGGTTGTCCGCCCGGCTTGTTCGATGCGGTTCTCGACCATTGCGATCATGGCGAGATGAGGAAAGCCGGGCTCGTGCGGGAAGCGGCGGTCCGAGAAGAGCCAGGCGACGTCGTAAGAGACGAGATGGCGCCGCGTCTCGATGCGGCCGTGGTCGGCATCGACGGTGACATGGGCTGTCTCGACCATGCCCGGGGGCGGATCGTCGAAGAAGGCTTTGACATCGGCATGGGTGGCGGGGCGGTTGGCCTTGAGCGCCAGGAGATAGTCGCCACCGCGCGCGACGATGGTCTCGGCGATGCTGGTCTGGGTGCCGATGGCGTCGATGGTGACGAGTGCGCCGGTGAGTTCGAGACGTTCGAGCAGCAGCGGGATAGCTTTGATTTCATTGGATTTGTCGGCGACCGCCTCCTGGCCGAGGACGAGGCGCTGACGCGAGGCCCAGGCCGAGACCATGTGCAAGGGCTCGATCCCCTTGGCCCGCGCATGGCTGCGCCGAGCGGTCTTGCCGTCGATGGCGACGATATCGGGCTCCGCCTCGCACAGCCGCTCCACCCAGCTTGCGAAGCAGCGCTGGAACAGCTCGGCGTCGAGCGCATTGATCACGTCGTTCAAGGTGTCGTGCGAGGGCAGGCCACGCTCGTAGGGCAGGAACCGGCGCAGGAAGTCGAGCCGATGATCGCCCCACATCCGCACCTCGACGAAGTCATCCATCCCCGACAGCGTCGCGCACAGCACCAGAAGAAGCACTTCCGGCAGCGGATAGACCACACGCCACTGTTGGCGCGGGTCCTTCAGCGCCGAGAAATGGTCAAGAAGCAAAAGCGACCGAGGCTGGGTCATGAGGCGGCTCCGATTCAACGAAGCCGTCCATAAATCACATCCGAGCCATCAGCGCACGCGCGTTAACCTGAAGCGATTGCCCTGGATCGGAGGCCGCTTTCCCTTGCCGGACCTCGCGGGAATGGCTATATAACGCCGTTCTCGCATGGTCGCCCTTCGGGTCTGGTGGCTCGCCGTCCGCTGACGGCAACGCGCGGCCCTGACCGGCGGGACAGAACTGCCGATACCCCGGACCGAAGCGCCGGACGGCCGCCGGCATGGCGTGTCCGTCACAAAGGCAGGCTCGGGGATAACCGGATCCCATAACGCCAACCGGCGGCCGGCGCAGCCGTCGTCAAGGAGATCAATGTCTCTCGCTCAACCCCAAAAGGAAGATTTCGCCGCCCTTCTCGATGAGTCCTTCGGGGCCGATTCGCTGATGGAAGGGAGCGTCATCAAGGGCACGGTGGTCGCGCATCGAGAAGGATCTCGCGGTCATCGACGTCGGCCTCAAGACCGAAGGCCGCGTGCCCGTCAAGGAATTCAACGGCCCCGGCCGCGACCAGGAGCTCAAGGTCGGCGACGTGGTCGAGGTCTATCTCGAGCGGATCGAGAACGCCCTCGGCGAGGCCGTGCTGTCGCGCGAGAAGGCGCGGCGCGAGGAGAGCTGGGTCCGCCTCGAGGAATCGTTCAACAAGAACGAGAAGGTCACCGGCAGATCTTCAACCAGGTCAAGGGCGGCTTCACCGTCGATCTCGACGGCGCCGTCGCCTTCCTGCCGCGGAGCCAGGTCGACATCCGGCCGGTCCGCGACGTCACGCCCGCTCATGCACACGCCGCAGCCGTTCCAGATCCTCAAGATGGACAAGCGGCGCGGCAACATCGTCGTCTCCCGCCGTACCGTTCTCGAGGAGACCCGCGCCGAGCAGCGTTCGGAACTGGTCCAGAGCCTCGAGGAAGGCCAGATCATCGAGGGCGTCGTCAAGAACATCACCGACTACGGCGCGTTCGTCGACCTCGGCGGCATCGACGGTCTGCTCCACGTCACCGACATCGCCTGGCGGCGCATCAACCACCCGACCGAGGTGCTGGCGATCGGCCAGACCGTCAAGGTGCAGATCATCCGGGTCAACCACGAGACCCACCGCATCTCGCTCGGCATGAAGCAGCTCGAGGCCGATCCGTGGGAGGGCATCGAGGCCAAGTACCCGGTCGGCGTGAAGTTCAAGGGCCGCGTCACCAACATCACCGACTACGGCGCCTTCGTCGAGCTCGAACCGGGCATCGAGGGACTGATCCACGTCTCCGAGATGTCGTGGACCAAGAAGAACGTCCACCCCGGCAAGATCGTCTCGACCTCCCAGGAAGTCGAGGTGATGATCCTCGAGGTCGACCCGGTCAAGCGGCGCATCTCGCTCGGCCTCAAGCAGACGCTCGCCAACCCGTGGGAGACCTTCGCCGCCGACCATCCGGTCGGCACCGAGGTCGAGGGCGAGGTCAAGAACAAGACCGAGTTCGGCCTGTTCATCGGCCTCGACGGCGACGTCGACGGCATGGTCCACCTCTCCGACCTCGACTGGAACCGTCCCGGCGAGCAGGCGATCGAGGACTATAACCGCGGCGACATGGTCAAGGCCCAGGTGCTCGACGTCGACATCGAGAAGGAGCGCATCTCCCTCGGCATCAAGCAGGTCGGCGGCGATCCCTTCGCCGCGGCGGCTTCCGGCGAGATCCGCAAGGGCGCGGTGGTGACCTGCGAGGTCATCGACGTCAAGGAGAGCGGCATCGACGTCAGGATCGCCGATACCGATCTCACCGCCTTCATCCGCCGCTCCGACCTGTCGCGCGACCGCTCGGAACAGCGGCCGGAGCGTTTCGCGCGCCGGCGAGAAGGTCGATGCGCGGGTGACCAGCTTCGACAAGAAGGCGCGGAAGATCACGGTGTCGATCAAGGCGCTGGAGATCGCCGAGGAGAAGGAGGCGGTCGCCCAGTACGGCTCGACCAACTCCGGCGCCTCGCTCGGCGACATCCTCGGCGCGGCGCTTCGCGCCCGCCAGGATTCCGGCGAAGCCGAGAAGGCGGACGAGGACGACAAGTAGGCGCCTCGGCGCGCGCCAAGCAAAACAAGAAAGGCCCCGCGACGCCGTCGCGGGGCCTTTCTTGTTGGCGGTTGCGAGTGTCAGTCCTTGGCCCGCTCCGCGTAGGAGCCGTCGGCGGTCATCACGACGATGCGGGTGCCCGGAACGATGTGACCGGGCACGAGGGTGCGGACCCCGTTCGATAAGAGCGCCGGCTTGTAGGACGAGGAGGCGGTCTGGCCCTTCATGGTCGGCTCCGTCTCGACCACCTCGAGCGTCACCCGCTGCGGCAGCTCGATCGCGATCGGCACGCCCTCATGCATGCTGAGGCGGACCGTCATGTTCTCCTGGAGGTAGGGGGCATAGTCGCCGACGATCTCCTTGGGGACATGGACCTGGTCGAAGGTCTCGCCGTTCATGAAGGTGAAGCCGTCGCCATCCTGGAAGAGATACTGGTAGTCGTGGTCCTCGACGAAGGCACGCTCGATCTGCTCGGTGGTCTTGTAGCGCTGCGAGGTCTTGATGCCGTCCGAAATCCGGCGCATGTCGATCTGCGTGGTCGGCGTGCCCTTGCCCGGGTGGAAATTCTCGGCGGAGAGGACGACGTAGAGCTGGCCTTCGACCTCGACGACATTGCCCTTGCGGACCTGGCTGGCGATGACCTTCAAGTGAGCGATTCCTTCGGTTCGGCGGCGGCGGGGCGACAGGCCCCTTCCAATCGGCGCGCACATTAGCGAGTTTGCCGCGGTCCGCCAGTGCTTTTCCCGGTATTCCGCACCAGCCCGATGTCAAGTCCTTCACCCTTCTGGTCGAAAGCCCGTCACCGCGACCGCCGCCCGTTCCTGATGGCGCGGAGCCGGATCGTCGGCGCCTTGCGGCGCTGGTTCGAGGAGGGCGGCTTCGTCGTCGTCGAGCCGGCCATATTGCAGGTGTCGCCCGGCAACGAGGCCCATCTCCATGCCTTCCGGACCGAACTGGTCGGCTCGGACGGCTCGCGGCGACCGCGCTACCTGCACACCTCGCCGGAATTCGCGATGAAGAAGTTGCTCGCCGCCGGCGAGGAGAAGATCGTCGCCTTCGCCGACGTCTTCCGGAACCGCGAGCGCGGACCGCTCCATGCGCCGGAATTCACCATGGTCGAGTGGTACCGCGCCGGCGCGACCGGTGATGCGGTGATGAACGATACCATCGCGATCGTCGCCGAAGCCGCACGCGCCGCAGGGAGTGCGACGCTCGCTTGGCGCGGGCGGAGCGCCGACCCGTTCGCGCCGGCCGACCACGTCACCGTCGCCGAGGCTTTCCTCCGCTACGCCGGCATCGATCTGCTGCCCACGACCGGTGACCGTGACCGCCTTGCGGCGGAGGCGGCTCAAGCCGGCATCCGGGTGGCGCGTGACGACACCTGGTCGGATATCTTCAGCCGCATTCTGGTCGAGGCCGTCGAGCCGAATCTCGGTGTCGGCCAGTTGACCATTCTCCACGACTATCCTGTCGCCGAAGCCGCCCTCGCCCGCGTCAGCCGGCGCGACCCCCGCGTCGCCGAGCGGTTCGAGGCCTATGCCTGCGGCGTGGAGCTTGCCAACGGCTTCGCCGAGCTGACCGATCCGGCCGAACAACGCCGCCGCTTCATCGCCGAGATGGACGAGAAGGAACGGGTGCACGGCGAACGCTACCCGCTCGACGAGGACTTCCTGGCTGCGCTGGCCGAGATGCCGGAGGCCAGCGGCGTCGCCCTCGGCCTCGACCGGCTCATAATGCTCGCGACGGGCGCTCCGCGGATCGACCTGGTGCAGTGGACGCCCGTCGAGATGGGCGAGGAGACAGCATGAACGACATGAGTCGGAAGCCCGGTGTTTCCATTGGGGGGGTTCCTGGATTCGCGTTCTGGCGTCCTTCGAGGCCGCCTGCGGCGGCGCCTCAGGATGGCGATGGTGGCGTGCTCCCCCGGCCTTCGCCGGATCGTGGAACAATGGATGCGGAATCGTCGCCAAAGGGGGCCATTCCCCTTCGCCATCCTGAGGCGCCCGCGTGGAGCGCGGGCCTCGAAGGACGCACAAGCGCGAATCCAGGTAGGCCCAGCCGCACCATTCGCCGCCCTGAGGAACTGGCCCAGGCCGGCCTCATCCCCCACGAAAATATTGCCACCCTTGAAGACGTCGCCGCCCGCTACGCCGTTGCGATCACCCCGGCGATGGCGGAGCTGATCGATTCGGCCGATCCTGCCGACCCGATCGCCCGCGAGTTCGTCCCCGACCCGGCTGAGCTTCTGACCCGGCCGGAGGAGAGCGGCGATCCGATCGGCGACGACGTCCATGCCGTCACGGAAGGGCTGATCCACCGCTACCCGGACCGCGTGCTCCTGAAGTTCGTTCAGGTTTGTGCGGTCTATTGCCGGTTCTGCTTCCGCCGCGAGACGGTCGGACCGGACGCGGCTCACCTGTCACCCGGCGCCCTGGCGGACGCGCTCGCCTATGTCGCCGCCCATCGCGAAATCTGGGAAGTGATCGTCTCGGGCGGCGATCCCCTCGTTGCTTCGCCTCGGCGATTGAGGGAACTCACCACTTCGCTCGCTGAAATCGGCCACGTCCGGATCGTGCGCTTCCATACCCGGGTTCCGGTGGTCGCGCCGGAGCGAATCACCGAAAACCTCATCTCGGCCCTGAAGGCGGAGGGGAAGACGACCTGGGTCGCGATCCACGCCAACCATCCGCGCGAGCTGACCGAAGCCGCCCGCGCCGCGATTGGCCGGCTTGCCGATGCCGGCATTCCGCTCGTCAGCCAGACGGTGCTCCTTGCCGGCGTCAACGACGATGCCGCGACATTGGCCGCGCTGATGCGCGCCTTTGTCGAGTGCCGGGTCAAGCCATACTACCTCCATCACGCCGATCTCGCCCCGGGCACCGGCCATTTCCGTACGACCATCGGCCAAGGCCACGCGCTGGTGCGGGAGCTTCGTGGCCGCGTTTCCGGGCTGTGTCAGCCGGCCTACGTCCTCGACATCCCGGGCGGCCACGGCAAGGTGCCGATCGGCCCCGGTTATCTCGAAGCGGCAGACGGCGTTCGACTTGTGGAAGACTATCAGGGCAGGCGGCACGCCTACGCGGATCTGCCCACGGAGTTTTGAACGCCGCGCCGGACAATGTGATCGTGGCGGTCCCCGCCGTCGACTAGGGTCCTTGCCGTGAGACGCGGACACCGCTGACGGAGAGGGAATGATCACCAGGCGCGGACTATTGGGGTTGATGGCCGTGTTCGCATTGGCGCTGTTCGCGGCGCCGGCGGCGCGCGCCGTCGAACGCATCCCCTTCGATCAGGCCGCCTTCGATGCCGCGGTCAAGTCCGGAGGGCCGGTTCTCGTCGATATCTCGGCGTCGTGGTGCGTCACCTGCCGCGCCCAGCGGAATGTGCTTGGCAAGCTGTTCGGTGACCCTGCCTACAAGGGCTATCAGGTCTTCGTCGTCGACTACGATACCGAGAAGGACGTCATGCGAGGCTTCGGCGCATCGCAGCGCGCGACGCTGATCGTCTTCCGCAACGGCGTCGAAGTCGGCCGGATCGTCGGCGACACGCGGGAAGCCGCGATCGGAGCGCTTCTTGCCTCCGGCGCCTGATCGGGCGCGATGATTGGAACGCTCGGCCTCGCCTTTCTCGCCGGGGTCCTCTCGGTGCTCAATCCCTGCACGCTTCCCATCCTGCCCGTGGTCCTCGGGGCCGCCGCGGCGGAGCACCGGCTTGGCGCGCTTGCGCTTGCGGCCGGGCTGACGGCGTCCTTCACCGCGATCGGGTTGTTCGTCGCCACGATCGGATTTGCGCTCGGGCTCGACCTCGAGTTCTTCCGCGCCATCGCCGCGGTTCTCCTGACCGTCGTCGGAGCGGTTTTACTCGCGCCGGCTCTCCAGGTCCGGCTTGCCGTCGCGGCCGGCCCGGTGGCGAACTGGGCCGAGCAGCGGTTCGCCGCCGTCGCCGCCACCGGCTTCGGCGGCCAGTTCGCGCTCGGTGCGATTCTCGGCGCGGTGTGGGTGCCCTGCGTCGGTCCGACTCTCGGCGCCGCCTCACTGCTCGCCTCGCGTGGTGCCGACATCGGCGCCGTCGCCGTGACGATGCTGGCGTTCGGGCTTGGAGCAGCGGTTCTGCTCGCCCTTCTCGGCCTCGCCTCGCGCGAGGCGATGCTTGCCTGGCGGAGCCGCCTGTCGCACGCCGGCCGAGGCCTCCGCGCCTTTCTTGGCGCCGCACTGATCCTCGTCGGCGCGCTGATCCTCACCGGTTTCGACAGAGTGATCGAGACGGCCCTGGTCGAGGCCTCGCCGGACTGGTTGGTCGATCTGACGACGCGCTTCTGAGCCTAGCCCGCGGCTTGGCGTCCGGCGAACCCGATCCCGATCTCGTCGCCCACGGCGAAGATCGCATCGCGGGCGAGCCTGTAGTCGGCATCGGGCAGGTGCTCGAGAAGCAGCGGCACGTCGCCGGGCAGCCGCTCAAGCTCGCGGAGATAGGTGCGGTAGTCGAGTTCGCCGAGCGTCGGACGGATCTCGTCGAAATGCAGGGCTGCCTGATCGTGAAGCACGATGTCCTTGGCGTGGCAGCTCGCGATCCACGGCCCGAGTCCCTCGAAGCACATGCGGATCAGCGTAGCCGTGTCGAAATACTGCCGCGGTGTCAGGACCAGGTTGACCGGATCGAGATGGGCCGCGAAGGCCGGCCGGTCAATTGCAAGGACCAGCTCGCGATAGATCTCCACCGAATCGGGGAGGGAATACTGCATCATCTCGAGGGCGAATTTCGTCCGCTTCGGTTTGACCGTATCGACCAGATACCGCACCGTCTCGACGCACGCATCGAAGCCCCGGCGGGTGAGGTTGTCGGGGTGCGGCGCGTAGCTGGTATGCGCCTCGAACGACCCGATATAGCTCACCGCGCACTTCGCCCCGACGGCATCGGCGACGGCAAGCCGTTCGACGGCATAGTCGAGATTGGTCTTCCGTTCGGCGTCGTCCGGACTGACGAGGTTCCGCCAGATGCCGACCTCGGCGATCATCACGCCGGCGGCGCCGAACGCCTTCTCGATCGCCGCGATCCGTTCGGTTTCTCCGATCGTCACCGTGGGGCAGTAGGCGGCGCCGTAGCCGAAATCAACATGCGCCCGGGCGAGCGCCGCGGGGTCGCTGTCCGCGCGAAGCGGCAGGCCATGTCCGCCAAGCCGGATCATGGCGTCGACCAGCCGCAACCGGGCGCAATCGGGCCTGTCGTCATGAACCCCCGCGTCGACTTTCCCGCGTCCCGGCCGGTCAGGGCCGGAGGCCTTTTCTCGTCATATGTCTGAAGAAGAGCCGCGGCCGCGCCATTGCCGCGCGCCACATGTATTCATAGGTCTTTTGCCGGTCGAAATTGTTCGCGGCAAACCGGGCCGAGTGCATCTCCATGTGGTAGAGGCGCGTTCGGCGGAACTTCATGCCGTAGCGGTTGTAGAGCACGCGGTACTTGTCGAAGATATAGGCGTTGCACTCGCGGATCTGGTCGGCGCTCCGCCCAAAATCGGTCTTGTGATAGATGCAGAGCGCCTCGGTGGTCTCCGGCGCGAGGATCCGTCCTCCCTTGAGCGAGAAACGCAGGAAGAAATCGAGGTCCTGGAGGCGCGGCAGGCGATCGTCGAACCAGCCGACGCTGGTGAAGGCTTCGGCGCGGCCGAGCAGCGTCCAGAGATAGGCCCGCAGGTCGGTGCCGACGAGGAGAGCCTTGAGCTGATCCTGGCCGGTCTTCTGAAAGCGCTTCCGCACCTGCATCCCGTCCTGCCACTTCCAATGGTAGTTGCAGGTCATCCACATCGGCTGATCCGCAACCCTCGGACTCCGCCTTCTCGATGGCCTCGAACTGGAGCTGGAGTTTTTCGGGGTACCACTCGTCGCCGGAATCGAGCCAGGCCACATACGGGCTCTCGATCGCGTCGAGGAGGACATTCCGGGTGAACGGGCGTCCTCGATTCCGGTCGCTCTCGATAACCACGACCGGATGGGAGAAGCTTTCCGCGATCGCGCGAACGCCGGCGACGGCGTCCGGCGTCGACCCATCGTCGGCCACCACGATGCGGCGCTCGCCTGTCCAGGTCTGCGCGGCGATCGACTTCAACGCCAGGTCAAGCCCTTCGACGTCGTTGAAGTGCGGTATCAGGATATCAAGTGTCGCCATCCACCGTTGCCGCGGGCTCCGTAAGCTCCTCGATCAGGTCGACCCAGGTTTGGGCATAGCGCTCCTCGGTGAAGCGAGCCACGCTCTCCGGGCCATTCTCGCCGAGACGCCGCCGCAGGCCCTCATCTTCGATCAGGCTTTTCAGCGCCGCGGCGAGCCCCTCCGCCCCGCTGGCCCGGTCGACCATCAGGCCGTTGTAGCCATCGAATACGAACTCATTTACCCCGGCGCAATCGCTGAAAGCAACCACCGGCATCTTGAGCGCGAGCGCCTCCGCCACCGACAGCCCGAAACCCTCGAAATAGGCGGGGTGGCAAAAGATTGCCATGCGTGCATATTCCTCGCCGAGATTGCCGCGATGCCCCGGCAGCAGGAAGCTATCCTCGACCCCGAGCCGCTTGGCGTCGGCCTTGAGGGTCTTGAATTGCGGTCCGGCGCCGTAGACCACCACCTTCCAGTCGGGATGGTCCTTGGCGATCAGCGCCCACGCGGCGAGCAGCGTGTCGTAGTTCTTCACCCCGGCGAGGCGGCCGACGGCGAGGATGATCGGCTCGCGCTCGTTCCAGCGGTTTGGCGATCAGGATCTCCTTCGAGACATAGTTCGGCATCGCCACCACTCGGCGCGCGAAGGTGATCGGGGAACCAGTCGCCGAAGCGGGGGAAGATAACGTGGATGCGGGCCGCGTGGTCGAGCGCCGCAAGCCGCATCTTGCGGTCGACCGGGTTGGGGTCCCAGCGCTCCGGCGAGGTGTAGTCCTCGAGCGGCACATTGTGGTTGGTCGGGGATGACCTTGATCCCGGTCCCGGCGGCGGCGAGGAGCGCCGGTGTATTCGCCGGCGGCATGAAGGTGAGCACGACGTCGGGTTTCGCCAGCGTGAAATAGTCGCGGAACTGCATGATGAAATGGTCGTTGACCGCGTACCATCCGGCCTGGTTCGCGAAGCGCTCGCGGCAGAAAGCGTCGGCGTGATATCCAGTGGGCCAGACGGTGGCGCCGCGGCGCCAGTTCCGGATAGAGGTTGATCAGCTCGACCCGGCGGTCGAGGGC
This sequence comes from uncultured Alphaproteobacteria bacterium, assembly GCA_963792845.1. Lineage (GTDB taxonomy): Bacteria > Pseudomonadota > Alphaproteobacteria > Rhizobiales > Kaistiaceae > Bauldia. The sequence continues at coordinate 17,820 of CAWBXW010000012.1, forward strand.
AAAGAAAGGCTTTCCGACCGCCATGTCATAGTGGAGGCAGGTCACCTCGTAGCCGCGCACGGTCAGCATGTTGGCGAGTTCGCAATAGATGCGTTCCGCCCCGCCGCTCCGATTGATCAGAAGACGGATGACGAGGGCGATCTTCTTGCCGCGGTGGAATCGGACAGGTGCGAGCGGGTGGTCGGCGTCCGCAGCCGATACCGCGCCCTCGAAGGCGTTCTGCACTACGTGCGTTTCGCCGTTCGGCTGGGTCATGCCACCCCTTGTTTCTCCCCGTCCGTCACAGGAGAAGCTCAACGACGAGATGCGCGAAGCGGGTCGCCGACATGCCCCCATAGACTTCCGGCGCCTTGCTTCCGGGCGCCGGCACCAGGGGCGGAAACAATGGCGCCGGCAGCTTGGGCGCGAATTCAGCCCGGAGGCGTTCGTTTTCCTCGGCAAAGGAATCGTAGAAGCTGGCCGTCTCTTCCGCCGGCAGCCAGTCGACCGTGCCCCGTTCGATCTTGCTCGCCGCTCCCGCCTTATTGAGAAGGAGCGTCCCGATCTCCTTCAGGCGTTCAGGCTTGAGCGTCGTCGTGTTGAGGATTCGCTTGAACTCGACGAGATCGATCGGCAGCGATGGGTTGGCGCTCGGTCGCCCGGGTATGTCGGAAACATCGACGCCGAGATGCGCAAAGAACGAGTTGATCAAGCCGCCGGCGGCGAGCTTCTCGTAGGTGAGAACATCGACCTTCCTGAACGCATCCCGGAAGAGTTTCAGATGATTGTAATATTCGAACGACGTGCGTTCGGTCGTGATGAATTCGCTAAATTTCAAGCGATATTTCGTCACCTTGACCCGTTCCTGGTAAAGGGATCGGGCGAAACTGTCCTGGCGGCGAAGGATTGCGAGAACCTCGACGTCGGACGAAGGGAAGAGTTCACGAACCTTGTCGATATAGGCTTTCCGCTCGGACCAATAGCCGTCCTTTGCAGGAAGCACGTGGCGGTAGAACGGCTCGGCGCTGATCAGCACCGTCTCGTTGCGCCTCCTGTTGGCGAGGACGTAGTCGGCGAACCGTTTGGCCTCGTCGAGAGAGAGCCGGTTGCCTGCCTCGCCGGCGACGGCATGGGCGACGTGGTGGTGGCCGTAGTGGACGAACAGCCCGATCTCGTCATAGGACGGATACCACAAGCCGCGAGCCCGAAGCTTTGCCCGCTTTGACGCGGCGAAACGCTGGATGGCCGTCGTGCCCGTTTTGTGAGTGCCTATATGCAGTACGATCGTCATCTCGCCCGACGCCCAGGAACGAGCTTTTGGTACCCGCGCCAGCTACGGGTGTCCAACCCTTTCAGACCGGCAGGTTTTGGCTGGCGGTGTCGGTTCAGTCTCGACATGTCCCGCAATCAGCGGATAAGCATAGCCGAGGGCCTTGCCGGGCGGCGGTCAGGTTCATCTCGTTTTCCGACAGGAGGGCTGACTGAAGGGACATGGTCTCGGTCGTTATTCATGCAGGTTCCTATAAGACGGCGACGAGCACGATTCAAACCATCGCGCAGAAGAATCGGGACCTCTTCCTCAGTGAATTCGGGGTCCTCTACCCGAAAACCGGAGTGCGCGCCAATCAGGGCGCGACAGACCGTGACTTCGTCGCCCATCATCTCCTTTTCCACGCCGCGCGGGCAGCCATCGACCCGGCGACGACGACTGCAGCTCCGGACAGGATGTACGTCGCGAACAAGGCCAGGCTTCGCGACGAGGTGCGCGCCGCGAAGTGCGATCGCCTGCTCATCTCGACCGAGGTGCTGGCGTTCGCGGGCAGCGAGGTCAAGCCGGGCTTCCTCGGCTATTTCGAAGGCATCGCCGAGGATATCTCGATCATCTATGTCATCCGCCGGCCGGACCAGATGATCGACTCGATGAACAACCAGATGCTCAAGGCCGGGCGGTTGAGAGTCCGCCGCAAACCGGACTGGGAGTACCTCGAATACAAGACCGACATCGATGAGTGGACATCGCTTCTGTCCAGGGACCGGGTCAAGGTCCTCTACTTCTCGCCGACGAGGTACGAGGGTTACCTGCGCGACTTCTTCGCGGCAGCGGGGATCGACGTGACAAGGCCCGGGGTGGATACCGAACGTCTACGCCAATGCGCCGATGACGGTCGCCGGCCACGTCATCCGGAGCATGATCTTCAGTCGGCTGAACAAGCGCAAGATCGAGGTCGACCGGGCGATCCGCCACGAGATCAACGTCGCCCTCGCGCCGATCGAGGAACAGCTGTCGCCGAGCCCGAAGGTCGTAACCCTCAGCCGCGAGGATCGGGCTCGGATCCTCGAGCGGAACCGAGAGGACATGGCGGCGATCAGGGAGTATCTCTCGCCGGATGACCGGGCGGCGCTCGACGAGGACCTGCGCCGGGGCCTCGCCGGTCCGCATCCGGAAAAGAACATCGACGCGCGGCCGACCTTCTCCAGGGCCGACCTCGACGCGCTCGTTTCGGGCGTAGTCGCAAACGACCGGTTGCGCGGACTTTTCGCCAAGGAGTGACCGGAAAGCCCCGCAATGGTCCGCTCCGGCCGGCAGCAGGAACAACGGAAGAAGCTACGCCACTTCGTTCCGGGCAATGGTCTCCTTGTAGAAGGAAGCACTGAGCTTCGGCGTCCGCTTCTCTGTGGCATAGTCGACATAGTGGATGCCGAAGCGGTTGTTGTAGCCGTCGGCCCATTCGAAATTGTCGAGAAGGCTCCATAGGAAGTAGCCCTTCACCGGTACCCCCTCCGCCGTCGCCTTCTGAAGCTGGGACAGGTAGTTGCGGAGATACATGATCCGGTCGGTATCGTAGACGAGGCCATCGTCGGCGGGCTTGTCCGCCGACGAGGTTCCGTTCTCGGTGACGTAGATTTCCTTCACGCCCCAGACGTCCTGAAGCATGCGCGGCCCCCAGTAGAGCGCCTCCGGGCCGACCTTCAGCCAGTCCGACTGCATGTGCGGGAAAGAGTCCGGGAAAGGGATCGTGGCGAAGCCGGGCTCGGCTTCGATCGCGCGCACATAGTTGCCGGGGAGGTAGATGTTGATCCCGACGAAGTCGAGCGGGCTGCCGATCGATCTTCATCTCCTCGGCGGTGAACTTCGGCGCGTCGGCCCCCGCGGCCTTGAGGAAGGCATCGGTATAGCGCCCCTCGAGCATGGCGGTGGCATAGCCGGCATTGAGCTCGCGCATTGCGATCTTGGCGGCTGCGACATGCTCCGGTGCATCGATTGCCGGGATACAGACGCCGATATTCTCCGCCAGCCCGACCTTGGTTCCCGGCTGCCCCTGGCGCGGATCGCCTCCACCGCGAGGCCGTGCCCGAGGAGGGCGTGGTGACGGACCTGAGCGAGCGGCCCCGGGGGCAGCTTGAGCCCGGGAGCGTGAACCCCGAAGCCGTAGCCGAGCTCGACGAAGGTCCAGAACTCGTTGATCGTGAAGAAGTGCTTGACCCGGTCGGAGAGCTTCTCGGCGACGTATCCGGCATAGTCGGCGAAGGCTTGCGCCGTGTCGCGCGATGCCCACCCGCCGACGCCGTCCTGGAGCGCCTGGGGCAGGTCCCAGTGATAGAGCGTGGCATAGGGATCGATGCCGTTTGCGAGAAGCTCGTCGACCAGGGCGTTGTAGAAGTCGAGCCCCTTCGGGTTCGGCGCGCCGCTGCCCTTCGGGAAGACGCGCGGCCAGGAGATTGAAAAGCGGTAGATGTTGGTGCCGAGCGCCTTCATCAGCCCGACATCGCCCTTGTAGAGGTGATAGTGATCGTCGGCGACGTCGCCATTGGCGTTGTCGCGCACCTTGCCGGGAATGTGCGAGAATGTGTCCCAGATCGACTCGCCGCGGTCGTCGACTTTGACCGCGCCCTCGATCTGATACGCCGCCGTCGCGGTGCCCCACAGGAAGCCGTCCGGGAAGGTCCGCGGCGCGGCTGCCGGCTCGGCCGCGGATTGCGCGATGGCCGCGGCGGGCGTGGCCGCGGCGCCGAGCGCCGTGGCGCCGGCAAGTTTGGTTACATCGCGCCGTGTGAACTGCGTAACCATGCCTGACCTCCCTCGGGCGGTGACGTTTCGGACGTTGGATTGCGCCCTGGAGAAATAGCCGCCCTCGGCGCCTCAAGCGACAAGAAAGTCGGCGTGGGTCAGCGCCAGCCCCGGCCGAAGCTCGGCGAACTGAATCGGAGCGTGCGGCCCGGTTCCGTCGTCATCGTAAGCGAGCGACCCGTCGGCCGGGTTGTAGATGATACGGTCGTCGGCGTCGGCCGCGGCCGGGCCGGCGTGGAAGACCGCGTCGCTCAGGGCGCCGGGCGGTCCCACGTCGAAGATCGCTCCCTTCAGCCTGATCGTATCGATGCCGACGGCAAAGTCCTTGATCTTGTCGATTCCGGCGACCGCGAGGTCGGCGCTGAACGCGAATATGTCGGCGCCCTTGCCGCCTTTCATCACGTCGTCGCCGGCATGGCCGTTGAGCCGGTCGTGGCCCCGGCCGCCGAACAACGTGTCGTCTCCGCCACCGCCCTTGAGCCGATCGTTGCCTTTGCCGCCGACAAGCCAGTCATCCTTGGCTGAGCCTGGTAGATTGTTGTCGCCCTTGCCGCCGTACTTGCTGGCAAGCTGGGTGACCTTCACCGAATCGATGTCGAACCAGTATTGCTTGTTGGCGGCGGCGCTTGTCGCGGGCTTGAGTGATGGATCATATGCGCCGCTCCAGAAGTGGTCGGGCACCCAGAGATTGAGATGGACCTGCATCGGGCCCTTCGGCACATGGACGGTCTCGGTCCGGACGAGCGTGCCGTCGACCAGCCAGCGCACCTGATTCGGCAGCCATTCGACGCGGTAGGTGTGATAATTGGTCAGGGGGCTCGACAGGTTCGCGAATACGACGTGACCCGCGCCGAAGGGTTCGTTCGCATAGACGTTGGTCTGGATCTGCTTCGGCTTGTTCGACAAGGCCTCCCAGTCGATCTCGTCGTGCAGCCCCGTTGAAGCGTTGTAGGCATAGGGGAACATACCGGCGACGAGGCCCTTCACCGGGTTGACGTATTTCCCCCGGATCTCGAAGGCGATGCCGCCATTGGCGAGCGAGAACTGCTGGGTGGTAATCGCCTCGGCGCCGCTGAAGGACTTGCCGTCGTAGTGGGTGTCGAGTTGGAGGTGCAGGGCGCCGTTCTTGGTCTGCGGCCAGTCCTGCTTCATTTCCGTTTGGCCGACATGAGCCGGATCGTTGATGGCTTGGGAATGGTTGAAATCCCATTTGCCGTGATCCAGCGGCCCGTTGAAGTTGTCGGAGAAGAGGACGGCGGCGTCTCCGATCGGTCTGGCCATGTGAATGCCCCCTTGCTCGCGCGGAAAGGGATACGGCCCTCGCTGCCGAGGCTCCGCGAAAGTCTGCCGAGATTCGGTCGCGCACGTCGCCGTCAAATCTGGCGGCAATGGCGCCACGCCTCAACCGGTGATCTTAATGCCGAATGGCCCGATTGTGCACGATGTGGCAGACGAAACGCGCAAAAATGCGGACTTAGTAAACTGTCTCAGATATCGCGGCAGCCGCCCTCCGGAGCCTTGGCAGGAATTCCTCGCGCATGGCGTTCCGGGTGGAGCGGCTGGCATGGGCGGAGACGTTGATTGCCGCGACGCAGGCGCCGCTCAGCGCGAGGATCGGCACCGCGATCGCTCGGAGCCCCGTCTCCAGTTCCTCGTCGACGATGGAAAAGCCCTGGATGCGGTCGGCCACAATGCGTTCGGCCAGCGCTCGGGGGTCGACGATGGTATGCGGAGTGACCGGGTGAAGCCGGATGGACTTCAGGCGGCGCCAGATTTCGTCCTCCGCCAGGAAGCCGAGCTGGATGCGGCCGAGCGCCGAGTGGAAGGCGGGCAGCCGTGAACCGATCGTGACCGCGACCGACAGGAGCCGGTGCGGGGCCGGCGTCCGCGCGACATAGACGATCTCGGTGCCCTGGAGGATCGCCGCCGAGCAGGTTTCCTGAACGGCTTCGCTGAGCTCCTTCATCAGCGGCTCGGCGCGGTCGATCCAGGTTTGGGTCGAGAGATAGGCAAAGCCGAGCCGGAGGATCCGCGGCGCCAGCGAAAAATGGCGGCCGTCCTGGAGGAGATAGCCGAGCGCGGTCAGCGTGCGAAGCACTCGGCGCGCCGTCGCCCGCGAGATGCCGGTGATCGCGGCGGCCTCCGAAAGGGTCATCCTGGGGCGCCGTTCACCGAACAATTCGAGCACCGCGAGGCCCTTCTCGAGGGTCGCCATGAACTCCTTGTCGGGCAGGACCATCTCAGGGACGGAGATGCGGTTATCGGCGGCTTGCTTGGTCGTCCCGGTTGACACGCTGCGAGTCCTGCCGGAGGATGGCCGATAGTCGAACGTCGGTTCGATAATCGAACGCCGGTCCCTGCAAGTCAAGAAATTGTGGGCCGGGCTGCGATTTGGGCGGTGCTTCGGGAGGGCGGTAGCCGCGCTGGACCATGGATAGCAGATCGCACATCCGGGCGAGCGGATCCTAGCCGGGACGCGATGGCCCGCTATCCCTTTCTCGCCATCGGTCCGGAACCGGGAGACGCCGCGGCGGTGGCGATCGTCGCCCACGGCCGTGGAAGTTCGCCCGAGGATATGGGCCGTCTTGCGCGCGCCCTGGACGTCCCGGGGGTCCGTTTCCTGCTTCCCGAAGCCCCGGGCGGCAACTGGTATCCGGAGCGCTTCCTCGCGCCCATCGCGCGGAACGAGCCCTGGCTGTCTGCCGCGCTCGCCAACCAGATGGACCTGATCGAGGAGACGATCGCCGCCGGGGTGCCATCCGCGAAAATCGTGCTCGGCGGTTTCTCGCAGGGCGCTTGCCTTGCCGCCGAGACGCTGATCCGGCGCCCCGGGCGTTACGGCGCCGCACTTATCCTCACCGGCGGCCTGATCGGACCGCCGGGGACGACCTGGACGCCCGATGCCAGGCTTGCCGGAACACCGGTGTACCTGACCGGGAGTGAGGTCGATCCGCATATTCCGGTGACCAGGACCCGTGAGACCGAGGCCGTGTTGAGCGCCAGCGGCGCACTGGTCGAGGCGCGGGTCTTCGCCGACCGGCCGCACACGGTGAGCGGCGAAGAGCTGGGCACGGCCCGCGCCTATCTTCAGCGGGTGACCGACACAGGAGGAGCGAGTCGCGAAAACGGCGACGTGATCGCGCCGGCGGCCCTGAATTGAATTGAGCCGGCCGGCGGCGTCGCGCCGTCCGGGATTGTTGTTATCGAGGCGCCGGAGGGAAGGGCGCCCATATTCGGGAGGAAAGGAAATGACCAAACCCGTTCGGGGCCGCGGCCTGAGCCGCCGCCGCTTCTTGCAGACGAGCGCCGCCGCAGGTGCCGCGCTCGGCGCTGGACCGCTGTTTGCACCGGCAATTCATGCCGCCAATCCCAGCTTCAAGGTCGGCTATGTGACACCGCAGACCGGGCCGCTCGCCGCCTTCGCTCAGGCCGACGACTTCACCATCAAGTCGTTCCTGGACGTGACCAAGGGCACGATCGAAGGCCCCGGAGGTCCGGTCGACGTCGAAGTGGTCGTGAAAGACAGCCAGTCCAATCCGAACCGCGCCGCCGAGGTCGCCAAGGAGCTGATCGTCGATGATGAGGTCGACCTGATGCTGGTCGCCTCGACGCCGGAAACCACCAACCCGGTCTCCACCCAGTGCGAGATCGAGGGGATGCCGTGCATCTCGACGGTGGCGCCGTGGCAGCCATGGTTCATCGGCCGTCAGGCCGATGTCGCCGGCGGGCCCCCCGCCTGGAAGCCGTTCAAGTACACCTATCATTATTTCTGGGGCCTCGAGGACGTGATCGGCGTCTTCCTCAACATGTGGAACCAGCTCGACACCAACAAGACGGTGGCCGGGCTGTTCCCGAATGACGGCGACGGCAATGCCTGGGGCGATCCCAATGTCGGCGTGCCGCCGGCCTTCAAGGCCGCTGGCTATACCACCATCGATCCCGGCCGCTACCAGGATCTCACCGACGATTTCTCGGCGCAGATCGCGGCGTTCAAGGCGGCGAATTGCGAGATCGTCACCGGCGTGGTGATCCCGCCCGACTTCACGACCTTCTGGAACCAGGCCAACCAGCAGGGTTTCAAGCCGAAGGCGTGCAGCATCGGCAAGGCGCTGCTCTTCCCCGAGTCGGTCGAGGCGCTGGGCGAACTCGGCAACAACCTCTCCTCGGAGGTCTGGTGGTCGCCGAACCATCCCTTCAAGTCGTCGCTCACCGGCGCCTCCTCGGCCGAACTCGCCCAGCAATTCGAGGCCGCGGCCAAGCGCCAGTGGACCCAGCCGATCGGCTTCGTCCATTCGCTGTTCGAGATCGCCGCCGACGTGATAAAGCGCGCCGAGGATCCGAAGAACCCGGACGCCGTGGTCGCCGCGATCGTCGCCACCAGCCTCGATACCATCGTCGGCCCGATCAAATGGGACGGTGCCGGCGTGCCGCCCTTCGCCGCCAAGAACGTCGCCAAGACTCCGCTGGTCAGCGGCCAGTGGCGCCGAAAGGACGATAACAAATTCGATCTGGTCATTGTCGACAACCAGCTCGCGCCGGAGATCCCGGTCGGCGGCAAGATGGAGCCGATCGGCTGATCCGCGAAGCCAAAAGGGAGGCGGTCGCGGCCGCCTCCCGGCCCGGCCGGGCAAGAGCCGTCGGGGACGGCGCTTGATCCTGCAACTTGACAAGGTGAGCAAGGCCTTCGGCTCGGTGGTGGTCGCGGACGCGATCGGGCTCGCCGTGCCGGCGGGCATGGCGCTCGGCATCATCGGGCCGAACGGCGCTGGCAAGACCTCGCTCTTCAACCTGATCGCCGGGTCGCTGACGCCGGACAGCGGCCGGATCGTTTTCGACGGCGCCGACGTAACCCGGACGTCCCAGCGTGCCCGGGCGCGCGCCGGGATTGCGCGCACGTTCCAGATTCCTCGGCCCTTCGCCAATCTGACCGTCTTCGAGAACCTGATGGTCGGCGCCACCAACACCGGCAGCCGCGCCGACGCGGAGGTGGTCGATCTCTGCGGCGGCATCCTCGAGCAAGGCGGCCTTCTGCCCCTTGCCAATCGCCGCGCCGGAAGCCTGACGCTCCTCGAGCGGAAACGCCTCGAGCTCGCCCGGGCGCTCGCCACCCGGCCGCGCCTCCTGCTCCTCGACGAGATCGCCGGCGGCTTGACCGAGGCCGAATGCGCCGTGCTGGTCGACACGATCCGCGGCCTCCGCGCCGCCGGGATCACCATCGTCTGGATCGAGCACGTCGTTCACGCGCTCCTCGCGGTCGTCGAGCGACTGGTCGTGCTCGACTTCGGACGGATCATTGCCGACGGCGAGCCGCGCGCGGTGATGGCCTCGGGCGAGGTCCGCGAGATTTATCTCGGGATCGAGGCGTGAGACCGGTGCTGACCCGATGATCGCCTGGGTCGATACGATCGTTCAGGGCGTGCTGCTCGGCGGGCTCTACGCCCTCTACGCCACCGGCCTGTCGCTGATCTTCGGCATCATGCGGCTGGTCAATCTCGCCCATGGCGACCTGATCGTGCTTGCCGCCTATGTGATCCTGATGATCGCGACCGACTCGGCGTCGACGCCTTTCTCGCCCTAGCCTTCGCCGTCCCGGTAATGTTCGCCGTCGGCTATGCGCTGCAGGGGCTCCTCCTCAACCGCACGCTCGGCTCCGACATTCTGCCGCCGCTGCTTGTCACCTTCGGGCTTTCGATCGTCATCCAGAATGGCCTGCTCGAGGCCTTCTCGGCCGACAATCGCCGCCTGCCGATCGGCGGCCTCGCAGGTTCATCGATACCGGTCGGCGGCGGCATTGCGGTCGGCATCATGCCCCTCCTCAGCCTGGTCGCCGCCGTTCTCGTCATTCTCGCGCTGAGCTTCGTCTTCTACCGGACGGGTCTCGGCCGCGCCTTCCGCGCCACCTCCGACGATGCCGAGGTCGCCCGCCTCATGGGGATCGACAACCGGCGCATCTACGCCGTCGCCATGGGCGTCGCCCTCGCGGTCTGCACCGTCGCCGCCTTCTTTCTCGGAGCGCGTGCGCAATTCGACCCGACCATCGGCCCGGCCCGGCTGATCTACGCCTTCGAGGCGGTGATCATCGGCGGCCTTGGCAGCCTGTGGGGCACGCTCGCCGGCGGCATCGTCGTCGGCATCGCCCAGACCGTCGGCGCGCGGATCAACCCCGAATGGCAGATTCTCGCCGGCCACATCGCATTCCTCGCGGTGCTGGTCGTCAGGCCGCGCGGCCTTTTTCCGCGCACGGTCGACTAATGGCCGACGCCGCGCTCATCCCGGCGGCCGGACGCTTCGCCGTCACCTGGCAGAGCCGCGCCTCGCGCATCGCGATGCCGGCGGCGGCCGTCCTGGTCGTCGGGCTCGCGGCGCTTCCGGCGTTTGCCGGCCGAGCGCTCCTCCAGGACCTCTTCTTCATTTTCACCATGCTTGCCCTGGCTCAGTACTGGAACCTGCTTGCCGGCTATGCCGGGCTGGTCTCGGTCGGCCAGCAGGCCTTTGTCGGCCTCGGCGCCTATGCGCTGTTCGCGGCGACGCTGATCGGCAATCTCGATCCGATCATCGCCATCGTGATCGGCGGCGTCGTTGCCGCCGTCCTCTCGGTGCCGACGGCGCTCGTCGTCTTCCGGCTCCGCGGCGCCTATTTCGCGATCGGCACCTGGGTCGCGGCCGAGGTCTTCCGGTTGATCCTCGCCCAGGTGAAGGCGCTCGGCGGCGGCACCGGCACCTCGCTCGGGCCGGACATAACCAACGAGATGTTCGGACTCGACCGGATCGCCCACGCCTTCGGCGTCCGGGTTGCCGCCGCGCGCGACATGGCGACCTACTGGCTGGCGCTTCTCCTCCTCGTGCTGACGCTCTTCGCCATCTATCGCCTTCTCCGCTCGCGCCGCGGCCTTGCGCTCGCGGCGATTCGCGATTCCGAGATCGCCGCCGAAGGTCTGGGCGTCGACGGCTTCCGGACGCGGCTTATCGTCTACATTGTGACCGCCTTCGGCACCGGGATGGTGGGTGCGCTGATCTATCTGCAGAAGGCGCGCATCTCGCCCGACGCGGCCTTCTCCGTTCTCGACTGGACCGCCTACGTCATCTTCATCGTCGTGATCGGCGGCATCGGCACGCTGGAGGGGCCGATCGTCGGTGCGGTCGTCCTTTACTTCCTCCAGGATTATCTCGCCTCGCTCGGCACCTGGTACCTGATCTCGCTCGGGGTTCTGGCGATTGCCGTGATGCTGGTTGCGCCGAAAGGCCTTTGGGGCTACGTCGCGGGCCGCTTCGACCTCCAGCTCTTCCCGCTCAGGCGGCGGCTGCGGTAGGCCGCCTCGGATCGCTGTCGGCGGGTCCTTCGAGGCTCCGCTTCGCGGAGCGCCTCAGGATGGCGATGTTGGTACTCTCCCCGGCGGCAACGGTTCGGTGGGGGAGCAAACCCACTTTGCCATCCTGAGGCGCGACGGCGGAGCCCGAGCCTCGAAGGACGCGCCGGGCCGCTATCCAACTCCCATCGCCCGGCCCTTCTGTCGCAAACGCGCCGCAAGCCTATGCTATGAGCGCAATCATGCGCGTTGCCGTCTTTTTCACGCCTCCGGCCGACCATCCCTTGACTCGCTCCGCCGCCGAATGGCTCGGGCGCGACGCCTTTACCGGCGCACCGGTCGCGCGCCGGCTGGACGGCCGGCTCGACAAGACCGCCGTCGATCTCCTGACCGCCGACCCGCGCCGCTACGGCTTCCACGCCACGCTGAAGCCGCCTTTCCGTATCGCCGAGGGCTATGATCTCGACGATATCCGCCGCTTACTCCCCGCCTTCTGCGCGGAGCGGTCACCGGTCAACATCGCGGCGCTGCGGATTGAGCGTCTCGGTCCGTTCTTCGCCCTTACGCCGGACGGATCGGCTTCCGACGCGGACGCGCTCGCCGCGGACGCAGTGCGCGCCTTCGACCGGTTTCGCGCCTCGTCGAGCCAGGCCGACGTGACGCGCCGCCGTCCGGAGCGGCTCACCGGCCGGCAGCGGACATACCTCCGGGACTGGGGCTACCCCTATGTCTTTGAAGAGTTCCGATTCCACATGACCCTCACCGGCCCGGTGGCCGAAGTGCACCGGGACGATCTCGAGGCGGTGCTCCGCGCCCGCTTCGCCGCGTTTCTCGGGAAGCCTCTTGTCCTCGACGCCCTGTCGCTTTTTATCGAACGCCACCCGCCGGACGACTTTGTGGTAGACACGCGCATTCCTTTCCTCGGCCGGGCGCGAAGCGTCGACGCAGCATGAGCGAAACCGTCTTCCGGAATGGCCGTATCGTCTTGCCCGAGCGCATCTCTGGCGGCGACGTCGTGGTGCGCGGCGGCGATATCGTCGAGATCGAGGATGCGGCAACCGGCGTTTCCGGTATCGACCTCGAAGGCGACTGGCTGTTGCCGGGCCTGGTGGAACTCCACACCGATCACCTCGAGGGCCACTACGCCCCGCGGCCGAAGGTGCGCTGGAACCCGGCCGCCGCGCTTCAGGCCCACGACGCGCAGATCGCCGCCTCCGGGATCACCACGGTCTTCGATGCGCTGCGCGTCGGCATGGAGGACGACGCCGATCTCACGGCCGAGGACATGGATGTGCTCGGCGGGGCGATCGTGGCGGCGGCCGGCGCCGGCTCGCTCCGCGCCGACCATTTCATTCACGTCCGCTGCGAGGTTTCGGCGCCCGACGTCGTCGATGGGTTCGCCCGCTTCGTGAGCGAGCCGCGGGTGCGCCTCGCCTCGCTCATGGATCACACGCCCGGGCAGCGGCAGTTCACCAGCCTCGAAGCCTACCGGCGGTATTTTCAGAGCAAGGCCGGGCTGACCGATGCGGAGTTTGCCGACTTCGTCGACCGGCGGCAGGCGCGGGCAGGGGAGATGTCGTCGCGTCACCGCCAGGCGATCGCCGAAGCCTCCGCCGCGCGCGGCATCGTGCTGGCGAGCCACGACGACGCGACGGCGGATCACGTCGCCGAAGCGGTGGCGATCGGCATCGCCCTTGCCGAGTTCCCGACGACCATGGAGGCTGCCGAGGCCTCGCGCGGAAGCGGCCTGCAGCATCCTGATGGGGGCGCCGAACATCGTCCGCGGCGGCTCCCACTCCGGCAACGTCGCGGCACAGGCGCTCCTCGAAATCTTCGCTGCTCGACGTGCTCTCCTCGGACTATTTTCCCTTCAGCCTGCTCCACGCCGCCTTCATCCTTGCCGGCCAGGACGGCAGCGGGCTACCCGCCGCGATGGCGCTGGTGTCGTGGAATCCGGCCGAGGCGGTGGGATTCCACGATCGCGGCCAGATCGAGCCGGGTCGGCGCGCCGACCTGGTGCGGGTTCATAGCGACGGCGGCATGCCGATCGTCCGCGGCGTCTGGCGCGAGGGCCGACGCGTCGCGTGACCGGGATTCCGCCAGGGCTCGCGGGTGTCGGGCCCGCGCGACGCCGCGCGGAGCGCCGCCGCGGCGCCTTGATGCGGCTCAAAGCGTCGTGTCGGTCGGCTGGCGCAGATAAGCCGGAACCGTCGCGAAGAAGAGCCCCGGGGCAAACCAATGATTTCGACCCTCTCCCGTGTGCCGCCACGGGCCGGTGGGGCGCCGCAGCCCGCGGCCTTGGCGGAGCCGTGGCACCGGCGCAGTGCGGCCGACGCGCTTGTCGCGTTGCGGTCCTCGGCCTCCGGCCTCAACGCTGCCGAAGCCGAAACGCGTCTCGCCGCTGCCGGACCGAACCGGCTGCCGCAGGCGCCGGAGCGAAGCCGGCTTCTGCGCTTCCTGCTCCAGTTCCACAATGTGCTGATCTATGTCCTCCTCGCCTCGGCGGCGTTCTCGCTCGTTCTCGGTCACCTCGTCGACGCCGCGGTGATCCTCTGCGTCGTGCTGGCTAATGCCTTGATCGGCTTCATCCAGGAGGGTCGGGCGGTGAATGCGCTCGACGCGATCCGCGGCATGATCGATCCGAAGGCGTCGGTGCTCCGCGACGGCCGGCGGTTGACGGTCGCCGCGGAGGACATCGTTCCGGGCGACGTTGTCCTGATCGAATCCGGCGACCGCGTGCCGGCCGACCTCCGCCTGATCCGCGCCCGCAATCTCACCATCGACGAAGCCGCGCTCACCGGCGAGTCGATGGCGGCGGCGAAGACGGTCGAGCCGGCGGCGGACAAGGCCGTGCTCGCCGACCGCACGTCGATGGCCTATTCCGGCACCTTCGTCGCGGCCGGTCAGGCGGCGGGCGTCGTGGTCGGCACCGGCGCTGCGACGGAGCTCGGGCGGATCAGCGCGCTGATCGGCTCGGTCGAGGCGCTCGAGACGCCGCTCGTCCGGCAGATGGACCGCTTCGCGGCGCAACTAACCGCGATCATCCTCGCCGTGGCCGGTCTTGCCTTCGTCTTCGCCTACTTCGTTCGCGGCTATGCCCTGGCCGACGCCTTCATGGCTGTGGTGGGGCTCTCCGTCGCTGCCATTCCGGAAGGGCTTCCCGCCACCATGACGATCGCGCTCGCGATCGGCGTAGAGCGCATGGCGGCGCGGAACGCCATTATCCGGCGCCTGCCCGCGGTCGAAACGCTGGGCTCGGTCTCGGTCATCTGCTCCGACAAGACCGGAACCCTGACGCGAAACGAGATGATGGCGCGGAGCATCGTCACCGCCGATGGCGACTATGAGGTGACCGGCGACGGCTACGCGCCTGACGGGGCGGTGACGGTCGACGGTGCGGCGATCGACCTTGACCGCGACGGTCCGCTGTCGGAGCTGATCCGCTCGGGCCTTCTTTGCAACGACGCCGAGCTCAGGCAGGCCGGGCGGGATTGGACTATCGACGGCGACCCGATGGAGGGCGCGCTGGTTACGCTCGCCGCGAAAGCCGGCGTCGACGTCGGGCTCGCCCGCAAGGATGCGCCGCGCACCGACGAGATCCCGTTCGATCCGGTCCACCGCTTCATGGCGACGCTCCATCACCGCCATGATGGAACGGCGTTCATCCTGGTCAAAGGGGCGCCGGAGCGCGTCCTCGACATGGCGACCCTGGAACGCACCCGCGACGGGTCGGGCCCGATCGACGCCGACCGCTGGCGCCGGGCGGCGGACCGGCTCGCCGCGCGCGGCGAGCGGGTGCTGGCCTTCGCGATCAAGCCTGCGGCGGTGGACCACCAGACCCTCGCTTTCGGCGACGTCGATCATGACGTGACTTTGGTCGGCTTCGTTGGCTTCATCGATCCGCCGCGGGAGGAGGCGATCGCTGCGGTCGACGAGTGTCGTGCGGCCGGCGTGCGGGTCGTCATGATCACCGGCGACCACGCTCTCACCGCCTTCGAAATCGCCCGCCAGCTCGGCCTCGCCAAGGAACCCGTGGTCGTCTCCGGCCGGCAACTCGACCAACTCGATGACGAGGCGCTGCGCCGCGTTGTCCGCGAGGCCGACGTATTCGCGCGGGCGACGCCGGAGCACAAGCTCCATCTGGTCGAGGCCCTCCAGGCCGATGGCCTGGTCGTGGCGATGACCGGCGACGGCGTCAACGACGCGCCGGCGCTGAAGCGCGCCGATGTCGGCATTGACATGGGCCGCAAGGGGACCGAGGTTGCCAAGGAAGCCGCCGAAATGGTTCTGGCAGACGACGACTTCGCTTCGATCGTCGCCGCCATTCGCGAGGGACGGACGGTCTACGACAACCTGATCAAGGTGATCGCCTGGACCATGCCGACCAACGGCGGCGAGGCGATCACCATCGTCGTCGCGCTCGCCCTCGGCCTGGCGCTGCCGATCACGCCCCTGCAAATCCTGTGGATCAACATGGTGACGGCGGTCGCGCTCGGCTTGACGCTCGTCTTCGAGCCGACCGAGCCTGGCACCATGCGCCGTCCGCCCCGGCCGGCGGGAACTCCGATCCTGACCGGCAGCCTGTTGTGGCGCATGGTCTTTGTCTCCGTGCTCGTGGTCCTCGGCGCCTTCGGCCTGTTCTTCTGGATCGAGCGGCGCGGGTTGCCGGTCGAACTGGCGCGGACGGCGGTGGTCAATGCCCTCGTCGTGATGGAGGTCTTCTACCTGTTCAGCGTCCGTTATGTTCACGGCACGTCATTGACCTGGCAGGGCGTGCTCGGGACCCCGGCGGTGCTTCTCGGGGTAAGCGGGGTGACGATCTGCCAGCTCGCCTTCACCTACCTTCCGCCCTTCCAGAGGGTGTTCGACACCGTCCCGCTCGGCCCGGCTGAAGCGCTGGCGGTGATCGCCACCGGCCTGGTGATGCTTGCGGCGGTCGAGATCGAGAAGGCGCTGCGGCGCCTCTGGTAGGCCGTCCGGCGATTCCAACGCCGCCTCCGCCGTGCTAGGAAGAGCCCGCCGCGGCGGAAGCGGCCGGGAAAGATACAACCCTGGCGAAAGACATCGGAAATGTACGGAAAATTCGGCATCCTGATCGACAATGAATGGCGCCAGGCCGCCTCCGGCGAGACCATGCCGGTCTATTCGCCCGCGACCGAGGAAGAGATTGGTGTCGTGCCGTCGGCGGACGCCGCCGATGTCGCCGCCGTTCTCGCCAGCGCCCAGCGCGGATTCCAGAAATGGAAGGCGATGCCGGCGTGGGACCGCGCCAGGATCATGCGCAAGGCCGCCGATCTCATCCGCGAGCGGAACGAGGACATCGCCCGCATCATGAGCTCCGAGACCGGCAAGCCGCTCGCCGAGGCGCGCGGCGAGGTCAACGGCACCGCCGATCAGTTCGAGTGGTATGGCGAGGAGGCGAAGCGGGTGTACGGCCAGACGATTCCGGCCCGCACCCCCGAGCAGCGGCTCACCGTCATCTATCAGCCGGTCGGCGTGTGCCTGTCGCTGTCGGCCTGGAACTTTCCGGCGCTCCTTCCGTCCCGCAAGATCGCGGCGGCGCTCGCTGCCGGCTGCTCGGTCGTCGCCCGTCCGGCGTCGGAGACCCCGGGCTCCTGCTTCAAGGTCGCCGAGGCGCTGGTCGATGCCGGTACGCCGCCCGGGGTGATCACCGTCATCACCGGACCGTCGGCGAGGCTCGCCGAGATGCTGATCGCCTCGCCGGTGATCCGCAAGGTGTCGCTGACCGGCTCGGTCGCGGTCGGCAGGAAGGTGCTGGCGCAATGCGCCGAAGGCATCAAACGCGCTTCGATGGAACTTGGCGGCCATGCCCCGGTCATTGTCCACCGCGACGCCGATCCCGCGGCGAGCGCCAAGGCGGCGGCGATGGCCAAGTTCCGGAATTCCGGACAGGTCTGCATCGCGCCCACCCGCTTCTTCGTGCATGAAAGCATCAGTGCGCCCTTCGAGGAGGCCTTCGTCGCCTTCGCCAGGAGCATCGTCGTCGGCGACGGCCTCAAGGACGGCGTCACCATGGGTCCGATGATCCGGGCCAGCGCCGTCGACGGCGCCCTCGCGTTGGTCAAGGACGCCGTCGACAAAGGCGGCCGGCTGCTCCATGGCGGGCGGCGTCCGGCCCATCTCAACAAGGGCCACTTCATGGAGCCGACGGTGATCGCCGACGTGCCCGATGACGCCCGCATCATGGTCGAGGAACCGTTTGCGCCGATCGCGCCGCTCACCACCTTCTCCGACGAGGACGAGGTGATCGAACGCGCCAACGCGCTCCCCTTCGGTCTTGCCTCTTATGTCTTCTCGAACGACGCCGAACGCGCCGAGCGGACCGCGGAGCGGATCGAGGCGGGCATGGTCGGGGTCAACGAGATGCTGCTTGCCGCGGCGGAGATCCCGTTCGGCGGCATCAAGGAGTCGGGCTACGGCCGCGAAGGCGGCTCGCTTGGCATCAAGGATTATCTCGAACCGAAGTTCATCCGGCACCGGCTGGTGAGGATGTCGTAGCCTCCAATAGCCGCGTTCCCGTCTCGCGGTCGAAGAGATGGACCATCTCCGCATCGATGGCGAGGCGGAGCGTTTGCTTCGGCCCGACCCCGATCCGCTCGCGGAAGATGCCGGTGACGTCGTGGCGGCCGAGCCGGAGGAAGACCTGGGTTTCCGAACCCATCGGCTCGACCACAACCACCTCCGCCGGGATACCGCCGTCGGAGAGGGAGAAGTGCTCCGGGCGGACGCCGTACCATGCGCGCCCGCCGACGGCCTTGGATGAAACCGCCTTCGGCAGAGGCAGCGTCAGCCCGTCGGCCGTCGCGAAGGCGGGACCGGCGGCGCCGTTCCGGATCTCGCCGTCGATCAGGTTCATCGCCGGCGAGCCGATGAAGCCGGCAACGAAGAGATTGGCCGGCCGGTCGTAAAGGTCGAGCGGCGCTCCGACCTGCTCGACCACGCCGTCGCGCAGCACGACGATCTTGTCGGCCATGGTCATCGCCTCGATCTGGTCGTGGGTGACGTAGATCGTCGTCGTGCCGAGGCGCTGGTGCAGCTCCTTGATCTCGGTCCGCATCTGGACGCGGAGCTTGGCGTCGAGATTGGAGAGCGGCTCGTCGAAGAGAAACACCTGCGGATCGCGCACGATGGCGCGGCCCATGGCGACACGCTGGCGCTGGCCGCCGGAAAGTTGCTTCGGCAGCCGGCCGAGCAGCGCGTCGAGGCCGAGGATCGCCCAGGGGAATCGCTTCAGGTTAACGGTGCGGATTGTCGGATGAGTTTTTCGAGATAGTCGGGATTGAGGTTAGCCTTTTTGCGTCGGTTTTTGAGGCTGATCTTGTCGGTTGGGTTTCTGACGAGGTTCATGGCCATGTGTTTGACCACGGCCATGTTTCGCGGGCCGTTTTGAGTTCTCAGTCTGGCGAGATCGTCGTGGAAGACGACATCGAGGACCCAGTGGAGGCGGTTTTCGATCCCCCAATGGGCGCGCACGGCGAGGGCGAAGACATCGGCCTCCATTTTAGCGGATGACAGATAGTATCGCCTTTCGGTGGTTGTCCGCCCGGCTTGTTCGATGCGGTTCTCGACCATTGCGATCATGGCGAGATGAGGAAAGCCGGGCTCGTGCGGGAAGCGGCGGTCCGAGAAGAGCCAGGCGACGTCGTAAGAGACGAGATGGCGCCGCGTCTCGATGCGGCCGTGGTCGGCATCGACGGTGACATGGGCTGTCTCGACCATGCCCGGGGGCGGATCGTCGAAGAAGGCTTTGACATCGGCATGGGTGGCGGGGCGGTTGGCCTTGAGCGCCAGGAGATAGTCGCCACCGCGCGCGACGATGGTCTCGGCGATGCTGGTCTGGGTGCCGATGGCGTCGATGGTGACGAGTGCGCCGGTGAGTTCGAGACGTTCGAGCAGCAGCGGGATAGCTTTGATTTCATTGGATTTGTCGGCGACCGCCTCCTGGCCGAGGACGAGGCGCTGACGCGAGGCCCAGGCCGAGACCATGTGCAAGGGCTCGATCCCCTTGGCCCGCGCATGGCTGCGCCGAGCGGTCTTGCCGTCGATGGCGACGATATCGGGCTCCGCCTCGCACAGCCGCTCCACCCAGCTTGCGAAGCAGCGCTGGAACAGCTCGGCGTCGAGCGCATTGATCACGTCGTTCAAGGTGTCGTGCGAGGGCAGGCCACGCTCGTAGGGCAGGAACCGGCGCAGGAAGTCGAGCCGATGATCGCCCCACATCCGCACCTCGACGAAGTCATCCATCCCCGACAGCGTCGCGCACAGCACCAGAAGAAGCACTTCCGGCAGCGGATAGACCACACGCCACTGTTGGCGCGGGTCCTTCAGCGCCGAGAAATGGTCAAGAAGCAAAAGCGACCGAGGCTGGGTCATGAGGCGGCTCCGATTCAACGAAGCCGTCCATGAATCACATCCGAGCCATCAGCGCACGCGCGTTAACCTGAAGCGATTGCCCTGGAGGATCGCCGCCGCCTCCTTGACCTTGCGATCGATCACCTCTTTGCGCTCGCGGCGAAGCTTCAGCGAGAAGCCCATGTTGCGCGCGACCGTCAGGTGCGGATAGAGCGCATAGTTCTGGAAGACCATGGCGACGTCGCGGTCTCTCGGCCGAAGCGTGTTGACCACCCGGCCGGCGATCTCGATCTCGCCGCCGGTGATCTCTTCGAGCCCCGCGATCATCCGGAGAAGCGTCGATTTTCCGCAGCCGGAAGGACCGACCAGGATGACGAAGGCGCCGTCGCCGATATCGACGCTGACGCCGTGAATGACTTCCGCGGCGCCAAAGGCCTTGCGCACGTCGCGGATGCGCACCTCGGCCATGGCTCAATCCCAGTCCGGCGACTTCGTGGGATTGATTATGCGGTGGCGGCGGTCGGTGCCGGCCATCGCCGCCATCGCCGCCTCGTCGAGTCTCACGTTCGCCGCACCGAGATTGGCCTCGATATGCGCCCGGCTGGTCGAGGCGGGAATGACGATGACCCCGAGCTGGATCAGCCAGGCGAGGACGACCACCGCCGGAGCCAGGCCGATGCGGCGAGCGATGTCGGCGATCGCCGGATCGGCGAGCACGCGGCCGCGGGCGATCGGCATATAGGCGGTGACCGCGATGCCGTGCCGGTCGCACCAGTCGAGGACGCTTCGATTGTGGAGGTGCGGATGCATCTCGACCTGGTCGGTGACGATCTCGCCGGGGCCGACGATCGCCACGGCCTTGGCGAGGAGGGCGGTGGTGAAGTTCGAGACGCCGATCAGGCGCGCGAATCCGTCAGCCTTGGCCCGGGCGAGCGCTTCCATATAGTCGGCGAAGGGCACCGCATCGCGGTGCGACGGCCAGTGGATGAGGAGGAGATCGACGTGGTCGACCCCGAGCCGATCGAGGCTCTGGCGAAGGCTCGGCATGAAGCGGTCCTTGCCGAGATTGCTGTCGGCGATCTTGGTGGTGAGAAACACCGCGTCGCGGGGCGTCCCGGCCTCCTTCAGCACCCGCCCGATGACATCCTCGGTCCCGTAGCTCTGCGCGGTGTCGAGATGGCGGTAGCCGACTTCCAGCGCGATGCCGATCGATTCATGCGCCTTGGCTCCCAGCCCGGACGTGCCGAAGCCGATCATCGGGATGCCGTTCCGTTCCTTCATCCTCGTCATCCTTTGAGCGCGCCGGCGGTCAGCCCGCCGACGAACATCCGCTGCATGGCGAAGAACAGGATCGCGATCGGCAGCGTCATGATCAGCGAGGCGGCCATCACCGCGCCCCAGTCGGTGTTGAACTCGGTGGTGAACTCGGCGATCCCGATCGGCAGCGTCTTCACCCGGTAGTCCTGCGCGAGCACCAGGGCGAAGATGAATTCGTTCCAGGTGGTGACGAAGGCATAGATGACGATCGCCACGATGCCCGGCGCCGACAGCGGAAGCGTGACGCGGAAGAGGACGCCGAGTCGCGTTGCCCCGTCGATGATCGCCGCCTCCTCGAGCTCGACCGGGATCGCCTTGAAGTAGCTGGTCAGCATCCAGACGCTGAGCGGCAGCGTCAGGATGGTGTAGACGAGGATCAAGCCGAGATAGGTGTTCACCAGGCCGAGGAAGCGGAGCGTGATGAAGAGCGGCACGATGATCGCCGCCGTCGGCAGCAATTGGCCGACGAGGATGAAGGCCTGGTAGGCCGGCTTGCCGCGGAAGCGGAAGCGGGCGAAGCCGTAGCTTGCAAAGATCGCCAGGATCAGCGCGATCGCCGTCGAGCCGAGCGAGATGACCGTCGAGTTCAGGAAGTAGCGCGGCACGTTCGATTCGAAGAGCACCTTGCGATAGTTCTCGAAGGTCAGCACCTCGGGCAGCCAGACCGGCGGCACGGTATAGAGTTCGCCGAGCGTCTTGACCGAGGAGAGTGCCATCCACAGGAAGGGGAAGATACAGACGACGAGCAGTACCACCACCCCGGCGGCGACGACGGTATAGGTGAGCCAGCCCGGCTTCATCCCGCACGCTCCGCCCGCGAGGCGCCGAAGACCCGGATATAGATCGCGACGAAGATGACGGTGACCAGGAAGAACAGCACCGACAGCGCCGCCGCCTGATTGAACTGAAACAGCTCGAACGCGGTCCGGAAGATCTGGATTGGGGTGATCAGGGTGCGGTTGGCGGGGCCGCCGCGGGTGATCGTGTAGATGATGGTGATGGCGTTCAGTCCCCAGATCAGGAGGAGGAGCGTGATCGCCACCAGCACGGGACGGATCGAGGGCAGCATCACGTAGCGCACCTCGTCGAGGAAGGTGGCGCCGTCGACCCGCGCCGATTCGTAGAGTTCGTTCGGAACCGTCTGCAGCCCGGCGAGCACCATCACCGCCACGAACGGAAACAGCTTCCACGAGTTGATCGCGATCATCGCCGGCATCACCGTGTTCCGCTCGGTGAGCCAGCCCACCGGCGCGTCGACCGCGTGCGTCGCCGTCAGCATGTAGTTGATGATCCCGAACTCGGTGTGGAACATCCACGCCCAGGTCGTGGCGGCGACGATTCCGGGAACCACCCAGGGGATCAGCGCCAGCGAGCGGACGATGCCGCGGCCGCGGAAATTCTGGTTGAGGAGGATGCCGGTGAGCGTCCCCAGGATCACCTGGAAGAAGATCGAGGCAAGCACGTAATAGGCGGTGTTGACCACCGCAGTTGATGTTGTCCGCGACTTCACCACGGCGGCGTAGTTGGCGATGCCGACATACGTCCCCTGATCGTTCGTGACGCTGAGCAGGCCCGTGTAGAAGACCGGATAGGCGATCAGGATGGCGAGCACGATGATCGCCGGCAGCACGAAGAGGACGCCGTGGCTGTGCTTCATGGACGTTCCTCGAGCTGCCCAAGAGGTGGGACACGAGAACCAAATCCTGTCATCCCCGCGAAAGCGGGGACCCAGTAAACGATGCCGCGACTTGTCCGAAACACCGCAGTAGTTACTGGATGCCCGCTTTTGCGGGGCATGACAGGCGTGATTCAAGCCCCGCCTACTGGTCGAGCAGCGCCTGGATGTCCTCGGCGGCTTGGTCCATCGCCTCCTGCGGCGTGGCGTCGCCGGTCATGATCGACTGGATGCCGTCGAAATAGGCCTGGGTGATCGGGATCCAGTTCTTGTGCGGCGGCAGCGTGCGGCCATAGGGCAGCATCTGTTTGAACACCGTCAGGATCGGATCCTTGAAGCGGTCCATCTCCATCGCCGAGATCCGCGCCGGGAAGGTGTCGGTGAAGAAGCCCATATTGTCAGCCTGGCTGAGGAACTCGATGAACTTCTTCGTGTCGGTCGGGTTCGGCGCGTCCTTCGGCACGATGAAGCTCCAGCCGCCGAGGATCGCGGCAGTCTCCTTGCCCTCCGGGTGGGGGATCATCATCACCCCGATGTCGATGTTGGGGTTCTCCTTGCGGATCGAGTCGACGTCGAACTGGCCCGACTGGTACATGGCGACGGTGCCGGCAATGAACAGGCGCCGGTTGGCGGTGCCGTCGTTCTGGAGCGTCGAGGGCGGCGACAGGCCCTTCTTGAGGAAATCCGTGTAGAAGGTGACGGCCTCGACCGCCTCCGGCGAGTTGACCGTGGCGGTCTTCATGTCGTCGCTGATGATCGAGCCGCCGTTCATCCAGATGAAAGGAAGCGAGCGGAAGACGGTGTTGCCGAACTCTCCGCCGCCGGTGATGGCGAAGCCGTATTGATCCTGGCCATTGGCGCCCTTGCCGGTGAGCTTGGTGGCGGCGTCGACCAGCTCGGTCCAGGTCTGCGGCGGCTTGTCGGGATCGAGGCCGGCCGCCTTGAAGGCCCCCTTGTTGTAGAAGACCCCATGGGTCTCGATGCGATAGGGGATGCCCCAGATGTGGCCGTCCCAGGTGTCGTATTGCAGCGAGGCGGGAACGAAGTCGTCCTTGCCGAGGGCGGCGAGGGTGTCGTCGAGCGGGGTGAGCAGCCCGGCCTGGGCATAGGGCACGACCCAGCCATGTTGCGCCTCGATGAGATCGGGCGGCGAGCCGGAACGAAGTGCCGTCTGGATGCGCGTCGGCAGCCCGTCCGACACGGTGATCTCGAGCTTGACGGTGATGCCGGGGTTGGCTTCCATGAATTTCTTGGCGAGCTCCTCGGCGCGCGCCTGGCCCCAGTTCGGCGTCCACCACAGGATTTCGCCGGCCGAGGCGGTTCCGGCGCCGATCACGAAGGCGAAAACTCCCGAGGCCAGGAGAGCCGCAAGGTGCCTGATCTTCATCTTCTCCTCCCTGTTGCACGATTCGCTTGGATCGTGGGGTCAGCATTCCGCCGGCCGCTGGTCGCGGCCGGATGTCACTTCTCTTTCCTCCGGCGATTGGACAACGCGCGGCGCGCCTCCGGGCCGTCGGAACGGGAGGCAACGACGGGCGCTCCGGTGGCGACGCCGCGCGTGTTCATCAAGCCGGTGAAAATCGGCAGGTCGTAGGGTTGATAGGGATACTTGGCGCAGGCCTCCTCGTTGAGGGTGACGCCGAGGCCGGGCGCGTCCGGAACCAGGATGTCGCCGCCCTCGAAGGCGAGGGATTCGCCGACCAGTTCCTTCCGCCACGGCACGTCGATCGAGACCGTCTCGAAGACCGAGAAGTTCGGGATCGCCGCGGCGAGGTGCAGCGTCATCGCGTTCATCACCGGGCCCGTCGGATTGTGCGGCGCGATCGGCAGGAAGCGCATATGGGCGAGGCCGGCGACCTTCCTGGTCTCGGACAGGCCGCCGAGGTGGCAGACATCCGGCTGCAGGATGTCGGCGGCGCGCTTCTCGATGATCTCGAGGAATCGTTCGGGCTCGAAGAAACGCTCGCCGGCGGCGATCGGCACGCGGCTTTTGGCGCGCACGTCGGCGAGCGCGTCGATGCTTTCCGGCGGGACCGGTTCCTCGATCCAGGAGAGGTCGAAGGGTTCCAGCGCGTGGGCCATGGCGATTGCGGTCGGCACGTTGAGGCGGCCATGGACGTCGAGCATCAGTTCGACATCGGGACCGACCGCGTCGCGCACCGCCTCGACCTCGGCAATCGTCCGCCGCCGCTGCGGCCGGTCCATCTCGAGCCAGGCGTCGCCGAACGGATCCCACTTGAGCGCCCGGTAGCCCATGGCGACGGCGCGCTTGGCCTTCGCCGCGAAGTCCTCTGGCGTCTCGGCGCCGAAGAACCAGTGGTTGGCGTAGCACTTCAACCGGTCGCGCTGCTTGCCGCCGAGAAGCTCGTAGACCGGCACGCCGAGCGCCTTGCCCTTGATGTCGAGGAGCGCGGCCTCGACGGCGCCGAGCGCGCTCCGGAACACCGCCCCGGTCCGCCAGTAGGAGTCGCGGTGGAAGACCTCGACGATGCTTCTCGGTCTCGAACGGGTCTTGGCCGATGATCGAGCGCTCCAGTTCCTCGAGCGCCGCGACCACCGTCTTCGTCCGCCATTCCAGCGTCGCCTCGCCGACGCCGTCGATGCCGTCGTCGGTATAGAGCTTGACGAAGACGAAGTTCGTCCGCGAGGCGTTGGCGACGAAGACTTTGTGGCCGGTGATCCGCATGGCGGGCTGAGCACGTTCAGACGCTGTAGACCGGGACCTTGTTGCTGCCCGCCTTCATCGACTCGATCGCCTCGAGCTGCATCGCCTTCGGCATGATCTGCATCAGCTCGATCCGGTTGCCGTCGGGGTCCTCGATCCAGGCCTGGTAGTTGTAGTCGGCGCCCATCTTCTTCTCGGCGGTGAGCTTGATGCCGGCCTTCGTGAGTTCGGCGACGACGACGTCGATATCGTCGACGCCGAGACAGATGTGGTTGACGCCGGTCGCCTCGCGCCCCGGCGCGCGGTCGCCCGTGCCCTCCGGGAAAAGCTCGAGGTACTGGTCGTCGGTGACGCGGAGATAGACGATCCACAGCTTGCCGTCGCGGTGAAGGCGGAACATCTCCGGGAAGCCCATCTTGCTCGACGTAGAAGTCGAGCGACTTGTCGATGTCCTTGACCTTCAGCGCCACATGCGCCAGCGAGGAAATGCCCTTCATTCGTCGGTTCCTTTCCGGTTGAAGTCCGAGGCCGCTCCCCGAAGGCTCAGAGGCGGCCGTATTTGTCGAAGACCTCCTTGACGTCGGCGCCGTTCCGCACCGCCTCGCGGACGATGTCCTCGAGGCCGCCGATCTTTTCGGCGCTTGCGCCAGCACTTCGTCGAGCCGATCGGCGGGGATGACGACGACGCCGTCCATGTCGCCGAACAGCCAGTCGCCGGAATTGACGCGGACATGGCTGGTCAGGCTGCCGGTCATCGCGATCGGCTTTTCGAGCGACCTGATCCGGTAGCGCAGCTTCGATTCGATCGGCGAGAGGTAGCGGGTGAAGACCGGCCAGTCGGGCATATCCATGAGGAGTTGCCGTCGCGGCAGCCGCCGTCGATGATCACGCCCGCCGCGCCCCGCGCCTTGGCCGCGGTCGACATCAGCTCGCCCCAGTGGCCGGAGCGGGTTTCGCCGGCGGCCGCGATCACCACGACGCAGCCGCGATACATGCGGCGGAAGAAGGTCAGGTCGCGGACCTCGGGGAAGTCGTCGATACTCCTCGTCGCTGCGCGGGTCGGCCATGCCGGCGATGGTGAAGGCCGGCCCGGCGACCGCATCGTCCGCTCGATCGGCTTGATCGCGAGGTCGAGGCACTGATGGCGGAGTCCCATCTCGTCCATGATGTCGTAGACCGCCGCGGTATAGAGGCGTTTCAACCGCGCCGCGGTGTCGGCGATCCTGCGCCGCTCCATGTCCATCGCCCGTCCCTCCCGTCGCCGGCGGTTGCCCCGCCTCGGCGCTTCTGGCGCTCGAATGCCGCTTTGCGGCGCTTCCAGCGTCAATTCAAATATGAACTTTATGTATTCAACTTTGGACGATAAAGGTAATGTCCGAGGAAGTCAATCGAGGCGTGGCGCCGGGGAAGGAACGAAATGGCGACGCGAGCCCATGGCCAGGCACCGCATCCCGGTGATCGACCGGATGATGGACGTGCTGGCGCTGCTCGAGAAGCGCAACAACGGGGCGAGCATCCGCGAGCTGGTCGAGGTCCTCGGCCTGCCGCGCACCACCGTCTACCGCATCCTCAACACGCTGCAGTTCCACGACGTGGTGCGCCGCACCAGCCGAGGGCGCCTATCGGCTCGGGCCGCGGCTCCTCGCGCTCGCCGCGCGCACGCTTCCCGATGCGAACGACTACGACCTTGCCGCCCTGTCGCGGCCGCATCTCGAGGCGCTGTCCGAGAAGACCGGCGAGGGCTGCAAGGTCTCGGTCCTCGACGGCAATGCCATCCTCGTCGTCGCCGCGGTGCAGGGCACGCGCGAATATGCGCTCACCGTCGTTCCCGGCCAGCGCCAGCCGCTCCACGCCGGCGCGGCGAGCAAGATGCTGATCGCCCACCTGCCGAAGGACGAGCTCGACGCGATCCTCGGCGAGGGCGAGCTCTTCCGCTACACGGCGAAGACCGTCGCCGACCGCAAGCGCCTCTGCGGCCGAGCTCGCGCGGATCCGCCGCGAGGGCTGGTCGCGAGGACCGCGGCGAATATTCGCCGTCGATCCTGCGCCTATGCCGCGCCGATCCGCGACCGGAACGGCAAGGTGGTCGCGGCGCTGTCGGTGCCGTTCCTGCAGGGGTCTTCGCCGGACCATATGGAGGTGATCCGCGTCGCGGTGATCGCCGTCGCCGGCGCCATCGCCGCCGACCTGCCGCCGGCGCAGCCGAGCGGCCCGGCGGCCTTCCGCGCCGCGGCGACGGCTCAGTCGAAGAACGCCTTGTCCTCCTCGGCGAGGTAGCGCTTCGCCGCCTCCGGGATGAGGTCGACGCCCATGCCGGGCCGGTCCCAGACCTCGATCATGCCGTCCTTGACGATCGGGTCGGGCAGGCCCTCGACGATGTCGTACCACCAGGCCGGGTCGCCGATGGGATATTCGAAGGCGATGTAGTTGTGCGGGCAGCGTGCCGCAGACCTGGACCAGCGCGGCGAGGCCGAGCAGGCCGTTGGCGGTGCCGTGCGGCGCGATCAGGATGCCGTGCAGGTCGGCATATTCGGCGATCCACTTCAGTTCGGCGATGCCGCCGACGTCGCACGGGTCGGGGCCGACGATGTTGACCGCGTGGCCCTCGATCAGCTGCCTTGAAGTTCTGGCGGAGGTAGATCTGTTCGCCGGTGTGGATCGGGGTCGACGGTCGCCCGCGTCACCTCGCGATAGACGTCGGCGTTGACGTAGGGCGTGTAGTCGCCGGTGAGCATGTCCTCCAGCCACATCAGGTTGAATGGCTCGACCGCGCGGGCGAAGCGGATCGCGTCCGGCACGGTCCAGCCCGGTCCGCAGTCGAGCGCCAGGCCGATCTCGTCGCCGAGCACCTCCTTCATCGCTTCGACGCAGGCGATCGCGTGCTTCAGCCCGCGCTCGGTGAGCAGCCCGCGGTCGATCGACGCCGCCATGCACATGCGCGGGCGACACCTCGCCGTAGACGAAGCCGGGCACCGCGCGCTTCATCTCGCTGTGGAAGGCGATGCCCTGCTTGACGATGGTGAAGCCCTCCGGCGCGCGCCTTCATCTTGCGCACATCATTCGGCATAGTCGTCCGGCTCGTGCGCCGGCGAGCGGGAAGCGGACGCGCCGTTGTAGACGCGCACCCGGTCGCGGATCTTGCCGCCGAGCAGCTTGTGGACCGGCACGCCGGCCGCCTTGCCGGCGATGTCCCAAAGCGCGTGCTCGACGACGCTGACCGCGCTGCCGCACGGTTTGAAGCCGCCGCGCGGGCGGATTTTCAGCATCACCCGTTCGACGTCGGTCGGGTCTTCGCCGAGGATGAGGTCGCGGAGCATGAGGACATGCGGCTTGAGAAGGGCTTCCAGGTACTCGACCTCGCCGTAGCCGCTGATGCCCTCGTCGGTGACGATGCGCACCACCGGGTTCCCGCCGATCAGCGCGCATTTGAGGTCGATGATCTTCATTAGCGTCCCCGTATCCCGGGCGGACTGGTAGCACCGGGGCATCCGCATGACCACGCGACACCGAATCCCGTGTTTGGCAACGGCCTCCGGCCACCTATATCCAGCGTCCCCCGCAACCCCGAAAAACCCGATTGATGACCCTCGACCTCGATCTCCGCACCGGCTGGCCCGACGAGCTCCGCCTCCTCCTCGACCGCTATCCGCGCGACGGACTGGCAGGGCCACGTCAATCTCGGCGATCTTGCGCGGTTCTGGCTCGGCATCCATGACGGCTTCCGCCAGCTCGGCGCTGACGCTCGCCCGCGGCGCGCGCCGAGTTCCGCGAGGGACAGATGACGGCGGCAGGACTACCGCGCCTGGTTCCGGCCGCGGCTCCAGACCTTCCTCGGCCATCTCGAAGGCCACCACAATATCGAGGACCACCAGTTCTTTCCCGGTGTTCAGCGCCGCCGAGCCGCGGCTCGTCCGCGGCTTCGAGGTGCTCGAGACCGATCACGAGAATATCCACTGCGACGATGGGCGAAGCCTTCGAGGCGGCGAACGCCTTCCTCCGCAGCCGAGGAAGCGACCGCGACGCCATGATGCGCGCCGCCGGCCGCTATGCCGAGCGCCGGCAGACCAGCTCCTCAGCAAGCTCGGCCGCCATCTCGAGGACGAGGAGGACCTGATCATCCCGCTCATCCTCGACCGCGGCGAAGGGCCCGCTCGGCATCGTTGAAGCGCGCACGGCCCGCGGCTTGCAGGATTTGCCGCCGGTCCGGTGCCCGTGCGATAGAAGGCCTTGGGCCGGGTGACGGGCGACAGGTCTCCCGGCGGGGCTGAACCGGATGGGCAACGACGTCCCCGGGGTAAGGGAGGCGCGCTACCGCCTCCTCGGGATCCAGGCCGTGCCGCTATGCTGACGGCATCATCATCCGGCGCGGGAAGGCCCGCATTTTCATCCGCGGCGAGGGCATCGGCGACCTCCTCGATCTCCTCGTCCGGCGCTCCGCCGAGGGGAACGGCGTCAGCCTCGCTGCCCTCATGGGCGAAGTCCGGAGGGCGCCAGCATACGGCGCTCCGGAGCTGATCGAGCGCCTGGCCGCCGAACGTCTGCTGGTGCCCGCCGGCAGCTGGAGCGGCGAAGCGGCGCGGCCGGAGGACGTCTTCTACTGGAACCACGGCGCAGACGCCGCGATCGGCCGCGAAAACGTCGGGAAGGTCGAGATCGCGCGTCTTCGGCGTCAACCACATCGCACTGCCGCTCCTCGGCAATCTCCGGAGCTGCGGCTTCCGCGCGGTCTCGCTGGTCGACCATCCCGCTCTCCGCAACCTCGACTTCTTCAACGACCGCGACGAGCTTCGCCCCGAGATCGCCGCGGCGATGGCCACGCCGCCGCGACGCCCTCGAAGAGTGGACGGCGCAAGCCCGACGCCGCCGACTGCCACATCGTCTGCAGCGATTTCGGCGGCCTCGACCTGATGCGCGACTGGAACCGGAAATGCGTCGCCGACGAGATCCTGTTCTACCCGATCGTCCTCGAGGACGAGGTCGCCTCGCTCGGGCCCGCTGGTCGTGCCCGGCGAGGGGCCCTGCTATCGAATGCCTGTTCGCCCGCCGGAACGCCAACTACGATGACCCGGCGCTGGAGCGCGCCGACCGAGGCGCATCCTTTCTTCGGCCGGTGACGGTGTCGGGCTTCGTCCAGCCGATGGCGCGGGTCGCCGCCGATCTCGCGGCGATCGACCTCCTCAAATATTTCAGCCGGCGTGCTTCCCGGCGGCGCCGCCGGCCGCCTGATCGAGGCCGACCTGATGACGCCCGCGCTCCGCACCCGGGCGGTTCTCAGGGCGCCGCGCTGCCCGGTCTGCTCGCCGGCGCGGATGCGAAAGCTTTCGCCGGCGAACGGAGGCGGCTGATGACCGTCGGCCATCGCCGCCGCTTCGAATATCTCCACGATCCCGTGGTCGGCATCGTCTCGCGCCTCGGCGAGATCGCTCCGCGAACCTGGCGGGCCCGACTATGTCCATGTCGCCGCGAAGACCTGCGACCCGGCGGCCTTCGGCGGCGCGTCGGGACCGTTCTGGTCGGCGGCGGCGGCGCCGACTCCGCGAGGGAGCCTTTGCCGGCGCGCTTCGCGGCGCGGTCGCCCGCTACTGCCGCCGCCCTCTACGATCGCGACGGCCTGCCGCTCGCCGCCTTCGCCGACGCCGGCTTTCCTGTCATCGAGCCGCGGGACTTCGCGCTCTTCAGCGAGCGAGCCAGTACCGTCGGCCCGGCTTCCCCTATGTTCCCTTCACCGACGATACGCCGGTGCGTTGGGCGCGCGCGATCGATCTCGCCAGCGGCGACACCGTGCACGTGCCGGCCGCGCTGGTCTGGCACCCGTTCCTCCATCTCCGCGGCGCCGGCGACCTGCCGATCGTGGCGCCGGGACCCGGTGGGCTCGCCTGCGGCGACGGCGTCGCGGCCGCCGCCGCTCGCGGGGCTCTACGACGGTGGTCGCGCGCGACGCCGCGGCGCTGTTCTGGCAAACCATGACCGCGCCGCCGCGCCTTCCGGCGGAAACTCTGCCGGCAAACCTCCGCGCCCTCGTCCGCCGCTTCGAGGCTGCGGGGGACCGGGTCACGCTTCTCGACGTCACCACCAACAACCGCATCCCGAGCGTTGTCGCCGTCGCTTGCCTCCGACCGGCCGGAAGCGCCCGCCTTCGTCTTCGCCGTCGCGGCGAATCTCGACCCGGCGGCGGCGCTTGCCGCCGCGCTGGCCGAACTCGCCGGGACCCTCCGGGCGGCGCGCGAGGCCGGGCGGCAGCGCCCGCCGCCGTCGCCGGCCAACGACTGGGAGGACGTGATCGACGCCGCCGACCACCTCGACTTCGCCGCCGATCGCGCGAACAGCGAGCGCGTC
Source organism: uncultured Alphaproteobacteria bacterium (assembly GCA_963792845.1). Lineage (GTDB taxonomy): Bacteria > Pseudomonadota > Alphaproteobacteria > Rhizobiales > Kaistiaceae > Bauldia. The sequence goes on from CAWBXW010000012.1 coordinate 49,541, forward strand.
GCCTTCCTGCTCGCGTCCGATGACCGGCGCCATCTTGCCGATCGCGAGAGCGCTGCGACCGGCTCGGTCGCCGGTGATCTCGAAGCCTGCATCGGCCGCGTCGATGAACAGCGGTAGCCGCGTGCTTGCCGCCAACCTCACCAGCGCCGACATCGCCGGGCTTGGGCTCGCGGTCTGCCGCGTCGTCGTCCCCGGCTACCAGCCGCTCAATCGCCGGCCACGCGCTTCGCGCGCTCGGCGGCAACCGCCTCTACGAAGTGCCGCAGAAGCTCGGCTATCGCGGCATAGCGCGGGGCAGCGCCGGCAATCCCTCGCCGCATCCGTTCCGTTAAGACCGGGAGAGACACCATGTCCGCGCTCTGGTTCGAGACTGCACTCGCGGACAGCCCGGCCGAAGCGTGCTGGGAGCTCTATCACGAGAACTCGAAACGCGGCCGTCGCTTCCGGCCGGAGGCGGCGCCGGGCGGCGCGCCGGGACGGCCCACCTATGACGGATTTCCGGAGTTCCCGCTGGCCGATCTGCCCGCGGCGGAGACGTCGCGGTCCTTGCCGGCGGCTGGCGGCGTCGCGCCGCTGTCTCTCAAGTCGCTCTCCGGCCTGATGGCCGAGGGGTGCCGGCCGCTGGGCGAGGCCGATCCGATCGAGGCTCTGGTGCTCGTCAACGCGGTCGAATCCCTGCCCGACGGGCTCTTCCACTATGACCCCGGCCGATCCGCGCTCCGGCGCTTTCGCCACGGCGACATCGCCGGAAAGATTGCCGAGGCGTTTGCCTCTCCCGAAACCGTCCGCCGGGCCCGCGCCGTGCTCTTCCTCGTCGGCAATCTCGCCGAAGCCGCCCGTCGCGACGGCGAGCGCGGCTATCGCGACGCCCTGATCTTCGCGGGCCGCCATCTCGCGGCCCTCGGCGTCGCGGCGGCGGTCGCGGGATGCCGCGTCGAGGATGTCGGTGCGTTCTACGACCGCGAAGTCGACGCCCTGCTCGCCCTCGACGGGCTGGAGCGAAGCGTCCTCGCGATCCTTGCGGTCGTCGCATAGGGGGCCGCCGGGTCGTGGCCGAGGATCAGCCTAGCGCGAATGTCGACGCCGACAGGCTCCACTATGTCGATCTCACCCTCGGCGCGTGGCGTCCGCGCGAGGCGGCCACCCAGCTCGCCGCCGCCCTCGGGGTGCCGCTCGGACCAGGCCTCGGGGCCGACCGGCCGGCGATGAGTCTCGGTCGCGACGGCATCGATATCGCCGCCCTCGGCGACCGCGTCGTGCTTCTCGCGCATGACGATGCGGCGCGGATCGCCGCCGCACTCCCGGCAACGGCGACCATCGTGCTCCTCCCTCCGCGCTATGACCGTGGTATCGGCATCGGCAACGATTGGTTCTTCCTGTTTCTCAGGCGTCAGGGGATCACGCTTCTCGCTGTCGGCGGCGAGCCCGCGGCAACCGTCTCGCGGCTCGTCTTCGAACGGCGGCGGAACATCGAGGCGCCGCCGGCGGGTGCCGCGCTCGACGACCTCGCCGAAGACCAGCGGCACATCCTCCGCTTCTTCCCCGGCCTTTTGCCGAAACCGGTTGCCGAGCGCTACGGTCTCGATACGCAGGCTTTGGGACTCCGCCCGGTCGGTGACGGGGCGTTTCTCATTCCGCCGGGCTACCGCGACACCGACCCGGCCAAGGCGGCGCTGAGCCTCGACGCGATGGAGGCCCTCGAAAGCCGCGACGACGGCTTCAAGGCCCTGGCTCAGAGCCACTGCACCAGCCATTTTGCCGGCTGCGAAGCGCTGACCGGGCTCGCCCGGCGCGCGCTCGTTGCCGGCGAGATCGACCTTGCCCGCGATCTTGCCATCCGCGCCCGTTCGGTCGCCCGCGACCCCGCGGCCGCGGCGAGCGCCGACCTCGTCCGTCAGGAGATACGGCTCTGTCAGCGGCGGTTCGCCGAGGCGATCGCCCAGCCCGAACCGTCGCGCCGGGCGCCTGAGACGGTGCGCGAGCGGCTCGACCGGCTCAAGCTCCGGGCCGCCATTGAACGCGGCGACCCCGATACTGCCATGCCTGGGCTCGGCGAGCTTGTCGCCGGGCTCGATGCCAAGCCGAGCGTCGGCGACGACGACCTCCACCTCCTGTTGCTCTACGTCGCCTCTCGGGTCGCCGCCGGCGACGGAGAGGCGGTTCGGTCCCTTGCGCTTAAGCTCGACGCCGCCCTCGCCGGCAGGACCGCGGATCCGCGCCTCGTCCATCTCAGCGCCGTCAACCTCGCGCGCCTCGCACGCCTCGGCGGCGATCGCGGGGCGTGGCGCGAACAGTTGGAACGCGCCTTTGCCACCTCGGCGGGAGCCCGGAGCCTCGGCGAGATCATCGAGATGAACGTTCTCCTGGCCCTGGCCGAGTTGGATGGTGCCGGCCCCGAAGCGCGGCAGGCCTGGCTCCGGGCCGCGCTGGCGTGGCTCGCCTTCGAGCCGGTCGAGGCGCTGCCGCTCGGCGCCGTCGAGGCGGTTCTCGGCACTCCCAGCATTCCCCGCGCTCAGCTCGACCTCCGCGTCTCCGAAGCGCTCGCCGAGGCGTTGGGCCGCGCCTGGCCGGAACTCGCCGGAACCGGCGAGAAGGATCAGCCGGCCGTCGCGGTCGTCTCATCCGCCCGCGCCGTCGCCCGCCCGGCGCGGCTCATCGGAGGACCCGGGGTCGCGGTTCTGTGGTCGCCGGTCGAGGCGGCGGGGCCGCTCCCCTCGGGGCCGCGCCAGACGCTGCTCCGCTATGCCGGCGCCGGCCTGCGCGCGCTATGCCCGGCGGACGCCGCGCCGGCCTCGGGCACGATCGTCGTCGATGACAATCTCGGTTTCGACCTGCCGCGGACGCGCGAGGAGGCGCTGTCGGTAGCCCTCCGCGCCGGCGTCGCCGAGGTCCGTTTCGGCGAGGAGAAGATCGTGCTCGACGGCGCCACGCGGCCGCGCATCGCCGCCGATCTCCGCGTCGGGCTGTCGCCGATCGTTGCCGATCTCAGCGGCAGCGATCACGAGATGACCGTGCGCTTCAGACGTCACCTCGCCGAGACGACCGTGACCGGACGCGACGCCGACCTCGTCGCACCGCTCAAGAGCCGCGGGCGGATGCCGCTCGGCTCGCTCGCCGTGCTTTTCGGCACGACGCTTGCCGATACCGAGCGGCAACTCCGCGACCTCGAAGCCCGAGGCATCGTCCGGGTCGAGGCCGAGGGGCGGTGAGGCGGCGGCCTCAAAGCAGTGCCCGGTGATTGTCCATGATCATCCGGCAGATGATGGCGAGTTCCGGCGGTAGAAATCTGCACATGTATTCGGGGGCAGAAATGGCGGCAGATCAACCAACTGCGGAGCCAAGTTCCTTGCCACCCGGGACGCGGGATGACGCCCGATTGCGCGGCCGGCGCGATCGATTGGCGGAACTTGACTCGGAAGCCTCATGGTTCTCTCCGTCGGGCTGCTCCGAAGGACGCGCGAGATGCCACCGGTTGGCGGCCCGGTTCGCAGTTGCCCACAAGCGCTAGTCTATGACGACTTTGCAGATCGTCCGGCACGCCAGCGAAAGTGGGAAAGGCAGCAGGGCGCAAGCCTCGCAGGCGATCTCGCCGATCTTGCCGAGGTGGATCTGTTGCGCTCGAATACCCGGCGAGGCGGCGACGGCGTTGAGTTTGGCAGTACGGGCCGCTCGGTCAATCGGAGAAGCTTGGATCGGCAGGTTCATGGTTTGCTCCTTTGTCGCGACAGGTCTTGGATAGCCTGAACGGTGCCGCGCCCAGAACGCCAATCAGGTCCGAGCGCGGCAACCGACTCGTCATGTCGGGCATGAGATGAATTTGCAGATCGGAAAGTTCGGGAAGACCTTGCAGATCATGCAGAGAATGGCGGTTGGATCGATCTGCGAGGGAGAAATGCCGTCGGTGCGGGACTGCATCGTCATCGGGCGGTTCGACCGGTCGACCGGCGCGGCTTGGATTGGCATGGCCATGGTTCTCTCCTTGAGATGCGGGGACAGGCCCCGAGGTGCAAGTGGCGCATCCTGACGCCTCGTCGGCGCTTCTCGGGACCGAGCGCCACTGAGATTCGGTCCCGCTGATTAAGCGTGCGAATTGGCTCAGTACGTCGTCCAGTGGCGCGGCCTGCCGATCGAGACCGGCACGACGTCGCTGACATCGATCGTGTAGTAGTAGACTTCGCGTGGCGTTCCGGTGAGGTTGGCCGGATCGAAGAAGGTCATCTTGACGTCCCAGCAATCGGACTCGGGACGCATGACCGGGCTGCGCACCACCTCGAACCCTTCGATATGGATGTTGCGGCCGCGCAGCTTCACGAAGATATCGTTGGCCTGGTAGGCGTTGGTGGCGGCGTAGTTGAGGGCGCGATCCTCCGGCGCCAGGCCGACATTGCGCATCTCCTCGTAGATGCGGGCGAGGAACGTGCGCAGTCCGTCCTCGGGGTTGAAGGTGCCGGCCTTGCCGGGGTCGTTGGCGACGCCTTCCGTCGGCACCCGCTTGAGCGCGGCGACCAGCGCCTCCAGCGACCAGGTGTACATCCCGGCCAGCGCCGGCCTCACCGTCGGGATGGCGAGGCCGTTCATCAACTCGACCTCGCCGTTGATCACGCCGGGAAGCGACATGCGCTCCACCACCGGAGGGATGGGCTTGGGCTTCGCCTGCTTGCTCTTCTCCGCCGCCGCCGCGTTCGCGGTCGCGACCGCTGCCGCCGCCGCCGCACTTTGTGTCTCCTCGTCGAGCGTGTCGACCAGCCGCTTGTAGGTTTCCTCGAGATAGTCGCCCTCCGGGAGGATGGCGTAAAGCGGCGTGTCGTTGAGGTTGAGCACCCAGTTGATCGCCGGCGACACCGGGACGCCGTGGTCGGTCCGCAGGAACTTCACCAAGTCGGCCGGATTGGAAGCGCTCGCTTGCCCCGAGGGGAAGCGATCGTGATCCATCGCCGCCACCGCGCTCATCTGGCTCTGGATCGAGTCCATCCGCGCCTCGGTGCCGAAGTCGTAGCTGAGCCTGCCGAGGGCGTAGACGAGCTGCCGCGCCTCGCGCGCGGCGCAGGCATCGCAACACGCGGCGGGCAGGAGCAGCTCGCCGTCGCGCGAGAGGTTCGCGTTCGACCGGGACAGAAGCCGCGAGCCGCGCCGCGACGGCGGCGCGATGAGGCCGCGCGAGGACGATGTTGCCTGCCGCTCGGGGGGCGGATCGGCGATCGGGGCAGCGCGCTGGCCGGCCGGCTCGGCGGGGCGACGCCGGAGAGGCGCATCTCGCCGATCCTGCGGCTCAATTCGCCGACCATCCCCTCCATCGCTTTCAGCGACGCCATCATCGTCTCCATCGATGGATTTGAACCGGCGGTCTCCGGCCCGGAGATCGTGTCGCTTTGCCCTTCGCTCATCGCATCCCTCCTGTCGTTCGATCCCGAATGCATTGACGGACGTGCCGATGTGGACGGTCCGGCGATCCGCCGCAGCGCGCCGGCGATATTCAGCCCACCCGTCAGAAACCGTTCGCATTTGCCGCGGAGTTCGATATCGCAGCGGTCGGCGCCGTCGAGGATCGCCTGGAGCACGACCCGCCCGTCGGGCTGCTTGCCCGCCTCGATCAGCTTCGCCATGAGGAGCGCCGCGGCGCCGGCGACGAAAGGCGTCGCGAAGCTCGTCCCGCTCATCGCGACCACGCCGCCGCCGGCCGCCGCGCCGATCACGTCCGTGCCGGGGGCGAGCACGCCGCACTGGCGATAGGCCGGGCCCCAGTTGCTGAAACCCACCGGCTCGCCGTTCGCATCCATGGCGCCGACCGCGAGCACGCTCGGAAGCGCCGCGGGCACGTGATGGCAGGCGCAGCCCTCATTCCCGGCCGCCGCGACGATAAGAACGCCCGAGCGGACCGCGCTCGCGACGGCGTCGCTGAGATGCCCGCCGGCGGTGCCGGTGCCGGACAGCCGCCCGGCGCTGATATTGATGACGTTCGCCCCTTGCTCGACCGCCGCGAGGATGGCGCGCGCCATGGCGATTTCGGAACAGGGAACGATGTCTCCCGCCTCGGCATCGGCGAACACCGGGATGAGCAGGCCGCGACAGGCCGGAATGATGCCCGCCACCGGTCCGGCGGGATCGCCGAAGAGAACGCTCGCGACATGAGTTCCGTGCATCCGGCTTGTCGCGACAACTCGCGACGGCCTTGCTCCGCCGGATGCGGCCACGACGAGATCGGCGTTGCCGAAAGCGGGATGGGATAGATCGACCGGCCCGTCGATCACGGCGACCAGGATGCGCGACGCGGCAGTGCTCCCCTGAAGCTCGCGAAGACCCGGAATGCGGTCGATATTGGCTGTCGGTGAAACCAGGAGTGCCCCCAATCCTCGACGTCTACGTAGCGTCGTATCAGGGGTAATAATACAACTAAAGATAAAGATGCAAGAGGATGAATGCAACTAACGAGGGAGGCGGCGTGTGTCAGTCCTTGAGCGAGAGAATGTAGGCGATGAGATCGCTGATATCGGCGCTCGGCACCATGAAGTCCGGCATGCTTGGGTGCGGCGTCTGGAAGAACGAGATGAGCGCGAGCTCCGAAATCCCCGGCGTGGTGGCGATCTCCCGGAAGCTCGGAACCTCGACATAGATGCCGGCGTATTGGCCGCGCTCCACGGCGTGGCACCCCGAGCAGTGGATGCGGGCATAGGCGAGACCGCGCTCGGGGTCCCCCGGCTCGGTCGCGAAGGCGACGGGCATTGCGGCGCAGACAAAGGCGATCGTGCAGGCGAGGCGCATCCTTGTCTCCCTGAACCCGGGGTGCGGGCTCAAGGATCGGCAAGTCCGGCGTCTTTGGCATTGATCCAGATCAGGAACGGCGGCAGCTAGACGTCTTCGACGGTGACCACCTTGAACGTGTGGAGATTGCCGTTGTCGTCACGGATCGAAACGTACTCGCCCGGGACAAAGGAGTGGCTCGACAGCTTGAAGCCGGCCTCGTCGCCTTCGTCGCCGGCAAGGTCGTAGGTGAAGCCCCACGAGCCGCCCGGGCGGTGGACGAGATGGCCGATGTCGTCCTCCTCGCCGCCCCAGAAGCGGACGACGCGGCAACGCTCGCGGTGCTTCTTCCAGCCTTCCGGATCGAGATGCCCGTTCGCGTCGAGCGGGGCGGTGAACCTGTAGCCGTGGCGGTCGCTGCCGTTCGGGAAATCCTTGGTGCGGGCAAGATTGAGCCGGATCGTCTTGAGGCCGCTTGTATCGGGCATCTTCGTCTCCTGTCGGGGCCTTTCGAGACTAGCGGGACGACCGGCGGCTTTCCAGTTCGGGGTTTCACCGGCCGGGGCCGCAAAGTAGAGTGGCCGGGGCGATTCGAGGAGGAGCGGGTGTCCTTTGTCGCACCGGCAGCGGTGCCGTTCGCCGCCGCCTGCTTTTGCCTGTTGACGCAAGCCGGCTTCGCTCAATCCGGCGGACCCCAGTTTCCGACGACCGAGTTTGCCGAAGGCGCCAAGAGCGCTGCGGTCACGGTGGGGGATGTGACCGCCGGGATCAGCATGGTGTCGCGTCCCGCCATCGATCCCGACTTCGACATTCCCATCCTGTCGGTGATGGTCGGCGGCCGGCGCGTGCTCGAGGCAACCGGCGTGTCCTCGGGCTTCGATCTTCCCGCCGCCGAGGCAAGCATCGCCGAGATGGACCCGGGCAATGTCCATCCGGAGGTGTATTTCTCGAGCTACTCCGGCGGCCTCCATTGCTGCTCGGACATCATCATTGCCACCCAGCTCGGCGAGAAATGGACGGCCGTCGACATGGGCGAGTTCGACGGCGACGGCTATTTCCTCAACGACATCGATCATGACGGGCTCGCCGAGATCGTCGCCGTCGACAACCGCTTCCTCTACGAATTCGACTGCTACGCCTGCAGCGCCGCGCCCCTCCGCATCCTGACCATCCGCCGCGGCAAGCCTGTCGATGTCTCGGCCGAGATCCAGTACCTTCCCGCCCACCGCGACTGGCTGCGCCGGATCGAGGCGGCGGTCGATCCCGGCCGGCGCTGGACCTCGCCCGGCTTCCTCGCCGGCTGGGTCGCGGCGAAGGCGCGGGTGGGGGAGGGTGCGGCCGCCTTCGCCGATCTCAGGTCGCACTGGGACGACGCGAACGATCCCGGCGAGGAGGTCTGCCTCACGGGCGCCAGCCTCGACGATTGCCCGAAACGCCAGCGCGCCGTCCTCAAATTCCCCGACCGGCTCAAGCTGTTTCTGGAGCGAACCGGCTACAAGTTGAGCTGAGATTGGTACAGCTGGCTGGGCTCGAACCAGCGACCTACGGATCCACAATCCGCCGCTCTACCAACTGAGCTACAGCTGCACGTCCGGAACGCGCCGGAACCTAGAATTTAAGATGCCGGCGTTCAAGGGAAAAGGGCCGGCGCTTTGCGGCCGGCGCTGAATGAAGGCCGGTGCGCCCTTCGAGGCTCCGCTTCGCGGAGCACCTCAGCATGGCGAGGAGAGTGCCCTCCCAGATTGGCTCGAGCGTTTCTCCCCGGGAGCCCCACCCCGCCATGCTGAGGCGCTCGCGCGCAAGCGCGAGCCTCGAAGCACGCAGGACGATGCCGCGTCGGCAGGCTACCCCCCGAATTCGAACGCGTTCCGGAGATCGCCGAACTGCATCCGGATGCCGGGCAGCATCGGCAGGCCGAACCGCTTCGAGATGAACTGGAGGATCGAGGTGGTGTCGTAGGGCGGTGTGGTCGACATAGCCCTTCCTGGCGAAGGGCGAGGCGATCACCGTCGGGATGCGCGAGCCGGGGCCCCAAGTCGTCGCCTTTCGGCGGCGGCGCCGGATCCCAGAAGCCGCCGTTCTCGTCGTGGGTGACGATCACCGCCATGTGGCCCCATTGCGGGCTGCGTCGGAGCGTGCGACGATCGTGCCGATCATCAGGTCGCCGGCCGCCATGGTGCTTTCGCCGGGGTGCTGGTTGGCGGTGCCGTCCGGCTTGACGAACACCACCGCCGGCAGCGTGCCGGCCTCGGCGGCGGCGTCCAGAAGTGCTTCAGGTCCTTGAGGTGCTCGCTCGCGCGCCGTCGGTGCCCGGCGCATAGGCGGCATAGTAGTTGAAGGGCTGGTGGTGCGGCTGGAAATTGACCGCGCCGTTGGTGTTGTAGATCGCGCCGCGGTCGGCGAGCGCCACGTCCCAGCCCTGCGGCGTACCAGGCCCAGTCGATGCCTTTGGCCGAAAGGAGCGAGCCGATCGTCTCGCCGGTCTGCGGCGGCAGCGGGTCGTAGCCGGGATCGGCGAGGCGCTGGTCGCCGCCGATCGGCGGCGGCGATGCGCGCTCGGCTGGTAGGGGGGCTGCACGGTGTTCACGACGTGCGCCGTCCGGCGAATAGTTGCCGTCGTTGAATGAATCGCGGCGGACCCTCCAGCGCCGATTTCGGCGAGTCGGGCGCGAGCTTCAGGTTGCCGGCGTCGTCGAGCACCGAGCGCTCGCGTCTCCGGCGCGTCCTCCCATGCGGCGAGCAGGCGCAGATCGAGCCAGAAATGGTTGAGGTTCGATCCGCCGAAAGCGCCCATGAAGAAATGGTCGGCGAGGGTGTATTGCTTCGACCAGCTCGGCGAGCCAGGTGCCTTCGCTCCGGATAGTAGCCCATCGCCAGCGAGCCGACGTTCGTCCAGGCGACGAACATGTCGTTCCTGCCGCCGTTGATCTGCATCCGGTTCTGGTAGAAGCGGTGGACCGGGACCGCGCGTCAGTACGTCCGCCGGCAGATCGTAAGGCGGTGCGGCGAGGTCGAACGGGCCGGTTGGGCATCGACGCCGGATAGTCCGGGTCGGGCTTCGGTGTGATTGCTGCCTTCCCCCAGACCGGCGGCAGCGACGGCAGCACCGAGCCGTCGCGGTCGCGCTGGATCACGGCGGACTCGGGCAGCGTCGGCGATGCCGAAGGCGCCGGGGTGGTCGGGCAGGAGGTGCACGAAGCTTCGGTTCTCGGCATAGACCACGACGATCGTCTCGATCTTGTCGAAGCCGGCGGGAAGCGGACCATCCTCGGCGCGAAGCCGGCGCCGCGGCCAGAATCGAAACGACTAAAGCCGCCGCAAGCCTCCGCATCTCATCCTCCAGCCGCGTTCCGGGAGCATGCGCCGAGAGGACAACCCGTCCGGCCGCGCAAAAGCAAACGGCCCGGACGTGGGTCCGGGCCGTTCTTTACGCGCTTACGCTCGAAGGCGCGAAATCACGCCGCCTTGATCTCCTTGAAGGTCTTCTCGACATGCGCCGTCATCGGCTTGGCGGTGTCGGTGACGACCTTCTGGGCCAGGTCCTGGAATTCCTTGAACTGGGCCGTCGCGGTGTCGAACTGCTGGCGGGCGAAGGCCGTCTGGAGCTCGATCACGTCGGCAAGGGTCTTGGCGCCGAAGAGGTCCTTGGCGAAGGCGAAGGAAGCGTCGCTGTTCGCCTTGACCGCGTCGATCGCCTTGACGCCGAAGGTGAAGGCGCCGTCACGGGCGGTCTCGAAGGTGTCCTCGACGACCTCGGTGGTGTCCTCGGCCGCGCTCTTCATCTTGGCATAGGCGTCGCGCGCCTGGGCGAGGCCCTTTTCGGCGAAATCGCGGAAAGCGGCCGGCACTTCGAAGTTCGGCGTCGGCATGTTGAAAGCCTCGAACGGGGTCGGCATTGGTCCGCGGTCGCGGAGGCTTGGCGGTCTTGGTCTTGCGTAGCGGTGGTCATATCGTCGTCGCATCCTTGGTGAGAGTGGGTTTGTCATCGCGGCGCGGCGCGTGCCCATGGCGCCGCCAGGCGGGCCGCTCGCCGATGACTGGATATATAGGCAGAGGTGTTTGTGCGTTGCAACATAAATCTTGCAACGCACAAATGAAATCCGACGATGACCAGACGAGAGGGAGCGCCTACTTCTTGGCCTTGTCCATGGCTTCGGTGGCGGCACGCCCCATCATGGCGCCGAGGCTCTTGCCCTGTTCGGCGAGGCTCGCCATCTGCTTCGCCATGAACTCCTTCTGCAAGCGCGGCGATCTCCTCGACCGTTCGCGCCTGCACCAGCCGGTGGGCGAAATCGAAGGAGGCGGCGACGTTCTCCTCGACAAAGGCGAGCGCTTGGCGGCTCACTTCGGCGGCGCCGTCGCGCATCGACTTGGCCGAGCCTTCGGCCTTGGCGACGGCCTGTTGGGTGGCATCGAGATACTGGCTGATCGCCTTCTTCGCCTGCTCGACGCTTCGATCCGCGACCTCGCGCATTTGGTCGGGGATTTCGAAAGGTGTGCGCTGCATGTCGGTTCCCTCCCTGCTACAGCTTGAGAGTGAAGATAGGCCCGGCGGCGGCGGAGGCCAACCGCGCGACGTTAACCAAGGGCTTCAAGCGGACCGTGCACGTTGATGGCGAAGCCTGAACCGGCGCTGGCCGCCACTGTATTAACCGGCGGTTATGCCGAGGATGGCCGCCCACGTTGAAGCCAACTGACGGGCGGGTGCTTATTGATGAACGGCAGGACCCACGCCTTTCTCGACCTTGCGGCGCTGCCGCCGGTGGGCCGGTGATGCTCGATCCGCGGCCGGCTTTGGTCTTCCGCGGCGACGGCAGCGGCCTGATATGGGCCAACGCCGCCGCGTCGCCGGTTCTTCGGCGAAGCCGACCTGGACGCGCTGCTTGCCCGGCGCTTTTCGCGCGGACAACCCGCTCGCCGTCCAGCTCGCCCGCCTGGCAAAGAGCTCTGCCCGCCGATCATGCCCGGCTCGAAATCCTCCGCTTCAGCTTCGGCGTCACGCCAGGCGGTGCTCGCCGGCGGCCTGCCGGAAGCTCGACTCTCGGCGGCGGCGCCCGCGCCGTTCTGGTGGTCGGCGCGTCGCCGGCGCCCGCGCAAGTCGCTGTCGACCCGCGCCGAGCGTCTGGCCGACGTCATTGCCGGCGACGACTGCCTCGCCGCCGTGATCGACCGCGACGGCAGGGTGCTCGGCGCCTCCGGCGGCTTCGACGACGCTCGCGCCGGCCTCCGACCGCGCTCGACGCGCTGATCCTCGAGGCCGGAAGCGAGCGGCCCGTCCGTGGTCCGCGCGCACGATTGCGATCGCCTGGCGGGGCGCGCCCGGCCGGCGTCGCACGGGTCAGCGTCGGCGACGAACGGCTCTTCCTCCTCGTCGTCGGGCCCGAGCGGAAGCGCTCCCCGCGCCGCGGTAGTCCGGCCCGCGGCCGCCGTCGCGCCGAGGGCGGAGACGTCGGTCGAGGCATCCGAAGCTCCGGCGGCGGCGGTCGAAGCGCCGCGCGCGGTCGAGGATGCCGCCGCGAACGGAGCCGCCCCGGCCGCTTCCTGTGGCGAACCGATGCCCGGGCGGAGTTCGCCTTCGTCTCGCCCGAACTTCGCCGCCGCGGTGGGCCCGGCCAATGCGCCGAAGGACGGACGAGACCTGGAAGGCGCTGGCGGACCGGCTGGCGGTCGAGGGCGGTGACAGCCTCGACGGAGGCGCTTGGCAGTCTCGCAAGCTTCAGCGATGTCCGCGTCTACTGGCCGGTCGCCGGCAGCGACAGAGGCCGTGGCGGTCGACCTCGCCGGCAATCCCGACTTCGCGCGCGACCGGGTCTTTCGCGGCTATCGCGGGTTTGGCCTGATCCAGCCATGGACCGCCGCGCCGGCGCGTTTCGTGATGCCCGACTGCGGCCGAAGGCGTCCCCGGCGTCGTCGCCGGGCCCGGCGGAGATGGAAGCGCCGGTCGAGGTCGCGCCGCGAGAGTTCGAGGGCGGCGACGCAACCGGAGCCGGAGGCCGGCGCCGTCGCGGCGAGACCGCGCCGTCAGCTTCGCCCGCCGGCTCCAACGTCGTCCACATTTCGTCGCCGCCGACCCGCATCCTGCCCCGCCGGCTCTCCGGCAACGAGCAGGACGCCTTCCGCCGCATCGCCGAGGCGCTCGGCGCGCGCGTCGAGGCGGCTGCCGCCGAGCGCCGGGTACCGGCGCGGCGCCGATGCCGGCCGAGGCCGACATCGGCGCGGCGATGCCGAGCGCCGCATCCTCGACCGGCTGCCGGTCGCCGTCGCCGTCTATCGCGATCATCGGACGCTCTACGCCAACCGCGCCCTCCTCGATCTGCTCGGCTACGACGACCTCGACGCTTTCCTCGTCGCCGGCGGCGTCGAGGCGATCTTCCCCGAGATGCACGACGCGACGCGCTTCGCCCGGGAGAGCGGCCGGCTCGATGCGCTCCGCCGCGACGGGGCGCTGATCGCCGTCGAGGCGCGGCTCCAGCCGATGCCTTGGTCGGCGCGCACGGCGATGATGCTGTCGCTTGTTCCGGTCCGGTCGCGGCCGAGGCGGCAGACGCCGCCGGTGACGCCGAGCGCCGACGGGCTCGCGGCGAGCGCGTCCACGAACTGGAGACGATCCTCGACACGGCCACCGACGGCGTCGTGGTGATCGAGGGCGACGGACGCATCGCCGGCATCAACCGCACCGCCGAGGCGCTGTTCGGCGTCGAGGCGGCGGACGTGGCGGGCAAGCCGTTCACCGATCTCCTCGCCGAGGAGAGCCGCAAGGCGGCGCTCGACTATATCGACGGGCTCGCCGCGAACGGCGTCGCGAGCGTCCTCAATGACGGCCGCGAGGTGATCGGCAGGGTGCCGCGCGGCGGCCTCATCCCGCTGTTCATGACCATCGGCCGGCTTGGCGAGTCCGGCAAGTACTGCGCCGTGCTTCGCGACATCACCCACTGGAAGAATGTCGAGGAGGAGCTTGTCGCCGCGCGCCGCGCCGCCGAGACCGCCAATGCGCAGAAGTCGGATTTCCTCGCCAAGATCAGCCACGAGATCAGGACGCCGCTCAACGCCATCATCGGCTTTTCCGAAGTGATGATGGAGGAGCGCTTCGGCCCGATCGGCAGCGACCGCTACCGGAGCTATCTCCGCGACATCCACCTCTCCGGCGAGCACCTGATGAGCCTGATCAACGATCTCCTCGACCTGTCGAAGGTCGAGGCGGGCAAGCTCGACCTCAATTTCGAGGCGGTGTCGGTCAACGAGGTCATCCAGCGAATGCGTCGCGCTGATGCAGCCGCAGGCCAACCGCGAGCGGATCATCATCCGCACCTCGCTTTCGGCCGGCGTCCCGAGCGTCGTCGCCGATCTGCGTTCGCTCCGCCAGATCCTCCTCAACCTCCTCTCCAACGCGATCAAGTTCACCCGCGCCGGCGGCCAGGTGATCGTCGCCACCGCGCTCGAGGAGAACGGCGAGGTCGTGGTCCGCATCCGCGATACCGGCATCGGCATGTCGCCCAAGGACATCGACACGGCGATGAAGCCGTTCCGGCAGCTTGCGACCAGCGGCCGGTCGAAGGAGGGCACCGGCCTCGGCCTGCCGCTCACCAAGGCGCTGGTCGAGGCCAACCGCGCCAGCTTCGCCATCGACAGCGTGCCCGAACCAGGGGACGCTGGTCCGCGTCACCTTCCCGACGACGCGGGTGCTCGCGGGGTAGGGGAGGGTGCGCGTCCCGCGCACCGGGCGGCGGGACGCCGCCCCTCCGTTGCGTGACGGCATGTCACGTGCGGATCGACAGGACGGCATTGATCGAATTGGCTCCGCCGCGGTCGGACGGCTCCTACCGGCCCGGACCCAAATTCTGCCGCTCCCGGAGCAGCACCCGGCACATCTCGCCGTTCGCCTCGACGCCGCGCCGCGTCATCCTGATGTCGCGGAGGAAGGCGGCGAGCCCTCCCGCCGGGATGTCCGCGCCGTCGGCGGTGCGGAAGGCGTGGTCCGTCCGGTCCAGAGGACCCGCCATAGACGGCGTGCGAAGTTCGAGATAACGGGCGGCGAGCGCGGCGAGGCCTCGATCGACCCCCTCCCATCCTCCTGCTTGCAGCGGGGAGGGGGCAGTGTGGCGGCGATCGTTGGCGATCCTTCTGGCGATGCCGGTTCTGCTCGGTCGGAACAACCTGCGCCCCCTCCCCCTGAAACGGGGGAGGACGGGAGGGGGTCAAATCCCTGCTCTTGGGCTCCCGGCAAAATCCAGAAGATCGCCTACCCTGAGCGACAGGACCTCGGCATCGCTCCGCCCCGCCTCGCGGAGCGTCGCGATCAAGGTCGCCATTCGCCCGAGATAGGCCTTGCGCCTGAAGGTGTCGCGGAGCCCGGAGAGATCGCCGCCGGCCTCCGCGCCGTGGGCGTCCGCGAAGCTCCGCCCGGCATTGACCGCGGCATTGATCCTTCCCGCACCGAGATGGTCGAGCGAGGGTGATCGTGCTGCCGGCGCGCCCAGGCAAACCGCGCGAGCGCGTCGCGCATGTCCTCGGCCATGATCCAGGCGAAGTTCGGCGAGCACCAGAAGGTCGGGAGCTTGAAGTCGACGGCGATCGCGTCCGTCCTCCACTGCCACCCGCGTCACGAAGCCGAGCGAGGCGACCGACTCGTCGAGTTCCGGGTCGAGGACGGTGTCGAGGGCGAGCCCAGACCTCGGCCTCTCGCCACATGCGGGCCGCGCGTGGTCGGTTCGGTGTCGGCCTGGTTCAAGGCTCGGCGTCTTCGAGGCGCGCTGCGCCGCACCTCAGCATGAGCGATGAGCGCGCTCGCTCCCGGCGTCGCTCATCGCGATGGATTTCCTCAACCTTGCCATCCTGAGGTGCTCGACCGCGAAGCGGTCGAGCCTCGAAGGGCGCGCGACGCCGCTGCGGCGGAAACCGCCTCACTCCGCCGCATGGCTGACCGCAGCCGGCGTGGCGCCGGTGGTAGCACCCGGCCGGCACCGGCGATGTCGTAGAGGCGCGCCGCGTTGAGCCCGAGGATCTTGGCCTTGACGTCGAGGGTCAGCTCCGTCGCCGCCTCCTTGGCGGTCTCGTCGTCGAATTCGAGATCGACGAAGTGCTCGACGATCCATTTCGGGCTATGGATGGCGTAGTCGGAGCCGAAGATCAGCCGGTCCGGGCCGAGGAAGAAAAGGAGGTCGGCAAGCAGCGACGCGAAGTAGCGCGGCCGGGCGTGGATGAAGGCGGTGATCACCGACAGGCCGCCATAGACGTTCGGCTCCTGGTTGGCGATCCAGCAGAATTCGTCGATCCGCGGAATCCCGCAATGGTCGATGACGAATTTGAGATCGGGGAAGGCGGTGGCGACGTCGTCGACGTCGCGGACGTCGAAGGCGTCGATGTTGAGCGGATGGATGGTCGGGCCCTTGTGGATGTGGATGATGTCGATGCCGAGCTCGCGGCACTTCTCCATGTAGAAGCCGACCGAGTCGTCCTTGAGCGAATAGCCGCGCAAATCCCCCATCCATTCGGCGGTGTAGATCTTGACGCTGCGGAATCCCCATCGTTGGTGATCCGCCTCGAGCTGCTCGAGGCCGCGCGTTCCCTCGCGCGGGTCCATGCGGCCGCCGAGGATGATCTTCTCCGGGTAGGCGTCCTTGATCGCCGAGCACTGCTCGGTGGTGTTGAAGCCGTTCTTGTAAAAGGCGAAGAGATAGGTCGGCAGCATGATCGCCATGTCGCAGTAGCCGCGACCGAAGAGGTCGTGGGCGGCGCCTTCAACCCCGTAATAGAGGAAGCGGTCGTAGTCCCATTTCTCGCTTTTCGGGGCAAGCCCGGTATGCGCCGTCCAGAAGCTGTCGATGAAGGTCCGGCCGTAGCGGTTGCGCTGGTTCGACGGCCGGGCGTCCCAGAGATGGGTGTGCCCGTCGATGACGAAGAGCTTCGTCCCGTCCGGCGTCGTGTACATGACCGATCCCTCCCGACCGCGGGCTATGCGCTTTCAGGGAAGAAGACCACGAAGCGCTGCCTGTGCAAAGAGGCTTCGCGCGCCGCCCTGCGCGCGGGACGACATTGTCTACTGCCGACGGACGATCCGGCCTGATCTCATGCTCACACCATCCGCATCGACATGCCGCCGTCGATCACCAGCGTCTCGCCGGTGATGAACGGATTGGTGAGAAGCTCGACCGCGGCGCTCGCCACGTTCTCGGCGCTGCCGAATCGGCGGAGGGGAATGCGGCGGTCGAGATTGTCGCGTTCGGCCTCCGGCGTCATCGCCCGGTGAAACCGCGTGCGGATGATGCCGGGCTCGATCACGTTGACCCGGATGCCTTCATGGCCGTGGTCGCGGGCGAGGGCCCGGGCGAACTGGGGCAGAGCGCCCTTCACCGCCTGGTAGGCGACCGTTCCCGGGCAGCCGCGGATGCCCGCCGCCGAGCCGATCATCAGGAAGCCGCCGCCGCGTGTCGCGAGCGCCGCATGGGCGGCGCGGAAGAGGTGGAAGACGGCATGGACGTGGATGGCGAAGGCGGTCATCCATTGTTCGGCCGACAGGTCGGTGATCGTGCCGGCATGCCCGCCGCCTGCCGCCGGCACGACGAAGTCGAGGCGGCCGAAACGCTCGCCTGCGACGGCAACCATCGCTTTCGCCGTGTCGGGGTCGGCGGCGTCGCCGAGGATGAGCTCGACCTCGGTCAGCCCGCCAAGCTCGGCGAGATTGGCGTCGACCTCCTCGTCGCGCCCGCGTCCGTTGACGACGAGACGGACGCCGCGGCGGGCGAGCTCCGCGCCGATCGCCGCGCCGATGCCGCGCGTCCCGCCGGTGATGACGGCGACGTGGTCGTTGATGTCGGTCATTTGTCTCTTCCCTTCCGCTTTGGCTGTCATTTCGAGCCTTTCGTCGGCGCGTCGCTGAGCGTTTAACATCGATGCCATCTACGCCATCTTGCGACCGGCAGGTCGACACCATCTCGTTCCGTTGTCATTTAGACCAGCATGGAGGCACGCCCCTCTCGTTCGGCGTCGCATGACGGTGTCGGAGGATGCCTTTACTGAAGTTTTGTCCTCTGGTCGCTGCCGAAGCCCGTTGTTGGGAGCGCGCATCTATACAAGTACCGGCTGGCATTCGTGGTTCGCGGCGAATGCGTGCTTCGTTACGACAACGAGGCCGGAAAGGGCGATCACCGGCATCTTGCCGGCGTCGAGGAGCAATACCGGTTCATCGACGTGAACCGGCTCGTAGCGGACTTCCTTCAGGATGTTCGGAGGTGGATGGATGAAAACGGTTAGGCTCGAGGTTCGGTCCCTGGAAGACGCGGCCAGCGATTTCGTCCGCGCGTGGAGGACGGGGCGAGCCGAGCGGCAGAATCGCATCAGCTTCGACACTCCGGAGCTGTTGTGGAAAGTGCTCACCGCCAAGCGCTGGGAACTGCTCAAGGCGATGGCCGGGAAAGGACCCCTGACCATCCGAGAGGCCGCCCGGTGTGTTGGGCGCGATGTCAAGGCCGTCCACTCCGACGTACGTGCGCTCGTCGAGGCAGGCGTCCTCGAACGCGGAGCCAATGGCCGTTGCGTCGTCTTTCCGTACGACGCCATCCACATCGATTTCGTGATGAAGGCCGCGTGAACTGCCACAAATACCAAAGACGTTGCCCCGGCGGCCGCGCGACGATCTTTGCCGGCTGCGTATCCTCTAACCGGCGTTGCCGTCACGTTTGCGCGCCGATGAGGTGAGGATGAATGCGGCGGCGGCGGAGAGCAGCGTCGCGCCGCCGTAGAACCAGATGCCGGCCTGCGTCGCGGCGTCGGCCAGCCCGCTCGTCTTCGCCGCGAAAATGGCGAGCGCCACGATCAGCACGTCGGCCATCGACCACTTGGAGAGGGCGCCGACGCGCTCGACCCAGTGCAGCTTCTCCGGCGAGTAGGCCGCGATGTGGAGGACGATCAGCTTGGTCGCCGGGAAGGCCACCGAGAACAGGCCGACGACCGAGGCTAGCGGCCAGTCGCCCTCCCGCCAAAGCCCGTCGAGGATTTCGAGCAGCGAGGGCCGCTCCGAGAAGATCAGCATCGATTCGAAGACCGCGATCGGCAGCACCAGGCCAAGGGCGAAGGATGCCGTCGCGGCAAAAAGCAGGATGGGCACGAGCGCTGGCATGGGTTTCCGACATATAGCTGCATTCGTCCCGGCCAACGAAAGCACCTTTCGCCGCGGCGCGACATCCGGGGGCGGGACTGGATCGGCGACGCGGGGTCGTCCGATGGCGCTTTTCCCGTTCGACCGCGATCGCCACCGTCGCCGAAACCGACTGTTCATCAGCCTGCGACATAGAGGGCGGACTGCGAAAACACCCGCTGAAGAAATTGTCATGTATCGTGCGGCGGGCGAATGGCTGAGGGGCGAGATCGCAACGCTCCCCGAGAGGCACTTGCCGGAGTCAAAACGATGAAAAGTCTCGTTGCCGCCCTGCTCGTCGCCCTGGCCTTCGCCACCAATCCGGTCGCGGCCAACGAGCCGCCGAAGGACGACGCCCTCCCGGCCGAAGCCGCACTGATCAAGGCGGCCGGTTTTGCCGACGGCGATGTCGGCTATCTCGTCGTCGACCTTGCCGACAAGCGCGTAGTGGCCGAGCACAATCCGGACCAGCCTTTCATCCCCGCCTCGGTCGCCAAGATCGCCACGATCGCCGCGGCGCTTGAAATCCTCGGGACGGACCACCGCTTCGTCACCACGCTTGAAGCCGACGGCGACATTCGCGACGGCGTTCTCACCGGCTCGCTGATCCTGCGCGGCGGCGGCGACCCGTTCCTGACCACCGACGATCTCCAGGCGATGGCGAAGCAGCTTGCCGCGTCCGGCATCAAGCGGGTCGATGGCAGCTTCCTCTACGACGACACCAAACTGATCGCGGTCGCCCAGATCGACGCCATGCAGCCCGAGGCGGCGGATTACAACACCGGCGTCAGCGCCCTCTCCGTCAACTTCAACCGCGTCCGCATCGACTGGCGGAAGAGCGGCGCCGATCCTTCGGTCGTGGCGTCCGCGGTCAGCGAGAACCTGACGCTGCCGCTCGATTCGGTTCGCCTTGCCTTCGCCGGGGAGAATCTCGACGGACCCTTCGTGCGAACCGGGGCGCCGGCCGAGGACGGCTGGCTCCTGTCGCCGGACCTCGCCGCCGAGGGGGAGGATTGGCTGCCGGTCGCCAACCCGTCGCGGCTGACGGCGGATGCATTCCGGGCGCTTGCCGCCGCCGCCGGCGTCGACCTGCCGCAGGCGATGCCGGGGACGACACCGGACGGGACGCGCGAGGTGGTCCGGCACGAAAGCATTCCGATCACCGATATCGCCCGCCAGGTGCTGCGCTATTCCAACAACCTGTCGGCGGAGCTGATCGGCCTCGCCGCGAGCCAGGCCCTGACCGGGCGCAAGCTGTCGCTCAAGGATTCGGTTGGCGCGCTGGCGGCCTGGTGGCGCTTGCGCCTGCCGGATGACGACTGGAACGGATTTTCCCTCGAGAACCATTCCGGCCTGTCGTCGAAGTCGCTTTCGACGCCTCGCCAGATCGTCGTCATGCTGGAGGCCGCCGCCTCGCAGGCCGGCGCCGACTTCCACGAGCTGCTCCGGCCGGTCAGCTGGAAGGGCGTCAAGGGCACGGCCAGCGTCAAGACCGGCACGATGTCCTACGCCCGCGGCCTCGCCGGCTACATCGATACCGCGTCGGGCAAGCGGCTCGCCTTCGCCATCTTCTTCAACGACGCCGCCAAGCGCGCCGCGCTCGACGCCGCCTTCGACCCGCACATCCGCGCCATCGATGCCCAGTCCCGGCGCTGGCGCGACCGTGCGGTCACCCTCGAAACCAAGCTGGTCTCGGGTTGGGCCGGGCAGTTTTGAGCTCCGGCTCCGGAACGGGGCGCGAGCTCGACGATCTTTGCCCGATCCCTGCGCGGGATGTCGGCGACCGCGACGATTCGCGCCGGCACGTGTCGCGGGCTCGCGCCGCCCCACCACCTTGATCCGCGCGGTCAGGGCGGTGCCGATCGCGCTAAGGGAACCGACGATCTCCCGGCTCAGACCACCAGAAAGTCGTGGTGGTCGAGGTGGTCGAGGTGCTTGCCGATCCTGGCGAAGGCGATCGGGTCGGCCGTGTCGGAGCCGTGCTTGGCATAGAGCAGCCAGCCCGACTTCGCATCGTAGAGGATGTGCTGGTCGGTGGTCTCGGCATGGCCGCCGAGGTGGAAGTACTTGTCCTCCAGTACCCCCTTTGGACCGATCCCCGAGAAGGCGTTCTTGGCGAGCCCGATCAAATCGCCTGTGGCGAAGTCGGTGACCTTGTCCGGCTTGGCGAGCTTGGCGAAGACGAAGGTGTCGTCGCCGTCGCCGCCGGTAAGCTTGTTGCTGCCGCGACCGCCATTGAGCATGTCTTGTCCGGCGCCGCCCTTGAGCGTGTCGCCGCCGCGGCCGCCCTTGAGGACATCGTCGCCGTCGCCGCCCTTGATCGCGTCGCGTCCGCGCTGGCCGAGGACGCTATCGTTGCCGGCATTGCCATGGAGGCTGTCGCCGCCGTTGCCGCCTTTGATCGTATCGTCGCCATCAAGGCCGGAGAGATTGTCCTTGCCGCCCTTGCCCTTGATCAGGTCGCCGCCGTCGGTGGGGAGCGCCTGGCCGGCGATGGTGTGGGTGGCGTCGACGAGATCGGCCTGGTCGGTGCCGATGATCGTGGCCGTCGTCGCCGTCAGCACCACGTCGTTGCCGTCGCCGCCCTGGTAGGTGATGGTCATCGCCCGCTGGTCGAGGACGAAGGCGGCGCCCTCGGCAAGGCCGGCGAAGGTGCCTGAGACGGCGTCGCTCCCGTCATTATCGACGATGGTGAACCGATCGCCGACCGAGGGGACGAAGCCGGCGATGATCGTACCGTCGAGGATGGCGCCGCCGAGATCGACGCTGCCCTCGACCTTGACCTGGTCGTAGCCGCCGACGCCCGGGGTCGCGCCGCCGAGCTCGATCTCGAACCGGGCGGCGGCGCCGAAGTCGAGATTGCCGGTGGTGAGGATGCCGGGGCTGTCGCCGGGAGACAGCGCGCCGCCGCTGTCGATCTGGACGATGCCGACCGCGCCGCTGCCGCCGAGCGTGGCGTTGGTCTCGACCGTGATCGGCGAGACCAGGGAACCGTCGACCCGGAGCAGGCCGGCGGCGACCGTGGTCGCACCGGTGTAGCCGCACTCACTCTCTTCGTCGAAGTGGAGCGTCCCATCGCCCGTCTTGGTGAGGCTGCCGGTCCCGTCGATACCGTCCATCTCCACCGTCTTGCCGGGGCCGACGTCGAAGGTCGTGGTCGCGGCGCCGTGCAGGAACAAGATCGCGCCGGCGATGGTGCCGGCGGTGGCGCCGCCATGCCCCCTCGTCCCGCCTGACGAGACCCCGCCCGAATAGGGGCCGCCGTCATTGACGATCAGGGTGCCGCCGTCGCGGACGAAGAAGGCGCCGCCGAGTGCCGCGCCGCCGCCGCCATCGGCGCCCTCCCCGGTGCCGCCCTTGCCGGCGAACGTGCCGGCGAGGCCGCCGGTCTGGCCGCCGCCGCCGCCCGCCCCGAAGCCGCCGAGGCCGCCGGTCTGATCGTCAAAGACGCCACGGGCGCCGCCACCGCCGCCGCCGAAGCCGCCGGCCCCGCCGCTGACGGCGTTGGTGTTCCCCGTGCCGCCGCCGCCGCCGAAATCACCGCCCGCGCCGCCATTCGCATTTTGTGCGCCACCACCGCCGCCGGCGAGGCCGCCAGTGCCGCCGCCAGAGCTCGATGAGGCTCCCGTGCCGCCGCCGCCGCCGGAGGCATCGCCATCGCCACCGCCGCCGCCACGACCGCCGCCACCGCCGCCGCCCAGCGGCTCTTCGGCTGGGTCGCCTGCGGACAGGTTGTCTCCGCCGTCACCACCCTCGGGATTGCCGCCGGTGCCGCCGCTAGCGGCACCGCCCGGGTTGCCGGGGTCGGTGGCGCCGCCGCCTTCGCCGCCGCCATCGCCCGAAGGTGCCCCGGCGCCGCCATCGCCCTGCTGGCCACCGCCGCCGCCGCCGCCGAAGCCGCCGCCACCAGCGCTACCGCCGGATCCGAATTCGCCGCCTCCGCCACCGCCCGCGTTCGAACCATCGCCGCCGATGCCCTGGTAGCCGCCGCCACCGCCGCCACCGCCATGGAGGTCGCCGGAACCGCCGCCGCCGCCGAGACCGCCGCCGCCGCCGCCACCACCGGCGCCGGACCCGGTGTCCGCCGTGCCGTCTCCGCCTTCTCCGCCGATCGCCAGGGCGTTCTCGGCCGTAACATCGCTCAGCGTCACCACCGCGCCGCTGTTGACGAAGACCGCCCCGCCGGCGCCGAGACCGCCGCCGCCGCCACCGCCGCTGCCCACACCGCCGGCGCCGCCGCTGCCGCCTGCCGCCAACGCGTCGAAGATTCCGACGTGGTTGATCGCGACCTTGCCGCTTTCGACGAAGAAGGCGCGGCCCTTCTGGTCGAATTCGAGGTCGTGGCCGTTGCCGTTGATGGTGATGGTATGGATACCGTCGCCGCGGATCATCGGCAGCGACTGGCCGAGGTCGATGTCCTTGCCGATGTTGATGACGTAGTTGTTATTGACGACGCCATCGGTGGCGAAGTCGTTCGAAACCTCGAAGATCGCGTCGCGGAGCTCACCCTCGTCGGAGACGTTGATCGTCACGGTGGCCATTGGCGTTCCTCCCTTGCCCGGTGGATAAGGGCGGCGCGCTCTTGGCGGCCGGCCCCGATCTCAGTCCATCGTCCCGCCTTCGGTGCCCGGCTCAGCGGCGCCGGAAAAATCCCATGCAACACTCCTGGCAGACTCTTTTGCGGTGCGGCCGGTCCTGAGAGACAGAGTTGCGGCTTTCGCCCGCCGCCTCAACCTCGCGTTTATATGATCGGCGCGATCATAATTTCGTTGTCGCGCGCGCCCGCCGCCGGCAAAATTGCGCCACACCGGCCCGGCCGGCTTCGCCAAGCAGGGGTTCGCCCATGAACCGCGGCGCAGCGCAGGATCGCATCGCCTGGCTACTCCGCGAGGGCGAGCGGGAAACCACGGTGCCCGTATCGGAGCGCATGGTGGTCGACGACGACCACTGGCGGGCGACCATCGAGCGTCTCGACGTGAGCGCCGGCATGCGTGTCCATCTGACCCGCGCCATGGTCCGTCGCCCGCTGACGCTGGAACCTCACCAGCAGGACCGCGATGCCTGGCTGATGGCGCATATGTCGGTAAGGGGCCGCGTCGGGCTGCGCTTCGGCGACGGCCGGGGCATCGAGATCGGGCCTGAGCGGGCGGCGCTGTTCCGCCCCGCCGACCGGCGCGCCGCGTTCACGCCGGCCCCGGGCCGGAGCCTCAGGCTGGTCGGCTACATGGTGCGCGCCGACCGCGTCCGGGGGATTTTCGGCAGACACGTGCCGATGCTGCTCCGGCCGCTGATCGCGACCCGGTTCACCGCGAGCCATATCATCCCCGTCGCGACGAACGCGGCGATGCGCCGGCTGGCGGGGTCGCTGTTCTCCAATCCGTTGTGCGGGGCGCTCCGCGATATCTTCATCGAGGGCGTGGTGCTGCAGCTCCTCGCCATGAAGACGGCCGGCGTGATGGACCAGGCGCCTTCCGCCGGCGCGCCGTCGCGGCGCGACACGGCGCGGCTCAGGGAGGCGCGCCACCGGCTGGTCGCCGAGATGCAGAACCCGCCCTCGCTCGCGGCCCTGGCCGCGGCGAGCGGCATGAGCGAGACGGCTCTCAACGCCGGCTTCCGCGTGCTGTTCGGCGGCACGGTCTACGAGGTGCTCCGCGACGAGCGGCTCGAACACGCCCGCCTCGCGCTCGAGACCACCGACCTGCCGGTCAAGCGGATCGCCCACGGCGTCGGCTACAGCCACGTCACCAATTTCATCAGCGCCTTCGCCCGCCGCTACGGCCGGCCGCCGGCGCGCTTCGTGAAGGCCCGCGACGGCGCGCGTGGGACGGGAAACTGACCACCGGCGTTCGTCTCAGATGACGGGGAAATCGGAGTGATCGAAGTCGTCGGCGAGGTTCACCTGGTTTTTCCGCGCGGCACGAGTTGCCGAGCGGCAATGGATGGCGGTCCGCTCTGCATCTGAAGGCGTCGCCGCGGCGCCGGCGGTGAACCTCTTCTACGTCCCCAGCTCCGGCAGGTCCCGGAACAGCTCCAGCGCCTCGGGGTTGGCCAGCGCCTCGCGGTTCTTGACCGGCGCGGCCGTGGACGATCTCGCGCACCGCGAGCTCGACGATCTTGTTCGACTTGGTGCGCGGGATGTCGGCGACCGCGACGATCTTCGCCGGGACGTGGCGCGGGCTGGCGCCGGTGCGGATCACCGCCTTGATCCGCGCGACCAGCGCGTCGTCGAGGGCGGCGCCGTCCTTGAGCCGGACGAACAGCACGATGCGGACGTCGTTGTCCCAGTCCTGGCCGATGGCGAGCGCCTCGATCACCTCGGGGATGGTCTCGACCTGGGCGTAGATCTCGGCGGTGCCGATGCGGACGCCGCCGGGGTTGAGCGTGGCGTCGGAGCGGCCGTGGATGATCATGCCGCCATGCTCCGTCCATTCGGCGAAGTCGCCGTGGCACCAGATGCCGGGGAAGCGCTCGAAATAGGCGGCGTGGTACTTCGCGCCGTCGGGGTCGTTCCAGAAGCCGACCGGCATCGACGGGAAGGGCGCGGGTGCAGACCAGCTCGCCCTTGCCGCGCGGGAGCGGCTTGCCGTTCTCGTCGTAGACGTCCATCGCCATGCCGAGGCCCGGCCCCTGGATCTCGCCGCGCCAGACCGGCTTGGTCGGCACGCCGAGCACGAAGCAGGAGACGATGTCGGTGCCGCCCGAGATCGAGGCGAGGTGGATGTCGCGCTTGATCGCGTCATAGACGAAGTCGAAGCTCTCCGGCGCCAGCGGCGAGCCGGTCGACATCATCATCCGCACCGACGACGAGGTCGTGGCTGTCGATCGGCCGGAGGCCGGACTTCTTCACCGCGTCGATATATTTGGCCGAGGTGCCGAAGAGGTTCATCCGCTCGGCGACGGCGTAGTCGAAGAGCGCCGACGGGCCGGGGTGGAAGGGCGAGCCGTCATAGAGGAGGAGCGTCGCGCCGGTGGCGAGGCCGGTGACCAGCCAGTTCCACATCATCCAGCCGCAGGTGGTGAAGTAGAACAGGCGTTCGCCCTCGACGAGGCTCGACTGGAGCTGGTGCTCCTTGAGGTGCTGGAGGAGCGTGCCGCCGGCCGAATGGACGATGCATTTCGGCATGCCGGTCGTGCCCGACGAGAACAGGATGTAGAGCGGGTGGGCGAAGGGGAGGCGGCGTGAACTCGACCGGCCTCGGCGCGTAGGGTGCAAGCAGCGTCTGCCGAGCGTGCGGCGCGTTGGGAAGGCGCGCGGCGGTCTCCTCGGCGCGGCCGAGATAGGGGACGATGACGATCGGCGGACGTGCCCGGCAGGCCGGCGGCGATCTCGGCGAGCTTGTCGGCGATTGTCGATCGACCTTGCCGGCATAGTAGTAGCCGTCGGCGGCGATGAGCAGCTTCGGCGCGATCTGGCCGAAGCGGTCGAGCGCGCCGCGCGGCCCGAAGTCGGGCGAGGCCGAGGACCAGACCGCGCCGATCGAGGCGGCGGCGAGGGTCGCGGCGATCGTCTCCGGCATGTTCGGCATGAGCCCGGCGACGCGGTCGCCCGGGCCGATGCCGAGGGCGCGGAAGGCCTGCTGCAGCCGCGAGACGAGGCGCGTTGAGCTCGCGCCAGGAGAGCCGGGTCTCGACCTTGTCCTCGCCGCGGAAGACGATGGCGTCGCCGTCGTCGTTCCGGCGGAGGAGATTCTCCGCGAAGTTGAGGCGTCGCCTCGGGGAAGAAGCGCGCGCCGGGCATGCGGTCGCCGTCGGCGAGGCGCGCTTCCGCCCTTGTCGCCGATCACGCCGGCAGAAGTCCCAGAGCGAGGTCCCAGAAGGCGGCCGGATCCTCCACCGACCAGGCATGGAGGCTGTCGTAGTCGGGGAAGGATCTGCCCGCTGCGCGCCTCGGCCAGCCGCGCGAAGCGCGTCACCGGGAGGGCCTCGATGCGCGCTGCGGCGTCCACAGCGGCTGGTCGTCGTGTCCGGTCAAGCGCGCGACTCCGTGGCGGGATGCGCAAGGTGCGGGGGAAATCGCAAGAAATCCCTTGCGAATCCGGGGATTCCTTCCTATCCGGGGGCCGGCTAGTCAAGAGGCGAATGGCGGAAATGGCAGCGGCAAAGTCCCGCGGAACCCGGCGTCTCGCGGTCGTCGTCGCTGGCGATCGTGGCGGTGATCGGCGCCGTCGCCATCGCCGTGCCGTTCGCTGATCTCGAGCGACGCCGTCAAGCAAGCGCATCTCCGACCAGATCACCAACTGGACCGGCCGGACCTTCACCTTCACCGGCGACGCCAAGCTCCGGCTCTTCCCCTACCTCACCGTCCGCCTCCAGGATGCCAGGCTCGCCAATCCCGCCGGGATGGACGGCAAGCCGTTCATCTCGGCCGAGGTGATGACCGGCAAGCTCGAGATCCTGCCGCTCCTTGCCGGGCGGCTGGAATTCGCCGAGTTCCGGCTTGGCAACCCGAAGATCAACCTCCGGGTCGACGCCGACGGGCGAGCCCAACTGGATTCTCGACCAGGGCGTCGTCGGCACGCTCGCCTCGAAGGGCGATTCCGAGATTCCCGGCGACGACGCCGCAGCCGCCGACGCCGCGCGCCGAGATCGGCCTCGGCCGCTTCCTGATCCGCGACGGCACCGTCACCTATCAGCGATGCCCGGAACGGCACGCAGCGAAGTGCTCGTCCGATGTCGATCTCGACTTCAACTGGCGGAGCACGATCGAGGCCGCCGAAGCGGCGACGGCAGCTTCGTCTGGCGTGGCGAGCCGGTCGACTTCCGCGGCGAGATCAACACGCCGCTGACGCTCCTCGCCGGCGGCGACTCGCCGCTGCGCGTCGCCGTCGAGGCCGCGCCCGGCAAGATGCTCCTTCGAAGGCATGGCCCGGCAGTTCGACGGCATGCAGCTCGAGGGCGACGCCACGCTCGCCGTGCCTTCGGTGGCGCGCTTCGCCGAGTGGACCGGGCGTGCCGCTCGGCGACCGACGCCGCTCGTGCACCGCGACGATCGCCGGCCGACGTGTCATGGGCGGCGGCCACGCTCAACATCAGCGACGCGACGATCGATCTCGACGGCAATGCCGGCGAGGGGGCGCTCGACCGCGACCGTGGTCGACGGCAGGCCGCAGCGTCCAGGGCACGCTCGACTTCGCCCGGGTCGACCTCACCCCGTAGCTTGCGCGCTCGCCGCGGCGGATCGCCCCGGACGGGAGCTGGCAGGCGCGCCGATCAGACTTGCCGCTGCATCGAGGCCGCCGACGTCGATCTCCGCCTCTCGGCCGGCAGGCGGTGGCCGGCGGACTCGAGGTCGGACCGGCGGCGGCAAGCCTCCTGGTCAAGGACGGCAAGCGATGCTGGTCGAGATCGGCGAGGCCCATCTCGGCGGCGGCGACGTCGAGGCAAGCCTCGAGGCCGGAGATGGAGCGACGGCGTGCTTTCCGGCAACGCTTCGCTCAAGGCCGACGAGGTCCCGGCGAGCGGCCTGGCACCGGGCTTCTCGGCATCGCCGGCGTGAGCGGCACGGCGGCGATCAGCGCCGACCTGCCGCGTCGCGGCGCCACCTTGGGGCGACCTCGTCGCCAGCCTCTCGGGCAGCGCCAGCGTCGACGCTCGCCGACGGCAGCCTCGACGGGATCGATCTCGCCACGCCTGCCGGCAGATGCTCGCCGACCCGGCGCGAACGCCCGGCGGCAGCACCGCCTTCACCCGGCTTCGCCCGCGACGCTCGCCCTCGCCGAGGGACGGTCGGCCACCGACGATCTCCGCGCCGAGGGACGCGGGTTATGCGCTCGACCTCGCCGGCAAGGCCGTGCTGCGCGGGGCCCGACGATCGAGGCGCGCGGCGTGCTGGCGCTCGCTCGGCGAGCCGCCCCGCGAGGTGCCGTTCCTGGTCAACGGGCACCTGGGATGCGCCGCGAACTCCAGCCCGACCTCGGCGGCCCGCTGCCCGCGCTGACCCCGGACGGCCGCCGGCGGCCGCTTCGCCGCGTCCCCGCAACGGCTGAGGGGCAGGCTTCTGGCCCCACAAATGCCGCGCTTTGGCCGGACAGGACGTGGGCTTGTCCGCGCCCGGACCACTCGCATTCACTCTCGAGGAGAAATCGACGTTCCCATGAAGACCAGAGACCACTCCTGCCGCGGCAGTCCCTGGCGGCCATCCGTTCCCGACGGCGGCCGCTGGCCGCCCCCGAGCAGGTGCGTGAGCGTGATCATCTTCCTCGCCGCCGACCGCAACGGCGACGGCGCGGTCGACCGCGCCGAGGCGGATACCTTCCGCGAGGTGATCTTCGACGCGATCGACACCAACAAGGACGGCCGGCTGACCCCGCAGGAGGTCGGCGTGCTGCTCGTGCCCGGCAAGGACAACGCCGACCAAGAAGGAGCAGGAGAAGATCGCCAAGAACGCGCGAGGAGCTGCTGGCCAAGCTCGACCTCGCCAAGCCCGAGGGCGTGCCAAGGACGAGTATCTCGACCGCGAACGGCGCGCTGTTCGCCAAGGCCGACGCCGACAAGGACGGCAAGCTCAGCCCGCGACGAATTCGTGGTGATCATCGACGCCTACGGCGTGCTCCTGCCGAAATAGGCGCGGAGGCGGCGGCTGGCGGCCTCAGCCGCCGGCGGCGGCGAGCCGCTCCGCCCGCTCGCGCTCGACCTCGCGGCGCTTGGTGATGATCGAGGCGGCGATCACGCCGATCGTCACGAGGCCGATCAGGATGGTGCTCACCGCATTGATCTCCGGCGTCACCCCGAGCCGCACCTGGCTGTAGATCTTCATCGGCAGCGTGGTCGCGCCGGGGCCGGTGGTGAAGCTCGCGATGACCAGGTCGTCGAGCGAGAGGGTGAAGGCGAGCATCCAGCCCGGCGACCACCGCCGGCGCGATCAGCGGCAGGGTGATCGACGAGGAATGTCTTCAGCGGCGGGCAGCCGAGGTCGAGCGCGGCCTCCTCGAGGCTCCGGTCGAAGGTCACCAGCCGCGACTGCACCACCACCGCGACGAAGCACATCGAGAAGGTGATGTGGGCGAGGACGATCGTCCAGAAGCCGCGGGCGAAGCCGATCGCGACGAACAGGAGAAGCAGCGACAGGCCGGTGATCACGTCCGGCATCACCAGCGGCGCGTAGATCATGCCGGAGAACAGCGTGCGCCCGCGGAAGCGGCCGTAGCGGACGAGGGCGATCGCCGCGAGCGTGCCGAGCACGGTCGCGACCGTCGCCGAGATGAGCGCGACGCGGAGCGTCACCCAGGCGGCGTCGAGCAGCGCCTCGTTCCGGAACAGCTCGCCATACCATTGCGTCGAGAAGCCGCCCCACACCGTCACCAGCTTCGAGGCGTTGAACGAGTAGATGACGAGGAGGAGGATCGGCAGGTAGAGGAACGCCAGCCCGAGCGTCACCGAGGTGACGTTGAACCACGAGGTGCGCGGTTCATCGCGCCCGCCTCCTGCCGCTTCGCCTCGATGTTCTGGAAGATGACGATCGGGACGACCAGGATGAGGAGCAGGATGACGGCGACCGCCGAGGCGATCGGCCAGTCGCGGTTGTTGAAGAACTCCGACCACAGCGTCTTGCCGATCATCAGCGTGTCGGAGCCGCCGAGCAGGTCGGGGATGACGAACTCGCCGGTGACCGGGATGAAGACCAGGAAGCAGCCGGCGACGACGCCGGGGAGCGACAGCGGGAAGGTGATCTGCCAGAAGGCGCGGACCGGCGGGCTGCCGAGATCGGCGGCGGCCTCGAGCAGCGTCTCGTCGAGCCGTTCCAGCGCCGCATAGAGCGGCAGCACCATGAACGGCAGGTACGAATAGACGATGCCGATATAGACCGCCCAGTTGGTGTTGAGGATGGTCAGCGGCTGGTCGATCACGCCGATCCAC
Organism: uncultured Alphaproteobacteria bacterium; assembly: GCA_963792845.1. Taxonomy (GTDB): domain Bacteria; phylum Pseudomonadota; class Alphaproteobacteria; order Rhizobiales; family Kaistiaceae; genus Bauldia. The sequence continues at coordinate 80,268 of CAWBXW010000012.1, forward strand.
AGCAGGAACTGGTTGAGCAGCCCCTCCTTCTTGAGGATGCCGATCCACGCATAGACGCGGATCAGGAACGAGGTCCAGAACGGCAGGATGACGAGCATCACCAGCGTCGGCTGCCAGCGCCTTCGGCGCCCGCGCCATGCCGTAGGCGATCGGATAGGCGACGATCAGCGTCAGGGCGGTCGAGACGAGCGGCGATCCACAGGCTCGACAGATAGGCGTTGAGGTAGAGGTTGTCCTCGGTGAGCCAGACGTAGTTGTCGAAGGTGAATTCGCGGATCGCCGCGACGAAGCCGTCGCCAGCCCGCCGCGAAGTCGAGCACCGGCGTATAGGGCGGCTGCGCCACCGCCGTCATCGAGAACGAGATCTTGAGGACGATCAGGAACGGGACGAGGAAGAGGAGGAGCAGCCAGAGATAGGGGATGACGACCACCAGCCAGCGCGCGCGGCTTGGCCGTGCGGCGGCCGTGGGCGCCGCGACCGCGGCGTCGCGCGCTGTGTCAGCGACTGCCATGGAACCCGCTCCCTGCCGTCATCCGCGAAACAGCCTGCGAGGAAAATCAAGACCGGGCGCGGCGACGAGAGACGTCGCTGCCGAAACGGTCGACAGCGTCACCCTCCTGCCCGACCTAGTCAAGCCTCGGGTTGGGAGTTCGCAAGCTGGCCGAGGGCATCGACGATCGGCATCGCCCCCTACTCGCGGGTCGAGTTCCTCATCCCTCACCGGAACGGGACCGAAACGGGGAGGGGGATCGTCGCAAAGCGATGGTGGGTGGAGTCTCTCGTCGCGGACGCCTTGCGACCTGAATTTGATCGGCGGCACAGGAAGAGGCTCCCCCTCGCCCCTTGTGGGAGAGGGCGGATTTCCCCGATTTGCCCTTCGCAAATCGGATTTGGAAATCCGGGAGAGGGGTGCCCCGCCGGGCGATAGCGGCAAGCCTCGAAGGAGGCGAGCCGCGCCGCCGAGCCCGCGCCGGTGGGAATCCAGTTTTTCAATCGCATACGGTGGGTGAGGGGGAGGACTGGATGCCCGCTTGTGCCTCGATCTGGTGAGGCGGCGGGGAAGCTATGTGAACGCTGGGGCTCGACCAAGGATCCGGTGAGGGCGGACCATCGCGAAGCGACGGTGGGTAGGGTCCCTCGCCGCGGCGCCCGGAGACCGGAACGCCAATCCGTGCGGGGAGCATCGGGTGGCGCAGAGCAAAAGCCCCCGCCTCGCCGGCGAGGGATTTTCGTGGCGTCGCGGGCTCCGTGTGCCTATCGCGGCTGCGGCACGATGCGGATGTAGGGCTTCGGCTCCTTCCAGCCCGCCGGCCAGATCTTCTTGGCGTCGTCGTTGCTGACCGAGCCGGAGATGATCACGTCCTCGCCCTGCTTCCAGTTCGCCGGCGTCGACACCTTGTGCTTGGCGGTGAGCTGGAGCGAATTGACGACGCGGAGGATCTCGTCGAAGTTCCGGCCGGTCGGTCATCGGATAGGCGATCATCAGCTTGATCTTCTTGTCCGGGCCGATGACGTAGACGGTGCGGACGGTCTGGTTGTCGGCGGCGGTGCGGCCCTCGGAGCTGTCGCCGGCTGGCGGCCGGCAGCATGTCGTAGAGCTTGGAGACCTTGAGGTCGGGATCGCCGATCATCGGGAAATTCGGCGCGGTAGCCCTGCGTCTCCTCGATGTCCTTGGCCCAGCCGCCATGGCGGTCGACCGGGTCGACGCTGAGGCCGATGACCTTGACGTTGCGCTTGTCGAAGTCCGGCTTGAGCTTGGCCATGTAGCCGAGCTCGGTGGTGCAGACCGGCGTGAAGTCCTTGGGGTGCGAGAAGAGGATGCCCCAGGAATTGCCCAGCCACTCGTGGAACCTGATCTGGCCCTCGGTGGTGTCGGCCTCGAAATCGGGCGCGGTGTCGCCGATGCGCAAGTGCCATGACTGTACCCTCCATGTCGCATTGATCCGGGAAGTGCAGGATTAGGCGTCGGCGTACTGCCGCCTGCAAGCGACGAAATTGCCGGAATGCCGCGATGTCCGGAAAAAAGCGCCGCGAGCCGCCGTGCGCCTGGAGCATCATCCGTTACCGCAGGCCACGACGGGCCTTACTGCCGCGCTGCCGGCACCGACAGGTTGTCGAGCGAGGAGACGATGTGCTCGGCGAGCGCTTCGCACGATCGGCGTCGCCGGCCGGCGCGACGAGCGGATGATGCCGATCTCGCAATCGGCAGCCGCGGCAGCCCGTCGCTCTCGCCGAGGACGCGCATGCCGCGGCGAAGCGCCGATTCGGCGAGCACGGTCACCGCGAGCCCGGCGAGCACGGCCGCCGAAATGGCGGTGGCGTTGGCGCTCTGGTAGAGGACGCGGTACTTCCGGCCGGCCTCGGTCAGTGCCCCGATCGCCGCGTCGCGCCACATGCAGGGCGGCTTCGACAGCGCCAGCGGCAGGATCTCCTGGCATCGGCGGCGCCGTGCTGCGCGCCGAGCCGACCCAGAGCAGCGGCTCCCGCCGGATCACCTCGACCTGCCCCTCGCCGCAATAGGTGACGATGGCGAGGTCGACTTCGCCGGCGCCGCGCCTGGCGGATCAGTTCCGGCGACGGCTCGCAGGTCACCGAGACCTCGACCCGCGGGTTGGAGCGCGAGAAGCGGGCGAGAATCTCGGGCAGGAAGCGGTCGGCATAGTCGTCCGGCGTGCCGAGGCGGATGCTGCCCTGACAGCTCGGTGTCGTCGAAGGCGGCGACGGTCTCGTCGGCGAGGCGGATCATGCGCCGCGCATAGCCGAGCAGGCGCTCGCCTTCCTCGGTCAGGCGCGAGGCGCGGCCGTCGCGGGCGAAGATCGGCTTGCCGATCCGCTCCTCGAGCCGGCGCATCTGCATCGACACCGCCGACTGGGTCTTGAAGACGACGTCGCCGGCGCGGGTGAAGCTGCCGGTCTCGGCGATGGCGACGAAGGTGCGGAGCTGGTCGAGATCGAGGCTGGCGGCCATGCTTCGGGCTCCTCGCATACATCACGATTGTTGATGCGACATATTAGAAACATTCGTTGGAATGATCAATCGTCCTGGCGCATGTTTCGGGTGTCGAAGAGCCCGCGAGCGGCTCCGATCATGCCGCTTCCCGCCGGCGACAGCCGGCGTCATTCGAGCGAACCGAACATGGCTACGCGCGAACTCACCACACCCGGCGGCCCACGGCACCGGTGCGGCTCTTCCCTTCGTTCTCGCGGTGCTCCACCGCGCGACCGAATTCGTCGAGGCCATGCAGGAACCGCCGGCAAGTGGCAACGCTCCTCCAATGGGACGCGCACATGCTCCGCGACATCGGCCTGACGCCGGGCGACGTGCGCGCCGGCCATGGCCGCGCCGATCGGCGACGACCCGTCCTGGCGGCTCGACCGTCATCTCGCCCGAGCGCCGCGCCGCCTTCCAGGCGCACGCGCGCGAGCGTGTCGCCCGCCGGCGGTACCGTCTCTGATCGTCCGCGCCAACCGACTTCTGGCGGAGCCGTCAGTCCCCTGGGGCTCCGATTCAAACTGGCCCGCCCTCGTGGCGGGCCTTTTTTTGCCCGCTTGCTTCGGCGCGCCATGCGGCCTATCGCCGGGCATGGCGGAACACGATTTCCGAAGCTGCAGCGGCTGTTCCTGCGGCGTCGCTCGCCACCGGGCGCGCGCGTCGACCTCGACCGCTCGCAGGCGAACTATCTCGTCAACGTCCTCCGCATGCATGACGGCGACTCGATCCTCGTCTTCAACGGCCGGGACGGGGAGTGGCGCGCAATTCTTGTCGCCGAGAGCCGGCGGAGTTCAGGCCCTCGTCATCGGCGAGCGGCTCCGGCAGCAGCCCGCGCCGCCGGGTCTCCGCTACCTGTTCGCCCCGCTCAAGCAGGCGCGCCTCGACTACATGGTCGAGAAGGCGGTCGAGATGGGGGTGGGGCGGCTCACGCCGGTGCTCACCCAGCACGGCCAGGTCGGCCGGGTCAATCGCGAGCGGATGGAGGCGAACGCCATCGAGGCCGCCGAGCAGTGCGGCATCCTGACGATTCCATCGATCGACGAGCCGGTGTCGCTGGCGGCGCTTCTCGACGAATGGCCGGCCGACGAACCGGACCGCCGCATCGTCTTCTGCGACGAGGCCATGGCGGCGGCGACCCGCTCGCCGATCCTCGCCGGTTTGCCGCCGTCGCCGCTCGCCGTGCTGGTCGGCCCGGAGGGCGGCTTCTCGGAGGTGGAGCGCGAGCGCCTCCGCGCCCTCGCCTTCGTCACACCGCTGCCCCTCGGCCCGCATATCCTCCGCGCCGACACCGCCGCGGTGGCGGCGCTGGCGCTGGTTCAGGCGACGCTGGGGGACTGGCGCGTCCGCCGGCAGGCTAGGGGTGCGGCAGTCGGAGCCGGGAGGGGAAGAAGCATGAAATGGAAATTGGTCTCCGGCGCGGCCGCGGTCTTCCTCTGGTCCGGCGCGGCTTTTGCGCAAACCATGATGTCGCAGGCTGAAGTCGAGTCCGTCTTCAAGGGCACCACGTTTGCGATAAAGGGCGCGACCAGCTCCGACCGCTCGCTGGCTTTCAATGCCGACATGACGATCGAGGTGACGAACGCCGACGGCTCGGGCGATCACGGAACCTACCGTTTCGGCGAGGGCGGCTATTGCTCGACCTGGGAGAAGTTCCGGAACGGCAAGGAGGCCTGCTTCACCGCCGAGAGGCTCTCGGCGACCGACTTTCAGCTCTACACGGAGGACGGCAAGAAGGACGCCTATCTGGTCCTGAAATAGGCGGTGGTGCCTGGACGACCGATTCGGACCAGGGAAGCCTGCTTCACCGCCGAGAGGCTCCCGGAGTCCGACTTCCGGCTCGATACCCTGGATGGCCGGAAAGACGATCACTTCACCGAACAGTTGTCACGCCTGAGCGCCGGAAATCCCGGAAATCCGGGAATTCCCGGGCGCCGGCCGACCCCGTTGCCGGCCGGCCCGGACCGCCGCTAGATTGCCGCCCCGTTCCCTCACTCGAAAGACCCGGAATGGCCCGCGACGTCTCCGACGCGACGCCGATCGACTCACGCGACCAGCTCGTCGAAGCGCTGTCTTCCGGCTCCAAGCCGAAGAGCGAGTGGCGCGTCGGCACCGAGCATGAGAAGTTCGGCTTCTACAGGCCGACTGCAGCCCGGTGCCCTATGAGGGCGAGCGCGGCATCCGCCGCCTGCTCGAACTGATGGAGGGGCTGCTCGGCTGGCACCGGATCGAGGACCGGGCAACATCATCGGCCTGACCGACCCGACCGGCTCGGCGCGATCTCGCTCGAGCCGGGCGGCCAGTTCGAATTGTCCGGCGCGCCGCTCGACACCATCCACCAGACCTGCCGCGAGGTGAACGCCCATCTCGCCCAGGTGCGCGAATGCGCCGAGCCGCTCGGCATCGGCTTCCTCGGCCTCGGCGCCTCGCCGCTGTGGACCCGCGCCGAAACCCCGGTGATGCCGAAATCGCGCTACGCGATCATGACCGAACTACATGCCGAAGGTCGGCGGGCACGGCCTCGACATGATGTACCGGACCTGCACCATCCAGGCCAATCTCGACTTCGGCGACGAGGCCGACATGGTCAGAAGATGCGGGTCGGCATCGCGCTCCAGCCGATCGCCACCGCGCTCTTCGCCAATTCGCCCTTCACCGACGGCAGGCCGAACGGCTTCCTTTCGTGGCGCTCGCTGGATCTGGCTCGACACCGATCGCCGACCGCACCGGCATGACGCCGTTCGTCTTCGAGGACGGTTTCGGCTTCGAGCGCTATGTCGACTGGGCGCTCGACGTGCCGATGTATTTCGTCAAGCGCGGCGACACCTATTACGACGTCGCCGGGCTGTCGTTCCGCGACCTGCTCGACGGCAAGCTCAAGGAGCTGCCCGGCGAGCGAGGCGACGATGTCGGACTGGAAGAACCACCTCTCGACGCTCTTCCCCGAGGTGCGGCTCAAGAACTACCTCGAGATGCGCGGCGCCGACGGCGGCCCATGGCGGCGGATCTGCGCCCTGCCCGCCTTCTGGGTCGGCCTGCATGTACGACCAGGCCGCGCTCGACGGCGCCTATGACATCGTCAAGGACTGGACGGCGGAGGAGCGGCAGCAGCTCCGCGACGAGGTGCCGAGACCGCGCTCGCCACGCCCTTCCGCAACCGCACCGTCCGCGACATCGCCCGCGACGTGCTCGCGCTCGCCCGCGACGGGCTGACGCGGCGGCATCGCCTCAACAGCGAGGGCCTCGACGAGACGATCTTCCTGTCCTCGCTCGAGGAGATCGTCGCGACCGGCGTCGACGCCGGCGGAGGATGCTGCTTCGCCAATACGAGACGGACTGGCACGGCGACGTCCGGCCGGTTTTTCGCGAATATGCCTATTGATCGGCCACGGAACCGCGGGGCATTTGATCAAGCGCAAGGACGCCCGGGTTCAAAGGGAAAGAATTGAATCGCCGCGCGCTCGGCGCCGGCAGGCGCGAGCGGCGTGAACAGGAGAGCGACCATGGCAGGGGCGGGCGGATCGAGCTGAAGGACATCACGGTCATCGTCGACCTCGGCGGCGAGCGCCGCGCGGCGGTTGTCGCGGCGGATCTGGCGCGACAATGCGGGTCGCATCTCACCGGCATCGCCCTGGCCTTCGACCCGCTGGTCCCGGTCTATACCGTGGCGGCGCCGATCCCGACCGACTTCATCGTTGCCGCCCACGAGCAGGGCGATCGCCGACGCCAAGGCCGCCCTCGTCGCCTTCGACAAGATCGCCAGGGATGCCGGCGTCCCCGCTGATTCACGCCTCGCCGAATCGGTCACCGGCGATGGTTTCGCCGGCGTCATGCGGAACTGTCGTCCTCGCCGATCTTGCCGTCGTCGGACAGAACGACCCCAAGCGCGAGGAGCCGCTCCGCGACGCCCTGATCGAGGCGCTTCTCTTCCAGGCCGGCCTGCCGACGCTGCTGGTTCCCTATGCCGGCGTCAGCAAATTCTCGCGCCGGCAAGGTCGTGGTCGGGTGGAACGGCGGCACGGCGGCGGCGCGCGCGGTTCGCGCCGCGCATGCCGCTCCTTGCCATGGCGGACGAAGTCGTCGTCGCCATGGTCGACGAAGGCCGCCATCCGACCACCGAAGCCGGGGCCGATGTCGGCAGCCTACCTTGCGCGTCACGACCTCAAGGTCACGGTTCGGGTGATCGCGAACGCGCTCAACGGCGCCGGCCAGGCGCTTCTCGATTTTGCGGCGGAAGAGCAGGCGGGCTGGGTGCTGATGGGCGCCTACGGCCATAGCCGCATTCGCGAGTTCCTGCTCGGCGGCACCACCCGTCATGTCCTTGCCAACGCGACGCTGCCGGTGCTGATGTCGCATTGAGGCGGGGCCGCACGGGATGCCGGGCAGCGGCAGCGCCACTGTCCACCTCAGTCATGGAATGAAGGTTTGGGCGGCCCAGAACGTTCGCTGGTGCTCCTGAAACACAGGCCGTCATCCCCGCGAACGCGTCGCGAACGCGGGGACCCAGTAAACGATATCGAGGCTCGTTTTGCACCCGCATCATTTATTGGGTCCCGGCTTCCGAGCCTGTGAAGAAATCGGCGGGCTGGATCAGCCTTTCCGCGTCCTTCGAGGCTCCGCTTCGCGGAGCACCTCAGGATGGCGTTGCTGGTTTTCTCCCAACCACCGGTCGCGTCCAGCCTTCGGGGGAAGCACCCCACGCCGCCATCCAGAGGTGCGAGGGCGAAGCCCGAGCCTCGAAGGACGCGACCACGCCTGGCCAAGGTATTTCCTCACAGCCTTCTCCCCGGGGATGACGGCCGTGTCTCGGCAGCATTGCCGAGCCGGGTCGTCCGGCCGAGCGAGTTGACGAAGTTGGGTCTGCGTTCCTTGAGCCGGTCCGAACGCCAGTCCTGTTGCGTCGTCACGAGGTAAAATCCCCCAGATTGAATGCGCCGGATGCTCCGGGGATAACTGAATTTCTATCCGCGCCGCCTGGTCTGCCTCGATAGTGATCGCCGTCCTCGCCCACCGAGGGGGCGCGCTCATGAGGCGTCATCTGCGTGGGGCGGGGAGCGGCGCCCGCGACGCGCCGCCTCAACCGGAGCAAAGGCGAAAGCCCGAGCCTCGGAAGGGCGGCGACGGGGGATGTGTGTGCCCATCGGGGGCCGCATCCCACCGGAGAGGACGACGGTCCGAACGGCTCGGGAGGCCCCGACAAGTCCGCCCACCGCCACTATGAGCGGTTGCCACGTGATGGCCTTAAGGGCGGGGCGTCAGGCCGAAGGGTGAAAGCCCGAAGGCTGACGAGGCCGGGGACGGGAGAAACACCCGTTCGGCCGCCCCCGTCCGGAGCGCGGGTGTCGGGGTCAAAAATCGCCGCGGCGGGCGCTTGTGCGGCGCCTGAAAACATAATGTGAGCGGTGCCAGTACGAGCGTCCGCCACCCCCTCGTCACGCGAGGGATCGACCGTAGGATGGGTAGAGGCGAAGCCGAAACCCATCAGGACCCAACAAACATCAACCCGGCCCGGGGACACGGGCGCGGGAAGGAGAACATGTGCCTGCCGATGCCTCTCGCCGTTCCAACCCACACGATGTCGCCCCGTGCGCGCCGCGGCGCGACATGCCTCGCCGGTCATCGCGCGGTTTGTGCCTCTGTGAGCGCATTCCTCTCGCCCGCCGCCCCGTGCTAACCATTCCCGCACTCGGAACCGTGCTGCGACCAAGATGCGCGTCCTTGTCGTCGAGAACTACGTCGAAACGCCCGCCGGCCTGGTCGGGCGCGCCCTCGCCGAAGTCGGCGCGGAGGTGGCGCTCTGCCGCGCCCATCTCGGCGAGCCCTTGCCGTCCGGCCCCGACGGCTTCGACGGCCTTCTCGTCCTCGGCGGAGAGCAGACCGCCCTCGACGACGACCTCAGTCCCTGGCTTCCCAAGCTGGTTAGCCTCATCCGCAACGCCGGCGAGGCGGGCAAGGCCGTGCTCGGCATTTGCCTCGGCGCCCAGCTCGTCGCCCGCGCCTATGGCGGGACCAACCTCCTCGGCCTGCCGGTCGAGTTCGGCTGGCACGAGGTGAGGCCGACCGCCGCCGGAGAAGACGATCCCATTGTTTCCGCGCTCGGCGCCGCGGCGCCGCTCTTTCACTGGCACACCGACACGTTCACGCTTCCGGCCGGCGCCGCCCATCTCGCGTCGAGCGCCATGACCGACATCCAGGCATTTCGCGTCGGGCGGGCGGTCTACGGCATCCAGTTCCACTTCGAGGCGGACCGCCCGCTCGTCGAACGGTGGAGCGAGCGCTTCGCCGGCACGATTGCCGCCTATGCGCCCGACTGGCCGAAGCAGCGGCCGCGCGACGCCGCCTCGAAAGGCGCCACGGCGGACGCGATCGGGCTCGACCTCGCCCGCCGCTGGGTGCGGCTCATCGAACCGTCGTCAGATCGCGCCGGGCGCGCTAGGATCGCGGCGCGACAATCGCAGGAGTTTTCGACATGAAGGCATTCCCGGCACTCGTCGTCGCCGCCGCGGTCGCGGCCGGCGCGGCATCGGCGGCAGCCGCCGCCCAACTGCCCGATCTCGGCGGGCGAACCGTCAGGGCAGTCACCGAGAACGCCTACACCCCGCTCAATTTCGTCGATGCCGACACCGGCAAGGGCATCGGCTGGGAATACGACGCCTTCAACGAGATCGCCAAGCGGCTCGATTTCAAGGTCGAGTGGAACCTGTCGAGCTGGGATACGATGATCCAGGCGGTGCGCGAGGGCCAGTTCGATGTCGGCATGGACGGCATCACCATCAACGACGAACGCAAGGAGCAGGTCGATTTTTCCGATCCCTATATGACGTCGGAGCAGTTCATGCTGGTGCGGGCGGACGAGAACCGCTTCACCGATCCGGAGTCCTTCGCCACCGACCCGAACCTCCTGATCGGCGCCCAGGCCGGCACCACCAATTTCTACACCGCCGTCTACGACGTCCTCGACGGGGACGAAAACAATCCCCGCATCAAGCTTTTCGACACCTTCGGCGCCTCGGTCCAGGCGCTCAAGTCCGGCGACGTCGACCTCGTGCTGATGGATAAGACCAGCGCCGCCGGCTACATGGGCGCGCAGCCCAATGCCTTCAAAATCATCGGATCGCCGCTCGGCACCGAGGAGTTCGGCTTCATCTTCAAGCCGGGTTCCGACCTCGTCGCTCCGGTCAATGCCGCGATCCAGTCGATGAAGGACGACGGCACCATCGAAGCGCTGAACAAGAAGTGGTTCTACGAGTACCAGAGCCAGCAGTGAGGCCGGCCGCGGCCTCACGGGCGTCGCGGCGTTGATCCGGCCCCGGCCGGCGCGCCGCGAGATTCCCTACTGGCTGCTCGCGATTGTTCTCTGCGGCCTGCTCGTCGCTTGGCTGATCACGGTCAATGGCGACTACGCGACCATCTTCCACGCGCTCCGGCGAGGCGTCCTCGTCACCCTCTGGGTGTCGCTGGTCGCCTTCACGCTTGCCGCCGCGCTCGGCCTGATCGTCGCTCTCGGCCGCCTGTCGCGCTCGCGCATCCTCCGTGAGGTCGCGACCTTCTACATCGAGATCGTTCGCGGCATCCCGGTCCTCGTTCTGCTCTTCTACATCGCCTTTGTCGGCGCCCCGCAGATCGTCTTCCTGTGGAACGCCGTCTTCGCCGCGCCGATCGATGCGGGCTGGCTGCCGGCGATGAGCGTGCGCGATTTCAACATGACCTGGCGGGCGATCGTCGCCCTGATGATCAGCTACTCCGCCTTCATCGCCGAGATCTTCCGGGCCGGCATCGAGGCGGTGCCGGTCGGCCAGGTCGAAGCCGCGCAATCGCTCGGGCTGGGCCGCGGCCAGGTGATGCGCCTCGTCATCCTGCCCCAGGCGGTCCGCATCGTCATCCCGCCGCTCGGCAACGACTTCGTCGCCATGATCAAGGATTCGGCGCTGGTCTCCGCCCTCGGCGTCCAGGACATCACCCAGCTCGGCAAGATCTATTCGGCCTCGACCTTCCTGTTCTTCGAGACCTACAACGTCGTCGCCTATCTCTATCTGGTGATGACCGTCAGCCTCTCGCTCATTGTCCGCCTGCTCGAGCGCCGGCTCAAGCGGCGGCAGCCGATATGAAAGACGAGCGACGGCAAAATGCGGCACACTCAGCCGACGACGATGATATGAAGCCGGCGCGGCCCGTGCGCACCGAGGAGGATGGTCTGCTCGATATCGGCGGAGCGCGACGGGCCGGTGATGAGATTGACGGTCCGCGGCAGGATGCCGCGGCCGTAGCGGTCGCGGAGTGTGTCCCACACCGTTTCGTAGTCGCCGGCAATATCGGCCGCGCGCACCGTTACGATATGCGTCTCGGGCAGGAAGTTGACGGTTGTCGGGTTGTCCGGACCTGAGGTCAGGACCAGCGTTCCGGTCTCGGCGACGCCCGCCACCGCATGGCTGATGCCGACGATGTCGCTGCCGTCGGAGGCGCCATGCCGCATCTCGATCTGCGTATCTTGCCATGGCATCCCTACGAGGTAGGGATCGTCCCCCATGCGCGCCGATGCCGGCAGGTTGTGATCGCGGAGGTACTCGGCAACTGTCGCCGGCACCGCCTCACTCGAAGCTGCCCGCGTCACGGTCGCGGCGACCTTCTCCGCCATCTTTTTGAACAGCGCCAGGCGGTCCTCGCCGCTGACCTGGCCGCGCGCCGGGATGATGCTCCGCGGCAGCCCTTCGAGACGGGCGATCACGATCGCTCGCCGCCCGACATCGCCACCCGCGACGCGAAGCGACCGGCGGATCTTGCCGAGGACGGTATCGCGGGCGCTCACGACGCCTTCCGCCGCTTCGTCCACATCTCCATGAAAGTCCGGCCTTCCGGTGCCGGGAAGTCGCGGTATTCGGTCCATCCGCCGGCGAGCGGCAACGACTGATAGCGGCCGCGGCCGATGGCGCGGTTGGCGAGGACGCGCATGGCGAGGCGGGTGGCGAGCCGGTAGAGGCGCGGGCGCCTGGCGAAAAAGGCCCAGAAGCCGATCCCGTAGCGCGCGGTTGCCGGCGACAGCCGGCGCTCGAACTCGTCGTCGCGCCAGTAGCGCATCATCTTCGGGAGCGGGATGCGCATCGGGCAGACCGCCTCACAGCGGCCGCAGAAGGTCGAGGCGTTGGGCAGCGAACCGGCCACCGCGACGCCAAGGAGCTGCGGGTCGAGCACCGCGCCGATCGGACCGGGATAGACCCAGCCATAAGCGTGGCCGCCGATCGCGTGATAGACCGGGCAGTGGTTCATGCAGGCGCCGCAGCGGATGCAGCGGAGCGCATCGTGGAACCCTGAACCGAGCATTTCCGACCGGCCATTGTCGAGGATGACGACATGGTATTGCTCAGGTCCGTCCGGGTCGCCGGGCCGCCGGGGTCCGGTCGAGAATGTGGTGTAGACCGAGATTTCCTGACCGGTCGCCGAGCGCGCCAGGAGGCGGAGAATCTCGCTCACGTCGTTCAGCGTCGGCGTCACCTTCTCGATCGAGGCGAGTACGATGTGGACCCGCGGCAGGATCTGCGTCAGGTCGCCGTTTCCCTCGTTGGTGACGATCACCGAAGTGCCGGTTTCGGCGATGAGGAAATTTGCGCCGGTGATGCCGACGTCGGCGGCGAGGAAACGTTCCCGGAGCACCGAGCGCGCCTCGGAGAGGAGCGACGTCGCCTCGCTCAGGTCGCGGTCCGGCGGGAGATCGGTGTGGGCGTCCCGGAAGCTTTGTTCGACCTGGTCCTTGGTGAGGTGCACTGCCGGCGCGATGATGTGGCTCGGCGGCTCGTGGCGGAGCTGGATGATGTACTCGCCGAGGTCGGTCTCGACCGGCGTGATTCCGTGTTCCTCGAGGTATTCGTTGAGGCCGATCTCCTCGGCGATCATCGACTTGCCCTTGGTGACGGTCTTCGCCCCGGCGTCGCGGCAGATCGACAGGACGATGTCGAGGGCTTCCGTCGCGGTCTCGGCATAGTGGACGACGCCGCCGGAGGCGCGGACCTTCTCCTCGTAAGCCTCCAGGTAGAGGTCGAGATGGGCGAGCGTGTGGTTCTTGATATCGCGCGCGGCGTCGCGGATCAGGTCGAATTCGGGGAGCGCGTCGACCGCCTTCTTGCGTTTGTCGATGAAGCCGGCGCGGACAACCCGGAGCGCCTTCTGGAGCTGCGGGTCGGCGAGTGCCTCTTTCGCATTTTCTTTGAACGTGGCGGTGGTGACGTCCATGGGCTCAGTGCGCCTCGCCGATCGGCGGCGTCTCGGTCATGTCGGCGAGCACCTCGGCGACATGGCGAACATGGACCGGGTGTCCCTCGCGCTGAAGCTTCCCGGCCATGTTCATCAGGCAGCCGAGGTCTCCGGCAAGCAGCGTCCCGGCCCCGGTCGCGGCGATCGCCGCGGTCTTCTTCTCGACGATGGCGTTGGAGATCGCCGGAAACTTCACGCAGAAGGTGCCGCCGAAGCCGCAGCAGACATCCGCATCGGGAAGCTCGGCAAGGCTAAGCCCCCTAACCGTCCTGAGGAGACGCCGCGGTTGATCGCGGACGCCGAGCTCGCGCAGCCCCGAGCAGGCGTCGTGATAGGTCACCGTTCCCTCGAACCGCGCCTCGACGCCTTTCATTCCCCGCGCGTCATGGAGGAAGCTCACGAGCTCATGGACCTTGGCGCCGAAGGCGTCCGCTTTCGCGCGCCATTCGGGATCGTCGGCGAACAGCTCGGCATAGTGCGCTTTCAGCATGCCGCCGCAGGAGCCCGACGGCGCGACGACGTAGTCGTAGCCCTCGAACGCTGCGATCACTTGCCTGGCGATCGCCCGGGTGTCCCTGCGGTCGCCGGAATTGTAAGCCGGCTGGCCGCAGCAGGTCTGGGTCGGCGGCACCTCGACATCGCACCCCGATGCCTCGATGAGCTTCGCCGCCGCGAAGCCGATCGTCGGACGGAACAGGTCGACGAGGCAGGTGACGAACAGCCCGACCTTCGGCCGCCGCGGAGTGTCATTCGCCATTTCACTGGTGCTTTTTTGGTGGTCGCCGCAACAAGGCAACGTCGATAGCAGGCGACAAGCGGCGTGATCAACATGGGATCGCCCGGAACGGTTCGAAAGTCTCGGGCCGTGGAGGCTATGGCGATGGGGCCTTTGGGTTGCCGTCGGCGTCGAACTGGCCGAGATAAGCGATGATGTTGGCGATGTCCTCGTCCTTCTTGAGACCGGGGAAATTCATATAGACGTTGGGGATGAACGCCTTGGGGGCCCTGAGATATTGCGACAGCGTGGCCTCGCTCCAGACGATTCCCGATTCGCGCATCGCGGGCGAGTAGCTATATCCTTCGATCGAGGCCGCCTTCCTGCCGATGATGCCGTTGAGCGGCGGCCCGACCAGTGTCGTTGCGCCGGGTCCGACGCGGTGGCAAGGCTGACATTTCCGGAAGACCTGGGCGCCCCTCACCGGGTCGCCGCCGGCCTCTGCAACGCCGGCGAGCAGAAGCGCCAGCACGACGCCGAGCGGGAGTGATGACCGCATCGCTCTCATAGGCGGTAACCAGGGATGGAAAGAGTGGATCGAGCCGCAGGTCTGGTATCGAATGCGAACATGCTAATGCGCTATCATATCGGGCGGAGGTGAGGAATGAACGCCATCGCCATGCCGCCGGTCGACGCCGCCACGGTGGAGCGCCGCGACGAGATCGTCGCCGGCCTCGCATCGATCGTCGGCGACGCGCATGTGATCGTGTCCGAGGACGAGCGCCGCGCCTATGAGACCGACGCGCTCACCGCCTACCGCGCCGTACCGCTCGCCGTGTGCCTTCCGGGATCGACCGAGGAAGTTTCGAAGGTGCTCGCCTTCCTCAACCGGAAGCGGGTCAAGGTCGTCGCCCGCGGTGCCGGCACGTCGCTGTCCGGGGGAGCGCTGCCCTCGCCCGACGCGGTCGTGGTCGGCCTGGCGCGGCTGAACCATATCCTCGACATCGACTATGAGAACCGCACGGCGCGAGTCGAAACCGGCGTCACCAACATCAACATCACCAACGCCGTCTCCCATCGCGGCTTCTTCTACGCGCCCGATCCGTCGAGCCAGCTCGCCTGCACCATCGGCGGCAATATTGCCATGAACTCCGGCGGCGCCCACTGCCTGAAATACGGCGTCACCACCAACAACGTTCTCGCCGTCCGGCTGGTGCTGCCCGATGGCACGGTCGCAGACCTTGGCGGCGCCGGCCCGGATGCGCCCGGCTACGATCTCCTTGGCCTCGTGATCGGATCGGAAGGCCAGCTCGGCGTCGCGACCGAGGCGACCGTGCGCATCCTTCGCGCCGCCGAAGGGGCGCGGCCGATGCTGCTCGGATTTGGCTCGGCCGAGGCGGCCGGCGGCTGCGTCGCCGCAATCATCGGGTCCGGCATCATTCCGGTGGCGCTCGAATACATGGACAGGCCCTGCATCAAGGCCTGCGAGGAATTCGCTCATGCCGGCTATCCCCTCGACGTCGAGGCGATGCTGATCGTCGAAGTCGAGGGCACCGAGACCGAGATCGAGGACCTTCTCTCCCGCATAACCGCCATCGCCAGCCGCTTCGCACCGACCGTCGTGCGCGTCTCGAAGTCGGAGGCCGAGAGCGCCGCGATCTGGAAGGGCCGCAAGGCGGCCTTCGGCGCCATGGGCAAGCTTGCTGACGCCTATCTCTGCATGGACGGGGTCATCCCAACCGGCAAGCTGCCGGAGGTGCTCCGCCGCGTCGCCAAGATTTGCGAGGGCTATGGCCTTGCCGTCGCCAATGTCTTCCACGCCGGCGACGGCAATCTCCATCCGCTGATCCTGTTCGACCCGAACAACCCCGAGGAGCAGGCGAAGGCGGAATCGGCCGGCGCCGACATCCTGAAGCTCTGCGTCGAGGCGGGAGGCTGCCTCACCGGCGAACACGGCGTCGGCATCGAGAAGCGCGACCTGATGTCCGTGCAGTTCTCCGAGACCGACCTTGCCGCGCAGATGCGGGTGAAGAGCGTTTTCGATCCCGGCTGGCTCCTCAACCCGGCGAAGGTCTTCCCCTTGAAGGGGAGGCCGGCTCCGGCTGTCTGAGGAGCGTAAACCGGATCGAGCACAGCCCAGACCAACGGCATACGGATATGCATCATGGAACGGATCAGAATCGAGCAGCACAGTTCGATCGGCCTGCTCTGGGTCGCCGGCTGGCTTTTCTCGATCGGGTTTCTGCAGTTGAGCTTCTGGCAGGGCGTCCTTGCCATCTTGGTGTGGCCGTATTTTCTCGGCGCTCACTTCGCGCCCGCGATAGGCTGACCGCGGCGGGGGCGAACGCCTCTGCCGTAATTCGGCAGACCCGATGACGCCGCTCGCGCCCGCCGACGAATCCGAGCTGGCGGGCGCCGTCGCCGACGCCGCGGCGGCCCGGACGCCGCTCGCCGTCGAGGGCGGCGGCACCCGCGTCGGCCTTGGCCGGCCGATGCAGACGGCGGCGACTCTGACGACCAAGGGCCTCGCCGGCGTCACGCTCTACGAACCGGCGGAGCTGGTGCTCTCCGCCCGCGCCGGAACCCCGCTCGCCACCATCGAGACGCTCCTTGCCGACAACAATCAGCGGCTCGCCTTCGAGCCGATCGACCATCGTCCGCTCTTCGGCTCGACCGGCACGCCGACCATCGGCGCGGTCGCCGCCGCCAACCTGTCGGGGCCGCGCCGGATCGAGGTGGGAGCGGCTCGCGACGGGCTGATCGGCGTCCGCGCCGTCGACGGGCGCGGCGGGATCATCAAGTCGGGCGGACGCGTGATGAAGAACGTCGCCGGCTATGATCTCGTCAAGTTCCTGGCCGGTTCCTTCGGCACGCTCGCGGTCCTCTCCGAGGTCACCTTCAAGGTCGCCCCGGCGCCGGAAACCGAGGCGACGCTGGTGATTGCCGGGCTCGAGGACCGGATCGCCATTTCAGCGCTGGCCGCGGCGCTGGCCTCGCCCTGGTCGGTGAACGGAGCGGCCCACCTGCCGCCACTCGACCGCGAGGTCGCGCGGACGCTGGTGCGGATCGAGGGATTCGACGCCTCGGTCAAGGAGCGCGTCGGCAAGCTCACGGCGGCGCTTGCGAAGTTCGGCCGGGCCGAGCTGCTGCCGGCGCATGTCTCCGCCGCGGTCTGGCGCACCATTCGCGATCTCGGCGCGCTGGGCGCCCCAGGCGATCCGTGGTCTGGCGAATTTCGGTGAAGCCGGGCGACGGCCCCGACGTGGTCACCGAGCTCAGGCGCACCCTGCCGTGCCGTGTCCTCTACGACTGGGGCGGCGGCCTGATCTGGCTCGCCGCCAACGACACCGGCGAGGCGGCCGGGGCCGAGGTGGTCCGTACGGCCGTCGGCAGGGTCGGCGGACATGCCATGCTGGTGCGGGCGCCCGACAATGTCCGCCTCGCCGTCGACGTCTTCCAGCCGCAACCGCCGCCGCTCCTGGAGCTCAGCCGGAAGCTCAAGGCCGCCTTCGACCCCGAGGGCATCCTCAACCCCGGCCGGATGTATGCGGGGGTGTGACCAAACTCGCCGCTGGGAATGAACAGGCTTCTGCGGCCCCGGAATCCGATCTATGTATCGGGCGAGGATCGAGGATGGCACGACGGAAGGAAGATTTGATATGACCGCCGTCAAGAGGCAGCTCAAGGAAGTGCTCTCCCGAGCCGAGACGTGGCCGCAGTCCCTGCAGGAGGAGGCCGTCCAGAACTCTCCTCACCCTGGAGGAGCGCGGGACCGGCATCTTTCACATCCCGGATGAAATCTGGGCGGATATGCGAGAAGGTCTGGCGCAGGCGGATCGTGGCGAATTCGTCTCGGACGAGGAGGTGGCGAAAGCCGATAAACGCCTCGGAATATGAGGGTCCGTTACACACCCGCGGCATTTGCAGATCGCGAGGCGATCTTCGAATATCTCAGCCAACGCAGTCCGCGAGCCGCCAAGGAAGTGGTGGGTTGATCGCTCGGAGGATAGCAGAGCTCGGCGAACATCCGCGCAAGGGCCATCCGACCGACCGCGGGAACATCTACACATTGTGGATATCGCCACTGCCCTACCGGGTGTTTTATCGGATCGAAGGGAACGACCTGGTCATCATCCACATTCGTCACACGTCGCGCCGCCCCTGGCGGCCGCGCGGAGGGTGAGCGCGATCATTCGGAGTACAATGTTCCGCCTCGGCACCCGTTCATCTCGTGCGCATGTCGCCGACATGGTTTTTCCTGCCCGGAGCTGAAATTCGGTTGCAGACCAATTTCACCCTCGCCCAGCTTGCCGATCCCGACACGAGGGTGTCGGAGAGGATCCTCCGTACCTGCGTGCATTGCGGCTTCTGCACGGCAACCTGCCCGACTTACGTCCTCCTCGGCGATGAGCTCGACAGCCCGCGCGGCCGCATCTACCTGATCAAGGACATGCTGGAGGCGGACAAGCCGGCGACCTCGGAGGTCGCGCTCCATATCGACCGCTGCCTTTCCTGTCTCGCCTGCATGACGACATGCCCGTCGGGCGTCGACTACATGCACCTCGTCGATCATGCCCGGAAGCGGATCGAGGAGACCTACCGGCGGCCTTGGCTCGACCGCATGACCCGGGACGTACTCGCCGCGGTCCTGCCCTATCCGAAGCGCTTCCGCGCCGCGCTTGTCGCGGCTTTGCTCGCCAAGCCCTTCGCCGGACTGATCCGCCGGCTGCCCGGCCTGTCGCGGCTTGCTCCGATGCTCGCGCTCACCCCGGCGAAGCTGCCGCCGCGCTCGGCCAACGACCGGAAATCGGTGTTTCCGCCGGAAGGCGAGCGGAAGGGCAGGGTGGCGCTTCTCCGCGGCTGCGCCCAGTCGGTGCTCGATCCCGGCATCAACGACGCGGCGATCCGCATCCTCACCCGGAACGGGATCGAAGTGGTCTTCGCGGCGGGCGAAGGCTGTTGTGGCGCGCTTCTCCATCACATGGGCCGCGCCCATGAATCGCATAGGCAGGCGAAGCGCGACATCGATGCCTGGACAGGCGCGATCGAGGCCGGCGGTCTCGATGCGATCGTCGTCACCACATCCGGCTGCGGCACCACGATCAAGGACTACGGCTTCATCTTTCGCGACGATCCCGCCTATGCCGAGAACGCGAAGCGGGTGTCGGATCTCGCCAAGGACATTTCGGAATATCTCGAGACGCTAGGCCTCGGTCCGCCGACCGATCCATCGGGGCTGACGGTCGCCTATCACGCGGCCTGCTCGCTGCAGCACGGACAGCAGGTGAAGACGGCGCCGAAGGCGCTCCTCGCCAAGGCTGGCTTCGAGGTGCGCGAGCCAGCGGAGTCTCATCTCTGCTGCGGTTCCGCCGGCACCTACAACATGCTCCAGGCCGATCTGTCCGCTCGGCTCCGCGACCGCAAGGCGGCGAATATCGAGGCCACCGGCGCGAGCGTCGTCGCCGCCGGCAATATCGGCTGCATCACCCAGATCGCCGGCGCCACTTCGCTCCCCGTCGTCCACACGATCGAGCTTCTCGACTGGGCCTATGGCGGGCCGAAGCCGAAGCGGGTTCCGTGACCACCGAAGCCGGATGCTGCGGTCACGCCGGTCAGCATGGCTTCTCCGCATTTCACGATTGGATCATCGAATGGCTCTCAACATCGAATGCGTCCTTGAAAGCGACAACCACCTCGGCGAAGGACCGGTCTGGGACGTTCAAGAAGGGCGTCTCTATTGGGTCGACGGGACCGGACGCCGCGTCGGCAAGCCGTCGATCTGGCGGATGGACCCGCGCTCCGGCAAGGTCGAGAACTGGTCGCTTGACCACGACGTGGGAGCGCTCGCTCTCCGCGAGGGCGGCGGCGCCGTCCTCGCCCTCGACGACGGGTTCTATGTCTTCGATTTCGAAACCGGCAAGCTCGACCTGATCTGCCTCATCGAGGCCGATCAGCCGCGCACCCGGCTCAATGACGGCAAGTGCGACCGCCGCGGCCGGTTCTTCGCCGGCGGCATGGACGACAAGGAGGAACTCGCCATCTGCGGAGTTCTGGCGCCTCGATCCCGATCTCGGCGTCAGCAAGGTCGAGGACGGGATCATCTGCACCAACGGCCCCTGTTGGAGCCCGGACGACCGCACCTTCTACCTGACCGACACGTTCCGGGGCGACTACTGGGCCTACGACTACGACATCGAAACCGGGACGCTCTCGAACCGCCGGGTCTTCGCCTCCTACCGGGACGACGGCGGCGTTGCCGACGGCTCGACCGTCGATGCCGAGGGTTTCCTGTGGAACGCCCAGCTCATCTCGGGCGATCTGGTGCGCTACGCCCCGGACGGCAGCGTCGACCGTCGGATCGGCATGCCGGTCCGCAACATCACCAGCGTCAACTTCGGCGGCGACCGGCTCGACGAGATCTATGTGACCTCGATGGCCCGGGTGAAGCATCCCGCCGTCCATGACCGGTTCGCCAGGGAAGCCAGGCCGCAATTCCTCGCCGGCAGCCTGTTCAGGATAACCGGTCTCGGCATCAGGGGCGTACCGGAGCCGCGCTTCGCCGGTTGAACGTCGCCTCGCGCGGATGCGAGTGACTGCGGACCGCTGCCGGTCGCCGGAGGCGGTTCAGTTGTGGGGCCGGTAGCGGCGCCCGTGATCTATCCGGAATATCTGCTCTCTGACTAAGATCGCTATTATTGTCCTATTTGACGTTAGTGCCTATTATCCCATAATTGCCAATTGGATGCGATGAACCATGGCCCGGCCAAAACGAACTGCTTCCGCTTCCGCCAGGATCAGCGTCTCGCCGACGGGTCGGCTCAGCCTTCCGGTGGATTTGCGCCGCGCCGTCGGTCTGGAGAAGGGTGGCGTCGTGGTGGTCGATCTTCAGGACGACGCTATCCGTCTGCGAACCATCGACGAGGTGCTCACGACGGCACAGATGTCGGCACGTAGAATCGCCGGCAAGGGCGCCTCGGTCGACGAATTCCTCCGCTTCCGGCGCAATCTGTGGCGCAAATGAAGTCGGCGGTCCTCGATTCTTCGGCCGTAATCGCGCTTCTCATGGCGGAACGCGGCGCCGACAAGGTGCGCGACCGGCTCAGGGAAGCAGTAGTCTCCAGCGTCAACCTTGCCGAGGTCGTCGCCTATTTCGCGCGGAACGGCGCGGCGGAGAACGCGATCGCCGAGCTGATCGGGTCGCTGTCTTTGGACGTCGCACCCTTCGACCAGCGGCTCGCGACGGCGACCGGGATGTTGATCGCGACGACGAGGGCAGCCGGGCTGTCGCTTGGCGATTGTGCCTGTCTCGCGCTCGCGGCGGATCGCGGCGCCGACGCCCTCACGGCGGATCGGGCCTGGCTCAAGATCGGTGACTCTCTCAGGGTCGACATTGTGATCATTCGCTGAACTCTCGCCCGTGATTTGGCAGGCCGCCTGTGCCATAGAGGTCGCCTCAGGCGGCCGCGGGCCGCGGTTTCTGGATCAGTGGGTGAAGATATGCCGGACGGCGACACGCATATTTCGGTTCCAGGGGTCGAGCTTCGCGGCGCGTGGGGGCCGCGCTACGAGGAAGTGCTCAACGAGGAGACCGTGGCCTTCCTGGCGGCGCTGCAGCGGAAGTTCAATCCGACGCGGCTCCGGCTTCTCCGCCGTCGCGAGGCGCGCCAGCAGGAGTTGGACGCCGGGGCGCTGCCCGACTTCCTGCGGGAGACCAAAGAGGTTCGCGACAGTGACTGGACGGTCGCGCCGATTCCCCCCGACCTTCTCGACCGGCGGGTCGAGATCACCGGACCGGTCGATCGCAAGATGATCGTCAATGCGCTCAATTCCGGCGCCAAGGTCTTCATGGCCGATTTCGAGGACGCCAACTCGCCGACCTGGGCCAACCTGATCGAGGGCCAGATCAACCTCAAGGATCGCTGGCAGGGCAAGATCGACTT
The DNA here is from genome assembly GCA_963792845.1 of uncultured Alphaproteobacteria bacterium. GTDB lineage: Bacteria > Pseudomonadota > Alphaproteobacteria > Rhizobiales > Kaistiaceae > Bauldia. The sequence continues at coordinate 102,159 of CAWBXW010000012.1, forward strand.
CAAGGATCCGGTGAGCGGCAAGGACTACCGTCTGGTCGAAAAGCCGGCCGTGCTTCTGGTCCGGCCGCGTGGCTGGCATCTTCCCGAGGAGCATATGGCCGTCGACGGCCAGCCGATGTCGGGCTCGCTGTTCGATTTCGGCCTCTATTTCACCCTCAACGCCAAGGCGGCGATGGCTGCCGGCAGCGGGCCTTACTTCTACCTGCCCAAGCTGGAGAGCCACCTCGAGGCCCGGCTCTGGAACGAGGTCTTCACCTACGCGGAACAGGCGATCGATATCCCGGCGGGCACGATCAAGGCGACGGTGCTGATCGAGACGCTGCCCGCCGCCTTCGAGATGGACGAGATCATCTACGAGCTTCGCGACCATATGGCCGGCCTCAATTGCGGCCGGTGGGACTACATCTTCTCCTTCATCAAGACGCTCCGGAAGAAGGCGGAATTCCTGCTGCCCGACCGCGGCCAGGTGGTGATGGGCAAGGCTTTCCTGCACGCCTATTCCGACCTCCTCATCAGGACCTGCCACCGCCGCGGCGCCTTCGCCATGGGCGGCATGGCGGCCCAGATCCCCGACCGGCGGAATCCCGAGATCAACGAGGCCGCCTTCCAGAAGGTGCGGGCCGACAAGGAGCGCGAGGCGAAGGCCGGTCACGACGGCACCTGGGTCGCTCACCCCGACCTGGTGCCGGTGGCGCAAGAAGTCTTCGACAAGTACATGTCCACGCCGAACCAACTCGACAGGAAGCGCGAGGACGTCACGGCCGGGCAGAAGGAGCTGCTCGAGGTCCACGCAGGGACGCGCACCGAGGACGGCCTCCGCCAGAACATCCGCGTCGGAGTCCAATATATCGAAGCGTGGCTGCGCGGCCGCGGCGCGGTGCCGCTCTACAACCTCATGGAGGATGCCGCCACCGCCGAGATCAGCCGGTCGCAGATCTGGCAGGAGCTGCATTTCGGCGCGACGCTCGAGGACGGCCAGACGGTGACGCGCGAATTGTTCGAGCGGCTCCTCGCCGAGGAGATGGAGAGGGTCAAGGGCGAGATCGGCGAGGCGGCCTATGCCGCCGGCCGCTTCCCGGAAGCGATCGAGATTTTCCGGTCGCTGTCGACCGCCGACGAGCTTTCGCCGTTCCTCACGCTACCGGCGTACCGACTGATCGTGTAGAAAGACAGCCGGCGCGTGCTCTAGTGACTTGGGGGTTGCAGAACAGACGCTGTTGCTGCGTGAGTTCCGCTCCTCGTGTTTCTGTCGGCTGGGGAGCCTTTTTGCTCCAAATCCTGCCCGCCCATCTTTCCCGCGCGCAGGTTTCCCGATCTGCGGTTCAAGTGAGGGAGAATGACTGGCAGCATCTTCGTCAACTACCGCCGCGACGACGAGGGGGGCTGGACTTGGGCGCTGTTCAGCGAACTGGAGAAGCAATATCCGCGCGAGCGGCTGTTCATGGACGTCGAGGGCGGCATCAAAGCCGGAGACGACTTCGTCAGCGTTCTCGAAGGACAAGTCGCGCAATGCGACCTGTTCCTGGTTGTCATCGGCCCGAGCTGGCTCGACGCAAAGGACGCGGCCGGCCGGCGGCGCCTCGATAGCCAAGACGACCCCGTGCGGGTCGAGATCGTCTCGGCGCTGAAATCGGGCAAACGCGTCATCCCGGTGCTGGTCAACAAGGCGGACGTGCCCCGGCGGGAAAGCCTGCCGGAAGACCTCAAGCCGCTCGCGCAGCGTCACGCCGTGCGCCTTACGCCCGAGCGATTTGCCGCCGATTGCCAGGGGCTGACGAAGGAAATCGAGGACGGCCTCGTTGTCGTGGAGGCCGAGCGGCAGATGAGGACCAAGGAGGCCGAAGCGGCGGCTGCGGCCCGAACTGTCGCCGAGGTGCGCGCCTCGGAAGCTGAGCGCAAGCGCGACGAGGAGCAGCAGCGCGCAACCGCCCGCGGACTGTCTTCCGAGGAGATCGCCAAGGCCGAGGAATTGGCCAACTGGGACTTCATCAAGTCAAGCGACAACCCGCAGGAGCTCCGCGACCATCTTGCTCGCTTTCCGGCAGGGGTCACGGCCCGAATGGCACGGGCGCGGCTCGAAGCGCTTGCGTGGTCAGCAATCGGGGTGGAGGCCGATCTTGCCACGCTGAAAGATTTTCTCGCCGAGTTCCCCGACGGCAGCCATAGCCGGGAGGCCAGGGCGCGGCAGAAGGCGTTGGAGCGAACGGCGGAGGCTGCCCGGCAGGCGGCGGAGCGCATCCGGAGCGAGACCGAAGCATGGGCCTCCGCGAGCGGCGCTGACACGATCGAGACTTACACGACGTTCCTTGGGCTCTGGCCCGACAGCGCCCATGCGGAAGCCGCACGGGCACGGGTTAGGGAGCTGAAGGGTGGCGTTCGAATTTCGCGGCGGGCCGCCGTGATTGGGGGCGGGGCGCTGGCTCTGACCGGCGCTGGCGCCTTCGCGGCGGTGACCGGCGAGGCTAACCGGCTGTGGGTCAGATTAAGCGACTCGTCGATCCGCACATTCCGCGGGCACATAGCCCCCGTCAACTCCGTCGCGTTCTCACCGGACGGCAAGATGGCGCTCTCGGGGAGCGCGGACACTACGCTGAAGCTGTGGGACATCGCGACGGGAGATGTGATCCGCACTTTCACCGGTCAAGAGAATTCGCGGGCCAATTGCGTCGCATTCTCGCGGGATGGCAAGACGGCGCTTTCCGGCGGCCAGTCTTTCCTCAACCGGTGGAACGTGGCGACCGGGCAGGAGGTCGGCGCCTTCCCTGTGCGCGCAAACGACGTTGCGTCTATCGTGATCTCGCCGGATGGCGTGACAGCGCTATCCGGAGATTGGGACAATGAGCTGACGTTGTGGGACATCGCAACCGGAGACGGAATTCGCAGGTTCCCCGGCCACATTGGCCCGGTCACTTCGGTCGCATTCTCGCCGCCCGACGGCAAGATGGCGCTGTCCGGAAGCTGGGACGAAACCGTAATGCTGTGGGACATCGCGACGGCGCACTCGATTCGCAGCTTCCCAAGCCATGGGGGGCACGTCAACTCCGTCGCGTTCCCGCCGCATGATGGCAGCACGGCTCTTTCCGGCGGCGACGACAATACGCTGAAGTTGTGGGATGTCGCGACTGGAGACAGGATACGCACCTTCAGCGGGCACATTGGCCCGGTCACTTCGGTCGCATTCTCGCCGCAGGATGGCAGCACGGCTCTTTCCGGCGGCGACGACAATATGCTGAAGCTGTGGGAGATCGCGACTGGAGACGTGATCCAAACCTTCATCGGGCATACGGCCGCTGTCAAATCTGTGGCATTCTCGCCAGATGGCAGGAACGTGCTCTCAGGGAGCGCGGACCGGACGCTGAAGCTGTGGGCGCTGCCTCAACCGAAATCCTAGCTTTTCGGGGGGCGTATCTCTCCAGAAGCCGTTCGCCCACCCCCGTCTGCCAGCCCTACCCTCCAAAATGCCGGGAGGTTTGGCATAGGTGCGGCGGCGCTGAGTTCGCTATCCGGCATCGACCCGCGTCCGGAGCGGCAGTTCCTTCATCATCACCTGGAACACGAATGCGACGAGGAGTGCGATCGCGGCGGCAGCGAATACGCCGGTGAAGACATGCCCGAAATCGACGCCGATCCGCCCGCCCGCCTCGATCAGCGCCTGCACAGATACCGGATCGGAGCCGGCTGACGCGGCGGCGATGAACACCGCGCTGAACACCGGGACGATGACGGCGCCGCCGAGCGAGCGGGAGAAATTGAGGACCCCGGTGGTGGTGCCGAGCTGGCGAAGCGGCACGGCGTTCTGCACCCCGGTCGTGGTGATCGGGAAGACCGTGCCGAGGCCCATGCCGATGACGGCGAGGACGATCTCGACGCCGTAGAAAGGCAAGGAGTCCGGGAAGATCGCGAGAACAGAGGCGACGGCGCTTGCCAGCCCCAGTCCGATGACCGCCGTGCGCTTGTAGTGGCGGAAACGGACCATGATGCGCCCGGCAAGCGTCGCGCCGGCCACGGTCCCGCCCATAAAGGCGATCAGTGCAACCCCGGAGCCGGCGGCCGACAGGCCGAGCACCGCCTCGAAATAGAGCGGGATGAACACCGACAGGCCGACCATCGTGCCGACCGCGAAGAAAACGCAGATGACGCCGTCACGGACCACGGAATTGGCGAGAATGCTGAGGGGGATGAACGGCTCCGCGGCGGTCCTGAGGCGGACGGCGAAGAGCCCCCAGCCGACCAGCGAGGCCGCGATGAGGCCGAGAATCTCGATCGATAGCCAGCGGTAGGTGGTTCCGCCCCAGGTCAGGGCGAGGAGGAGGGCGACCGTCGAGGTGAGCATCAGCACCGCTCCGAGCACGTCGATCCGATGCGGCTGCTCGTGGCGCGGCAGCCGTTTCAGCACCCGGTTGGTCATCAGCCAGGCGGCGGCCCCGAGCGGCAGGTTGACCCAGAAGATGAACGACCAGTGGAGGTATTCGGCGAAAAAGCCGCCGAGCACCGGGCCGGCGATCGATGATGCGACGAAGACGGTGGCGAAATAGGCCTGGTAGCGGCCGCGCTCGGCGGGAGCGACGATGTCGCCGACGATCGTCTGGCCGAGCGAGATAAGGGCGCCGCCGCCGAGCCCCTGGAGGGCGCGGGCGGCAATCAGGAGGAAGATGTTGCGCGAGACCGCGCAGGCAACCGAGCCGATCAGGAAGATGGCGATGGCGATGAGAAGCATCACCCGCCGGCCATGGACGTCGCTGAGCTTGCCGTAGATCGGCGTCACCGCGGTCGAGGTGAGGAGATAGGCGGTGACCACCCAGGAGAGGCTCTGCACGTCGCCGAGTTCGCGGCCGATGGTCGGCAAGGCGGTCGCGACGATCGTCTGGTCGAGCGCGCCGAGGAACATGGCGAGCATGACGCCAAAGAGGATGGTGCGGATCTCGGCGTGGCCGATTGCGGCGGCGATCGGACCTGGCGGCTGGTTCATTGCTTCCGGATCTGCGAGGAAACGACCGGCCGCGCGGAAGCGGGCCGACGTCGGAAGGACTTATCTGTGGCGGCTGCACCCGACATCAAGCGGCGACCACAAGGCGGGCCGCCGCAACCGGTCTTCCGCTACAATACGATGACTTTGGCTCCGACCGGGGCGCGGTTGTAGAGGTCGACGATGTCCTTGTTGAGGAGCCGGATGCATCCCGACGAGACGTTGAGCCCGATGGTCCACGGCTCCGATGTGCCATGGATGCGGAATCCGGTGTCGTCGCCGCTTCGGTAGAGATACAGGGCCCGCGCGCCGAGGGGATTGCCCAATCCGCCGTCCATGTGGGCGGGAAGGATGCGTCCGCGCTCCTTCTCGCGCGCGATCATCTCCGGCGGCGGGGTCCAGCCCGGCCACTCCGCCTTGCGGCCAACGCTGACGGTGCCTTTCCAGCCGAAGCCTTCGCGGCCGACGCCGACGCCGTAGCGGATGGCCTGGCTGTTGGCGAGGACGTAGTAGAGGAAGTGGCGGTTGGTATCGATGATGATCGTACCGGGCTTTTCCTTGGTCTTGAAGGTGACCACCTGCCGGCGGAACTGGGCGGGGGCAATCCGGGTGACCGGAACCTGTTCGGGATAGAAGGACCCGCCGGTCTGCATGTTGGCGATGAGGTCGCGGAAGAAGCCGGCTTGCGCCGGAACCGCGGCCGCCATGGCTCCGGCCAATGTCAATGCGAGTGAAAATCTTCTCCAGAACATCGGCGCCTCCCCGAAACACCCCGGCGCCGGCTGCCCGCCCCGCAGCCGGACGACACCCGGTTCTCGCCGCCACGATACGAAGGCGGAACGGCTTAAGCAACTGTCCGTCGATAAAGTTGCGGTGAGCGGCGAGCCTTCCGGACGGCCTCGGACTCGTGCAAGGATAGGTCGCATGGCGGAAGGCGACGGACTGGTGACCGGGGAGGACGGCCGGAAGCGCTGCTTCTGGGGCGCGAGCGCGCCCGACTACCTCCCCTATCACGACGGCGAGTGGGGGCGTCCGGTCGCCGATGATCGTCGCCTGTTCGAGAAGATCTGCCTCGAAGGTTTCCAGTCCGGGCTGTCGTGGCTGACCATCCTCCGCAAGCGCGAGAACTTCCGGAAGGCCTTCGCCGGGTTCGATTTCCACAGGATCGCGAGGTTCGGCGAAAAGGACGTGGCGCGGCTCCTCGCCGATGCCGGCATCGTCCGCCACCGCGGCAAGATCGAATCGACGATCAACAACGCCCGGCGCGCCGCCGACCTCGCCGAGGCGGAGGGGTCGCTCGCCGCTTTCCTCTGGCGCTTCGAGCCGGACGCAAGATCGCGGCCGAAGCGCATGGACCGGGCAACGCTGTCGACCCTGCCGAAGACGGCCGAATCGGCGGCTCTGTCGAAGGAGCTGAAGAAGCGCGGCTGGAGCTTCGTCGGCCCGACGACCATCTACGCCTTCATGCAGGGCGTCGGCATCGTCAACGACCATCTCGACGGCTGCTTCTGCCGGACCGAGGTCGAACGCCAGCGGACCGCATTCCGCCGTCCGCGATGAGCCAGGGAGAGAGCGGTCGATGCGCTTGAGACGATCGGCGGTCACGTTAGGCGCGGTGCTCCTCGGCGGCTCTCTGCTGGGGTCGGCGGTCGATCATGCCCGCGCCGCGAACGATGCGGCGCTCGAGGCCGACACCGTGAAGGCGCTCGACGCAGTCTTTGCGGCGCTCGCCAGCGGCGACGTCGAAAAGGTCCGGCCGTTCCTCGCCCCGGAGTTCCAGGTGCAGCGGTCGGACGGCAACGGCTACGACAAGGAGAGCTACCTCGCGCGGAGCATCCCCAAGATCGAGACGCTGCCGACCTTCAGCGATCTCGCGATCACGCGGAACGGCGACATCGTCGTGGTGCGGCTGATGATCGACATCAAGGAGATGATCGACGGCAAGCAAGCCGACCGCATCTCGCCGCAGCTCATGGTCTTCCGGATCACGCCCGACGGCTGGCAGGTGGTCGCCGCGGCAAATTTTGCACAATTGAAATAGCAAAGGCGGGGCGCCCGAACATCGGGGACCACCGTGCTTCATAGGTTTGCGGATCGGTATCGTTTCGCCCTCCACTTCGCTGGGGGCGCGACGACAGGAATGCGCGTCCTTCGAGGCTCGGGCTTCGCCCGAGCTCCTCAGGATGACGATGTGGGTTGGCGGCTCACAGGTCGTAAGTCTCTGTAACGCTTATGGAAATCACTACGATCCTCATCCTGAGGTGCTCCGCGGAGCGGAGCCTCGAAGGACGCTAATTCGCACATCCAGGGCTCCGATTCCTTCACAAGCCCTGTCGACCAAACGTCGCGTTGGAAGTGACAAGGACAGCCTCCATCGTTCCCGCGCCTATTGTCGGGCCGGGGGATGCCGGTTTCCTGATGGGTTTCGCTGCCGCTCAACCCATCCTACGGTTCGCCCTTCGCCGCGTGAGGGCGAAGGGGTGGCGGGCGCTCATGTCGCGCCATCCGGGTAGTCCGATAGTGGGCGCTTGATGAGCACCCGCCGCGGCGGCTTTGAGCTCCCGGGCTCGGCGCTCATCGCCGGCCCCCGCAGGGACCGGGTTTGGCCTTTGAGGCGGCCGTCCGTAGTGACGGCGGTCCTCACCCGGGCTTCCCCACGACGGCTGCGAACCGCCGTGAAGCGCCGCTTCCCGCTCCACCGCTGGACCGCCTCCGGACGGCGCCCTTCGCGAGCGGGAATGACGCGCATGATAAGCCCGGTTCGGCAAACGGGGATAAGTATTTTTTCCTAGTTATATGTTTGATAAAGCAAGGGAATCGCCACCTTGTCAACTGGCAAGAGGAAAGCCGCCGGAAAGCCGCAGATGGCCGCCAAGATCGCCGAGATTTTCACCAACGTTGACGCGGCTCGCGCCTATCTCGAGGGGCAGCGCTGGCCCAACCGCCCGTTCTGCCCCCATTGTGGTCGAGAACGTGTTCTCGGTTTTCAAGCCTGGCATGCACGGCATTTATCAGCATTGCGGCGAGGCGCATCTGCATCGCTATCTCACGGAATTCGAGTTCCGCCGCAATCGCCGCTCCGTGCTCGGCTGAAACGATTTCCAGCGCACCGACGACGCGCTGAAGGGCATTGAAGGCAAGCTGCTGACCTATCATCGGCGGATTGGTGATGCCTAGGACGTACAGGCAAAAAGCGAGGCATTTCCTGCGCTGGCGTGCGCAAAAACTTACCAAATTTTCACTCTGACGGCGCAACCAATATGCTTGCTAGCACGTTTTGCGGATTGCATATAAAGTCCCGACAGGACGGCAACCGTACGGGAAAACAATGCAAAACCAGATCCATATCAGGGCCATCGCATTCAAGGAGGGCGAGGTGTGGGTTGTGCAGGGTATCGAATATGACATCGTCGCTCATGCCAAAGACCCCGCAGCGCTGCCTGATGCCTTCACCCGCGCAGTGATTGAGAATGCGTTTATCAGCGAACAATTGCGCGGCGAGCCAATGAAGGGCATCAAGCCAGCACCAGAGCGTTTCAAGGAAATGTTCGAGCAGGCTACCGCAGCAATCCGTGCGGTTAAGCCACGGATGTCCGAACGTCTGCCCCTTCCGGAAATGGATATTCGCCTTTTAGCCGTCGCGTGAGAAGCCGTAGGCTATGGCCTATCCTTTCGGGGCAAGGCCGTGGCCGACAGTTCGTGAGCTGATCGAACTCTTCACTGCGATGGGATGCGAACTCCGCGAGATGCCCGAAGTCGTCGCCGGGCCCGATGGAGCTCACGGTATTCGTTTCCTTTACAGTCCAGAAGCCGATGATTTCGTGTCGCTGCGCGGCATGGAAGACGATGAACGCATTCCGCCTTCTGAGGTTGAGAACTGGGAACGGCGTCTGGGGATACAAATCCCCAAAAATCCGAACTGGCGTCACTAGGCCCGCGTGATCGCCTTCCCGGCAGTGCGCGCGGCCTCAGCCGCAGCCGTCGCAATTTGAAACGCGAGGGAATCCTCGCCCAGTTTAGCGGCCTCGTCCCGAAGCCTTCCCAGTTCTCTTGCGAGCTTCGCCAGCCGCGCGGCTTTTTCGTTCGGGGTCATTGGCCCAACTCGCCTTAGCGCCGCTCTTGCTGGCAGTATGAGGCGTGGGAGGGGTTGAGAGAAGGCGCTTAACGACCTCCTTAAATTTTGGGGCGGTCGGTGAAGAATTATCCTTGGCCTGATTCATGTCTTGGTCCGAAAGCGCCGAGGGAGCTTCCCCACGCTATAGGCGTGATCAATCTGAATTGGAACTGGTGCGAATTCGTTCTGGACATGCTGTTGAAGGAGTACCTGGCGCTAGGGCCGCGCATCGGCGACCGCATCACCGCGATGATCCTGAACAAATCCAAATGCGAGCTCTTGGAAGCGTTGGCTCACGAACTTGAAACCGTCTCCCGGAAGAAAGGCGCAATCCTTCATTTTTTGAGGATGTTCGATGTCTGTCGTGAGAATCGGAATTTCATCACGCACAGTTTGTGCCTTTTGGAATATCCTGACGCCAAGGGAATCGGCCTCAACGCGGAGAAGCTGGGGGTTTCAATCCATGAACGGACATTGCCTGTTACGTCGCGGACCCTCACGCGCCTTTGCCGAGAGACAGAGAGCGTTTTTTGGTACGGGTGCGGGATTTTAGACTACGGGCGCCTTGGATCGAACGGGAGGCCTGGGCTATTGCCTCGTAGACCTCGGCTACCACGTAAGCTGACCTCGATCCTTCCACTTCAATATATCTGGCAACCCCCGCCTTGACCATTCGAGGCGTGATCTTCAATCTCGTCACTCTAAGCCGCCGGCCTGTCAGCCGAATCAGTATCCTGTGCCTCTGCTTTGTCACGTATGTAATTAGGATATTGTTGCCAACACCGCCACCACCCGGCCGGCTTCCGTCCCTCACGGCGGAGGAACGTTGCTGGGCAGGATCTCGTCGAGGAAGCTGCGCTTGCCGCCGGCGATCCCGACGATGGTCACCGACTTGAGCGGAATGCGGCTGCCTTTCGGGTAGCTCAATTTACCGGTCACGCCTTCGAAGTTGAGGCTGGGCAGCGCCGCGAGGATCGCCTTCGGGTCGCTGCTTCCCGCCTGGCGCGCGGCTGCAAGGATCAGGTTGACCGTGTCGTAGCCGAGGGCCGCGAAGGCGTCGGCATGGTCGCCGGGATAGGCTGCGGCGTAAGCCTCGCGGAACGCCGCGACGGCCGGCCTCGGGTTGTCGGGGCCGAGCCAGGCGTGGGTGGTGAAGGCGACGTCGACGACCTCGGGACCCCATGGGCCCTCGGTATCGAAGCCGTCGCCGCCAAGGATGGGAGTCCTGACGCCGGCGTCGCGCAGAAACGTCGAGACGGTGATCGCGTCCGCCGGTCCCGCCGCGACATAGATCAGATCCGCCGCCGGAAGATCGTCGGCGAGGCCGGCGAGATTTGCGGCGTCGTAGCTCCGCGTCGCCAGCACCTTGCCGCCGAGCCCGGCGAAGGCGGTCTCGAAATAGCCGTGGAGCAGCTTCGCATAGGACATCGCGCCGTTGAAGAGGACGATCGCCGTGCGGGCTCCGCGTTCGCGATAGGCCCACTCGGCCCCCGCCGCGGCCTGGACGTTGTCGCCGAAGCAGGCGAGGAAGAGATAGTCCGGCACTTCGGCCGGGAGCTTGGGTGAGGTGGCGCCCGAGGTGACGAAGACGCGCTGATGGCGGGCGGCGACCGGTGCTGCGGCAAGCAGCATGTCGGTGTCGGACAGTCCGAGGAGGGCGCTGACCGACGGCTGTTCGGTGAAGAGCGCCTCGACGCCGGCCGTGATGACCGTCGGATCGGTCTCGCCATCGACCAGCACGAGCGACACGCTGCCGCCGTTGACGCCGCCCTTCTCGTTGGCCTCGCCGGCCGCGAGCATCGCGCCGCGGGAGGAGGGGATGTCGAGGCCGGCCTGGCTGCCGGTCAGGTTGTAGACGGCGCCGAGGACGAGCGGCGCCGGAGCCGGCGCCGCGCCGAAGGCGGAATCGGCGGCCGCGAGCAGCATCGGGGCCGCGCAGAACAATGTCGGAATGACCTTCATCTTCGTGCCCCTTCAACCATCGCCGGCGGCGGCTGCCGCAAGGCCCCTGACAATCCCGTCGAGCCTCCGCCGCTGACCGCGATCGAATTGCGCCGCGCGGCTTGCGACGAGGTGGGCCTCGGACCTCAGAATGGTACCGTCGGCGAGCACCTTCAACCCGTTGTCGCGGAGCGTCGCGCCGCTCGAGGTGATGTCGACGATGAGGTCGGCGGCGCCGGTCGCGGGCGCGCCCTCGGTGGCGCCGAGGCTCTCGACGATCCGGTAGTCGGCAATGCCGTGGCCGGCGAAGAAGCGCCGCGTCAGGTTGACATATTTGGTCGCGACAGTGAGCCGCCGCCCGTGGCGCGGACGGAAATCGGCGGCGACGTCGTCGAGATCCTCCATGGTGACGACGTCGAGCCAGGCGACGGGCACCGCCACCACCACGTCGCAGCGGCCGAAGCCGAGCGGCAGCAGGAACTCCGTCCGGTCGGCGAAGCCCGGCACCGTCTCCTCGACCTGGTCGCGGCCGGTGACGCCGGCATGCACGGCGCCGGCGCCGATCTCGCGCGCGATCTCCGGCGCCGAGAGGAACGCCACCTCGACGCCGGCGAGGCCGCGGAGCGCCGCGCGGTAGCTTCGCCCGGCGCCCGACTGGACGAGGTCGAGCCCGGCGCGGGACAGGATCGCGGCGGCCTCGGCCTGGAGCCGGCCCTTGGACGGGATGGCAAGGACCAGCGGCGCGGTCATCGGCGGCCGCCGATCCGGTCGAGCCAGATCGAGAAGCCGACCGCCGGCACGGCGACCGCCTTCTCATGGCGCAATCTGGCGATCAGCGAGACGAGGTGGTCGTAGCGGCCGCCGCCGAGAATCGGGCGCGCCGCACTTCGCGAGCCGTGCATCTCGAAGACGAAGCCGGTGTAGTAGTCGAGGCGGCGTCCGAAATCGGCGGAGAAAGCGAGGCGGCCGAGGTCGATCCCGTGGTCGGCGAAGCCGGCGATGCGCGTCTCGAAGGTGTCGATGGCGTCGCCGATGGCGAGGCCGTCGCGGCGGACCAGCGCGCGGAGGGCGGGCAGCGCCTGGTGCGGCGGACCGGCGATATCGAGCAACCGCGACAGCACCGCCGCCGGCCGCCGCCCGATGCCGGCGGCCAGCACCGATTTCTCGCGGAGCCGGCCGGCGATTTCTTCCGGGGTACGGCCGCCGACGGTGCCGAGGCCGTTTGCCGCGAAGATTTTCTCGATGGCGCGCCGGGCGCGCGCCGGGCTCGGGCGCGATCCGTCGTCGGCCGAGGCGACGGCGCCGCCCTCGGCGGCGCGCGCCACCAGCGCCTTCAGCCGGGTCGAATCGCCGAAGGCGCGGGCGAGCCGCTTCCGCCAGGGGGCGTTGAGGTCGAGCCCGTCGAGGACGGCGGCGAACAGGCCGGAATCGCCGATCCTCACCACCGGACGGCGGACGCCGAGAAGGGCGACCGCATCGAAGGCGAGGCGGAGCATGTCGGCGTCGGCCGCGGCGCGTTCGGCGCGGCCGAGCGACTCGACCCCGGCCTGGAGGAACTCGTCCGGCTCGTCGGCCCGCTGGCGGAATACCGGGCCGAGATAGGCGTAGCCGGCTTTCCGGCGGGGAGGGCCAGCGGCAAGGTGATGGAGCGCCACCGGGATGGTGTAGTCCGGGCGGAGTGCCATCTCTGTTCCATCCGCGTCCGAGGTCAGAAACAGGCGGCGGCGCAACTCCTCGCCGAGGAGATCGACGAACAGGCTCGCCTCATGGACGACCGGCGGCTCGACGAAGGCATAGCCGGCGTCGGAGAAGAGGGCGCGAAGGGGCTGGTACCGGTCGGTCATGGCGAGGCCGAGACTGGACTGCCTTGGTCCTCCGATCGGGTCAAGCCTGTCGTCCGGCTCTCGCTCGGCTCGGCTGTAAAAACAGCGCCGGTATCATGATGGCTTTCAGAGCCGGATGACCGGCGAGAAACCGCCGACGCGGGCACCGTGACACCTCGCGTGTCGCAACCGGGGGCACTTGACGGGCTCGGCCACGCCGTAGAAGTTCCTTTCGGCGACGCAAACCAAGGGAAACTCAGATGGAGAATGATGTCTTTGTCGGTACCTCGGGCCCGGATGGCGAGGGCCACCCGGAGCCGTTCATTTACGGCCTCAACGGCGATGATATTCTCCGCGGAGAGGGCGACGTACCTACCCAGATTTACGGAGGACAGGGCAACGATATTCTCCACTATATCGGCTCGTCGACCAGTAAGATCTATGGTGAAGACGGCGACGATAATCTGACGGGCTCCGTGCATAACGACGTGCTTTCGGGCGGTGACGGAAGCGACCTTTTCGTTTTCGTCGCGGAGTTCGCTTCAGACAATGTCGACAGGATCGTCGACTTTGAGCCCGGCGTTGACAAGATCGTGATCATTTCAACGCTCGTTCCGGAGCTTGGCGATCACGTTTCGAAGGGCGAGTTCCGCATCGGCGCCAAGGCCCACGACAAGAACGACCACCTTCTCTACGACGAGAAGCACGGAAAGCTTTATTACGATGCCGATGGCAAAGGCGGAGATGCGAAGGTCCTCTTTGCGATTCTGCCCAAGCACCTCCACATGGACCACAATGACATCGGGGTCGGGGTGTTGGATTTTTGAGCGGCGCGAGATGCGGCGTTGCTCAGGCTCGGAACACCGCTCGACGATCGATGCCGGTTGGGCGCCTGTCCTGAGCACGCCTGCCCAGGGCCGTCGGCACCGCCCTGATCCGGCTTCAGGCGGGCGTGGACCGGCTCACCGAGGTTCGCCGACGATCTTCCGCACCGCCGCGACCAGGTCCGACTCGGGCGCCTCGACCTGGCCGGGGCGCTCCTCGCGCCATTGCTCGTGGCCGGCGACGGTGGCGGCGAGCGACTTGCCCAGCGCGAGGTCCTTGATCTGAACGACGCCGCGCCCGCGCTCGTCCTCGCCCTGGATGATGACGGCGGGGGCGTTGCGGCGGTCGGCATATTTGAGCTGGGCGCGCATGCCGGCAGAGCCGAGGTAGAGCTCCGCCGCGATGCCGGCATTGCGGAGCGTCGTCACCATGCGCTGGTAGTCGCCGAAGCGGGCGCGGTCCATCACGGTGACCACCACCGGGCCGGCCGCCGCCTGCGCTTCGATCTTGCCGAGGGCGGCGAGCGCCGCCTGAAGCCGCGACACGCCGATCGAGAAGCCGGTCGCCGGGACGTCATCCTTCATGAAGCGGCCGACCAGGCCGTCATAACGCCCGCCGCCGCCCACCGAGCCGAACACCACCGGCTGGCCCTGCTCGTTGGGGATCTCGAACAGCAGCTCGGCTTCGAAGACCGGGCCGGTGTAGTACTCGAGGCCACGGACCACGGAGGGGTCCACAACGACGCGATCCTCCAGATAACCACCGGACTTAAGCGCTGCGTCAAGGTCGCGAAGTTCCTGGACGCCGGTGCTTCCTATCTCCGTTGAAGCCACCCGATCTCCAAAATTGTTCAACGTGATTTGGTTCGAGGGAATACCGCTGCTAGCTCCAGGATCCTCTTTCACCCCAGCCTGTGAAGTTGACGATGTTGTTGATGCTTCGCTGGGCGAGCTGGGCCCCCGGAGTGAAGTCGCCGCTCTCGTCCTCACGCCCTTGTCCGAGAAGTTGGACCACGCCTTCCAGTCCCAAGCGGTCCAGCTTGTCGATCGCCCGAAGGACAGTCACACGCCGTCTAGGCTCCGCAACTGAATTCGCCTCGAGTAACCCATCCAGCACCTTCCGCGAATTGACCTTGATCACGTACTGGCCCTTTTCGAAGCCCAATGCCTCCATGGTGTCCGCCGCCATCATGCAGATTTCCGCGTCGGCGGCGGGGGAGGCGGCGCCGACCGTGTCGGCGTCGAACTGCATGAACTGGCGGAAGCGGCCCGGCCCCGGCTTCTCGTTACGGAAGACCCAGCCGTAGCGGTAGCTGCGATAGGGCTTGGGCAGCCGCTCGTAGTTTTCGGCGACGTAGCGGGCGAGGGGAGCGGTCAGGTCGTACCGCAGCGAGAGCCACTCTCCTTGCTTCCCTGTCGCGCCTCCGGCGCTCCTCGCCTCTTGTCTGTCGTCGTCCTGGAATGAGAACACGCCCTCGTTCGGCCGGTCCTGATCGGGCAGGAATTTGCCGAGCGCCTCGGTGTATTCGATGAGCGGGGTCTCGACCGGCTCGAAGCCGTAGCGCTCGTAGACGGCGCGGATTTTTCCGACCATCGCCTCGGTGGCGCGGATCGCGCTCGCGTCGCGGTCGGCGAAGCCGCGCGCGAGCCGCGGCTTGATCAGGGTCTTCTCGGCCGGCATCGGAGAGGTCCGCGAAAGGGTGTCAAAGGCGAAGGGCGGCCGCCCGCCGCCGGAAGCGTCGGACTAGCGCATCGGCCAAGTTGCGGCAAGGTTAGCGAAGCCGGACGGGTTCGACGCCGCGGCCTTGGCAGGCGGCCGGCGAGTTGTGAATTGTCGCCAGAAATTGTTAACCGCGGCAATCATCTCGCGCAGGATTTGAACGGTCCGGTCATTGCTTTGTTAAGCCGCCGCGCCGAGGATTCCGCCGCTGGGGCGACAAAGGACAGCGGCGATGCCCGGGACGACTTTCGATATCGATGTGATCGCGGCCGGCGCGCGGGGGACCAGGCGTCTTCCCGACGGCGGACTCGTCTATGCCAGGGGCGAGCGCGGCGATTGTGCCTATATCATCACCAGGGGACGGGTGCGGGTCGGCAATGGCGTGCCGATCGAAATCCTCGATGCCGGCGAAATCTTCGGCGAAACCGCGCTCCTCGACGACGGGCCGCGGTCCGCCGCGGCGGTCGCGGTCGGGCCGACCGAGGTGGTCGAGATCGGCCGCTCGGTCTTCGACGCGCTGATCCGCGACGACCCCGATTTCGCGCTGACCATCATGCGGCTGATGGTCCGCCGGCTGCGAGCGACCATCAGCGCGCTCGATCGCGCCGCCGGCCATGGCCGGCCGGAGCTGCGCGCGCTGGCATAGGGATAGGCCGGACGCGGCGGCGTTCGCGAGGGGGAATTGCCGGCGTTCGCTCCGAGCAATGCGCGGGGTGCGTGGAACGACCGTGCGGTTGTTTGCCCGCGCCGGTCGGTCTTCGCTTACGTCATCGCGGCGAAAGCCGCGATCCACCGCAGACAGCGCCCACCGGCGCGGCGATAGAGCAGATTGCTCCGGCGGTGATGGATGCCGGCTTTCGCCGGCATGACGGCGAGGGGTTGGGCGAGCCAACTTCCGCCATTCCCGTGGCGGACCTCGCCTGGGTCGTGCTCAGGCACTTCCCGATTTCATCCCTCGGCCTCAGCCGAGGGAGTGGCGGGCGCTCATGTCACGCCGTCCGGGTAGTCCGAATTAGGGGCGCTTCACAAGCGCGCGCCGCGACGACTTTTGGCTCCCGGGCTCGGCGCTCATCGTCCCTCGAGCCCAGGGCTGTCGCCCCGGCACCTCGGGAGTTTAGCCTTCAAGGCTGCCGTCTGGAGTGACGGCGGTCCTCACCCGGGCCTCCCCACGGCGGCCTGCGGACCGCCGTGAAGCGCGCTCCCGCTCCACACGAAGGACGTCTCCAGGATGCGCCCCTCGCGAACGGGAATATCCGGAATATATTCCCAATATTGTCTTTCCCCGTACCCAGCCGCATATTCGGCAGGCGGGTGAGTCGTGACCCGTATCGGCTCCCTTTCTCTCCGTCAGCTTTCGATGCTGACCGGTCCGCCGGACGCATGGATCATGGCCGCGCTTAGGGCGTATCTGGACGACAGCGGCGATTGTTTCACCCCATCATTGGTCGTTGCGGGCTACATCGGATCGGTGAGGGCTTGGGACCGATTCAATTCCGAATGGAACGCTGTTCTGAAGCGCCACGATATTCCCTATTTTCACATGAAAGAAATTCCTGATCCCCGAAGCCCAATGCACAGATTTTACGGCAAGAACTGTTATGGGGACTTGGCAGCCCTCCTTGGCGATCTCTCACGAGCGATAGGCGTTGCGTCTTCGGTCGGTCCTTTCGGTGGGATCGGCGGCCTAGTTCCCCGAGATGCCCTAGACCGATTTAATCGCGAGCGAAATCGTAATCTTGAGCCATTGCCTCTGGCGCTTTTCACTTGTGTTGGGCTGATACAGACTATCTACAAGGATCGCATCGTTGAGGCGCTGTTGGACTGTGTAACGAAAGCCGAAAGACAGATCGCTATCGCAAAAGATTATCTGGCAACAAGCCCAAAGGTCGGCGGCATTGATACCGTAGTGATTATACCAGCTAAGGGGGGGATAAACGCTAAGTCCGTAAATGCTCTTCAGGCGGCTGACTTCGCCGCGTATGAGTGTTTCAGGCAATTTGAGCGACTTGACCCGTTTTTCAAAAGTGTCGATTTCTCAGATATCCAAAGCAACATGGAATACTGGTATAAATACGAGATGTGGCTTCAACGAAATCAGCGACCCTCACCTGATCGGCGTAAATCACTGTCTGCCATAGCTGACGCTACCGCGTTTCGTTGTCCAATATGGACTTACGAGGTCTTGTGTTCAGAGGATGATGCCAGAAGTGGGACATGGCGAGACTAAGGTTTGAGACTAGACCGTCGCGCAGGCACGACCCTTTTGAAAAGGCGCTCAAACTCTCGTCCCTGATTCGTCAACTCCGATCTCGCGAGCGGCTTCTATAAACCGCTCGCGTTGGGCCTTCTCTTTGGACGGCGAGGCCTTGGGCTTCTGATTCGCCTTCGGACTGCCGCGACGGCGGGGCTTGGTAGCCATTGGCTATCCCCCTCCACCAATCGTTCGATTAGGTGAGGCGCTTTCCAATGACGCCGCGAATGGCCTTGTCGGTCCGCTCCTGATCCCCGATCCCGATGCGGACGTGGTTGTTGTAGGGGAAACCGAATTCCGCGAGATAGCGGTGCAGGTGCTTCTCCTTGCAGTGCTGGTGCACGCCGACCATGCGGCGCTTGAAAATCCAAGAGGTGTTCTCGACGGTTTCCGGAATGAATGGCCCAATCGTCCTCATAGCGGACGTACTCGCCGCTGGCGTGGCGCACGGTGTCGTGCGAGGCCGCATGGTCGGCCACGTCGTTGTAGAGGCGGCTTTCGTCGGTCATGACGAGTGCCTCGCGGGCGATGTTTCCGGCGACGATGACGTTGATGGTAGCCTTGTCGGCGTTTTCGACGTGGAAGGAACGGACGGAACCGCCGCGCTCGACAAGGGCGACGATGGCGCGCTTTCCGGGCTTGCCCTTCTTTTCCTTCCTGTTCCTGTCAAGTGAAATTGGCCGCCTCTGGTCGGAGGGCGGGCGCCGGCCAGGTCGCGGCCGATCCTGTGCCGCGGAAAGGCCGATACTGTTCCCGGCCGATCGCCCAGTGCTAAAACGCGGGCATGGCGGCAAACCCGACACGGATCGTCCTTTCGACGGATCACGTTCCGGAGAAGGATCGCGTTCCGTTTTTTCGCGAAGAGCTGTCCCGACTGCTTAATGTCGATGTGCGGCCGCTCGACGAGCGGTTGCCGCGCTATTCCATGGCGTTTCGACTGGCTGGCCCGGCCAGCCTCAGCCGCATGGAGGGATCGCCGAGCCACTACCTGAGGACCCGGCGCCATCTTCGCGACAGCGACGAGGATTTCACCTTTGTGCTCGTCGAGCGCGGCTCGCAGGTCCTGATCCACAACGGCCATACCACCATTGCCGATCCGGGCGGCGCCTATCTCATCAGCAACGCCTTGCCGAGCGAATTGACGTTCCGCGAGACGCTGGCGAGCGTCGACGCGGTCCGCGTCGACGGTCGAGCTCTCCGGGCGCTTGTCCGGAGGCCCGAGTTCGCGGCCGGCCGGCCCGGACTTGGGTCAGCGCCCGCACTGGGGCTGCTCAGGGGATACATGAGGGCATTTGCGGCGGCGGGCGAAGATCTCGCGCCCGAACTCGTGCACAGCTTCGGCCTTCACCTCGTCGACCTCGTCGCCGCGATCATCGGGGCGACCCCCGACGGGCAGGCCCAGGCCGCCGCCGGCGGCATCAAGGCGGCACGGCTGAGGAAGATTCTCAGCGCCATCGCCAGCCGGGCCTGCGACCCGGACTTCGCAGTCGACGCCGTCGCGGCGCAACTGGCGGTCACCACCCGCTACGTGAACCGCCTTCTCGAGGAGACCGGGCAAAGCTTTTCCCAGCACGTGGTCGAGCACCGGCTCCGCCGCGCCTGGCGCCTGCTGTCGCAGCCCTCCGGCGAACTGAAGATCGCGGTGGTCGCCTATGATTGCGGCTTCAACGACCTCGACCTTCAACCGCGCCTTCCGGCGGCGCTTCGGCGAAACGCCGACTGCAGTGCGCGGCGAGGCCAAGGCCGGCGTACCGGAATTACTGCGGTCGAGCTCAGCGGTAAGCGAACTCGTCGTGCAGGTGACGCCGCTTCTGGGTTCTGCGACCGTCCTTGAGATGAGACGAGGCGCTGCCGGACCGTCGCGCGCTGCAAGGGGTTCGGGGAGGGGCGACACGCGCGAGCGCCGGCGCGGTTGAAGACGAACGAGGCCCAAGGGTCGGCGGCGACCCGTTCGGCGATCCGAACTTGATCAGCGACGGATAGGGCACGTCGCGTTTGTCGGCCGCAACCTTGATCTGGCCGAGGGGGCCGACCGGCACGCGAAGCAAGATCGAGGTCGTCGACAGCTTGAGGTTGGGCAGGACGACCCGGCGGGCCGTGCTCCAGTCGACATAGTCGGTGGAATTGTGGCTCTCCAGAACTCGCGCTCCTCGGCTTCGGTCTTGAAGCGCGGGATTGGCTCAAGGCGCTTGGGCATAGTGCAACCTGTCCTTCCGGCTCATGTCGCGAACCGAGACTATTCTGATCAGCGAATTCTGGTTGCGAAGCGTGACGGCCGCAAAGAGGACGACGCCGTGTGCGCGAACAAAAAAGGGCGCGACTTGCGCCACGCCCTTTCGCGGTCGTTCTGTGAGCTTCGGCTTTGCTGTTTGCTAACCGTTTGTAACCCCATTGTACTGTGCGCCATAGAAGTAGCAGTAGCACGGGTAACCCCAAGATGGTGGTCCCGCGATAGCACACCAACCCACAGGGGTCTGACAGATAGCCGCCTCTTGTTGGTTTCGAATCATCGATGCCGGCGGCGCGCCCAACTCAATTTTGGTCGAGATCGCAGCTGCCCGTCCATAGGGCACAATGAACTCAGACTGCGGAGTTGAGGCTTGCGTCGCTGAGTCTTGTCCCAAGACCGAACAGCCCAAAAGTAGCGCGAGTGTCACTGCCACAATCTTCAGATTTGCCAACATCACAACCCCCCAGAGTTGTCAGGAAATTTACACGCGGACCATAGCGCAAGGTCCGCCGCGATTGCAATTTTTATCTCCGGAAAACGACATCCCCAGGTTTAGAAAGACAAGCGAGAAGGGCGCGGCCTGCGCCGCGCCCTTCTTATTCTGTTGAGAAGTCAACCGGGCCCTCGGGTCAAAGCCCGAGGGTCGGCTTAGAAGTCCATGCCGCCCATGCCGCCGCCGCCCGGCATGCCGCCGATCGGCGACTTCCTTCTTCGGGTGCTCGGCGACCATCGCCTCGGTGGTGACCAGCAGGCCGGCGACCGAAGCCGCGTCCTGCAGCGCCGTGCGCACGACCTTGGTCGGGTCGATGATGCCGGCCGCGACCATGTCGACGTAGGTCTCGTTCTGGGCGTCGAAGCCGAAGGTGTCGGACTTCGATTCCAGCACCTTGCCGACGACGATCGAGCCTTCGACGCCGGCGTTCTCGACGATCTGGCGGATCGGCGCCTCCAGCGCGCGGAGCACGATGTTGATGCCGGCCTGGACGTCGGCGTTGTCGGACTTCAGCTTGTCGACCGCCTTCTTGGCGCGCAGCAGGGCGACGCCGCCGCCCGGGACGATGCCTTCCTCGACCGCGGCGCGGGTGGCGTTGAGCGCGTCGTCGACGCGGTCCTTCTTCTCCTTGACCTCGATCTCGGTCGCGCCGCCGACGCGGATCACCGCGACGCCGCCGGCGAGCTTGGCCAGCCGCTCCTGCAGCTTCTCCTTGTCGTAGTCGGAGGTGGTCTCCTCGATCTGCGCCTTGATCTGGCCGATGCGGCCCTCGATCTCCTTCTTCTTGCCGGCGCCGTCGACGATCGTGGTGTTCTCCTTGGCGATCGACACCTTCTTGGCGCGGCCGAGCATCTGGAGCGTCACGTTCTCGAGCTTGATGCCGAGGTCTTCGGAGATCACCTGGCCGCCGGTGAGGACGGCGATGTCCTCGAGCATCGCCTTGCGGCGATCGCCGAAGCCCGGCGCCTTGACCGCCGCGACCTTGAGGCCGCCGCGCAGCTTGTTGACGACGAGCGTGGCCAGCGCCTCGCCCTCGACGTCCTCGGCGACGATCAGCAGCGGCTTGCCGGACTGCACGACCGCCTCGAGCACCGGCAGCATCGCCTGCAGGTTGGAGAGCTTCTTCTCGTGCAGGAGGATGAAGGGATCCTCGAGCTCGGTCGATCATCTTCTCGGCGTTGGTGATGAAGTAGGGCGAGAGGTAGCCGCGGTCGAACTGCATGCCCTCGACGACCTCGAGCTCGAACTCGAGCGCCTTGGACTCCTCGACCGTGATGACGCCCTCGTTGCCGACCTTCTGCATCGCCTCGGCGATCATGTCGCCGATCATCTTCTCGCCATTGGCGGCGATCGTGCCGACCTGGGCGATCTCTTCGGAGGTCTTGATCTTCTTCGAGCGGCGCTTGAGGTCGCTGACCGCCTCGGCGACGGCCATGTCGATGCCGCGCTTGAGGTCCATCGGGTTCATGCCGGCGGCAACCGCCTTGGCGCCTTCCTGGACGATGGCCTGGGCGAGCACGGTCGCGGTGGTGGTGCCGTCGCCGGCGATGTCGTTGGTCTTCGAGGCCACTTCGCGCACCATCTGCGCGCCCATGTTCTCGAACTTGTCCTCGAGCTCGATCTCCTTGGCGACGGTGACGCCGTCCTTGGTGATGCGCGGCGCGCCGAACGACTTGTCGAGGACGACGTTGCGGCCCTTCGGGCCGAGCGTCACGCGGACGGCGTTGGCGAGGATGTCGACGCCGCGCAGCATCTTGTCGCGCGCGTCGGTGGAGAATCTTACGTCTTTGGCTGCCATGTGCTTTGCTTCCTTCGTAGTCTGAATTCCTGGGTGTGGGAGCGGACGGCCTTCAGGCGGCCTTGCGGCTTGCGCCGGCTTGCCCTCGATGACGCCCATGACGTCGGACTCCTTCATGATCAGGAGGTCCTCGCCGTCGATCTTGACCTCGGTGCCCGACCACTTGCCGAACAGGATGCGGTCGCCGACCTTGACGTCGAGCGGGACGAGCTTGCCGGCCTCGTCGCGGGCGCCGGGGCCGACGGCGATGATCTCGCCTTCCTGCGGCTTCTCCTTGGCGGTGTCGGGAATGATGATGCCGCCGGCGGTCTTCTCTTCGGACTCGACGCGGCGGACGACCACGCGGTCGTGCAGGGGACGGAATTTCATGGTTTCTCTTCCTCTTGGGCGGCGCGATCCGTGCGGACCGCCTGGAATGGGATGATGGGTTAGCACTCACCAGAGGTGAGTGCTAACAGGCGCGCCGCGATTTAGGAATGGCTGACCGCGCTTGTCAAGCGCGGCATAACCGCCAAATGCGATGCCGGGGCGAGGCGGCTTTCGCCGACAATCCAGATCGGTTGCCGGGTTCTGACGCGCGCCAAGCCGCCGGTTCTTATTCGACCATCGAGAAAGGCAGCGTCGCGGTGTCGGTCTTGGCCGAGCCTTCGTCGCGAAGGGTGAGCACGAGCTGGTAATCGCCCGGCTTCAGGTCCGGGACCGTCGTGGCGACGGTCGGCGTGGACCTCGTGCATCGGCCGCCGTCCCTTCCATTCGAGGCGGGCGAAGTCATTGGCGGTTGCGAGGATCAGCCCGCCCGGCGTGCGGATCTGGACATCGACGGCGAGCCCGGCGCGAACCTCGTCGCCGTGGTCGTGAAGGCGTAGCCGACCGGCTCGAAATAGACGCGAAGCGTGTCGCCCTTGCGAAACCGCGCGTCCGGCGCGCGGCACGTAGTCGCCGAAGCCGCCGACGCTGTCGGCGAAGGTGATGACGCGGAGCTGGAGCGGCGAGGCTTCCCAGAAGGCGGCGGTCGCCTTGTCGAAGGCGGCGAGCCCGGCCTCGGCGTAGCCGCGGCCGAGGAGGGTGTCGGCGAGCTTCGCCTGGTCGGCGATCTCACCGGCGGCGGCAAGCCGCGGGGGCACGGCGAAGGCGGCCGCCGCAATCAGCGCCGCCGCCGCAAGCCTCCCTGCCGGAATGCTCATGAAAGTCGCTCCCCCAACTCGCGCGCCGCTTGCCCGGTTTGCGCGCCGCACATGATCCAATCCCGCGCGGTTCCATGCAAGGGGCGAGCCGCGGGCCGAACCGGTCACGCGCGGAAGCGCCCGGCCCAGGTCTGCCGCTTGCGGTAGATGGTCGACGGGCTGATCTCAAGGGCCGCCGCGGCGCGCGAGATGCTGCCGCCGAAGGCGGCAAGCGCCGAATTCGATGATCGCCCGCTCCTGTTCCCAGAACGGGCTGACCGGAGATGGCGAGGGCGGCGGCGGCTCGCGCCTCTGAGGCGGGCGGATCGTCGGCGGGCAGCATGGCGGCGGCGACGAGAACGCCGTCATGGAGGACGACGACCTGGCGGACGGCGTTCTCGAGCTGCGCGGACATTGCCGGCCCAGTCGCAAGCGAGGAGGGCCTCGGCGGCGTCGGCGTCGAAGCCGCGAAAGGCGCGGCCTTCCTCGGCGGCGTGGCGGGCGAGGAAGACCTCGGCGAGCGGCATGATGTCCTCGCGCCGTTCGCGGAGGGCGGCGAGGTGGATCGGCAGCACGTGCAGGCGGTAGAAGAGGTCGGCGCGGAAGCGGCCGGCCTCGACTTCGGCAACCGGATCGCGGTTGGTCGCCGAGACGATGCGGACGTCGACGCGGCGGAGCTCGCTGCCGCCGACGCGGCGGAAGCTGCCGGTCTGGACGAAGCGCAAGAGCTTCGCCTGGAGCGAGAGGTCCATCTCGGCGATCTCGTCGAGGAAGAGCGTGCCGCCGTCGGCAAGCTCGGCGGCGCCGGCCCGGTCGTCGCTGGCGCCGGTGAAGGCGCCGCGGACGTGGCCGAAGATCTCGCTCTCCATCAGCTCCTTCGGAATGGCGCTGCAATTGAGCGCGATGAACGGCCGCGAGGCCGCGCCCGAATTGGCGTGGATCGCCTCGGCGCAAAGCTCCTTGCCGGTGCCGCTTTCGCCGGTGATGAAGACCGGGGCGCGGGACGGCGCCATCCGGCGGATCTGATCGTAGACGCCGCGCATCGCCGGCGACCGGCCGACGAAGCCGGCGAACCCGGCGTCGTTGGTCTCGTCCGCAGCGGGTCGCGGCCGCTCTTGCGGCGCGGCCGCCGCGGCGGCATCCCAGCCGGCGACGGCCGCTTCGAGGCGCTCGACCAGCGCCCTCGCGCCGATCGGCTTCGGCAGGAAATCGCTGGCCCCGGCCTTCACCGCCGCCACCGCGACGTTGAGCGAGCCTATGGCGCTGGTCGCGATCAGCCGCGGCGCCGCCTTGGCGATGTCGGCGATGCGGGCGGGACCGCCGATCGTCTCGAGGTCGACCAGCATGATCGCGCCCGGCATCCCCCTTGCCGCGGCGAGCGCATCGGCGCGGCTCGCGCAACCATGCGGGTGGAAGCGGCCCTTGCTCCGCTCGGTGATCAGTCCGGAGAGCGCGCGGCGCTGGCCGGGATCGGCGTCGACGATGAGGACGTCGACATATGGTTGTGCGTCGATGCTGACTGCCACGACCGGGCGACCCCGCCTTCCCGTGCGACCCCTCGATGAGTCTTCGTCCGTTTGTCGCCGAATAGGGTAAACGAAGGGTTTTTATCGAACCGGTCCACGGCATGCTGACTCAGCCGTGATCTGCTACTATCTCCCCTGCAATGATCCAGAAGCTGAAAGAGCTGATCGAACAGGCCGAATCCTGGCCGGAAGCGGCTCAGGCCGAATTGATCGAGCTCGCGCTTGAGATTGAAGCCGAGCAGCAGGGCGTATATCGCGCCAGTCCCGAGGAGATTGAGGCGATCGATCAGGCGCTTGCCGAAATCGAACGCGGCGAGGCTGTACCGGAGGCCGAAGCGGAGGCGATCTTCGCCAAGCTCCACCGGTCGTGAGGATCGAGTACGCGCCGAGGGCGATCGCGGGACCGGCGGGAGATTATTGGCTACTATCGCAGCGTCGCTGATCCACGGATTGCCGAAGCCTTCGACCGCCGCTTGCAGCAGGTCTCCGAGGGCTGCTGAAATCACCACAGATGGGGCCACGCGTGAGCGACAGACCCCACATCCGCGTCGTGCTGCTGCGCCGGTTTCCTTACAAGGTGTTCTACCAAACCGACGACGAAGTGATCAGAATCCTTCACATTCGCCATACGGCGCGACGCCCCTTGGACTGGCAGTCGCGATAGGAAGGATTTTCTTCGCGGTCGCGTCCTTGACCGCCGGCGCGCAAGGCGATAGGCGGCGGCGGGAATGGCAAATTCCAGCAATCCGCCGCGAACCGGCGGCCTTTCCGAGATCGTCGGCGACTATCGTTTCATCCTCTGCGATGCGTGGGGGGTGTTGCATAACGGTGTGCGCGCCTATCCGGCCGCGGTCGAGGCGCTCTCCCGCGCCCGTGCCGCCGGGCTCAAAGTGCTCGTCATCACCAATGCGCCGCGACCGAAAGGCGACGTGCTTGCGCAATTCATCCGCTTCGGGGTCGACCATGCCGCCTTCGACGACATCGTCACCTCGGGCGACGCGGCGCGCGACTATCTTGCCGCGCGCCCCGGCGTCAACGCCTTCTATCTCGGCCCGGAGCGCGACCGGTCGGTCTTCGACGGCCTCGGCATCAACCTCACCGGCGAGGCGGATGCGGCGCTGATCGCCTGCACCGGCCTCATCGACGACAATCGCGAGACGCCCGACGACTATGCCGGGCGGATGGCCGGATGGGCGGCGCGCGGGCTTCCTCTGGTCTGCGCCAATCCCGACAAGGTGGTCGAGCGCGGCGACAGGATCGTCTGGTGCGCCGGCGCGCTTGCCGAGAAATACGCGGCGCTCGGCGGGAAAACCGTCCTCCTCGGCAAGCCGCACGCGCCGATCTATGCGACGGCGATGGAGCGATTCGCCGGGATCGCCGGCGGGCCGGTCGACTCAACCTCGGTGCTCGCGATCGGCGACGCCGTCGAAACCGATATCCGTGGCGCCAACGACGCCGGGCTCGACGTGCTCTTCGTGACCGCCGGGATTCATGCCGTCGAGTTCGGCGAGCGCGCCGATCCCGATGCCAACGCGGTCGCTGCCTTGCTGCGGCGGCATGGTCTCGGCGCCCGCGCCTTCATGCCCCACCTCGCCTGGTGACGCGCGTCGTGAGCCGACGCGTGGTAGTGCGTCAGTTTGAAATTCGCTGCCCTTGACGGCAGTATCGGAATCGCACCTTGGCTCCTATATGCTTAGCGGGAAGCATGGGGCAATGCCATCGCTAGGCGCTCTCGCCGTCGATTGTGGATGGTCACTATTTGTCGGGACGACAAGAAATTGGCGTCCTACGAGATCACCGATGTGATACGCGCCGACGCTGAGGAAAAGGCTTGGGCGCGGTACGAGGCCGACCAAGGGAAGGTCCCGCCAGGCGATCCACGCTACCGAATGCAATCCGAGGAAGTTGATGCCTAGAGGCCCCAGAGGCGAGAAGCGCCTCGCCGAATTGATTGGCAATGCCGTCGCGTGACCCAGATCGCCACTGGCGAGCGCGAGGAAGAGTACGAGCGCGCCGATGACGGCAAGGACAAGGGCGCGGTCGCTCTCCGGCAGAAAGGTGGAAAGTCGCGGGCCGAGAGGTTGAGCAGCAAGCGTCGGGCCGAGATTGCTAGGAAGGCGGCGGCAAAACGATGGGCTAAGGACTAAAGTCCCTTACCATCGTCCGCATCTTTCATAAAATCATACCAGTTGTCACTTGGCTTCATGGCAGTCACGATTGATCCAAGGTGTTCACACAATTTCGGATGTCCAATGTTGCTGGTCAATCTTTGGAAGAGCTTGTGCTTGTGCCGAAATTCGGAGCACCACGTTCACCTGGTCGTCCTCTACACGGTCTGGTACAACTGGACCCGCATTCACAAGAGGCTCGGTGTCAGCCCGGCGATGGCCGCAGGTCTCGCGGATCGCCTATGGGATTGCGCGAGATTGCCGAGATGATCGAGGCGACGTTGCCGAAGCCTGGACGACCGAAGACATATAGAAAATAGAAAACGCGAGTCATGGCGTGATTACCGTAGGCATCTTGGTCATAGGCGCGGTCGCATATTTTGGCGGGTGGTATGGCATGTCGTTTTGGATTGTTGCGCTAGCGACCGCCAACGGGGTGTTGGCAACGGGGTGGTCAATTATCAACCCGGATTGGTATTGGCGAAAGGCCGAATTGGCCGGAATGAGTCCGCATGAACAATTTACGAGCGGACGTCGCAGCTTTGTTCCAAGCCTCTTGGCTGCAAAGGTGCCGCTGATTGCGGTGATGGCGGTCGCTGGCTGGTACGTCGGTAAGAAGGCCGGATACTTTTAGTTTCTCAAACTGCCGCACTACCCGACACAATCCGACACATCCGCGGCTTGACCGCTGCCGGCTATGGCGGCAGGGTCCGCGCGCCGCGCCGCCCGACGGACCTCGCATGAATGGCTGAAGAGACCGCCGCCCGCCTGTCGCCCCTCGTCGCCTCCGACCTCGACGGCGTGCCGGCCGATCTTGCCGGCGGCGCGGTGGCGGTGGGCAATTTCGACGGCGTTCATCGCGGTCACGCCGCCCTTCTCGCGCGGACCATCGCCGACGCGCGCACGCTTCGCACCAAAGCCGTGGTCCTCACCTTCGAGCCGCATCCCCGCAGCTTCTTTCGCCCCGCCGAGCCTGTGTTCAGGCTGACGCCGCCGGCGGCGAAAGCACGGGTTCTCGCCGGGCTCGGCCTTGACGGGCTGGTCGTCGCGCCATTCGACGCCGCCTTCGCCGGGCAGTCGCCGGAAGCCTTCGTCACGTCGGTGCTGGTCGATCGGCTCAAGGTGCGCTCGCTCACCGTCGGCGACGACTTCCGCTTCGGCAAGGCAAGGGCCGGGACCACCGCCTATCTTGCCGAAGCCGGGAATCGTCTCGGTTTCGAGGTCGACGTCGTCGCCCCGATTCTCGGCGACTACGGCGAGCGCATCGCTTCCTCCGAGATCCGCGAGGCGCTCGAATCCGGCGATGTCGCCGCGGCCAACCGTCTCCTCGGCTACCGCTGGTTCGTGATCGGAACGGTCGTCGGCGGCGATCGGCGCGGCCGCGAGCTGGGGTTCCCCACGGCGAATATCCGGCTTCCCGCCGACGCTAGACTTCGCCACGGCATCTACGCCGTGACCTTCACCTGGCGGGGCGGAACGCACGCGGGCGTGGCAAGCTTCGGCCGCCGCCCGCAATTCGACGACGGGCCGCCGCTTCTCGAAGTCTTCATCTTCGACTTCGCCGCCGACCTCTATGGCGAAGAGGCGACCGTCACCTTTTACGGCTGGATTCGGCCGGAAATGACATTTCCTTCGGTCGATGACCTGGTCTCGGCGATGGACAGCGATGCCGAAAAAGCGCGGCGGATCCTGGCCGAAGCCGGGCCGGGCAGCGGGCTTGACCGGGTCCTCGCGAAACTTCGGTGAAGACCACGACTTGCGGGGCGCGACGAGGCTGTCTAGAGAAAGAACGAAGCTCGGCCGGATTTTTGCCGGTTTTTAGGGTTCTCCTGCTCGACTGCGCTGTTCGGGCAGCAGAATCAGGGGACAAGCCTCGGCAATGAACCTTATCCTGCCACGAGGATGGCCGTCCGCCGGAGCGATCCTTGCGGCGCTTGCGCTTGGCGGCTGCGGGACGACCTACGGGACCGGCGTCAGCCCTGGAGCGCAGACGCTCAAGGATATCACCGGCATCGTCAGCCTCGGCGGTGCCGACAAGGGGCCGCCGATCGACTACGAGCCCCGTCCGGGGATCGTCGCCCCGCCGACCACCGCCGCCCCGCTCCCCAAGCCGGGGACCGCGGAGACGGCGACGAATTGGCCGCGCGACCAGGATGAGATGGCGCGCCAGCAGAAGCTTGCCGCAGCCAATCAGAGGCCCGACGAGAGCAACGTTGTCGTCGATCCGGGCTTCCGCCTGCCGAAGCAGCCGGTCCAGCACTACGAGGAGCCTTCCCTGGACCAGGAACTCCTCGGCCTGACCGGAAAGAAGCGCGAAGAGACCCGGACCCTGATGGCCCGCGCCAAGGCCGGGGCCGGAGGCCAGGTCGATGCCGAGGGCAATCCGGTTCGCACGACCTTGACCGAGCCGCCGGCGGAGTACCGGGTCCCCGATCCGAACTCCGAACAGGCCTTTGTCGCAGCATCGAAGGGCGGCTGGCAGTTCTGGAAGCGACGCCCGGGCGGCACTTCAAACGCAGCCGCCTACGCGGCCGCCTACAGCCAATAGCAATTAGTCCAACCGTGTCGCGGTAGGCTTGCGTCCCGGCATCGGGGCGAACTTCCGCCCGCGAAGCTGCCACCACGCTTCCATTCCTGGCGGAGCAGCGCCGCCTCGACAGTCTGCAAGCCCGCACCTATGTTCCCGCGGTCGAACCAGGGCGGATGAGAATGGCCGTAGAGACGAACGGGGTCGATCTCATCCCCGCCGTGGCGCTGCTTGGCGCCGGCGTCGTCGCGGTGCCGATCTTCAAGCGGCTCGGCCTCGGCTCGGTGCTCGGCTATCTCGCCGCCGGAATCGCCATCGGCCCATTCGGGCTGAGGCTGTTCACCGAACCGGCGTCGATCCTCAGCGTCGCCGAGCTCGGCGTCGTCATGCTCCTCTTCATCATCGGGCTCGAACTCAAACCGTCGCGGCTTTGGGCGCTGAAGCGCGATATTTTCGGCCTCGGTCTGGCGCAGGTGCTCGTCTGCACCGCGATCCTGACATGCGCCGCGGTCGTCGCCGGCGCGGCGCCGCCGACCGCTCTCGTGGCGGGGATCGGCCTGGCGATGTCCTCGACCGCGATCGTCATGCAGATCCTCGAGGAACGCGGCGAGGTCACCGAGCCGCACGGCCAGAAGATCTTCTCGATCCTGCTTCTTCAGGATCTCGCTATCGTGCCGGCGCTTGCCGTGGTCGCCCTGCTCGCCCCCTTCGGCGAGGAGGCCTCAGGTCTGGAGCGTCTCGTTCAGATCGGCATCGCGGCGGCGGCGCTGCTCGGGGTGTTCGTCGCCGGGCGCTATCTCTTGAACCCGATCTTCCGCATCTTCGCCGAGACGCGGGCGCGGGAGGTGATGACCGCGGCCGCCCTGCTTGTCGTGCTCGGCGCGGCGCTGATCATGCGGATGAGCGGCCTTTCGATGGCGATGGGCGCCTTCCTCGCCGGCGTGCTTCTTTCGGAATCGACGTACCGCCACGAGCTCGAGGCCGATATCGAGCCCTTCCGCGGCCTTCTCCTCGGCCTGTTCTTTCTCGGCGTCGGCATGTCGCTCGACCTGTCGCTGATCGCCCGTTCCTGGATGCTGATCCTGGCGGCGGTCGTCGGCTTCATGGCGCTGAAGTCGCTCGGCATCTACGGCGTCGCCCGCGCCTTCCGGAACAGCCACGGCGACGCGCTGCGGATCGCGCTTCTCCTCGCCCAGGGCGGCGAGTTCGGCTTCGTGCTCTACGCCAGCGCCGGAGGCCTCGGCGTCTTCGCGCCGGAGACGACCGCGCTCCTCAACGCCACCGTCATCCTGTCGATGGCCTTGACGCCGCTCGCGCCGATGCTTTTGAAGCGCATCCTGCCGGCCGAACGCCAGTCCTTCGACGGCGTCGAGAAGGCCGACGGGCAGACCGGGAAGACGCTGATCATCGGCTTCGGCCGCTTCGGCCAGGTGGCGAGCCAGGCGCTGCTCGCGCGCGGCGTCGACGTGACGATCATCGACAACGACACCGAGATGATCCGCAGCGCCGCCCGCTTCGGCTTCAAGATCTATTACGGCGACGGGACGCGCCTCGACGTGCTGCGTGCGGCGGGCGCCGGCAGCGCCGAGGCGATCGCCGTGTGCATCGACGACGAGGAAGCGGTCGACAAGATCGTCGAGATCGTCAAGGTCGAGTTTCCGATCGCCAAGCTCCTCGTCCGCTCCTACGACCGCGGCCATTCGATCCGGCTGGTCGGCGCCGGCGTCGACTACCAGATCCGCGAAACCTTCGAATCGGCGATGGCCTTCGGCGAGGCGGCGCTGGTCGCTCTCGGCATCGCCGGGGACGAGGCGGCGGCCACCATCGGCGAGGTGCGGAAGCGCGACGAAGCCCGTTTCAATATCCAGCTCGCCGAAGGCATCTATGCCGGGCGCGACCTGATGGCGACGCAGGAGCCGACGCCGACGCCGCTGTCGCCGCCGAGGTGGGCGGCTCAGGCCCTCACCCAGGAGACCGCGGTGGTGGCGGAGGATCGGGACGAGAAGGCGGACGCCGGCGCGGAGCGGTAGGCGGCGCTGTCGGTTCCGGCGTTTTTCCCACCGATGGCGGCGCCGCGCATCGATTTCCGGCTGTCGGAGATGCCTGGCCGGCGGACGGATGATAGCCTGACGGCCGCGCTTCTCATCGATCGGGAGCCGACGTCGTGGGCAGGGTCGCGGCCGGGGAACTGCACCATCATTGCCTGATTTCAGGGACGGGGAGGGCCGGCACCACCTTCCTCGTCATCCTGCTCACCCGTCTCGGCGTCGACACCGGCTTCACGCCCCAATCGGCGACAGCGCGAGGGCCCGGCCGGGCGGGCCTCGAAATCACGACGCTCCTCCCGACCTCGCCTTACGTGCTCAAGGCTCCGGCCTATTGCGACCGGATCGACGCCTTGCTGGCCGACGATCCGAATCTCGTCATCGACTGCGTCATCGCGCCGGTGCGTGATTTCAGGGCTGCCGCCGAGAGCCGGGCTTTTACGCAGGCCGAAACCACCGGATCGCGGCGCGGCAGCGGAACCAACGTCCGGGGCGGCCTATGGCTGACCGAAGACCCCGAACGGCAGGAGGACATCCTCAGGCGGCAATTCTCGACCCTGATCGCGAGCCTCGCGCGGCATGACATTCCGCTGGTCCTGTTATGGTATCCGAGGCTGACGAGGGATCCTGAATACGTGTATGGGAAACTGAATTTCCTTTTCCGCGACAAGGCATATGAGGAATTCGGGCAGGTCTTCTCGGCGCTGGTGCGGCCGGACTGGGTCCACCGGTTCGGCTCGGCCGATCTCTGATACCGGAGTGCCGGCCGGAAAAGGCCGGTCGGCGCCGGCGTCAAAACAGTCGCCCCCGCGTGGTACACTGGCCGCCATGGATCTGCATCCACCGCGGGACGAAAGAGATCGGCGGCACCGCCGTCGAGATCGAGGCGTCCGGGCAGCGGATCGTCGTCGATCTCGGCCTGCCTCTGGACGCAGTGGAAGCCGACCCGGCCCTGCTCCCGGCGATTCCCGGCCTCAGGGAGGCCGATCCCTCGCTGCTCGCGGTCGTCGTTTCCCACGGTCATCGCGATCATTGGGGCCTGCTGCCGCTGATCCGGCCCGACGTCCCGATCGTCCTCGGCGAGGCGACCGAGCGCATCATGCGTGCAGCAGCCGACTTCGTGCCCGGCGGGTTCGCACCGGCCGTAT
The DNA here is from genome assembly GCA_963792845.1 of uncultured Alphaproteobacteria bacterium. Lineage (GTDB taxonomy): Bacteria > Pseudomonadota > Alphaproteobacteria > Rhizobiales > Kaistiaceae > Bauldia. The sequence continues at coordinate 134,896 of CAWBXW010000012.1, forward strand.
GGAAGCATCTCGAAAGCGGTAAGCCCCTGGAAATCGGGCCGTTCGTGATTACGCCGCATCTGGTCGATCACTCCGGCTTCGATGCCTACGCGCTCGAGATCGAGGCGGGGGGACGGCGGCTCTTCTATTCCGGCGACCTCAGGGCGCACGGCCGGAAGGGTGCATTGTTCGAGCGAATGGTGAGGAATCCGCCGCGCAACATCGACGTGATGCTGATGGAGGGGTCGAGCCTCGGACGGCTCGCCGACGACGAGCGCTTCCCGACCGAGAAGGCGCTGGAGAACGCGTTCGTCGAGCGCTTCAGGAACACCGCGGGAATAGTGCTCGTTTGCTGCTCGGCGCAGAACATCGACCGCGTCGTCACGGTCTACCGGGCGGCGAAGCGGACCGGCCGGACCATCGTCGTTGACGCCTATGCCGCGGAGGTGCTGAAGGCGACCGGCCGCGACAGCATCCCGAAACCGGTTCGCGGCTGGCCGAACATCGCCGTCTTCATCCCCCAGGCGCAGCGGGTCCACCTCGCCAGGAAGGGGATCGCGCCGATCGTCGACAGCTACCGCGGCTTCCGCATGTGGCCGGAGCAGCTCGCCGAGGAGGCGCCGCGTTCGGTGATGCTCTTCCGTCCGTGGATGCTCGGCGACCTGGAGCGCAACCGAGCGCTGACGGGCGCCCGGGTGATCTGGTCCCAATGGGAGGGCTACCTCGCGGACGGCGCCGGCGCCCGCCTCAAAGCCGAATGCGAAGCGCGTGGCATCCCGTTCGAGGTCCTGCACACGTCAGGCCACGCCAGCGTCGCCGATCTGCAACGGCTCGCCGCCGCCGTCGCGCCCAAGGCGCTGGTGCCGATCCACACATTCGGGGCCTCGCGTTTTCCGCAGTTGTTTGGCAATGTGGTGACACGCGAGGACGGGGAATGGTGGGAGGTTTAGATAGGAGAGTTCAGAGTCGGTATCCCCCGAAGCCCTAAGGTCTTTTGCACTTGCGGATACGCCAGAATTTGCAAAGCAGCCACGGAGGAAAGAAAGATGGAGTTTCTCGACCTGTGCAACCGTTGGCTACCGCTCAACCGAAAGGAACGCTATTATACTGCCACAGTTCTTCCAGCTATCATTTGTGCCGACAATTTCCGATATTTCACAAGATTTTTGTCAATGCTGGGGGTCGATGTACCTTCTTCGATTGCCATGCAATCGGATTTTGCCGGCATCCAATTCTTTACGGAGTACTCTTGCTGATTCGATTTTTAGTCCAGATACTGAAGAACGATTTAAAGGATTGAACCCTCGCGGCGACATACCTGATCTCATAGTACTTATTGCTCGAGATACCACGCCCACATTGATAGCCATCGAAGGCAAGATGTACATGGGCCTGACGCGAAAGCAGCTTGATCAACAATTGATTGATCAAAATCAACAGATACTCTCTCCCCTTAAGGAAATGTGGCCAACACTCAATATCGTACACGCTGCAATTGTACCTGAGCTTTTGCTGCAAGAAATTGGAGGCCTTGGCGAAACTCTCTGCCTCACTTGGGAAAATGTCCTCGAAAGATTTAGGGAAGTTTCAAGTGCTAAATATTTCTTGGAGGTGCTGGCCACAGCGATAGCAGAGTTCTCGCGGCTAAGAGCTCATCCACGGATTTTTGACGCCAACGCAGATGGACGGCTGTGTGGCCAAGATATCGCTGACGGGTTCGGCCACGAAGAATTTTCGTTCCGGATCATGGGCCGGGACCGAGGCATCAGTGGTCAAAGACTACTTGAGGATGTTAACACCGGTAGTTGGAGAACTAAGGAATACCAAGTTTCGAAGGCGGACAAACCGCCAAACGGTAACTGGTTCGAGATCTCAGAATTCGTCAAGCTCATACAGGACCAATAGCCGGTATGCTTCTGAGTGGATTTGAAAAATACACACGAGCTCAAGGATAAAGCCGCGTCTTCTCCCAACCGCCCTCGCCGGCGCGGACGAACCTGATCCGGTCGTGGAGGCGGAAGGCGCCGTTCGACCAGAACTCCATCTCCTGTGGCGCGATGCGGAAGCCGGACCAATAATCGGGGCGCGGGATTTCGCCGATGGCGAACCGCGCCGTATAGGCGGCGACCGCCTTTTCCAGGGCGAAGCGCGATTCGAGCGGACGCGATTGCCGGCTTGCCCAGGCGCCGATCCGGCTTCCCCGCGCCCGCGTCGCGAAATAGGCGTCGGCTTCGGCCGCATCGACGCTCGCCGCCGGGCCGCGGACGCGCACCTGCTTCCGGAGGCTCTTCCAGTGAAAGCAGAGCGCCGCCTTGGGGTGGGCGAGAAGCTCGCGCCCTTTGGCGCTTTCGTAGTTGGTGAAGAAGACGAAGCCGTCGGCGTCGAAGCCCTTGAGGAGCACCATGCGCACATCGGGCAGGCCGGTCTCGTCGACGGTGGCGAGCGCCATCGCGTTCGGATCGTTCGGCTCCGACGCTTCGGCCGCCTTAAGCCATTCGCCGAACAGCGCTATCGGATCCGCTATCTTGTCGAAGTCACCATTCATTAACGGATTCTCGGGATGGTGGAGGGCCAGCGTTTCCTGTCCGAGTAACGCCGTGCCCGGTTCGAAGCACCGTCCCTCATATACCGAGCGCCGCTCCGAGCGCCAGTCGCCGCCCTATTTCCGCGCGGCGCTGCTGGCGTTTGTCGCCGTCGCCATGGGCGGCTGCTCGCAGATTGGCGGTGCGTTCACTGTCGGAATGGCCGGCGACGGCAGGAATTTCGTCGCGGCCGCGGTGGCCGATCATGTCGATCCGTCGGACTGGGAGGCGGTGCGGCAGGCGCTGGCGAGCCTTGCCGAGGAAGCCCGCGACCTCGCCTGGCAAAACCCGCGGACCGGGTCCTCGGGAACGCTGACCGTCACCGGCACCGAAACCCGCGACGGCGACGTTTGCCGCGACTTCGCCACCACCCTCAACGACGTTCGCGGCGTGCGGCGTTATCGCGGCGAAGCCTGCCGCGGAGACGGCGGCGGCTGGCGGCTCTCCGGCATCATCCCCGACGACAGCGTTCTCCTCTGAGGCCGCCGGCTACTCGCGAGCGATGATCTCGCGGCCTGTGAGCCGTTCCGGCGTTCCGCCCGATCCCGACCGGCGACGCCGGGCGAACCGCGAGCGGCGGCCCTGGAAGAGGCCGCGGTTCCGGCGTGAGCCGGGCTTCGCGACGACCAGCGCCCCGATCCGGTCGAGCGCCGGTTTGACCGTGCCGTCCGGCTCGATGACGAGCAGCGGCAGGTTGAGCGTCTTGCCCCAGGCGAGCCAGTCGGCGGCGGCATCCTCCGGCGCTTCGGCGACGACAAGAGTCAGGGTCAGGCCGGGGTCGCGGTGCATCAGTTCGACGATCGCGCGGATCTCGCCTTCGCCGGTCGGCACGATCCTGACCGAGACGCCGGCATAGGCGCTGACCGGCACCGCGAGCATCGCCGCACCGCCGCCGCGCATGGCGCGGCGGACCAGCGCCCGCTCGCGTTCGAGCACAAAGCCCGACGATCCCGACCCGTCGCCGTGGCGTACGGGAAGGGCGAACGGGTCGAGCCGGAACACCCGGCTCGACCCGGCGAAGGCCTCGCCGGCCACAACTGCTTGACGCACCGAACTCGCTCCCCGGGTCCGATTGCTGGACCTCGTTGTCATCGGCGAGTGTGACCCGGCAAGCTTCAGATCGGCTTAAGGGGTTCGGTTAAATTTGAGTGATTTCCGAGAGGGTTAGCGGCAATCTCACCAGACGCGGTTCACAACACCTTGCCGGGATTGAGGATACCGTTCGGATCAAGGACGGCCTTGATCTTCTCCATCATCGCGATCTCGACCGGGCTCTTCACGGTCCTGAGGATTTCGCGTTTCAACCGGCCGATGCCGTGCTCGGCCGAGATCGTGCCGCCGAGCTCGCCGACGATGGCATGGACGACCGCGTTCACCTCCTCCCAGCGGGCAAGGAAGGCCGCCTTGTCCTGCGCCGGCTGGCTGGCTGACATTGTAGTGGATGTTGCCGTCGCCGAGATGGCCGAAGGGGAACGGGCGGCATCCGGGGATCAGCGCGGTCACCGCTTCGCCGGCCCGCGCGATCAGCTCGGGCACGGCCGCGACCGGCACCGCGACGTCGTGCTTGATCGAACCGCCTTCCTGCTTCTGCACGTCGGAAAGCGCATGACGAATCCGCCAGAAGGCGCCGGCCTGCTCCAGCGAGTTGCGCCTGGACGCCGTCCTCGACGGCATCCCGGGCGACACCCTCGCCGAAGATCGCTTCGACCATCAGGTCGGCATCGGATTGCGAACGCGACGAGGAAATCTCGAAAAGCACGTACCAGGGATGCGCGCCGGCGATCGGGTCGCGCGTCCCGGGGAGATGCTTCATCACCATTTCGATCCCGATCCGGGGCATCAGCTCGAAGGCGGTGAGGCTGCCGGCGGCGTGGGCGCGGGCAATGGCGAAGAGCCGGAGTGCCGCGCCGGGATCCCGCACGCCGACAAGGGCGACGCTCTGTCCGCGCGGCTTCGGGAAGAGTTTCAGCACCGCCGCGGTGATCACGCCGAGCGTCCCCTCCGCCCCGACGAAGAGGTCGCGGAGGTCGTAGCCGGTGTTGTCCTTGCGGAGCTTGCGGAGGCCGTTCCAGACCTCGCCGGAGGCGAGCACCACCTCGATGCCGAGCACCAGCTCCCGCGCATTGCCATAGGCGAGCACCGCGGTCCCGCCGGCATTGGTCGAAAGATTGCCGCCGATCTGGCAGGAGCCTTCGGAGGCGAGGGAAAGCGGAAACAGCCGGTCCGCCGCGTCTGCCGCGCGCTGCGCCTCGGCGAGGATCACCCCGGCCTCGACGGTCATGGTGTCGCCTTCGGGGTCGATCTCACGGATGCGGCTGAGCCGCGACAGCGAGACCACGACCTCGCCCCCGCTCCGATCCGGCACCTGCGCCCCGACCAGGCCGGTATTGCCGCCCTGCGGGACGACCGGCGTCGCGGTGTCGCCGGCGAGGCGGAGGATCGCCGAGACCTCCTCCACCGTTGCCGGCCGCAGCACCAGCGGCGTCCTGCCGAAAAAGCGCTCGCGCGGCTCGATCAGATAGGGCGCGATCGCGGCCTCGTCGCGGAGGGCATAGCTCTCGCCGACGATTGCCGCGAACCTTTCAAGGAGATCGCCTGGAATGGGGGGAGACTTGGCGTCCATCGCCGCCAAAGATAGGGCGCGGAGAGCGCCCGTGTCGAGGCAGGGGCGTTCGCGCCTCGACACGGGGCAGTCCGACCGGCGTGCGCGCCGGCCGGTTTCCTGGCCTTGACGATTACTCGGCCTTGGCGGCGTGCCAGACCCCGCCGACGCCGTCGCCGGTGACGTCGCCCGGCTTGGTGTCCTTGACGAAGAGGTAGAGCGGCAGCCGTCATAGGCCCACATCTTCTTCATCGTGCCGTCCTTGTCCTTGACGTCGACGAGGGTCCAGTCGCCCTCGGCCATGGCGCCGTCACCGGCAACGAAGGGCGGCCAGTTCTGGATGCACTTGTCGACGCAGGCCGACATCGTGGCGCCCTGCTTGTCCTGGTCGAAGATATAGAGGGTCATGCCGTTCTGGTCGGTCCAGACCTTGCCCAGCGAGGTGTCCATGGTCTTGGCCGGGTCCATGGCCATCGCCGACGTGGCCAGCATCGATACCGCTGCGAGTACGACTGCAATCCGGATCATCATTGCACTCCTTGATTGAAGAGAAGAGATGGCGCACTCGGCGCCCGCAGTGTTAACGCCTGACGGCGAGAATTTATTCATCGGCAGTGTCGATTTCGCACGACGGCATTTGCCGCGCGTTTGCCCGCCGTCCTTGATAGCGGGGCCGGCCCTATGCGATAGAGGCGCGCCCGCTGGCGGGCAGGGATGGCGGGACACTCAGGAATGGCGATCACCGAGGCACTGATGCAGGGCAAGCGCGGCCTGGTCATGGGCGTCGCCAACAATCGCTCGATCGGCTGGGGCATCGCCAGGGCCTGCCGGCAGCGCCGGAGCCGAGATCGCGCTGACATATCAGGGCGATGCACTCAAGAAACGGGTCGAGCCGCTGGCCGCCGAGGTCGGCGCCCATGTCGTCGGCCATTGCGACGTCACCGACCATGCCACGCATCGACGCGGTTTTCGCCGAGGTGGCGCGACTGTGGGGCGGGCTCGACTTCCTGGTCCATGCCATCGCTTTTTCCGACAAGGACCAGCTCACCGGCCGCTACATCGACACCACGGCCGACAACTTCACCAAGACCCTGCTCATCTCCTGCTATTCGCTGACCGCGGTCGCCCAGCGCGCCGAAAAGCTGATGACAGAATGGCGGCTCGATCCTGACGCTCACCTATTACGGCGCCGAGAAGGTGATGCCGCACTACAACGTCATGGGGATCGCCAAGGCGGCGCTCGAGGCGAGCGTGCGCTATCTCGCCGTCGATCTCGGCGGCAAGGGATCCGGGTCAATGCCATCTCCTCCGGGCCGATCAAGACGCTCGCCGCCGCGGGCATCGGCGACTTCCGCTACATCCTCAAGTGGAACGAGCTGAACTCGCCGCTGAAGCGCTCGGTCGATCTCGACGAGGTCGGCGACGCGGCGCTTTTCCTCCTCTCCGACCTCGGCCGGTCGGTCACCGGCGAGATCGTCCACACCGATGCCGGCTACCACGTCGTCGGCATGAAGGCGGTCGACGCTCCCGACATCGCCACCGTCAAGGACTGAGGCCCAACAGCGCCGGGCCCCGCGCGCCCCGCGTCACGGCGGGGGGCTTGCCGGCCTCCGGCGTTTGCCGCAAACAACCGGGGCAGGAGCCAACCCGCGATTCCGATGCCTCTCCCCGCACTCGTCTTCGTCCGCCACGGCGAGACCAACTGGAACGTCGAGGGCCGTCTCCAGGGCCAGCGCGACATCCCGCTCAACGACAAGGGGCGGGTCCAGGCGAAGCGGAACGGCGTCGCCGTCAAGGCCGCCATCCCCGACATCGCCAGCTACGATGCGTGGCAAGCCCGCTGGTCCGCTCGCGCGAGACCATGGAGATCGCCCGCCTCGCCATGGGTCTCGACCCGTCCGCCTACCGCCTCGACGACCGGCTCCGCGAGATCACCTTCGGCGAATGGGAAGGCTTCACCACCGCCGAATTGCGCGAGACCCATGCCGAGCTGGTCGCCGACCGCGAGCGCGACAAATGGCGTTTCCTGCCGCCGGGCGGCGAGAGCTACGCCCTCCTCCTCGAGCGGGTCGAGGACATGGGTCGCGACGATCGCCCGGCCGACCTTCGTCGTCTCTCATGGCGGCGTCGGGCGGGTGCTCCGCAAGCTCCTCCTCGGCGTCGACCCGCACCGGGCGGTCGCCGAGGATTTCCCGCAGGACCGGGCGCTGCTGATCGAGGCGGGCGAGGCGCGGTGGATACTGAGCATCTTCTGCTCTTCCGTATCACCCAAGAGAACCGGTGGTCGAATCCTACGGAGCGACGTTCGGGTAGCGAGCGATAGGCCGCCAGGTATCAGGCCGCGTTCGTCCCTTCGCGCGAGCCGGACGTCCGGCCTGGTTCGTATCCTCTGCTCTCCTCAGAACGAAACGCTTGGAACTCGCGCAGGTGCCTCCGACGCACTGCGGCTGCGACGGAAAGCTGCCCCGCGTTCCGCATATGGGCCGATCGGAAATCCACTCCATTCGATCCTTTTTCGGATTCCTTGGCAGCGAGAGGTCGCAGGGAACTCGAAAGAAATGCCAATCGTCGTCCCGGGTTTGACGCCCTGCCGCCGCTTGCCTAGAACCAACCCCGCATGTCCCACAACACCTTCGGCCATCTCTTCCGCGTCACCACCTGGGGCGAGAGCCACGGGCCGGCGATCGGCTGCGTCGTCGACGGCTGCCCGCCGCGCATCCCGATCTCCGAGGAGGAGATCCAGCACTGGATGGACAGGCGCCGGCCCGGGCAGTCGCGCTTCACCACCCAGCGGCGCGAGCCGGACACCGTGCGCATCCTCTCCGGCGTCTTCGAGGACGAGGAGAGCGGCGAGCTCCTCACCACCGGCACGCCGATCTCGCTCCTCATCGAGAACGTCGACGCGCGCTCCAAGGACTATGCCGACATCAAGGACAACTACCGGCCCGGCCACGCCGACTTCACCTACGACGCCAAATACGGCATCCGCGACTGGCGCGGCAGCGGCCGCGCCTCGGCCCGCGAGACGGCGTCCCGCGTCGCCGCCGGCGCCATCGCCCGCAAGGTCGTGCCCGGCATGATCGTCCGCGGCGCGCTGGTCCAGATGGGGCCGCACGCCATCGACCGGACCAAATGGGACTGGGACGCGGTCGACGACAACCCGTTCTTCTGCCCCGACCCGGAGATGGCGACCTTCTACGAGGAATATCTCGACGACATCCGCAAGCGCGGCTCCTCGGTCGGCGCGGTCATCGAGGTCATCGCCCACGGCCTTCCCGCCGGCCTCGGCGCGCCGGTCTACGGCAAGCTCGACCAGGACATCGCCTCGGGCCTGATGTCGATCAACGCCGTCAAGGGCGTCGAGATCGGCGCCGGCTTCGCCGCCGCGGCGCTCACCGGCGAGGAGAACGCCGACGAGATCCGGATGGGCCATGACGGCGCACCGGAGTTCATGTCGAACAATGCCGGCGGCATCCTCGGCGGCATCTCGACCGGCCAGCCGATCGTCGCCCGCTTCGCGGTCAAGCCGACCTCGTCGATCCTCAACCCGCGCCGCACCGATCAACCGCGCCGGCGAGGAGGTCGAGGTCTCGACCAAGGGCCGCCACGACCCCTGCGTCGGCATCCGCGCCGTGCCGGTCGGCGAGGCGATGCTGGCGATCGTGCTCGCCGACCACTATCTCAGGCATCGCGGCCAGGTCGGCTGATCCAGGACATCTGACAATGACAACCGGCGACAGACCGCGTCGCGGAAGCCGTCCGCGCCTTCGGCGCAGGGCGAGATCGTCGTCGTCACCGACGACGACGACCGCGAGAACGAGGCCGACCTGATCCTCGCGGCGGTCCACGCGACGCCGGAAAAGCTCGCCTTCATCATCCGCCACACCAGCGGCATCGTCTGCGCGCCGCTCACCCGCGAGACGGCGCGGCGGCTTCATCTCGACCCGATGGTCGCCGACAACGATTCGCCCGCAGCGCACCGCCTTCACCGTCTCGGTCGATTTCCGCCACGGCACCACCACCGGCATCTCGGCCGAGGAGCGCTGCACCACCATCCGCGGCGCTCGCCAACCCGAATGCCGGCGCCGACGACTTCGTCCGTCCCGGCCACATCTTCCCGCTGATCGCCCGCGAGGGCGGCGTGCTGATGCGCTCCGGCCATACCGAGGCGGCGGTCGACCTCTGCCGGCATGGCCAAGCTGCCGCCGGTCGGCGTGCTCGCCGAACTGGTCAACGACGACGGCACCGTGATGCGCGGCCCCGAGGTCGCCGCCTTCGCCGCGCAGCACCGGCTGAAGCGGGTTTCGGTCGCCGACCTGATCGCCTGCGCGCCAGCGCAGCGAGAAGCTGGTCGAGCGCGTCGGCGGAATTCGGCGATCGAGACGCCGGCGGGACCGGCGCGGGCCATCGCCTACCGCACCGAATGGGATTCGACCCAGCATCTCGCCGTCGTCTTCGGCGAGATCGGCGACGGCCGAGACGTGCCGGTCCGGCTCCATCGCGAGGCGGTGATCGACGACGTCTTCGCCGCGCGAAGCCGTCTCGACCGGGTCATCGCCCGCGTCGGCGGCGGCGGCCGCGGCATCATCGTCTATCTCCGCGAGGGCTCGGTCGGCGTCGCCGCGCCGGTAGCCGCCCGCGCGACGGCGTCGGCGACGAGCACCACGTTTCGGCGAGCGCACGCGCAGCGCGACTGGCGGGAGATCGGGCTCGGCGCCCAGATCCTCCGCGATCTCGGCGTCACCTCGATCCGGCTGATCGCCTCGCGCGAACGCCACTATGTCGGGCTCGACGGCTTCGGCATCGCCATCGAAGAGACCGAGCTCGATCGATCCGTGACGCCGGCGGCTACGTCGCCCGGCGCATCGGTCCCCTCGCGTTCGCGCCTCGCGTCGACGCGAGCCGTTCGCGCGCGGTCCGCCTGAACTCGGAGCGCTCGAAGACCAGCACGATCACCAGCGCCACGGCAACAGGGGCAGGAGCAGGTAGAAGCAGGCGGAAGACGATCAGCGCCGCCAGCACCTGCGCCTGATCCATGTCGTCGAGCGCCGGTCAGGAAGACGAATTCGAGCACGCCGAGGCCGCCCGGCGCATGCGAGACGATCGCCATCGAGAACGAGGCGACGAACACGCCGACGACGGTGATGAAGCCGGGATTGCCCGCCGCCGGCAGGCAGAAATAGATGATCGCGGCAGCCGCGAGCAGTTCGACCGGCCCGACGATGAGCTGGCGGATCACCACCTCCGGCCGCGGGTAGTAGAGGTGGAATCCGCCGATGGTCAGCGGCTTGAAGTGGAACAGCGAGCCGATCGAGGTAGAAGCCGACGACCGCCAGGAGCCCGATGCCGACGGCGAACACCGTCCAGTCCGGCACGTCGAAGAAGCGCTGCGCACGATTTCGGGCTGGAGGATGATGACGAGCCCGCCGAGCGACGCCGCGCCGACCAGGAAGGTGAAGGTGGTGAGCGCCGACCAGGACGCCGATCTCGCCGGCGCTGCAGGCCGCGCGAGCCGTAGGCGCGGAAGCGGATGATGGTGCCGGACAGGAGCGAGGCGCCGATATTGTGCGACAGCGAATAGGTGGTGAACGACGCCACCATCACGAATGTCCAGCTGATCTTCCGGCTGAGATGGATCAGCGCGATGCGGTCGTATTCGGCAAGCGAGACATAGGCGACCAGCGTCGCGACGATCGCAAGCAGCCAGCGATGCAGCGGGATCGCCGCGAAGCTGTCGAAAAGGCTGTCCCAGGTGAGGTTGCGCAGCTCCTTGTAGAGCAGCCAGCCGCAGAAGATCACCGCGAGCACGCCGACGATCGGCCAGAAGAAATGGCTTGAAGCTTCCCGGTCACGGCGTCAGGCACCCGACTTCAGCATGGCACATCGCGAGTTCCCAGTCTCCTTTTCGTCGCCGCTTCGCCGATGTTCGCACAACCCCGGCCCTTGGCGAAGGATGTTAGCACCGGGATCGGCCATCATTGCAAGCCGGCTGCCGCCGCCTCACGGGCGCGAGAACGTCGCCACCACCTCGATCTCGGGCGAGAACAGGAACTGGTCGACCGGCAGGACCCGTTCGAGGCGGTAGCCGCCGTCGATCAGGATGCGCGCATCGCGGGCGAGCGTCGCCGGATTGCAGGAGACGGCCGCGATCCTCGGCACGCCGGATCGCGCCAGCGCCTCGGCCTGCGCCTTGGCGCCCGCCGCCGGCGGGTCGAACACGACCGCGCCGAAATGCCGCGAGCTCCTTTCGGCGACAGCGGGTTGCGGAAGAGATCGCGCCTCCGGGTGGTGACCGGCTTGAGGCCGCGTCGAACGGCGGAGGGCGGCTTCGAGCGCGGCGAGCAGCGCCGCGTCGCCCTCGACGGCGGTGACCGGCGAGCGCCGGGCGAGGCGGAGGCTGAAGGTGCCGCAGCCGGCGAAGAGGTCGAGCGACGGGATGCGCGTCGCCGATATGGGCGAGGACGGCCTCGGCGAGCGCGGCCTCGGCGGCGGCCGAAGCCTGCACGAAGCCCCCCGGCGGCGGCAGCAGCGCCGCCTCGCCGACGGCGGAGCTCCGGCCGCCGGTTGAAGAACACCGTCGCGGCCGTCGATCGTCAGGCGGGCGAGGGCTCGTCGCCGGCGAGCCGGCCGAGCGCTTCGAGCGCCGCCGCGTCGATCCTGCCGCCTCCGGTCACGGCGATATCGAGCCCGTTGTCGGCGGCGAGCACCGTCAGCCTTGCCGTCCGCCGCGGCTTCACCGCGATCTCGGCGATCGCGGCGGAGCGCCGAGGCGTGCCGACGATCGCCGGCACGAGCACCGGGCATTCCTCGATCGGCGACGATCTCGTTGCTGCCGCGCCGCTGGAAAGCCGAGGATCACGCCTCGCGCCGTCCTTGACCGCGGAGAAGACCGCGCGCCGCCGGTTGCCGGTCGCGGCCGGGACGACCGGGTCGACCTCCGCTTCGATCCCGGCGAGGGCGAGGGTTCTTGCCACCATCTCCCGCTTCCAGGCGAGATAGGCCTCCCGCTCCATGTGCTGGAGGGCGCAGCCGCCGCAGGTCCCGAAATGGCGGCAGGGCGGCGCTGCCCGGAGCGGGCTCGCGGCCGTGATGTCGACCAGCCGGCCGCGATTGCCGCTGCGCTCGATCCGCACCGTCTCGCCCGGCAGCGTGAAGGGCACGAATACCCGGCCATCCCGCGTCTCGGCAATGCCGTCGCCGCCATGGCCGAGGGCGGAGATCGTCACGGTTTCGGTCATTTCCGCGCCCCGAGGAGGAATTCGCGGTTGCCGTCGCCGCCGGCGATCGGCGAGTCGACCACGCCGTCGACGGTCCAGCCCATGGCGTCGCCAAGCCAGGCCGCGATCGCAGTCGGCCGGCGGCGCCGGCGGCATCGATGTCGCGGACGATGCCGCCCTTGCCGATTGCGGCGCGTCCGACCTCGAATTGCGGCTTGACCAGGAACACGCCCCAGGCGCCCGGCGCGGCGAGCGCCAGGGCCGGCGGCAGCGCCAGGCGGAGCGAGATGAAGCTCACATCGGCGACGACCGCGCCGACCGGCTCAGCGATATCGGCGGCCGTGAGGTCGCGGGCGTTCCGGCCTGCGTGGCTGACGACGCGGGGATCAGCGGCGAGCCGCGGATGGAGCTGGTCGTGGCCGACATCGACGGCATGGACACGTCGCCGCGCCCCGCTCGAGCAGGACCTCGGTGAAGCCGCCGGTCGAGGCGCCGACATCGATCGCGACAAGGCCTTCGGGGCGGTAGCCGAAATGGTCGAGCCCGGCGATCAGCTTGAGGGCGCCGCGCGACACATAACGCCCGGCCGGATCGTCGACTGCGATCGTCGCATCGGCCGCCACGACCATCGCCGGCTTCGCCGCCGGCAGCCCGTCCACCGACGACATGGCCGCGAAGGATGGCGTCGCGTGCTCTGGCTCGCGTCGGCGCGAGGCCGCGCGCGACCAGCGCAAGGTCGAGGCGAAGCGACTTACCGTGGCGAACCGGATCGGGGCGCTGCATCATCGAGATGTGGACGGCCCGGCACGTCTCCGCAAGCGCCGCCCAAGCCTTTGACCCCCTCCCAACCTCCCCCTTTCAGGGGGAGGGGGCCCTGTGGCGATGGTGCGGACTCGGCGGAACCGGTGCTGGCGAGGACAGCCCAGACGCGTCCCTCCCCCTGAAAGGGCGAGGACAGGAGGGGGTCAGACCACTCCCACCACGCGCCTGCGTGGGTGTTATAGGACCTCGAAATTGAAGCGGCGTATCGAAGACGTCGCGCCAGTCCCCGTCACGACGTCCCGATCAGCCGCTTGAGCTTGGCAAGCGGCTGTCTCGGTGTCCTCCTGGTAGTCGAGCGTGCCGGTGAGCACGCCCGTCGGGGTCGAGGAGATAGACCGACGCCGTGTGGTCCATCAGATAGGCGCCGTCATCCTGCTGCACCTTCCGCGCAAAGACCCGGTAGTCGCCGAGGATGCTGGTCGATCTCCGGGCCGGCTGCCGGTCAGCCCGATGAAGCGCGGGTCGAAGGCCGACAGATAGACTTCGGCCATCGCCGCCTGGTGTCGCGCTCCGGGTCGACGGTGACGAAATAGACCTTGAGCCTGTCGGCGTCCGGGCCGAGCTCCTTCATCAGCTCGGTCATGTCGAAGAGCGTGGTCGGGCAGACGTCCGGGCAGAAGGTGTAGCCGAAGAACATCGCCGACGGGTGGCCCTTCAGCGCCGCCTCGGTCACCGGCTGGCCGTGCTGGTCGACGAGGTTGAACGGGCCCGCCCTGATCGCGCCGGCGAGCGTCGGCCCCGTCGCCCGTCTCGCGCCAGTAGAACGACCGCCGCCAGCGCGACGAGGAGGACGACGACGGCCGCCCAGACGGCGATAGCGGATCGATCCTGACCGTGCTCATTGGCGTGTCGCATCTCGCGCCGCCGGCAGCCGCGTCGCCCGGTCCCTTGGCGCCGATCGGCAAGCACGTGAAGGACGGTGTCGACCGATCCCGCCTTCTCGAAGGTCAACGTCACCGGCAGCTTCCCGCCTTCGACGAGCGGCTGCTTCAGGTCGATGAACATGAGGTGGAATCCGCCGGGCGCAAGGGTGACGCTGCCTTGGCCGGAATTTCGAGGCCGCCTTGCGAGCGGCCGCATCGTCATCACGCCGTCCTCGACCTTCATCTCGTGGATCTCGCCGATGCCGGCGTCGGGCGTCGACACGGCGACCAGCCGGTCGGCGCGTCGCCGGTGTTGGTGATGGTGAGATAGCCGCCGGCGGTGGGCGCCTTGGGCGGCGTGGCCCGCGTCCAGAGGTCGGTGAGTTCCAGGGTTCCGACCTTGACCGGATCGGCGAGGGCGGGTTGGAGCAGAGGAGCGGTAGCCGCGACGGCGGCGGCGAAAACGTGTCGACAGCGCATGATGATCCTCTCGAATTGACGGCGCGGCGACGGCTGGTCGCGGCCAGGCCTGACGAAGAATGCGGAGTCAGGCTTCGAGAGGCGGCCCGCGGGCGTGGCGTCGGGCGATCGGAGCCCCGCGGCCGCGGAGTCTGGTCCGGACCGGGGCGGCCGGACTGCCGGTGGCGCGAGGCGGAGCCGGCGAGCGGCTCGGCCGGCGGCAGCGACGGCGACCGGCATCGGCATGCAGCCGAGCAGCAGCAGTCGGCGCGATGATCGGTCGGCAGCGCCGGGCAGGACCGCCGTGGTCCGACCGGACTGCGCGCTGCACAGGACGCAGGCCGCCGGCGGCCGGCGGCCATCGCGCCGAGATGCAGGCCGGCGGCGAACGACGTTGACGAACGACAGGATCGCCAAGGCCCGCGCCAGCGAGCGCCCGTCGCGGCCTCTCAGGGCGGCAAGGAACGACCTGTCTCATGCCGGTCCTATACAGGACACCGTTACTGCCGCGAACCGGGCATCCGGCGCGCAGTGCAGATCGCGCTCGCGTCAGGCCCGGAGCGACGCGGATCCGCGCTCCGCCCGAGCGCGGCGAAGACCGCCGCGACGATGCCGGCGGCATCGAGGCCGGCGGCCGCGTATTGATCGCTCCGGCTTGTCGTGGTCGACGAAGCGGTCGGGCATGGCGAGCGGCCGCACCTTGAGGCCGCGGTCGAGCGCGCCGGAGGCGGCGAGGTGGTTGAGGACGTGGCTGCCGAAGCCGCCGACCGCGCCCTCCTCGACGGTGATCAGCACCTCGTGCTCGCGCGCCAGGCGGTCGATCGAGGTCGGTGTCGAGCGGCTTGGCGAAGCGGGCGTCGGCGACCGTCGTCGACAGGCCGTGCGGCGTCGAGCTCCTCGCGCCGCGGCCAGGCATTCCTGCAGCCGGCCGCCGAAGGAGAGGAGCGCGACCTTGGTGCCTTCGCGGAGGATGCGCCCGCGGCCGATCTCGAGCGGCACGCCGGCCTCCGGCAGGTCGACGCCGACGCCCTCGCCGCGCGGATAGCGGAAGGCGGACGGCCGGTCGTCGATCGCGGCCGCGGTCGCCACCATGTGGACGCAGCTCGGCCTCGTCGGCCGCCGCCATCACGACGAAGCCCGGCAGGCAGGCGAGATAGGCGGTGTCGAAGGAGCCGGCATGGGTGGCGCCGTCGGCGCCGACGAAGCCGGCGCGGTCGATGGCGAAGCGCACCGGCAGGCTCTGGATCGCGACGTCATGGACGACCTGGTCGTAGGCGCGCTGCAGGAAGGTCGAGTAGATCGCGGCGAACGGCTTGTAGCCCTCGGTGGCGAGGCCGGCGGCGAAGGTGACGCGCGTGCTGCTCGGCGATGCCGACATCGAAGCAGCGGTCCGGGAAGCGCTCGCCGAACAGGTCGAGCCCGGTGCCGGCCGGCATCGCCGCGGTGACCGCGACGATCCTGTCGTCCTTCTCCGCCTCGCGGATCAGGCTGTCGGCGAAGACCCGGGTATAGGACGGGACGTTGGCGGTGCTCTTGGCCTGCTGCGCCGGTGACGACATCGAACTTGGCGACGCCGTGATACTTGTCGGCTCGAGGCCTCCGCCGGCGCGTAGCCCTTGCCCTTCTGGGTGACGACGTGGACCAGCACCGGCCCGTTCCGCATGTCGCGGACGTTCCTCAGCACCGGCAGCAGGTGGTCGAGATTGTGCCCGTCGATCGGGCCGACATAGTAGAAGCCGAGCTCCTCGAACAGCGTGCCGCCGGTCCAGAAGCTCGCGGGCGAATTCCTCGGTGAGCTTCGCCTTGTCGCGGAAGAAGCGCGGGCAGCCGGTCGAGCATGCGCTTGGCGAAGTTGCGGAAGCGGCGATAGGCGCGGCCCGAGACCAGCCGGGCGAGATGCGCCGACATCGCGCCGACCGGCGGCGCGATCGACATGTCGTTGTCGTTGAGGATGACGATCAGCCGCGACTTGAGATGGCCGGCATTGTTCATCGCCTCGTAGGCCATGCCGGCCGACATCGCGCCGTCGCCGATCACGCAGATGACGCTGTTGTCGCCGCCGGACAGGTCGCGGGCGACCGCCATGCCGAGGCCGGCCGAGATCGAGGTCGAGGAATGCGCGGCGCCGAACGGGTCGTATTCGCTCTCGCGCGCGCTTGGTGAAGCCCGGACAGGCCGCCCGGCCTGGCGGAGCGTGCGGATGCGGTCGCGCCGGCCGGTGAGGATCTTGTGCGGATAGGCCTGGTGGCCGACGTCCCAGATCAGCCGGTCGCGCGGCGTGTCGAAGACGTAGTGCAGCGCGACCGTCAGCTCGACCACGCCGAGCCCGGCGCCGAGATGGCCGCCGGTCACCGACACCGCCGAGATCGTCTCCTGGCGCAGCTCGTCGGCAAGCTGGCGAAGCTGCGATTCGTCGAGCTCCCGCAGGTCGGCCGGCGAGCGTGATCGTGTCGAGGAGCGGCGTCGGCGACTGGCGTCATCGGAAGGCTGGATGGCCCGTCTGTCCAGTCGATCGGCAGATCAGCGTCGGGCGACCGTTATAGCAGCTTCGCACAGGGCGAAAGCAACGCCTGAGCACGTCACTTGGTTGCACGGTCGCAACGGTCGCACAAGTCGGAGGCTTCCCCGAATCCGCGCTGATCGGCGTCATTCCGGCAGCGGGATGAAGTCCTCCTCGTCGCCGAAGACCTTGTCGAAGCGGCCGAGCCTTCCAGTCGTCCTTGGCGGCCTCGATCCGTTCCTTCGAGGAGGAGACGAAGTTCCACCAGATGTGGCGCGGCCCGTCCATCGGCTCGCCGCCGAGCAGCATCAGGCTGGCCGGCGTCACCGCCTTGATCGCCAGCCGGTCGCCGGGACGGAAGACCAGCAGCCGGCCGCGGCTCGAAGCGGTCGCCGCCGATCTCGACGCTGCCCGTCGAGCATGAACGACCGCCCGCTCCTCGTGGTCGGCGTCGATCGGCAGCTGCGCGCCCGGCGTCGAGCCGCGACGTCGGCGTAGAACATCTCGCTGAAGGTCTCGACCGGCGCCCGCTCGCCATAGAGCGAGCCGACGATCAGCCGCACCGTCGCGCCGTCGCCGCCGATCACCGGCAGGGCGTCCTTGCCGTGGTGGAAGAAGGTCGGCGACGCCTCCTCGTGGTCCTTGGGCAGCGCCACCCAGGTCTGGAAGCCGCCGACCGTGCCGGGTCTGCCCGACGTCCTCGCGGCCGGCGCCCGCTCGGAATGGGCGATGCCGCGCCCGGCGGTCATCCAGTTGACGTCGCCGGGCCTGATCTCCTGCACGCTGCCGACCGAGTCGCGATGGACGATGGCGCCGTCATAGATATAGGTGACCGTGGCGAGGCCGATATGGGGATGCGGGCGGACGTCGAACTTCTCGGTGATCAGCATCTCGCCGGGACCGAAGGCTGTCGAGGAGGATGAACGGCCCGACCATCTGCCGCTCGGCCGACGGCAGCACGCGGCCGACCGTGAAGCCGCCGAGGTCGCGGGCCCGCGGCACGATGACGGTCTCGATCAGATCGGCGGCGCGGGCGTCGCCGAGGGCGGGGTCGGGGGGCGGCAGGGGCGCATGGCAGGACCTCCGTTGACGGCAGATCACATAGGATGCCGTGGGCGCGGCGGCAATGCCGTGGCGGCGAAGCAGGCAAGGGCGTCAGAACGGCGTCTCGTCGTCGAGCGGCTCGGTCGCCGGCCGGCTTGCCGTCGCCGCCGAGCCTGATCTTGCTCGACCCGGCCCTCCGCCTCCTTGAGCAGCCGCTCGCAATGGCTCTTCAGCGCCTCGCCGCGCTCGTAGATGTCGATCGACTCCTCGAGGTCGACCTTGCCCTGCTCGAGCCGCTGGACGATCGATTCGAGCTCCTCGAGCGCCTTCTCGAAGGAGAGTTCGGCGACGGGCACTGGCGGTCGTCTCGGGCATTTCAGTCTCCTCGGCCGCCGCGAGGCCGCCGGCTCGGCAGGCTGACCTCGCCGGTCATCTGCCGGCGGTCGAGCCTTGGCCATAGCGTCGCTCGCCGGCGCTATGCCAACGCGGTCGCCGGGCGGACCGGCGCCGATCCCGCGCCTCACGGTTGAGCTGCGTCAAGCATCGCGACAAGTCGGCGAACCGCTTCTCGCCGAGCACCGCGCGATAGCGCGCCTCGATCTCGCTGCTTGACGACATTGGAGTCGGCGAGCAGCTTCCGCCCGGCGCGGTGAACACGATCAGCTTGCCCGCCGGTCGCCGGGATCGGGCTTGCCGCTCGACGATCCCGTCCGCGACCAGGTCGTCGAGCAGCTGCTGAACCGCCTGCTTGCTCAGCCCCATGCGCCGGACCAGCTCGGACTGGCGCGATGCCGGAGCGGCCGACATGCATGATGACGTTGGCGCGGGCCTCGGCGGCCCATGGATAGCCCATCGCGACGAGGCCCTCGTCGAAGCTCGCGCTTCCAGCGCTGCGGTCGCCTGCCACAAGCAGCCAGCCGACATGGTCGAGCGCTTCCGGCCAGGGATTATCGTCAAGTTTCTTGACCAATATCGACGGCTCCGTTATAGTCAAGCTACTTGACCATACTCCGGCCGATGACGACCGGCAACCGATCGCTTCGCTTCAAACAGGAGAACTCCGCATGCCCATCATTACCGCCGACGCCGGCCCCGACCTTCGACCATTCCCGGCGTGACCTTCACCGGCCTCGCCGCGCCGAGCCGCGGCGCCCGCGAGAACGCCGTCTGGCGCGCTCACCATGCAGCCCGGCACGCCGGCCAATGTCCACCGCCTCAGCCGCGAGGAGATGCTCGTCGCCGATCTCCGGCGCCGCCCGCGTGTCGATCGGCGGCGTCGAGTCCGACTTCGCCGCCGGAAGCGCGGTGATCGTTCCCGCCGACACCGATTTCGCCCTGTTCAATCCCGGCGATCGAGCCGTTCGAGGCCGTCGCGGTCCTGCCGGTCGGCGGCAAGGCGGTGCTTCCCGGCGCCGAGCCGTTCACGCCCGCCCTGGGCGGAGTGAGGCGTCCCGGCGTCGCCGGCACGCCTCACGCCTTCATCAGGGCCTCGACATGGGCGGCGACCGAGTCGGCGAGAGCCTTGAGGTCATAGCCGCCCTCGAGCAGGCTGACGATCCGGCCGCCGGCAATGACGGTCGGCGAGCTGCATCAGCTCGCCGCGTCGCCCAGGCGAAATCCTCCTCGCTGAGATTGAGCGAGGCGAGCGGGTCGCGCCAATGGGCGTCGAATCCGGCGGAGATGACGATCAGGTCGGGCGCGAAGCGCGTCGACCGCCGGCAGGATCCGCGTCTCGAACGCCTCCACGAACTCGACGCCGCCGGCGCCCGGCGACAAGCGGCGCGTTGACGATGTTGCCGACGCCGGTCTCGCGACGCGCGCGCCGGTGCCGGGATAGAGCGGCATCTGGTGGGTCGAGGCGTAGAGGATGGAGGGATCGGACCAGACGATCGCCTGGGTGCCGTTGCCGTGGTGGACGTCCCAGTCGACGATCGCGACGCGCTCGGCGCCATGGGCGCGCTGGGCGTGGCGGGCGGCGATGACGGCGTTGTCGAACAGGCAGAAGCCCATGGCCTGGTCGGCCTCGGCGTGATGGCCCGGCGGCCGGATGGCGCAGAAGGCATTGGCCGCCTCGCCGGCGAACACCGCGTCGACCGCGAGGCAGGCCGCGCCGGCCGCGTTCGCGGCGGCCTCGAAGCTCCGCGGCGAAACCCAGGTATCGGCGTCGATCTGGGCGATGCCGTCTCCGGGATCGCCGCGCGGACGTCGGCGACGTAGGCGGGGATGTGGGCCAGTCGCGAGGACGGCATCGTCGACCGGCTGCCGGCCCGGCCCGTTTCAGCCCGGCGAAGCGGTCGGTCGGACGAGCGCCTGGGCGATGGCGCGCAGCCGGTCCGGCCGCTCGGGGTGGCCGGTCGGGGTGAGGTGCTCGAGGAAGATGTCGTCGGCGACGAGGAGCGTGGTCAATTCAAACTCCGCAAGGAGGCGCGTCGGCCGGTGGTCTGGGAGCCTTAGTAGCCTGCTTCTTTCTGGTGGCGGAAAGCGAGGATGAACACCGCGTCTTCTTGGGGTTGGTAGCGGTACAGGGCGACGTAGCCGCTTTCGCCGAATCCGATGAGCAATTCGCGAAGCTCAGGTGCATCGGGGTACGGCCGCCCAGCCTGCGGGTGAGATTCGAGCAGTTTGAATTGCCGGGAAATCGCATCCGCGGCGCGCACCGCAGCGCGGGGGTTTCGTTCCGCAAGAAATCGGCGACAGCGTTCGAGACCCATTGTCGCGCCCACGGCTACGACTACTCGTGGCATGGTGGCGCCGGCGTCTCGTCGTCCGTGCCCCACGTGTCGAGCCAGCGCCGCGTCTCTTCTCCGGTGAGATGCCGTCCCGTTTCCTGGTATTCAGTCCACGAGGCTAATGCTTCCTGCTTGAAAGTCTCACGAGCCTCTTCGCGATCGAGATACTGGTTGATCGCCTCCCGCATGAGATAGTGTGGCGCCCGGCTCCGCGCCGTCGCCAGCCGTCGTAGCCGGTCTTGTGTCGCTACGTCCAACTTCACAGAGACAGCCAATTCTCGGACCTCCTCGGCAATACCATTTGATAATATGGAGTACCCAGGCGAGGAAGTCATCAACGGTGCCGACCACCCGCCGGATACGCCCGTTTGCGGTTGACGTGCGTGTGGGCGTCGCAGACCCACTGGTAGCGCTACGCGGCGTGGAGTGGTTTGACCGGTGGCTGCCCGCGCCGGCTCGCTTTGGAAAGTTCGTAATTGGTCTGCAACGTCATCCAGAACCGCGCCGTGCTGACACCGGCGCGTTCAAGCCGGATCGCGAGGTCGGGACTGATCGCAGCGCGGCCGTTCAGCACTCGAGAAAGGGCAACCCGCGACATTCCCAACCGTTGAGCAGCGTCCGTGACCGCAAGTCCCAGCGGCTTCAGGACATCCTCGCGCAACAGTTCGCCGGGATGGGGATGGTGCTTCATTTGATATGCGCGGTGCGCATCTCGCCCTTGCCGGCCTCGTTATCGTAGCGGAGGACGCATTCGCCACCGACGATGTAGGCTACGCCCGCTTGCGGTTGATATGCAGGGTGAGCGCGTCGAGCGCCGCCGGCGAGCGCAGGAGGTCGGCGAAGCCGGCTGCCTCCTGGTTGATCCGGTTGAGCACGTCGCGGCGGTCGCCGCGCATCAGCCGCCGCGCCATGCGCACCGCCTCGGGCGGCTTGGCGGCCAGCGCCCGGGCATAGCCGAAGGCGACGCTCTCGACCTCCTCCGGCGCCACGACGCGGTTGATCAGCCCGGACTGCAGCGCGCGCTGCAGCGTCGAACTGCTCGCCGAGGACCAGCAGCTCGAAGGCGCGATGGTAGCCGAGGATCAGCGCCGGCGCAAGCAGGCTCGCCCCGGCCTCGGGCGGCATGCCGAGATCGGCGAAGGGGGCCGAGAAGATCGACCACTCGCTGGCGACGACGAAATCGCAGTGGAGGAGGAGGATGGTGCCGATGCCGACGCAGAGCCCGTCGACCGCCGCCACCACCGGCTTGTCGATGGTGGCGAAGGTCTTCATGAAGCGGATCGGCGAATCGCCGAACTTCGCCTGGTCGACATAGGTGCGGAGGTCGTCGGCGTCATGGCCGGCGGTGAAGACGCCCGGCATGCCCGCCATCACCACGGCGCGGACGCTGGTGTCGCGCTCGGCGAGCGCGACGGCGTCGGCGGCCATGTCGAACATCTCGCGCGGTGAGCGCGTTGCTCTTCTCCGGACGGTCGAACCGGATCGTCTGCACGCCGTCGCGCACGTCGACCGCAATGTGATGGTCATGCATCCGGCCGTCACCCCTGTCCTCGCCTCGCTATCGTCGCAGCGCCGAACCGCGAGCCACGAGCACGTCCGCCATGCCTCGCGCCAGGGCCGCGCGCCGCTCCCGTCGCCGCCGCCCTGCAGCGCCGAGCCGTTTCGCGGCAGCATCGTTTCGGCGAAAAAACGCGCCTTGGCAATTGTCGCCGGGCCGGTGCGGGTCGTCCCGCGGCGAGCGCACCCTTGGCGAGCAGCCCCGCCCGCAAATGCCATCGCGAAAAGGCGGAGATAGGCGCGTCGCTCCGAGCAAGCGCCGCTCCGCCGCTCGTCTGCGACGGCGCCGGCCATGAACGCCGTCGCGGCGCCGAGATCGGCGACGGCCGAGCGCGAAAGGCTCGCGCACGGTCTCGCCGAGCTCGGCGCCGGTCGAGGCCGTCGCCGAGCTATCCGCGATGGCCGCGAGCTCCGCAGTGAGGGCGCGGCACCGCCGCGCCGTCGCCGAGCGCGAGCTTGCGCGTCGACGAGGTCGATCGCCTGGATGCCGTTGGTGCCCTCGTAGATCGCGAAGATCCGGGCATCGCGAAGGTGCTGGGCGGCGCCGGTCTCCTCGATATAGCCGGCGCCGCCATGGACCTGGATGCCGAGGGAGGCGACCTCGATGGCGGCGTCGGTGGCGAAGGCCTTGGCGACCGGCGTCAGCAGGCCCGCCCGGTCGGCCCAGCGCGGCGCGCTCGCCGCCGGCGCCGCGCCGGCTCATGTCGATGGCATGGGCGCAGGCGTAGCAGAGCGCCCGCGAGGCGGCGGTCGAGCGCCGCCATCCGCATCAGCATCAGCTGCGACGTCGGGATGCTCGACGATCGGGCTCATGCCGTTTCCGACAAACGCCCGGCGCCCGGCCCTGCCGGCGCTCGCGGGCATAGGCGAGCGCCTCCTGGCAGGCGCGCTCGGCGACGCCGACGCCCTGGATGCCGACCGACAGGCGGGCGAGGTTCATCATCGTGAACATGCAGGCGAGGCCGCGATTCTCCTCGCCGACGAGAAAGCCGACGGCGTCGTCATAGACCATCGTGCAGGTCGGCGAGCCGTGCAGGCCGAGCTTGTGCTCGACGCCGGCGGCCGTCGACGCCGTTGCGCGCGCCGGGCTCGCCGTCCGCGTCGGGAAGGAACTTCGGGACGAGGAACATCGAGATGCCCGCCGTTCCCGCCGGCGCGTCGGGCAGGCGGGCGAGCACGAGATGGACGATGTTGTCGGTGAGGTCGTGCTCGCCATAGGTGATGAAGATCTTCTGCGCCGGTGATCCGGTAGGTTCCATCGCCGGCGCGCGTCGGCCGTGTCCTGAGCGCGCCGAGGTCGGAGCCGGCCTGCGGCTCGGTCAGGTTCATGGTCGCCGTCCACGCGCCGGAGACGAGTTGCGGCAGGTAGCGCGCCTTCAGCGCGGCCGGGCGGCGTGGGCGGCGATCGCCTCGATCGCCCCGACCGTCAGCATCGGCCCGGTGGCGAAGGCGGCGGCGCCGGCGTTCCACAGCTCCTGCACCGCCATCTCGATCATCACCGGCAGGCCCTGGCCGCCGCCGCCTCCGGCGCGCTGACGCCGTTCCAGCCCGCCGTCGGCGAAGCGCGCGATAGGCTTCCTTCCAGCCGGGCGCGGTGGTCACCTCGCCGTCGTCGAGGCGGACGCCCTCGCGGTCGCCGACCCGGTTGAGCGGCGCGAGCTCCGCCTCGGCGAAGCGGCCGGCCTCGGCGAGGATCGCCTCGACCGTCTCGAGCGGAACGTCGCCGAGCGACCGCCTCGTCGAGACCGGCGATCTCGCGCAGCGTGAACCCGATCTCGGCGAGCGGCGCCTGAAAGGCCATTCCGCTTGCTCCCCTGGCGCGGCGCTTGACCGGCCGCGCTCCGACCGGCGACAAGACCCGCCGACTTGCTGGCAGCCGAGGGGCCGCTTGCCTCAAATCTTCGACATGAGCAATCCCGCCCGTGCCGAGGCCGGCGATCGCCGCGGCCGCCGAGGCGCTCCGGCGCCGGTGGCGCTGGTCGGCATGCCGACCGAGACGGTCTACGGCCTCGCCGCCGACGCCCGCAATCCGACCGGCCGTCGCCGCGATCTTCGCCGCCAAGGGCACGGCCGCGCTTCAACCCGCTGATCGTCCAGTGACATCTCTCGCGGCCGGCGCCGGACGCTCGCGGTCCTGCACGGGCCGGCCGCAGCGCCTCGCCGAGGCGTTCTGGCCCGGGCCGCTGACCCTGGTCCTGCCTCGGCGGGCCGGCAGCGGGATCAGCCGACCTCGCCACCGCCGGCCTCGATACGGTCGCGGTCCGCGTCCCCGCCCATCCGGTCGCGCAGGCGCTGCTCGCGGCGTCCGGCGCGCCGCTCGCCGCGCCGAGCGCCAATCGCTCCGGCCATGTCAGCCCGACCACGGCCGCCCATGTCGCCGCCGATCTCGGCGACGCACGTCGCCGTCATCCTCGACGCCGGCCCGACCGGAATCGGGCTCGAATCGACCGTGGTCGGCTTCGACGGCGACGCGCGCCGTCCTGCTTCGTCCCGGCGGCCTGGCGCGCGAGCGACATCGAGCGCGTGCTCGGCACGCCGCTCGCTCACGCCGCGCGACGGGGCCGACCGGCCGGCATCGCCCGGCATGCTCGCCGTCGCACTATGCGCCGGCGGCGCGGCTCCGGCTCGATGCGACGCGAGGTCCGGCCGGGCGAGGCGCTGCTCGCCTTCGGCCCGACCCTGCCGCCGGCGCGGAGGGCGCCGTCGCCGTCCGCAATCTCAGCCCGGCCGGCGATCTCACCGAGGCGGCGGCGAAGTTCTTCGCCGCGCTCCGCGCGCTCGACGGGAAGGCCGACGACGATCGCGGTGATGCCGATCCCGGACGACGGCCTCGGCGAGGCGATCAACGACCGGCTGCGCCGGGCCGCGAAGGGCGGTAGCGCCGCGGCGACGCAGGCGACCTGACGCAACGCTCAGCCCGGTGTCGGGCGCGACACGGCCCCTCGCGGCGACGCCAGCGACCACTACCACCGGTCATCCCCGCGAAACCGAGACTCTCGCCGGGGGTGACGATGAGATTTCTTCGCGGGCAACCACCACCCCGCACTGTCGCCTCCCCGTACGCGACACAGCGCTTGGCGCGGACCGACCGCGCGGGGGTGATGCTGAGCGTCGAGAATGGCGGTATCGGGAGCCGGCCGCATATTCGGCGCCCTGTGCAATTTCACCCGAGGCGGCGGCGATCCTCCATCTGGCATCGCATAAGCGTGACTCGGCCTACCGCCGGCCGAACAGGCGTTCGATGTCGGCGAGCTTCAGTTCGATGTAGGTCGGGCGGCCGTGGTTGCATTCGCTGGCGTTCGGCGTCGCCTCGATCTCGCGGAGCAGCGCGTCCATCTCCTCGGGCTTGAGCCGCCGACCGGCGCGGACCGAGCCGTGGCAGGCCATCGTCGAGGCGACCCGGTCGAGCCGGTCGCGAAGCGTGTCGGCCCGCTCCCATTCGGCGATCTCCTCGGCAAGGTCGCGGACGAGCGCCGGCGGCGTCGATCGGCGCCGAGCATCGACGGGGTCTCGCGGACCGCCACCGCGCCCGGCCCGAAGCGGCTCGATGACGAGCCCGAGCGCCGCGAGCTCGTCGGCCCGCTCGGTGAGCCGGGCGACATCGTCCGTCGGCAAGGTCGACGACCTCGGGGATGAGCAGGATCTGGCCGGCGCCACGCCGTTGTCGTCGAGCCCCTGCTTCAGCCGCTCATAGACGAGGCGCTCGTGCGCGGCGTGCTGGTCGACGATGACCAGGCCCGTCTTCCGTCTGCGGCGACGACATAGGTCTCGTGGACCTGCGCCCGCGCCGCGCCGAGCGGCTGGGCGACGCGCGTCCGGCGCCGGGCGCGGCGGCGCGGATGTCGGCCGACGGCGTGGCGATGTCGAAGGCGGCCTGGCCCTCCTCGGCGAAGCCGGTGGCGAAAGCCGCGTTGACGCCGCCGCCGGAGCGGCGCGGAGCTGCCAGCGCGGGCGAGGGCGATACCGCGGCCGGCCCTCCGGGCGGAAGGCGGCGATGGTGGCGCTCGCCGCGGTCGACGACGAGCGCGGCCCGCTCGCCGCGAAGGCCTCGCGGATCGCGCCGATGATCAGGCCGCGGACGAGGCCCGAGTCGCGGAAACGGACATCGGCCTTGGTCGGGTGGACGTTGACGTCGACCTCGACGCGGATCGATCGTCGATGAAGAGCGCGGCGACCGGATGGCGGTCGCGCTTCATCAGGTCGGCATAGGCGGCGCGGAGCGCGCCGAGGAGGAGCTTGTCGCGAACCGGGCGGCCGTTGACGAAGAGGAACTGGCCGAGGCTGTTGGCGCGGCTGTAGGTCGGCAGCCCGGCGAAGCCGGTGAGCCGCGCGCCCTCCCGCGCCGCGTCGATCTCAATCGCATTGTCGCGAAAATCGCGGCCGAGGACGGCGGCGAGCCGCTCGCGGCGCGCCTCGGCGCCGCTCTGCGGCCGGGAGTTCGAGCGGCATGCGGTCGCTGCCCGACAGCGAGAAGCGGATTTCGGGATGGGCAATCGCCAGCCGCTTGACCACGTCGGTGATCGCCGCTCGCCTCGGCCCGCTCCGACTTCAGGAACTTGAGCCGGGCCGGGGTCGCGAAGAAGAGGTCGCGGACCTCGATCCGGGTTCCGGCCGACAGCGCCGCCGGGGCGACCTCGCCGACCCGGCCGCCATCGACGCCGATCGACGCCGCCTCGCGGTCGCCGGCGCGGCGCGAGGCGATCGTCAGCCGCGCCGCCGCGCCGATCGCGGCCAGCGCCTCGCCGCGGAAGCCGAGCGAGCGGATGTCGTCGAGGCCGCCGATCGAGCTTCGAGGTGCAGTGCCGCTCGACCGCGAGCGCAAGGTCGTCGCGGGCCATGCCGCTGCCGTCGTCGGCTGACCCGGATCAGCGGAGACGCCGCCGCCGGCGGTGACGATCTCGATCCGGCGTCGCGCCGGCGTCGATGGCGTTCTCGACGAGTTCCTTGACGACGCTCGCCGGCCGCTCGACCACCTCGCCGGCGGCGATGCGGTTGACCATGTCCTCGCTCGAGCGGCGGATCGGCATTCTCACCTCGTCGCCGGCGATTCTGTCGGATTCGCGCCGGCGAGGGAAGCCGCGGTTCATTCCGTTTCCTCTTGATTCATCATCGCGACATCGGCGGGCGCCGACTTGTGGACGCTCCCTTTGCGGTTGTGGCAGTGTCCGCGCCGGGCGAGAGGGGTCATCCCGAGGAGGCTGGAAACCATGACTTCCACCCGTTTTGCAACCCGTCTGGCGCTGGCGGCGACTGCCGCGGCGTTCTCCTGCGGCCTTGCGCTTGCGGCCGATGTTCCGAACATCGTCGGCACCTGGAAGGCGACCGGCGAGGACTATGCATCGGTGCGGCTCGGCGCCGCCGATGACCACAATCCGCAATATGCGACGCCGACCATGGGCCAGCCGGGCGATGCCTGGACGATCGTCATCGACACCCAGCAGGGACGCGCCTTCAGCGGCGTAGCCAAACCGCCCAAGGGTGATGACGAGCCGATCGTCGGGGTCATCAGCGCCGACGGCGAACACATGCTCATCGCCGGCAACGAAGCCGGCATGTTCGGCGAGTTCCTCGGCGACAAGGTCGAGTTCTGCTACCAGGATCAGGAGCCGGACCGGGCATCCGTCGCCTGCTTCACCGCCGCCAAGCAGTAGCGGCCGCGACAAGGCTCAAACGGGGGGACCGGATAACGGCTCGCGGGCGGAAATCGCTCGCGAGCCGATGTCGTGCCGGCAGAATCCTCCCGGCCAATCGATCTTGCCGACCGCCTGATAGGCGCGCGCCTGCGCTTCGGCGATCGTCGCGCCGCGCGCGGTGACATCGAGGACGCGGCCGCCCTCGGCGACGAGCCGCCCGTCGCGGAGCGCGGTGCCGGCCTGGAAGACCTTGACGCCGGGGAGCGCCTCGGCGGCATCGATGCCGGCGATGACGCTTCCCCGCTCATATGGTCCGGGATAGCCGCGCGCCGCCATGACCACGGTGAGCGCCGCGTCGTCGCTCCAGCGCGGCGTCACCTCGGCGAGGCGGCCGGTGGCGGTGGCGAACAGGAGCTCGAGCAGGTCGGTGTCGAGGCGCATCATCAGCACCTGCGTCTCGGGATCGCCGAAGCGGACATTGTATTCGATCAGCTTCGGCCCGTCGGCGGTGAGCATCAGCCCGGCATAGAGGACGCCGGTGAAGGGCGTCCCGCGCGCCCGCATCGCGGCGAGGGTCGGCGCGACGATCTCGTCCATGGCGCGCCCGACCTGCGACGGGGTCATCGCCAGCGCCGGCGAATAGGCGCCCATGCCGCCGGTATTGGGGCCGGTGTCGCCGTCGCCGACCCGCTTGTGGTCCTGGGCGGTCGGGAGCGGCAGCGCGGTATTGCCGTCGGAAAGGACGAAGAAGCTCGCCTCCTCGCCTGCAAGCCAGTCCTCGATGATGACGGCCGCGCCGGCCGCGCCGTAGGCGCCGGCGAAGCAGGCGTCGATCGCGGCAAGCGCGTCCTCGATCGTCATCGCGACGCTCACGCCCTTGCCGGCCGCGAGCCCGTCGGCCTTCACCACCATCGGCGCACCGCGGGCGCGGGCATGGGCGCGCGCCGCCTCGGCGTCGTCGAAGCGCGCCCAGGCTGCGGTCGGGATACCGGCCTCGGCGCAAAGCTGTTTGGTGTAGCCCTTCGATCCTTCGAGCTGCGCCGCCGCGCGCGACGGGCCGAAGGCGCGGATGCCGGCGGCCGCGAGATCGTCGACGAGGCCGGCGACGAGCGGGCCCTCGGGCCCGACGACGACCAGCCCGATCTCCTTCGCGCGGCAGAAGTCGATCAGCGCATGTGCGCTTGTCGCATCCACGTCCGCGAGGTCGGCGCATCCGGCGATGCCGGGATTGCCCGGCGCGGCGTAGAGCTTCGCGAGATTCGGCGACTGCGCGATCTTCCAGGCGAGGGCGTGCTCGCGGCCGCCCGAGCCGATCACGAGGACGTTGATCCTGCGGGGCCTCGGGTCGGCGGCAGCGCCTTTTGGCAGGACGCGTGCGGCGACTTCCACCGTCACCCGCACCAGGGCGACGAGAATGAGCGGTTGGACGACCAACCGGAAGGCGGTTCGAATGAGCGCGGTCGCGGAGCCAAGGCCGGCCCAGTCCACGGTCGTCAAGGCGGCGAGGCCTGCAACGTAGTAGGCGGCCCAGGCGATCAGCGCCGCCAGCCATACCAGCCGCAGTCCCCAAGCGGTGAAGACGGGATTGAGGACCACGAGATTGTAGAGGGGACCAAGCGGTGGCGGACGCGGCGGGGCCGCCGGAATTGGCTTCACCAGAATCGCGCTGGCGATTTCAAGGAGTATGCGAAGAATCAGGAGCCGTAGCCCGGCATAGGACACGGCTGTTGCCACCGCCGAGAGAGCCAGCCCGATGTCCCCGGTGCCCCATTCCGAAGAAAAAACCAGAACGGAAAAAACCAGCTCCTGAATCCCCTGGATCAGGATGGCGAGCCACAAGAGGCGCAAACCGGCGAGCGTGAACGCCGGTCTGACGGTGAGCAGCCTTTGCAGAGCACGGAGCATCGTCGGCGACTTCCAGGGCCGCCCTCCATAACGAGGCTCCGGTGGATTCACAATCGCGACTGGCCCCGATGGACTTCAAAAAGGCGTCGTTACCGCCGGCCTTTGGCAAGCCATCGGGTTACCGGCTCACCCGGCCGCGCACCAGGAGTGGATCCAGCCGACCTGGCACATCCAGGTGAAGGCGGCGGCCCAGCCCTGCGCGAAGGTCGACAGGAAGGCGAGGAGGGCGCCGACGGTCAGGGCGATTGCCCAGACCTTCTGGGCGGTGGTCAGCACCAGCGTCGGGTTGAGCACCGGCTTGCCATGCCAGTAGAGCTGACGGTTGACGTCGATGCCGATCGCGTCGAGCTCGTCGCCGACGAGCTTGCGGATCCCCGCCGGCCATGAACTCGACGGATCGGTCTCCCGGCCGGCGCCATCGGTCGCCCCGTCCGATGCGGGATCTGCCTTTTCGCGTGCCATTCGCCTGCTCCCCTGAAGTCCGGACGCGGACCGGCCGACGTCAAACGGCCACGCCCGTCTCGTCGAAACGAATAGAGCGCGATGAGGCTCGGTTTGTTCAACTCGTTTTACGGCCTCGGCTCTCGCGCGCCTGCATGGTCTCACAGATCTCTGCCCCAGCGCGGTTCGCGATGGGTCCTCCGGTCAAGCCGGAGGATGACGGTATTGAGTATTTCCGGTGCGGTGGCCCGTGCGGCTCATCGCGGCCGCAATTTCCTCGCACCCTTTGAGGTGCGACCCCGGCGTGAGCCGGGGGAGCCTCGAAGAGCTCGCCCCCGACTTGATCGGGGTTGCGATTACGCGTGGGCAGGGCAGTTCCATACAGGTTCGCAAGCGGCAACCCGGTTCTTGCAGCCCGCGCCTGCGAAAAGCGGGAGGCCACGCGACCGGGAGAGGAAGATTCCCCCTTAAAAGCGGGTGTCGCTGATCAGGCTGACCTCGGGCGGCGGGTCCTTGGCGAGGTCGATGCCGTGAACGTCCTTGATGAAATCGCGGAAGCGCTGATCGAAGGGCTCGCTCGAAGTGGCGATCTTGCCGAAGGCCGCACCGACGTCGTCGGCCTCAAGGAGCACGATCGCGAAGGTCCCCATCGGGGTTTTCTGATGCCACACGGTTTCCCGCGTCACGCCCTGGCCGCGGCGCGCCGCAACATAGGCCTGCTTTTCCTCCCCGTTCAGCGTCTCGAACATCTTGCGGTCGACCTCCTCCTTGCCGGGCAGCAAAGGAGCGACGAAAGCAAACGAAGCCATGCGATATTCCCCCGGTTATTCACGTTCTCACGGCCGGACCCTACCAGATCGACGATTGGACAGAAGGATGAAATCGGCGTTGGGGTGAGTTGGCCGCGCCCTACCGGCATGGATCGGACCGGACAGACTGGATTATCCTCAGCCGATGACACGGAACCCGCATGATGCCGCAGTCTCCGACGCGCCCGCCGGCAACTGGGTCGACCGCTCCTTGCCGGAGCCGTGGAAGCCGTATGCGCGGATGGCGCGGCTCGACCGGCCGATCGGCTGGTGGCTGCTCCTCCTGCCCTGCTGGTGGTCGGCGGCGCTCGCCGCCGATGCGGCGGGCCGGCCTTATCCCGACCCCTGGCATCTCGTCCTCTTCCTGGTCGGCGCCATCGCCATGCGCGGCGCCGGCTGCACCTATAACGACATCGTCGACCGCGACATCGACGCCAAGTCGCGCGTACCCGCTCGCGGCCGATCCCGAGCGGCCAGGTCAGCGTCCGCCAGGCCAAGGTCTTCCTCGTCGCCCAGGCGCTGGTCGGCCTGGTCGTCCTGCTCCAGTTCAACCGCTTCGCCATCCTCCTCGGCTTCGCCTCGCTGGCGACCGTCGCGGTCTATCCCTTCCTGAAGCGGGTCACCGACTGGCCGCAGCTCGGCCTCGGCATCGCCTTCTCCTGGGGCGCGCTGATGGGCTGGGCGGCGGTGTTCGGCCGGCTCGATCTGGCCGCCGGTCCTCCTCTATCTCGGCGGCATCGCCTGGACGATCGGCTACGACACGATCTACGCCCACCAGGACAGGAGGACGACGCGCTGGTCGGCGTCCGCTCCACCGCGCGGCTGTTCGGCGCGCAGACGAAGCCTTATCTCGCCGGCGTTCTACGGGCTCGCGACGCTCTTCTTCGCCGCGGCCTTCGTCGCTGCCGGCGCCGGCGTCGCTGCCTTTGTCGGCCTTGCGCCTCGGCGCGGCCCATCTCGCCTGGCAGGTGGCGACGCTCCGCACCGACGATCCCGACAACTGCCTTCGTGTCTTCCGCTCCAACCGCGACTACGGGCTGATCCTCTTTGCCGGACTCGTCGCGGACTGCTGGCTGACGGCAACCCCCTAGCGTGGGCCCCGGATCTCCCGGGATCATTTCGCGTTGGCGACTCACGCGAAAGGGACTACGCTCGCTGCAGGGCTGGAACGAATTCGACTTTTTTGTCCCACCGACAAAGGACAGGGACATGGTCGCCAAGGGGCTGGACCGGGACGCTCGCCTTCTCAGGCGGGCTGGGGTTGTCTGCGTCATCTTCGCCGGAATCGAGATCGGTTGGCCGGCGCGAGCCGGGGCCCAGGAACTCGACTACATCACGCTCGACTACGGGACCGACCGACGTTTCTCACCGGCATCCGCGGCGACAATATCGTCGGCAACTACGTCATCCCGGACTCGGCGAACACCGGCGGTCTACTCTATCGCACCGACACCGGCACCTGGACGCCGTTCACCGAGGCAACCGCCAACGGCAGCAACTTCCCCGGATGCCTACAGCTCGTCGCCCTACGGCCCGAGCTTCGGCTCGATGGACGGCATCCTCCGGGTCGTCGGCGTCTACAAGACCGGCATCGTCGCCCTACAATCTCGGCTACCTCTATGACGGTGCGGCGGCGCCGGGATCGCCGCCGCTGACCCTCATCTACCCGGACACGGCCAGCGGGCCGACGCCTGTTCACGTTCCCCCACAGCCAGTTCGGCAACACCGCCGTCGGCGACTACGACACCCAGCTCAAAACCGGCAACGCCTTCATCTACGACATCCCGACCGGCACCTTCACCACCAACAACAAGCCGGGCGCGATCAGCACCACCGCGTATGGCATCTATGGCGACAAGATCGCCGGCGGCTACGGAGAATTCGGGCCGGACGGCGAGCCGGGCTTCGAGCACGGCTATATCTACGACCGCACGACCGACACCTGGACCACCTATGATCACCCGGGCACTTTGTTCACCCATTTCGAGGGCATCACCGGCGCCGGTCGCGGCGGCGAGTACAACCTCGTGGCGGACTGGATCGGGCTCGGCGGCGTGCAGGCAGCGGTCCTCCACGTCGACGCGCGACGGCAACCGAGACCTGGATCCCGCTCGAGATCCAGGCGCGACGACGGTCTCGGCCAACTCGATCTATCAGGACATCGCAATCGGCGTCTACACCGACGCCGACGGGGTTCACGGCTACGAGGTCACCATCCCCGGCATCTACAATCCGATCCGCAATGCCGGCCAAGCCTCGCCAACGGCGTCCCCGGCGGTCCGGCGATCGCGGCCGGGGATCGGCGACGACGTGGTCAACGACGGGCAGAATCCGCGCCACCGGAGCCGGCGGCACCGGCATCGGCAGCGACAGCTACGGCGTGATCAACAACAACGGCAAGGTCGTCGCGCACCGGCGCTGGCGGGGCCGCGGTCGACATGCACGGCGAGTTCGGCACGCCTGCTCAATGGCGGCATCATTCGCGCCGGCACCGGCGCCGATCGCCGATCAGGGCGGATGGGACCGCCTCGGCTCCGTCGTCGTCAATGCCGGGGTGATCGACGGGCGGGTCAAGATCAAGGCGGGCCCGGACGCGCGCTTCGAGAACAGCGGCTGGCTCGGCATCAGCGACCCGGGAGCGGGCGTCAGGCACGTGATCAGCGGGACCTATGCCCAGACTTCGGAAGGGGCGCTCGTCCTTCGCATCGGGCCGCCACCGGAACGACATGCTCGACGTCATCGGCACGGCCCGGCTCGCCGGCACGGTGGTTCCGGTCTTCAAGCCGGGCGGCCTCGCCAGGAGCTACACCATCGTCACGGCCACCGACGAAGCGACCGGCAAGTTCGACAAGCTCAAGCCGATCGGGCTGCCGGGCTTCTTCACGGCCTCGCTCGATTATCCGCGAGCGAGGCTGTCCAGCTCGACCTCAAGGCGCAATTCGCGCAACCTCCCCGGACTGACCCGGAACCAGCGCGCCGTCGCCAGCGCGCTCGACCAGGCCTTCAACGGCGACGCCGATACCTCCGCCCGCGCGTCGCAACCAAGCAGCGGCATTCCGAGCGGTCTTGACGCGGCGCTGTTCGGCCTCACCGACGCGCAGCTTCCGGCCGCCCTCGATGCGCTGTCGGGCGAGATCTATGCGAGCGAGAAGTCGGTCCTGATCAATCAGGCCCTGTTCGGCCGCGAGACCTTGCTGGCGCGGCTTCGCCAGTCCTCGGTGGGATCGGGAATGCCGGAGCCGCGCGGCAAATCGGGCGTCGGTCGTGGGCGCAGGGGCTCGGCGACTGGCAAGAGATCGACGGCAACGACAATGCGTCCGATGTCAGCGCCAGCTATGGCGGTTTCATCGGCGGTGCCGATCTCGACGCCGGCGACAACTGGAACATCGGGCTGGCTTTCGGCTACGGGCAATCCAGCACCGACATCAGCGATCTGGCGAGCTCGGCGTCGGCGCAATCCGGCCTGGTCGGGGCCTATGCCGGCACAAGCCTCGGCGCCTGGAAGCTCCGGGCCGGGGGCGCCTACGGCCTGAACTTCGTCGACACGAGCCGCTCGGTCAGCTTCCCGGGCTTTGCCGATCACGAAAGCGCCGACTACTACGCCGGCGCGACCCAGCTCTTCGCCGAGATCGGCTACGGCGCCGAGGTGAACGGCGTCGCGATGGAGCCGTTTGCCGGGCTTACATGGGTCCATCTCCATACCGACGGCTTTACCGAAGACGGCGGCGCCGCGGCGCTGACCGGCTCGCCCGGCTCGTCGGACGTCGGCTTTTCGACGCTCGGCCTTCGCGCCGCCGCCGACTTTCCGCTGAAGAACGGTATGAGCTTGTCGCCACGGGTTTCGGTCGCCTGGCAATACGCCTTCGGCGACTTGACCCCCTCGGCGGACCTGGCGCTTGCCGCGGCGAGCGGAGCGAACTTCACGGTGACCGGCGCGCCGCTTGCCGAAAGCGCCGCCCTGATCAATGCCGGCGCCGACCTCCGCCTCAGCCGGAACGCCCGGCTGGGGCTGTCCTATTACGGCCAGTTCGCCACCGGCGTGGTCGATTCGTCGGTGTGGGGCAATCTGAGCCTGGCGTTCTGAGCCGGGCATCGGCGGCGCGAGACAGGCGCGCGCCCCGGACGAGGGAGCCACGGCGCGGGCTTGCGTCATCTGCCCGGCGGTTCTCCCGCCCGCGCGCCCGGATATGACGCCTCCCCCGGAGGCGCCTCATCTTCCCGCTGGAATCCGGCTCTCGCCTGGCCCATATGCCTCGGGGCTTTGCCTCCTTGTAGACCCTGATATTGTCGAAGAATCATGCGCGACCCCTATGAAGTCCTGGGCGTCTCCAAGAGCGCCTCCGAGGCCGAGATCAAGTCGGCCTTCCGCAAGCTTGCCAAGAAGTTCCACCCCGACCGCAACAAGTCGGACCCGAAGGCCAAGGAGCGGTTCAGCGAAGTCAATTCCGCCTACGAGATCGTCGGCGACAAGGACAAGCGCCAGAAGTTCGACGCCGGCGAGATCGACGCCGAAGGCAAGCCGCGCTTCCAAGGCTTCGAAGGCTTCAGTCCGGGCGGCTTCGGCGGGCAGGGCGGTCCGCGGCCGGGCGGCGGCGGGCGCACCTTCCGCTGGTCGACATCGGGCGCCGATGGCGATCCCTTCGCCAATGAAGACGTCCTCAACGAGATTCTCGGCGGCTTCGCCCGCGGCCAGGGGCGAGGGGCCGGCGGCGGCCCGCGTCCGCAGCCGGTCCGCGGCGACGACGTGAGCGCGGTCGCCGCGGTGACGCTGGAGCAGCTCGTCCGCGGCGAGAAGGCGCGGGTCGACCTGCCCACCGGCCGCACTCTCGACGTGACCATCCCGCCCGGGACCAAGGCCGGCCAGACCATCCGGCTGCGCGGCCAGGGCCAGCCCGGCGTGCTCGGCGGACCGGCCGGCGACGCGCTGGTGACGGTCGAGTTCGTGCCTCACCCGCACTTCCGGATCGACGGCGACACGCTCCGCCGCGACATCAATGTCAGCCTCGACGACGCGGTGCTCGGCGGCAAGGTGCGGGTGCCGACGCTCGACGGCGAGGTCTCGCTCAACATTCCGCCGCACTCGACCGGCGGTCGCGCGCTCCGCCTCAAGGGCAAGGGCCTGCCGGTCCCGACCGGCGGCCGCGGCGACCTCCTGGTCACGCCCCGCATCGTGCTGCCCGAGGCGGCCGATCCCGAACTCGATGGGCTGATGCGGAAGTGGCGCGAGACCGGCCGCAACAAGGCCTCCGAGGAGGCGGCGTAAATTCGCTGTGGAGGGGCGGCGTCCCGCCGCCCGGTGCGCGGGACGCGCACCCTCCCCGGAGGGGCGGCGTCCCGCCGCCCGGTGCGCGAGACGCGCACCCTCCCCGGAGGGGCGGGGTCCCGCCGCCCGGTGCGCGAGACGCGCACCCTCCCGGTTTGCCACGACTCTGCTTCAATGGGCGCGGAGAGTTCCGAGTGATTCTCTCGCGGAGCGGGTGGGAAGCGCGAATTCATGCGGAAACTCATCATCGGCCTTGTCGTCCTCGTCATCCTGATCGTCGGGGCGCTTTTCGCGCTGCCGCTGTTCATCCCGTCGGAAACGGTCAAGGCCGAGCTGATTGCCCGCCTCGAGGAGGCGACCGGCCGTGATGTCCGGATCGATGGGCCGATCTCGATCAGCGTGCTCCCCACGGCCTCGCTTTCCGCGGAGGGGGTGGGGCTTTCCGGTCTGAGCGGCAAGGGCGAGGCCTTCGCCGTCGATTCGGTTTCCTTCGGCCTGAGCCTCTTGCCGCTGATCGGCGGCAACGTCGAGATCAATGCTCTCACCATCACCCGGCCGCGCATCCTCTACGAGGTCGACGGGAACGGCCGCTCCAACTGGAGCGAGGCAGCGTCCGCCGGGACGAAGCCGCGGAGCATCGAGGGGCTGATCGCGGGCGGCGAGGGCGCCGCCGCGCCGCCGCCCGCGGCCGAGCCGGACGCGACCGCGGAAGTGATCACCGGGCTCGACAAGCTCAGCATCAACCGGCTCTCGATCGTCGACGGCACGCTCACCTATCGCGACCGCGCGGCCGGCATCGAGGAGACGGTCGAGGCCGTCAATCTCACCATGGAGATGCCGAAGATCACCGGGCCGGGCACGGTCGAGGGCAGCTTCAAATGGCAGGGCGTCGAGGACAAGATCGGGCTCAAGATCGGCGAACGGCCCGCCGCCGACAGCCTTGAAAACATGCCGGTCGGGCTGACGCTCACGACCGATGGCGGCAACGCGGTGCTCGACGGCACCGCGCTCGCCGGCGACAAGCTCTTCACCGGCGCCTTCAAGGCCGAGGGCGAGTCGCTCCGGCGGTTTGCCGGCGCCTTCGCCGAGCTTCCCGACGCGCCGGGCTACGGCGCTTTTTCGCTGGCCGGCAATCTCGAGGCCGAGGAGACCGGCTTCCTCGTCGACAAGTTTTCGGGGACAATCGGCGGCGTTTCCGTCGATGGCGGGGTGCGGGCCGCCTTCGACCGGGATCGGCCCGGCTTCGGCATGAAGCTTGCGGCCGGCAAGATCGACCTGGCGGCGTTCACGCCGCCCGCCGCCGCGGGCGACGGCGGCGCCGGCGCTGCCATCGATTTCACGCCGCTTGGCCTCGTCGATGCCAATATTGCCCTCACCGCCGAGGCGGTGACCGTCGGCGCCATGGCGCTCGAGAATCTCGGCCTCGACGTGAAGCTCGCGGGCGGGGTGCTCGACACCACTATCCGTTCGGTCGAGATTGCCGGCTCGCCGGGGTCGGGCAGCCTGACCATCGACGCGCGGACGGCGACGCCGGCGATCTCGGGAACCGCGAAGATGCAGGGACTCGACATCGGCGGCCTGATGGCGCTTGCCGGAACCAGCGCGCCGGTAACCGGCACGGCCGGCCTCGACGTGACCTTCAAGACGAGCGGCGCGACCGGTGAGGCGCTCATCGCCAATCTCGAAGCCGAAGGCAAGGCGTCGCTCCAGAACGGCAAGGTCGTCGGCCTCGGCCTTGCCGGCATGGTCGGCGGCGACAAGGCGGCGGATACGCTCGACGATGTCGATTTGACGGCGACCTTCGCCTCGCTCAACGCGCCGGTCTCGCTCGACGGCGCCGCCACCTGGCGGGGCGAGCGCTTCACCCTCGCCGCCAAGGCGGACGCCAATTCGCTCCTCGCCGGCAAGGAGGTCGACGTCGATTTGAGCGCGGCTTCGGAGAAGGTGAAGTTCGGCTTCGCCGGCAAGGCCGGGCTTTCCGGACTCGGCGCCGGCAAGGTGTCGGTGTCGACCCCCTCGCTCCGCGACCTCCTCGCCTGGATCGGCCAGCCGCTCACCGCCGGCCGCGGCCTCAAGGCCTTTTCGATCGACGGCAATGTCACGCTCGCCGCCGACAGCTTCGCCTTCGACAAGGCGAGCTTCACCCTCGACAAGTCGAGCGGCCTCGGCACCGGCAAGCTCAGCTTCGGCGGCAAGCCGACGATCAACGCCGGCCTCGCCATGAAGGTGCTCGACGTCACCCCCTACCTCGCCTCCGGCGGCTCCCATGGCGGCGGCGGTGGCGGGAATAGCGGTGGCGGGAATAGCGGGGGAAGCGGTGGCGGCTCGGGCGGCGGATCGGGGGCGGGCGACACCGCCGTCGATTTCACCGGCCTCCAGGCGATCGACGCCAACCTCAATCTCAAGGCCGACAACATCATCGCCGGCGACATCAAGATCGGGCCCTCGGCGCTGACGGTGAAGCTCACTGGAGGCAAGCTCGACGCCAACCTGACGGAGATGGCGCTCTATTCCGGAAAGGGCAGCGGCACGATTTCGGTGGACGGCTCCGCTCCCGCGGCGGCGATCGCCGCATCCTTCCGCATCGCCGGCGTGGAGGCCGGGCCGTTCCTCACCGACCTCATCGGCTTCAAGCGGATCAAGGGCGCCGGCACCTTCGCCTTCGACATTACGGCGAGCGGCAAGAGCGAGGCGGCGCTGACCCAGTCGCTGTCGGGCAAGGGCAGCATGGACGTGAAGAACGGCGCCATCCTCGGCGTCGATATTCCGAAAATGCTGCAGTCGCTCTCGGTGCAAACCCTGCTCGGCTGGCAGCCCGGCAAGGATCGCACCGAGTTCACCCAGGTCGGCGCCACCTTCGATATCGCCAAGGGCATCGTCAGCAACGACGACCTGATCATGGCCGGCCCGGAGTTCCAGCTCGCCGGCGCCGGACAGATCGACCTTCCGGCGGAGACCGTGAGCTACCGCCTCACCGCCAAGGTGGCGCAGGGCAAGAACGGCAAGCTCCAGGATTTCGCCGTGCCGGTGCGGGTCGAAGGGCCGCTCGGCAAGCCGAAGATCTATCCGGAGATTCAGGGCATCCTCGACAACCCGCAGGCCGCCTTCGACCAACTCAAGACGCTCGGCGGCGGCCTTCTCGGCCTCGGCGATGTCAAGAGCCAGTCCGGCAGCAAGCCCGAGGGCAAGGGCAAGCAGGCGACGCCCGAGCCCGACAAGAAGGGCCACAAGAAGAACGACAACACCACGCCGGACGTGAAGGGCATCATCAACGATCTTGTCGGCCAGTAACGACCCGGCCAATCACGCATTGCCTCGATGTCGGCTCCGTGGCTAAGGTCGCGCAATGAACCGGATCGAACGACAGGGCCGCGGCGGCATGGCCCGGCTCCGCTATCTCGACGGCGACTTCCAGGTGGTGACGCCGGGCACCTATGTGCGTTGCGCGGTCACCGGGCTCGACATTCCGCTCGACGAGTTGAAGTACTGGAGCGTGGAACGGCAGGAGCCCTATATCGATGCCGCCGCCTCGCTCAGCCGGCACCGGCCGCGCTCGCGCGAGCCGGGCTGACGGCGTCGGCGCTATTCTCCGGGCTGTCTGGCCGACCCCCCGCGCTACCGCGCCTTAAGCACGGCGGCGCCGATCATCTCGCTCACCGCGGTCGGGTTGTCGAATTCGAGCGTGACCGCAAAGGCGGCCGCCTTGTCGCGGAGCTGCGCCAGCGCACCGGTGGCGCCGGCGAGCCGCGCCATGTCCTTCTCGGTGGTGACGAGGCGAAGACCCTCGGCGTCGGCCTGGGCGATCAGAGCCGCGGCGTCGGCCTCGGTGAAGCGATGATGGTCGGCATAGGGAATCTTCCGCTTCACCGGCGCGTTGATCGCGGCAAGCGAGGCGAAGAATTTCTCCGGCCGGCCGATGCCGGCGAAGGCAAGGATCGGCTTGCCGCGCCACTCGCGGACCCGCGCCGGCTTGAGGACGGCGCGAAGTACCGAGCGGCCGCTTCGCGCCGCGGCGCGGATGATGAGCTCGCCGGGTTCGCCGTCGCCGATCATGATCAGCGCGTCGGCGCGGCGGAGCTGGAGGGCGAGCGGCGCCCGGAGAGGACCCGAGGGCACCACCATGCCGTTGCCGATGCCGACCGCCGCATCGATGCAGGCGAGCGACAGGTCCTTGGCGAGGTAGGGGTTCTGGAAGCCGTCATCCATGATGATCAGGCCGACGCCCTGCTCGACGAGGAGGCGCGCGGCGCCGGCGCGGTCGCGGCCGGCCGCGGTCGGTCCGGCGGCGGCGAGGAGGAGCGGCTCGTCGCCGACCAGGTCGGCCCGGTGCACGGCCGGATCGACGATCAGCGGCGCCTTGGCGGAGCCGCCATAGCCGGAGGCGATATATCCCGGCTTGATGCCGCGGCCCCGCGCGATGCGGCCGATCGCGATCGCGGTCGGCGTTTTGCCGGCGCCGCCGACGACGAAGTTGCCGACGCAGATCACCGGGACGGGCGGACGGAAGCGCGGAGCGCCGTCCCATTCGCCACGCCGCCGACCGGGCCCAGAGCTTCGAGACGGGCCAGAGCGCGATGGCCGCGGCGCTCCGCTCCGGTTGCCACCAGAAGCCGGGCGCGGTCCTCACGGCCGCGCCGCTTCGAGGCTTTCGCGCGGGCGCGCCTGCGGCATCGCCGAGCAGCGGCTGCAGCGCCTGCCAGGTCGCGGTGAGCGCTCCGGAAAACGGCTTCAACGCGGTCTGCGCCTTGGCGACGCACGTCTCGCGCGCGATCGGATCGGCGAGGAGGGCGGTGACCGCCCGGGCGAGGCCGCTGCATGTCGGCGACGCGATGCGACGGCAGGACACCGTCGAGCGCCTCGTAGATATCGGCGAAGTTGTGGACGTGCGGTCCGTGGACGACGGCGGCGCCGAGGCCGATCGGCTCGATCGGGTTC
Source organism: uncultured Alphaproteobacteria bacterium (assembly GCA_963792845.1). GTDB lineage: Bacteria > Pseudomonadota > Alphaproteobacteria > Rhizobiales > Kaistiaceae > Bauldia. The sequence goes on from CAWBXW010000012.1 coordinate 176,236, forward strand.
TGCCCGCCATGCTCGACCAGCGAGCCGCCGGTAAAGGCGACCGGCGCGACCCGGTAGAACAGCCCGATCTCGCCGAGGGTGTCGGCGATATAGACCGAGACGTCTGGCGCGATCGCCTCGCCGGCCTTGCGCCGCGCCACCCCAAGTCCGCGTGCGGCAATCGCGGCGGCGATATCGGCGCCGCGTTCGGGATGGCGCGGCACGATGATGGTGAGCAGGTTCGGAAAGGTGCCGGCGATGACGCGATGGGCCTCGGCGACGAGCTCCTCCTCGCCGGGGTGGGTGCTGGCGGCGACCCAGACCGGGCGACTCCCGATCGCTTCCCGCAATGCGGCGACCGCCTCGGGCGTGCTCGCCGGCGGCGGCGAATCGAACTTGAGGTTGCCGGTCACCACGACGCGCGGCGCGCCGAGGAGCCGGTAGCGCTCGCCGTCGCGCGCGCTCTGCGCCAGGCAGAGGGCGACGCGGGAGAACATCGCCGCCGCGATCGAGGGGTAGCGCCGCCAGCCCTTGAAGCTCCGTTCCGAAAGGCGGGCATTGGCGATGACCAGCGGGATGCCGTGCCCGGCGAGGCTCATGATCGCCTGCGGCCAGATTTCGGATTCGACGAAGATCGCGAGGTCCGGCCGCCAATGGTCGAGGAACGCCTCGGTCCACGGCTTGCAGTCGATCGGCGTGAACTGGTGGAAGGCGCCCGCCGGCAGCCGTTCGGCGGCGATTTTCGCCGCCGTGACGGTGACGGTGGTGAGGAGCACGTTGAGCTTGTCGGCGGTCAGCCGCCGGATCAGCGGCAGCACGGCGAAGGTCTCGCCGACGCTCGCCGCATGTACCCAGACCAGACGGCCGACGGGGCGCTCGCGGCCGGCGCGGCCGTAGCGCTCGCCGAGACGGCTCGGGTCCTCCTTGCCGCGGGAGACACGGTGGGACAAAGCAGCGGGGTCACCGGACGGATGGCGATGCCGGCGAGCCGATAGAGCGCGAAGGCGGCCGAAGCCGGAAAACTGTTGCGGAACTCAGCCACGTCCGCGTGCCCACCGGACCGCGATAAACAGACGACCGTGTGCTTCGATGGGATCCCGTTGCGCGAGGCCTTTGTCAGGCTTGCGGAACTGACCCCCTCCGGCCTGCCCCTTTCAGGGGGAGGGGGCGCGGCGGCGCCGCCGCGGTTCAACCTTCGATGCCTTTGTCGCGACAACGGCGCAATCTGCGTCCCCTCCCCCTGAAAGGGGGAGGCCGGGAGGGGGTCAAAATCGCGGTTCGGCAGTTTCGCGGCGATGACGTTCCGATCCCGGGAACAGGCGAGGGAGAGGGATACGCCTCTCGCGGATACGGCATCGCGCAAGGCTCGACCTACGCTACCCATGGCGGCGGTCGACGATCCGGTAGGCCCGGGTCGTGGCCTCGTTGAGGCGGGTCTCGACGAGGAGGCGCTTGTCCTCGAGGAGGGCCGCGTCGGCGTCGCCGGGAACCTCGACCGGCTCGGCGACGGCGCAGACGGCGCGGCTGAAGGGCAGGTTGATCGTCGAGCGGTCCCAGCTCTTGACGTCGATGCGCCGGCTGGTGGCGTAGGCGACCGGCACGATCGGCCGTCCGCTCGCCTTGGCGAGGGTGACGATGCCGAGGCCGGCGCGGCGCGCCGCAAGGTTGGAGATGTCGGCGGTCATCGACACGCAGGCGCCCGCCTCGAGCGCCGCCTTCATCTCGACGAAGCCGGCGAGCGCGCCCTTCTCCATCATCCGCGAGGCGTCGCGCGCGGTCGATCCGCGGATCGTCTTGACGCCCAGCCTCTCGGCGACGAGCGCGTTGATCTCGCCGTCATGGCTGCGCGAGATGAGCACGCGGGCGTCGAAGTCGAAGATGCGGGCGAAGGGCAGCATGAAATGCTGCCCGTGCCACATGGTGAAGATCACCGGATTGAGGTGGATGTAGCGGGCGAAGGCGTCAGCCGGGTCGAAGCGAGCGGGCTGGTCGCGTTGACGAGGCGGAGATAGTTCGCGGCGAGCGACGCGATCGTCCGCTGCACGGCGGGGCTGCGCAGGATGCGGGTCGAGAGGCGCGGCTTCCGCCGCGCGCCGCCTGGCCGGCTTCGCCGGCACGGGATTGCCGTCCTTGGATACGGAGGCGGCGGCGTCATCGCGCTCGGCGACGGATCTCGAGCGAATCGACCATCTCTTCGCCTAGGTGCCGGACCGGTCCTTGACCGGGACCGTCGCGTCCGGGATCGAGAAGGCGGTGAAGGTGGACGATGAAATAGCGCATCCGGGCGTTGTCAACCGTCGCCTGCGCCTTCGCCTTCCAGGCGTCGTAGGCGGTGCGGTAGTTCGGATAGATGCCGACGATGTCGAGGCCGGCAAGGTCGGCGAAGCGGATGCCGTCGACGTCTCTCGAGCTCGCCGCCGAAGACGAGGTGGAGGAGCTGCGGCGGCGCTTCCGCCGGCCGCTCGGGCGTCATTGCCGCGTCCTTCGCTCCTGCCGTTTCCGCCAGTCACGCGCGCTCACCGTCGACCTTGCGAACCAGATCAACCACCTCGCCAAAAAGCGCCGGATTCGCGGCAATCAGCGTCGGGTGGATGGCTTCGCTCGTGTTGTAGCGCACTTTCCTGCCGCCGAGATCGGCAAGGCGCGCCCCGGCTTCGTGCACCAAAAGATCGGCAGCCGCAAGGTCCCAGTCCCGGGCATTGGGCTTGGCGATGGCGACATCGATCTCGCCGGTGGCGACCAGCGCGATCCGGTAGGCGAGGGAATGGACGTAGCGGGGCGTCGATCGAGCCGGCCTCGCCGCGACCGCCGCTGGCGTAGCGCCGGGAACTGGCGAAACGCGCGTCCGCCAGCGCTGGTCCTGGCGCCGGCCGCGAGGCGCGCGCCGTCCGCGAAGGCGCCGCCGCCGGCGACGGCGTGGAAGGCTACCGCCATCGCCGGGCCGACCAGCACCGCCGCCACCGGCCTGCCGGCCTCGACCACGGCGAGCGAGATCGTCCATCCTTGCCGCCGGCGAGGAAGGCGCGGGTGCCGTCGATCGGATCGACGACGAAGACCCGCTCGCGGTCGAGCCGCTCGGCGTCGTCGGCGCGTCTCCTCCGACAGCCAGCCGTAGTCGGGACGCTCGCCGCGGAGCATCTCGGCGAGCCGCCGGTCGACGGCATAGTCGGCCTCGCTCACCGGCGAGCCGCCCGCCTTGGTCCAGACCTGCTGTCATGCCTGAAATAGGCGAGCGCGACCAGCGCCGCCTCGTCGCCGGCCGCGCTGCGAGCAGGGCGAGGTCGGCCGCGAGCCAGGCCGTCACCACGCGTCAGCGGCCCGCGATGGTCATGCCTTCGACGGCGACGGTCGGGAGCGTTGATGGCGAAGCGGTAGTCGAGGTCGTTCGCCGGCGCGAGGTGCATGAACATGTCGCCCAGGTTGCCGGCGACGGTGATCTCGCTCACCGGCTCGGCGAGCTTGCCGCCGCGGATGGCGAAGCCGGCGGCGCCGCGGCTATAGTCGCCGGTGACGAGATTGGCGCCGTGGCCGATCAGCTCGGTGACGTAGAGGCCGTCGCCGATGCCGCGGCGATCAGCTCCTCCGGCGACTGGCTGCCCGGGAGCAGCGTGAGATTGGTCGAGCCGGGTGAGGGATTGCCGCCGCCGCGCGCCGCGTGGCCGTTGGTGTCGAGGCCGAGCTCGCGCGCCGTCGCCGAATCGAGGAGCCAGCGCTGCAGCACGCCGTCGGGGACGAGATCGAGCGGCTCCGGCAGCGACGCCCTCGCCGTCGAAGGGACGCGAGGCGAGGCCGCGCAGGCGGAGCGGGTCGTCGCTGATCCGGACGCCGCTCGCGAAGATCGGCTTGCCGAGCTTGTCGCGGAGGAAGCTGGTCTTGCGGGCGATCGCCGAGCCGTTGATGGCGCCGGCGAGATTGCCGACGAGGCTGAGTCGCGACACGCGGATCGTAGACGACGGTGCCGCGGCCGGTCGGCAACTGTGGTCGGGTTGAGCCGGCGGACGGCGCGCTCGCCGGCCTTGCGGCCGATCGTCGCCGGGTCGGGCAGATCGGCGCGGTGGACCTTCGCCTCGGACTCGTAGTCGCGCTCCATGCCGGTGCCCTCGCCGGCGATCGCCGAGGCGGCGAGGCTGAAGCGCGAGCCGAGATACGAGCCGACGAAGCCGTGCGAGGTCGCGAGCACCAGGCCGCCGAGCGACCAGCCGGCGCTGGCGCCGCCGGAATTGGTGACGCCCGCGACGGCGCGCGCGGCGTCCTCGGCGGCGAGCGCGGCCTCGGTCATCTCGGCGGCCGAGGGGATCGACTCGTCGAGGAGGTCGAGGTCGGGGAAGCCTCGCGCCAGCCGATCGGCGTCGGCGAGGCCGGCATAGGCGTCTTCCGGCGCGACCTTGGCCATGGCGACGGCGCGCTCGGCGAGTTCCGCCGGTCGGCTGACGACATTGGCCGAAACATGGGCCGAGCGCTTGCCGACGAAGAGCGCGAAGCGTGAAGTCGTCACCCTCGGCCCGGCCGGTCTCCTCGATCTTGCCGAGGCGGACATCGACGGAAAGCGACATGCCGCGGACGCAGACGGCATCGGCGGCGTCGGCGCCGGCCCTCCGCGCGGCTTCGACCAGGCGGGCGGCGCGGTCGGTGAGGTCGGTCTGATCGAGGATTTGTGTCATGGCGGAATCTCCAGGGCCTCATCTATGGCCGATCGCTTCCGAGGACAAGGCGGCGGCACGGTCGATTGCGCCGATCCGCGATCCGCGCCATATGGGTCGCGGCCCGCGCCACGCCGCGAGGCCTGTCGTCATCCCGGATCAGCTAACGCATGTCGTCGCCAGCCGCTCCCGCCGCAGAGAAGGCGCGCTACACCACCGGCTCGACGATGCGCCATGTCCTGGTGCTCGCCTCGACCAGCTCGATCGGGCTGGTGGCGATCTTCATCGTCGACTTCCTCAACCTCTTCTACATCTCGCTCCTGCACGACCCGCGGTTCACCGCGGCGGTCGGCTTTGCCTCGGCGCTGGTCTATTTCTACGTCTCGCTGTCGATCGGCCTGATGATCGCGGCGACGGCGCTGGTCGCCCGCAATCTCGGCGCCGGCAACCGGCCGCTGGCGCGCGAGGTCGCCGGCTCGGCGGTCGCCTGGCTGCTTCTCATCGTCGGCGGCATCCGCCTCGTCGAGCCTCCCCTTCGTGCCGGCGCTGCTCGGTCTGGTCGGCGCCGAAGGGGAGACGCGGTCGCTCGCCGCGATGTTCATGTGGATCGTCCTCCCCTCGACGCCGCTCCTCGGCCTCGGCATGTGCCTCACCGGGCTCCTCCGCGCCGTCGGCGATCCCAAGCGGGCGATGTACACGACGCTCTGGTATGGCGGGATCACCGCCGCCCTCGACCCGTCTTCATCCTCGGCTTCGGACTGGGCGTGCCCGGCGCCGCCATCGCCACCGTGCTGGCGCGGGTCGCGATGGTCGCCTACGGGCTGAACACGCTCATCCGCCGCCACGACATGATCGCCCTGCCGACGGTCGCCACCGCGCGGCGCGATCTCGTCCCGCTGGCGCGGATCGGCGTGCCCGCCGTGCTCACCAACATCGCGACGCCGGTCGGCAACGGCTACATCACCGCGGCGGTCGCCGCCTACGGCGATCCCGCGGTGGCCGGCTGGACGATCGTGTCGCGGCTGGTGCCGGTGGCCTTCGGCGGGCTCTTCGCGCTCGCCGGCGCGGTGGGGCCGGTGGTCGGCCAGAACTTCGGGGCGCGCCTCTTCGACCGGGTGCGGCGGGCGCTGACCGAGAGCCTCATCGTCAGCACGATCTATGTCGCCGTGGTCTGCCTGATCCTGCTCATTGCCCAGCACGGCATCGTCGCCGCCTTCGGCGCGAGCGGCAAGGCGGCGGACATCGTCCTCCTCTTCTGCCGCTACCTGGCGGTGACCTTCGTCTTTGCCGGCGGTCTTTATGTCTCGAACGCCGCCTTCAACAATCTCGGCTACCCGGCGCTGTCGACGGCGCTCAACTGGGCCCGCGCCACGCTCGGCACCGTGCCTTTCGCGATCGCCGGAGCCTGGCTCGGCGGCGACAAGGGCGTCCTAACCGGCTTCTTCCTGGGCGGCATTCCGTTCGGGATCGTCGCCATCCTGATCTGCTACCGCATCATCGCCGGCCTGGGCGTGGAGCAAGGCCCGGCCGCCGCGCGGCGCTCGCCCTTCGCCATGATCGGGCTTGGCTCGCGCCACGCGCGCCCGCGGTCTGCCACCCGCGGCTAGGCGCTCAAACGCCGTATCGATGCGGCGCTTGATCTCGTCCTTGGCGGTCTCGGCGACCGCGATGATCGCCGCGCGCCTGCGCGAATTCGAGTACCTGGAAGGCGCCGGTGGGCGGGCGGACCAGCACGTCCGGGGGCCGGGCATGCTTGAGCTTCTCGTCGAGGATCGCCCTGAGGAGAAGCGCGATCGATCCGAATGCGGTCTGCAGCGGTCCGGGGATACGCGCGTTGGGGCTCGACGGCACCGCCACCACGTCGCTCGCCACGATGAAATCGGCATCGCCGACGAGGTCGAAGGGAACCGGATTGAGGACGCCGCCGTCGATCAGCACCCGGCCGTCGATCACCACCGGCTTGAAGATCGTCGGCATCGCCGCCGACGCGGCTACGGCGCGGAGAAGCGGGCCCTCGGCGTGGACGACCTCGCGGCCGGCATAATAGTCGGTCGCTACCGTCCGCAAAGCAATCTCCAGCCCGGCGAAGTCACCGGGGAGGCCGACGGGCATGAAGACGCGGAGCACCCGTTCGAGGTCGTACTGGCCGACGAGGCCGAACGGGATCTCGCTGAAGCGCCGCGGGCGGATCGCCCAGAGCCGGCCGAGGAACTCGCTCCGGGTGCGGAACAGGCCGGTCGAGTGGGCGCGTATCTCGGCGCCGCTCATGCCCGCGGCGTAGGCGGCGCCGATCACCGCTCCCATCGACGTGCCGACGATGACGGCCGGCTTCAGCCCGAGCTCGTCGATCGCCTCGAGCACCGGAATATGGGCGAAGCCGTGGGCGCCGCCGCCGCCCAGCGCCACGCCGACGCTAAACATCCGCCGGTCGCCCGCCGCCACCGCCTCATGTCTCCGGCGTGCCGACCCGCACCACCACCCGGTCGTCGCCGCTGAACAGGCGCTTGGAGACGCGGCGGATGTCCTCGATGGTGACCGCGGCGATGAGGTCGTTCCGCCGGTCGATGTAGTCGATGCCGAGATGATCGAGCTGAATGCCGAGGAGCTGGTCGGCGATGTCGCTCGAAGTATCGAAGCGGAGCGGATAGCTGCCGATGAGATAGGCCTTGGCGTCCGCCAGCTCGGCTTCGGTCGGCCCTGCCTCGGCGAAGCGTTTGATCTCGCTGTCGATGAGGGCGAGGACATTGTCGGCCTGGTCGGAGCGCGTCGAGGTGCTGACGAAGACGACGCCGGCATGGTCGAGCGGGATCAGGCTGAGATCGATCGAATAGGCGAGGCCGCGCTTCTCGCGGATTTCCGTGTAGAGCCGCGACGAGAAGCTGCCGCCGCCGAGGATGTAGCTGGCGACGGCGGCGGTGATGAAATCGGGATCGTCGCGCTTCAGGCCCTTGCCGGCGATCTCGATCACCGTCTGCGGGATCGCCATGGGCACCGTGATCGTATCGGCGCGGCTCGCGATCGACTTCCGGCACCGGCACGAGATTGGCCTTGACCGGCAGGCCGCCGAAGAGATCGTCGAGCATCGGCCCGAGGGTCGCCGCGTCGATGTCGCCGACCACCGCGACCTTGAGGTTGTCGCGGGCAAGGACCTTCCCCTTGTAGGTCTTGAGGTCGTCGACGGCGATCGCGGCGACGCTGTCGGCGGTTCCTTCGTTTCGCCTGCCATAAGGATGGCCCGGGAAAAGCGCCGTCATCATGCTCCGGCTGGCAATGTCGCCGGGATCCTGCTCGTTGGCCCTGATGCGGGTGACGATCTGGGCACGGATGCGCTCGACCGGCTCGGCATCGAAGCGCGGCTCGCTGAGCGCCAGCCGGGTGAGCCGCACGGCCTCTTCGCGGTTCTCGGCCAGCGTCCGGAGCGAGCCGCTGAAGCTGTCGTGACCGGCATCGAAGGAGAGGTCGATCGACGCCTTGTCGAGCGCGCCCTGGAAGGCCTCGCTGTCGAGGTCGCCGGCGCCTTCGTCGAGAAGCCCGGACAGCATGTTGGCGACGCCGGCCTTGCCGGCCGGGTCTTGCGACGAACCGCCATCGAAGGCGAAGGAGACGGCGATCACCGGCACCGTCTTTTCCTCGACCAGCCACGCCTCGATGCCCATCGGGCTGACGACGCGCTCGATGGTGACGGCGTCCGCCGAGCCGGCGAGTGCCAAAGGCGCGAGAATGAGGCCGATCAGGACGGCCACGCCACGCAGTCTCATCTTACTCTTCTCCTGGATCAGGATGGACTTCTGCTTCGGCTCGCCGACGAGATAGCCGGTGACCGAGCGCCGAATGTCGAGGTATTTGCGCGCCGCCGCGGCGACTTCTGCGGGCGTCACCGCCTCGACCGCCGCCGGCCAGGTCTGCGTCTCCGCAAGCGTGCTGCCGGTTGCGAGCGCGGTGCCGATAACCCGGGCGACGCCCTCGGCGCTGTCTTCCGCATAGATTACGCCGGCGATCATCCGGTTTTTCGCGGCAGCGACCTCCTCCTCGGTCACGCCGGAGGCAGCCAGCCTGGCGATCTCGTCATCGATCGCCACCTCGAGCTGTTTCAGGGTGACGTCGCCGCGCGGCACGCCGAAGAAGCTGAACGAGGTGTCATCGAGAGCATCGGAATTGTAGTAGGCGCCCGCCGAGGTGGCGACCGCCTTGTCGACGACGAGATCGCGATAGAGCCGGCTGGTGGTGCCGCCGCCGAGAATCTCGGCGAGCACGTCGAGCGCCTCGCCCTCGCCCGGCTGAGCGGTCGCGTAGGAGGGAACCAGATAGGAGCGCTGCACGGCCGGCTGGGTGACGCGCGGATCGGAAAGCGTCACCGTGCGGGCGGCGAACGGCTCGGGCTCGCGGGCGCGGTCGCGCGGCGGCGGCTCGAAACGCCGCGCCACCTTGCCGTAGGTGTCCTCGGCGAGCTTGCGCACCTCGTCTTCGGTGACGTCGCCGGCAATCACGACGACGGCGTTATTGGGCGTGTAGTAGCGGTTGTACCAGGCGATCGCGTCGTCGCGGGTGAGCTGCGCCATCTCGTGATCCCAGCCGATGGTCGGGATGCCGTAGTGGCTGTTCTGGAAAAGGGCGGCGTTCATCGCCACCCCGAGCCGCGCCCCGGGATCGTTGTCGATGCGCTGGCGGCGCTCCTCGCGGATCACGTCGCGCTCCGGCAGCACGGCCTCGTCGGTGAGGACGAGGTTCGCCATCCGATCCGCCTCGAACTGCATCATCAGGCCGAGATGCTGTTTGGCGACGTTCTGGTAGAAGGCGGTGTAGTCGTTGGTCGTGAAGGCGTTCTCGTTGCCGCCGACCGAGGTCACGACCCTGGAGAACTCGCCCGCCGGATGGTCGCTGGTCCCCTTGAACATCAGGTGCTCGACGAAATGGGCGATGCCCGACTTGCCGGGAACCTCGTCGCCGGCGCCGGCCTTGTACCAGACCATGTGGGTGACGATCGGCGCGCGATGATCGGGGATCACGACCACCTGCAGCCCGTTGGCAAGCGTGAAGCTCGTCGCCTGCGGCGCGAACTCCGTCGTCTGCGCCTGCGCAAGCGGCGCCGACATTGCGGCGGCGAGGACGAGGACGAAGGCAAATACGGCACGCTTCATGCTTGGCTCCTTGTGCGTGTCGGAGAAACGATGCCGGCGTCGACGCCGGGGGGTCGGTTCAGTGTAGACCGTTGCGCCGGCGGCGCACATTACATCGTCTTAAGAAACGCGAGCTGGGAATCGCCGACAATCCGCCGGTCGATCAGCAAGAAGCCGTCGATGGGCGCAATCGTCGCACTGCTCCGTTCTTCGATCACGGCCAGCGCGTTCGGCAGAAGCCAGCCGCCGGCGCGCGCCGAGGCAAGGGCCTTCTCGCCGAGGCCGCGATCATAGGGCGGGTCGGCGAAGATCAGGCCGAACGGCGCGATCGTGCCGGCCTCGCCGAGCCGGGTGGCGTCGCGGCGGAAGATGCGGGCCCGTCCGGTCAGGCCGAGCGCCTCGATGTTGCGGCGGATCAGGCCGCGCGCCGCGGCGTCCTCCTCGACGAACAGCGTCTGGGCGGCGCCGCGCGACAGCGCCTCGAGCCCGAGCGCGCCGGTGCCGGCAAAGGCGTCGAGCACGCGGGCGCCGGCAACCGGGTCGCCGTGGCCGTGGGCGAGGATGTCGAAGAGAGTCTGGCGAAGCCGGTCCGAGCTCGGACGGATCGCATCCGAATCGGGCGTCGCCAGCCGGCGGCCGCTGAATTCACCGCCGACGATGCGCACGCTTTGGCCGTGGCGGCCGTGGGGGCGGTGGCGGCGCCGCCGCCGCCGGCTTCTCCCGGAGCGGCGCGGCGAAGTCGACACCGGCGGTCGCGGCAAGCTTGGCGCCGAGCTGGTCGCGAAGGATGCGCCCCCGGATCTCCCGTACTTCGCCGGGCGCGAGGTCGCCGAGCTGGAACGGCCCATAGGAGACGCGGATGAGCCGGTTGGTGTCGAGGCCGATATGGGCGAGCACCCGCTTCACCTCGCGGTTCCTGCCCTCGCGGAGCGCCACGCTCAGCCAGACATTCGAGCCCTGGACGCGGTCGATCGCCGCCTCGATGCCGCCATAGAGCACGCCGTCGATGGCGATCCCGTCCTTGAGCCGGTCGAGCGCCGCCAAATCGACCTTGCCGTGGGCGCGCACCCGATAGCGGCGCAGCCAGCCGGTCGAGGGCAGTTCGAGGATGCGGGCGAGGCCGCCGTCATTGGTGAGGAGGAGGAGGCCCTCGGTGTTGATGTCGAGGCGTCCGACGGCGATGACGCGCGGCATGTCCTCGGGGAGCGCCGAGAACACGGTCCTGCGACCCTCCGGGTCGCGCGCCGTGGTGACCAGGCCGGCCGGCTTGTTGTAGAGCCAGAGCCGGGTCCGCTCGCGGGCCGGAAGCGGGCGGCCGTCGACCAGGATGCGGTCCATGGCGGTGACATTGACCGCCGGCGAGGCAAGCGTCAGGCCGTTGACCGCAACCCGCCCGTCTGCGATCCAGCGCTCGGCATCCCGGCGCGAGCAGATGCCGGCGCGGGCGAGCACCTTGGCGATGCGCTCGCCGCGATCCGGCGAGACGGTTGCACGATCCTTCATCGGATGGGTTCCATAGCAAACGCGCGCGCGGCAGGCGAGGAGGAGTGGATGGCGGGTGGAGCCGACGGGATGGCAGTCGCCCTTGCCGAGGCCGAGGCGGCGTATGGGCGCGGCGAGGTGCCGGTCGGCGCGGCGATCGTCCTCGACGGCGCGATTCTCGCCCGCGCCGGCAACCGCACGCTCGAACTCGACGATCCGACGGCGCATGCCGAGATGCTGGCGATTCGCGCCGCGGCAGCGGCAGCCGGCTCGCAGCGTCTCACCGGCGCCGACCTCTATGTCAGCCTGGAACCCTGCGCGATGTGCGCCGGCGCCATCTCCTTCGCGCGCATTCGGCGGCTCTATTTCGCCGCCGCCGATCCGAAGGGCGGCGCGGTCGAGCATGGACCGCGCTTCTTCGCCCAGCCGACCTGCCATCACCGGCCGGAGGTCTATGGCGGGATTCGCGAGGCCGAGGCGGCCGACCTGCTCCGGCGTTTCTTTTCGGGGCTGCGCGGCCGGAGCTGAGGCGAGGCCGGCGTTTATTGGGTCGCCGTGCCGCCGACGGTGATCTGGTCGATGCGGAGCGTCGGCTGGCCGACGCCGACCGGCACACCCTGGCCGTTCTTGCCGCAGGTGCCGATGCCGGGGTCGAGCTCGAGGTCGCTGCCGATCATCTTGACGCGGGTCAGGGCGTCGGGGCCGTTGCCGATCAGCATCGCGCCCTTGATCGCCGGGCCGATCTTGCCGTTCTCGATCTTGTAGGCTTCGGTGCAGGAGAAGACGAACTTGCCACTGGTGATGTCGACCTGGCCGCCGCCGAAAGCGACGGCATAGATGCCGTTCTTCACCGAGGCGAGGATCTCCTTCGGGTCGGCGGCGCCGGCGAGCATGTAGGTATTGGTCATCCGCGGCATCGGGATATGGGCATAGGATTGGCGCCGGCCGTTGCCGGTCGGCTTCATGCCCATCAGCCGGGCGTTCTGGCGGTCCTGCATGTAGCCGACGAGGATGCCGTCCTCGATCAGCGTGGTCGACGACGTCGGCGTGCCCTCGTCGTCGACGGTGAGCGAGCCGCGGCGGTTCGGGATGGTGCCGTCGTCGAGGACGGTGACGCCCGGCGAGGCGACCCGCTGGCCCATCAGCCCGGCGAAGGCGCTCTCCTTCTTGCGGTTGAAGTCGCCTTCGAGGCCGTGGCCGATCGCTTCATGGAGGAGGATGCCGGGCCAGCCCGGACCGAGCACCACGTCGAAGGTGCCGGCCGGGGCGGGAACGGCGGAAAGGTTGACCAGCGCCTGGCGGAGCGCCTCGTCGACCGCCGACTGCCACATATCCTCGGTGACGAACCGCTCGAAGCCCTCGCGGCCGCCCATGCCGTGGGAGCCGGTTTCCTGCCGGTCGCCCTCGCCGACCATCACTGCGACATTGACCCGGACGAGCGGCCGCACGTCCCGGACGAGGCTGCCGTCGGCGCGGACGATCTCGACCACGCTGTGCGAGCCGGCGAGAGAAGCGGTGACCTGACGGACGCGCGGGTCCTTGTCGCGGGCATAGGCGTCGATCGTCTCGAGGAGCTTGACCTTGTCGGCGAAGTTCGGGCGCCAGGAGCGGGCTCTCGTCGCCATAGAGCTTGACGTTGGTGCGCTGCGGCGCCTCGGCTATAGGTCCCGGTATGCCCGGTCTTCACCGCCTGCACGGCGTCGGAGGCGCGGCGGATCGCCGGCTCGGAAATCTCGCCGGAATGGGCGTAGCCGGCGGCTTCGCCGGAGACCGCGCGGAGGCCGAAACCCTGGCTCGTATCGAAGCTCGCCGATTTGAGCCGGCCATTGTCGAAGACCAGCCCCTCCGACCGCGAATGCTGGAGATAGAGCTCGCCGTCGTCTGCGCCCTTCAGGGCATCGGCGACAAGCGAGGTGGCCTTCTGACGGTCGAGGCCGGCGTGGTCGAGGATCGAGTGGGGGGCGTCGGTCATGGCGGGGATTCCGATGCGGGAGATGGCCCACATATGTGGCATCCGACCGGCCGCGCCAAGCCCTGGGCGCGGCAAAGGCTCAGTTTATCGGCAGCCGACGAACCCTGACAGGATCACGCGTGCTTCCGTCCGAGCGAAGTCGAAAATCTCCGTATCCTCGGCGTATCCCAATCCTATCTCGCGGACGTGAACTGCATGATGCCCTGCCGACGCAGTTCCGTTGCGACGATTGGGGACAGCGCGGTGTCCACCAGAAACCTCACGGCGGGACGAGCGGCAATTCCCGTTCGCGGAGGGCTTCGGCAGCGTAGCGAAGCGCCTCCCTGATATCCTCTCGCTCAAGGTCGGGATAGGCGTCGAGGATTTCCGAGTCGGCCATGCCTTCGGCAACCATTTCGACGACGGTCGCCACTGGAATCCGGAGCCCTCGGATGCAAGGGACGCCCCCCATCTGGCCCGGATTCACCGTAATTCCTGGAAATCGCATGGCTTGTCGCCGTCAGGGCAGCGCCGAGAAGCCGTCGCCGAAGCCGGCGAGCGAGATCGGGATGCCGATCCCTTCCTCCGGGGTCTGGAAGATGATGAAGGTCGCGGTCTTGCCGCTCTCGAGCTGCGTCAGCAGGCCGTCCTCGAGGATGACCTCGGCGACGCAGCCGTTCGGCAGGCAGCGGACGAAACCGGCGCGGCCGATATCGGTGTCGTCGATCTTGAGGCCGAGACCCGAGGGGAGGAGGACGCCGAGCGGCGCCAGGATGCGCATGATGCGGGACTTCTGGTCGGCGGTCTTCAGCACGATCACCGTCAGCCCGACATTCTCGCGGTCCTCGGCGGTGACGAACTGCATCAGCACGCATTGCTCGCCCTGCGCGCCGGCCGGCGTATCGCAGCGCACCTGCCAGTCGCCATGGGACGAGCGCACCGGCGGCTCGCCCTGGGCCGGCGGGGCGATCGAGACCACCGCCTGCGGCACGTCCGGGCTGGCGGCGCCGGCATCCTCGGTCGTGGCCGCGTCGGACGCCGGCGGCAGCGGCACTTCCGATCCGACCGATCTGACCGCCGGTCCGAGATCGGCCGAGGCGGAATCGGCGGTCGCCGCGTCATCGCTCGCCGTGACTGCGCCCGGCCCCGTCGCGGCCCTGCGGTCGAAGACGCCGAGGAAGTAGAGAACGCCGACCGCGACGATCGCGAGGACAAGCAGGGCGGCGACGGTCGAGAGGATCGGAACGAGCCGGCTTCTCCGCCGCGGCGGCTCGTCATAGGCGGCGTGGTCGCCCGGGTGGTCGTAGCGGTCGTGGCCCTGATCGTAGTGGGCGGGTTCCTCATAGCGGCCGCGACGGTCGTCATAGCGGCCGTGGCCCTCGTCGTATTGGCCGTGTGCCTCGTCGTGGCGGGCCCGTCCGTCGTCGGTCTCGGCATAGCTGTCGTGGGCGGCTTCGGCTTCGTCATAAGGCCGCCCGTCGTCGGCCTGATCGTAGCGCGGACGACGGTCGTCGTCCTGGTATCTCCGCCTGTCGTCTATGTCGTTATGCATTTCGCCTTCATCTCTCGCGCCGGGCGGGCTTGCCAAACCGCCTAAGTGGACCGGCATGATCCGAGGCGAATCACTTCCGGGCATCCTGCACCAATCCGGCCCATCGGGGAAAATCCGCTGAATTCCGGCCCGAATTAGGGCAGTCCGAGCGCGATTTGCCGCACAGGCGCCCCAGATCGTCCGTTGCGGCCCAAAATCGGCTTATGGTTTGTGTCGAGGGCGACTCGGCCGGCATTGATCTCCCGTCGCGATAGCGGCCGGCCGCAGCAGAGTTATAATAGGGTTGAAGGACCGCTTGATCCGGCGGGGAAGGAGAGAGGCTTGAAGCAGGCATTTTCGTGGCGGCGAAGCTGGGCTTTGCTTGCGGCGCTGGCCCCGGCATCGTTGGCCGGCCCGGCATTGGCGACGCAGCCGAGACCCTGGGAGGTCATGCTCCAGCCGGCCGGCTCGCCGATCATGGAGATGATCCATCGCTTCAACAACGGCGTGCTGATCGTCGTGGGGATTATCGTCCTCTTCGTGCTGGCCTGCTCGTCGTGGTGATGGTGCGCTTCAATGCGCGCCGCAACCCGGTGCCGTCGAAGACCAGCCACAACAGCGCTGATCGAAGTGGTCATGGACGATCGTTGCCGATCCTGATCCTGGTCGGAATCGCGGTGCCGTCCTTCTCGCTGCTGATCGCCGAGCACGACCCGGCGAGGGCAGTGCCGAACTACGACCCGGCGAAATCGCTGACGATCAAGGCGACCGGCAGCCAGTGGTACTGGACCTACACCTACCCTGACTACAACGACCTCGAATTCAATTCGCTGATGCTGACCGACCAGGAGCGGAAGGACCCGGCGACCGAGCCGCGGCTGCTCGCGGTCGACAATCAGATGGTCGTGCCGATCGGCACCGTGGTCCGACATGCAGGTCATCGGCGCCGACGTGATCCACTCCTTCGCCGTTCCCTCGCTGGGCTTCAAGATCGACGCCATACCCGGGCGCCTCAACGAAACCTGGTTCCTGGTCAGGCGCGAGGGCGTCTACTACGGCCAATGCTCGGAATTGTGCGGGCGTGATCACGCCTTCATGCCGATCTCGGTCTGGGCGGTGAGCCCGGACAAGTTCCAGGAATGGGTCAAGGCGGCGCAGACCGACGTCGACACTTCCTATGACGTGCTTGGGCCGATGCCCGTCTCGAATCCGGACGCCGAGGCCCCGGCGGCGGCCCCCGCCGAGGCGCCCGCCTCGAGCAGCTAGGAATTGGAATTCCGGCGAGCGCACGCGTCGCCCGCCGGCCGAAATTGCAAGGAGTGGCAGGAATGTACGAGAGCAGCGCAGCGCACGCCGCCGAGCACCACGATCACCCGACCGGATGGCGCCGCTGGCTCTATTCGACCAATCACAAGGACATCGGCACGCTGTACCTGATCTTCGCCATCGTCGGCGGAGTGATTGGCGGCGTCCTGTCGATCGGCATGCGGCTCGAGCTGATGGAGCCCGGCATGCAGATCTTCGGCGATCCCGAGCTGTTCAACGTCTTCACCACGTCGCATGGCCTGATCATGATCTTCTTCATGGTCATGCCGGCGATGATCGGCGGCTTCGGCAACTGGTTCGTTCCGATCATGATCGGGGCGCCGGACATGGCGTTCCCGCGCATGAACAACATCTCCTTCTGGCTGTTGCCGCCGGCCCTCACGCTGCTCCTCATCTCGCTGTTCATGCCGAGCGCGCCCGGCGCCACCGGCGTCGGCGGCGGCTGGACGATCTACCCGCCGCTCTCGACCACCGGCCAGCCCGGCCCGGCGATGGATTTCGCGATCCTCGCGCTCCACCTCGCCGGCGCTTCGTCGATCCTCGGCGCGATCAACTTCATCACCACCATCTTCAACATGCGCGCGCCGGGCATGACGCTCCACAAGATGCCGCTGTTCGTCTGGTCGATCCTGGTGACGACGTTCCTGCTCCTGCTCGCGCTGCCGGTCCTCGCCGGCGCCATCACCATGCTCCTCACCGACCGCAACTTCGGCACCGCCTTCTTCAAGCCCGACCAGGGCGGCGACCCGGTGCTCTTCCAGCACCTCTTCTGGTTCTTCGGCCACCCGGAGGTCTACATCCTCATCCTTCCCGGCTTCGGCATGGTCAGCCAGATCATCTCGACGTTCTCGAAGAAGCCGATCTTCGGCTATATCGGCATGGCCTACGCCATGATTGCAATCGGCTTCATCGGCTTCGTGGTGTGGGCGCACCACATGTACACGGTCGGCCTGTCGCTCAACACCCAGGCCTATTTCGTCGCCGCGACGATGGTCATCGCGGTGCCGACCGGCATCAAGATCTTCTCCTGGATCGCGACGATGTGGGGCGGCTCGATCGAGTTCAAGACGCCGATGCTCTGGGCGATCGGCTTCATCTTCCTGTTCACGATCGGCGGGGTGACCGGCGTCCAGCTCGCCAATGCCGGGCTCGACTATGTCCTGCACGACACCTACTTCGTCGTCGCCCACTTCCACTACGTGCTGTCGCTCGGCGCCGTCTTCACCATCTTCGCCGGCTGGTACTACTGGTTCCCGAAGATGAGCGGCTACATGTACAACGAGCGGATCGGCCAGATCCACTTCTGGGTCACCTTCATCGGCGTCAACCTGGTCTTCTTCCCGCAGCACTTCCTTGGCCTCTCCGGGATGCCGCGGCGCATCGCCGACTACCCGGAGGCCTTCGCCGGCTGGAACATGGTGTCCTCGATCGGCTCGTATATCTCCGGGGCCGGCGTGCTCATCTTCATCTTCGGCGTGGTCGAAGCCTTCTCCCGCAAACGGGCGGCCGGCAACAATCCCTGGGGCGTCGGCGCCACCACGCTCGAATGGGCGCTCCCGTCGCCGCCGCCTTTCCACCAGTGGGAGGTTCTGCCGCGGATCAAGTGAGGCCGGCGCGATCCTGGCGCGCCCCTTACCGGCAAGCATGCGGAAACGAAACTGACAGATGGCCTATGTCGACCGCCGCAGACTAGAAGAAGCCGTCGCCGGCGAGACCTCGCCGGCTTCGGTGGCGGACTATTTCGCCCTCCTCAAGCCGCGCGTGATGTCGCTGGTCGTGTTCACCGCGCTGACCGGCATGGCGGTCGCACCGGGTCACATCCATCCGGTGCTCGCCTTCGCTTCGCTTCTGGCCATCGCGGTCGGCGCCGGAGCCGCCGGCGCGCTCAACATGTGGTACGACGCCGACATCGACTGCATCATGCGCCGCACCCGCGGCCGTCCGATCCCGATGGAACGCGTCCTGCCGGGCGAAGCGCTCGCCTTCGGAACGACGCTGGCGGTCGGCTCGGTGACGGTGCTCGGTTTTGCGGCGAACTATTTCGCCGCGGCGCTTCTCGCCTTCACCATCTTCTTCTACGTCGTCATCTACACGATCTGGCTGAAGCGCACGACGCCGCAGAACATCGTCATCGGCGGCGCCGCCGGGGCGCTGCCGCCGGTGATCGGCTGGGCCGCGGTGACCGGCTCGGTCGGCGTCGAAAGCCTCGTCCTCTTCGCCATCATCTTCCTGTGGACCCCGCCGCATTTCTGGGCGCTCGCGCTCTATCGCGCCGACGAATATGAACGGGCGGGGGTGCCGATGCTGCCCGTCGTCGCCGGCGCGTCGCGAACCCGCCGCGACATCCTCATCTATTCGGTCATCCTCGCCGCGGCGGGCCTCGCCCCGAGCCTGCTCGGTCTCGGCGGCTTCGCCTATGGCGTCGTCGCCGCGATCTCGGGCACGGCATTCGTGGGGCTCGCGGTTCGCGTCTACCGCAGTCGCGAAGGCGCCGCCGGCGAACGCGCCGCCCGCGATCTCTTCGCCTATTCGATCCTCTATCTGTTCCTGCTCTTTGCCGTGCTCCTCGCCGAAGCGATCGGCAGCGCCGGCGGAGGCCTGGCGTGATGGGTTCAGTCGCTTTCGACCACGGCGGCAAGCTCCGCCGGGGCCCGCGCCTCCAGTTCGCCGCCCTCTTCGCGGATATCGACCGCGTAGCCGCGGCAACGGCGGATCATGTCGCGGCGGATGATGGCGGCTTCGCGCCCGGCGGCGATGTGGGCCTCCCCCGGCGTCAGGCTGACCGGCACCATGCGAAGCGCGTATACGCGGCCGGGCCCGGCCTCTACCAGAAACAGGCAGGTGCGGTCGCTGCGGAAGCCCGGACCGACGATGAAGTCGTCCATGAAGTCGCCGGTGTCGTAAAGGATGACGCCGCGGCCGTGAAATTCGACCGCCTGAAGGACGTGGGCGGAATGGCCGTGGACGATGTCGACGCCGAGCTCGATCGCTTTCCGCGCGAAGACGCGGTAGCGCTTCGGCGGCCACCAGCGATAGTTCGGACCCCAGTGGATCGAAAGGACGATCAGGTCGGCGCCGCCGCGGCGGAGATCGTGGATCAGTCCCGCCAGACGCCCGAGCGTCGCCCGGTCGCTTCTGATCTTCCAGAAATTGGTGCCGGGACGATCCGCGCGAGCGGCGAAGGGCGGTACGGTATTGGTGATCGAGACGAAGCCAATTCTGAGCCCACCGGCGGCGAACATCGCCGGCGCCGCGGCTTCGGCGTGATTGGCGCCGGCGCCGGCGAAGGCGATACCGGCCTCGGCAAGCCGGCGCCGCGTATCGAGCAGCCCGTCGCCGGCGAAATCGAGGAGATGGTTGTTGGCGAGCGCGAGGCAGCGGAAATTCCCGGCCTCGAGCGTGGGAATCGCGACCGAGGGATCGGCGCGGAAGTAGAACGCCTTCCAGCGGTGCCATTTGGTCGTATGGGTGGTGACCGGCCCTTCGAGATTGCCGATCACGGCATCGGCGGCGAGCATGCGGGGACGGACATCGCCCCAGATCGCGGCCGGCGGGAAACCATCGAGCAGTTTCCGGTTCACCTTGCGCCCGAGGACGAGGTCGCCGACAAAGCCGAGCTGCACCGCCGGTCTTTGCGGTCGGCCGATTTGGTTCATTCGATCGCCTCCGTTCCGTCCGGGCCTGATATTCGATGAGTTTGCCCGTGACCGGAAGCCCGGAGATGCATGACGCCCGCGACGACCCCGCAAGGACCGCCGCGGCGCGCCTCAGGCAGCGACGGGCACGGTCGATTGCGATCGCGCTGGCGCTCGCGGCGCTGGTTCTCCTTTTCTACCTCGTCACCATCGTCAAGCTCGGCCCCGGCGTCCTGGAGCCGCCGGTATGACCGGGACCGCCGCAACCGGACGCCGTTCGAAGCTCGGCCTGACCGCCGCGATCTGCGCGGTGTTCGTCGCGAGCATGGTCGGCATGGCTTTCGCGGCCGTGCCGCTTTATCGCATCTTCTGTCAGGTCACCGGCTATGGCGGCACGACGCAAAGGGCCAACGCCGCGCCCGCCGTGGCGCTCGACCGGGTGATCTCGGTCCGCTTCGACGCCAATGTCGGCAACGGACTGGGCTGGAGCTTCCGTCCGCTGACCCGCGCGATCGATCTCAGGGTCGGCGAGGTCGGCAAGGCGATGTTCACGGCGGAGAACCGCGGCAGCCGCACGATCACCGCCGCCGCCGTCTTCAATGTCAGCCCGCAGGAAGTCGGCGCCTATTTCAACAAGATCGCCTGCTTCTGCTTCACCGACCAGACGCTCGCGCCCGGCGAGACCGTCGAACTGCCGGTGACCTTCTTCGTCGACCCGGCGATCGCCAGCGATCCCGAACTCGATCAGATCCGGACGATCACGCTTTCCTACACCTTCTATCCCGCGGATCCCGCCGGGGCCGGCAAGCCTCAGGCGACAACCGCGCCTTCTCACGTCGGAGACGGAAATGGCTGACGCGCATACACCTTCCCATCCCTATCATCTGGTCAAGCCGAGCCCGTGGCCGATCGTCGGAGCGGCTTCCGCCTTCTGCATGGCGCTCGGCGGCATCGCCTTCATGCACGGGGCCTCCCTGTGGTGGGTGCTGCCGGGCTTCCTGGGCATCCTCTACACGATGCTGGTGTGGTGGCGGGACGTGATCCACGAGGGCCGGGAAGGCGACCACACGCCGGTGGTGCAACTCGGCCTCCGCTACGGGATGATCCTGTTCATCGCCTCCGAGGTGATGTTCTTCGTCGCCTGGTTCTGGGCCTTCTTCAGCTCGAGCCTCAATCTCGATGCCAGCGTCGAGGTGGTGAAGGACGCCTTCACCGGCGGGACCTGGCCGCCGAAGGGGATCGAGGTCTTCGATCCCTGGCACTTCCCGCTCCTCAACACGCTGATCCTGCTCACTTCGGGCACGACGGTGACCTGGGCCCACCACGCGCTCCTCCACAACGACCGCAAGGGACTGATCTGGGGCCTGGTCTGCACGGTCATTCTCGGCGCTCTGTTCACTTGCGTGCAGGCCTATGAATACGCCAGCGCCGCCTTCACCTTCGGCGGCAACATCTATGGCTCGACCTTCTTCATGGCGACCGGCTTCCACGGTTTCCACGTCATCGTCGGCACCATCTTCCTGACCGTCTGCCTGATTCGGGCGGCGATGGGCCAGTTCACGCCGAAGGCGCATTTTGGCTTCGAGGCGGCGGCCTGGTACTGGCACTTCGTCGACGTGGTCTGGCTGTTCCTCTTCTTCTGCATATATATCTGGGGGAACTGGGGGGCGCCGATCCACGGGGCCGAATGAGCCAAGGAATGACCGCGACCGACAAGGCACTTTATCCCGACCTGCCGCCGTCCCAGACCGGCATGCGCGGGCGCTGTCCGCGGTGCGGCCAGGGCCGGCTTTTCAAGGGCTTCCTCAGCCTCGAGGATCATTGCCAGAACTGCGGCCTCGACTACGCCTTCAGCGATTCAGGCGACGGGCCGGCGGTGTTCATCATCATGATCGTCGGCTTCATCGTTGTCGGTCTGGCGCTGTTCGTCGAATTCACGCTGAGCCCGCCCTTCTGGGTCCATATCCTTCTGTGGGTGCCGCTGGTGGTCGGCCTCTCCGTCGGCCTGCTCCGGCCGCTCAAGGGGCTGATGATCGCCCAGCAGTACCGGCAGCGCGCCGCGCCCGGGCAGATCGACACCGCGTGAACCATGCGCCGCGCGCCGGAATGGCCGAGACCGTATCCCGCGAGGCCAAGGGCCCGGCACGCCGCCTGATCTTTCCGGCGGCCGCCGCGGCGATCGCCTTCGCCATCCTCGTCTCTCTCGGCGTCTGGCAGCTCAACCGCCTCGCCTGGAAGGAGGGGCTGATCGCCCGCGTCGAGGCCGGGCTCGCTGCCGCTCCGGTGCCCGCGCCCGGCCCGGCGGAGTGGCCAACCCTCGACGTCGCCGCGGCCGAATACCGGCCGGTGACGGTGAGCGGGCGCTACGATAACGCGCACGAGGCCCATGTCGTCTACGCTCTGACCGAGCCGAAGGGCCCGGTCGGCGGCTTCGGCTATATGGTGATGACGCCGTTCGTCACCGACGACGGCTGGATCGTCTACGTCAATCGCGGCTTCGTGCCGACCGACCGGAAGGACCCGGCGACGCGGGCGGGCGGGCTGGTCGATGGACCGACCAGCGTCGTCGGGCTGCTGCGCGGACCACAGGACCGCTCATGGTTCTCGCCCGCCGACCAACCCTCGGCCAACGCCTGGTTCTCGCGGGATCCGGCGCTTTTCGCCGCGGCGGCCGGTATCGCGGCGGACAGGCTGGCGCCCTACATCATCGACGCGCGCTTCGACCCGAACCTCCCCGGCGGCTTGCCGCAGGGCGGCGAAACCGTCGTCACCTTCCCCAACGATCATCTCCAGTATGCGCTGACCTGGTTCGGGCTCGCGGCGGTGCTGGTGGCGGTATTCGCCGGGTTCGTGGTGAAGCGGATTAGGATGGTCCGCGCTGGCGAGGGTTGATATCAAGTTGAAGTCGATCTTGAATGAAGTCGAGCCCTCGACGTCATTCCGGCGAAAGCCGGAATCCATCACTGCCGGAACAATCTGGTCTATCGCCTGGGCACGGTGATGCAGTCAGCGATGGACCCCGGCTTCCGCCGGGGTGAGGAAAGCGTGGGTATATCGGTTGCGCCCACAAGTGTTCAGAGTGAATCGAAGCTATCAATTTTTCAGCTCGGCCGCTCCAGCAGCTCGAACGACACCGGGTTGTCGGGACAGGCGTGCAGGCCGCATTCGAGGAAGGTCGTCGCGACGTTGGCGATGGTGAGCCCGAAGGCGAGGACGGCGGCGAGGATCGCGAAGGGTCCGAGACGGCGCGGCGGGCTCCGCCCGAACTGTTCGTCGAAGAGCAGAACGAAGGCGGTCGCGACGATGGCGATCCCGAAGACGATCGCGCACCAGGTGTAATAGTGGAGCCCGAAGACGGTCGAGCCATAGCCGGGATCGCCGGGTGCGATATGGAGAAGCACCTGGCGCACCGAGACGGCGCCGCCGGCGATCGCGGCGAGGAGGATCAGTCCGTAATGCCGCGGGTTCAGGCCGAAGCGGAGGTTGAACAGGACGCCCGCCGCCATCGCGCAGAGCGCGATCCGCTGCAGGAGGCAGAGCGGGCAGGGTAGTTCGTCGCGATCGAATTCGAACGCATAGGCCGCGATCAACAAGCCGGAGATCGCGTAGAGGGCGACAACATTGAGGACTCGTATCACGCCCGGCGTGCTGATCCCGGCAGGCCTCCGTTCCGGTTCGACCGCCGTCATGTCAGAGCGAGATCGCGAGCTTGTCGGTGATGTGGTGGATGAAGACGGCGACGAAGAGAGCGAGACTGAGCAGGAAAAGGCCCTCCGCGATCAGCCGCAATCTTAGGAGCACGGCGATCATGGCCAGCGCGAAGAGCCCGAAGAGAATCGTGAACGCCATCAGTCCACCTATGCGTGCCCCGCCTCGCTGGAGAGGCGTCCGGGATCGATGCCGATGGTCGCCAGCGCCCGCTCGTATTTGTTGTCGAGGTCGGGATCGAAGATCAGTTCCGGCGAGGCGCGGCAGTTGAGCCAGCCATTCGCCTGGATCTCTGTTTCGAGCTGGCCGGGCGCCCAGCCGGCGTAGCCGAGCGCCAGCATCGCGTTCTGCGGCCCGGTGCCGACGGCTATCGCCTTGAGGATCTCGAGCGTCGCCGTCAGGCAGACATGCTCGTCGATGGGCAGGGTCGAATTCTCGATGAAATAGTCGGCGCTGTGGAGGACGAAGCCGCGCCCGGTTTCGACCGGCCCGCCGCGATGCACCCGCATCGCCCCGGCCGCCTCCGGCAGCCTGATTTCCGGACCCTCGGGGATGATGTTGAGCTGGACGAGGAGGTCGCGGAAGGTGATCTGCGGCGCGACTTGGTTGACCATGATGCCCATCGCCCCGTCCGCCGAATGCGCACAGACATAGACCACCGTCCGCGAGAAACGACTGTCCTGCATTCCCGGCATCGCGATCAGGAATTGCCCGTCGAGATAACGGCGATCGCCGGGCTTGCGTGCCACGCGCTTGACCATGCCTAAAAGCCTAACACGGCCGGTCCAAAAGGGAAGGCCGACGGTTCTTCCCGCCGGCGACCGTCGTGATGACGGCCGCCTCACAAACAAATGAAACGCTGCGCCGGTTCGTCGCCTCGCCGGTGGCGTGTCGAACGTCTATGGTCCGGCGCGATGCCGTCACGCTCCTGCACCTTGCTTCTCGCCGCGCTTGCCATGGGCTGTCTCGCCTCGAATGTGGCCAAGGCCGAATTCGGCCAATGGGTCGTGCTCGACAAGGCGCGCGCCCGGCTGATCGCGGCCGGCATCGGCAAGGATGGGCGGCTCGAGGCCGGCATCGAAATCATGCTCGATCCCGGCTGGAAGACGTATTGGCGGACGCCCGGCGCCGCCGGCCTTCCGCCGGTGATCGATTTCGGCGCATCCGGCAATCTCGGCGCGGTCGAGGTTCGCTTCCCCGTTCCCGAACGCGACGAGGACGAATACGGCGTGAGCAACGTCTATCACGACGGCGTCATGCTGCCGGTCGAGGCGGAGGTCCCTGACCCCGCCGCGCCGATCGACCTGCGTTTGGCGCTCGATTTCGGGGTCTGCGAGGAGGTGTGCATTCCGGAGCACATCGAGGCCGAGGTCAACGTCCAGCCTGGCGTCGTCGACAGGCTCGCCTCGGCCACCCTCGCCGGAGCGCGGGCGCAACTGCCGGGGCCGCCGGTGCCGGGCGTGCTCTCCGTCGACGCGGTGCAGCGGAGCGGCGGCGACGAGACGAAGCCGGACTTCGAACTGACGGTGAGCGCGCCGGCGGATGCGGAGCTTTTCGTCGAGGGACCGGCCGACTGGTATTCCGGCGCACCCGAGCGGGTCGCCGACGATGGCGACAAGGGCGTCTACCGCGTGACCTTCGACCGGCTCGGCGCCAAGACGCCGATCAAGGGCGCCAGCCTCCGCGTGACGATCGTCGCGGACGGCAAGGCGGTCGAGCAATCCGTGGCCCTCGACTAGACGCCGCCGGTGCCCTACTTGCGGACGAGCGCCCGCGCGGGATTTGGCGTCAGGGGAGGGGAACCGTGATCAAGGTCGGGGATCGGCTTCCGGAAGGATCGTTCCGCGTCAAGGATGCCGAGGGCAAGGTCAGCGAGGTGCCGGTTTCGCGGCTTTTCGACGGCCAGACGGTGGTTCTGGTCGGCGTTCCGGGCGCCTTCACCTCGACCTGCCATGCTGCCCATATTCCGCAATTCGTCGCCAATGCCGACGCGCTCAAGGCCAAGGGCGTCGACCGGATCGTGGTGATGGCGGTCAACGACCACCACGTGATGAAGGTGTGGGGCGAGGCGCAAGGCGGCGCCGGCAAGATCGACTTCGTCGCCGACGGCACCGGCGCCTACACCCGCGCCCTCGGGCTAGAGGCCGACATGTCGGCCACCGGCCTCGGCAAGCGCTGCCGGCGGTTCTCGGCGCTGGTCAAGGACGGCGTGGTCGAGACGCTGAACTTCGAGCCGGAGGGCGGCAAGGGCATCTCGGTGACGGGTGCGGCGACCATGCTCGGGCAGGTCTGAGCCCGGCCCGGGCTCGTCGTCCGCCGGTCGAGGAGCGTAGTTCATCCCGCTGCGTTCGCCACGGGAGATTTCGTGGTCCTCGATGCCGTCGAAATTGTCCGCGTACTCCATGAGCGCATGGACTTTGCCGGCACGTCGGCATGACCGAGGACAGGTAGTTTCGAAGACGTCCGGCGCCCTATTTTTCGCTCCCCGGCCTCTCGCCCTCCGCCCGGCGCGGCCGCTTCATGAACGGCTTCATCCCCTCGCGGGCGAGGGCGTCGGCGCGTTCATTGGCTGCGTTGCCGGCATGACCCTTGACCCAATGCCAGCGGACCGCATGCGCCCCGATGAGGGAGTCGAGCCTCTCCCAGAGGTCGACGTTCTTGACGGGCTTGCGGTCGCGGGTGCGCCAGCCGTTGCGTTTCCACGACTTGATCCAGCCGGTGATGCCGCCGCGGAGGTACTGGGAATCGGTGTGGAGATCGACGATGGACGGACGGCGGAGCGCCTCAAGCGCCGAGATGGCGGCCGTCAGCTCCATGCGGTTGTTGGTGGTGAGGGGCTCGCCGCCGCGGATCTCCTTCTCGCGCTCGCCGGAAATCAGCACCGCGCCCCAGCCTCCCGGTCCGGGATTGCCCGAGCAGGCGCCGTCGGTCCAGATCGTCACTTGCGGCTTCTCGCTCATCCGTCGAGCCCATAGGCGGCGGCGTCGCCGATGCTGCGATGGAAGCGGAGCTTCTTGTAGTACTCGATCGGATCCTTGGGCGTGACCAGCGCTCCGGCCGGCACGGTCAGCCAGTCATGGAGCCGGGTGAGCAGGAAACGGAGCGCTGCGCCGCGGGCGAGGAGCGGCAGCGCGGCGGTCTCCTCCCTGGCGAGTGGGCGGGCGCCGGCATAGCCGAGGAGAAGGGCACGCGACTTGGTGATGTTGAGCGACAGGTCAGGCTCGAAGCACCAGGCGTTGATGCAGACGGCGACGTCATAGGCGAGCATGTCGTTGCAGGCGAAGTAGAAGTCGATCAGGCCCGACAGGTCGCTTCTGAGAAAGAAGACGTTGTCGGGAAAAAGATCGGCGTGGATGATCCCGGCCGGCAGGCCGCGCGGCCAGTTGGCCTCGAGATAGTCAAGCTCGCCCTCGATCTCGCCCGACAGGCCCGGCTGCACTTCGTCCGCCCGTCCGCGGCACATCGCGTAGAGCGGACGCCAACCGTCGACCGACAGCGCGTTGGCCCGTCTGAGCGGGAAGCCCTCGGCGGCCTTGTGCAGGTCGGCGAGCGCCCGGCCGACCGCGGCGCAATGATCCGGCCGCGGCCGCCGCACCCACAATCCGGCGAGGAATGTGACGATCGCCGCAGGGCGGCCGGCGAGCCGGCCGAGGGCGCGGCCGGCGCGATCATGGACGGGCAGCGGGCAGTTGATGCCCCGCCTCGAGAGATGCTCCATCAGGCCGAGGAAGAACGGGAGGTCGGCGGGATCGACGCGCTTCTCGTAGAGGGTGAGGATGAACTGGCCTTTTTCGGTCGAAAGCAGATAGTTCGAGTTCTCGACCCCCTCGGCGATGCCCTTGAGCGAGATCACCGAGCCGAGATCGTAGCCGCCGATAAAGGCCGCGAACTCCTCGTCGGAAAACTCCGTGTAGACGGCCATCGGGCGGGAATTGACTCAGGGGCGTGCAGTTGATCGCGCTCGGCGATGTGTTATCGGTCGCCCCCAGGCCCGTCAAATCCCCGCCCGGCGGGCGTCCTGAAAGAATGCAATCGCTTCCATGCCCGCTCCCTGGCTGTGGGTGGTGTTCACCGTCGTCGGTGCAACCGCCCAGACCTTTCGCAACGCCGCGCAGCGCAGCCTGACCGATACGCTCGGCACGGTCGGCGCGACGCATGTCCGTTTCCTGTTCGGCCTGCCCTTCGGGCTGATCGCGCTCGCCGTCGTCTACCTCGCCGCCGGGGGGCTGCCGACGCCCAATCCGGTTTCGCTCGGCTGGACGGTATGGGGTGCGCTCACCCAGATTCTCGCGACGGCGCTGATGCTCGCGGCTATGCGGGAGCGTTCCTTCGTCGTCACCATCGCCTACACCAAGACCGAGCCGATCCAGGTGGCGCTCTTCGCCGTCGTCTTCCTGGGCGAACATGTCAGCCTGACCGTCGCGGTCGCGATCCTGGTCGCCACGGCCGGTGTGCTGGTGCTGTCCTGGCCGGCACGAACGACAGGCGATGCCTTTTCCTGGCGTCCGGCGGGTCTCGGCCTCATTTCCGGCGGCCTGTTTGCCCTCTCGGCGGTGGCTTTCCGCGGCGGCATTCTCGCCCTCGACACGCCCGACTTCGTTCCGGCGGCGACGCTGACGCTCGCCATGGCGCTCGCCTTCCAGACGATTCTCCTCACCGGCTGGCTGGCGGTGCGCAAGCCGGATGTGCTGCTGGCGATCTTCCGCGCCTGGCGGCGGTCTCTCGCCGCCGGTTTCATGGGAGCATTCGCCTCCGAGATGTGGTTCCTCGCCTTCGCGCTTCAGAATCCGGCGAAGGTGCGAACCCTGGGGCTGGTCGAGATCCTCGTCGCCGGACTCGTCTCGCGACGCCTCTTCGCCCAGTCGCCGAGCCTTCGCGAGGTCGCCGGGATGGCGCTGGTCGTTGCCGGGATCGTGCTTCTTTTCAACGGCTGATCGCGCGGTCACTCGGCCGCTTCGCGGAGCGCGCGGGGCAGGCTGAAGTTGATCGCTTCCCGCGCCGTGGTGACCGTCTCGACGGTGACATCGAAGCGCGCGGCGAGGGATTCGATGATCTGGTCGATCAGCACTTCGGGCGCCGAGGCGCCGGCGGTGACACCGAGCCGGGCAACGCCGGCGAAGCGCGGCCAGTCGATCTCGGCGGCGCTCTGGACGAGGACGGCGAACCGGCAGCCGGAGCGCTCGGCGACCTCGCGAAGGCGTTGCGAATTGGACGAGTTCGGGGCGCCGACGACGATCATCGCGTCGACATTCCCGGCGATGTGCTTCACCGCTTCCTGGCGGTTGGTGGTGGCATAGCAGATGTCGTCCTTGTGCGGCCCGATGACGTTGGGGAAGCGCCTGACGAGAATCGCGACGATCGCCGTGGTATCGTCGACCGAGAGCGTGGTCTGGGTGATCCAGGCGAGATTCTCCGGATCGCGCGGCTGGAACCCCTCGGCATCGGCAATCGATCTCGACGAGCGTGACGGCGCCATCGGGCAGCTGCCCCATGGTGCCGATCACCTCCGGGTGGCCGGCGTGGCCGACGAGCACGATCTCGCGGCCCTTGCGATGATGAATCTCGGCTTCGCGGTGCACCTTGGTGACCAGCGGGCAGGTGGCGTCGAGCTGGAACAGATTGCGGGCGCGCGCCGCTTCCGGCACCGCCTTGGCGACGCCGTGCGCGGAGAAGACGACGGGCTGGCCGGTATTCGGGACCTCGTCGAGCTCCTCGACGAAGATCGCGCCTTTCGCCTTGAGCTCTTCGACGACGTAGCGGTTGTGGACGATCTCGTGGCGGACATAGACCGGCGCACCGAAACGCTCGAGCGCGAGCTCGACGATCTGGATCGCCCGGTCGACGCCGGCGCAGAAGCCCCGCGGCGCGCAGAGAAGGACGTGAAGCGGAGGACGGAGGGGCTGGCCGGCATCGGCTGTTCGGGGCATGGCGGGTATAAGGTGCGGGAAGACCTTCATGTCAAGCCGGCTTCTTCCGGAAGCGGAGGCGTCGCGCGCTGATCTCGGTCACGCAGGGCCGGCGGCAAACAGGGGTCTGGCTTCCTCGAACAGCTTCTTCGGCACCGCTGCGAGCTCGTTTGGCTCATACGCGAGATGAGTGAGGTGGCGGCTCACGAGTTGGGCGACCGCAGCGGCCTGAGCGACATCGCGAGCTCTCTTGACGGGCTCGCGATCGGGCCGGCCCGACAGCCACGACTTGTGGATGGCGAAGACGCGCGGATCCGGTACAGCAATACGCAGCGGCAAGCCGCGTTCATCGACCGCCATCGAATCGAAAATCGGGGGAGTTTTCCAGCCAGCCCAGGCCTTCAATGGCAACAGCGGTCAGTCCAGGCAGCGAAGCGCTGGCGGGAATTGACCGTCTCGCGCCGTTGGTCGTTATCAAGCTCTTGAACATCATCGTTTCAACAATCGCGGCCGATTTCAGTGCAGATCGTTGAAGCGATATAATTTCAATGACTTCAACGATCAAGCGCCGAATCCAGCTTGATTGTTGAAGCTACGCGAAATCGACTGGCTACGCCTGCTCGTACTGCGGCGCGGCCGGCTCGGTGCGGAAGAGGAGGCGGTTGGCTTCGGCGGCGGTCATCGGCTGGCCGTAGAGGAAGCCCTGGACGAACTCGCAGCCGAGCTCCTCCAGCTCGAAGGCGTCGGCCTCCGATTCCGCGCCCTCGGCGATCACTTCCATGCCGAGGTCATGGGCCAGCCCGATGATCGAGCGCAGGATGACGCGCCGGTCGCCGACGCCGGTGCCGCGGACGAAGGTCCGGTCGATCTTGATGGTGTCGAAGGGGAATCGCTGCAGATAGGACAGCGACGAATAGCCGGTGCCGAAATCGTCGAGCGACAGGCCGGCGCCGAGCTCGCGGATGCGGGCCAGCACCTGCGCCGCATATTCCGGATTCTCCATCACCAGGCGTCTCGGTCACCTCGAGCTTCAGCGAGCCGCGGTTGATCGAGGAGCGGACCAGCACCGACTTCACGTCATTGATCAGGTCGTGGCGGAGGAGCTGGCGGCTCGAGACGTTGACGCTGGCGAAGAGCGGGGTGTGAGCGGCCGAGCGCCTCCTGCCAGTCGCCGAGCTGGCGCGCGGTCCGGTCGAGGACGAACAGGCCGAGCGGGATGATCAGGCCGGTCCGCTCCGCCATCGGGATGAAGTCGGACGGCGGGATGCGGCCGAGCTTCGGGTGGTCCCAGCGGACCAGCGCCTCGAAGCCGGCGATGGTCTTGTCGTCGAGCCGGACGATCGGCTGGTAGAGGACCTTGATCTCCTCGCGGCCGAGCGCCCGGCGCAGATCCGATTCGAGCGTGGCGAGGTCGGTGCCGTGCTGGCGGAGCGACGGCCGGAAGGCCTCGATGCGGTCGCCGCCGAGACGCTTGGCGTGGTACATGCCGATCTCGGCATCCTTCATCATCTCCTCGGCCTCGACCTGCTTGCCGTCGTGCATCGCGATGCCGATCGAGGCGGTGAGGAAGATCTCCTTCTCGCCGAGGGTGATCGGGGCGCGGAGCGTGCGGCGCACCGACTCGGCGAAGGCCGCGATCCGCTCGGGCTGGCTCTCGGAGATGAGCAGGAAGGCGAACTGGTCGCCGGAGAAGCCGCGCCAGCGTGTCCTGCGGCTTGAGCAGGCGGGTCAGCCGGCGGGCGATGGTGAGCAGGATCGAGTTGCCGATGGCGAGGCCGAAGCTCTCGTTGACCTGCTTGAAGCGGTCGATGTCGAGCATGAACACCGAGGGCCGCGCCGCGCCTTCCGCCTCGGTGCGGGTGATCGCGGCCTTGAGCCGGTCGAGATAGAGCTCGCGGTTGGGAAGGCCGGTGAGGTTGTCGTGGACCGAGTCGTGGAGGAGGCGCTCCTCGGCGGTCCGCTCCTCGGTGACGTCGAGGAGCGTGCCGACGGCGCGGATGCACCTCGCCGTCGGAGCCGAGCACCGGCCGGGCGCGGAGGTGGAACCAGTGATAGTGGCCGTCCTCCGAGCGGAGCCGGAAATCCTGGGCGATCCGTCCGCGGCGCTGCTCGACGGTGGCGTCGAGCAGGGTCTTGAAGCGGTCGCGGTCGGCCGGGATGGAGGAACTCGAGCCAGTCGCGCGCCGGGCCCTCGAGCGCGCCGCGCTGCAGGCCGAGGAGGTCCTCGGCCTCCGGTCCGGCATAGATCCGGTCGCGCTGCACGTCCCAGTCCCAGACGATGTCGCCGGCGCCGGTCAGCGCCAGCGCGCGGCGTTCGGTGTCGCCGATCGGGCCCTGGCGAACCACGCCGCCGGCGAAGGCGTGCTGCATGACGGTGAAGCCGATGAGGAGGACGATCAGCACCAGCCCGCCGGCAAGCGCCGGCTGGACGACGTCGTTGACGAGGTAGCCGGTGACGGTGAGCCAGGCGGCGAAGGTCCAGACCAGAAGCAGGATCCAGGTCGGGATCAGCATGATCGCGCGGTCGTAGCCGTGGGTGGCGAGATAGACGATGAGCGCGAAGCCGAGGACGGCGGTCAGGCCGATCGACAGGCGGGCGAGGCCGGCGGCGATCGAGGGCTCGATGATCGAGATGCCGAGGAGGAGCGACCAGCCCGACCAGCCAGCCGATCGTCAGGTGGCTGTAGCGGACGTGCCAGCGGTTGAGGTGGAGGTAGGTGTAGGTGAAGACGACGAGCGAGGCGGCGAGGAACACCTCGGCGCCGGCCCGCCAGATCTGGTCCTCGCCGGGCAGGACGTCGATCACCCGGTTCCAGAAGCCGAAGTCGATGCAGAGATAGATGAGCACCGCCCAGGCGAGCGCCGCCGTCGCCGGGAACATCGCGGTGCCCTTGACGACGAAGACGATGGTCAGGAACAGCGCGAGCAGGCCCGAGATGCCGAGGACGATGCCGCGATAGAGCGAATAGCTGTTGACCGCGTCCTTGTAGGTGTCGGCGTCCCACAGATAGAGCTGCGGCAGCGTCGTCGGTGCGGAGCTCCGCCACAAAGGTGACGACCGCGCCCGGATCGAGGGTGATGCGGAAGACGTCCGCTTCCTGGCTCTCCTGACGGTCGGGGGCGAAGCCCTGGCTCGGCGTGATGTTGGCGATGCGCGAGGCGCCGAGGTCGGGCCAGAAGATGCCGGAGCCGGCGAGCCGGAAATGCGGCGAGACCGAGCAGGCGGTCGATCTGCTCGTCGCCATTGTTGGAAAGCGCGAAGACCGCCCAGTCCGAGCCGCCCGGCCCTTCCTGCGCCTTGATCTCGATGCGGCGGACGATGCCGTCCGGGCCCGGGCGCGGTGGGCACCTGGATGCGGTCATCCGGCTCGTGGAAGAGCTGGACCATGTCCGGTGAGGTCGAGCGTCCGACCGTCGAGCGGCACGCTGATCGCCTCGAGCGCGCTGGCGCCGGTCATAGGTCGAGCGCCGCCGAAACGGCGGCAAGGACCAGGACTGCGATCAGACGCACATGGAACAACCGAGCCTCCGCGGCCGGAGCGAATTCGCCGATTTCTAAGTGCATAGGCCGAGACGAAACAAGGCTTCCGCGACGGCGGTCACGTCCGGGGATCGTCCCGGACGAGGCCGTAGAGGAGGTGATCCTGCCAGCGCCCGTCTATGCAGAGATACTTCCGGGCGTAGCCTTCACGGCGAAATCCGACCTTTTCGAGGAGGCCGATCGAGGCCTGGTTGTGGGGAAGGCAGGCGGCCTCGATGCGGTTGAGGTGCAGCGTGTCGAAGGCGAAGACGACGACCGCGCGGACCGCCGCCGCCATGTAGCCCTTGCCGGCGAACGGCGAGCCCATCCAGTAGCCGAGCGAGGTCGACTGGGCGACGCCGCGCTGGACATGGCTCAGCGTCAGTCCGCCGAGCAGCGTCTCGCCGTCGGGCGAGAAGACGAAGAACGGGATAGCCGGTGCCGTTCCGGATCTCGCGCTGGTAGCGCCGGATCCGGCGGCGGAAGGCGAGCTTGGTGAGGTCGTCGGCCGGCCACACCGGCTCCCACGGGGCGAGGAAGGCGCGGCTGTCCTCGCGGAGCTTCGCCCATTGCGGGTAGTCGGCGAGCGCCGGCGCGCGCAGGAGCACGCGGTCGGCGCGGATTGTCGGGTTGGGATTGAGCGTGGAAATCGATCGCAGGAATGCCATTCTGGCGCTAGCCGTTGAGCCTCGTCCGCCGAAGCGTTCGGCAATCTGGTCGCGGTCCATCATGCCGTTGACCGGGCCGACGCTCGCGAGCGTCGGGGCGCCGCTGAAGATGCGCGCGGCAAGCTCGCGGACCTGCGTCGGCGTCGATCGCCTCGATCCGCGCCACCAGTTCGTCGGGCGGGATGATCGCGGCCGAAAAGGAGGAGCTGGCGGGCGAGCTGCCCGGCGCGCGCCGCGGGGCTCTCGAGCGTCATCAGCAGCCCGGCGCGAAGCTGGGCCCGCGCCCGCTTCACCTCCTTGTCGGCTGATCGTCGTCGGCGGCGCGCTCGAGTTCGTCGACGATGACCGGCATCAGCTCGGTCGACGTCCTCCGGCCCGGTCGCGGCATGGACGCCGAAGATGCCGGTGTCGGCGAAGCTCCAGTGGAAGGCGTAGATCGAGTAGCAGAGGCCGCGCTTCTCGCGGACCTCCTGGAACAGCCGGGACGACATGCCGCCGCCGATGATCGAGGACGAGGATCTGCGCGGTGTAGAAATCGTCGGCGCCATAGGGCACGCCCTGGAAGCCCAGCATGATCTGGGTCTCCATGAGGTCGCGCTCCTCGCGCATCTCGCCGCCGCGGTAGGTCGCGGCCACGCCGGCGGCGGGCCGGCGTCGGCGGCGAGGTCGGCGAGGGCGTTGCCGGCGAGCTCGACCAGCCGGTCGTGGTCGACGGCGCCCGCGGCAGCGATCACCATGGCCGGTCCGCGATAGTGGCGGTCGAGATAGGAGCCGAGCATCGGCGAGGCGGCCGCCTTGACGGTCTCGGCGGTGCCGAGAATGTTGCGGCCGATCGGCTGGCCCGGGATAGGCGGCCTCGGCGAAGATGTCGTAGACGCGGTCCTCCGGCGTATCGAGCGCGGCGCCGATCTCCTGGAGGATCACGTGCTGCTCGCGCTCCAGCTCCTCGGGATCGAACACCGAGTTGCGGAGGATGTCGGAGAGGATGTCGAGGGCGAGCGGCACGTCCGCCTTGAGCACGCGGGCGTAGTAGGAGGTGGTCTCGACGCTGGTCGCGGCGTTGACCTCGCCGCCGACCGCCTCGATCTCCTCGGCGATGTCGGCGGCCGAGCGCGTCTGCGGTGCCCTTGAAGGCCATGTGCTCGAGGAGATGCGAGAGGCCGTGCTCCTCGTCGCGCTTCGAAGCGCGAGCCGGCGCCGACCCAGACGCCGATGCGCGGCGCTTTCCAGATGGCTCCATGTCCTGGGTGACGATCCGGAGCCCGGAATCGGAGGGTTGGTGACGCGGACCGACATCCGCTCAGACCTCATTCTTCACCGCGCCGGCATGGGCGAGCAGATAGTCCTCGAAGCGCGCGCTGATCGTTGGCGATGACGCGTGAAGGACTTCCTTGCCGGTCATGAGGTCGGCGAAGCCTTCCGGGAGAGCGGGGTGCGCTGCCGGTGGCCGCCTCGACCGCGGCGGCGAACTTCGCCGGATGGGCGGTCGCGAGCGTAACCAGCGGCGTGCCCGGCTCGCCGGAACCGCTGGCCGACGGCGATGCCGACGGCGGTATGCGGATCGGGCAGGAAGCCGGTCTCGCGCGAGGTCTCGGCGATGGTCGCGGCGACGTCGCGTCTCGTCGGCACATGCCGGCGGCGAAATCCTGCGCGGATCGCTGCGAGCGGCGCCTCGTCGATGGTGAAGGCGCGGTCCTCGCCGAGATCGTCCATGAGGCGCGCGCACGGCCGCGGCGTCGCGGCCATAGGCCTCGAACAGGAGGCGCTCGAAGTTCGACGACACCTGGATGTCCATCGACGGCGAGGTGGTGGCATGGACGTCGCGGATCTCGTAGCGGCCGGTGGCGAGCGTGCGGGCGAGGATGTCGTTGACGTTGGTGGCGACGATCAGCCTCGCGACCGGCAGGCCCATGCGCTTGGCGGCATAGCCGGCGAAGACATCGCCGAAATTGCCGGTCGGGACGCTGAAGGCGACCGGCAACCGCCGGCGCGCCGAGGGCGACGGCGGCGGTGAAGTAGTAGACGATCTGCGCGACGATCCGCGCCCAGTTGATCGAGTTGACGCCGGTGATGGCGAGCCGGCGGCGGATGTCGCGGTTGTTGAAGGCGCGCCTTCACCATCGCCTGGCAGTCGTCGAAGGTGCCCTGGACGGCGAGCGGCATGGACGTTGGCCGCCCCGGTCGTCGTCATCTGCCGCTGCTGGAAGGGCGACACCCGCCCCTCCGGGAAGAGCACGAAGAGGTCGATGTTCCTGCGCCCGGCGAAGGCCTCGACCGCGGCGCCGCCGGTGTCGCCGGAGGTCGCGGCCATCAGCGTGATGCGCTCGTTGCGGCGGGCGAGGACATGATCCATCAGCCGCGCGAGCAACTGCATGGCGAAGTCCTTGAAGGCGAGGGTCGGCCCGTGGAACAGCTCCAGCACCCATTCCCCCGGGCCGATCTCGACCAGCGGCGCCGTCGCGCGGTGGCGGAACGCCGGCATAGGCCTCCGTCGCACATCCGCCGGAGGTCGCGCGTCGGCGATGTCGCCGCCGACGAACGGCGCGATGACCGTCATGCGCGACTTCGGCATAGGGGCGGCCGGCGAAACCGGCGATCGTCTCGCGGCGAAAGCTTCGGCCAGGTCTCCGGGCACGTAGAGCCCGCCATCCTCGGCAAGGCCGGCGAGAAGAACGTCGGCGAAACCGAGCGCGGGCGCGGAACCGCGCGTACTGACATATTTCACGTAGCGATGCCTTCGGAAGGGCGAGGCCGGTGAGCCGAACCGGCCTCTTCGCGACGCCTAGCCTTCCTTTAACCGCCGGGCAAGCGGCACGAAAAGGCCGGCCGCGTCGGACCGCAATTCTCGGCTGCCGCAAAATGGCCTGCTGATTTGCTATAGCGACGTGCCTCACGCTGAGTCCGAGGGGAGATTCTACGCTTTGCAAGTCAGCGATTCGGTCGGCGCCGCCATTGGCCTGGTCGCTGCGGTCGCTGCTCGCCCTGGGCCTTGGCGCCTGCTGCCGGGTCGACGAAGCAGGCGATCGTCGAGGAGCGCGCACGGAACGCGCCGGCGAAGGATCACGACACGCGTCCGACTTCATCAAGAAGGCCGACTACTGCCCGCCGGTCCAGATCCGGGCCGGGACCGAGTCGATGACCGTCTACGAGCGCGGCCACGAGAACGAGCCGGACTCAGGTCCGCTATCTCGCCTCGATCACCCAGACCGCCCGCGAATGCACGCTCGTCCGGCGACACGCTGACCATGAAGATCGGCGTCGCCGGCCGCGTGGTGGCCGGCCCGAAGGGCTCGCGCGGCACAGCGTCACGCTGCCGATCCGGGTCGCGGTGGTCAAGCAACTCGGCGGCACCGGCCCGCTCTATTCCCAGCTCTTCAAGGTGCCGGTCAGCGCTCGCGGCCCGACCTTCGGCGCCAACTATCACCAGGTCTTCGACCAGGTGACCGTGCACGGTCGGACCCGACGACCGCAACCTCATCATCTATGTCGGCTTCGACGAGGGGCCGAAGGCCTAACCGGCGCGCGGTCGAAGACCGGGACCGTGCGATTGACTCGGCCGCGCGCCCTGCCTATGCTCCGCGGAGTCGGGGTGTCGTCGCGCTCCGGCCGCGGCTCGCGAGAGTGCCGGCGACGACACGACCGCCGGGAGAGTCCGGGCCGTTGCCACCGGTCCGGCGCCGAAGGAGCAACCGCCCCGGAAACTCTCAGGCGAACGGACCGGACGGTCGGCGACGCTCTGGAAAGCAGCCGGCGGCAGGTCTCGCCGGCTCACCGAAGGAGTAACCGCGGCGCTCCGGACTGAACCGGGCCAGGTCGCGGGAAATCTCTCAGGTCCTCGGACAGAGGGGGCGCGCATGCGGTTCGATTTCGAGCCGCGGCGTCGCCGTCGCTCTGATGTCCGGGAGCCGTGAATGACCGAGAAGCCGCCGTCCGAAGACCTTCGCGAGACGCCGCTCGCCGCGCTTCACCGCGAGCTCGGCGCGCGCATGGTGCCCTTCGCCGGCTATTCGATGCCGGTGCAGTATCCGACCGGAATCATCGCCGAGCACAACCAGGTGCGGACCGCGGCCGGCCTGTTCGATGTCTCCCACATGGGCCAGGCGCTGCTGGTCGGCCCCGACCATGAGACGACCGCCCGCGGCGCTGGAGAGCGCTGACGCCGGGCGATTTCCTCGGCCTCGGCTTCGGCCGCGAGCGCTACACGCTGCTCCTCACCGAGGACGGCGGCATCATCGACGACATGATGGTGACGCGGCCCGATGCGCCCGATGCGCGGACGGCATGCTGATGCTCGTGGTCAATGCCGGCGCGGAAGGAGATCGACTACGCCGATCTCCGCGCCCGCTGCCGGCCGAGCGTCAGGCTGGAGCCGCTCGAGGACCGCGCGCTGCTGGCGCTGCAGGGGCCTGCAGGCCGCGGCGGTGCTCGCCCGCCACGTCGACGACCTCGGCGAGCCGGGCTTCATGACGCGCGCGGCCGGCGATGCTTCGACGGCGTCGCCGGTCGGGCATGTTCCGGTCGGGCTACACCGGCGAGGACGGCTTCGAGATTTCGCTCGATGCCGACGAAGGCCGAGGCGGTGGCGCGCGCGCTTGCTCGCCGAGCCGGAGGTCAAGCCGATCGGCCTCGGCGCCCGCGATTCGCTCCGGCTCGAGGCCGGCCTCTGCCTCTATGGCCACGACATCGACGTGACCACGACGCCGGTCGAGGCCGACCTCGTGCTTCGCCATCGCCAAGCGGCGGCGCGAGCGAAGGCGGTTTCCCCGGCGCCGACCGCATCCTGCGCGAGATCGCCGAGGGGCCGCCGCGGAAGCGCGTCGGGCTGAAGCTCGACGG
This sequence comes from uncultured Alphaproteobacteria bacterium, assembly GCA_963792845.1. Classification (GTDB taxonomy): domain Bacteria; phylum Pseudomonadota; class Alphaproteobacteria; order Rhizobiales; family Kaistiaceae; genus Bauldia. Next base: position 214,535 of record CAWBXW010000012.1, read on the forward strand.
CACGGGCGCCGGCCCGCGAGGGCGCCGCGATCCGCGATGCCGCCGGGCGCCATCTCGGCTCGGTCACCTCCGGCGGCTTCGGGCCGACGGTCGGCGGTCCGATCGCCATGGGCTATGTCGACGCGCCCGACGCCGTCGCCGGCAACGCGGTCACGATCGAGGTGCGCGGCAAGGAGCTGCCGGCGACCGTCGCGGCGCTGCCCTTCGTGCCGCACCGCTATTTCCGCAAACCGACTGACCTGACCGAGGAGACGACGATGACCACCCGCTACACCCGCGACCATGAATGGATCCGGCTCGACGGCGACCTCGCCGTCGTCGGCATCACCGACTATGCCCAGGAGCAGCTCGGCGACATCGTCTATGTCGAGCTGCCCGAGACCGGGCAAGACGCTCGAGAAGGGCGGCGAATTCTGCGTCGTCGAGTCGGTCAAGGCGGCGAGCGAGGTGTTCGCGCCGATCGCCGGCGAGGTGCATCGCGGTCAACGGCGCGCTCGGCGACCAGCCCGGCACCGTCAACGAGTCGCCGGAAGGCGACGGCTGGCTGATCAAGATGAAGCCCGGCCGACCCGGCCGAGATCGACGGCGCTGATGGACGCGGACGCCTACGCCGCCTTCCTCGAGACGATCTGTGAGCGCCATGGCCGAGCATCTCTACAAGGCGACCGTGTCTGGCGGCGCGGCGACGGCGAGTTTCGCCAAGGGCCGCTATTCGCGCGGCCACGTCTGGCGCTTCGACGGCGGCATCGAGGTGCCGGCGTCGGCATCGCCGCTAGGTGGTGCCGAAGCCCTACGTCGTCGAGGCGGCGGTCGATCCCGAGGAGGCGTTCATCGCCTCGCTCTCGTCCTGCCACATGCTGACCTTCCTCGACCTCGCCCGCCGCGCCGGCTTCGTCATCGATTCCTACGAGGACGAGGCGGAGGGCGATGATGGAGAAGAACGCCGAGCCGGCAAGTACTGGATCTCGCGGGTGACGCTCCGCCCGCGGATCGTCTGTGGCGGCGACAAGCGCGCCGACGCACGACGACCTCGCGCGGCTTCACCATGACGCGCACGATGAGTGCTTCATCGCCAATTCGGTGAAGACCGACGTCGACGGTGGAGGGGCGGTGATGCTGATGCGCTACCTCCCCCACACCGAGGCCGACCGGCGCCGGATGCTCGACCGGATCGGCGTCGGCGCGATCGACGACCTCTTCGTCGACATCCCCGCCGACAAGCGGCTCGCCGGCCTCCTCGACCTGCCGAGGACGAAGAGCGAGATCGAGGTCGAGCGGCATCTCGGCCGGATGGCGGCGCGGAACGTCGCCGGCCGGCTCGGTGCCGTTCTTCGTCGGCGCCGGCGCCTATCGCCACCACGTGCCGGCGAGCGTCGACCACCTGATCCAGCGCTCCGAGTTCCTCACCTCCTACACGCCCTACCAGCCCGAGGTGAGCCAGGGGACGCTCCAATACCTGTTCGAGTTCCAGACCCAGGTCGCGAACCTGACCGCGCATGGAGGTGGCCAACGCCTCGATGTATGACGGCTCGACCGCGACCGCCGAGGCGGTGCTGATGGCGCACCGCGTCACCAAGCGGCGGAAGGCGGTGCTGTCGGGCGGCCTCCATCCCGCAGTACCGCGCCGTGGTCGAGACCGTGTCGCGGCATGGCCGAGGACGCGGTGGTGACGCTGCCGCCGGACCCGACCGGCGCCGAGGCGATCCTCGAGGCGATCGACGGCGAGACCTCCTGCGTCGTCGTCCAGTCGCCGTCGTTCTACGGCAACCTCATCGACCTCAGCGCCGATCGCCGAGAAGGCGCATGCGGTCGGCGCGCTGCTCGTCGCGGTCTTCACCGAGGTGGTGGCGCTTGGCGCGATCGAGCCGCCGGGGACGCAGGGCGCCGACATCGTCGTCGGCGAGGGGCAGGGGATCGGCAACCCGCTGACCTTCGGCGGGCCCTATGTCGGGCTCTTCGCGACGCGGCAGAAATACGTCCGCCAGATGCCGGGCCGGCTCTGCGGCGAGACCGTCGATGCCGAAGGGCGGCGCGGCTTCGTGCTGACGCTGTCGACCCGCGAGCAGCACATCCGCCGCGACAAGGCGACGTCCAACATCTGCACCAATTCAGGGCTCTGCTGCCTCGCCTTCACCATCCACATGACTCTCCTCGGCGAGACCGGGCTTCGCCGGCTCGCGGCGCTCAACCACGCCAACGCCGTCGAGCTGGCGGAATCATTGTCGGAGGTTCCGGGCGTAAGTGTCCTGAATGACTCGTTCTTCAACGAGTTCACCATCCGCGTGCCGGGCGATGCGGCCGAGGTGATCGAGGCGCTCGCCGGCGAACGGCATCCTCGGCGGCGTGCCAGTGTCGCGGCTCGAGCCGGCGCGGCCGGAACTGGCCGACCTGATCGTCGTCGCCGCGACCGAGATCAACACCGACGAGGACCGCAAGGCCTACGTCGCGGCGCTGCGGGAGAAGTCTGATGGCGAAAAGATTCGATCAAATTAGAACGGACGAGGCCAGGGCACAGCAGATTTACTTGATCCTGATTGGCATGGCCTCACAGCGTAGGATCGCTACATATGGAATAATCGCTGAAATGATCGGTTTTGGAGGCGCGGGGGTTTTGTCGAATATCCTCGGCCATATCATGTTCTGGTGCCAAGACAACGAACTGCCGTCTCTAACAGCCCTTGTCGTCAACCAAGAGACAGGGTTACCGGGAGAAGGTTTGGTCGCCGCGGATGATCTCGACGCGGAGCGGGAGAGGGTGTTCGCATTCGATTGGTTTGCGATCTTGCCGCCCACCCAATTGGAGCTTGAACAATCCCGCGGGGCCCATCTGTAGGCTGGACGATATGCTGAACGACCAAGGACGCTTAAACAGACCTCCAATGGCAGATGCCGATACGCAACTACAAACCTTCACCGGCAATCGCGGCCTCCAGATCGAGGAGGCGCTGATCTTCGAGACCGGGCGGAACGACGTCACCGGCGTCGACCTGCCCGAGTCGCCGAAGGTGGCCTCGCGGCTCGGCCGGCATGCCCGGACAGCGCCGATCGACCTGCCCGGGCTGTCCGAGCCGGAGGCGATGCGCCACTATGTGCGGCTCAGCCAGAAGAACTACGCGATCGACACCGGGCTCTATCCGCTCGGCTCCTGCACGATGAAGCACAACCCGCGCCTCAACGAGAAGATGGCGCGGCTCGCCGGCTTCGCCGACATCCATCCGCTGCAGCCGCTCTCGACCGTGCCGGGCGCGCTCGAGCTGATCGCCGAGCTCGGCCGATGGCTGCTCGACGATGACCGGCATGGCGTCGGTGGCGATGAGCCCGAAGGCCGGCGCCCATGGCGAACTCTGCGGCATGATGGCGATCAAGGCGGCGCTCGACCGCGCGCGGCGAGAAGCGGACGACGGTGCTGGTGCCGGAATCGGCGCATGGCACCAACCCGGCGACCGCGGCGCTCCTCGGCTATCGCGTGGTCAACGTGCCGGCCCGCGGCGACGGCACGGTCGACCCGGCCGCGGTCCGCGAGCGGCTCGGGCCGGACGTCGCGGCGATCATGCTGACCAATCCCAACACCTGCGGGCTGTTCGAGCGCGACGTGGTCGCCATCGCCGAGGCGGTGCACGCGGCCGGCGCCTACTTCTATGCCGACGGCGCCAATTTCAACGCCATCGTCGGCAAGGTGAAGCCGGGCGATCTCGGCGTCGACGCCATGCACATCAACCTCCACAAGACCTTCTCGACGCCGCATGGCGGCGGCGGCCCGGGCGCCGGGCCGGTGGTGCTTTCGGAGAAGCTCGCGCCTTTCGCGCCGGTGCCCTTCGTGCGGCTCACGGCGGACGGCGCCGAGTTCGTCGAGACGCGTGCCGCAGGCCGGCGACGACGCAAAGCCCTTCGGCCGGATGACCGCGTTCCACGGCCAGATGGGCATGTTCGTGCGGGCGATGTCCTACATGCTCGCCCACGGCGCCGACGGCATGCGCCAGGCGTCGGAGGACGCCGTGCTCAACGCCAACTACATCCGGGCCGGGCTCCGCGACCTGATGAGCCAGCCGTTCGGCGACCGCATCTGCATGCACGAGGTGCTGTTCGACGACCATTTCCTCGACGGCACCGGCGTCACCACGCTCGATTTCGCCAAGGCGATGATCGACGAGGGCTACCACCCGATGACCATGTATTTCCCGCTGGTCGTCCACGGCGCGATGCTGATCGAGCCGACCGAGTCCGAATCGAAGGCCTCGCTCGACCTGTTCGTCGCCACGCTGCGCGATCTCGCCATGCGGGCGAAGGAGGGCGAGGCGGAGCGCTTCCGCCAGGCGCCGCTGCTCGCGCCGCGCCGCCGTCTCGACGAGACCCGCGCGGCGCGCCAGCCGAAGCTCAGATGGGAGAAGCCGGCGTCCTTTGTCGAGGCTGCCGAGTAAGCGAAGGGCGATCATGACCACATTGCACATCAAAGCCGGGCCGTACGAGTTCGACGCGGTCATGGAGGAGGCGTACGCGCCGAAGACCTGCGCCAAGTTCCGGAGCCTGCTTCCCTACAAGGAGCGCATCATCCATGTCCGCTGGAGCGGCGAGGGGTGCTGGATTCCGCTCGGCGACCTCGACCTCGGCCTCGGCTACGAGAACCCCACCAGCTTTCCGGCGCCCGGCGAGTATCATCCTCTATCCGGGCGGCATCAGCGAGACCGAGATTCTCCTCGCCTATGGCGGCGTCCGCTTCGCGAGCAAGGTCGGGCAGCTTGCCGGCAACCATTTCCTGACCATCACCAAGGGCCGCGAGAACCTCGCCGCGCTCGGCAAGCTCTGCCTCTGGCAGGGCGCCCAGGACATCGTGTTTGAGTTGGCGTGAGGCCGGTTGCCGCGCCAAAGCTTCCGAAGAGGAGCAGAAGTCCGCGGGTCAGCGGCGATGCGTCCTTCGAGGCTCCGCTTCGCGGAGCACCTCAGGATGGCCAAGTTTGTGTCGCCCACGGAGGACAACCCCCTTTGCCATCCTGAGGTGCTCGGGCGAAGCCCGAGCCTCGAAGGACGCACAAGGTCGATTGTCTCGCAGCGCTCGTCCACTGCAACCGGGTCAAGGCGCCCGATCGTCAGCTCGGCTTCCTTGAAGGCGATCTCGTTTCCGTCGCGGATCACCGAGTAGCGGCCGCGATAGGTGCCGGGCGGCCATGGCGCCTCGTGCCGCTTCTTGCCGATGAAGGCGAAGTACTGGTCCTTCGGCTTGTCCACGGCATCGACCGTGTTCTCGGTGAAGACGCCGCCGTCCGGATCGTGGATGACGAGGCGCTGGGTGTCACCGGCCTCGAGGCCGATGGCGCGGCCGTAGAAGACCAGCGCCGGCGAGGTTCCGCTGATCTTCACATCCCCGAGATTGCCCGACTCGATTCCCGCGTCATCGACCGGCGCATCGGAGAATCCCGCGTTGAGGACGAATGCCGGCCGGTAGACGAACTCGGTCCGCACCTCGGGTGTCCAGATCGAGGTGCCGGGATCGCCGGCGACAGTGCAGGCGCCGCCGGCGAGCGGGGCGACGGCGAACGGGTCGACGACCTTGTCGTCCTTGCGGAACGTGATGTGGAGATGCGGAAATTCCGTGTTGCCCGACAGGCCGACCTCGCCGAGCTGCGTCCCGGTCTCGACCTCGTCGCCCTTCTCGACGCGGATGCTGCCCTTCTTCATGTGGCAGTATTGCGAAACCCAGCCGTCGCCGTGCTCGATCAGGACGCCGTTGCCGCACTCGCGGTCCTTGACGTCTCCGGGATTGGCCTGGTCGACGTTGATGTCGGCCATGCCGTCCCGGGTCGCCGCGACAATGCCGGGGGCGACGGCGAGGACTGCGACGCCCTCCTCCATGCGCTTCAGCGACGGTATGCGGATGTCGATGCCGTCGTGGCCGTCATAGGTCTGGTGTCCGCACATGTAGTCGATGCGGTCCGGGCCGGGATCGCGATCGACATAATGCTGGACAACGCAGTCGACGCCCGGCGTGCAGGCAAGCGGCAGGGCCGCCTCGAAAGCGACGGCGGGGAGCGCCGTCAGGATGAGGCCGGCAGCGCCGGAGATCAGCGGGCGCATGGCGACTATTCCGCCGTCGCCTCGGTCCGCTCGCCGGCCTTGATCGACACCGGCATCGACTTCTCCGAGCCGTCGGTCTTGGTGACGTGGACCGTGTAGTCGCCGGCCGGCACCGCCACCGACCAGTTCTCGCCATACTGCGTGGCGAGCACCGCCTGCTTCCCGTAGATGTCCTTCTTGCTCGACGTGAGGTCGATATGGTCGGCGCCCGGCGCGGTCACGGCGAGGAGGCCAGCATTGAGCACGACCGAGACCTCGACGGGTTTTCCGCCGACAATCTCGAAGCCGGCTTCGGCGGTCGCGAGATCCGACTGCGCCGAAAGCACGTATTTGCCCGGCGCGAGGTCGAAGGTGGCCCCATCCTCATAGGCGGTGGCGAAGGTCTTGCGCTCGCTATTGGCATCGGGCGCGGGCGCCAGCACGTCGAAGCGCGGGCTCGCGGTGACCACCGGGCCGCCTTCGGCGAAGAGGGCATGGGCGATCAGCCGGCCGGAGGCAACCACCACCACGGTCTCGACGGTCTTTCCCGCCGGCACCGAGACCGGCGTCTCCGCCGTCGCTTCGCCGAGCGTCGCCTTCACGGTGTAGTCACCGGCGGCAAGGTCGAGGCTAACCTCACCGCCATAGGTCGTGGCGGTCTGCCCGTCGGCGCCGGTCACGTCCCAGCGCACGCCCGGATCGTAATCCGTCGCGTCCTCGCTCCGCTTGCCGCGAAGGACCAGCCGGCCGGCGCCGAGGATGACGTCGACCTCTTCGGTCGCGCCGGCGGTGACGGTGACCGGCACGCTTGCCGAGGCGTTGCCGATCGACGCCATGACGGTCGCCTCTCCGGACTCGACCAGGACGCGCCGCGTCGGGCCGTAGCTGGTGTCGGTGTCACCGGTGGAATCGGTGACGTCCCAGCGGACCGCGTCGGCATTGGGCAGCGCGTCGGTCTCCGTCGCCATCGCCTTTGCCTCGATGAAGCCGGCGTCGAAGACGACGTCGGCCGCGGCCTCTTTGTCCTCGGTCACGGAGACTTCGGCGACCGCCTCCCCAAGGTCCTTGCTCGCTTTCACCACATAGGCGCCGGCGGGCACGTCGAACTCGGCCTCGGAGCCGTTGCCGCCATAGCCGGTCTCGACCGGGTCTTGTTCATGGTCGCCGTCGCCATTCGCCTTGTAGACGTCGTAACGGATGCCCTCGGCGCCCGCGAAGGGCGGCGCGCCGGGCGCCGGTCGCGAGGTCACCTTGAGGTCGTGCTCCGGCTTCGGCTGCTCGATCGGCTTCACCGGCTTCGTCGGCGGGTTGGGCGTGACGGTCTCAGCCACCGTCTGCGCCAGCGCCGCGCCGAGGCTCGCCGCGTCCTTGGCGGCGAAATATTTGCCGCCGGTGTTTTTGGCGAGGCAGGCGACCTGGCGGCCTTCCTCGCTTGACAGGCCGAAGCCGACGACATGCACGGTGAAGTCGACACCCGACTGCTCGAGCTCGGTCGCGACGGCGCAGGGATCTGCGTCGCAAGTCTCGAGTCCGTCGGTGATCAGGATGACCGTCGCCTTGTCCTCGCTGTAGCGAAGGTCCTCGGCGGCCTGGCGGACGGCGTCGCTGATCGGAGTCTTGCCCTTGGGGGAGATGGCGTCGGCGGCCTTGGCGATGGCTCCCGCGGTTCCGGCGGCCGGCGGCACGATCAATTCGATGTCGCTGCAGCTTCCCTTGTCGCGGTGACCGTAGGCCATCAGCCCGAGTTCAAGGTCGGAAGGCACCGAGGCGAGCACCTTGTGAAGGGTGTCGCGCGCGATGGCGATCTTGGCCTCGCCGCCGATCTGGCCCCACATCGAGCCCGACGCGTCGAGGATGATGATCGCCTTGTCGGCTTGCGCGGCCGCTACCGAGGCGAAAAACGCCATGCCGGCCAGACACGCGATCGAGCGTTTCATGCGAGACCTCCATCTCCGCCGGAGCCCGCGCCCATGCTGCGCCCGTGCCCGGCGATCGGCAAGCCGGGTTGTGAGCTGCGTCACATGCGACAGAACGGCGCCTCGCGGCCTCAGACGCCGACGCCGTCCCAGGCGGCGAACGCCTCGGCGACCTTCGGAATGTCGGCGAGGCGCTTGAGCACGGTCTCGGCGCCGGCCTCGGTCAGGAGATCGGCGAGTCCGGGCCAGGCATGCGAGGCGCCGGTGAACCCGATGACCCGCGCGCCGGCCTTGCGGGCCGCCGTGACCCCGAACACCGAATCCTCGATGACCACGGCATCGCGCGGATTGGCCCTGAACTGCTCCAGCGCATAGAGATAAACGTTCGGGTCCGGCTTGTTCCGCTGGTTGCCGACCTCGCCGGCCGAGAAAATATAGGGCGCGAAGCGCTCCCAGGTTCCGGTCCGCTCCATCGTGATTCTGAGGCGCTCGGTCGAGGAATTGGAGCATACGCAGCGCGGCCCTTCGAGCCGGTCGAGGAGCTCGAGGATGCCGGGCACCGGCTTGACCTCGGCGGCGAGGCGGCGGTCGAGCTCCTCCCGCTGGTCACGCAGGAAATCGGGTGGAAGCGGCCGGCCGGTCTCCGATTCGACGATCTCGACGATGTCGGCGCTGGTCAGTCCGGCGAAGCGCCGGATCACCTCCTCGGGCGTGATGGTGAAACCGAACTCGGCGAGATGCTCGGAGTCGACCTTCGCGGCGATCACCTCGGAATCGACGACCACGCCGTCGTAATCGAACATGAAGAGCATGAAATCCGTCGCCGATCGCCGGCGCCTTTCTTCCGGTGGTGCCTCTGTAGCGGCCATCGCCGGGGAGGGAAAGGCCGAATCCTGCATAGCCGGCCTGCCGGCATCGAGCCTCGCTCACCAAGCGCTAACCATGTCTCTCAACCCGGCCTTCACGATAACCGGCCAGTCTCCCGGGCGTGTCCGTGTTGCGTATGGGTGGGCAGGAAATGGGGCGCGCGCGTCAGGCGGAGGCCGGCCTGGACTGGCTCGATACGATTCTGAAGGGCGACAGCGTCGCCGCACTCGATCGTTTGCCGCCGGCTTCGGTGGATGTGGTCTTTGCCGACCCGCCCTACAACCTTCAACTCGAGGGGAAGCTCACCCGCCCCGACCAATCCGAGGTCGATGCGGTCGATGACGACTGGGACAAGTTCGCGAGCTTCGCCGCCTATGACGACTTCACCCGCGCCTGGCTCGCCGCCTGCCGGCGCGTGCTCAAGCCGCACGGAACGCTCTGGGTGATCGGCTCCTACCACAACATCTACCGGGTCGGGGCCGTGCTCCAGGACCTCGGCTTCTGGATCCTCAACGACATCGTCTGGCGGAAGACCAACCCGATGCCGAACTTCCGCGGACGCCGGTTCCAGAACGCCCACGAGACGCTGATCTGGGCGAGCCGCGACCCCGACGGGAAGGGCTACACCTTCAACTACGACGGCCTGAAAGCGGGCAACGACGACCTGCAGATGCGATCGGACTGGCTGTTCCCGATCTGCACCGGCAACGAGCGGCTTCGCGACGGCGACGGGCGGAAAGCCCACCCGACGCAGAAGCCGGAGGCGCTGCTCCACCGCATCCTCCTGGCCTCGACGCGGCCGGGGGACATCGTCCTCGATCCATTCTTCGGCAGCGGCACCACCGGGGCCGTGGCCAAGCGCCTCGGCCGCCATTTCGTCGGCGTCGAACGCGAGCCCGCCTATATCGCCGCAGCGGAGTCGCGCATTGCGGCGGTCGACGCCGCGCCTTCGCCGTCGCTCGAATCATCGCCGGGAAAGCGCGGCGAGCCGCGCATCCCCTTCGGCGTCCTGATCGAGACCGGCCTGATCACCCCGGGCGCCGTGCTGACCGACGCCAAGGCCCGCCACAAGGCGGAGATTCGCGCCGACGGATCGCTTCGCGCTGGCGCCCATATCGGCTCGATCCACCGCGTCGGCGCCCTGGTCCAGGGGCTGCCGGCCTGCAACGGCTGGACGTTCTGGCACTTCGAGCGGCCGGGCGGCCTCGCGCCGATCGATGAGTTGCGCAGGATGGTGAGGACGGAGATGGCGGCGGCCGGCGCCTGACGCGGGCCGGACGGCAGCTGCCAGACCGTTACGACATGAGGATAGGCGCGGAGCTTCCTGTCGCCTGTTCCAAGCGACGCGTTGAAGCGACGGGCCGTCGCGACGATAATTCTGTCGGCCGGATCGCGATGCAATTCACCGGGCAGTTCGACCGCGGCGACCGCAATCACATTGTCGACAGGAGCGAAGCGAAGTCGCTCGATCAGCCCGAACTTCTGCGAGCCAGGTTTCGACATCGGTCGCAAGACCCAGCCGGCATCTTGCGACGAGCATCGCGATTTCCCAAGCGGAGATTGAGGAAACCAGGATTTCGCCGCCTTCACGCTGGGTTTGGATGGCGCGTCGGCCGGCGGGACCGAGATCGCCATCGTACTCTCGACCCACCAGATCAGTGGGGCAAAGGGGTCTTCATAAAAGATCACCGAACCCGGCAACGCTTCGAGCGGGTCGGTGTCGTGGCGGCCGGCGAATTTCCGCACTTCAATGACCGGCTCACCCCGGTCGGTCACAATCAGATGAATCGCATGGAGGATTTATTCATGAGGGCTGGCCCCGAGTTCCTTCCGGAAGAAATCCACGAGCTCGTCGGCGATCTTTTCGTGAATCGCTAACCGGTCGACACCCGGCGCATCCTCGCAGATCACCGCGACCTCGGCCCGCAGCGCCGGCGAACAGGGGGCAATGAAGACGTAGTGGTCGCCCGGAACGGTGACGATTTCGGGACGGTTGGGCAGGAGCGCCGCGACATGGTCGGCGTTCCATTGGTTCTGGACGAGGCGGTCGTCGGCGGCGCGATAGATGCGAAGCGGCACGCCGATACCCGCGAGCCCCCGGGCATCGAAAAGAATGCCAGCCGGCGCCATCACGACCGCCGCCTTGATTTCGCCGATCGGCGGCGGCAGCGCCCATCCGGGCTTGGTGATGCGCGGCACGACGATGCCTTCGCCGGGGCAGAATTCGTGGTCCTCGGGATGCGCGGCGCAGTGCGCCATCCACAGCTCGTAACGCGGGCGTCCGCCGATCGAGACGAGCGTGGTGTACCCCCCGGCCGAGAAGCCGATCATGCCGATGCGGTCGCGATCGATCGAAGGCGCAAGCCGCGGATCGGCGAGGACGGCGTCGAGCGCCTGCCGGGCTTGCCAGGGACGGCCGGTGAGCTGGATATCGCTGCCCTGACCGTTGGGCGCGTCCGAGGAGTCGCCGACATGCCGGATCGCGGCGACGATGAAGCCGTTCCGGGCGAGACGCGCCGCCCAGTCGAGATGGCCGAATTCGTTGCCGCCGCTTCCGTGCGAGAGAAGGATCAGCGGGAACCGGCCTGCCGCGATCGGGGCATCGCGGGCGGCGGTGACGTCACGGAGGGCGGCCTGCCAGGTGGTCTCCTCGGCGGCGGTGGGATACCAGACCGCGACCGGGAAGGGGGGATCGGCCTCAACCGTCAGCCGGGCGAAGCCGGCGTGATAGCCCTGCTCCTCGTCAGCGGCCGCGGCAACTCCGCCGGCGAGAAGAAAGATCATGGCGAGGAAGGCGCGCATTGCCGGGTGCTCCGGGGCTGAGATTGCGGACAGGTTCCCACGGCCTGGCTAATCGAGGGTGATGCCGTGGCGCGCAAGGTCGGCGCGCAGTTCCGCCGGCGAGCGGAAGACCTCGGCTTGCCAGCCGGCTTGGCGTGCGCCTTCGACGTTCTTCGGGTTGTCGTCGAAGAAGAGCGTCGCCGGCGGATCGAGGCCGAAGGCTTCCGCGTGGTGACGATAGATGGCCGGGTCCGGTTTCATCATCCCGATGCGTCCGGAGACGGTGATGCCGCGAAAGCGGTCGAGGACCGGATAGGCCGATTCGGCGGCCGGAAACGTCTCGGCCGACCAGTTGGTGAGGGCGGTCAAGTCGTAGCCGGCGTCGGCCAGCGCCTCGATTACCGCTTCGGTTTCGGCGATCGGCCCGGTGACCATCTCGTGATGGTGCTGGCGATAGGCGCGGATCAGCGGCGCGAGGTCCGGATGGCCGGCGATGAGGATGTCCTCGGCCTCCTGCCATGTCCGGCCACGGTCCTGCTCGGCGTTCCATTCGAAGGTGCAGACCTCGTCGAGGAAGCGGCGGCGCTTCTCCGGATCCGGGATGAGCCGGCGGTAGGGGATCTCCGGGTCCCAGTTGAGGAGGACGTTGCCGAGGTCGAAGACGATATGGCGGATTTCGGTCACGCTGCTTTGGTCCCTTTGCGTCGCCGCGTCGCGCCGGGAAGTGCGGCTTCGATCGCCTTCCGCATGACGCTTGGCAGGGCCTCGCCGGGGAGCGTCTCCGCGGCCGCCCACCAGCACCCCGCGGGCGCCGTGTCCCTCCTGTCGATCCCGGCGCAATAGACGTCGAGCTCCAGCCGGAAATGGGTGAAGACATGCACGACGGCGCCCTCGACCCGCCGCCAGCCGGCTTCAATCGGCGCATTGGCAAGCGCCGCCATCTGATTGTGATGACTCGACCATTCGCTTCCCGGCACTTCCGCCATCCCGCCGAGCAGACCGCGCTCGGGGCGCCGGCGAAGCAGGACCGCGCCGTCATGGCGGACGGCGACATAGGCCGTCCCGTAGCGGGTCGGGCGTTCGGCTTTGGCCGCTCTGAGCGGGTAGCGCTCCGCTTCGCCGCGCGCCCGCGCGAGGCACGACCCGGCGACCGGGCAGAGGATGCAGGACGGCCGCTTCGGCGTGCAGATCGCCGCGCCGAGATCCATCATCGCCTGGGCATAGTCGCCGGCTCGCGACGCTGGCGTGAGGCGCGCCTGGGTATCGCGGATCGCGCCCTTGGCCTCGGGGAGCGGCGCGTCGATCGCGAAGAGGCGGGCGATGACGCGCTCGATGTTGCCGTCGACCACCGGCGCCGGCTCGTCGAAGGCGATCGCCGCGATCGCCGCCGCGGTGTAGGCGCCGATGCCGGGGAGGGCGCGGAGCCCGTCGGCGGTCTCGGGGAAGCGGCCGCCGTGCTCGCGCACCACCGCCTCGGCGCAGGCGTGCAGGTTCCGCGCCCGTGCATAGTAGCCGAGCCCGGCCCACGCCTTCATCACCGCCTCGCGCGACGCCGCGGCGAGCGCCTCGACCGTCGGCCATGCGACGACGAAGGCGTCGAAATAGGGTTTGACCGCGGTGACCGTGGTCTGCTGCAGCATCACCTCGGACAGCCAGACCCGGTAGGGGTCGGGCTTGATCCCGCGGGCGCGGTCCCTCGGTCCGACCCGCCACGGCAGCTTCCGGGCATGGCGGTCGTACCAGGCGAGGAGGGATCGGGAGATGTCAGGACGGTGATCGTCGGGTCGAATTCGGCGCGGGCATGGTCCATCTTTACCGCGATTTGCCATGCGATCATTGCACACGCGATGTCGTTCCGGGCGGCCGCCCCTCTGGCCGCAAGGCGCCCGACCTGCCATATGCTCGGAAATAGAGCGGCGGCTCGGCCGAGATCGCCCGGCGCGGATTGGAGAGCATCATGGACAAGGTCGTCTATCACATCGTGCCGCATGACGGCGGGTGGGCCTACAAGGTCGACGGGGTGTACTCGGAAACCTTCGCGTCTCACGACGAAGCGCGTGAAGCCGCCAGGCGCGCCGCCATGGAGCAGGAGGCGCCGGGCGAGACCACGACGATTTCGTGGGAGGACGACAAGGGCAAGTGGCACGAGGAACTCGCCCTCGGCAAGGACCGCCCCGAGACCGAGGTCGAGGGCTGAGCCGGTCCGCGCTTGCTCCGAGCATCCGGCTCTCATCGATCCGACATGCGGCAGTCAGCACTCGTCGTTTCCGCGCCGGATTTCGGCCGGGTGATGAATGCCGGACGGTGGGTTTTTCGCTGTCGCTTCAACCTACCTATGTTCTGTCCCTCGAGCCGAGGGGTGGCGGGCGCCGATGTCACGCCGGTCGGGTAGTCCGAAATTGGGCGCAACACCTGCACCCGCCGCGGCGGTTTTTAGCTCCCGGGCTCGGCGCTCATCGCCGGAGGTTGCCCTCCGGGTTTAGCCTTGAAGGCGGCCGTCCGTAGTGACGGCGGTCCTCACCCGGGCTTCCCCACCCCAGCCTGCGAAGCCGAAGTGAAGCGCCGCTCCCCGCTCCGCACAAAAGACGCCTCTAGAATGCGCCCCCCGCGAGCCGGGATGACGCGCAGTATCAGGCAGGATCCGGTAGCGGGGATAGATTTTTTCTCGGCATGACGTGTCGCCCGGGTCGGATTTCCCGCGAGGCTTCAAGTCGGATTGGCGGCAACCGATAATCGCTCCGCGACCTCCCGCAGCCGCTTGTCCCGTGTCCAGAACCGGGTGTCCGGTACGAGGCGAACGGCGGTCAGCAGATGGGCGTCGATGTAGCCGATGCCGGTGGCATAGAGGCCGGCCTTGTTGACCAGGGCAAGAACCTCGCTGTCCCGCGCCGGCAGCAGTTCGGGGAGGCGATTCAGCCAGCGCAGCGTTTCGTCCCTCGGGCGCAGGTCGCCCATGGCGACCTCGCCGAATACGAAGCGGTGTGGATCGGGTATCGACGAGGATCATTGTATGGCGGGCGGCGGCGCGGGATCGGCTTCAAATGCGGCTGGCTGCCACCGAGCCGCGCCAACCGCCGCGCGGCTTCACGCTCGACGAGCGCTTTCAGCCCGGCGTTTACCAGCGCCGACCTCTCCTTGATGCCGGTGAGTTCCTTGGCGTCGGCGAGGAGCTCGTCGTCGAGTGTGATGGTCGTACGCATTGAGACGCTCTCCAGGTTACATCAGAATTAGCATCGGATGATGCGAAATTCAATGCGGCCAGGCGCTTGACGATGCGCTCGACGAACTCGATGCCGTTGATCCCGAAAGGATCGTGAGTCCTAGACAGCGGCGATAGCCGGGAAGCGGTTCGTCATCATGAGGCGTGATGGCCGCCTTCGGCGATCGGCGGCTTCGGATGCCGTCGAGCATCCAACGAACGCGCAATGCGGGATGGTGCCTTCTTCGCCGGGCGGAAGTCGTCCTCGACCTCGTGGTGGCTTGCCGGTCGCCGTCTGCGGACCCGACACCGCCGCGCGCCACGAGATTGGCGGGCTTCGGCGATCTCCCCCATGCCGAGAAGGTCGCGATCGAAGGCGCGGGCATCGTCCTCGCGTCCCCTCGGCATCGCGAGCTGGACGTGGATCGATGCCGACGATCCTCACGCTACCCCGCCTCGAGGAAGCGCTCGGCGGTCTCGAGGTCGACCGAGACGAGCTGGGAGACGCCGCGCTCGGCCATGGTGACGCCGAACAGGCGGTTCATCCGGCTCATGGTGATCGGGTTGTGGGTGATCACCACGAAGCGGGTCTCGGTCGTCCGCGTCATCTCGTCGAGGAGATTGCAGAAGCGCTCGACATTGGCGTCGTCGAGCGGCGCGTCGACCTCGTCGAGGACGCAGATCGGCGCCGGGTTGGTGAGGAAGACGGCGAAGATCAGCGACAGCGCGGTCAGCGCCTGCTCGCCGCCGGAGAGGAGCGTCATGATCTGCGGCTTCTTGCCCGGCGGGCGGGCGACGATCTCCAGCCCGGCCTCGAGCGGATCGTCGGATTCGGTGAGCTGCAGCTCGGCCTCGCCGCCGCCGAAGAGGTGGGTGAAGAGGCGCTGGAAGTGGCCGTTGACCGTGCCGAAGGCGGCGAGCAGCCGCTCGCGGCCCTCGCGGTTGAGGCTGCCGATGCCCTGGCGGAGGCGGTGGATCGCGGCGACGAGGTCGTCGCGCTCGGCGACCAGCGCATCGCGGCGGGCGGCGGTCTCGTTGGCCTCCTCCTCGGCGCGGAGATTGACCCCGCCGAGGCGCTCGCGCTCCTGCCGGTAGCGCTCGAGCCGCGCCTCGATGTCGCCGAGGTCGGGGAGCGGCGCGCCGGGCTTCAGCTCGGCGATGCTTCTCCGCCTCCTCGGGCGGGCAGTCGAGCACCTCGTCGATGCGCTGCACGGCGACTCGGCGAGCCGCTCGCCGCGCGGCGACGACCCGCTCCTCCTGGCGGCCGCGCTGCTCGCGCGCCTCGGAGAGCTGCTCGAGCGCCGCCCGCGCGGCGCGGTCGGCTTCGGCGAGCGTCGCTTCGCCGACCGCCAGCGCATCGCTGGCCTCGGCGCGCACCTCTTCGGCCTGGTCGATCTCGGTGAGAAGGCCGCGGCGCTTCTGCTTCGATCTGGTCCGGCTCCTCGGCGAGCTGCGTCCGTTCTCGGCTTCGGTCTCGCCACGGCGCGCGGTGAGGGTGGCGATCTGCGCTTCGGCATTGGTGCCGCGCTCGTGCCACTTCTCGCGCTCGGCGGCGATGCCGGCGAGCCGGCGGGCGCGAAGCTCGGCCTCGCCGGCAAGGCTCTCGACGGCGGCGCGCGCCTCGGCGAGCGCGGCGCGATCGCGCGCGACGCTGGTCGCGGAGGCGCGGTGAGTTCCTCGGCGAAGCTGTCGGGATGCGGCGCCGCCGCGAGCGCAGCGCCGGCGGCATCGCGGGCAGCCGCCTGCCTCGGCGAGCGATTCCGGCGAGGCGGGCGTTGGCCTCGTCGAGCGCGCTCCGCCGCGCCGCGAGCCGCGCCACCTCGCGCTCGGCCGCGGCAAGGGCTTCGCGGGCGGCATCGAAGGCGCGCTGCGCCTGGCGCCAGCGAGTCGCGCTCGGCGCGTTCGGCCTCCTCGGCGATGCGGGCCTCGGCGACCGCGGCCTCGAGCACGTCGGCGCATCTCGGTGGCTGGTCGCGGGCGGTGCTCGGCTTCGACCTCGAGTTCGGCGAGGCGGTTCTTGTTGGCAAGCCGCTGGGCGGCGGGCTCGCGGCAATTCGGCGGTGGCGACGTAGCCGTCCCAGCGCCAGAGGTCGCCGGCGCGGGTGACGAGGCGCTGGCCGGGACGAAGGGACGGCTGGAGCCGGGCGCCGGTTTCGCGGTCGGCGCACGATGCCCGGACTGGGCGAGGCGGCGGGCGAGCACGGCCGGCGCCTCGACCCGGGCCGACAGCGGCTCGGCGCCGTCGGGCAAGGCCGGATCGTCGGCGAGCGGATCGACGCGGTGCCAGTAGGCGGCGGCCGCCGCATCGACCGGCGCGTCGAGCTCGTCGCCGCAGGCGCGCGCCGAGCGCCGCCTCGTAGCCGGAGGCGACCGTGACGAGATCGAGGAGCGGCACCTCGCCCTCGCCGCGCGGCGCGCCGAGCATCGGCGACCAGCGCCGCGGCCTCGGCCTCGATCCGGCCGAGCGCGCGCTCGGCCTCGATGAACGGCTCGCGGCCGGCGGCGGCGCTGCTCGCGGGCGAGCTTGGAGCGCTCCTCGGCGGCGAGCGTCGCGGCTTCGGCCGCCTTGACCGCCGCCTCGGTCCGCTCGACCTCGCCGCGGAGCTCGGCCATCCGCTCCGGCCCGGCGACGCCCGGCGTCGAGCCCGGCCAGTTCGGCCTCGACCTCGCCGCGCTCCGTCGCCGAGGCGGGCAATGCGGGCCTCGGCCTCGCGGAGCGCGCGCTCGGTCTGCGTGCGCTCGGCGGTGATCTGGGCGAGCGCGGCCGGTCAGCTCGGCGAGCGCCTTCTCGCTCTCGGCCGAGCGCCGCCTCGCAGGTGCTGCGCGGCGCCTCGGCGGCCTCGGCCTGGCGCTCGGCCATCTGGGCATTGGCGGCGGCGATGCCGCGCTCTTCCTCGTCGAGGCGGACGAGGATGGTGCGATTGTCCTCGACCATCCGCTCCTCGCGGGCGATGTCGTCGGCGAGCTGGGCGAGGCGGCGGTCGAGATCGGCGAGGCGTTCGCCGACCCGCGCTTCCTCGCGCGTCGAGCGCCTCGCGGGCGATGGACGAGGCGCTGCAGCGCCGCGCCGGCGCGGGCGGCGGCATCGCGAAGAGTCGGGAAGGGCGGCGGCGGCGCTCGCCTGCGCCTGCGCGGCGCGGCGCCTGCGCGGCGGCGCGCTGGTCGGCGAGCGCTGGTCGCCTCGCGCGAGCGCCGCCTCGGCCTCGCGGAGCGCCTCGGTGGCGGCGAGCCAGCGGAGATGGAGGACGGTCGCCTCGGCCTGGCGGATCTGGCCGGAGAGGTTGCGGTAGCGCACCGCCTGGCGGGCCTGGCGCTTCAGCGTCTCGAGCTGCGCCTCGATCTCGCCGATCACGTCGTCGAGGCGGGCGAGGTTCTGCTCGGCCGCCGACAGCCGGAGCTCGGCCTCGTGGCGGCGATTGTGGAGGCCGGAGATGCCGGCGGCCTCCTCGAGCAGCGCGCGGCGGTCCTGCGGCTTGGCCGCGATCAGTTCGCCGATCTTGCCCTGGCCGACCATCGCCGGCGAGTGGGCGCCGGTCGAGGCGTCGGCGAAGAGCAGCTGGACGTCGCGGGCGCGGACGTCGCGGCCGTTGATCTTGTAGACCGAGCCCGCCTCGCGCTCGATCCGCCGGGTGACCTCGAGCATGTCGGCGTCGTTGATCGCCGCCGGGCGCGGTGCGGTCGGCATTGTCGACTGACGAGGGTGACCTCGGCGGTGTTGCGCGCCGGGCGGTTGCCGCTGCCCGAGAAGATGACGTCGTCCATGCCGGAGGCGCGCATGTTGCGATAGGACGATTCGCCCATCACCCAGCGCAGCGCCTCGACGAGGTTGGACTTGCCGCAGCCGTTCGGGCCGACCACGCCGGTCAGCCCTGGCTCGATCAGGAACTCGGTCGGCTCGACGAAAGACTTGAAGCCGAGTACCCGAAGCCGCGTGAATTTCAACGCCCCGCGCTCCTCGCGCTCACGGGCCGGCACGCGGAAAGCGGTCACGGACCGGCCCCGGCCCGGATAGGGCAATTCGGCCCTAATCGGCAAGAATCGCGTCGATTTCGTCTATGGACAATTCGCCGCGATGCTTCTTCTCGCCGTTGAAGAAGAAGGTCGGAGTCGAGCTCGACGCCGAACTCGCTGCTGAGCCGCGGTTCTTGACCGCAGCACGCCGTCCTGGAATCTCCTTGTTGGTCAGGCAGGCGTTGAACGATTCCTCGGTGAAGCCGGCCTGGCGGACGAAGTTCGAGCAGCGCCTGCTTGGGATTGTCGGTGAAGGCCCAGTCGCCCTGGCGGTCGAACATCAGGTCGACGAGCGGGAAGTAGCGCTCCTTCGGGCCGCAGCGGGCGAGCATGAAGGCCGCGGTGGCGAGCGGCATCGAGCGGGTATTCGCGGAGGATGAAGTAGACCTTGCCGGTGTCGATGTATTTCTCCTTGAGCGCCGGCCAGGTCTCGGCATGGAAGGCGGCGCAATGGCTGCAGGTCATCGACGCGTATTCGATGACGATGTTCGGGCGCATTGGGATCGCCGAGCGCCATGTCGCCGAGCGGCCCGGGCTTCATCAGTTCCTCGGTGCTGACGCGGCGATGCGCCGGGCCGACGAGGCCAGACCGCCGCCGGGGAGCGACGCCGACGAGGAGCAACCGCCGCCGGCCGTCACGGCGGCCGCAAGCGGCGAGGAGAGGATCCGTCTGGTTCATCGCGATGACGCTCTCGTTCGTCGATGAGGCGCGGCCGGTATGCCGGAAATCGGCCGGACTGGACAGGGGAATTGTGGCGTTTCTCGGCAATCATTCAGTCAACTAATCGCGACGGTCGGCATGAACACGCCGCGGCCGAGGCGGTCAAGCGCGGCGCGGAGTCCCTCGTCGCTCGACCGCCGGCGACGTCGGCGGCGATCCGCTCGGGCGGTGGCCGCGTCGAGCGGCGGCGGAGCCGGCGCTTTGCGGCGGCGCGGCGCGGCCGACCGGCCCCTGCACGATCGCGGGCCTGGGCGACGGCGCGGTAGCCGAAGAAGGCGTTCACCCGCTCGACGATCTGCGGGCAGCTCGTGCTGGACGAAGATGGCGCGCGGGCCGTCGGCGCGGATGAACAGAGCGCCCGGCCGGCGGGTCCTCCGCCGTCGCGTGGCGCGGCCAGACGATCTTCTCCGGCGCGGTGCAGGCGGCATGCATCGGCCCGGCGATCTCCGGCCAGACGGCGATCAGGTCGGCCGTGGCGAAGCCGCGGCGGGCGGTGACCGGCTCGATCACGCGGCCGACGATCTCGCCGAGGGTGACGGCGCCTTTCCGTTTCTCGGGCGGTGCTCGCCATGGCGGCATTCTCCCATGCGCCGGACGTCGACCGGAAGAAGGCGAGCGGCGATCTTCTCGCGGCTTCCGCCGCCGGCGCCGGTTGCGGCGCAACATCGCGGCCAGCGCGTCGATAGAGAAAGCTGATAGAAATCAAGGACTTATGCAAAGTGTCCGCTTCTTGACACGGTTTCCCCCGAAAACTAATGTGCGCGCGGCTTTGAGGGCGGGGCGGGAGTTCCGACAGGTTCTCCGGCACTGGCAGGGCGGGATCGATGAGCGAAGCGGGTGGATCGGGCGAGGACGAGCCCGATCCGCACGCCGAGCGCGGAAGATGCCGCGCTTTCCCGACAGGCTGCGTGATCTCGACCGGCGCCTCGACGAGAGGCGTCCGGAGCGGGAACGTGGCGCAAGCCGGAGGCGGCGCCGCGGCCGGGGTATGGCGATGGCGCTCAGGCTGGGCGCCGATTTCGTCGCCGGGGTGGTGGTCGGCGCCGCGCTCGGCTGGGGTTTCGACGGGTTGCTCGGGACCTCGCCCTGGGGTCTGATCGTGTTCCTGCTCCTGGGATTCGCGGCGGGCATCCTGAGCGTGATGCGTACGGCCGGCTTGATCGCCAAGCGGCCGGACTGGACGACGATCCGGCATCCCGCCGGTTCGATTGACGAGGGTGAAGTGGCTACCGATCCGATTCATCAGTTCCAGATCCACAAGCTCGTCCCGATCGAGGTCGGCGGCGTCGACTTCTCCTTCACCAATTCCGCCCTGTTCATGGTGGCTGACGGTCGTCGGCGCATCGGCCTTCCTGATTCTCGCCGACGCGCGGGCCGCGGACTGGTGCCGGGCCGCTGGCAGTCGGCGGCGGAGGTGACCTACGAATTCGTGGCCAAGACGCTCCGCGATTCGACGGGCAGCGACGGCATGCGGTTCTTCCCGCTCGTCTTCACCCTCTTCATCTTCATCCTGTTCGCCAACCTGATCGGGATGTTCCCGTATTTCTTCACGGTCACCTCGCACCTGATCATCACGGTGGCGCTGGCGATGATCGTGATGGGCATGGTGATCTTCTACGGCTTCCGCCGGCACGGGCTGCACTTCCTCAAGCTGTTCACGCCGAGCGGCCTGCCGGCGGCGCTGCTGCCGGTCGTCGCCTTCATCGAGGTGCTGTCCTTCATCTCGCGGCCGATCTCGCTCTCGATCCGGCTCTTCGCCAACATGCTCGCCGGCCACATCACGCTGAAGGTGTTCGCCGGCTTCGTGTCGACGCTCGGCTCGCTCGGCGTCGTCGGCGTCCTCGGCGCGATCCTGCCGCTTGCCGCGACCGTGGCGCTGACCGCGCTCGAGTTCCTGGTCGCGGCGCTCCAGGCCTACGTTTTCGCGGTCCTGACCTGCCTTTACCTCAACGACGCCCTCCATCCCGGGCACTAAGCAGGCCAGCGGGCAACCCCACCACACGGAGAAGAGCATAAGACAATGGAAGCGGAAGCAGCAAAGTTCATCGGCGCTGGCATCGCGTGCATCGGCATGGGTGGCGCGGCCATCGGCGTCGGCCACATCTTCGGCAACTTCCTCGCCTCGGCGATCCGCAATCCGGCCGCCGCTCGGGCCAGTTCACCAACCTGATCTTCGGCTTCGCGGTGACCGAGGCGCTCGGCATCTTCTCGTTCCTGATCGCGCTCCTGCTGCTCTTCGCGGTCTAAGGCGGAAGCGGCGTAACCCGGGCTAGCGAGCCATGGCAACCACCAGCGACACGCCACAGGGGCCGTTCACGACCGGCGAGGGGGTCGTCGTCGAGACGCCGGCCGAGCAAACAACTTCCCGCCGTTCGACGCCTCGACCTTCGCCTCGCAGCTCCTGTGGTTCGCGATCACTTTCGCCGTCCTCTACTATGTGATGGCGAAGGTGGCGTTGCCGCGGCTCGCCGGCATCATCGAGGGCCGGCGCGACCGCATCGCGGCCGACCTCGACACCGCCGAGCGGCTGAAGGGCGAATCGGAAGAGCCGCGGCCGCGGCTACGAGAAGGCGCTGGCCCAGGCGCGCGCCAAGGCCTCGAGCATCGCCGAGGCGGCGCGGACCGCCGCCAAGGCCAAGGCCGACGCCCAGCGGACCGAGATCGAGCGCGAGCTCGCCGCCAAGCTCGCGGCCGCCGAGGCGCGCATCACCGAGATCAAGAACCGCGCCCTCTCCGAGGTCGGTTCGATCGCCGGCGACGCGACCGAGGCGGTGGTCTCCTCGCTGATCGGCGCCAGGACCACGCCGGACGAGGTCAGCGCGGCGGTGCAGTCGGTGCTCGCCGAGAGGAACGCCAATGCTTGAGGACGCCACATTCTGGGCCCTGATCGGCCTCGTCCTGTTCCTCGGCCTCGTCGTCTACCTGAAGGTGCCGGGGAAGCTGGTCGGGCGCCTCGACAATCGCGCCGAGACGATCCGCACCGAGCTCGAGCAGGCGCGGAAGCTCCGCGAGGAGGCGCAGGCGCTGCTCGCCGAATACCAGCGCAAGGCGCGCGAGGCGGAGGCCGAGGTCGAGGAGATCATCGACCAGGCCAGGCGCGAGGCGGAGGCCTTCGGCGCCGAGGCGAAGCAGCGGGTCGAGGACTACGTCGCGAGCCGCACCACGCATGGCCGAGGAGAAGATCGCCCAGGCCGAGGCGCAGGCGCTCCGCGAGGTGCGGTCGCTCTCGGCCGACGTCGCGATCGCCGCCGCGCAGCGCATCCTCGCCGCTCGCGCCCGGGGCGCCGCCGCCGAGGGCCTGATCACCAGCGCCATCGACGACGTCAAGGCGAAGCTCCACTGACATCGCCGCTGCCCCGGCGAGCGCGGGCGACGGCCCTCCGGCCGATTAGCTCTTGCGGCCGAGCTTGACGCAGACCGCCTGGCACTGCTGCCAGCCGCCGGTAGAAATGCGCCAGGGACCCTTGTTGCCCTTGCGCGTCACCGTGCAGAACGCGTCCGGCATGTCGGTGGTCATCATCGACGGCCGCTGGACCCGGAGTTCGCCGAGGCAGAGGTCGTAGCCGCGGCTCTTCGGAATCGCGACGTCTTTCTGATCTTCCTTGAAGGAGGACTTGGCGGTCCCGTCCGGGCCGAGCCGGACCATGGTCACCGACGGCTTGGCGTGGTCGGGCCGGTTCTTGCCGGGCCAGATTCCGACCGCGCCGACCACGGCGCCGGCGAGCACGACGGCGACCATGACACCGACCACCGTCCACTTGGCCGCCTCGCTCATGCTTTCACTCCCCGTTCTGCCCAGGATCGCGCATAATATCGCTTCCGCGAGCCTTGGCGATGGCCGGTGGAACGAGCGACGGGCGAGGCATGCGGCGCGGCGTTGCGGCGGGCATCGGCCGGCTCACGCTTCTCGGCGCTCCCGCCGGTGGCGCCGGGCCGGAGCGCGTCCTCGCCTGCGGCCTATGGGTGCTGGTCGAGAGCGTCGACGGCCGGCGGCGGAGGATCTGATCCAGCCGGGTCACCGTCTGCGGCGAGGGCGAAAAGGTCGATCTGCTCCGATGCCGGCTCGAGGCCGAGCGCGATGCGGATCGGCGCGAAGCTTCGCCGGTGGTGGATGCAGGGGCCGTGCGCGTCGAGCGCCGCGAAATGTCGCCGGCGTCGAGTAGCCCTTGTGCTCGCCGAAGCCGTAGCCGGGGAAGGCGAGGCCGATCTGCGCCATCAGCCGGTCGCGCGTCACCTTGGCGACGATCGAGGCGGCGGCGATCGACACCGACAGCGCGTCGCCGCCGACGATCGCCTCGGCCGGGCAGGGCAGGCCGGGCGGCAGCATGTTGCCGTCGACCAGCACATGGTCCGGGCGGACCGGCAGGCCGGCGACGGCGCGGCTCATCCCCCACAGCGAGGCGCGGAGGATGTTCATGCGGTCGACCCGGGCGCGGCTCGCCACGACCACCGAGACCACCGCCCTGGCGACGATCAAGTCGTAGAGGCGCTCGCGCTCGGCCGGCTGGAGCTTTTCGAATCGTCGAGGCCCTTCGGGCACCCGGCCCTCGAAGACGACGGCGGCGACCACTACCGGGCCGGCAAGCGGGCCGCGGCCCGCCTCGTCGACCCCGGCGACCAGCCGCGCGCCCTTGCGCTTCGCCCGCTTCTCGAAGCGGTCGGTCGGCGGCAACGGCAGGTCGAGCGGCAGCGGCGATTCGGCTGGCGCGGGGCATGGCGTATGGTGAGCCGTTGCTTCCGGTTCATCAACGGCGAATGATGCGGCGAATCGCGAACTGGCCCGGGAGGGGCGATGTCTGCTTCGATTGCCGTTCGCCTCGATCCTGCCGTTCTCAAGGCGCTGGCGCGCCTCGCGGATCGGACGAGAAGAAGTCGGAACTGGCTGGTGGCCCGCGCGGTCGGGGACCATGTCGCGCTATGCGAATGGCAAGTCAGCAGGATCGAGGAAGGTCTTGTAGCCGCCGATCGCGGGCGATTTTGGAACCGGCGCGGAATTGGATCGCCTCAGGTCGAAGGTCGTGAAGACAGGCTAGCTCGCTGCGGTCTGGAATAGACGGTGCCGTGGAAGCGCTGAGACGGGTTTGCGGAACATGACGCCTGAGAAGATCGAGGAGGCCGCGGCGATTCTCCTCCGCCATCGCCTGGAGGGGACGAAGTCGGCGGGCTTCCGCCCGACCTGCGACCCTCCGATCGCGGCGAGGGATATCGCGTCGCGGCGGCGATCGCGCGGCAGTCGGGCGACCGCGCCGTCGGCTGGAAGATCGCGGCGACCAGCGAGGCAGGGCAGCGGCACATCAATGTCAGCGGCCCGCTCGCCGGGCGGATCATGGCCGGCAACATGGTGGCGCCGGGAGGCGCCATCCCCTTTGCCGGCAACATCATGCGCGTTGCGGAAGGCGAGTTCGCCTTCGTCTTCGGTGAGGACCTGCCGCCGCGGGACGCCGACTACTCAGAAGAAGAGGTGATGCGGACGGTGGCGACGCTCCATCCTTGCATCGAAACGCCCGACTCGCGCTTCGCGGTGTTCACCGCGGCCGGCGAGCCGCAGCTTGCCGCCGACACCGCCTGCGCCGGCCGGTTCGTGCTTGGGCCCCGCCGTCACCGCGCCGTGGCGCGACATCGATCTCGCGGCGCATCGCGTGACGATGCGGAAGAACGGCGCCGAGGCCGGTAGCGGCACCGGCGCGGCCGTGCTCGGCGATCCCCGCTTCGCCCTGACTTGGCTGGTCAACGAGGTTGCGCGATATGCCGGCGGTATCCGCTCCGGCGACTTCGTCACCACCGGAACCTGCATCAAGCCCGTGCCGGTCGAACCCGGCGACAGCGATCGAGGTGGACTACGGAATCGCTCGGGACGCTCTCGGCGCGGATCGGGTGATGCCGATCTGTGACGGGTCGTGTGACGCCAACGCAACGCGTGACGGGATTGGTTGACCCCCTCCTGTCCTCCCCCTTTCAGGGGGAGGGACGCTGATGGAGTGCCGCGCCCAATCGCCTCCAGTGAGGCCTTTACGCTGCCGCATGCACCCCCTCCCCCTGTCTGGGGGAGGACAGGAGGGGGTCGAACGACGATCACTCGGCGATGCGGGAATACGCAAAACAGCCGCCGCGATTCTCACGGAACCATCCCGCCTCAGATCAGCTGCAACTGCATCCCGTCTTGGGCCGGCGCCTTGAACAGGTCGGTGCGGAGGCTGCGGCGCGTCGGCGTTGAGGCCGAGACGGCGGGCAGGCGATCTCGAAGCGGCGGCCGATCTGCCAGGCATAGGGGCCTTCGCCCTTCATCCGCGCGCCCCAGGTCGAATCGTAGTCCTTGCCGCCGCGCATCGAGCGGATCACCGACATGACGTGCTTCGCCCGGTCGGGATATTCGCGCTCGAGGAACTCCTTGAAGACGTCGCGGACCTCGAGCGGCAGGCGGAGAAGGACGTAGCCGGCTTCCTTGACGCCGGCCGCCGCGGCGGCGTCGAGGATGCGCTCGATCTCGGATTCGTTGAGCGCCGGGATGATCGGCGCGACCATCACGGTGGTCGGAACGCCGGCCTCGGAGAGGAGGCGGAGCGCGGCGAGGCGGCGCTCGGGCGTCGCCGCGCGCGGCTCCATGGCGCGCGCCAGCTTGCGGTCGAGCGTCGTCACCGACAGCGCCACCTTGGCGAGGTTGCGCTCCGCCATCCGCGACAGGATGTCGATGTCGCGCAGCACCAGCGCCGACTTGGTGACGATGCCGACCGGGTGGTTGGCGGCGTCGAGCACCTCGAGCACCTCGCGCATGATGCGGTAGCGCTTCTCGATCGGCTGGTAGGGATCGGTATTGGTGCCGATCGCCATGGTGCGCGGCTCGTAGCCGGGCTTGGCCAGCTCGCTTCTCGAGCAGCTTGGCCGCGTTCGGCTTGGCGAAGAGCCTGGTCTCGAAATCGAGGCCCGGCGAGAGGCCCATATAGGCGTGGGTCGGCCGCGCGAAGCAGTAGGCGCAGCCGTGCTCGCAGCCGCGATAGGGGTTGATCGAGCGGTCGAAGGAGATGTCCGGCGAATTCGTTGGTGGTGATGATCTTGCGCGGCCGTTCCTCCTGGACCGTGGTCTTGAGCGGCGGCAGGTCGTCGGCGCTGCCCCAGCCATCGTCGAAGAGGACGCGCTCCTCGCGCTCGAAACGGCCGGACTGGTTGGTCTCGGCGCCACGACCCCGTCGCCGCTCGGGGTCGATCTGGACGCCGACATAGTCCTCGACCGTCTGCGCGGGGGCGACGCGGCTGGCGGCGAATCGGTGGCGTAGCGAGGACATGAATTCATTCCTAGCATTTGGGGCGAACAAATCAAGAACAAAATACGGTGCACAAAGGTTCCGCTGCAAGAATGGGGTCGAAAACCGCCGGCGACCGCGATATCAAGCGAACATGATCACCGTCATCATCGCCACCCGCGACGACGAGGCAGGACCTGGCCCATGCGCTTGCCGCGCTGGCGCCGGCCGCGATGGAGGGCATCATCCGCGACGCGATCGTCGTCGATGCCGGCTCGCGCGACGGGACGCTCGCCGTCGCCGACGCCGCCGGCTGCGCCATCGTCAAGGGCGCCGGCCGGGCCGCGCTGATGCGGGCCGCCGAGCATCGCGCGGGGCGACTGGCTCCTCTTCCTGTCGCCGTCGTCGCTGCTCGATGCGGGCTGGCAGGCGGAGGCGCTCGCCTTCATCGACCGCGCCTTCGTCGCCGGCCGAGCCGCGCGAACAGCGCGGCGGCCTTCCGGCTACGCCGCGGCGAGACGGGACTTGGCGCCCGGCGCGGCGGAGAGCGTGGCGAGTTTCCGGACCCGGTTTCTTCGCGGCGCCCTATGGCGAGCAAGGCCTGCTCGTCTCGCGCGCCTTCTACCGGGCTCTCGGCGGCCACCGCGACCTGCCGGCGATGGCCGACGTCGATATCGCCCGCCGCATCGGACGCCGGCGGCTGACGCTGCTCCGCGCCCGCGCCGATGGTGCGGGGGCCGGCAAGCCGGCGCCCATCGCTCTTCCGCGCCGCCCGGAACGGGCTTTGCGTCGGCCTGTTCCTGCTGCGACTGCCGCCGCGGCTGATCGGCCGGCTCGCGGCGTAGCGGAGTGAAGTCGAACCCGGACCTCTGGTGGTCCGGCTTACGGCGTCACGACGATCTGGCCGGTCATGTTCTTGTGGATGGCGCAGAAGTAATCGAAGGTGCCGGGCTCCGAGAACTCCTGGCTGAAGGAGTTCCCTTGCCGAGCTTCTCGGAGCGGAACCCGTCCCCCTTGCCGGCGACGATATGCGCGGCATTGTCCTGGTTGGTCCAGGTCACCTTGGTGCCGACCGGTACCGTCAGAACCTGCGGCTTGAAGGCGAAGCCGGAGATTTCGACCGCCGCGTCCTCGGCCTCTGCCGCGATCCCGCCGCCGAGAAGGATCAGCACGGCCATGGCCGCAAAAGCCGCCCGCAGCTTCCAGGGCGCAGTGTGCTCGATCGTCTTCACGAAGACCTTCATTTGATATCCTCCATCGGACAGGACTTTGGCGGCATATTCGCACGTCTGGCCCGTCACGGGCCACCGGTCGGGAGCCGAGGTTGGCCGGCGGCCGGTCAGCGCCGCCTCGGCCTGAGCTTGCCGCGCCGCAGATGCTCGTCGAGCCGGGGCATGATCTCGACGAAATTGCACGGCGCGTGGCGGAGGTCGAACTGCTCGGCGAGGATATGGTCCCAGGCGTCGCGGCAGGCGCCCGGCGAGCCGGGCAGGCAGAAGACGAAGGTCGTGCCGATCAGGCCGGCGGTGGCGCGGGACTGGATCGTCGAGGTGCCGATCGTGCCGTAGCTGACGATCTGGAAGACGGTGGCGAAGCCGTCGATGCGCTTGTCGAAGAGCGGCTCGACCGCCTCCGGCGTGACGTCGCGGCCGGTCAATCCGGTGCCGCCGGTGGTGATCACCGCTTCGACCGCCGGGTCGCCGGCAAAGCGGCGGACCGCGGTCCGGATCAGCGTCACCTCGTCGCGGACGATGCCGCCGTCCGGCGAGCACGATGTCCGGCTCGGCTGATCCGCTCGGCCAGCGTCGCGCCCGAGCGGTCGTCCTTCTCTAAGCGCGAGTCGGAAACGGTGAGGACCGCGAAGCGGAGAGGGACGAAATGGGAGGTCGGTCTATCGGCCATGGGTCACGGGCTCTCGCATGCATCGACAAATCCGCCGGCTTCGATGTGGGGGCAACCCTCAGGGTCGTTCCGGCGAAAGCCGGAATCCATCACAGGCGGCGCGATCTGGCCAGTCGTCTCATCGCAGGCATGTTTTGCCCATGGACCCGGTTTTCGCCGGGTTGACGGACGGGCGGAATTTGGCGATGGAATTTGCCGAGCTTACGAACCACCGGTCCCGGTGACCGCGATCCACCAGTCGGGGCGCGCCTCGCGGAGCCGCTCGGCCGATCGCACCGCGGCCTCCGGCGAGAAGAAGATGCCGAAGACGGTCGCGCCGGAACCCGACATCCGGGCGAACATGCAGTCGGGGTCCGAGGCGAGCAGACGCACGGCGGTTTCGATGGCCGGCGCCTTCGCCGCCGCCGGCTCGAACAGGTCGTTCCGGGTCTTTCTCAGCCAGAACACCAGCTCCATCACCGATCCGAAGCGGCTCGGCAGCGGCGGCAGCGGCGTCCGGTCGGCCGGACGCAGCCAGCCGAAAACCGACTCGGTCGACAGCGCGACGCCCGGATTGACGAGCACCAGCGGCAGCGCCGGGATGCCGGGCACCGGCGTGACCCGCTCGCCGATCCCCTCGATCCGCGCCGGCCTCGACACCAGGCAGGCCGGGACATCGGCGCCGAGCGTGGCGCCGAGCTCGGCGAGTTCCGGCAAAGCGAGGCCGAGACGCCAGAGGCGGTTGAGGAGGCGAAGCGTTGCCGCAGCATCGGCCGAACCGCCACCGAGCCCGGCGGCGACAGGCAGCTCCTTGGTCGAGGTTGAGCCGCACGCCGCCGGTCCGGCGCGTCGGGAAGGCCCGCACCAGCGCATAGGCGACGGCAAAGACGAGATTGTCCTCCGGCCGGGTGGTTTCGGCAAGGATTTCGGCGAAGTCGCCCGTCGACGCCGAGCTCGATCACGTCTCTCGTCGCGGCCGAACGCGGTCAGCGTATCGGCGATCTCGGCAAAGACGACGAGGCTGTCGAGGTTGTGATAGCCGTCGGGGCGGCGGTGGAGGACGTGGAGGGCGAGATTGATCTTGGCCCTGGCGGACTCGATCTTCGACGCGGCGTCGCTGAAGAAGCTCGTGAAGGGATCAGCCGTCTCGTCCGCCATCGCCGGCCGCCAGGCCGCTCTCGAGCTTCTTGACGATCTTCTCCAGGTCCGCCGGCTCGGGATCGAGGTCGCGCGCATGGCTCCACTGGAAGGTCGCCTCGAGCTTGCGCCCGACCTGCCAGTAGGCATCGCCGAGATGGTCGTTGATCACCGGATCCTCGGGCTTGAGCTCGACCGCATGCTCGAGCTGGTCGACGGCGTCGTCGTAACGGCCGAGACGGTAATAGGCCCAGCCGAGGCTGTCGACGATGTAGCCGTCGTTCGGCCGCTGGTCGACCGGCGCTCTGGATCATCTTGAGGCCTTCGTCGAGATTGGTGCCCATGTCGACCCAGGAATAGCCGAGATAGTTGAGCACCTGCGGCTGGTCGGGGCTGAGCTCCAGCGCCTTCTTGAGATCGGCCTCGGCCGCCGGCCAGTTCTTGTTGCGCTCGTTGGCGACGCCGCGGAAATAGAAGAGCCGCCAGTCGCTTTCGGTCGGCTCGGCGATGGGCGTCGATGCCCTTGGTGTAGACCGCCGCCGCCTCCGCGAAACGCTCGCGGCCGCGGATAGATGTTGCCGAGGGCGACGACGGCGTCGAGATCATCTGGGATCGGCGTCGATGATCGGCTCGATGCTTGGCCGCCGCCTCGTCGGTGCGGTCGAGCAGGTCGAGGCAGAGGCCGGACTGGATGTCGGCGTTGCGCCGGAGTTCCGAGGTCGTCGGGACGCTGTCATAGACGGCAATCGCGTCCTCGCAGCGGTCGGCGGTGAGGAGAAGGTCGCCGAGCGCCATCAGCGTCAGGTCGGAGTCGGCTTGAGATAGCGCGAGAGGTGAAGATAGGCCGCCGGCAGCTCGGTGCCCTGGTCGGCGCCGATCGCGGCGCCGAGGCCGTAAAGCACCTCGGCCGCGCCCTCGATCGGCGTCGACACCACCGGCGCCGGGGCCTCACCGGCTTCGATCCTGGCGAGGAGCGGACCGACGATCGGGTGGTTGGGCTGCTCGGCGAGAAGGCGCGGAGCCCGACGATGGCGTCGTCACGCTTGCCGGCTATGGGCAAGGATGCGGCCATAGGCCTCGACGACGCGGAGCGCCGCGCCGTCGGCCTGGAAGGCCGCGGTGATGCTGCTCGACCGCCTCGTCCTTCCGGCCGGCGAGATCGGCGATCAGCGCCTCGTGGTAGTTCTTGAAGATGCCGTACCAGCTCGGGCCGCTCAAGCCGTCGATGGTCTTCATCGCGTCGTCGATCTTGCCGTTCGCCTCGTCCGCCCAGGCGCTGAGAAGACCGCTGGTGAGGAGGGCGAGCGGGGCCGGCGCGGTTTCGGTGATCTCGTTCTCGGCGCGATCGTAAGCCCCTTGCTTGAATGCCTCGACGCTGCGGAGGAGACGGGCGAGCGGATTGCGCCGGTCGATGCCGATCAGCCGGTCGGCAAGACCGGACGCCGCGTCGATCTCGCCGTTCGCCATCCGCAGGACGAGGACCCGCTCGAGCAGGATGGGATTGTCTGGATCGCGGGCGAGCGCGGCGCTGAAATAGAGTGCGGCGGCCTCGAGATCGCGCGCGACGTCGGCGCTCCGTCCGGCAAGGTAGCTGCCGGACAGCGTCTGGTGACCATTCGGCCCCGGAGGCTCCCCGACACTGGTTTCGGCGTGGCCGGGCGGCGCAAAGGCGAGAAAGCCGGCAACGAAAAGAGTGCTGAGCGTCAGGCTGGACTTGGTCATGGCGGCGCGGGTCACGGTTGGTGGAAATACATGATCTTGTTGGGCGGACAACATGGCGGTTTTGGGCCGATGCCGCAAGCAAGTGTTTGCCCGGGGCCACTTTGGCCGCAGGCGGACTTGCCGATGCCGTGCGGTCGGTTTGCCGGCAAACGCCTCAGCCGGTTTCGATCACCGTCCTTGGCGGGATCGGCCGGCCGCTCACATGGCGGCCGAAAGTCAGGATGCGCTGGAGCCAGACCAGCTCCTGCGCCGGAGTCTTGGCGGTCTCAAGATAGTCGATGACGATCCGGCTGCCCTCGGCGAAGACGTGGAAGCAGTTGAGCCGGAAGGACGGACGATAGACCGCGGGAAGATATCCGAAGCGCACCGGCACCCGGCGGAGAATCTTCAGCCACGTGCCCATGTTGACGATGACCTTGCCGTCTTCCTCGACAAGCAGCGCATCGTGGGTATGCCCGAACAGATAGACGGCGACTTCGGGGCGCTCGGCGAAGACGGTTCGGGCCCGCTCGAAATAGGGCTGGTTGGACTGCCCCTCCAGCGTGGCGATCCCGCCCTGCATGACCTGGAAGCGGCGGAGCGTGCGTTTCACGTCCTTGTAGACGATGAACCCGGGAATGGCGGCGATCAGCATAACCGCGAGGAGGATCATGTTGGCAAAGATGACCGCGTGGATGATGTCGCCGACGAAGCCGAGGGAACGCCCGAGCGGCCGGAGCAGGAAGTTGACATCGACGAGGCCGGTGCGCTGCAGCACCTCGGCGACCAGCCCGGCCATCGTCACCGTGAGCAGGAGCAGGAATATCGTCAGGACGCCGCGGATCGCCCAGTTCATCTCGCGATAGAAGTAGTTGGAAAGGATCCAGTCGGGGATGTGCTCGGTGCCGACGGAGCGGATGTCCTTGAGCCAGTTGCCGCGCCCGAAGGCCGAGAAACGGCTAGCCCCGCTGACGATGGTCTCGGTGATGAAATAGCCGATCGGGAGGGCGTATTTGTTGCCGTAGTCGGGCGAAGCGTTGAACGGGTCGACCTGCTGGCCGTGCTCGATCCAGATCGTACGGCCCAGGATCTCGCGCCTGAGGCTCGTCGCCGTATCGAGGACGAGATTGTATGCGCGGAGGCGCTCGACAAAGCCCGGGTCGCAGGCGAGGTCGTAGTCGTGGTTGCCGACCATCAGCGTGATCCTGATATGGCGTCCGGTCTCCCGGAGCTGGTCGAAGATGGCCTTGTGGTCGGCGACGATCGCGTCGAATTTCTCGACGCCCGTGACGGTGGTGAGCTCCCAGAAGCCGAAAGTGTCGCCGCCGACGATCAGTTCGGTGTCGCCGCCCTTATCCGCGAGTTGTTTGAGAAACGCGACGAACTCGCCGGCAAAATCGCAGGTCTTGAGCTCACCGTCGCCGCCGAGGTGAAGATCGCTCAGGAAGTAGTAGTCGGCCGCCAACCGCCCTCAACCTTCAACACCGCGGCCGCGAGGCCGCGGAGCGCCGTCGCGGCGGCGAGCCGATCCGCGGCAGAAGCGTGGCCGCCGGTTTCAAGGCGTCCGCTTCACGTCAGTGCAGCTGACCACGCTGGAATTGGTCTTGCCGCCGGCATTCGCATAGCAAAAGGAGAACGTGTCGCCGTCGATCGTGCCGGTGAAGTAGCCGTCCGTGTCGGCGATCAGGACCGAGCGATTGTCGGCGCCGTGGAGTTCGCCGATGAACGGCTCGTCGGTGGTCTCGCCGCTTCCGGAGATCGTCGTCACGCCCCAGAAGCGCCGACCGTCCTGGCCGGTGATCGCGAGCACGACATGCTTCTCAAAGAGGCCCGGCTTTTCGAACGTGCCGGTGCTGGTCGGCCAATGCCCGCCCTTTCCGGCGACGATCGTGTAAGTCTCGCCGGCCCACTGGCCCTTGACGTCCGGCACCTGGTCCGCGGCGAGGGCGAGGGCCGGGAATGCAGCCAGCGAAATCGCCGCCAGGCCGCCAAGCATCGACTGTCTCATCTTGCGTTTCTCCGCCGATTTGAAACGTGCGGTCCCGTCGCAGGGGGCGCGGCGTTATCAATACGCCCGGCTGATGCAGAAATCGACCGCATCGAGCAGCGCCGAGCGGTAGCGGGAGTTGGGGAAGGGAGCGAGCGCGTCGCGGGCGACCGCGCCGAAATGCCGGGCGCGCTCGATCGTGTCCTCGATCGCCTTGTGGCGCTGCATCAGGCCGATCGGCATGCTCGAGGTCGCCATCGCGGATGTCGCCGTCGACGAGGACGCGCGTCCAGAAGCTCCGGTCGCCGTCCGAGCCGCGCCGGTAGGAGAGGACGACGGGAAGCGTGATCTTGCCCTCGCGGAAATCATCCCCGACATGCTTGCCGAGCTCGGCCGAGGTGCCGCCGAAATCGAGTGCGTCGTCGATGAGCTGGAAAGCGAGGCCGAGATTGGTGCCATAGGAGCGGAAGGCCGCCCGCTCGTCGCGCCCGCGCCCGGCGATGGTCGGGCCGACTTCGGCGGCGGCGGAGAACAGCGCCGCGGTCTTGGCGGCGATGACGGCGAGGTACTCGTCTTCCGTGGTCGCGGTGTTCTTCGCCGCGGTGAGCTGCATCACCTCGCCCTCGGCGATGACCGCGGCGGCGTTGGAAAGAATGTCGAGGGCGTCGATCGAGCCGACCTCGACCATCATCTTGAACGCCTGGCCGAGCAGGAAATCGCCGACGAGCACGCTCGCCTGGTTGCCCCAGACCATGCGCGCGGCGAGCTTGCCGCGGCGAAGCTCGCTCTCGTCGACGACGTCGTCATGAAGCAGTGTCGCGGTGTGCATGAATTCGACGCTCGCGGCGAGCTTGACGTGGGCGCCGCCGCGATAGCCGAACATCGCCGCTGCGGCGATCGTCAGCATCGGCCGGAGCCGCTTGCCGCCGGAATCGATGAGATGGCGCGCGATCTCGGGGATCATGCCGACCTCGGACCCGGCGCGGTCGAGGATCAGTTCGTTGACGCGTTGCATCGCGTCCCGCGTTGCCTCGACCAATGGCGCGATGCTCGCCGCGCCCCGGCGTTTGCTTTCGTCCAGCGATACGACAACACCCACGTGGGACAGCTCCTGCCGGTTGCTTCACAGCCACAATATGGATGCCCCTTCGCCCCGACAAGGGAGGGTGCGGCGGCGGACCGCGGCAGGCGTGAGGTCAATTCCATCCCGACGAGCGTCAGGATGAATACTTCTTGTAGATGTCGTGCGGCCCGACGTCTTCGACAATGAACAGATCGCCATGTTCGTCCCTGGTTCGCCGCAGGATGAAGCGGTTCTGCCCACCCGCCTTGCATTCCCAGAGAAGGCCATTCGTGCCCTGCATGGGCTTGAAGTTCAGGTTTCCGGGCGGAGGGTGCTTCGAAAGTCTATCGAGGTAACGCCGAGCGCGCTCACGATCTTCCGCAGTTAGGGATTTCCTCGCGCGTCGCAGGTAGTTTTCGCCGAACTGCCAGCGCGCCATTTAGCTCGAAGTCTTCAGATATTCATCCGCATCCGTTGCCAGACCATGTACCGGGCCCTCGCCTCGGCTTGGCTGGTATTGCGCCCGCGCCGTCATCAACCGCCAGCGCGCGTCGCGGTGCAATTCCGCCAGCCTGTCAACACGGCCGAGGAACGACTGAACTGTTTTGTTGGTCAGCGGCATCGCATCCGGTCGACGGCGTGATATTTCCCGAAAGACTTTTTCCGCCTCCCTTTCGATCGAGCGCCGCTGCGCTTGGTCCCTTCGCTCGGCGTCAAGGAGGCTATCCACTAGGTCCTCGACATCGACGGCAGCGCCGGCCTCTAACAGCTTGATCATGTCCTCGACCGTACTCCGCACAACGGTCGCGTAGCCCTCGAACGCTTGGTCGTCTTGGGCAAAGAAACGATCAACATGACGCTTCGCCGCGTCGAATTGCTGCTCGGAAGCGATCTCCGACAATAGGTTGCTTAGCTCCTGTGAGGGACGGAGACGGGGGAGTTTGGTCGCAGCATGAGGCATGAGGCCAATTTGGTCCGACCTCACATCCATGTCAAACGGCCGCGCTCCATCAGCTCTCCTGGCTTAGTGCCATCGATGCTTGGGCCTTGCCGGATTGTACCGCCTTGGGGAACCACGTAACGTTCGTGGGCTGATACCTCCGGACCGGAATCGACATGGACGAGCTGATCAGGACGAACGATATCGTGTTGATTTCATTCGTCGAGGCGCTACTCCGCGATGCCGGCATCGAGGCATTGGTGCTCGATCAGAACATGAGCGTCATCGAAGGCTCGCTCGGCATCCTGCCGCGGCGCGTGCTGGTTCCGAGCGATCACGTCGACGAGGCGCGGAGCATCCTGAGGGACGCCGGGGTCGGCGGCGAACTCGAAAAGCCGAAGGGAAAGGGATGAGCGGAGCGACGGATGTCGCTGCCCGGTCCGCCTCGGCGCCGTCGCCGGCCATCATCCATCGACGCCTTTCTCGGCGGCCGGGTCGAAGCCGTCCAGCCGGCAGACCGGCCATCACCGCGCCGGCCTCGAGGCGGTGCTGCTCGCGGCGTCGCTCGACTCGCGGATCACCGGCACCGTCGTCGATCTCGGCGCCGGGGCCGGAGTCGCCGGGTTCTGCGCCGCCGCCCGCTGCCGCCGGGCGCAAGGTCGTCCTCGTCGAGCGGAATGCCGAACTTGATCGACTGCGCGCGCGGCTCGCTGGCGCTTCCCGCGAACGCGGGAATTTGCGGCCCGCGTCCGTATCGTCGCCGCCGACATCACCGCGCCCGAGGCGGAGCGCGCCGAGGCCGGGGCCGGCCGCGACCTCGCCGACCACGTCCTCCTCAATCCGCCATTTTACATGCGCTCCGGCGGCAGCGCCTCGCCGGCGGAAGCCCGGGCCGAGGCGCATGTCCTCGCTGCCGGCGGCTTGGACCCGTGGTTCCGCGCCGCGGCTTCGGTCTTGAAATTCGGCGGCGACGTAACCGTGATCTTCCGCGCCGACGGCCTTGCCGACTCTCCTCGCCGCTGCGGCCCGGCGCTTCGGCGGCGCCGAGATCATGCCGATCCTGCCCCGGCCCGAGCATGCCGGCGTATCGCATCCTGGTCCGCGCGGTGAAGGGCAGCCGCGCCGGCGCTGAAGATCCTGCCGCCGCTGGTCCTTCATGGTGACACGGCAGCGCCTTCCGCCCGGGGTCGAGGCGCATCTTTCGCGAAGGCCGGGCGCTCGCCAGCGTCAATCGCGCTTGGCATGGCGGCCGCGGACGCCATCTATGACAGGTGCGGCCGCCGCCGCTGAAAGGTGCGTCAATGCGTTTGAACTTCTTCTCGAAGCGCGGAACAGGTGATTCCGGTGGTGCCGCTCTGTCCGGCGGGATCGGCGTCGAGCATGCCGCTCCGTTCGAGCATCTCCGGCACCACCGTCGACAAGCAGCTCGAGCGCGCCTTCGCCATGAAGGCGGCGCCGGCGGTCGCGATCCTGATCAATTCGCCCGGCGGCTCGGCGGTGCAATCGCATCTCATCTACAAGCGCATCCGCGCGCTGGCCGAGGAGAAGAAGAAGGAGGTGATCGTCGCGGTCGAGGACGTCGCCGCCTCCGGCGGCTACATGATCGCGCTCGCCGGCGACGAGATCGTCGTCGACCAGTCCTCGATCGTCGGCTCGATCGGCGTGGTCTTCGCCGGCTTCGGCTTCCCGAAGCTGATCGAGAAACTCGGCATCGAGCGCCGCGTCCACACCGCCGGCGAGGCGAAGGTCATCCTCGATCCCGTTCCAGCCCGAGAAGGAGGAGGACGTGGCGCGGCTGAAGAAGCTCCAGCGCGAGGTCCATGCCGCCTTCATCGACCTCGTCAAGTCGCGGCGGACGCGCCTCGCCGACGACCCGGAGATCTTCACCGGCGCGTTCTGGTCGGGGGCGGGGGCGGTGAAGCTCGGTCTCGCCGACCGGGTCGGCGACCTCGCGACGGTGCTTCGCGAGAAGTTCGGCGACGACGTGGTGATGAAGACGATCGGCGACGAACGCGGCTTTCTCCGCCGGCGGCTCGGGCTCTCCGCCCGGCCGCCGCTTGCCGCCTCGCTCATCGAGGGCGCCGTCGCGATCATCGAGGAGCGCTTGCTCTGGAGCCGTTTCGGGCTGTAGACCGGCGCCTATGGGACCGCTTGTTTTCGCAGCACTTGTCGGCGTGGCCGTCGGCCTCGGCTGGCGCGCTCTCCGCCGGCAGCATCGAAACGTGATCGATGCGCTGAAACGCGCCGAGACTTCGCTCGACAAGCGGGCGCCGGTCACCCTAGAACGCGACCCGAAGACCGGCGTCTACCGGCCGCGCAACCCGAAGGGCTGACGGGCGCCGCCGTCATGTGCGCCGATCGATCCGAGATCAGCATTCTCGATTCTACCGAGGAAGCCGACGCGGTCTCACGTCTTCTCGAAGGCAAGCTCTACGAATTCAACGTCGGCGCCACCGGGGCCGCTGACGGGAAATCGTTCTGCTTCACAGCAAGGGACGACGCCGGCGAGATCCTTGCCGGAGTTGCCGGCTACACGTGGGGCGGATGCTGCGACATCAAGGAGCTTTGGGTGGCGGAGGCATGGCGCCGGTGCGGCCTCGGCCGCGCGCTCGTCGGCGCTGCCGAGCGCGAAGCCAGGCTCAGGAACTGCCGCCAGGTGGTGCTCTCGACGCACAGCTTCCAGGCGCCGGAATTCTACGCCCGGCTCGGCTATGTCGAGGTCGCGCGGGTTGACGGACATCCGAGCGGCCATGCCAACATCTTTCTGGCGAAGCGGCTCGAGAAACACTGAAAAGATCGCGAGCTGCTGCCACGGCAGCGGGCGCTGCCACGACAAACGCCAATTCCGTCATCCTCCGGCCTGACTGGAGGATCGTTGCACCCACGCCTCTGAATTATTGAAGGAATTGCTCTCTCAAGCCGATCCTCCGGTCAAGCCTGAGGATGACGGCAAGGAGGTGGCAATGAGGAGAATCGTCCGGCTCGCGTGCGCATCGGAGGCCCGTCCGGGTAAGCTTGACCGCCGGGAGCATGGTCTATAGCTACGCCCTTTCTCGCTGATTTCAGGTACCGCGGTGACCGAAATCCCAGTCCACATTCGCCCGGACCGCTCCTTCCAGGGGCTGATCCTGACCTTGCAGCGCTACTGGGCCGACCAGGGCTGCGTCATCCTCCAGCCCTATGACATCGAGATGGGGGCGGGCACCTTCCACCCGGCGACGACGCTGCGCGCGCTCGGTCCGAAGCCGTGGCGGGCGGCCTATGTCCAGCCGTCGCGACGGCCGAAGGACGGGCGCTACGGCGAGAACCCCAACCGGCTCCAGCACTATTACCAGTACCAGGTGATCATCAAGCCGTCGCCGCCCGACCTCCAGGAGCTCTACCTCAATTCGCTCCGGGCGATCGGCCTCGACATGGCGCTCCACGACGTCCGCTTCGTCGAGGACGATTGGGAGAGCCCGACGCTCGGCGCCTGGGGGCTCGGCTGGGAGTGCTGGTGCGACGGCATGGAGGTGTCGCAGTTCACCTATTTCCAGCAGGTCGCCGGGTTCGAGTGCATGCCGGTCTCCGGCGAGTTGACCTACGGGCTCGAACGCCTCGCCATGTATGTACAGGGCGTCGAGAACGTCTACGATCTCAACTTCAACGGCCGCGACAACGACCGCGTCACCTATGGCGACGTCTTCCTGCAGGCCGAGCAGGAATATTCCCGGCACAATTTCGAATATGCCGACACCGCGATGCTCTTCGAGCTTTTCCGGATGGCCGAGGCCGCCTGCCGCAAATACCTGGAGCTCGGCTGGGCGGGCGACGACCGCAAGAAGCACCTGATGGCGCTGCCCGCCTACGACCAGTGCATCAAGGCGAGCCACGCCTTCAACCTCCTCGACGCGCGCGGCGTGATCGCGGTGACCGAGCGGCAGAGCTACATCCTGCGCGTCCGCGAACTCGCCAAGGCTTGCGGCGAAGCGTGGCTTGCCACCGAAGGGGGAGGGGCGAGCCTTGCCGCAGCTTGACCACGTCGCCATCAAAGCCCTTGACCAGGAGGCGATGCGCGACTTCCTGATCGATGTCCTCGGCGTTCACGAGGGACCGCGGCCGCCTTTCGATTTCCACGGCTACTGGCTCTATTTCGACGATGTGGCGGTGATTCACCTGTTTGGCGAGCGCGGCCGCGGCATCGGCGGGCCGGGCTGGGTCGACCATGTCGCCTTCGGCCCCTTCGACTTCGACGGGAAGCGCGCCGAGCTCACCGCCAAGGGCCATACCTTTCGCACCGGAATCATGCCCGGCACCGGATTGAAGCAGATTTTCGTCGAGGGGCCGGAGGGAATCCGGGTGGAATTGCAGTGCCCCGACGAATCCTTCCGCGGGCTGTGACGCCGACGTGCAGGCCGAGATTTACCGCGACAACGTCGCCCCGCCGAGCGAGCGCTGCCAGAAGCTCGTGCTGCGCCCGTCCGGCTTCAAGGCGCGGCTGTGGCGGGCCTTCGACGACAGCGTCCAGGTGCTGCTCCGCCTCGACGTGCCGCTTCGCCCGCACGACATCGAGGATCATGCCCTCCGCGACCTGATGGCCGGATTTCCCGGCGCCTTCGGCCGGGTCGGCATCTACCTCCAGCGCGGATCGGCCACCGCACTGCCGATGCCGTGGTCGGTCGGCCGCCTGACGGTCGAGCGCGACAGCGTCACCGGCTTTCTCCACCGCTTTCTCGACGATCCCTTCGGCGGCACGCTCGCGACGCTGTTTCGGGCCGGCGACGCACGCGCCGACGTAACGCTGTCGCTTTCCGCCTACGAGATTTCGCGCGAGCGGCTGGTCTTCGCGGTCCGCGACTATGATGTCGGCGCCGGCGCGGATTTCGGGCGGTAGGACGGCCTATCTCACTTCCACCAGACCCTCGCCGGCTTCGAGGGCTGCAATGGCTTCCGGCAGAAGCGGCTCGAGTGCAAGCCAGAGCGCGCGGTTGGTAGTATTGCCGAGTTCTGATCCGCTCCATAGCGCGTGACTTCATGCTGACGCTCGATTAACAAGCACCGTCGTTCGCGGACCCTCCCATGCCCGACCTTCTGCTCGAACTGTTCTCCGAAGAAATTCCCGCCCGCATGCAGCGGAAGGCGGCGGAGGATCTGCGGAAGCTCGTCACCGACGCGCTGGTCGAGGCGGGGCTGGTCTACGAGGGCGCCAAGGCCTTCGCGACGCCGCGGCGCCTGGCGCTGACTGTGCACGGCCTGCCGGCGCGGTCGCCCGACCGGCGCGAGGAACGCAAGGGGCCGCGGGTCGGCGCACCGGAGAAGGCGGTCGAGGGCTTCCTCAAGGCGGCCGGCCTTGGCTCGATCGAAGAGGCCAAGGTCCAGCCCGACAAGAAGGGCGACTTCTACATCGCGGTGGTCGAGAAGCCGGGACGGAAGGCCGAGGAGGTGATCGCCGAGATCGTGCCCGAAATCGTCCGCGCCTTCCCGTGGCCGAAATCGATGCGCTGGGGCGAGGCCTCGGCGAGGCCGGGCAGCCTCGCCTGGGTGCGCCCGCTCCATTCCATCCTCTGCGTCTTCGGGCCGGAGACCAGCGACACCGAGGTGGTGCGTTTCGAGGTCGGCGGGATCGACTCGGGCGACGTCACCTATGGCCACCGCTTCATGGCGCCGGGGCCGTTTCCGGTGAAGCGCTTCGACGACTACGCGCCGAAGCTGGAGAAGGCCAAGGTCGTGCTCGACGCCGACCGGCGGAAGGAGATCATCCTCGCCGATGCCCGCGACCGCGCCCTGGCCCTCGGGCTGGAGCTGGTCGAGGACGAGGGCCTGCCGAGGAGGTCGCCGGGCTGGTCGAATGGCCGGTGGTGCTGGTCGGCCCGTTCGACGAGGCGTTTCTCGCCATCCCGCCCGAGGTGATCCGCACCACCATCCGCAACAACCAGAAATGCTTCGTGCTGCGGGACGGGCGCGGTGCCTCCCGCGCGGGTGTCGGGGAGGGTGTGCCCTTCGAGGTTGGCGGGTCGAGTACGCCCTTCGAGGCTCGCTCGCTTCGCGACCGAGCACCTCAGGATGGCAACGGGGATGAAAGCGCGACCGGCACCGGAGATGCCGAACACCCACATCGCCATCCTGAGGTGCCCGCCGCTGAGCGGCGGGCCTCGAAGGACGCACCGGGCGCGCGCTCTCCAACCGCTTCGTGCTGGTCGCCAACATCGAGGCGCCGGACGGCGGCGCGGCGATCGTCGCCGGCAACGAGCGCGTGATCCGCGCGCGGCTTTCCGACGCCCGGCACTTCTACGACACCGACCGCCGCGACCTGCCCGACCATGACACGCCGGCGATGCGCGAGGCGGCGGAGCGGCTGGGGCTGGACCTAAGCAAGCCGCTCGACCAGCGCATGGCGAAGCTCGCCGCGACCAACGTCGTCTTCCACGAGAAGCTCGGCACGCAGGGCGAGCGGGTGGAGCGGATCGCCCGGCTCGCCGAGGAGATCGCCGGCGTGCTGTCGTCGCGGCCGGGGTTCTTCGCGGGCAAGGCCTTGTCGGCCG
Source organism: uncultured Alphaproteobacteria bacterium (assembly GCA_963792845.1). Lineage (GTDB taxonomy): Bacteria > Pseudomonadota > Alphaproteobacteria > Rhizobiales > Kaistiaceae > Bauldia. The sequence goes on from CAWBXW010000012.1 coordinate 256,546, forward strand.
ACGACCTCTCACGCGAGCAGGAGGCGTTCCGGAAAAAGGTGCGGCGGGCCGCGGTGCTCGCCAAGGCCGACCTCACCACCGAGATGGTCGGCGAGTTCCCCGAGCTGCAGGGCCTGATGGGCCGCTACTACGCGGCCGCGCAGGGCGAGGATGCCTCCGTCGCGGCCGCGGTCGAGGATCACTACAAGCCGGTCGGCCCCTCCGACCGCGTCCCCACCGACCCGGTGGCGATCTGCGTCGCGCTCGCCGACAAGCTCGACCTCCTCGTCGGGTTCTGGGCGATCGACGAGAAGCCGACCGGCAGCAAGGACCCCTATGCGCTGCGCCGCGCGGCGCTCGGGGTGATCCGGATGGTGCTGGAGAACGGGCTGCGGCTGCCGCTCAGAATTTGTGGCCGCGATCATCGATGTCCGATTGGAGTGGGCGAAGGACACGATTGTCGACGTTTTCGCCATCGGGACTTGTCAAGACAGGTAACCGGTTGGCACCCGACGGGAGGCTAGTGCGACAGATAAGAGCCTCAGCTGACTTCGCCTACGTCGATTTCAAGACAAACTATCTAGTGGCGGATTGGTGACGACGACATAAATTGGCCTCTCCATATGATTGAAGAGGCAGAATTTAACCATGCGCTGGACTACGGCCGTCTTCGGCTGCTGGCTCCGTTTGAACTAAATTCCCAAGTCCTCGCCTTCTTCGCCGACCGCCTGAAGGTGCAGCTCCGCGAGCAGGGGGCGCGGCACGATCTGGTCGATGCGGTGTTCGCGCTGGGGCAAAGCGCGGCCGTCGAACCGCCGGCGGCTCCCTCCCCCCGTCTCGGCCACGGCATTCGCGGCTCCGATTCGCCGCGACCGGGATCGCAGCGCCCCTCGGCGAGGGTGGTTGACCCCCTCCCATCCTCCCCCTTTCAGGGGGAGGGGGCGCAAGTGGAACCGGTCGAGCAGGACCGGCATCGACGTGAAGATCCCGACCGCGCAGCACCGCCCCCTCCCCCTGAAAGGGGGAGGATGGGAGGGGGTCAAACCCCCGCCTCGGGTGGAAGCGCCGATGGTGCGCACGGAGAGGTTCAGGACGACCTGCTGCTCATCGTCCGCCGCGTCGAGGCGCTTGGCAGGTTCCTCGACAGCGAGGACGGCAGGACGCTGCTCGCCGGCTACAAGCGCGCCACCAACATCCTCCGCGAGGAGGAGAAGAAGTCGGCGCGAGCGCTTCGCCGGCGAGGTCGATCCTCGCCTGTTCGCCGAGCCCGCGGAGAAGGCGCTGTTCGAGGCGGTGGCGGGCGACCGGCGCGAAGCCCGAGCCGCGGTCGAGGTCGAGGATTTCGACGGCGCGATGCGGGCGCTGGCGAAACTTCGCGCGCCGGTCGACGTGTTCTTCGACAAGGTTCGCGTCAACGACGACGACCCGGCGGTCCGCGAGAACCGGCTCCGCCTCCTCAACCGATCCGCGAGGCGACGCTCGCCGTCGCCGATTTCTCCAAGATCGAAGGGATAGCCAATGGCTCCAGCATCGTCCCGATGCACCCCTATGCCAAGCAGTCGGCGGTCTTCGGCATCCTCGTCGGCATCGCGATGCTGCTGATCTGGGTCTACCTGATCGCGACCGGCAATGTCCCCGAGCTGTAGGCGACTCGCGCTCGAGACCAAGCTCCACGTCGTCGGCGAGCTCGTCACCGCGCTGGTGCTGATCGTCTCCGGCTGGGCGCTGTGGACCGGCAGGCGGTGGGCCTACAAGGCCTTCATCCTCGCCAACGGCATGCTGCTCATCGCCGTCATCAACGCCATCTCGTGGTACGGCGACCGCGGCGAGATGGGCGTTCGTCTTCTTCTTCGTGCGGTGGCGATCGCCGCCGTGTTCTTCGTCATGCGCGCCGAGGAATGACCCGGAGGGCGGCGCCCCCCGTCCGGTGCTGGGGAGCACGGACGGGAGGCGGTTCCGCCTCGGAGGCCTCCGGCCGCCCGATGCGCGGGATGCGCACTTCCGTGATCGTGTTACATCCAGTAGGGCGGGGCGCCCCAGTAGCCGTAGATGGCGCTGTCGCGGCTGGCGTCGTCGCGCTCCCAGCCGTCGTCGTCGCGGCGATATTTCGGGGCGCCCTTGAGCTGCTCGTCGGTGACGTTGACCTCGTAGCCGCCGAGCTCGGTGTTGTAGGTCAGCACCGACCACGGCAGCGGATAGGAGTCCTCGCCGATGCCGAGGAAGCCGCCGAAGTTCATCACCGCATAGGCGGCCTTGCCGGACCGCTTGTCGATCATGATGCGCTCGATATGGCCGACCTTGTCGCCGTTCGAGCGGTAGACGTTGGTGCCCTCGACCTTGTCGCTGGCGATCAGCTCGTGGGTCTCGCGCGCGAGGCGTCGGCGGGCATGGTTGCCTGGGTTGTTCATGTCCAGCACTCCATCGTTGATCGGATCAGTGAGCGACACAACGGACGGAGCCGCGTCGCTGGTTCCCGCCGGGTCGCCGGTCTAGCGAGTTTTGTCAGGCGAGCGTCGGGCATGATCGCGCGCTCGATTCGCCAGGCGCGGCGAATCGCAATCGAGGAGGCAACGACGATGGCCATCACCGTCGCCCACATCACCCCGATCCTCGCGCTGATCGGCGGCATCGTGATCCTGATCGCGCCGCGGATCCTCGCCTATCATCGTCGCGATCTGGCTGATCATCTACGGCGTGCTCGGCCTGTGGCCGAACCTTCTCGGCGGTATGCGCCACGCCCTGACGCGCCCTGACCGGGTTCGCTCCGATCATCGTTAGGCGCCGCGGACGGTTAACCACGTGATCAATCAGCGGAGATTGCGTCTCGCCGCTGCGTGGATAGTCTTGCCCGTCAACGACGAGGAGGAGTGAAATCATGTGCACGAACTGCGACCTTACCGCCCTGTCCCGCCGCGCCCTGCTCAAGGGCAGCGCTGCGCTTGCCGCGGCGGCGGTTCCCGACGTCGGTGCCTGCTCGTCACCGCGGCGCATGCCGATGACGACCGATCCGCCCGGAGCGGCGCTGACGAGGCTCGCAGGAGGGCAACGGCCGCTACGTCGGTGGCGCGTCGCGATCAACACGCGACTATTCGGTCGGCCGCGCCGCGCGGGCGACCGGCCAGGCTCCCTTCGCTTCGATCGTCAGCTGCGCCGACAGCCGCGTCGCGCCGGAACTGGTCTTCGACCAGGGGCCGGGCGACCTCTTCGTCGTTCGCATCGCCGGCAACTTCGTCAATGAGGAAGGCCTCGCCAGCCTCGAATTCGGCAGTGCGGTGCTCGGCTCGCAGCTGATCATGGTGCTGGGCCACACCTCGTGCGGCGCCATCCGAGGCGACCATCGACGTGGTGCAGAACGGCACCGAGCTTCCCGGCCACCTTCCGGCGCTTGTCGCGGAAGCTTCGGCCGGGGATCGAGAAGGCGATTGCCGACAAGCCGGCCGACCTGCTGGAAGCCGCCACTGCCGAGAATGTCCGCCTCAACGTCGCGTATCTCAAGACCGCCAAGCCGATCATCGCCGACCTTGTGGCGAACGGGAAGCTCGACATCGTCGGCGGCGTCTACGACATCGCCACCGGCAAGGTGACGATGGTCTGATCGAGACCGCGGCCGTCCGTCAGCCGATCTCGACCACCAGCCGGCCGCGAACCTTGCCCTCGACGATGTCGTGGGCGGCGTTGACGATGCCCGCTCCACGGCATCGTCGTGGTCATCGCGGCGAGCTTGTCGCGGTCGATGTCGCGGGCGAGGCGCGTCCAGGCCTCGACCCGCTGCTCCGGCGCAGCATGCGAGGATTCGATCCCGAGCAGCGCGACGCCGCGGAGGATGAACGGCGCGACCGAGGTCTGAAGCTCGAAGCCGGCGACATTGCCGCAAGCCGCCACCGCGCCGCCGGCCATGGTCATCGACAGGACATTGGCAAGCGACCGGCCCGCCGACCGCATCGATCGCGCCGGCCCAGCGCTCCTTGCCGAGCAGCTTCGGCGGCGCCTCGAAGTTCGGCACGCGTCGAGTGATCTCGCCGGCGCCGAGCGACGTCAGGTAGTCGTGCTCGTGTCGCCTTGCCGGTGACGGCGGCGACCCGGTAGCCGAGGCGGGAGAGCAGCGCCACCGCCATCGAGCCGACGCCGCCCGAGGCGCCGGTGACGATCACCGGGCCCGGCGTCGGGATCGAGCCCGTGACGCTCCAGCGCGAGGATCGCGAGCATCGCGGTGTAGCCGGCCGTGCCGATCGCCATCGCCTCGGCGGTGGTGAAGTCGCCGGCGGCAGCGGCGTGATCCAGCTGCCCTCGACCCGCGCCATCTGGCTGTAGGCGCCGTAGTGGGTCTCGCCGAGGCCCCAGCCGTTGACGATGACCTTGTCGCCGGCGGCGATGCCCTCGGCATGGCGCGAGGCGATCACCGTGCCGGCGAGGTCGACGCCGGGGATCATCGGAAAGCGGCGGACGACGGGAAGCTTGCCGGTGATGGCGAGGCCGTCCTTGTAGTTGACGGTCGAGTGTTCGACGCGGATGTCGACGTCGCCCTCCATCAGATCGTCCGGCGTGAGCATCGCCTCGCCGACGGACTGCTGCTTCGTCGCCTCGTCGCGGGTGATGAGCAGGGCTTTGAACTGGTCCACGGGGGACGCTCCTTTGGCGTAAGGCGTCCCAGCGTAGGGTGAGTTGAGCGGAAGCGAAACCCGCCAGTGATTGGCCGGCGGTAACGGGTGGGCGCTCCGGACTGCGCCCCGCGAACCCGATGGGTTTCGCTTCGCTCAACCCATCCTAGGCCCTGCTTATAACCCAGCGCGTTGCACGAATTGTGCAATGGGATTGGAATTTTGCTCAGGCCATGCTTATATCCGGTGGACGCCGGCTTTGGCCGGCTATTTTAACGGTCCCAATTATGCTCAGATTGAGCATAAAATGCTGAAGGGAGACGGGCGATGACCGAGGTTCAGGGCATCACCAGCCGGGAGCGGCGCTGGCCGCGACCCGCCTGGCCGAGCCGGAGCGGTTCGCGCCCGTCGCCATGCCCGACCTCGAGTACACCGACGAGGTCGCGCGCGCGACGGCGCACTCTCTACGAGCGGGTCAAGGACGTGATCCCGGCGATCGAGTGGCCGGTGATGGCGCCTTACGTGAAGGCGATCAACGACCTCAAGAAGGAGCGCAACGCCGTCATCCTCGCCCACAATTACCAGACGCCGGAGATCTATCACTGCGTCGCCGACATCGTCGGGGATTCGCTCCAGATCGCCATCGCCGCGGTCGAAGAGCGACGCCGACATTATCGTCCAGTGCGGCGTCCACTTCATGGCCGAGACCTCGAAGCTGCTCAATCCGGACAAGCTGGTGCTGATCCCGGACATGCGCGCGGGCTGCTCGCTTGCCGCCTCGATCACCGGCGCCGATGTGCGGCTGCTGCGCGAGCGCTATCCCGGCGTGCCGGTCGTCACCTACGTCAACACCTCGGCCGACGTGAAGGCGGAGAGCGACATCTGCTGCACCTCGTCGAATGCGGTCGAGGTGGTCGAGAGCCTCGGCAGTCGACCGCGTGCTGTTCCTGCCCGACCGCTACCTTGCCAGCTGGGTCGCGTCGCAGACCAAGGTCAAGATCATCGCCTGGACCGGCGCCTGCGAGGTGCATGAGCGCTTCACCGGCAAGGAGATCGCCTCGAATACAAGCGAGGCCCATCCCGGCGTGGTCGTGCTCGCCCATCCCGAGTGCCCGCCCGACGTCATCGCCGAGGCCGACTACACCGGCTCGACCTCGAAGATGACCAAGTGGGTGCTCGACAAGCGTCCGGCGCAAGGTGCTGCTCGTCACCGAGTGCTCGATGTCGTCGAATATCGAGGCCGACGCGCCGGGCATCGAGTTCATCCGGCCCTGCAACCTCTGCCCGCACATGAAGCGGATCACGCTGCCGAAGATCCTCGACAGCCTGGTCGAGCTCCGGGACGAGGTGACGATCGATCCGCTGGTCGCCGACAAGGCGCGGCGCGCGGTCGAGCGGATGATCAACCTGCGGAGCTGAAGCGAAAAGGTCGAACAACAACCGGAGCAAAACAACCGGCCGTCATTCCGGCGAAAGCCGGAATCCATCGCTGACCGAGCAATCTGATCGATCGCGGGGCCAGTTGGCGACGCCAGCGATGGACCCCGGCTTTCGCCGGGGTGACGAAGGGAGAGACCGAAGCCGATGCTGGACCGACTGGTGCCGCCTCGGGCCATCCCGCCCCAACCGACGACGTGATCATCGTCGGCGGCGGGCTGGCCGGCCTGTTCTGCGCGCTCCGTCTTGCGCCGCGGCCGGTCACCGTGCTCGCCGCCGCGCCGATCGGCGAGGGCGCCTCCTCGGCCTGGGCGCAGGGCGGCATCGCCGCGGCGATGTCGCCGGGCGATTCGGTCGAGAAGCACCTCGCCGACACGCTCGTCGCCGGCGCCGGCACGGTCGACGAGAAGATCGCGCGGCTGATGGTCGGCGACGCCTCGGCCGCGCATCCACGATCTCCTCGCCTACGGCGTGCCGTTCGACCACGATCTCGAGGGCCATCTCGCGCTGTCGCGCGAGGCGGCGCACAGCGAGCGGCGCATCGTCCATGTCCGCGGCGACATGGCGGGGGCGGCGATCATGCAGGCGCTGGTCGACACCGTGCGCAGGACGCCCTCGATCCGCCTGCTCGAAGGCTATATCGGCGAGACGCTGGCCTCACCGACGGGCAGGCGTCGCCGGCATCGTCGCGCGGCCGACCGAAGGCGGCTACGCCGGTGACCTTCCCGGCGCGCGCCATCGTGCTCGCGACCGGCGGCATCGGCCATCTCTACGCCGTCACCACCAACCCGCCGGAGTCGGAGGGCGCCGGGCTCGGCATGGCGGCGCGCGCCGGCGCGATGATCGCCGACCCCGAATTCGTCCAGTTCCATCCGACCGCGATCGACATCGGCCGCGACCCGGCGCCGCTCGCCACCGAGGCGCTCCGCGGCGACGGCGCGAAGCTCGATCAATGCCGCCGGCGAGCGCTTCATGCTCGCGGTCCATCCCGACGCGGAGCTCGCCCCGCGCGACGTCGTGGCCCGCGCCATCCATGCCGAGATCGCGCGCCGGGCGCGGCGCCTTCCTCGATTGCCGCGAGGCGATCGGCGCATGAGTTCCCGGAGCATTTCCCGACCGTCTACCGGTCCTGCATCGAGGCCGGCATCGACCCGGTGACGCAGCCGATCCCGATCGCGCCCGGCCGAGCATTTCCACATGGGCGGCGTCCTCACCGACGCCAACGGCCGGAGCACGCTCGACGGCCTCTGGGCCTGCGGCGAGACCGTCGTCGACCGGCGCGCACGGCGCCAACCGGCTCGCCTCGAACTCGCTGCTCGAGGCGGTGGTCTTCGCCGCCCGTGTCGCCGCCGACATCAGGCGAGCACCTGCCGATGCGCCGGAGCTGATGCAGCCGGTTGCCGAGCCGAACGGCATGGGCGTCGCCGACCCGAGGCGGTGGCCGCGCTCCGGCGCGATCATGGCGGCCGATGTCGGCGTCGTCCGCGACGCGGCCGGGCTGCGGCGGGCGCTTGCCGCGATCGACGCGCTCTGGAGAGCCGCGACCGCTCGATGCGCTTCCGCAACATGCGTGACCACGGCGAAGCTGATCGCCGCGGCGGCGCTGGCCCGCACCGAAAGCCGCGGCGGCCACTACCGCTCCGATTTCCCCGAGCCCGACCCGGCGTGGCGGCACCGCACCTTCATCACCCTCGCCGACGCCGACGCGGATCGCGGCCGCCGGTCGCGGCGCGCCAGCCGACGGCGGCGGGACCGTGACGAGCCGGTAGGGACGCCCATCGTGACCGGATCTCCCGAGCTCCCGCGCTGCTCGTCACCGAGCGGTGCGCGCGGCGCTCCGCGAGGATCTCGGCCGCGCCGGCGACATCACCTCGGCCGCGACGATTCCCGCCGACGCGACCGCCGAGGCGGTGTTCGGCGCCCGCGAGCGCGGGCGTGCTCGCCGGCCTGGCGCTGGCCGAGGCGGCGTTCCGCGAGATCGATCCCGCGGTCGTCTTCACGGCGCTGCTGCGCGACGGCGACCGGCATCGGCAAGGGCGATGTCGCGGCGCGGGTGAGCGGCCCGGCGCGGTCGGTGCTTTCGGCCGAGCGCGTCGCGCTCAACTTTCTCTGCCATCTCTCCGGCGTCGCCACCGCGACCGCGGCGCTGGTCGCCAGAGGTCGCCCACACCCGCGCGCGGATCTGCGATACCCGCAAGACGCTGCCCGGGCTCCGCACCTTCGAGAAATACGCCGTCCGCTGCGGCGGCGGCTGGAACCACCGCTTCGGCCTCGACGACGCGATCCTGATCAAGGACAACCACATCGCCGTCGCCGGCGGCGTGGTGGCGGCGATCGAGCGGGCGCGCGCCCATGCCGGCCACATGGTGCAGACTCGAGGTCGAGGTCGATTCGCTTGGCGATGCTGGAGGAGGCGCTGACCGCGCGGCCCGACGCCGTGCTGCTCGACAACATGGCGCCCGACGATGCTCCGCGAGGCGGTCGCGCCTCGTCGCCGGCCGGGCGCGTGACCGAAGCCTCGGGCGGCATCACGCTCGCGACCGTGGCGGCCGTCGCCGAGACCGGCGTCGACTACATCTCGTCGGGGTGGATCACCCACTCCGCGCCGTCGCTGGATCTCGGCCTCGACGTGATGACGTCGGATGACTGAGGGCTCGGCCGTTGATTGGCCGGCCGACGAGCCGAATCCGCTAGAGGACGGCCCGGCAATAGACGAAAACGGCGGCAATGAAGCCGGCCGCCACCAGCCCGACCAGGGTCGCATAGAGCAGATCGTGCTCGGTCAGAAACCGATCTGCCGATGCGCTCGGTCGTCGCCTCGCATCGCATGTGCGGGTTTTGTGCGTAACATCGAAACGGCCATCGCTGGGCGATTCCGGCAAGCTTCCCATCCCACAACGCGCGAAGGAGCCGAATGGTTCCCGCGAGGTCGCTGAAAAAGAGTCGGATGCCGCGGGCTTCGACCTATCGCGGGCCGCGTCTCTCCGCGGCCTCTATGCCGGCGAAGAAGAGCAGGTAGACGATCGCCAGCACCAGCAATGCGACGCCGAGGCTGATCGCGAGCACGTAGCGGACGTTGTGATCGGTTACCGCCTGCGGGCATTCGTTGGCCGGGATGTCGACCTTTTCGCCGTCGTCGACCTCGGTGCCGTAGTCCGGGCTGAGTGGCTTCTTGACGACGACCATGTCTCGGTACCTCGTCGTCTATGGCGTGTCCCATAAGAAACGGGCCGCGGCTCGAGTCGGTTCCGGTCGGCTCAGCTCCAGCCGCCGTAGCGGGTATTGTAGAAGATGTGGCGGCCGATCTTGTCGGTCTCGGTCATCCGCCCCGCCCAGCGCGGCCGGACATAGGTGGCGTGGTAGTGGGTCGCCGATCCGACCTCGGCGATGAAGGTCGTCGGCCTGCTCCTCGACCGAGCGCTTGGCGAGTTCCTCGGCGCGATTGCCCAGCGCCGTCATGTCGGTGATCCGGTCGCTGCGGCCGTCGCAGGCGAAGGAGAACTGGCAGCGGTTGCGCTTGGTCTTGTTCTGGTAGACGACGCCGCAGATCGTGTTCGGATAGGCCGGGTTCTTGACCCGGTTGAGCACCACCTGGGCGACCGCGAGCTGGCCTTCCTCGGGCTCGCCGCGCGCCTCGAAATAGATCGCGGTGGCGAGGCACTTGAGCTCGCTCGCCGAATCGGACGCTCGTCGGCAGCGGGTTGTTGACCCAGGCATGGCGTCGCCGGCGCGTTGGGAAGGACGACGTTGGGATCGAGCGCGCCGTTGGCGATCACCGCGTCGAACGGCGCGGCGCTGCGCGCCCTCGTCGTCGCTCGCGCGCATAGGCGACCGCGACCGGCGTGGCGTCTTCCGCCGGTTGCGGCGCGCTTGGCTTCTGCCGCGGGACGCGGCGGCCGGCTTGTCGGGGCTCGCGTCGACGATGGCGGTGTCGGCGCTGAGCCACGGCGTATAGACGAAGGCGGAGCGCGGATAGGTGCGGCTCGACCTCGGCCGCGTCGAACAGGCCGACGGTCTTGATGTAGCCGGCGCTGATCTCGTCGCGGCGGATGACGCGGAGATCCGCCTTCCGGCTGGCGACGACCTTACGTCGACGCGGCGTCGTTCCGCCCCGGCCGATCGCGGCCTTGACGCGCCGCGGCGGAAGCCGTTCGGCGTCGCCGCCGAGCCTTCGTCGGGAACATGGCGGGCAATCTGCGCCAGCTCGGTCGAGGAAAGAGTGAGGGCGAGAGCCGCCAGGAAGAGACGGATCGACATCGTCGGCCGTTCCGGCCTCGGCCGCCTGTCGTGGGCCGCTGCGGCACGGCCGCACAGTCGATCGCACCATCGACGCGGTACTCCACCCCACGCGACACACTCGTCGCCGACCTCGCGCTCGACGGCAGACAGGCCGGCGTACGACGCTTCTCGATTCGCCAGTGATGAGCGATTAACCTTGCCACGGAGTTAATGCGTTCCCGCGAGGCGAGGCGGGCGCACGGCTCGATTGCACGACAAACCGCGCCGGTGGGGTAAGGATTGCGGGACACGTGTCTCAGCGCCGTCGACGGTCGCGGCGGAGACCCAGCGCGCGTGCGGAGCGAGGCCTGCGCGGCGGCGAGCCGCGCGATCGGCACCCGGAACGGCGAGCAGGAGACGTAGTCGAGGCCGAGCCTCCTCGCAGAAGCGTGATCGGTCGCCGGGTCGCCGCCATGCTCGCCGCAGATGCCGAGCTTGATGTCGGGCCGCGGCTCGCGGCCGCGGTCGACGGCGATCTCGATCAGTTCGCCGACGCCATCGATATCGAGCGTGACGAAGGGGTCGGTCGGCGAGGATGCCGCTCGCCGTATAGGCGCCGAGGAAGGAGGCGGCGTCGTCGCGCGAAAGGCCGAAGGTGGTCTGGGTGAGGTCGTTGGTGCCGAACGAGAAGAAGGCGGCGCTCTCGGCGATCTTGTCGGCCTGCAGCGCCGCCCGCGGCAGCTCGATCATCGTGCCGATGATGTAGTCCGGGCGCTGCGCCCTTGTCGGCGGCGACGGCGTCGGCGGCCTTCTCGATCGAGCACCGGCGACGCGGTCGAGCTCGGCCTTGGTCGCGACCAGCGGCACCATGATCTCGGGGATCACCGGCTTGCCGGTCTTCTCTGCCGCCTCGATCGCCGCCTCGAAGATCGCGCGCGCCTGCATCTCGGCGATCTCGGGGAAGGAGATGACGAGGCGGCAGCCGCGATGGCCGAGCATCGGGTTGAACTCGTGGAGGGCGTGCGGCGCGCTCGCGGAGCTTGGCCGGCTCGACCGACATCGCCTTCGCCACCTCGGCGATCTCCGCGTCGGTCTTCGGCAGGAACTCGTGGAGCGGCGGATCGAGGAGGCGGATGGTCACCGGCCGCCCGTCCATGATCGTGAACAGCTCGACGAAATCGGCCCGCTGCATCGGCAGGAGCTTGTCGAGCGCGGCCCGCCGCGCCGCCGTCGTCGCCGGCGAGGATCATCTCGCGCACCGCGACGATGCGGTCCTCCTGGAAGAACATGTGCTCGGTGCGGCAAAGGCCGATGCCCTCGGCGCCGAAGGAGAGCGCCGCCCTGGCGTCGGCCGGCGTCTCGGCATTGGCGCGGACCCGCATCCGCCGCGCCTGGTCGGCCCACTCCATCAGCTTGCCGAAATCGCCGGAAAGCTCCGGCTGGCGCATCGCGACCAGGCCCGGCGAGCACCTCGCCGGTCGAGCCGTCGATGGTGATGACGTCGCCCTTCTTGAGGACGCGGCCGCCGGCGGTCATGGTGCCGGCCTGGTAGTCGATGCGGATCGCGCCGGCGCCCGAGACGCAGGGCTTGCCCATGCCGCGCGCCACCACCGCGGCGTGGCTGGTCATGCCGCCGCGGGTGGTGAGGATGCCCTCGGCCGCATGCATGCCGTGGATGTCCTCGGGGCTGGTCTCGACCCGGACGAGGATGACCTTCTTGCCCTGCCTGCCTGGCCGCCTCCGCCTCCTCCGGGGTGAACACGATCTCGCCCGAGGCGGCGCCGGGCGAGGCCGGCAGGCCGCTCGCGATGCGGTCGCGCGTGGCCGCCGGGTCGATGGTCGGGTGGAGAAGCTGGTCGAGCGGCGAGCGGGTCGATGCGGAGCAGCGCCTCGTCGGGCGTGATCAGCTCCTCGTCGACCATGTCGACGGCGATCTTCAGCGCCGCCGGCGCCGGTGCGCTTGGCCGAGCGGGTCTGCAGCATCCACAGCCGGCCGCGCTCGATGGTGAACTCGACGTCCTGGACGTCGCGGTAGTGCTCCTCGAGCGTCTTGCAGACATTGGCGAATTCCCAGAACGCATCGGGCAGCAGCGCCTCGAGCGACGGCTGGTCGGAGCCGGCGGCGATCCGCGCCGCCTCGGTGAGGTCCTGCGGCGTGCGGATGCCGGCGACGACGTCCTCGCCCTGGGCGTTGAGCAGGAACTCGCCGTAGAGGGCCTTCTCGCCGGTCGAGGGATTGCGGGTGAAGGCGACGCCGGTGGCCGAGGTGTCGCCCATGTTGCCGAACACCATCGCCTGGACGTTGACCGCCGTGCCCCAGCTCCTCGGGGATGGCGTGGAGGCGGCGATAGGTGATGGCGCGCTGGTTCATCCACGACTGGAAGACGGCGCCGATCGCGCCCCAGAGCTGCGCCTTCGGATCCTCCGGGAACGGCGCGCCGCTCTCGCGCTCGACGATCACCTTGTAGTCGCGGACCAGCTCCGCCCAGTCGTCGCCGGTGAGCTCGGTGTCGAGGCTGTAGCCGCGCTCGTCCTTGAAGTCCTCGAGCCGCTCCTCGAAGCGGTGGTGATCGATGCCGAGCACGACGTTGGAATACATCTGGATGAAGCGGCGGTAGGAATCGTAGGCGAAGCGCTTGTCGGCGCTCGCGGCGAGGCGCCTCGACGGTGCGGTCGTTGAGGCCGAGATTGAGGATGGTGTCCATCATCCCCGGCATCGAGGCGCGGGCGCCGGAGCGGACCGAGAGGAGCAGCGGGCGCTCGTCGCCGCCCGAGCGTCTTGCCGGTGATCCTGCTCGACCGCGGCGAGCGCGGCTCGACCTCTCGCGTCGAGGTCGGCGGGATAGGTGCGGTCGTTGGCGTAGTAGTAGGTGCAGACCTCGGTGGTGATGGTGAAGCCCGGCGGCACCGGCAGGCCGAGATTCGCCATCTCGGCGAGGTTGGCGCCCTTGCCGCCGAGGAGGTTGCGCATCTCCGCCTTGCCTTCGGCTTCGCCGTCGCCGAAGCTGTAGACCCACTTTGCCATCGCCCGTCTCCGCCTGAGCGCGCGCCCCCGACGCCGGGCCGCTTCCCTAGCGATGCGGATGATGCGGTGCAATAGGGCCGTTGCCGCAGCGACCGGCCGTCGTGTCGCGCCTAGCCGGGCTCCCGCCGCCGGTGTTAGTCTCCGCCGAGCGGCCGGCGAGTCGGCCGGATCGCGCCGCCTGGCGAGACGAAGGGAGGTGCCGGATGACCCTGGCGCAGATCCTCGGCTACGCCGCGGCGATTGCTGCTTGTCGCGAGCTTCGCCATGCAGACGATCGTCTGGCTTCGCTACCTCGCGATCGCCGTCGCGGTGGTGCTCGGCGCCTACGGCATCGTCGCCGGGCACTATCCGTGCTCGCCATCGCCGTCGTCATGCTCGCGCGTCAATCTCTGGCGGCTGTGGGAGGCGGCGGCTGATCGGCGGCGCGCGCGGGCGGCGGCCGCCGGCGCCGGCGCGCCGGTCACCGTCGACTGGCTGCTGCCGCACATGGAGCCGGTGGCGCTGCCGAAGGACCACGTCCTTTTCCACAAGGGCGACGTCGCCGACGCGATGTATTTCGTCGTCGAGCGGCCGGATCGAGCTCAAGGAATTCGGCGTCGAGATCGGCAAGGGCAGCCTGTTCGGCGAGATCGGCGTCTTCGCGGTCGAGAACGTCCGGACCGCGACGGCGGTGTGCCTCGAAGACTGCTCGCTGCTCCGGGTCTCGGCCGAGCGGATGCGCGAGCTCTTCTTCCAGAACCCGGAGTTCGGCTTCTTCCTGGTCGGCGTCATCACCCGCCGGCTGATCGAGGATCTTGAGAAGGCGCAAGCCGCCGCGGTCGGGAAGGCCTGACGGTCCGCATCGAGCCGCAAAGGAATTCGCGGTCCTGGGCGGTGACCCGGGCAACATCAGCGCCAAGGACTTTGCTGCCGTCGCTTGAACGGGCTCGGCGTTCGAGGTCATCACAGACGATCACCCGGCCGTACTCTTGTCGGCACCTTTCGGGCCGAGGGCAATCAGGCTAGAATTTGTACATGCGGAGGTTCGGTCCGGTCGGAACCCCGTGCCTCTCCGAACCGACCCGTTCCCCGTCGCGCTGAGGCCATGCGAGCGCGGGCTTGATTCGAGTGCGGCGTCCGCTGGTCGGCGAAGCGGACGAGACAGCGATGTCATGGCGGGAGGGTGACGAACATGTCAGCACCTGTCCGATGGGGCGACGAATTTCTCGTCAACACGACGACGACCGATAACCAGTCAGACCCGACCATCACTGCGCTTGCGGATGGGCGGTTCCTTGTCGCCTGGAGGGATCAAAGCAAGACCGACGGCGATACGTCAGGCACCGCCGTGCGGGCGCAGGTCTTCGATGCCCACGGCACAAAGTCCGGCAATGAATTCCTGGTCAACACCACAGCGACGAACGGCCAGTTCCAAGCGAGCGTGACTGCGCTTGCCGATGGGCGTTTCGTCGCAGCTTGGACGGATGGCAGTCAAAGTGGCGGTGATACGTCGGGCACGGCCGTGCGGGCGCAGATCTTCGACGTCGACGGCGGCAAATTCGGCAGCGAGCTTTTGGTCAACACCACGACCGCGAATGCCCAGGATACGCCGACGATCACGGCGCTCGCGGACGGGCGTTTCGTCATAGCCTGGACAGACGCCAGCCAAAGCGGCGACGATACGTCGTCTCTTGCCGTGCGCGGGCAGATCTTCAACGCCAACGGCTCCAAGTCCGGGGACGAATTCCTGGTCAACACCACGCCAACCGACGCCCAGGAAACCCCAACCATTGCTGCGCTCGCGGACGGGCGGTTCGTCGTAGCCTGGAGGGACGACAGCCAAACCGGCGGCGATAGCTCGAACTCTGCCGTCCGGGCTCAGATCTTCAGCGGCAACGGCAGCAAACTCGGCGGACAGTTCCTGGTCAACACTGCCACGAACAACGCTCAGGATAGCCCGACGATCACGGCGCTAGCGAACGGCGGTTTCGTCATAGCCTGGACGGACAAGAGCCAAAGCAGCGACGACGCCTCGTCCTTCGCGGTCCGGGGACAGGTCTTCAACGCCGACGGCATCAAGGTGGGGGGCGAGCTTCTGGTCAACACTACGACGGCCAATGCTCAACAATTGCCGACCATTTCGGCGCTTGCTGACGGGCGGTTCGTCGTAGCCTGGATGGACGCCAGCCAAACCGGCGGCGATAGCTCGAGCTCTGCCGTGCCGGCTCAGGTCTTCAGCGCCAACGGCTCCAAGTCCGGCGACGAGTTTCTGGTCAACGCCACAACGGCCGACTCTCAGTCGTTCCCGACCATCACAACATTGGCGGACGGTCGTTTCGTGGTGGCGTGGAGCGACAGCAGTGAAAGCGGCGATGACAGCTCCGGCGACGCCGTGCGGTCGCAGATATTCGACCCGCGTCTCGAAGGCGTATCGCTCAAGGGGACAGGGCTCGCCGACGACTGGGTCGGCACACGCTTCAAGGACGTGATGAAGGGAAAGGGCGGCGCCGACCTCCTCGACGGCGGAGCCGGCAAGGATAAGCTGATCGGCGGCAAAGGGCCCGACGGGCTGATCGGCGGCAAGGGGACCGACCGCTTCATCTTCAAGTCGATCAAGGACTTCTACGAAGAAGCACCCCGACACCATCCTCGACTTCAGCCACAAGCAGGGCGACCGGATCGACCTGTCCGGCATCGACGCCGAGAAGGGCGGCCACGACGACAAATTCACCTTCATCGGTAAGGACGCCTTCAGCGGCAACGCGGGCGAGCTGATATACAAGGTGAAGAAAGGCGACGCCCTGTTGATGGGCGACGTCACCGGCGACGGCCACGCGGACTTTGCTATCGTCGTCACCGACGTGAGCTCGCTGAAGGACGCCGACTTCGTGCTGTGACATAAGGGGGACCATGGCGACACGAACGCGACACAGCGAGACCGTGTGCCGGGAGCCGCGGGGGACCCGAAGACGGCCCGGCAATTTCCCTCTCACATCTGCCTGGGGCCGGTCCTACCGCGAGCCGACCCGAAGGCCCGGCGCGGGCCGTTCCTTGAGCACGTCGCGGCGGAAGCGAAAGAGCGCCGCCGGCCGGCCGCGCTTCGGCCGGCTCTCGGCGCCGGTCGGCTCGACCAGCGCGGCGGCCTCGACCAGGCGGCGGAAGTTCTGCTTGTGGACGTGGTGGCCGGAGATCGCCTCGACCGTGTGCTGAAGTTCGGTCAGTGAGAATTCCGGCGCCATCAGCTCGAACACCACCGGCCGGTACTTGAGCTTGGCGCGGAGCCGCGAGATGGCGGTGGCAAGGATGCGGCGGTGGTCGAAGCGCATCGGCACGCCGCGCGGCCTCCGGCGGCAGGATGCCGACCGGCGCCGCCCGGCCGTCGCGGGTCGCCTCGGGGACGCAGCCCCGCGGAGTAGAGGAGCTCGTAGCGGTCGAGCACGCGCTCCTCGTCCCACGGCGCGTCCTCGACGCCAAAGGCGAGGCGCACCCGCTCGCGGCGGCTGAGCGGCCGCTGCCGGCGGCGTCGTCGCCCTCCGCTCGCGCGCCCAGCGGCGCAGCGCCGGCAGGATCGCGTCGTCGAGCAGCGTCGGGCGGCCGCCGCGCCAGTCCTCCCAGGGGAAGAAGTCGTACCAGCGCCGCCAGCTCGCGCCGGCGCGGTGCAGCGCCTCGGAGGGTTCCGCCCGGTCCGCGTCAGCGCCAGGTAGCCGACCGAGACCAGATGCGGGCCGAGATCGCCCGGCCGGGCATGGCGGCCGCGGTCGCCGAAAGTGTAGAGCTGCTCGACATAGCCGAGCGTCAGCGGCGTCTGCTCCTCGACCCAGGCGCGGAGCCCCATGTCGAGGGTGCGGTGAAGGATCGGGTCGAACGGGCCGAACGGCAGGCCGTCCGGCTCGGCCGGATCGCCGGAGGTGACGACCAGGATCAGCGGCTCGCTGCTCGGCGACGGCGACGATCGCGGCCGCAAGGCCGATCTCGATCGGTCGGCCGGCCGGTCTCGACCAACGCTGCCTACCCGGCGAGCGCCGAGCGAGAAGGGGACGTTCTCGGCGGTCAAGCTCGCCGCGGCCGATCGCCGGCGACGGCGGCGACCATGCGGCCGTTCCGGCCGAGGATGTCGTCGCCGATCGCGACGATGCGTGGGTTGGGATAGGCGAAGCGCGAGGCGGCGCGCATGCCGCCGCGCGATGTCGGCCTCGTCGCGCTCCGGCTTCAGCGCGCAGAGCGTGATGAAGGCGGCGGCGGTCGAGCGGCTGATCCCGGCATAGCAATGGACGACGATCGGCCGCTCCGGCTGCCAGCCGGTGACGAATTCGATCAGCTCGCTCGACATGCTCCTCGGCCGGCAGCACCATGCCGTCGAGCGGCTCGACGATGTCGTTGATGCCGAGGAAGAGGTGGTTCTCCTCCGGGATCGAGTCGGGCCGGACCACCGGCGTGCTGTCATTGATCAGGCTGACCAGGTGGCTGGCATCGGACGCGGCGACCGTCTCGGCGATGCGGGAAAGGGGACAGACATAGACCTGCGGCATGGCGGCTCCGGAGTCGGGTTGCTGGGCGCCGATGTTAGGCCGTGCGGCGCCGCGGGTCACGCACTCGCTAGTCGGCGAACAGCGCGGCGAAACGCGCGAGGAAGCGCTTTTCGGCGCATTGCGGCCGGCCACGGCTTCGAGGTCGAGGCGGTCCGGATCGACGCCTTGCGGGGCTGCCGAAGAACTGTCGCGCCTCGGTCTCGCTGAAGCCGGCGAGCCGCGTCGCCTCGTAATAGGCGGCGATGCGGTCGGCGGCCTTGATCGCCGCGGTGACCCGCGCGGGCGAGCGGGCGTGGGCACGCCGAAACGGCGGTGGATCGCGGCGAGGAGCCGCGCCTCGATCGCCTTGTACTCGCCGCCGAGGAGCGCCTTGAACGGCGAGATCAGGTCGCCGATGACGTATTCCGGCGCGTCGTGGAGCATCGACCGCCAGCCGCCCGTCGGGTCGAGTCGCGGCGCGGTCATGCCGCGCGACCGCATCGACGAACAGCGTATGCTGCGCGACCGAGAAGGCGTGGACGCCGGCGGTCTGGCCGTTCCAGCGCGCGACGCGGGCGAGGCCGCGGGCGATGTCGTCGATCTCGACATCGAGCGGCGAGGGATCGAGGAGGTCGAGCCGGCGTCCGGACAGCATGCGCTGCCAGGCGCGGGGCGGGGCTTTGGGTCGGTCGGGCATGCGCAGAACCCAGTGAGAATCGCGACCATCGTCGCCGATTGGCTCGCTCCGCTAGAGCGGCTGGGCGGACTTTCCGCTTCGTCGCGCCTCCGGCCAGTCGAAACTGGCCCAGGCTGGAATAGCGAGCCCGACCGGCGCGCCCGCGGCCATGAGCGGCACGCCGGCGTCGATCGCGTCCTGGGCGCGGTCGAGCCGGACGAGGGCGATGCCGAGATCGCCATGGGACGAGCCGAGGGTGCCGACCGGTAGGTCGCCGGCGGTGACGGCGGCGCCGGCGGCGAGGGAACCGTCGCCTCGCGCCATGACGATCCGCCGGCGGGCGGTGCCGCGATGCTCCATCCGCGACACCACCTCCTGGCCGATGTAGCAGCCCTTCCTGAAGTCGACGCCGCTCGAGCTGGTCCATCGCCGCGTCATGCGGGAAGGCATCGCCGATAGGCGAAGTCGACGCCGCCTTCGGGGACGGCGAGCGCGGATGCGGTGGGCATGGTAGTCGGCCTCGGTCGCCTCCGCGTAGTCGGGCGGCCATGTCGGCGCCGGGCGGGACGATGGCGCGGATAGCCGAGCGCCGGCAAGGCGCGGGTCGGGCGCGACCGGCCCGTCGAGGATCGGCGGCGCGATCGCCGCCCCACGCGGCGACGACGATGCGTTCCGCCGAGAGGTCGGCGATCTCGACCTTGGCGCGGAGCTTGTAGAGGCCGAGGCGCCTGACGAGGTCGGGGACGAGGTCGCCGCGCGATGTCGATGAGGATAGCGGTCACCGTCGGCGAAGACGATGAAGTCGAACAGGATCTTGCCCTGCGGGGTAAGCAGGCCGGCATAGACGGCGCGGCCGTGGCCGGCCTTGCTCACGTCCGAGGTGAAGAGGTTGTCGAGAAACGTCTGCTGCGTCGGGGCCGCCGACGGCAACAACGCCGCGTTGCGGGAAGTTCGGCGATCCGTCCGGTGGCCATGGGATGCCTCAGGCGCCGTCGGTGCGGCTCATGCGCAGCCGGTAAACTGGGTTCGCCGGCGGCAGGTCAGGGCAAGCGTCGGCCCAGGCGAAGGCGATCAGTCGCCGACCAGGAAGAATCGCCAGGTCCCGTCCGGCGAGATGCCGACGCGGTAGGAGATGTAGGCGCCGTAAGCCTTCATGTCCTCGTAGTCGCCGGAGATAGACCAGCTTGAACAGTTCGACGATCTGCCGCGGGGTCAGCGCGTTGACCGGATAGCGGGCGAAATAGGGCCAGACATACATTTCGTCCGGCGTGCCGACATCGACATGGACATAGCCGGCCTCGAGCACCTCGATCAGGATCGCCAGGATCTCGCGTCCCTCCGGGGTCTCCCGAAAGCGAGCGGAGCGTCTCGACCGGGTCGTCCGTCTCGTTGAAGGAAAGTTCCGGCGGCTCGCCATTGGCCTCGAAGATCGGGCGGAGCTTTTCCGGGTCGCCGGTCGACGCCGCCTCGATGATCTGCTCGCGGAGGCGGCGGACCGGCGTCGGCAGCTTCGAGGGGTCGTACTCGACCGTCGGGATGGCGGTGATCGGCCGGCAGGAGCGACGACGGGCGGGTTCGGCGCCGGCGTGGCGGCGTGCGGCTCGACCGGCCCCGGATCGAGCGGGATCGACGGCATCATGCGGTTGTCGTGAGCGCCCGGCGTGCCGGGCAAATCGATGGCGGGCGAGTCTTCGGCCGGCGCCGCGCCGAGCGGGCCCGGCAGCAACAACGCACCGGGAACGATGATCAAAAGCGCACGAGAAGCAATCCGCGCATGGCCGCCTTGGTCGATCTCACTGGCAGGGCCGAACCCTCGGATCGAGTATAGACCATAGCGCGGGGGGCGTAACCCCTGCGGCGCCTTGCCGCCGCCGGGTCCCGCCGGAGCCGCAAAAGCGCCTGCGTGTCGCAGGCGAATCGAGGCGCATTGGGACGCGTCCACAATCGTGCATAAGGGCGGGCGTCAAATCGGAGAATCGCGCTTGAAGATGACCCAGCTGATGCGCCATCGCATCGCCGGCCTGGAGGAAATTCCCAAATGGGTCGTCGAGAAGTCCGCGGCCAGGGCCTTCTGCGAGACCCTCGGGGTCGACACGCCGAAGGTCTGCGTCGTCAAGCCGTCGGCCAACGAGATCGACTTCGGGGCGTTGCCGGACCGGTTCGTGATCAAGCCGGACGGCTTTTCCAACGACCACGGCGTCCATCTCCTGAAACGGCTGCCTAACGGCAATTTCCTCGACGCGTTACCGGAGATGAACTCACGGTCGATTCGCTGACCGCCGAGTACGACGGCTTGCGCACCCAGCCGCACAAGCCGTCCTATTACAAGATCATCGTGGAGGAATGGATCATCGGCGGAGACGACATCGGGCCGATACCGGCCGACTATAAGATCTACACCTTCTACGGCCGCACGAAGATGGTGTTCCAGCTCAACCGCAACATCGACCCGGCCGGGATCGCCTGGTTCGACGGGAAGTTCCGGCTCCTCAGGCCGGGATCGATGACGTTCAACCCCAAGCATTTCCAGCCCGACTGGCCGGTGCTCCCCCGCGACTGGCGGGCTCTGCTCAAGGTTGCGAAGCGGGTCTCCCTGGCGCTCAGGACACCCTTCGTGCGGGTCGACCTTTACGCGTCCGACCGCGGGCCGTTATTGGGTGAGCTGACGCTGACCCCGGGGGGGCTCGGCAACAACTACCACCCGACACCGGGATTCGATGCCGAACTCGGCCGGGAATGGAAGCACGCCGCCCTCAGGATTGCCGCCGATCAGGAAGCCCGCGACGCCCAAGAGAAGCGAGGTTCGACGGGCCGCCGGCGGTCTCGAACCAGCAAGCACGACAAATCCGGAAGTCCCAAGCCGAGGCGCGCGCGAAAATCGCGTGCTACTGAACCGAGCGCTGGACGGAAAATTCGAAGGCCCTGATCTGGGCGGGGAGCGTCTTGGCGAGGCCCGCTACCGCTTCCTCGCCGTAGGTCTCGATCAGGCCGGCAAAGGCCCTGAAAAGGGCGGCATGGGCGAGGATTTCCGGAATCGACGCCCTCGGCCGCCGCGCACTCCCAAGCCTCGGCAGATAGGTGAGCGCAACCCGCTTCTTTTCGGCAATGCGGCCGTCGTCGGTTGGTGGCGTCCGCGGCTGAATGGTCGTCGTCGCCATGTCGTCTCACCCGTCCTGCTGGGCCAACAAGGTTAACAGCGGCGAAAGATAACACGCCGCATTCTTCCGATCAGCCGGTTCGTGAAAAAAGGTTAACGCCGACCTTAAGGCATTTGAAGCAATCGGTTAACGGCTGGTTTACTCTTCGCGCCCGTAGCGGGCAGCGATGTCGCGCGCGATCTTGGCGCCTTCCTGCAGGTAGCGGTCGACGGCGAGGGTCGCGGCGGGCGTGCAGGTGAGATACACCGATTTAAAGCTCTCGTAGCCGCGATTGAAGCGGTCGACGATCCGGGCGAGCCGGTCGCCTTCCGGCTGCTCCGAATCGAGGAGCGACTGCATCTGGTCGCGCCACAGCGTGCCTTCATTGGCGCCGCAGAGCTGGCGGAGATAATGGACCGCGCCGAGGATCTCGGAAAGCCTGAGGAGGCCGTCGTCATAGGGAGCGACCACCGGCGGCGGCGGCGGCGCGGGCGGAGGGTCGGATTTCTTCGTCTTCTCTGCGGCGGAGAGACCTCCCATGCCGCCGCTCGCGACCGCGAGGAACACAAGGCCTGCCACGAACTTCGATCGTCTGATCATTGCGATGCCGGTTGCTCCGGGGCGGCGGAAGCCGCCCCACGCACGCCCTCCTTGAGGAGTCGCGCAAGGATGCGTTCCGTATCGGGCGTTTTTGGGAACAACGGAAGCTCCCCGGGCGCGACCCACCTGGCTTCCGCGGCATCGTCCCCGGCAACTGCCTCGCCGCTCCGCCAGATTCCGGAAAATACGACGAGGACGTAGTGGCGGTCGCGGCGCCCGGCGGGATCGGCGAGGATGATCTCGGCGTGGTCGATCGGATCGCCGATATCCACCTCCATCGCCGTCTCTTCCCTGACTTCGCGGGCCGCGGCGGCAGCCAGTTGCTCGCCGAATTCGACGAGCCCGCCGGGGAACGCCCAGACGTCCTCGAACGGTGGCTTGCCGCGCCGAACCAGGAGGACGCGCCCGTCACGCCAGACGAAGGTGCTGACCCCGAGGCGGGGATGATCTTGGCCGGAGGGAGCGTGGCGCGGCATCGCCGCGCAAGTTAGCCTCGTGCCCGGGCGAGAGCAAAGACGGAGGGGAGCGCGGGTCCGGTGTAGGCTCGCCAAATCGCGGGAGCAATCGGATCGATGGCTGGTCGCTACAACCTGATCGCGACGCCGGAGGAGGTCGCGGCCCACTTCGATTGCGGGGAAACTCCATGGTTTCCGCCGCGCTACAATATCGCGCCGAGCCAGCCGATCGCGGTGGTCCGCCGCGTATTGGGGACGCGACGGTTCGATCTGGTGCGTTGGGGCCTTATCCCGGGCTGGGCAAAGGACCCGCGCCGCTTCGGTTCTTTGATCAATGCCCGGGCGGAAGGGATTGCGGAGAAGGCGGCTTTCCGCGGGGCGGTGCAGTATCGCCGATGCCTGGTTCCGGCTTCCGGCTACTATCATTGGCAGCGCGGTCCGGCCGGATCGGCGCCCTGGCTGGTCCGGCCTCGTGACCGGGGGCCGATCGCCTTCGCCGGGCTTTGGGAGACCTGGCTCGGCGCCGACGGAAGCGAGATCGATACCGCCTGCATCGTCACCACCGGGGCGAATGCGACACTTGCGCCCATCGCCGACCGGATGCCGGCGATCCTGATGCCGGGCAGCTACGAACGGTGGCTCGATTCGGACCGCCATTCCGCCGGATCGGCGTTGGCGCTGCTTCGACCCGCCCCCGATACTCTGATCGAGACGGTTCCGGTGAGTACAAGAGTCAATCGCGCCGAGAATGACGATCCCGGCCTGATCGAGCCGCTCGCTCAGACCGATGGTCCGGACGCCTGAAACAGATCGGTCCGGCGATGCGGCCGAACCGGATCGTTGAGGCTAGAGGCGGCTCCTCCTGCCGTTTTCGTCTTCCTTGGTCGGGCACATCGCCGCCACGACTTCCGGGATGGCGACATTGCGGTACTGGGCTTCGAGCCGCTCCTCGCGTTCGCGTTCCGCCTTGGACTGAAACGGTCGCCGGTCGATTTCCCTCTTCCGGGATTCCATCTGTCTGCCTCGTGTCTCTTCTGCTTGGCCGCCTGAGCGGCCGGCCGTCGCGTGTCGGTTCCAATCCCCGGATTTTGCGGCAGAATAATGAAAAGACGGTCACCACGGCGGATGGTTCCGAAGTTGGCTTGCGCGGTTGCCGACAAGCCGATAGCTGACGGTGCGTCGTCACCCGGGGAAGAGCCGCGCGCCGAGATGCCTGTCCGACTGCGGGAACGCCGGTCCCGGCTAGCGGTGTGGGCGCAGCGATTCGCGCTGCTCGCGGTGCCGGTCCTGATCATCGCCGCCTTCGGCCACCGCGCCGGCATGATGGACGGCGACCGCCGACCTATGCGACGATGGCGCTCGGCTTCTCGCTCGCCGCGCTTGGCGTGATCGCCGCGATCGCCGCCTTCGAAGGCATCTGGCGCGACGGCCGGAAGGGCATCGGACCGGCGCTGCGCGGCCTGCTCCTCGGCCTGCTGCTCCTGGTCGTGCCGATGGTCGGCGCCTGGAAGCTGGTCACCTATCCGCGGCTCACCGACATCTCGACCGACCTCGACGATCCGCCGGCAATTCGTCGCTGGCCCTCGCCGACCGGCCGGCCGACAGCCGCGCCGCTCGATCCGCCCGGACGAGGATGAGGCCGACCTCCAGCGCGAGGGCTATCCCGGACATCGTGCCGCGGCACTATCCGGTCGGGACCGCGCGGGTCTTCGACGACGCGCTGGCCATCGCCGAGCAAGAGCGGCTGGACGATGCTCGGCTCGCAGCGGCCCGAGGAGCCGGAGAATGTCGGGCGGATCGAGGCGGTGGCACCGACGATGCTCTTCGGCTTCCGCCAGGACATCGTCATCCGCATCGTGCCGGACGGCGAGGGGGCGCTGGTCGACATGCGCTCGGCCGCGCGGAACGGCGCCCACGATCTCGGCGCCAATGCCGAGCGCATCCGCGCCTTCTTCGCCGAACTCGACGCTTCGCTCCAGGGCATCACCGAGGAGTGACGCCGACGGGTTGAGGCCGGCAGAACCGGCCGCCGAGGCGACGGGGCCGTCGGTCGCGACAAGCCCCGCGCCGGACGAGGTCCTCGAGATGGGCGAGCACCGACAGCGCCGCGGCGGCGTGGAGGCTCGGGTCGGTGTCGCGATAGATCGGCGGCGACGATGTCCGGGATCGTCCGGTCGCCGGCGCCAGACGCTCGAGGATCGCCGCCTCGCGCGCCAGCCGGTGGCGGCGGAGTTCAGCGATCGCGGGCCGTGCCCGAGCGTCCTCGACCGGAGGGCCGTGGCCGGGGAGGAGCCGCTGCTCGGGCCGCGCCGCCAGCCGGTCGAGCGAGGCCATGTAGTCGGCCATCGACGCCGTCGGGCGGGGCGACGATGCTGGTCGACCAGCCCATCACATGGTCGCCGGAGAAGATCGAGATCGGCGCCGGGCAGGGCGAAGGCGAGGTGGTTGGCGGTATGCCCGGGCGTCGCGACCGCCTCGAGCCGCCAGCCGTCGCCGTCGACCGCTGTCGCCATCGGCGAGCCGCGGTCGGGGACGATGGCCGGTGTCGTTGGCGTCGTCGAAGGGTTCGCCTCGCCGGGCGCGAGCGGCGCGGGCGGGGCGGTGCGGGCCGCCCGAGAGCAGCCGGCGCGCCGGTCGCCGCCTTGAGCGCGGCGAGGGCGCCGGAATGGTCGCGGTGGGTGTGGGTGAGGAGGATATGGCGTGACGGTCTCGCCGGCCAGCGCGGCGAGGAGCGCATCGACATGGGCGGCGATCGTCCGGGCCCGGGGTCGATGACCGCGACGCGGCCCGGCGCCGACGATGTAGGTGTTGGTGCCGGCGCGGTGAACGGGCCGGGATTCGGCGCCGTCAGCCGCCTTGACGCCGGGGGCGACCGGAACGGCCCGTCCATGGCGGGATCGAAGGCGGCGGGGGAGATGGGTGTTTCGGCCATGGACATGCTCCCGCCGCGCAACGGAACCTGGCCGCAAGTTCCCGATGCCGAGGCGGCCGGTTTGAATGGTCGGAGTGGCAGGATTCGAACCTGCGACCCCCTGCTCCCGAAGCAGGTGCGCTACCAGGCTGCGCTACACTCCGGCCGCTGGCGAGGCGTCTTATAGCTGGGCCTGATCGTCTCGACAAGGCACAACCCTGGCCGAATCCAACGGTGCGGCGGCGACGGGCCCAATTCGACTTCCCGAGCCGTGTGCGCCCGCATGCGCGAGGCTGGTTGCCGACGCCGCGTTCGCTATATGGTGCGCGCGGCCGGAATGTGCATCGGCAATTCTCGGATGGGGCGTGGCCAAGCGGTAAGGCAACGGGTTTTGGTCCCGTGATCCCAGGTTCGAATCCTGGCGCCCCAGCCACCTGCACACTGGTCTTTTCCGATGAGATCGGTGGCGGTTTACCGCGGATCCCGAATTACTTGCACGGATTCACCCAGCGAAGACCGACGAACCGGGCGAAATCGGTATCCGTCGAGTAGAGGACGTAGCCGCGTTCCATCGCGAGAACGGCGAGGTGCGCGTCAGTCGTGAGGTTGCCGGCGGTGCCCAGACGCTCAAGTTCGGCACGGAGCCTTGCGAAGTGTCGATCCGACGGCTGCGCGATGTGCACATGCGGCAGCGCCAGCCAGGCTTGAAGGCGCGCCATCACGTCTTGAACCGGGAGCGGCCGCGCGACGACCCGACGGTTGGTGGTGATGCGCACGAAGCCGAGCATTGCCGCCCACGCCAGTCCGACACCTTGGGTGCCCGCGAGACACCCGTCCCACCAAATCCGAGCTTTGCGGTGGACGAGAGAATTGGCGTTGTGGGCGTGAACCAGGACATTCACGTCAGGCAGGATCATCGAATTTTTCCACGAAAGCCTCCGCCTCCAACTCGTCGGCGAGTTGCCCAAGCTTGTCGAGATCGATACCCGGCCTGAAGCCAAAGGAATGCGGCATCGTCTTCGGCGCCGGCTCGCGACGGTCGGCAACGGCCTCGCCCAGTCCGGCGCGGATCGTCCGGTTGACCGCTTCCTTGAAAGGAATGCCGAGCTCTCTTGCCCGCTGCTTCAGCAGTCCCGCCAGATCATCATCGAGGGTCAGGGTTGTCCGCATGTTTGATGTCTTAGGTGCGCGATAAACTGATGTCAAGGCATCAGCCTGTCGGATTTCTCACCGTGCTGGTGCCGACCCGCTCGACGAGCGTATTGCATCCCCTTGCAACGCCAGTCGACGCCGATGGCCTTCGCACGGCGTCTTCGCGACTGGTTTACCTTTGGCCGATACGGGTTGTCGCGCGGCGGAATAGACAAAAGACGATCGGACGATTTGGCTGACCGGCAGGTGGCGCCGGGCTTCGGGTCGATCCGCTCACAGCGAAAGAATCGCCGCCAATGACCAAATTCGTCAGCCTCTATGAGGCTAAGAGCCAGCTTGCCGACCTCGTCGACCGCGCGGCGGCGGGCGAGGAGATCGTGATATCCAAGCATGGGGTGCCTTTCGCCAAGCTGGTGCCGCTTCCCAATCGCGGCCAGCCGGGAAATCCGCCGAGGAGATGAAGGTTACCCATATCGCGCCGAATTTCGACGACCCCGAGTCCGGGATCGGGCGGCGGCTCGACGACGAGGAATGAGGCGATTTCCGTTTTGCGCCTGCGCTTTTCGATAGCGAAAGCCCGGCTATCTTGGCAAAGGGACGGTGACAAATATTCGACAGTCCGGCGAACCGGATGAAATCCAGCGCCACTTCGATCCGAGACCCTGCCTCTCGGCCTGCTCCGTCGGATTGAGCCGATGCTTCCGGCCGAGATCGTGGCGAGCCTCCTCCGGCTGGGGCTGATCCAGCCGGGCACGGCGGTGACGGCCGAGCGGCTCACCGGCGGCGTCTCCTCCGACATCTGGAAGGTGACGCGCGGGCGGGCCGCGTCTTCTGCGTCAAGCGGGCGATGGCCAAGCTCGCCGTCAAGGACGACTGGTTCGCGCCGGTCGAGCGGAACCGCTACGAGCGCCAGTGGTACGAGGTCGCGGGCGGCGCGCGTGCCCGGCGTCGGCGCCGCGCGTCCTCGCCCATGACGACGAGGCGATGTTCTTCGCCATGGAATGGCTCGACCCGGCCGGCTACCGGCTGTGGAAGGCCGACTTGATGGCCGGCCGCGTCGACCGCGCCTTCGCCGCGGAGGTCGGCGGCCGGCTCGCCGCGATCCATGCCGCGACCGCCGGCGACGACGCGGTGGCGGCCATGTTCCCGACCGGCGCCGCTGTTCGAGGCGCTTGCGGCTCGAGCCCTATCTCCGCGCCACCGGCCGGCGTCATCCCGGCGCTCGCCGGCGCGGCTCGAGGCGCTCGCCGACCGAACCGCCGCGACCAAGCGTGGCGCTGGTCCACGGCGACGTCAGCCCGAAGAACATCATGGCCGGCCCGGCGCGGCCCGGTCTTCCTCGACGCCGAATGCGCCTGGTACGGCGACCCGGCCTTCGACCTCGCCTTCTGCCTGAACCACCTGCTCCTCAAGTGCCTCGCCGTGCCGGCCGCGTCGGCGGATCTCCTGTCGCCTTCGACGAGCTCCGCGACGCCTATCTCGGCGGCGTCGACTGGGAGCCGAGGGCCGAGCTCGAGGCGCGGGCGGCGTCGCTGCTCCCCGGCCTGTTTCTCGCCCGGGTGGACGGCAAGTCGCCGGTGGAATACGTCACCCGCGACGAGGAGCGCGACCGGGTGCGGCGCGTCGCCGTGCCGCTGGTCGCGACGCCGCCGGCGACGCTTGCGGCGGTGCGCGATGCGTGGGCGCGGGAGATCGGCGTTGGGTGACACGGAGATCGTGAAGGTCGTCGGCCGGCGGGTGTGGGATTCGCGCGGCCGGCCGACGGTCGAGGCCGAGGTGACGCTCGCCGGCGGCGCGGTGGGGCGGGCGATCGCCCCGGCCGGCGCCTCGACCGGTTCGGGCGAGGCGGTCGACCTCCGCGACGGCGGCGCCGCGTTCGGCGGCTACGACGTGACGCGGGCGGTCGCGGCCGTCAACGGCGAGATCGCCGCAGCCCTCGCCGGACTTGAATTCAACGGATCAGGAAACCGTCGACAACGCCTTGATAAGACTCGACGGGACGCGACGAACAAATCCCGCCTCGGCGGCAACGCCATGATCGCCACGTCGCTGGCGCGTCGCCCATGCCGCCGCGGCCGCGCGCGGCGTTCCGCTCTGGCGATACCTCGCCGCGCGACCGCGCGATCGCACACGATGCCGCGGCCCGAGATCCAGCTCTTCGGCGGCGGCGCCCATGCCGGCCGCCGGGTCGACGTCCAGGACTTCATGGTGGTGGCGACGGGCGCGACGACCTTCGCCGAGGCGCTCGACATGACCGCCGAGGTCTATCGCGCCGCCGGGCAAGCTGCTCGCCGCAGCGGGCAAGCTCGCCGGGGTCGCCGACGAGGGCGGCTACTGGCCGGCCTTCGACACCAACGAGGAGGCGCTGGGCCTCGCCGTTGCCGCGATCGAGGCGGCCGGCTATGCGCCGGGCGACGGACGTGGCGATCTCGCTCGACATCGCCGCCTCCGACTTCGGCAAGGGCGGGCGCTACCGCCTCGCCCGCGAGGGCCGCGAGCTCGACACCGACGGCATGATCGCGATGCTGCTCGGCTGGCTCGAGCGCTACCCGATCCGCTGCATCGAGGATCCGCTCGCCGAGGACGACGAGGCCGGGCTGATCGCGTTCACCGAAGGCGGCAAAGGGCGTCGGGGTCGTCGGCGACGACTACCTCGTCACCAACGCCGGCCGCGTCCGCCACGCGGCCGAGGTCGGCGCCTGCAACACGGCGCTGATCAAGCCGAACCAGGCCGGGACGCTGACCGAGACCAGGGCCGCCTTCGATGCGGCGCGCGCCGCCGGGCTGGCCGGCACATCGTCTCGGCGCGCTCGGGCGAGACCGAGGACGTCTCGGTCGTCGCACCTCGCCGTCGGCTGGGGCGCGGAGATGCTGAAGGTCGGCTCCTTCACCCGCTCCGAGCGCATGGCGAAGTGGAACGAGGGGCTCCGCATCGCCGAGGCGGTGGGGGGCGGCGCCTGCGTCGAGCCCGGATGGCCGCCGGCACGCCCGATGGGTTTCCATCAGGCCTCCCAGCGCATCGACTGGACATCGCCCCCGGCCGCATTCTAGAGCTTCGCCGCACCGCTTCGAGGCTCGCACGGCGCCGATCGCATGCCGCGCGTCCTCATCTCCGGCAAGCTCCATCCCGACGGCATGGCCGTGCTCCGCGCCCGGGAGGACGTCGACGGTGGTCGAGATGGCGGGCGACGATCCGGCCGAGTTCGTGGCGCAAGCTCGCCCGACGCCGACGCGCTGCTGATCCGCACCGCGCTGCTGCCGCGCGAGGCGCTGGTCAATGCCGGCCGGCTCAAGGTCGTGTCGCGCCACGGCGTCGGCTACGACAACGTCCCGGTCGATGCGCTGACCGCGAAGGGCGTGCCGCTCGCGGTGGTCGGCGGCATCCATTCCGGCACCGTCGCCGAGCACGCGATGTTCCTGATGCTGGCGCTCGCCAAGGCCGGCGCTCCGCAACGACCGCGCCGTGCGCGACCGGCGACTGGACCGCGGCGCGGGACCGGCTCGAGGCCTTCGAGCTGGCGGGGCGGACGCTGCTCCTCATCGGCTTCGGCCGCATCGGCCGGGCGCTGGCGGTCGCGCGCCCGCGCCTTCGAGCATGACGGTGATCGCCTACGATCCCAACGTGCCGGCCGACGGCAATGGCGGAGGCCGGCGTCGGCAAGGTCGAGGACTGGCGCGCGGCGCTTGCCGAGGTCGACGTGGTCTCGCTCCACGTGCCGCGGCTGCCCGAGACCGAGAACATGATCGGCGCGGCGGAGCTCGCGCTGATGAAGCCGACGGCGCTGGTCATCAACACCTCGCGCGGCGGGCTGATCGACGAGGCGGCGCTCGCCGCCGCGCTGAACGCCGGCCAGCATCGGCGGCGCCGGCATCGACACCTTCGACGAGGAGCCGCCGCGGCCCGGCAACCCGCTCCTTCGGGTCGACCGCGCCATCCTCAGCCCGCACATCGCCGGGCTGACCCAGGAGGCGATGGCCCGGCTCAGCGTCGCCGCGGCGGAGAACGTGCTCGCCGGCCTCGACGGCCGGCTCGACCCGGCGCTGGTGGTCAATGCCGAGGTGCTGGGGGGGTGAAATGCCATGGACACCCGACAATGCGTGCTTCGAGGCTCGCGCTTCGCGTGAGCACCTCAGCATGGCGATGGAGTTGTTCCTCGAACGCGACAACGCTTGCGGAATAACCCGACCCGCCATCCTGACGTACTCCGCGAAGCGGAGCCTCGAAGGACGCACGACTGAAATCCAGGACGCCTGAATCAAGACCTCAGCCAAAGACGGGAACCGCATGAAAAGACTCGGGATCGGCCTCGTCGGCAGCGGCTTCATGGGGCGGAGCCATGCCCATGCCTTTCGCGCCGCGCCGGGCGTGTTCGACCTGCCGCTCACGCCGGTCGCTGGAGCTGCTCGCCGACGTCAAGGCCGACGCCGCGGCGAAGGCTGCGGCCGGGCTCGGCTTCGCCCGCTCGACCGGCGACTGGCGCGAGCTGGTCGCCGACCCGGCGGTCGACCTCGTCGACATCACCGCGCCGAACACGCTGCACCTGCCCATCGCGCTCGCCGCGATCGAGGCCGGCAAGCCGGTCTATTGCGAGAAGCCGCTCGCCCCGAACGCGCTCGAGGCCAAGCGCATGGTCGACGCCGCCGAGCGGAAGGGCGATCAAGACCGCCGTCGGCTTCAACTACCTCAAGAACCCGATGGTGGCGCTCGCCCGCGAGATCGTCGAAAGCGGCGAGATCGGCGAGGTGGTGAGCTTCCGCGGCATCCACGCCGAGGACTACATGACCGATCCGCTCGGCGCCGTTCACCTGGCGCCTCGACAAGGCCGGCGGCCACGGCGTCGTCGCCGATCTCGGCAGCCACATCATCTCCATCGCCCGGTTCATCGTCGGGCCGATCGAGTTCGCTGGTCGGGCAGATCGAGACGGTGACGCATGCGCGCGCCCGCGTCGCCCGGCTCGCACGAGATGCGCGCCGTCGAGGTCGACGACGAGGCGCGGGCGCTGGTCCGCTTCGCCAGCGGCGCCACCGGCTCGCTCGAGGCGAGCTGGGTCAAGGCCGGGCGGAAGATGATGCTCGCCTTCGAGGTGACCGGATCGAAGGGCACCGTCGAGGTCGACCACGAGCGGCTGCAACGAGCTGCGGCTCTACACCACCGGCCAGCCGCAGCGGCCGCGAGGGCTTCAAGACCATCCTCGCCGGGCCCCGACCACGAGTTCTACAAGGAGTTCTGCCCGGCGCCGGGCCACCAGCTCGGCTTCAACGACATCAAGACCATCGAGGTGATGGCGCTCATGAGGTCGCTCGGCCGGCGGGCCGAAATTCATGCCCGACTTCCGCGAGGCCTGGGAGATCCAGCGCGTGGTCGACGCGATCGTGCTCTCGGCCAACGAGAGGCGCTGGGTCGAGGTGACCGAGGTGTAGGCAATCGGCAACAGGCAGTGGGCAGTCGGACGAGGGGAACGAACCGACTGCCGGTTGCCGACTGCCGCCTGGGGAGGATCGAACATGGACGCCATCATCTTCGCCCGGCGCACCGGCTTGCCGCCGCGATCCGCGACCGCGAGATCAGCGCGGTCGAGGTGCTCGATGCGCATCTCGCCCAGCATCGAGCGGCACAATCCCGGCGCTCAACGCCATCGTCACCCTCGATGCGGACGGCCGCGCGCAGCCGCGCGCGTGAGGCGGACGCGGCGACGGCGCGCGGCGAGTCCTCGGGGGCCGCTGCACGGCGTGCCGGTGGTGCTCAAGGACGGCCACGAGACCAAGGGCATGCGCACCGTCGTCGGCATGGAGGCCATGCCGCGACCACGTGCCGGCGGAGGACGGCGCCGTGGCGGCCAAGCTCAAGGCGGCCGGCGCGATCATCCTCGGCAAGACCAACGTGCCGCCGCGGCTTCGCGACATCCAGACCGACAACCCGGTCTTCGGCCGCACCAACAACCCATGGGCGCTCGACCGCACGCCGGGCGGCTCGAGCGGCGGGGCGGCCGCGGCGCTCGCCGCCGGCCTTGCGCCGCTCGACATCGGCAGCGACCTCGGCGGCTCGATCCGCTTCCCCGCCCATCTTTGCGGCGTCTACGGCTTCAAGCCGACCGAGCGCGCCGTCTCGCTCGCCGGCCATCTCGCCGATCCGCCGGGAATGGCCGCGCAATTTCCGCATCATGTTCAGCCACGGACCGATGGCGCGCGACGTCGACGACCTCGAACTGGCGCTGCGCGTCATCGCCGGGCCCGACGGGCGCGACCACGAGGTGCCGCCGATGCCGCTGCCCGAGCCGGGCGCCGGTACGGCTCGAGGCGCTCAGGATCGCCTATCGCGCCGTCCTTCCCCGGCGCGCCGGTGGCCGCCGAGATTTCGGCGGCGGTCGAGCGGTTCGCGGCGTCGCTCTCGAGGGAGCGCGGCGCGGGTCGAGCCGGCGCTGCCGCCAGATCGACTTCCCCGCCGGGCGCCAGCTCTTTTCGGACCTCGTCGACGGCCTCTCGTGGTCGATCTATCCGCCGAAGCAGGGCCGCGCCCCGCTGACCCTCGGCGCGTATCTCGCAGGCGCTCGACCGGCGGGACGCGCTGATCGCCGCCTGGGAGCGCTTCTTCGACGATTGGGACGTGCTGCTTTGCCCGCCGGCGATGTGCACCGCCTTCACCCACCGCAAATCCGGCGAGCCGGTCGCGGTCGACGGCGCGCGAGCGAGAAATACTGGCGGCTCCTCGACTATACCTGCCCGTTCAATCTCACCGGCCATCCCGCCGGGGTGATGCCGGCTCGGCTTCGACCGCGAGCGCCTGCCGATCGGCATGCAGATGGTCGGGACGGCGCTGGCACGACCTCCGGCTGCTCGCCATCATGAAGCTGCTTGCGGCGCGCACCGACGGGTTCGTGCGGCCGCCGGGTTCGACTGACAAGAAACAGCGGGGGAGATGCCATGTACAGCACCATCAAGCGAATTCGGCCGGCGGCTTCGGCTCGGCGTCATCGGCGGCGGCGGCGAAGCTCGTTCATCGGGCCGGTCCATCGCGCCGCGGCGCGCATGGACGACAACTACGAGGTCGTCGCCTCGGTGCTGTCCTCGAACCCGGACGGTCGAAGACGGAGGGCCGCGCCATCGGCATCGCCGAGGAGCGCGCCTACGGCACGGCGGACGAGATGTTCGCCGGCGAGAAAGCGCGGCCCGACGGCATGGACGTGGTGGCGATCATGTCGCCGAACGACAGCCACTACGCGCTACTGCCTCGCCGCGATCGAGGCGGGCTCGACATCATCTGCGACAAGCCGCTCGCCACCAATCTCGACGACGCGGCTCGACCTGGTGAAGCGCGTGCGGGCGGCCGGCATCGTCTTCTGCCAGACCTTCAACTACACCGGCTATCCGCTGGTCCGCCAGGCGATGGCGATGGTTCGCGACGGCGATATCGGCGCGGTGCGGATGGTCGAGGCCGAGTACATCCAGGGCTACAACTACGCGTGTTGA
Organism: uncultured Alphaproteobacteria bacterium; assembly: GCA_963792845.1. GTDB lineage: Bacteria > Pseudomonadota > Alphaproteobacteria > Rhizobiales > Kaistiaceae > Bauldia. The sequence goes on from CAWBXW010000012.1 coordinate 290,689, forward strand.
GCGAGGGCGAGCGCACCGGCGACCCGGCCTGGCACTTCGTTCCCGAGAAGGTCGGGCAGCTCGCTGGTCCTCGGCGACATCGGCAGCCACGCCCATCACCTCGTCCGCTACGTCACCGGGCAGAATCTCGCGCGGCTCGTCGCCGACGTGACCACCACCGTGCCCGGACGGGACGCTGCCCGCCGCACGACCATGCCGGCGTCCTCTTCCGGCTCGACAACAATGCGCCGGGCATGATGTGGGTGACGCAGGCCGGCGCCGGGGCGGTGCATGGACTCTACTATCCGCGTCTTCGGCGAGAAGGGCGGGCTCGAATGGGTGCAGGAGACGCCGAACCAGCTCTTCCATTCGCGGCTACGGCGAGCCGGCGCTGACCTACGAGCGCGGCGGTCCGGGCCTGAAGCCCGAGGCGCGGCGCGCCGAGCGGATCGCGATCGGCCATCCCGAGGGCTACCAGGAGGCTTTCGCCGTGCTTTATGCCGACGCCGCCGAGGCGATCGTGGCGCGGAAGCTTGGCAAGACGCCCGACCGGCTGGCGCTCGATTTTCCGACCGTCGAGGATGGCGCCCAAACGCATGAAATTCATCGCCGCCGCGGTCGAATCCTCAGCGAGCGGCAAGTGGGTCGACTGCCGGCTGGCGCTCTGAGCCGGGTGACCTCCGTCACATTCGCTTTCGGAAGCCTGTGGCACCATGGACCGAAGCGGGCGTCCCGTGTAACGATTCCCGCGAGGGCGACGGGCTGAAGACGCCCGCCTCAGGGCGGTGCGAACGGCGCAGACGGCGCAGGCGCTTGAACCGGCGCAGGCCCGGCAACCTGGGAGTACAGGCGAATGGCAACCCTCCACGCACAACAGAGCGTCAATACACAGACGCTTGCCGATCTTGAGAAGGTGACCGGCGATCTCCCGCCCGATGGCAACGGCGACGGTACGACCCTCCACGGGCCGAGCGAGATCGACTACAAGTTCGGCGACACCGTCATCAACATGCCGGGCACGTATGTCTTCGCCGCCGGTCAGGTCATCTCCGGGCCGATCAGCGAGATCGATGTCTTGAAGGGCGGCGATGCCGCCTACCAGATCACCGGCATCGGCTTCGAAATCAACAACCTCTGGAATGACGCCCTCGACAACGGCAAGCTCGACACCGTTCCGGACAACCTGTTCAACGGCGCCGACACGATGACCGGCTCGGCGTTCGCCGACACGCTGTTCTCGTTCGACCTCAACGACACCGTCAACGGCGCCGGCGGCGACGACCACATCAACGGCGGCGACGGCGACGACACGCTCCTCGGCGGGACTGGCAACGACAGGATCGAGGGCGGCGACGCCAACGATACGATCACCGGCGGCACGGGCGCCGATCGCCTCTCCGGCGATGCAGGGGCGGACACCTTTCTTTTCCTGGCCCTCACCGACTCGACCAAGAAGGGCTCAGGTCGCGACACCATCCTCGATTTCAGCCACAAGGAGGGCGACATCATCGATCTGTCGGCGATCGACGCCAATTCCAAGAAGATCGGCGACCAGGACTTCGACTTCGTCGGCAAGCACGCCTTCAAGGGCCATCGCGGCGAATTGCACTACAAGGTCAAGGGTGGTGACCACATTCTCATCCAGGGCGACGTGAATGGCGACGCCAAGGCCGATTTCTCGATAACCGTCGACGTGCACAAGCTCCACGTCCACGATTTCCATCTCTGACGGCGAAGACCGGCTCGCGACGGGCCGGTCTCACCCGTTCAAAGGAAGTCGGTGACGAAGAGGTTGTCGGCCTTGAACTTGAGGTGGTCGTCGAGATGGACGAGCACCACCTCCCCCTGCGGGCCGGAGCCATCCTTGTCGTAGTAGAGCGCCCCGGAGTGCTTGTCGTAGATGAGATGCTGGTCCGGGGTCTTCGCCGCCTTGCCGACGTGGAAACGCGAAGCGTTGAGATAGCCGAGCGGCAGCTCCTGGAAGTCGCCCTGGGGAATGGCCACCACGTCGTCCTTGACCGAGAAGTCGGAGATCCTGTCGTTGCCGCCGGTGGGATCGTCGAAGAAGAAGAGGTCGTCACCCGGCCCTCCGGCGAGCCGGCTCGCGCCATTGCCGTGGATGACGTCATTGCCGTCGCCGCCGTTGATGTGCGCTGCGCCGTCGAGCGCGACAAGGTTGTCGTCGCCGGCCTTGCCTTTGACCTTGCTGCCGTCGAAGCCGTAGATGAGATCGTTGGCCTTGGAGCCGACCACCTTGGCGTTGACGCTGAAGAGCTTGAGGAAGGTCTCGATCGTCGGCGCCGCGAAGGCGTTGTCGACGGCGGCCACCGTGGCCGCGAAGCCGGTCGCTTTCATCACGCGGGTCGCTCCGAAATAGAGGTCGAAGCCGTCCGCCGTGCCGCTGTTCACCATTCCGCCCGTCACGTCGAAACTGCCCTTGAAGACGAGGCGGATAGCGTTGCCGGCGGTGATGGTGACCGAAGTGGACTGGAGTGAGGTGGGATCGCCGTCGAAGACGACGCCGTCGAGCGCATTCAGCACCTGGAATTGCGGTGCGCCTTCGAGGAACTTGATGCGTCTGGCCATGGCGTCCTCCGGATTTGAGCCCGCATCCCCGCCCCGGCATAGGCGGCGATTCTGGAGGGCCGGCTATTGGATCAAGCCGGCCTCGAAGTCGCTGGCATGCAGCTTGAGGTGCGGCGACAGCTCCCCGATCATCACCTTCTTGCCGCCGCCCGCCCCATCGTCGTCGTAGAAGAGCGCGCCGTCGCTCTTGCGGTAGATGACGTGCTCCTCGGCGGTCTCGGCGCGATGGCCGGTCCCGAAGACCGAGTGGTCGAGAACGCCGGGAACCAGCGCAGGGAAACGGGCGCTCTCGAGAAAGATGGTGTCCTCTCCCGGCGAGAAGTCCCGGACGCGGTAAATCGCGAATTCGGCGGCCGGATCGTTGTTCTTGTCGGCGTTGGTGAAAGCGAATGTGTCGGCGCCGGCGTCGCCGAAGAGCTTGTCGAGCTTGCCGCGCCCCTCCAGCCAGTCGTCCCCGTCGCCGCCATGGAAGACGTCCTTGCCCGGGCCGCCATACATGAAGTCGTCGCCGCCGTTGCCGTAGAACTTGCCCTTCTCCATCGAGCCATACATGAAATCGCCCATCGCCGACCCGACCTCGCGCACCCGGCTGAAGAAGACGGAATAGAAGAAGGTGAAGTGGTCGAGCTCGGCGGCGTTCGCCGCGTCGAGGAGCAGGTTGTAGGGCAGGTCATAACCCGAGCCGGTCATCAGCTTGACCGCCCCATGATAGAGATCGAAGCCGGTAGCTGTGCCGCCCTCGGCGGTGCTCCCGACCACAGTGAAACTGCCCTTGAAGACAATCTTGTTCTCCGAGTTGTCGGCGAATTCGATTGTGGTGCCGGTGGCCGGTCCTTGGGTGCCCCCGAGGGCGAACTGGAAGTTGGCGATCGGAAAGAAATCCGGCTCGCCCGCGAGATGATGAATTTGTGGCAATGTCATGGGAGCCTCCCCGGGACATCTTTGGCCTTGCAAACACCCTCCCTTTGTCAAAAGAGAGGCGAGGTTCGCCGTTCCGGCCACGGTTTTTGCCCATCGCGACGCCAACAGCCGCGCGGACCGACCGAGTTGGGCTCGCGGAACGAAACCCGCAATCGAAACCCGCAATCGCCCGCCAGTTCTGGTCGGCCTGTCCAAGCCGCGAAGGTTTGGGCGAAAAACATCAAGAATGGAACATGCGTTGCGTTTTTCGATTTTCGGGCCGCGTGCCCTTGAACTATAGTCCCCCGCGTTAGCGCGACCGTCGCCGGTGGAGGCCAGGACAGGGTTTCCGCCGGGGAGCGGCGCGAGGGAGGATCAAGCATGAAGACCGTCCGCCTGACCATGGCGCAAGCCCTGGTGCGTTACCTGACTGCCCAGAAGACCATCGTCGACCATAAGGAAGTCCCGCTGTTCGCCGGCCTGTTCGCGATCTTCGGCCATGGCAATGTCACCTGCCTCGGCGAGGCGCTCGAGCCGGTTCAGGACGAGCTGCCGACCTGGCGCGGCCAGAACGAGCAGTCGATGGCGCTGGCTGCGATCGGCTTCACCAAGGCGAAGCGCCGCCAGCAGATCATGATCTCGCTGTCCTCGATCGGACCGGGCGCGACGAACATGGTCACTGCCGCGGCGGTCGCGATGGCCAACCGCTTGCCGATTCTGATCCTCTCCGGCGACACCTTCGCCAACCGCGCGCCGGATCCGGTGCTGCAGCAGATCGAGCAGTTCGGCGATCCGACCCTCACCGTCAACGACGCCTTCAAGCCGGTGACGCGGTATTGGGACCGCATCAGCCGCCCCGAGCAGATCATCTCATCGCTGCCGCAGGCGGTCGCCACCATGCTCGATCCGGCGAGCTGCGGACCCGCCTTCATCGGCCTCGCCCAGGATGCGCAGAGCGAGGCCTTCGACTATCCCGTCGCCTTCTTCGACAAGACCGTGCACCGGATCCCCCGGCCGCGGCCCGACGCCGACCAGGTCCGCGAGGCGGCGAAGCTCTTGCGCAAGGCCAGGAAGCCGCTGATCATCTCCGGCGGCGGCGTCTTCTATTCGCAGGCGGGGGAAGCCCTCGCCGCCTTCGCCGAGAAGCACAATGTCCCGGTCGCGGAGACGATCAACGGCCGCACCGTGCTCGTCCACGACCACCCGATGAATGTCGGGCCGGTCGGCATCCTCGGGGCGACCTCGGCCAACGGGCTCGCCGCGGATGCCGACGTGGTGCTCGCGATCGGCACGCGCCTTCAGGATTTCGTCACCGCCTCGTGGACCCTGTTCGGCGACGACACCCGCATCATCGGCCTCAACGCCGCCCGCTTCGACGCCCATAAGCACCGGTCGCTGCCGGTGGTCGGCGACGCGCTGGTCGGCATCGAGGAACTGTCCGAGGCCCTTACCGACTGGCGCGCCCCCGAGGCCTGGGCGAAACGCGGCGCCAAGGAATACGCGGCGTGGAACGCCCTCATCGACAAGAACTCGGGACCGACCAATGCCGAAGTGCCGAGCTACGCCCAGGTGGTCGGCGCGATTAACCGCATCTGCGAGCCGACCGACCTTGCGCTGACCGCCGCGGGCGGCCTGCCCGGCGAGCTCTGCCAGAACTGGCGGGCGAAGTCGACGAGCACCTTCGACTGCGAGTTCGGCTATTCCTGCATGGGCTACGAGATCGCCGGCGCCTGGGGGGCCAAGATGGCCAACCCTGACCGCGACGTCATCGCCATGGTCGGCGACGGCTCGTATCTGATGATGAACTCCGACATCTACTCGACGGTCCTCACCGGCCACAAGCTGATCGTCGTGGTCATGGACAATGGCGGCTTCGCCGTCATCAACCGCCTCCAGAACGCCAAGGGCTCGAAGTCGTTCAACAACCTCTTCGCTGACTGCCGGATCGAGCGCCTGGTCGAGGTCGACTTCGCCAAGCATGCCGAATCGATGGGGGCGCTCGCCGAGACGGTGCATTCGATCGGCGACCTCGAACAGGCCTTCGCCCGCGCCAAGAAGGCGGACCGCACCAGCGTCATCGTCATCAAGGTCCAGGCGCACGAGTGGACGCCCGGCGACGCGTGGTGGGAGGTCGGGGTTCCCCAGGTCTCGACCCGCAGGGAAGTCCGCGCCGCCCGCGCCGATTTCGAGAAGGGCAAGGCGAAGCAGCGGGTGGGGGTGTAGAGGGGCGAGTAGAGAGCAAAGAAGCGAGTAGAGAGTAGCGAATAGCGAATAGTTCGCCACTCTTCTCCCTTTCTATTAGCTATTCGCTATTTCGCTATTCGCTCTGTTTGCGGGGGAAACAACGTGGCCGGACCCATCAAACTCGGCGTCGCACCGATCGCCTGGTCGAACAACGACCTGCTCGAACTCGGCGGCGACACCAGCCTCGAGACCTGCCTGAAGGAGACCCGGAAGGCCGGCTTCCAGGCACCGAGACCGGCGTCAAGTTCCCGATGGACCCGAAGGTGCTCGGGCCGATCCTGAAGAAGCACAAGCTTGCGCTGATCTCCGGCTGGTTCTCGGGCGAACTGCTCAACTCGACCGTCAAGGCCGAGCAGAAGCGGATGATGGCCCAGATCGACACCTACAAGGCGCTCGGCGCCCCGGCCTACGTCTATGCCGAGACCACAGGCACCGTGCAAAACAAGATGAACGCGCCGCTGTCGAGCCGGCCGCGCATGGCCGAGGCGGACTTTCTCGCCTATGGCCGCAAGCTCACCGAGCTCGCCGAGTGGATGGCCGGCTATGGCGTGCCGATGACCTATCACCACCATATGGGAACCGGTGATCGAGACGGAGCGCGAGATCGACCTCCTGATGCGCCATACCGGCAAGGCGGTCGGTCTCCTCCTCGACACCGGGCATCTCGCCTTCGCCGGCGGCGATATCGCGGCGACGACGCGGCGCCATGGCCGGCGCATCAATCATGTACATTGCAAGGACCTGCGGTGGGACATGCTGAAGACGGTGCGGCAGAAGGGCATGAGCTTCCTGCAAGGCGTGCTCGACGGCGTCTTCACCGTGCCCGGCGACGGCTTCATCGACTTCCACGCCTTTGCCCGCGCCCTCTTCGACATCGGCTACGAGGGCTGGGCGGTGGTCGAGGCCGAGCAGGATCCGGCCAAGGCGCCGCCCTATGAATATTCGCTGATGGGCCGGCGCCACCTCACCTCCGCCTTCGAGGCAGCGGGATATGAGATCGTGGCTTGAGCGAGATCAGCGCAGATGGCGTATACGTGCGCGACCAGGTTCGACCACAGCAAACGCGCCGGCCAGCTCAATGTCATGGCGTCGAACAAGATCAACCACAGCTGCAGCCAGGGCACCTCTTGCATCTGAGGGAAAACGCAGGAGGATCACGCCCGGCGACGGCAATCCCGAGGCAAAAACGAGATGGCCGAAATCGAGATCCTCGGTGATGAGTATTCTGTCGTCGCTCAATGCCCGAGCCAGCACCGCTTCGTCCGCGGCTCGAGGCTCTATTCCGCGACAGCCACGACGTCATGTCCCTCGGCTAGTAATGCTCGAGCGATGGCGAAGTCACAGCTTTCGTCAACGAGAAACCGCATTCACAGTTGCGGCTCGAACACCACGACCTTTTCGTCGGCGATGGTGTCCGCGGCGAAAGCGATGGCAGCCCTGATGTCGGCCGGCGTCAGACGCGGATACGCGTCAAGGAGGTCTGCCTCGGTGGCCCCTTCCGAGAGCTTTCGGAGCAGCAACTCGACTGGGATGCGAGTGCCGCGAATCACAGGCTTCCCAAGCATGACTTTCGGGTTGATCTCGATGCGCGCTTCTTCAGGCATGGCAGTCCGCTCCGTCGTCGTCTGCATCGCCCAATCGGATGTCGGTCAGGCGGCTGGGTCTGAGTTCACCTTAAGATATTGAGGGGTCATTCCAATGCCAACCACAAATCTCAAGAAGCAGTTCGCCGGCAAGGTCGCCGTCGTCACCGGCGGGACGCAGGGCGTCGGCGAGGCGATCGCCCGCATGTTCGCCGAGCGCGGCGCCGCCGGCCTCGTCATCTGCGGCCGGAACGCCAAGCGCGGCAAGGCGATTGCGGCCGAGTTGAACGAGGCCGGGACGAAGACCCGCTTCGTCCAGGCCGACCTCGCCTCGGTCGAGGATTGCCGCAAGGTGATCGCCGAGGCCGACAAGGCCTTCGGCCGCGTCGATATCTTGGTCAATGCCGCGGGCACTTCCGATCGCGGCTCGATCCTCAACGCCTCCCCCGAGCACTTCGACCGCGTCCTCGCGATCGACGCCCGCGCCCCGTTCTTCCTCATCCAGGAATCGGCCAGGATCATGCGCCGCGAGAAGATCCCGGGGACCGTGGTCAGCATCCAGTCGATGTCGGCCCATGGCGGGCAGCCGTTCATCGCGCCCTATTCCATGGCCAAGGCGGCGCTTGCCGCCCTCACCAAGAACGCGGCCTTCGCGCTGATGCCCGACCGGATCAGGGTCAACGGCCTCAACATCGGCTGGATGGATACGCCGGGCGAGCACGACGTCCAGATGCGCTACCACACCACCGACAAGGCTTGGCTGAAGAAGGCGGAAGCCAAGCAGCCATTCGGCCGGCTGATCAAGCCGGCGGAGGTGGCGCGCGCGGTGGCCTTCCTCGCCGGCGACGAATCCGGGCTGATGACCGGCGCCAATGTCGACTTCGATCAGCAGGTGCTGGGCTCGAACGAATCGGCGCCGCATCCGTCGCAACGGCTGGCCGACGCCTGATGCTGCTTGATGCCGCTTCCCGTGGTGGACGGTGTGGAGGATCGCTGCTAGGTTGATGTAATCGATTTTATTCAAACGATTAGACGAGCCGTTGGCACCCGGGGCTTTGAGCGAGAACCGTCTCTACCCTTCGGCCGGCCTTCACGGGCGGGTTGCTCACGATATCGGCCGCCAGATTGTTTCAGCTGCCATCCCGGAGGGGTCGTTCCTTTCGCCCGAAGCCGAACTCGCCGTGCAATTTTCGGTGAGCCGGCAGGCTGTGCGCGAAGCCCTCAAGGTGCTTGCCGCCAAGGGCCTCGTGGCGTCGCGCCGCCGCGCCGGCACGCACGTGCTGCCGCGCAAGATGTGGAACCTTCTCGATCCCGATGTGCTCGCCTGGCATTCGGCCGGCGAGTTGCCGCCACAATTCCTGAACGACCTGGTAGAGCTTCGTCGCCTGGTCGAACCCGCCGCCGCCGCCTTTGCCGCGACCCGCGCTACGCCGGATCACCGGGAGCGGATTCGCAGGACGCTGCTCGGGATGCACGACGCTCTTGACGACCTGCCGACCCTGCCCTCGGCGGACGCCGAATTTCACATCGCGATCTTCAACGCGAGCGGCAACGTCCTGATCGAGCGGCTCCGGGACGTCCTCGGGCCGCTTCTCGAATCGAGCTTTCGCGTACAGGGTCGGCTGAGCCGGTCGCCGGTGGTGGCGGTGGCGTTGCACGACAAGATCGGTGAAGCGATCCTGGGCGGAAACGCCGCCGCGGCGCGAATGGCGACTGAGCAACTACTCGACATCGCCGAAAGCGAAGTGAGCGAGATCATCGCGGAGGCCGGTCGGCAAGCCGGCGCCGCGGATCCGGCAACGCCTGACTAACCACGACGTAACCAGACCCCAGGCGGGCATCGACGCCGGCCAGCCGAGCCGCTACTTACCGATATCGGCGTCGTTTACTTGGAGGAGCGGGATGAAAGTGTTCGCTTTGGCCCTTCTGATCGCCTCGGCGTCGATCGCCCATGCACAGGAGGCGATCCCCGATCTGAAGGGAACCTGGGTCGGGACCAGCACGGCCGTGGTCTTCGGCAACAATGGCTACCACCCCGGCACGGAAACGCCGACCGACCCGCCACGCGTCCGTGAGGTCGGCTTCACCATGAAGATCGAGGGCCAGCAAGGCCGCGTCCTCTGGGGAGAGGCGTGGGCGACCGACAATCCCGCGGTCAAGGACACGCTAGCCCTCGCCATCGCCTCCGACAACAAGACCATCGTCGGCGCCGACAATGACGGCGCCCACTACCTGACGCTGGTCGGCCCCGACCGGATCGAGCGCTGCTATGCCCATCCCGGCACGAGCCCCTCGCACTCGATCGTGGCGGCCTGCGGCTTTCTCGAACGGCAGAAATAGGCGCGGCGCCAGGCACATGCCGGACGTGGAAGGACCGGTTGGTGCCGACCGGAAATAGACATGGAGGAAAAAATGAAGACTGTGCTCGTTTCAATTCTGGCGCTGGTGTCACTGCCGGCTGCCGCTTTCGCCGCTGACGCACCGCCCGATCTCAAGGGAAACTGGGCCGGGCAGTTCAGGACGGTGATCTTCGGTAACAATTCGCATCACCCGGGATCGCAAACCCCGACCGAGCCGCCGCGCGTCCGCGAGATTCCTTTCTATTTTGCGTTCGAAGGGCAGGATGGCGGGCTGCTCTGGGGAGAATCATGGTCCGACCCGGCCATGAAGGAACCCTTTGCCGCTTCGATCACGGGCGATGGCAAGTCGATCATCGGCTCAGATACCGACGGAAGCTTCTCCATGACCATCGAAGGTCCGGACAAGATCAATCTCTGCTACACGCAGACCGGCCTCAGTCCGAGCCACGCGATGCTTGCGAGCTGCGGCACCCTCGAACGGGTCAAATAGCCCCTGACGGCTTGCGCCCTTCCTGGGAAATGCGCTGCCGGTAGGTCAGTCGTGATCTCGTCTCAATTCGTTGCTGGTCGAAGAATTTCTCTCGGCCTCGGACTGGGCTTCAACACGCGGCGACCGGCGCCTCGCCGCGTCCGAGTGGCATATGCGGCTGAATTGAACAAAGCGGAACAGGGTGGGGACGAGCGTAACGGTCAACTCGGCCCGGACCGCAACCGCGTCACCGTCCCGGTCGTCGAATGACCCGGCAATAGCGGTAGCAATTCCACCCGGCCGCCATTGGCCTTGACGAAGTCGCTGCCGGCCACGTTGGCCTCGGCATAGTCGGCGCCCTTGAAGAGGACGTCCGGCGCGAGGCCGGAGATGAGCGCCGCCGGCGTGTCGTCGCCGAAGGCGACGACGAGGTCGACGAAGCGGAGCGCCGCAAGCACCGCCGCGCGCGTGGCGAGGTCCTGCACCGGGCGGCCCGGCCCCTTCAGACGGCTCGCCGAGGCATCGCTGTTGACGCCGACCACCAGCCGGTCGACCCGGCGGGCCGCCTGCTCGAGCGAATAGAGATGGCCGCGATGGAGGAGGTCGAAGCAGCCATTGGTGAAGCCGACCCGCAGCCCGTGCTGCTTCCACGCCGCGACCTGGGCGATAGCGTCGCCGGGCTGCATGACGTTCGCCGCCGCCTCGACGCCGAGCGCCTGCTTGAGTTCCGCGGGAGCGACCGTGGCCGTGCCCGGCTTGGTCACCGCCACGCCGGCGGCGGCGTTGGCGAGACGGACCGCGTCGGCGAGCCCGACGCCGGTCGCAAGCGCCGCGGCGAGCGTCGCCACCACGGTGTCGCCCGCCCCGGTCACGTCGAACACGCGGTGGGTCTCGGCGGGAACGTGGAGCGGCGGGCCGTCGCGTGTCACGAGGCTCATGCCGGCCTCGCCGCGGGTGACGAGGATCGCCTCGACCGCGACGCGGTCGAGGACGCGGGCAGCGGCGGCTTCCGCCGCGGCGTCGCTGTCGATCCGCATGCCGGCGAAGCGGGCCATCTCTTCGGCGTTGGGCGTGATCAGCGTGGCGCCGGCGAAGACCGCGGCGTCGGCTTTCTTGGGGTCGACGACGACGGGAATGCCGGCGTCGCGCGCCGCGCCGATCAGCGCCGGAATCGTCCGCTCGTCGAGCACCCCCTTGGCGTAGTCGGAAAGGGCGAGGACATCCGCCGCGGCCATCGCCGCCCGGGCGGCCTCGACGACCGCCTTCGCGACATCCTCGGGCAAGGACCGGCTCGATTCCGCGTCGACCCGGAGGAGCTGGTGCCAGCCGCTCAGAAAGCGGGTCTTGACGGTGGTCGGCCGCGCCTTGTCGGCGACCAGCCTTTCGTCGAGACCGCCGGCCGTGCAGAGTTCACGCAATTCGCCGGCCGCGGCGTCGTCCCCGACGACGCCGACCAGCACGACCCGGGCGCCGTAGGGGATCAGGTTGGCCGCGACGTTGCCGGCGCCGCCGAAGTCGCGACCGTTCCGAACGATGGCTGAGCACCGGGACCGGCGCTTCCGGCGAGACGCGACCAACCTTGCCTTCGACGAAGCGGTCGAGCAGGACGTCGCCGACCACGAGCACCCTTGCCAGGGCGAGGCGGTCTATGACACTAGCATCCATCGCTGCTTGGACCGGTTCCCCTAATTCATCGCCGAAGGCCGATCGACCTTGAACCCCAACCGCGCCGCCGTCGCGGCCAGCTTCGAGCGCCTCTATGGCGATCATCTTGCCGTCTTCGAGCGTTCCCGCGCCCTGCTTGAGCCGGCCGCGGCGCTCGCCGAGGCGGTGATATCGGTGCTCCGCGCCGGGGGCAAGCTCCTCCTCTGCGGCAACGGCGGCAGCGCCGCCGACGCCCAGCATATCGCCACCGAATTTACCGTTCGTTACGAGACCACCCGCCGTGGACTTCCGGCGATCGCCCTCACTACCGACACCTCGGCGCTGACCGCCGCCAGCAACGACCTCGGCTACATGGAGGTCTTCGCCCGCCAGGTCGAGGCGCTCGGCCGGCCCGGCGACATGCTGATCGGCTTCACCACCTCCGGCGCCTCGCCCAACGTGATCGCCGCCCTGGTCGCGGCGCGCGCCGGCGGGCTCTCCACCGCCTGCCTTACCGGCCGCGATGGCGGCCGGGTCGCTGCCGAGGGGCTCGCCGATCACTGCCTCGTCGTGCCGGCCGACCGCACCGCCCGCATCCAGGAGGTCCACATCTTTCTCGGCCACCTTGTTTGCGCGGCGGCCGACGCGGCCTTTTCGCCGGACGGCTGAGGCGGGCGGAGTGGACGATGGCGACCATCGCATCCGCATCGCGGCGGAGGCGCGGCGCGGCTGCCCGGCGCTCTTTCTCGATCGCGACGGAACGCTGATCGACGACCCCGGCTACCTTGCCGATCCCGAGGACGTGCGGCTTTTCGGTGCGAGCCTGCCCGCGCTCCGCCGCTTCCGCGAGGCCGGCTACGCCCTGGTGCTCGTCACCAATCAGTCGGGCATCGGCCGCGGCCTCTATGATTGGAACGCCTACGAAGCGGTCGCCGCCCGGCTCCGTGAGCTGCTCGCTGCAGGCGGCCTCGGCTTCGACGCCGAGCTTGCCTGCGGGCACGCGCCCGAAGCCGGCGCCTCATGCGGCTGGCGGAAACCGGCGCCGGGAATGATCCTTGCCGCGGCCGGGCGGCTCGACCTTGACCTTGGCCGATCGATCCTCGCCGGCGACAAGCTGAGCGACGTCGAGGCCGGCATGCGGGCGGGCGTCGGCCGCATCGCCCATGTCGCGACCGGGCAGGGACGTGAGGAACGCGCCAGCGTCGTGGCCTTGCGCTCGCCGCGTCCTATTGAACTTGTCGACGATCTGTCGATGCTCCGTCCATGAGAATCCTGATCGTCAAGCTCTCGTCGTTCGGCGACGTGGTCCACACCTTTCCGGCATTGACCGACCTCAAGGCGGCGCGGCCCGACATCGAGGTCGACTGGCTGGTCGAGGAGGCCTTCGCACCTTTCGTCGCGCTCCATCCGGGTGTCGCGACGGTCCACGCCGCCGCCTTCCGGCGCCTCCGCAAGCCGGCGACGCGATGGCCGCGGCTTGCCGCCGATACGACGAGACTCGGGCGAGCCCTGCGCGCCCGGCGCTATGATCTCGTCGTCGACCTCCAGGGGCTGATGAAGAGCGCCGTTCCCGCCCGCCTCGCCGGCCCGGTGAGCGGCTATGACGCGGCGAGCGCGCGCGAGCCGGCGGCGAGCCGCTTCTATCGCCGCCGTTTTGCCGTGCCGCGCGACATGCATGCCGTGGAGCGGAGCCGCCGCCTGCTCGCCGCCGCCGCGGGCTACGATCTGCCGGCGGGCCCCGGCCGCTACGGCCTCGCGCCGGCCGGCAGGCCCGATCCCGCGCTCGGCCTGCCTGCGCGCTACGCGGCGGTCATGCACGCCGCGAGCTGGCCGACCAAGCTGTGGCCGGAGGAGCATTGGCGGGCTCTGTTGCCGGCGATCGTCGCGAGGGGGAGCGGACTGGTGCTTCCCTGGGGAAACGCCGAGGAGAAGGCGCGCGCCGAACGTCTGGCGGACGGCATTGCCGGGGCGATCGTCCTGCCGCGGGTGATGGCCGGCGCCGAGCTCGCCGGCGTCATCGCCTCCGCCGATTTCGCCGTCGGCCTCAACTCGGGGCTGATGCATCTTGCGGCGGCGCTCGGCGTGCCCGGCATCTGGCTCTACGGTCCCACCGATCCCGGCCGCACCGGACCTTATGGCGAAGGCCAGGTCGTGATCCAGTCGACCTGGCCCGAAGCGCCGTGCCGTCGCCGGGTGTGCGACCACGTGCCGGGCGGCCTCTGCTGCATGCGGGCGATTGCGGTCGGGCGGGTGGCGGAACAGATACACTCAAACTTACCCACAGTGGCAAGAAGCGAAAATCCATGCTAGTATAGATCATGGATGCTGGGGGAGCGCCACGCGATGGTTAGCGGAATAAAGGGGGGATTATACGCTGCAACAGGCGGTGCAATAGTCGCAGCTTTCGTGGCTATCATAACCCTCATACCGGGAGGCATTCTTGATTGGCTCGCCGATGAAGTGTTGCAGCGCATCCATGTTGTATCACGACCAGGCACACCTAGCGGGAACGCGGCAAACTTAACTGCCAAATGCGATGATGGTGAAAGAATCGCTGGCGGATTTTGCGTAGTGAATAGTGGCGCGGGTGAGATACAAAACTTTGGAGTAATGCCAAACAGTGAGTCTTTCCACTGCCTATGGGCTAATCCAAGATCAGCTACGAATGGACCATTCAACGCGACCGCGTATGCGAGCTGTCTGACTACGAAATAGTGGTAACAGACAGATAGTCTAAACAGACTGTTGTGGGACGGACCAAGACGCAGTCAGACGGTTGAGCTGTTGTTTCCACCCAGCGTCCTTCTGACCCCCTCCTCGATCGACAGGAACGGCGTCTCGTACCCGTCGCGGCGGAGGCGGGAGATGTCGGCCTTCGTGAAGGCCTGGTAGGCGCCGGCGAGGTCGTCCGGCATCGGGATATACTCGATCCGGCCGCCACCATGATGCGAAATCACCGCCCGCGCCATCTCGTTGAAGCTCCGGCTCGCGCCGGTGCCGACGTTATAGATGCCGTCGGCCTCGAGGCTGTCGAACGCCCAGAGGTTCACCTTCACCACGTCGCCGACGAAGACGAAGTCGCGGCGATGCTCGCCGTCGCCGACGCCGTGCGAGGCGCCGAAGAGGCGCACGACGCCGGTTTCACGAAGTTGCCGGTCGAAGTGGTGAACGACGCTCGCCATCCGCCCCTTGTGCCCCTCGCCGGGCCCGTAGACGTTGAAGTAGCGGAGGCCGACGACGCGGTTGCTCTGGCCGCCTTCCCGGGATGCGACCCAGCGATCGAAGAGAAGCTTCGACCAGCCGTAGACGTTGAGCGGTGCGAGCTCGTCGGCATCCCCCCGAAAATCGGTCGCGGCGCCGTAGACGGCTCCCGACGAAGCATAGACCAGCGGCACATGGAGAATCTGGCTGAGCCGGTAGACCTCCTTGGAAAAAGTGAAATTCGTGTCGATCATATACTGCCCGTTCCACTCGGCGGTGTCGGTGCAGGCGCCCAGGTGGAAAATGCCCTTGACCGCATCGAACTGGTCGTCGAAGTCGGCGATGAGGCGGCGAAAATCGTCGCGGTCGATATAGTCGGCGATCCTCGCTCCGACGAGGTTGCCGAACTTGCGTCCGTCGGTCAGTTCGTCGACGACGATGATGTCGTCGCGGCCGCGGGCGTTGAGCGCCTTGACGAGATTGGAACCGATGAATCCGGCGCCGCCGGTGACGATGAGCATTCGGTTCAATCGCTCGGCGGGCATGGAAAAGCAAGGCGCGGCTCGCCGGGAGCGGTCAGTGCGTCCTTCGAGGCTCCGCTCACCGCGGAGCACCCCAGGATGGCGAGTCACAACTTGCCCCGCCGCGGACCCACGTCGTTGGACACGCAACCCACGTCGGCATCCTGAGGCGCTCGCCGCGCCAGCGGCGGGCCTCGAAGGACGCACGACCTTGCTCCGGTTACCTTAGCCGCGCGTTGATCGCCGCGAGCGCACCGGAGCCGGGGCAAAGCTCGGCTTCGCCCAGCCGGTTGAGCGGCGTGTCGACGGTGTTCATGCGGTGGTGAAGGTCGCCGGCGTCGTCGTCGATATAGAGGAGGCCGGTGACGACCTCGCCCGCCGCATGGCCGTGGGCCATGTGAGCCATGGCGCTGAGCTTGTCGGTCGGATCGTAGTCGTCGGCGAGCTTGCGGAGCCGGAGCACGGTCCCGTCGTGCTGCGCCACCTCGACTGCCGAGCCGGAGGCGTAGTCGGTGACGATTTCCTCGCGCCCCTCGATCCAGTCGATCGCGTTCACCATCTCGTTGTGCTCGCGCACATAGTCGAAGCTCTTGGTCGAGCCGGGGTGGTTGTTGAAGGCGACGCAGGGGCTGATCACGTCGAGGAAGGAGACGCCGCGGTGACGGATCGCCGCCTTGAGGAGCGGCACGAGCTGGTGCTTGTCGCCCGAGAAGCCACGCGCCACGAAGGTCGCGCCGAGGAGCACCGCCATCGAGGCGAGATCGATCGGCTCGTCCTTGTTATCGACGCCCTTCTTCGAGGTCGAGCCGGCGTCGGCGGTCGCCGAGAACTGGCCCTTGGTCAGGCCGTATACGCCATTGTTCTCGACGATGTAGACCATGTTGACACCGCGGCGAAGGCAGTGCGCGAACTGGCCGAGGCCGATCGAGGCGGAGTCGCCGTCGCCGGAAACGCCGAGATAGAGGAGGTCGCGATTGGCGAGATTGGCGCCGGTCGCGACCGACGGCATGCGGCCGTGGACGCTGTTGAAGCCGTGGCTCTGGCCGAGGAAATAGGTCGGCGTCTTCGACGAGCAGCCGATCCCCGACAGCTTGGCGATCCGGTGCGGCGGCAGATCGAGCTCGAAGCAGGCCTGGACGATCGCCGCCGAGATCGAGTCGTGCCCGCAGCCGGCGCAAAGCGTCGAGACCGACCCTTCATAGTCGCGCCGGGTAAAGCCGAGCGTGTTCTTCGGCAGGTTGGGGTGGTGGAGCTTGGGCTTTGTGAGGTAGGTCATAAGGGTCTAATGTCCTAACCGAGCCTTTGATCTTGTTTGAGAGACGTCGATGACGAAACTGCTGCAGCGCGGCATCAAGGCGGTAGAGGCCCTGCCGGCGGAGCGCCAGGATTTTGCGGGCGAGATCCTTCTGGAGATCGCCGGAAGGTCGCCCCCACCATACCGACTGACGCCTGAACAGATCGAGGATTTGAAGGAATCCATCGCGGAAGCCGACCGTGGGGAATTCGTCTCGGACGACGAGATAGAGGAGATGTGGCGTAGCTTCGAGCGATGAAGGTTCGCTATACGCCGCGTGCCAAAAGACACCTGCGGGGGATCGTTGCATACATCCGGCAGCGCAATCCGGCGGCAGCGCGCCGGGTTATGGGCCGGAAAAAGGAAGCGATCCAACTCCTCGCCAAGTTCCCCGAGGTCGGCCACGCCGGCACTCTGTCGGGCACGCGAGAGATTGTCGTTCCGGGCGTGCCTTACGTCATCGTGCATAGGATTGATCCTGACGGCGTGACGGTTCTAGCGGTGTATCGCGGCGCGCAACTTCGGCCAGGCCAGGAGCCTCCGACAGACGGCTCATGACGCGTGCTTCTTGCGGAGCGGCGTCACCTTGAGCGCCGCGAGGTGGTCGCCGATGGCGCGGGCGACGAAACGGGCGGTCACCGGCGTCCCGTCGTAGTGGAGGATCGGGACGAGGCGGGCGGGATCGACGCCGAGCTCGTTGACGATGAGGGTCCGCATCTGCGCGTCGCGGTTCTGCTCGACGACGAAGACGAAGTCGTGCTCGTCGATGAAATCCGCGACGCTCTCGTGGAAGGGGAAAGCGCGCAGCCGGAGCAGATCGAGGGGATGCCCGGCGGCCGAGATCGTCTCCATCGCCTCGTGCATCGCCGGCGTCGTCGAGCCGTAATAGATGACGCCGATCCGGGTCGGTGACTCCGCGTCCTCGCGGATCGGCTCGGGAACCAGCCGGCGCGCGGTCTCGAACTTGCGCAGGAGCCGCTGCATGTTCTCGACGTAGTCGGAGCCTTCCTCGGAGTAGCGCGCGTAGCGGTTCTTCGACGTCCCGCGGGTGAAAAAGGCGCCGCGCGAGGGATGCGTGCCCGGATAGGTGCGGAAGGTGATGCCGTCGCCGTCGACGTCGAGATAGCGCCCGAACTCGCGGCCCGCCTCGAGCTCCTCGGTGGTGAGCACCTTGCCGCGGTCGTAGCGCCGGCCTTCCTCCCAGGCGAGCGGCTCGCATAGCCACTCGTTCATGCCGATGTCGAGGTCGAGCATGACGAAGATCGGCGTCTGCAGACGGTCGGCAAGGTCGAAGGACCGCGCCGAGAAGCTGAAGCATTCGTGCGGGTCGGCGGGGAGGAGAAGCACGTGCTTGGTGTCGCCGTGCGAAGCGTAGGCGCAGGTGAGGATGTCGGCCTGCTGGGTGCGGGTCGGCATGCCGGTCGACGGCCCGCCGCGCTGGACGTCGAAGATCACCGCCGGAATCTCGGCGAAATAGGCGAGGCCGATGAATTCCTGCATCAGCGATATGCCGGGGCCGGCGGTGGCGGTGAAGGCGCGGGCGCCGTTCCATGCCGCGCCGATCACCATGCCGATCGAGGCCAATTCGTCCTCGGCCTGGACGATGGCATAGCGGTTCTTGCCGGTGACCGGGTCGGCGCGATGACGGGCGCAATGCTTGGCGAAGGATTCGGCGACCGACGTCGACGGCGTGATCGGGTACCACGCCGCGACGGTGGCGCCGCCATAGACCGCGCCGAGGCCGGCGGCGTCGTTGCCCTCGATGAAGATGCGGTCGCCGACCGCGTCGGCCCGGCGGACGCGAAGGTCGATGGTGCCGCCGAGGCTCTCCCGGGCGTGCTCGCGCCCCATGTTGAGCGCCGCGATATTGGGCGCGATCAGCTTGTCCTTGCCCTTGAACTGCTCGCCGATCAGCTTCTCGACCTCGCTCGCCTCGATGCCGAGCAATTCGGCGAGCGCCCCGACATAGATGATGTTCTTGAAGAGCTGCCGCTGGCGCGGGTCGGAATAGCGCTCGTTGCAGATCGCGGTAAGCGGCAGTCCGAGGATGCGGATGTCGTCGCGGAACTTCGACGGCGGCATCGGCTTGGTCGAATCGTAGAACAGATAGCGGCCGGGCTCGATCTCGGCGACGTCCTTGTCCCAGGTCTGCGGGTTCATCGCCACCATCAGGTCGACGCCGCCGCGGCGGCCGAGATGGCCGGCCTCGGAGACGCGCACCTCGTACCAGGTTGGCAGGCCCTGGATGTTCGAGGGGAAGATGTTGCGCGATGCGACCGGCACCCCCATGCGGAGAATCGAGCGGGCGAACAGGCGGTTGGCGCTGGCCGACCCCGAGCCGTTGACGTTGGCGAACTTGATGACGAAGTCGTTGACCTGGACGACGCGGGGAGAATCGGCGCTCATCGGTAGTGTCCGGCTTCTCCCGCGGCCTGCGCCATGTCGAGCAGGAACTTGCGCATGTCCCATGCGCCGGTCGGGCAGCGTTCGGCGCATAATCCGCAATGCAGGCAGACGTCCTCGTCCTTGGCCATGATCCGCCCGGTATGGAGCGCCGGCGAGATGTACAGCTCCTGCGTCCGGTTGAGGGCCGGCGCATTCAGGTGGAGCCGCAGCTCATCCTCCGGAGCATTCCCGGTGAAGGTGATGCAGTCGGTCGGGCAGATGTCGACGCAGGCGTCGCACTCGATGCACAGCGTGTCGGTGAACACGGTCTGAACGTCGCAGTTGAGGCAACGCTGCGTCTCCTCGTAGCCGACGAGCGTATCGAAGCCGAGCTCGACCTCGGCCTTGATGTTGGCGAGCGCCTGCTTCTGGTCGCGGAGCGGCACCCGCCGCCGCGCCTCGAGCGAGATCTCGTTGTCGTAGCTCCACTCGTGAATGCCCATTTTCTGGCTGATCAAGGTCACGAACGCGGGCGGCCGGTCGGCGACGTCGGCGCCGCTCGCCAGCCGGTCGATCGAGATCGCCGCCTCGTGGCCGTGCGCCACCGCCCAGATGATGTTTTTCGGCCCGAAGGCGGAATCGCCGCCGAAGAAGACGCGTCGGTGCGTCGACTGGTAGGTGGTCGCATCGACCACCGGCATCCCCCACCGGTCGAACTCGACGCCGATGTCGCGCTCGATCCAGGGGAAGGCGTTTTCCTGGCCGATCGCGACGAGCACGTCGTCGCAGGGGAAATGCTGGTCCGGCTCGCCGGTCGGCTCGAGCCGCCGCCGGCCGCGGTCGTCGTAGCGGGCGGCGACCTTCTCGAAGACGACGCCGGTCAGCCGGCCCTTGTCATGGGTGAATTCCTTGGGCACGAGATAGTTGAGGATCGGGATGCCTTCATGCATCGCGTCCTCCTTCTCCCAGGGCGAAGCCTTCATTTCCTCGAAGCCGGAGCGGACGATCACCTTGACGTCGTCGCCGCCGAGACGCCGCGAGGTGCGGCAGCAGTCCATCGCGGTGTTGCCGCCGCCGAGCACGATCACCCGCCGGCCGATCTTGTCGACATGGCCGAAGGAGACGTTGGAGAGCCAGTCGATGCCGATATGGATGTTGGCAGCCGCTTCCGTACGGCCGGGAACCTCGAGGTCGCGTCCGCGCGGCGCGCCGGTGCCGATGAACACCGCGTCATAGCCTTCGTCGAGGACGCTGCTGGAGGCTCGCGATATTCGTCCCGAACCGGGTCTCGATGCCGCCGATCCCGAGGATGTAGTCGACTTCCTCGTCGATCACCGATTCGGGCAGCCGGAAACGCGGGATCTGGCTCCGGATCATGCCGCCGCCGCGCGGCTCGGAATCGTAGAGCACGATCTCGTAGCCGAGCGGCGCAAGGTCGCGCGCAACGGTCAGCGAGGCCGGGCCGGCGCCGATCAGCGCGATCCGCTTGCCGTTCCCGGCCGTCGGCGCCGAAGGCAGCCGGCCGCTGATGTCATCCTTGTTGTCGGCGGCGACCCGCTTCAGCCGGCAGATCGCGACCGGCTGCTCCTCGACCCGCCCGCGCCGGCAAGCGGGCTCGCAGGGACGGTCGCAGGTCCGCCCGAGGATGCCGGGGAAGACGTTGGAGTGCCAATTGACGATGTAGGCGTCGCTGTAATGGCCGGCGGCGATCAGCCGGATATATTCGGGCACCGGCGTATGGGCCGGGCAGGCCCACTGGCAGTCGACGACCTTGTGGAAATAGTCGGGATTGCGGGTATCGGTCGGGCTCATGCCCTGCCCCGCGGATCTCGCGCGCCCGCGGGGCCGGCGACTGCCGCCTTCGCGGGAGACCTCTTGCGATCGCTTGTCACATCTCGTTGCCTCTATCGGGCACTGGGCGCTTCCGGCGCGCAATGTGGCAAACTCCGAGCGCCAAATAAAGGGGCTCAGGGGGATTTGATCGAATATCGTCAAGTTGGCCGAATCGGTTCCGAGGCATTAACGATGCGGCAAAAAGAGTCGACGGGTCTGTCATCCGCGCCGATCGACGGAAACGCCTGCCGTGCCACGTTCCATACTGGTTGATCGCAACAGCCCGGTTTCGCCTGCATGTCCCCCGAAAGAGCAGATTCTTCTGTCGCTCCTCGTGACTTCTGGTCGCCGGGGCGGCTTGGCTGCGTTCGAACGGCGGATCTGATTCTCGGCGTCAGCACCGCGACCACGGGCGGTTCCCCGTCTCCGGGTCCCGCCAGCGCCTCCGGCTCGGGGAGCGGTGAATGCCTCCGGCGGCGCCCGCATCGCGGGTGCGCCGGGCCGGCGGGAGGTGCGGGCGGCGGCGGCCGCCGGGCGGCGCCGGGCGGCGGTGCCGCGCCGGCCGTGGTACCGCCCCGGTCGACATCGACGCGAGCGGCACCGAGATTCGCGCCATCGGCACGCTTTCCGCCGCCCGCGAAGTGACGATCGATCCGCAGGTGACCGGCATGGTCACCGAGGTCGCCTTCGAACCGGGCGCCACGTGCACACCGGCCATGTCCTCGTCCGTCTCGACGACGGCGACCAGAAGGTCGCCGTCGACCGGGCGCAGATCGCTCTCGACAACGCCGACGCGAGACCCGCGACCGCGCCGAGAAGCTCGCCAAGTCCAGCAACATCACCGCGGTCGCCCTGTCCGACGCCGAGACCGCCGTGCGGCAAGGCCGAGATCGACCTCGAAGCGGCCGAGCTCGAACTGGCCAAGCGCACCATGACGGCGCCGTTCGACGGCGTCGGTCGGCCTGACCGACATCTCGGTCGGCGATCTCGTCACCACGCCAGAAGACGATCGCCACCCTCGCCGATACCTCGACGATGACGGTGACCTTCGACGTGCCCGAGCGCGTCGCCGGCAGGTCGCGCTCGGCCAGGACGTGATCGCCACCGCCGAGGCGCTCGCCGGGCAGACCTTCACCGGCAAGGTCAGCGCCGATCGACAACCGCATCGACCCGGCGCGCGCACCATCGCGTCAGGCCACGCTCCGCAACGACAACCAGCGCGCTGAAGCCGGGCATGGCGGTGGTCGTCGCGACTGTCCTTCCCGGGCGAGCCGCATCCGTCGGTGCCCTCGCTCGCGATCCAGTGGGATCGCGAGGGCTCGTTCGTCTGGAAGATCGACTGACGACGTCGCCACCGCACGCCGGTCGCAGATCATTGCGCGGCGAAGCGGCGTCGTGATTGTCGGCGGCGATCTCAGCGACGGCGACCAGGTGGTCGTCGAAGGCGTCTGCGGGCTCCGGGAAGGCGGTCAAGGTCGACCGCGTCGACCGGCGGGCAGCCGGCCGTCCAGCGCGCGGCGCCGGCCGGAGAGCGCGCCGCCGAGGTGCGGCCGCCCGCCGCGGTGTACCGACCACGGGAGCGCGAGCCGGTGAGCGACGTGCGGCAAGTCACTTCGGACCGGGCGCGAGCGGGCGGCATCGCCGCGCTCTTCGTGCGCGGCCGGTGCTGGCGATCGTCCTCAATCTCCTGATCGTCGTCGCCGGCGTCGCCGCCTTCGGCGGCGTCGAGATCCGCGAACTGCCCAATATCGACCAGCCGGTCGTCACCATCCGCACCAACTACCGGCGCCACGCCGGACACGATGGACAAGGAGGTCACCAGCGTCATCGAGGGCGCGGTCGCCGCGCACGCCGGCTGGACGCGATCTCGTCGCAGACCAGCGCGGCCAGAGCCGCGTCACGGTCCAGTTCGATCCGTCGACCGACATCAACGTCGCCGCCAACGACCTGCGCGACGCGGTCGGCAACGTCAGCGGAACCTTCCCGACGACGCCGATCCGCCGACCATCGTCAAGGCCGACACCAATGCCGACGCGATCATGCGGCTGGCCGTGACGTCGCCGACGCATGCCGATCGAGCAGCTGACCCAGCTGGTCAACGACACCATCGTCGACCGCCTGCCGCCGTCGAGGGCGTCGCCGACGTCCAGGTCAACGGCGACCGCGATCCGCTCGTCCGCGTCATCATCGATCCGATGCGCTTGCCGCCCGTCGACCTGACGTCGCCGACCTCAACACGCGCTCGCCACCGTCGCGCTCGACGCGCCGGCCGGCAATCTCGCGACACCAACCCAGACGATGCTCGTCCGCGCCGACGCCAGCGCCAAGACCGCCGACGAGATCGACGCCATCCGCATCAAGGCGACGACCCGGGTCGGCGACGTCGCCGACGTGGTCTTCGGCCCGGCCGAGCGCACACGTCGCTCGCGCATCAATGGCCGCAGACCGGCGTCGGCCTCGGCATCGTCCGCCAGGCGAGTTCGAACACGCTCGACTATCTCGAACGGCGTGCGCGCGGCGATCGCCGAACTGAATGCGTCGCTGCCCAAGGGCGTCACGCTCCGCGTCACCTCGGATGACGCCGACCTTCATCCTCGGCGTCGATTCGAGGAGGTGGTGCTCAGCCTCATGCTCGCGACTCGCGATCGTCATCGGCATCATCTACCTCTTCCTCCGGTCGGTCCGGATCACGTTCATCCCGGCGGTGACCGTGCCGGTCGCGCTGATCGGCACGATCGCGGCGATGTAGCTGGTCGGCTTCTCGATCAACATCCTGACGCTGCTGGCGCTGGTGCTCGCGACCGGCCTCGTCGTCGACGACGCCATCGTCGTGATCGAGAACATCTCGCGCCAGCGCGCGCTCGGCACTGGGGCCGCGCGCCGCCGCCGTGCTCGGCGCCAGGCAGGTGTTCTTCGCGGTGATCTCGACCACCGCGACGCTGGTCGCGGTGTTCATCCCGATCTCCTTCTTCCCCGGCACCGCCGGCCGGCTGTTCTCCGAGTTCGGCTTCGTGCTGGCCTTCTCGGTGATGTTGTCGGCTTTCGTCGCGCTGACGCTGGTGCCGATGCTGGCCTCGCGCTGGATGAGCGGCGCATCCGGACGCCGAGCCACAGCCCGTCGGCCAGGCCGTCGCGCGGCTTCGGCGTCGGCGCTGCGAGCGGTCTATCACGGCTGCTCGATGCCGGCCTCGAAGCGCCGATGGTGGTGGTCACTGCCGCGCGTCATCTTCGCCGGCGCCGCGGCGATCGCTCTATCCGCTCTGCCCATCGCAGCTGACGCCGCAGGAGGATCGCGGCTTCATCCCGATCTCGGTCAGGGCGCCGCAGGGCGCGACGGTCGATTACACCGAGGGCCAGATGCGCCGGCTCGAGCGCGTCGTCCAGCCGCTGCGTCGCAGCGGCGAGGCGACCAACATCTTCTCGACCGCGTCGCGGCTTCGGCGGCGGCGGCTTCATGTTCGTGACGCTGGCGCCGTGGGACGAGCGCGCGCGCAGCCAGCCGAGATCACCGCCGAGCTCAACCGCCGGCTCCAGGCGATTCCCGGCGTCCAGGTCTTCGCCTGCACCGCCAACAGCCTCGGCATTCGCGGCGGCGGCCAGGGCCTGCAATTCGCCGTGACCGGGACCGACTATGGCCAGATCGCCGAGGCGGCCGACCGACCTGATCAACGCTCGAGGCCGATCCCGGCTTCGCCAACGTGCCGGCTCAACTACGACACCACCCAGCCGCAGCTCTCGGTCAATATCGACCGCGACCGCGCCGCCGATCTCGGCGTGTCGGTCCGAGCCCATCTCCGCCGTCGTCCCGACGCTGCTCGAGGGCGACGATATCGGCAACTTCTACATCGGCGACGACAAGATCGAGATCCGCGCCATGGCGCCGGACGGCATGATCCAGGACGCCAGCGGCCTCGAACGCATCCAGATCCGCACGGCAGCGGCACCATGGTGCCGCTGTCGTCGCTGGTCACGTTCGAGGAGACGGCGGTCGCGCCCAACCTGCCGCGCCAGGACCAGCGCCGCGCCGTGCCGATGACGGCGACGCTCGCGCCCGGGATCGACCTGCGCCAGGCGATGAACCGACGTGGACGGCGATCGCCGCCAAGCAACTGCCTCCCGGCATGGGCATGGTCTATACCGGCGAGGCGCAAGGAGCTCAACGAGACCTCGAGCGGCGTCGTCCAGACCTTCGCCTTTGCGCTGATCGTCGTGCTGCTCGTGCTCGCCGCGCAGTTCGAGAGCTTCGTCAGCGCCGTCATCCTGATCGCCACCGTGCCCTTCGGCCTCGCTGCCGCCATCTTCGCCATGCTGCTCACCGGCGGCTCGCTCAACATCTACAGCCAGATCGGCCTGGTGATGCTGGTCGGCCTGATGGCGAAGAACGGCATCCTGATCGTCGAGTTCGCCAACCAGCTTCGCGACCAGCGGCCAGTCGGTCCGCGAGGCGATCCGCAATGCCGCGCATGGTCCGCGCTCCGGCCGGTGGTGATGACCATGATCGCCACCGTGCTCGGCGGCCTGCCGCTGATCCTCACCGGCGGCGCCGGCTCCGAGGCGCGCCGGCGCTCGGGCTGGATGATGGTCGGCGGCCTCGGCTTGGCGACCGTCGCGACGCTGTTCCTGACGCCGGTGGTGTTCAGCCTGCTCGCCCGCTTCTCCAAGCCGCGCATCGCCGAGGAGCAGCGGCTCGAGCGCGAGCTTGCCGAGGCCGGTGGGCCGCGCGGCTTCGCCCCGACCCCGGAGGAGCTCGGCGAAGCGCCGGTCGCGGAGCCCGAGCCTGTGCCGGTCGCCGCGGAGTAGGGGGCGATCGATGCGTGCCGCTTCCATCCCCGCGCTGTCCGGCGCGCGGAGCGCGTTTCCGGCGCAATCCTTCCAACCGCCCATGCCCGCGCAAGCCGGCATGCAGTTTCCCGTTCACGACCGTGTGCCGTTGAAAGAACCGGATTCCCGCTTGCGCGGGAATGAGCGGCTGTGTGCAGGGCGGCCTCTGGGCCTCCCCGGAGGAAGGAGGCGGGGCGCATTCTAAAACTGTCCCACAAACATACCTCGCACCGCGATGCGGGGACGTTGATCATCCGCTATCGTCGTACCACGCCGCTGGGGAAGGCGCTGGCGGTCGGTACCGCCCTGTCTCGGAACCACGTCGCCGGAGCTTGGATTGGTGCAGTCGAAGGGGTCCCGCGACGGGGAGGCCATCCGCCGCGACGAAGCGCGGATGGCGCGCGTCGCCGCGGGCGATCAGGCGGCGTTCGCTTCGCTCGTCGCCGACTATGCTCCGCGGCTCCTTCGCTTCGCCACCTCGATGCTCGGCAGCGGTCCGGCCGAGGCCGAGGAGGTGGTTCAGGAGGCGATGATCCGGCTGTGGCGGCACGCCGGAAGCTGGCAGCCCGACGGGCGCATCTCCACCTGGCTTCACCGCGTTACCTATCATCTGGCGATCGACGGCTTGCGCCGCCGCCGGCCGTCGGTGGGGATCGAGACGGTCGAGGACACGATCGAGGATGGCGGGCCGGAGCCGGACGCGCGCCTGATCCGGGTCGAGGACGTCCAGGCCTGCGCGCCGCGATCGAGAGCCTGCCGGAGCGCCAGCGCACGGCGATCGCGCTCTGCCATTTCCAGGGGCTGAGCCAGGCCGAGGCGTCGGTGGTGATGGAGGTGAGCGAGGCAGCCTACAAGTCGCTCCTCGCGCGGGCGAGACGCCGGCTCCGCGTGCTGCTCGCCGAAGAGGATAGGAGGCCCGACCATGGCCCATGATCATCGTGAACTGGCTGAGGCGATCGACCGCTACGGGGCCGATTTGCAGCATGGAGCGACCAGGCGCTGGCCAACGAGGTTCGCCGCTGCGGCGCTGGCCGACCGCGCCTTCCGGCCGCGCCTCGATAACGGCGGCAGTGCTCGACACGGGCCTAGCCTCGCTTCGCGGCGCAATCGACGCCGAGATCGCCGCATCGGGCTCGGCGGCGCGGGTCCAGGCCGGGGTCCTCGCGGCCCTGCCGCGACGGATCAATGCCCGGCGCTGGGGCCTGGTGGCGGCGTCCGTCGTCGCGGCCGCGGCGCTGGGCGCGCTCGCCGACGTCACCATCCTCGCGCCCGCGGGCAGCAGGCCGATCGGAGGTGGTTATCCTTGATCCGCTGGTCTTCGGACCGGCGACGACGGGGGCGCCATGACCGGCCCTTCGCCAATCGCCCGGCGCGGCGTGCCGTGGCTGTGCATCGGCCTTGCCGTCTCGCTCGCCCTCAACGCCTTCTTCGTCGGTGCGATCGCGACCGACGCGTTCCGCTTTTCGGCGGCCGAGAAGCGGCATGTCAATTTCGAGCTCCGCTGGCTCGAGGAGCGGCTCGCGCCGGACGATTTCGAACGGTGGTCGAGGCGGCGGTCTCCGAGGCGCGGCCGGACGCCGAACGTCACATTGCCCGTCTAAGCGCGCTCCGGCAGGAACTCGGGGTGCTCGCCGCGGCGACCCGGCCGGACCGGACCGCCATCGATCGGAAGCTGGTCGAGATCAGCGGCGGAGCAGACGGCGATGGTGGAGGGCTTGCAGGCGACCGCGTCGATTCGCTGCTCGGCTTGCCGGCGCCGGCCCGCGCCGCTCTGCTCAAGGAACCCGAAACTAGCGAAGACTGAATAAGCCCCAGACAGGCGGGGGGAGATCGAGCCGGCTTTTGCCCTGTCGTCCTTGGCCATCCCCCTATCGGTGCCGACAAAAAACGCGGTCCACCTTCGGTCGGTCAGGCAATAACCCGGACTAGGCGCGAGCCTCCCCCCACTTCACCGCACGGCCTGCCCCTGGCAAGCCGCAGGCCACCTGCCTGTTTGCCGCCTCCCATGGGTCTTTTTTTGCTTTCGCAAACCGGCGGCGTGCCGGCCATGCCCAGTGGCTTCCGACGGCAAATGAAAGCGCGATTCTAAACCCGAATTCCAGTCCCCTCTTCAAAGTGGATTGCCGACCGTCACCGGCAACGAGTGCTGTAGCAATTTTTCCGGAAGGAAGATCGGACTCTGGCCAAATCATAGGATGAAAGAGTATGCTCCCTCGAGGCGAGCGAAGAACCGTCCGGCCAGGAAGCCGGATCGCGACCAATGGCTGGAAGCATTGCGCCTGCAAGGCATTTCAGTTATCGTGCTAATATTATCGCAATGGCGATCGGGACATGGGCGGCCCATCGGCGATATGCCTGGTAGGGATGCGCTTCGTTTGAGGAGGCCAGATCGGCAGCCTGAAGCGGAACCCGTTGCCCGCCGATCGGCTCTGAAATCAGAATGAGGAGCAACAGCGTATCAATGGCGCGGCGAGGATCGGTGCCCGTGGCAACGAATCACCGGAGGTTCATCAACTGGGAGGAGAATACCCATGAAGCGTATGATGATTGCTGGAGTTTCGGCGGCCGCTCTGATGCTGGCGGCATCGGCCGGCATGGCCCAGGACAAGAAGACCATTGCGTTCGTCGTCAATGGCCCTTCGGACTTCTGGAAGATCATGGAAGCGGCCGTTGCCAAGGCCCAGACGGAGCTGCCGGATTTCGATCTGCAGTTCAAATATCCCGAGCGCGCTGACGCGGCGGTGCAGAAGCGCATGCTGGACGACCTCGTCGCCGCCGGCGTCGATGCCGTGTCGGTCTCGGTCGTCGATCCGCCGACCTCGATCGACGAGATCAACAGCGTTTCGGCGAAGATCCCGTTCTTTACCTTCAACTCCGATGCGCCCCAGTCCAACCGCATCGCCTATGTCGGTTCGTCCAATACCCAGCTCGGCACCATGGCCGGCGAACTGATGAAGACGGCGATGGCGGGCAAGCAGGGCAAGTGCATCGGGTTTGTCGGTCTGCCCGGCGCCGACAACGCCAAGGAGCGCATCGACGGGTACAACGCCTCCGTCAAAGGTACGGGCCTCGAGCTGATCGACGTCCGCGGCGACGACATCGACCAGACCCGCGCCCGCGCGAACGTCGACGACGTGCTCGTCGCCAATCCCGACGTCAACTGCATGGTCGGCTTCTACTCGTACAACACGCCGCGTATCTACGAAGTCGCTGCGTGATGCCGGCAAGCTCGGGCAGATCACCGTCGTCGGCTTCGACGAGGACCCGATCACGCTGGGCGGCGTCGACGAAGGCACGATCTCCGGCACCGTCGTGCAGAGCCGTATGAGTGGGGCATCCAGAGCGCCCACCTCATCGCCGACTACCTGAACGGCGACAAGTCGAAGATTCCCGGCCGACGGAATCATCATCATCCCCGGCCTCACCCTCACCAAGGACAACGTCAAGCAGTTCCCGGAAGACTTCCAGAAGAAGCTCTCTGGCGGCTAGTAACGGACTCAAAAGCCCGCGGCCGGCAACATCGGCTGCGGGCATTCTCCAGTGCCGGTTCCTGCTTGATATCCTCGGTCACAATGACCGCATCCGCAACTGCCGCCGTCGTGTCGTCGGCTTCGGCCCAGCCTTTCATCACGCTGTCGGGGCTACGCAAGACCTATCCCGGCGTCGTGGCGCTGGCGGATTTCAGCATTGAGGTGCGGCCCGGCGAGGTCATCGGCCTGGTCGGAGAAAACGGCGCCGGCAAGTCGACCCTCATGAAGATCCTCGGGGGCGTGATCGAGCCCGACCGGGGCACCATCGAGATCGACGGCATTCCGCATTCGTCGCTCTCCGTGGAGCAGTCGATGGCGGCCGGGATCGCCTTCGTCCATCAGGAACTCAACCTGTTCGACAACCTCAACGTCGCGGCCAACGTCTATATCGGGCGTGAACCCAGGAAGTACGGCTTTTTGCAGCTCGTCGACGACGACAAGCTGCAAAAGGCCGTGCAGCCCTTTCTCGACCGGCTCGGCGCGACGTTCTCGCCGGCGACGCCGGTGGCGCGCCTCTCGCTCGCCCAGCAGCAGCTCGTCGAGATCGCCAAGGCGCTGAGCCTCCGGTCGCGGCTCGTCATCCTCGACGAGCCGACCTCCAGCCTGCCGATCGCGGAGACCGAAAAGCTGCTCGAGGTGATCGCGGGTCTCAAGGCGGATGGCATCTCGGTCATCTTCATCTCGCACCGGCTGAATGAGGTGATTCGAGCCTCGGACCGCGTGATCGTTCTGCGCGACGGCAAGCTGGTAGGCGCGCTCGAAGGCGCCGGGATCAACCACGATGCGATGGTCCGGCTGATGGTCGGGCGCGACCTCAAGGTCGACTACGTGCCGCCGTCAACGACCGTTGGCGAAGCGGTGGTTTCCATCAGGGGCGTGCGCACATCCACCTATCCCGGTCACGAGATCGACCTTGACCTCCATGCCGGCGAGATCCTCGGATTGGCGGGCTTGGTCGGCGCCGGGCGCACGAGCTCGCCCGCGTCCTGTTCGGTATCGACCGGCCCGTGGGCGGTCGTGTCGCGGTCAATGGACGGGACGTGCGCTTTGCCACCTCGTCCGACGCGGTCGGCGCCGGCATCTTTCTCGTGCCCGAGGACCGCAAGGGCACGGGCCTCCTGCTCGATCTCCCGATTGCGCAAAACATCACGCTGCCAAATCTCGCGCGCCTACGCCCGGCGCAGCCTTGTGTCGCGCGACGCCGAGTTGGCGCGGGCGAAACGCAGCCGCTCCGACCTCGACATCCGCGCCGCCGACGTTGGCCAGCGCACGTCCTCTCTCTCCGGCGGCAATCAGCAGAAGGTCGTGCTCGCCAAGTGGCTGGCGATGAAGCCCAAGGTCATCATTCTCGACGAACCCACCCGCGGCATTGACGTGGGAGCGAAGGCCGAAATCTATCGCCTGATGCGCGGGCTGTCGAACTCCGGGGTCGCCGTGCTGATGATCTCATCCGACATGGAAGAGGTGATCGGCGTCTCCGACCGCGTTGCGGTAATGCACGAGGGGCACATCCAGGGTACTCTCGATCGCGCCCAGTGCAGCGAAGAGAACATACTTCGGCTGGCGGTCGGAAAGTCGCTTTAGGAACGGGGCAGGGGATGCTGAAGAAAGACTTGGGTCTGCTGGTTCTGATCATCGTCGTGGGGGCGGTGGTCGGGATCATCAATCCCCGGTTCCTCTCGCCGATCAACATCGCCAATACCGCCAATCTCGTCGGCCTCTTTGGAATATTCTCCATCGGGCAGGGCTTCGTGATCATCACCGGCGGCATCGAGCTCTCGGTGGGCTCGATCATCGCCCTGCTCGGCGTCATCTTCATCGATCTTATTGGCAATCACGGAGTGGCGTGGCCGCTGGCGACCCTGGTGGTTTTGGCGATCGGCGCCCTGATGGGGCTGGCGCACGGACTTCTGATCACCAGGCTGAAGCTTCAGCCTTTCGTCGTGACGCTGTGCGGCCTGCTGATCTATCGCGGCATCGCCCGCTTCTATACGGCGGACGCGACCGCCGGCTTCAAGTTCGGGCAGAGCTTCCCGAACCTCGAATGGCTCACCACCGGGCGCACCGATATTGTATCACTCCTCACCCGCGGCGCGGTGCAATCCATCCCCATTCCCCACGCATTCTTCATCATGCTGGTGATCGCGGTGATCATGTGGGTGGTTCTGCATCGCTCCGTCTTCGGCCGCTACCTCTACGCGGTCGGCAAGAACGAGGAGGCGGCGCGCTATTCGGGTATCCGCACCACGCGGGTGATCGTCGCCGCCTACATGATTTGCGACACGCTGGCGGCGCTCTCGGCGATCTTCTTCGCCATGTACACCCGTTCGATCCTGCCTTCTGGCCACGGCAATTTCTACGAGCTCTACGCGATCGCCGCGGCGGTGCTTGGCGGCTTCTCGCTTCGCGGCGGCGAGGGCTCCGTCGTCGGCGTCGTCCTCGGCACCATCCTGCTCCAGGTCCTGCAGAATCTCGTCAACCTGCTCGGCATCCCAAGTTCGCTCAACTTCGCGGTGATGGGAACCGTCATCCTGATCGGCGTCATCGCCGACCAGCAGTTCATGCTCTACCGGCAGCGCAGCGCCGCCTCACGCGGACGGGTCGCGGCCGGCGGAGGGAGATCGGTCACCGAAGCGGCGGAGTGAGCGAGCTCTTCGGCCTGGTTCGAAGTTTGGTTGCAGCAGGCGATCGAGAATACTCCGCGCACGGGGTGAGCAGGCTGTCCTCGACCGGGATTCTCATCAAGCCACTGATCGACGCCATAGCGTCCGCAATTGTGGTAGAGGAGCACCCGCGATTTATCAGGCCGGCCCATGCGTATTGTCGCTCCAGCATGACGAGTCCGGCGGACCGGTGCATGTGCTCGCCAAGGAATATCCAGGCCTGCGGTCTCATCACCGCATATCGGCCGGATAGATTGCGGTGAGATAGCAGCTTCGCGCGCAGGATAGCGAGATGACACGGAAATCGGTTGAGCGAATCCATGAAGGAAAATATCTGGCCGAAGTTACGATCGACCTCATTGAGGGCGATACGGAATGGGCGCCATATGTATCGGAACCTGATGTGATGAAACTCGACAGGGTGCGGCTCGCCTTGCGTCGAGGAGACCTGGCGTCCGCCTCCGGGAAGCAAAGGTCTTCCAGCTCACGCCGGTGTCGGCCTGACGAAAGGGCCGCGAAAAAACCGGGTTCGTTCATGAAGGCAAGTTTGCCGCCGAAGTTGTTGTCGACCTCCTTTACGAAGAGGAAAGCTGGTCCCCGACAATGATCATCCGGCAACCGGTGTTAACGCAAAACGCTGAGCCGTTGCGCCATCTCCGGGTCGCCAAAGTTGCATGGGATGTAAGACGACCCGAACGTCGTGACATGCGCTCCGGCGGTCATATGCAATTTCTTGGCGAAAGGACTTCGCGCAAAGTCGGCTTTCTCCGGGTCTCACATCGCGTTGAGAGACTCGGCAGTCGGCACCTCTTCTTTGACCATCTTTCGTCGGCCGCCGCCTACTCCGCCGGCCCCGGCTGTCCTTCGGTCGAGCGCGCGTGCGCCGGCGCGCCCGAGCCGGCGACCCCCGTCGTCGGCTTCCGCTTGCGGATGCGGTCCCACACCCGCCGGATCTTGGCGAGGAAGGCGAGCTGCGCCGGCGTGACGACCAGCGTCAGGATCGTGGCGAAGGAGAGCCCGAAGACGATCGACGTCGAAAGCTGGATCCACCACTGCGTCGACGGCGCCCCGATCGTGATCTGGCGGTCGAGGAAGTTGAGGTTGAGCCCGAAGGCGATGGGGAGCACGCCGAGAACCGCCGCGCCGGCGGTCAACAGCACCGGCCGGGCGCGCTCGCGGCAGGTCCGGAGGATCGCCTCCTCGACCGGCACGCCCTCCCGTCGCAATCGGTCATAGGTGTCGATCAGCACGATGTTGTTGTTGGTGACGATGCCGGCGAGCGCGATGATGCCGATGCCGTTCATCACGATGCCGAAGGGCTGCCCCATGATCATCAGGCCGAGGAAGACGCCGATGGTCGAAAGCACGATGGCGAAGAGGACGAGGGCGACGCTCGACAGCTTATTGAACTGCGCCAGCAGCACCGCGAAGATCAGGAAGATCGCCGCGCCGAAGGCCTTGCCGAGGAAGGCTTGCGCCTTGGCGCTTTCCTCGTCCTCGCCCTTCAGCTTCCACTGCACCAGCCCACCGAAATCGGTGTTGGTCAGCTCCTGGGTCAGCGCCTGCGTCACCGCCGCGGTTTGCACGCCTTCGGCAAGATTGGCGGTGACCGTGATCACGCGTTTGCCGTCGACCCGGTGGATGATGCCGGTCCGTTGCGCCGGGACACGGTGGATGAAGTTGCCGATCGGCACGCTTCCCGCCGGCGTCTGCACCCGAAGATTATCGATCTGGCTGAGCGTCCGGCGGTCCTCGGGGACGCGGACGATGATGTCGACAGGCGTGTCGCTGGTCGGCGGCCGGTACTCGGTGATCTTGAGGCCGTTGGTGACGAGGCGGACGGCGGCGCCGACGCCGCCGACATTGATTCCGTATTTGGCGGCCTCGGCCTTGTCGATCTCGAGCCGCCAGTCGATGCCGGGCATCGGCAGGCCGTTGTCGAGGTCACGGATCTCGGGCCGCTGGGCAAGGCCCGCGGCGACCTTGAGCGCGGCCTCGCGGAGCGCATCGGGGTAGTCGCTCGATAGCTGGACCTGGATCGGCTTGCCGGTCGGCGGACCGGCATTCGGCGCCGTCACCTCGATCTTGATGCCGGGAATGTCCGACGCCTTCTTTCGGATGTCGTCCATGATCTGGCTCGCCGGCCGGCGCCGCTGCCAGTCGACAAACTCGAACTGGATCTGGCCGACCACGTCCTCGGTGATGTCCTCGCTGCCCTGCGACGTGTCGCCGGAGCGGGCGTAGACGCTCGACAGCTCGGGCATGTCGAGGAGGCGCCCCTCGACGGTGCGGACCAGCCGGTCCTTGTCCTCGAGCGAGAGATTGCCGCGGGCATGGACGAGCACCACGCCGACATCCGGCTCGACCGTCGGGAAGAACTCGACGCCCTTGCCGAGCCCCCCGGCGAAATAGACGTAGGGGACGCCGATGAGGAAGGCGATCGCAAGCAGGATGGTAATGCCCGGGTGCCGCACCGCGAGCCGCACCGTCTTCAGGTACGGGCCTTCGCGCCGCGCATGCGTCTCGTGGTGGACCTGGTGTGCCTTGCCGATCAGCGCGCCGAGGGTCGGGGTGAAGATCAGGGCCGCAACCAGCGAGGCCGACAGCGTCGCGATCAGCGTCAAGGGCAGGTAGCCCATGAATTCGCCGACGATGCCCGGCCAGAAGAGGAGCGGCGAGAAGGCGGCGATGCGGGTCAGGGTCGCCGCCACCACCGGCCCCGACATGCGGCTCGCGGCAAAGGCATAGGCCTCGCGCGGCTTCATGCCCTCGCTCATCCGCCGCTCGGCGAATTCCGACACGATGATGGCGTCGTCGACCAGCATGCCGACCGCGAGGATCAGGCTGAACAGGACGACGATGTTGAGCGTCAGCCCGGCCATGTTGAGCCCGAGGATGCCGACCAGGAACGAGAACGGGATGGCGATGCCGATGAAGAGCGAGGCGCGGCCGCCGAGAAAGAAGAGAATGATGATGGCGACGAGCAGGACGGCGGTGACCACGCTGTTCTGGAGGTCGGCCAGCATGTCCTTGATGAACTTCGACTGGTCCTGAAGGAACTGGACGTGGACCGCGTCGGGCCAGGTCTTCTGCAGCTTGGCGACGGCCGCCTTGACCCCGTCGACCACCTCGATGAGGTTGGCGCCGGCCCGCTTCGAGACTTCGAGCGTGACGGCGGGTTTCCCGTTCACCCGGGTGATCGAGGTCGCGTCCTTGAAGGTCGGCTTGATGGTGGCGACGTCGCCGAGGGTCACGGCGGCGGCGTTCGACGCGGCGATCGGGATGTTGAGGACGTCCTCCGGCGTTTCGATCAGTGCCGGCACCTTGACGCCGAAGCGGCCCTGGTTCCCTTCGAGCGCGCCGGCGGCGACGAGGCTGTTGCCCTGCGCGGCGGCGCCGACGAACTGTTCGAGCGACACCCCATAGCTCTTGAGGAGCATCGGCTCGGCGATAATCTCGACCACCTCGTCGCGGGTGCCCTTGAGTTCGGCCGACAGCACGCCGGGGACGAGTTCGATCGCGTCCTGCGCCTGCCGCGCGATCGTGCCGAGGGCGCGCTCCGACAGGTCGCCGGCGAGCGACACGACGATCACCGGGAACAGGCTGAGATTGACCTCGCGCACCACCGGCTCGTCGGCGTCGGAGGGGAGGTCGGATTTGCCGTCGTCGACCTTGGCGCGGACGTCCTGGAGCGCCACGTCGGAATTGAAGCCCGCCTCGAACTCGAGGAGGACATAGCCGCCGCCCTCGAAGGCGGCAGCGCGCATCTCCTTGACGTTCGACACCGACTTCAGCGCCGTCTCCATCGGGCGGACCAGGAGACGTTCCGCGTCCTCGGGCGAGATGCCGGATTGCGCGAGCTGGACGTAGATGATCGGGATAGTGACGTCGGGATTGGCTTCCTTGGGGATGGTCGAATAGGAAACCAGCCCGGCCAGGATCAGGAAGCCGAGGATGGCCAGGGTCAGCCGCGAATGGCTGATCGCATAGTCGACGATCCGCCTCATGCCGGCGGTTCCGCCGCGGCCGTCGCCGGCGGCTCCACTGCGCCGCTGTCGGTGGCGGCGACCGCCTCGACCTGGTCGCCGTCCTTGACGAAGTCCTGGCCGACGACGATCACCCGGGTCGGCTTTTCGATGCCGGTAAGCCAGAGCACGTTGACGCCGTCGTCGACGATGTCGACCGGGATGAAGTTGACCGTGTTCTTGTCGTCGACGACGCGCACGCCGAGCTGACCGGCGTCGGAGAACACCAGCGCGGAGCGCGGGATCGACACCGCTTCGATC
Organism: uncultured Alphaproteobacteria bacterium; assembly: GCA_963792845.1. Taxonomy (GTDB): domain Bacteria; phylum Pseudomonadota; class Alphaproteobacteria; order Rhizobiales; family Kaistiaceae; genus Bauldia. The sequence goes on from CAWBXW010000012.1 coordinate 326,988, forward strand.
GGATCGGTGGTCACCACCATCTCGCAGGTGATGCCGTCGCCGACCGCCGCGTCGGGATTGGCCATGTGCACCTGCACCGGATAGGTGCGCGTCGCCTTGTCGGCACTGAGGCCGATATACGAGACGGTGCCGGTCTTGTGCGATCCGTCGATGAACCGCACGTCGGCGTTCTGGTCGAGCTTGAGTGTGTTGCGGTCGCGTTCGCTGACCGAGCCGACGGCGAGCATCGGGTCGGGGTCGAGCACCGAGGCGATCTGTTGGCCCGGCTGGATCGCCTGGCCGAGCTGGACCGGCACGTCGTCGACGACGCCGCTGATTGGGGAACGGATGATTGACTTGTCGGCCTCGGCCTGGGCGCTGGCCAGCGCGGCCTTGGCGGCGGCGACCGCCGCCTCCAGCGCCGGCAGCTGGTTCTTCGGCGCGTTGCCCTTGTCGATCAAAGCCTTGTTGGCGTCGTACTCGGCGATGCGCTGGTCAAGCAGCGCCTGCGCCTGGAGCACCATCGCCTGGCGGCCCTCGTCGGAGAGAACCGCGATGGTGTCTCCGGCCTTGACCGCGTCGCCGCGGTCGACCTTGAGCTCGACGATGAGGCCATTCGCCCGCGCCACCGCCACCGAGCTCTGATCGGCCTCGGTCGTGCAGGAGAGCGTGACGGTGCGCTTGTGCTCGGCCGGCGTCGTCGTGACGACGCTCACCTTCTGAAGCGGCACCGCCGGAGGCGTCCCGGTCGCGGCGGGTGGCTCCTCCTTCGCGTCCGGCGACAATACGCCCGAGGCGATCCATGCTGCAGCGCCCAGCAGGATCGCAACGGAAATGATGCGGCTTGGCTTGAAGATGGCAGAGGCCATGTCTCGTCACCGCTGGTTTCGCAATAGTCTGGGGAGCGTCACCCAGCTTGGCTACCCCCCGAGTGGGGGATATAGCGGTTGCAGCGCAACAATTGAACCGCACACCCTTGGTGTTTGTCGAGAGAAGACGCCGATGGTCCGCGATTGCCCTAGGAATCGCGCCCGGGAAGCGGCGGTTTCGGCCGAATTCAATCCATCGTTGTTGCAAGTTTGCATCACAACGAGAATTGACGTTGACGTCGCGCAATATCGTCGCAACAACCGGCAAAGGCAATGGCTGGACGTGTGATCCTGGTCACATGCCGGGCACCGGAGCTGGGCTGGGATCGCCCGTGAGCGGCGGAACGCAGGAGGAACTGGTTTCCCTGATGACGGCGGTCGCCGGCGGCGATCGCCGCGCCTTTGCCGTGCTCTTCGCCCGCACCGGTGCGAAACTGAACGCGAGCGTTCGTCGTATCTTACGCAGTGAGACGGCTGCGGAGGATGCTGTGCAGGAAGCCTATGTCCGCATCTGGCGCCGCGCCGGCGACTTCGATGCGAGCATTGCCTCGCCGATTGCATGGATGACGACAATCGCCCGTCACGCCGCGATCGACATTGCCCGCCGCGGCGCCGAGCGCGTCTCGGCGGCGGGCGAGGCGATCGATGCCGATCTCGTCGAACGTCTCGCCGATCCGGCGAGCGGGACGGAGCGGTTCGCCACCGGCGCCCAGCTCGCCGCCTGTCTCGACCGGCTCGACGAGGATCGCCGCTTCATGGTGCTTCTCGCCTATTGCCACGGCTGGAGCCGGGAGGAACTGGCCGCCCGCTTCGATCGCCCGGTGGCGACGGTGAAGACAATTCTGAGGCGGAGCCTCATCGCCTTGAAGGAATGCCTCGGTGGCGGACGCTGACCGCGACGAACCTGACGCCCTCGCGGGCGAATATGTGCTCGGCACCTTGCCCGACGACGAACGTCGCGCGGCCGAGGCCCGCTACGTGGCCGACCCCGATTTTCGCCGCGCCGTCTCCGACTGGGAGGCGCGGCTCCAGCCGCTTGCCGACGCCGCCGGCGAGGTCCCGGTGGATGGCGGTTTGCTCGCGCGCATTGAGGCCGGGATCGGGGCCGTGCCGACCTCGGGCGGCGATGGCGGAGGCAGCGTCGTCGTCCTTCGCCGCGAGCTCAGGCGCTGGCGGATCACCTCGGCGGTGATGGCCGCCATCGCGGCGGTGCTCGCCATCGTCGTCGCGACCGATCTTCTGCGGCCTGCCCCGCAGACCGAGTTCGTCGCCGTCCTCACCGCGGAGGGCGCCAAGCCCGCCTTCGTCGCCACCGTCGACGTCGCCAAGGGCACCATCTCGATCCGGCGGGTGGCCGACCCCGCCCCGCCGGACAAGAGCTACGAGCTCTGGTCGATCGCGCCCAACCAGGCACCGAAGTCGCTTGGCGTCGTCGAGCAGGCGAGCCTGTCGCGTCCGCTGCCGGTCCCGCCCTCCGGCGACCTGACGCTGGCGATCACCATCGAGCCCAAGGGCGGCTCGCCGACCGGTCAGCCGACCACGGCGCCGGTCTTCACCGGGGCGCTGGTCGCGACGGAGTAGGGCCTGCGCCGGACGACCTTGCCGCCCGCTCGAGGGCAAGCTCGGCCTCGAGGTTGTCTCTGTCGCGGAAGATCGTCGCCACCGCCACCACCATGCCGCCCCGGTTTTCGTAGCGCACCAGCCCGTCATGGGCGGCGACGCTGCCGTCTTCCTCGGTCCGGTCCCAGGCCTCGGCATGGCCGACATAGCGGACGGGCATGTCGTAGTGCATGCTCCAGAAGAACGGCGCCTGCGCGAATCTCAGGCCGCGGCCGAGCATGTTCAGCGCGGCGATCTGGCCCTGACGCTCGGCGACGACCCAATGCTCGATCCGCGCCGTGCCGCCGCCGGGGAGCGCGTAGGGGAAGCGCGCGATGTCGCCGGCGGCGAAGACGCCGGGCGCACTCGTCTCCATGAAGGCGTCGACGACCACGCCGTCATCGGCCTTGAGCCCGGCGCGCTCGGCCAGCGCCGTCCGCGGCCGCACGCCGACGCCCATCACGACGAGCTCGGCGTCGATCCGGGTACCGTCGTCGAGGACGACGTGGCGATCCTCGATCGCCGCCGGCTTCCGGCCGAGATGGAAGACCACGCCGTGGTTCTCGTGCTCCTTTTGGATCAGGTCTCCGAGTGCCGGTCCAAGCACCTTTTCGAGCGGCCGGGCTTCCGGGGCAATCACCTGGACGCCGAGGCCCCGTTCGGTCAGCGAGGCCGCGGCCTCGAGCCCGATGAAGCTCGCCCCGAACACCGCCGCGGTCTTGCTGTCCGCCGCCTTTGCGATGATGGCCCGGCTGTCGGCAAGCGAGCGGAGGGTGAAGACGTGCGGCTTGCCGGCGCCGGGAATTGCGAGGCGGATCGGCTCGGCGCCGGTGGCGAGGAGCAGCTTGTCGAAGCCGAGGCTCCGCCCATCGGCCAGTCTGACCTCACGTCCGGCCGGATCGATGGCCGCGACCTCCGTCCGGAGATCCAGCCGGATTCCGTGCTTGGCGTAGAAATCCGCCGGCTTGACATACACCCAGTCCTCCGGCGCCTTGCCGGCGAGATAGTCCTTGGAGAGGTTCGGGCGATCGACCGGAAGGTCCGGATCGGCGGAGACGATCGTCAGGTCGCCGTCGAATCCCTCGCGGCGCAGCCGCTCCGCGGCCGCGAAGCCCGCGGCGCCGCCGCCGACGATCACGAAGCGGCCGCCGGGTGATCCGGTTCCCGTCGGCTTCGCCGGCTCATGCGAACGCGCGAGTTTTTCCCGCACGAAGATCCGGCCATCCGAAACCTCGACCCGCCAGCGGGCGACGCGATCGAAGGCCGGCGCCCGGAGCGGCACGCCGGTCCTCAGGCTGAAACAGGCATGGTGCCAGGGACAGCGCACCGTGTCGCCGTCGAGCACGCCTTCGCCGAGCGGGCCGCCATAGTGGGTGCACGTCCCGCCGATCGCGAGGATCTCGTCACCCACCCGGGCGACAAGAACGGGATCATCGCCGACGTGCCCCGCCAGCATGTGGCCGTCGGCGAGATCGCCTTCGGCCACGCCCTGGGTCAGGTCCGGACCGGCCGGCTTTTCATCGTGCGTCGCCATCTCGGCCTCCCAGTCCGCCAATCCCACGATGCCATGTCGGAGGATAGCGCGCCGACATTCAAGGGTGGCAGCAAGAAGTATGACGGCGCACGGTTGGCAAAGGTTCCCGCAAACATGGTCGTCGGGAAATCGCTGGCCTGCCGCCCGTTCGATTGCAGGCGACCCGGATCGGCTTGGGGCGGTCCCGGATTGCGGTCCTCAGATATCGAAGTCGTGCAGGCCGATGTGTGGCTTGTCGTGGGACCGCAGCTCGAAGTCCGCTTCGGATGGATCGGGGCGTTCAGAACGGTGAGGTGAGCAGCCAGTGGAAGGGATCGAACGGCGTGAGGGCATAGATGATCTCCTCGTTCACCTGCATGAAGGGTTGCTGGTGCTCCCCGCCCTTGCCGTCGGCGTCGTAGTAAACTGTGCCGGTGTCCGGATCGAGGATGATGTGGTCGTTGCCGTCATGGGCGTGCGCGCCGACATGGAAGTACTTCTCTTTGAGGTTTCCGAAACCCATGTGCTTGAAAATCTTGACGGAGAGTTGAAAGGTGTCCTCGCCGGCAACGAAATCGACGACCTTGTCGACGTTGTTCTTGCCGGGCTTGCTGTCGAAGAAGAAGGCATCGAAGCCGGCTCCGCCGGTGAGCTTGTCCTTTCCCGGTCCGCCGAGAAGAAAGTCGTCGCCGTCGCCGCCGAACAGTTTGTCGTTTCCTGCCTTTCCAAAGATGTCGTCGGCCTGTGGTGTGCCGTCGAGTTTGTCGTTGCCTTTGCCGCCTTTGATCTCTGCCATGGTCATCCTGCAGCGGGTTTTTTGCGACGCCCGGACGCTATATTGCCGTGCGTGACGGCGCAGAGCAATCGCGAAGACGAAGCCGGCTCCGGGTCGGCGCGATTCGCGCTGTAGAGGCGAGGAATCCGGGGAACGCTCGTCGGTTTCGCGAACCGTGCTACCGCAACGAAAGCAGCCCGCCGGAGGCGGGCCGCTCCCCTCTGTCTCTGACGGGTTTACGGGGGCGACGGTCAGCCCATCTTCGGCAGAAGCACAGTGTCGATGACGTGGATGACGCCGTTCGACTGATTGACGTCGGCGATGGTCACCTGCGCCGAGTTCGCCGGACTCGTCCCAGACCCAGAGCTTGCCGTCCTTCATCGAGAAGGTGAGCATGTCGCCTTCGACGGTCTTGTACTCCGCCTTGCCGCCCATCTTGTCGATGTCGGCCATGATGTCCTTGGCCGAGTGCGTGCCGGGCACGACGTGATAGGTGAGGACCGCGACGAGCTGGTCCTTGTTCTCCGGTTTGAGCAACGTCTCGACGGTGCCGGCGGGCAGCTTGTCGAAGGCGGCGTTGACCGGAGCGAAGACGGTGAACGGCCCGGGGGATTCGAGCGTCTCGACCAGGCCCGCGGCCTTGACCGCGGCGACGAGCGTGGTGTGGTCCTTCGAATTGACCGCGTTCTCGATGATGTTCTTCGACGGATACATCGCGGCGCCGCCGACCTCGACGGTCATCTCGGCGGTCGACGCGGGAAGCGTCGCATAGACGGCGCCGCCGCCGATCAGGGCGACGAACGCGGAGGCCTGCAGCAGGGAACGAATCTTGGGGGACATCGCCGGTAGCTCCTCTTTCCTGGCTTTGATCTTGTCGCTCCCCCCGACCGGAGGGATGCCCGGAGCTACGGGAGCGTCTGAGAGCAGGTTTCAGGTTGAGGAGGTTTATTCGATCACCTGACCGTGATCGCTTCCACGTCGGCAAGACTCGCCAACATGCGATCAACAACCTGACGTGCTGCCGCGTAGATGCCGGGGGCCTCGCTCTCGCGCGGTCCCGCTACATTGAGCACGAGACGTTTACCCCGCTCGGCCACCCAGCGCGCCGACTCGCTCGCCGCCGCGATTGAACGAGGATCGATGACCAGAAGGGGGCGGCCGAGTTCTCGCGCGAAGGCGAGGGTTGACTGCGTGCCCCTCGATCTCGCAAGCGACACGGAGTTGACGAGAACCAGGGTCGCATCGCTGTCTCGAATGTTCCACTCGGTTCTTTGCAGCGGATCGGGAGAGGGAGTCTCACACAAGGAGGGATATTCGGAGAGGAGTTCCTGGGGGAGTTGGCTTGTCCTCCGCCCAACCTCCTTTGGGGCACCATCCGCCGTATTCAATGCCGGACGCGATGGCGGCATCGAGGGCCGCCCGATCCACACCCGTTTGTCCGCCCGACACAATACGATCAATGCCGGTGCTCTTCCGCTTTCGAAGCGAGTTCAGTGAAATGCCTGAAGAACTCAATGCGACGTTTCCCCGAACTGTGCTCGCCGTGCAGATAGGGCGAAAGCCAACGTTCTGATCGCAAATGCTATCACCCTAGGACGTGGTTTCCTGAGGTCGGAAACGGCCATAACAGATACCCGCAGAAGTTGCCAGTTGCTGCTTGCGTTACTCTGCGCTAGCCCCCCTGACCAAAGGCTACCGGCCACGAGGCATGCGATGAAGTCGACCAATCCCGTCTACACCGGACTGCCCACCAGCGTTTTCGAGGTGATGTCGCGAATGGCGAAGGAGGCCGGCGCCATCAACCTCGGCCAGGGCTTCCCCGATGTCGACGGCCCCGAGGACATCCGCCGCTTCGCCGCCGAGGAGATCGTCGCCGGGCGGAACCAGTATCCGCCGATGATGGGTGTGCCGGAACTTCGCAAGGCGGTCGCGGCCGCAAACAAGCGTTTCTACGGCCTCGACGTCAATTGGGAGACCGAGGTGCTCGTCACCTCGGGGGCGACGGAGGCGATCTCCGACTGCCTCGCCGCGCTGGTCGAGCCGGGCGACGAGGTCGTGCTGATCGAGCCGCTCTACGATTGCTACCTGCCGCTGGTCCGCCGCGCCGGCGCCACGCCGAAACTCGTCCGCGTCACGCCGCCCGACTGGCGCCTCGACGCCCAGGCGCTCGCCGCCGCCTTCAGCGACAAGACCAAGGCGATCCTCCTCAACAACCCGATGAACCCTGCGGCCAAGGTCTTCGATGCCGACGAGCTCGCCCTCATCGCCGAGATGGTCGTCGCCCACGACAGCTTCGCCATCTGCGACGAGGTGTACGAGCACATCCTTTTCGACGGCCGCCGCCATGTTCCGCTGATGACGCTGCCGGGCATGCGCGAGCGCGCCATCCGCATCGGCTCGGCCGGGAAGACCTTCTCGCTGACCGGCTGGAAGGTCGGCTACGTCACCGCCGCGCCGGCGCTCCTCGATCCGATCACCAAGGCGCACCAGTTCACCACCTTCACCACCCCGCCCGGATTGCAGAAGGCAGTGGCCTACGGCCTCGCCAAGGACGACGCCTACTATGCCGGGCTCGCCGGCGATCTCGAGGCCAAGCGGAACCATTTCGGCAGGGGCCTCGGTCTGATCGGCTTCGACGTCGGCCCCTGCGCCGGCACCTATTTCATCACCGTCGACATGCGGAGCATTGGCGTCGAGGACGACGATGTTGCCGCCTGCCGGACGATGACCGCGGAAGCCGGCGTGACGGCGGTGCCGGTCTCGGCCTTCTACCAGTCCGACGCGCCGCGGAATTTTGTCCGCTTCTGCTTCTCCAAGCGCGACGCCGTGCTCGACGGCGCGCTCGACCGGCTCGGGCGCTGGGTGGAGCGGCGCCGGGGCGGGCTAGCCTTGGTCTCGGAAAACGCCGGCGCCTAGCACGCGACCTCGCTCTCGTGGGGTTTGTGTCGCTTGAGTTGTTGAGGCTTCCGTTCGGGTAGCATATATTGTGGCATATGCCACGAGAATGGAGGTTGCCCGATGGCGTCAACCAAGCGCAAGGTGAGTTTATTCCGTAACGGAAGAAGTCAGGCGATACGCATTCCGAAGGAATTCGAGTTGCCGGGAACAGAGGCGACCATCCGCAAGGAGGGCAAACGACTCGTCATAGAGCCGGTTCGGAAAAAGACGCTGAAGGAATTGCTCGACAGCTGGGATCCAGTTGGCGAGGAATTCCCGGAAATCCAGGACTTTCCTCCCGATCCGGTCGAGATTTGACCGGGATGCGATACCTGCTCGACACGAATATCCTGTCGGACCTCATCCGCAATCCCCGTGGCATGATCTGGCGCCGTCTGGGCAGCGTGCGGAACGAGCAAGTCGTCACGAGCATCATTGTCGCGGGCGAGCTTCGCTACGGCGCCGCGAGGAACAGGTCCGCGAGCCTCGAAGCCAAGGTCGAAAGCATGCTCACGTCCTTCGCGGTATTGCCCTTCGAGCGTCCCGCGGACGTACTTTACGGTGACCTTCGCGCGAAGCTTGAGAGGATAGGCCGCCCGATCAGCAACAACGATCTCCTCATTGCAGCGCACGCTCTCGCCACCGGTTGCACGGTTGTCACCGACAATGTCCGGGAATTTGCCAGGGTCGATTCCCTCGCCGTCGAAAACTGGCTCCGTTGACCGTCGGGCCTCGATGACCAACCCCGTCCTCGTCGAGGTCACGCGCGGGACGCAGGTCGAGTTGCGCCATCGCGGCGCCATCGCGATCGTCGATGCCGCCGGGCGCCGGGTCGCCGCGATCGGCGACGTCGAGGCGGCCGTCTTCCCGCGCTCCGCCGTCAAGGCGATCCAGGCCCTGCCGCTGGTCGAAAGCGGCGCCGCCGATGCCTATGGCTTCGGCAACGCCGAGCTGGCGCTCGCCTCCGCCTCGCATAGCGGCGAGCCCCGCCATGTCGAAACCGCGACCGCGATGCTCGCCGCGGCTGGGCGGGCGGTGGGCGATCTCGCCTGCGGACCGCATATGCCCATCTCGTCCATCGCCGAAAGATCGCTGATCCGTTCAGCCCGACTGCCCGGTCCATTGCACAACAACTGCTCCGGCAAGCATGCCGGGTTCATCTGCACCGCCTCCCATCTCGGCATCGATCCGGCCGGCTATGTCGCGCCGGACCACCCGGTCCAGCGCATGGTCACCGCCGCCCTCGCCGAACTGACCGGCGTCCGGCTCGGCGATGAGAACCGCGCGGTCGACGGCTGCTCGATCCCGGCCTATGCCATCCCAATTCATTGTCTCGCCTTGGGTTTTGCGCGGATGGCGACGGGTGAGGGACTTCCGCCGTCGCGGGCGGCGGCGGTGCAGCGCATCTTCGCCGCCTGCATGGCCGAACCCTTCATGATGGCCGGCGCCGGGCGCTTCTGTACCGACGTGATGACGCTGTTTTCGGGCCGCGTCTTCGTCAAAGGCGGCGCCGAAGGCGTCTACTGCGGAGCGCTGCCCGGCCTTGGTCTTGGTGTCGCGGTCAAATGCGACGACGGGGCGGGCCGCGCCTCGGAAGCGATGATGGCGGCGGTCATCGAAGCGCTCGTGCCGCAGAGCGACGACGAGCGCGTGCGCTTCGCCGGGCGCCTGTCGCAGCCGGTCTTGACGCGCCGCGGGGCTCGCGCCGGCGTCATCAGGCCCGTCGACGGTCTGGTTGATGCCATCCGCGAAGGGCGGGACGTCCCCTGAACGCAAGCTTCGTCCGGATTCAGGCGAGGGGATGCTAGGCCGGCGGAAAATTGTGTCCGGCGGGCGGCGCGTAGCCGAGGCGGCGGTTCAGTTCCTCGATCAAGGTCGTCGCGGCGCCGACAATCGGCGTCCCCGGCGGGAAGATCGCCGCGGCGCCGGCTTCCTTGAGCGCCTCGTAGTCCTCCGGCGGGACAACCCCGCCGACCACGACCATGATGTCCGGCCTGCCGCCTTGTTCGAGCGCGCGCTTGACCGCCGGCACGAAGGTGAGGTGGCCGGCGGCGAGCGTCGAGACGCCGAGGATGTGCACGTCCTTGTCGATCGCGAGCTGCGCGGCTTCCTCGGGTGTCTGGAACAACGGGCCGAGCGAGACAGCGAAGCCGAGATCGGAGAAGGCCGAAGCGATCACCTTCTGTCCGCGATCGTGCCCATCCTGTCCGATCTTGGCGACCAGAACGCGCGGCGGCCCGCCGTCCCGTTCCCCAAAGGCCGCGACCAGCCGGCGGGCCGCCTGCATTGCCGCATCGGCTTCGCCGGTTTCCCGGCCGTAGACCCCGGCGGCGACGTGGATGTCGGGTGTGTGGCGCCCGAAGGCCGCCGCGAGCGCCCCGCTGATCTCGCCGACCGTGGCCTTTGCCCGCGCGGCTTCGACGGCGATTGCGAGGAGATTGCCGCGGCCGCTCCGCGCAGCGTCGGTGAGGGCGTCGAGCGCCGCCCGCGTCGCCCCGCCGTCCCGCTCGGCGCGGAGCTTGCGGAGCTTGGCGATCTGCGCGGCGAGCACCGCGGAATTGTCGACGCGGCGAATCTCGATCGGCGGCTCGTCCGCGGCCCGGTAGCGGTTGACTCCGACGACGGTCTGGCGGCCGGAATCGATCCTGGCCTGCGTCCGCGCCGCCGCCTCCTCGATCCGGAGCTTGGGTACGCCCGCCTCGATCGCCTTCGCCATGCCGCCGAGTCGGTCGGTCTCGGCGATATGGTCGAGGGCCCGCGTGGCGAGCTCATAGGTGAGACGCTCGACGAAATAGGAGCCGCCCCACGGATCGATGATCAGCGTCGTGCCCAACTCCTTCTGCAGGAAAAGCTGCGTATTGCGGGCGATCCGCGCCGAAAAGTCGGTCGGCAATGCCAGCGCCTCGTCGAGGGCGTTGGTGTGCAGCGATTGGGTATGGCCTTGTGTCGCCGCCATCGCCTCGACCGCCGTCCGCGTCACGTTATTGAAAGCGTCCTGGGCGGCAAGCGACCAGCCTGAGGTCTGGCAATGTGCCCTGAGCATCAGCGAGCGCTCGTCGCCCGGCGCGAAGCGCTCCTTCATCAGCTTAGCCCAGAGCAGGCGCGCGGCGCGGAGCTTCGCCACCTCCATGAAGAAGTTCATGCCGATGCCGAAGAAGAACGAGAGGCGCGGCGCGAACGCGTCGCCCGCAAGCCCGGCGTTCCGGCCCGCCTGCACATATTCGAGACCGTCGGCGAGCGTATAGGCGAGTTCGAGGTCGGCGGTCGCCCCCGCCTCCTGCATGTGATAGCCCGAGACCGAGATCGAGTTGAACTTCGGCATGTGGGCCGCCGTATAGGCGATGATGTCGGCGACGATCCGCATCGATGGTCCGGGCGGATAGATGAACGTGTTGCGGACCATGAATTCCTTAAGGACGTCGTTCTGGATCGTGCCGGCGAGCCGGTCCGGCGCGATGCCCTTCTCCTCGGCGGCGACGATGTAGAGCGCCATCACCGGCAGCACGGCGCCGTTCATGGTCATCGACACGCTGATCCGGTCGAGCGGGATCCGGTCGAAGAGCGTCCGCATGTCGAGGATCGAGTTCGATCGCGACTCCGGCCATGCCGACGTCGCCGGCCACCCGCGGGTCATCCGAATCGTAGCCGCGATGCGTCGGGAGATCGAAGGCGATAGAGAGGCCGCGCTGGCCTGCCGCGAGATTGCGGCGGTAGAAGGCGTTCGAGTCCTCCGCCGTCGAGAAGCCCGCATATTGCCGGATCGTCCAGGGCTGGGCGACATACATGGTGGCGTATGGCCCACGGAGATAAGGCGGGAACCCCGGCCAGCCGTCGATGAAGTCGATGCCGGCGACGTCGCCCTTCTGGTAGGCGGCCTTGAGGGAGATGCCCTCCGGGGTGACGAAGGCTTCACCGCTCAAGCCGCGGTGGCTCGGGTGCGGTGCCCGCCAGGGAAGCTGGCCGAAGTCGGGAAGATCGGGCGGAGGCGATTCCGGCGTCGCGGGCCTGGCCGCGCCGGCAGTCATTGCCGTTCGGCGCGCCACCAGCCGGTGCAGCGGAAGGATGGCGCTACCCAGCGGCCGGCGCCGCGCGTGGTATTGATCGCCCCCGACCCGATGACGGTGAAGCGGCCGCTGCCGAGACGGAGCGTCACAGTGCCGGCGGTGGAAACGCCAATCGCGGTCGGCGACACCATCCGCCCGCGATAGAGCACGTTGCCCTCGTTGATCGTCATCTTCACCTTGTAGCCGAACTGGCAATTCCCAGGCGCCCCAAAGATATAGATCGCCCAGTCGCCGTCGAATCGCCCTTGCGCATGGGCTTCCCCGGCGAACGAGAAGAGCGCCAGGAACAGCGCCAGAATGGCGCAATACAGCCAAACCCCTTGCCGGAACCCACCGATCGGAGTGGTCAAAGCGACGCGCCTCACTTATCCCCATGCAAAGTCTGCCCGTTTTCGGCGCCGTCGGCAATCCGGTCGAGTATTTTCGAAAAAGAACACGAGATCGGTGTCCGGCGCGAGCACCGCATCCACCCCGGCAGCGCCCCGCTGATCGGAGGCTTCGCCGGCGATCACGACGAACCCGGCACCGGCTTTGCGGAGCCCGTCGACGAGCCGGCCAAGCGATGGATCGTCCGGCGCCGGCGAAATGCACGCCACGCTCGCCCCGGACTGGACGAAAGCATCGCCTACCGTCTCGATGGAGCCGAGTTCCGGACCCTCGACCACGCTGAAGCCGCCGGCGGCGAAGGCATCGGCGGCCGATGCCGATGCTGCCGCGTCGCCAGGCCGGCCGGCAAAGAATACGGCCGAACGCGCGCCGGCCCTGCGCGCCCGATCGGCGAGGCGCTCGAACGGCTCCGGGAGCCGCCGCGGGGTGAGCGCGTCGACGACCTCGCCGCCTGGTCTCGGATACCGTGACTGCGGCAGGCGAGGCGGCTCCTGCCATCCCCGATCTTCCCGTTCGACGTTGACGTTCACGCCGACGATCGGCAGCGCCCGGGTGGCGACCTTCCGCATCCGCGTTTCCTGCATCGCCGCGATCTCGCTTTGGATCGACCCCGCCCGCACGGCGTGGAGTAGTCCGCCGGCCGCCTCGATCGCGGCAAACTTCGTCCATGCCGCCTCGGCAAGGGACGCGGTCAGGGTCTCGATCGCGCCGGAACCCGCGCCGGGATCCGCGACCCGGTAAAGCAGTGCTTCCTCGGCCAGGATTGTCTGCGTGTTCCGGGCCATCCGGTCGGCGAAGGGATCGCGATCGAGATGCTGCGGCCGCACGGTGATCGAGTCGGCGCCGCCGGCGGCTGCGGCAAACGCAGCGATCGTGGCCCGCACCATGTTCATCGCGAGATCGCGGCGGGCAAGCATGCGCCACGCCGTCTCGGCATGGATTCTCGGACATGGCAGGGCGATGCCGGCGACTTCAAGGACGCGCTCAAGCAGCAGGCGGATCGCGCGGAATTTTGCGATGGTCAGGAACTGGTCGGCATCGGCCGAGAGCGCTACGGCCATCTGCCGAACCGCATCGGCCGGCGGAAAGCCGTGCTCGCCAAGAAGTCGGAGCTGAGCCACCGCGGCGGCGACGGTGACGGCGAGCTCCTGAACCTCCGAGGCGCCCGCGTCATGCCAGGGCCGACCGTCGGCGAGCACCGCCGTGCCCGAAAGCTCCGCCGCATCGAGCGCGGCTGCGATTTCGGTGATGCCGATCGCCGAGGCATCGAGCGAGCCGGCAAGGCCGCCGGCCGCGGCGAGCGTCGCGACAGGATCGAAAAACATCGAGATGCGGCGAAATCTGCCGGCGCCGATTGCGATGAGGCGTCTGGTGCGTTCGGGCGAGGCCTCGCCGGCATCGATCTCGATTGCGATTTCCGGCGGAGCATCTGCGATAATTCTCGAAATCGCGACGGTCTCGGCAATGCCGGCATTGCGAGCCGTGGGACTGCCTGCAAAGACCAGTTCGACCGCGGTGGCGCCGCCATCCGCCGCGGCCGCGATGTCGGCCGCCAGGGTGACGGCGTCGCCGCGGTCAAGTCGCTGTACCAGGGTCCAGACTTTGTTCCCGGGGCGTCCGGCAATCGGATCGCTGCGTCCTGCCGGATAGATCGGGCCGACGCGCAATCCGTCATCGGATTTCGTGGCCGGTCGGCATCCCCGCCGCGCCGGAACGGGCGGCGAGGTCGCGCCAGTCCGCTTCCCTGACGTGAGGGAAGCCGTCGGCGAGTGCCCGAAATTTCGGCATCAGCCGATCTCGCGGACAGCGGCACTCGATCGCAGCAAATCGCACACCCTCTATTACGGGCCGGTGCGGCGCACCCGGATCCGACAAAGCCGGCCCGAAACTTACCGGAATGTATAGGCGATTGATGCCTGTTGGAAAAGACCGCTCTGCGACGGAGACCACATTTTAACGGCGCCGAGGCCAGCGAGCATTAGCCTTGGCTCGGAACGCGGGCATACTGATGCATTCCGAGATCGACGCCGGCTTGTCAGTTTCCACAATTGAACGGGAACCGAAGGTGATGATGCTGGCGGCGGGGCAGGGGCTTGTCTTGGTATGTCGATTGCCGAATGCCTTGCTGCGGACGCCGACCGGTTCCGCTCGATGGGCGCGGGCGGGCAGGTTTTGGACTTTCTCGAAGATCGTTTTCGATCATACGGAGCTATGCACTTCGTGGTGACCGGCATCCCGTTGCCGGGACGGCCGCTGGCCCCGTTGCTTCTCCGTTGGCATTGGACCGATGTGCGCGGCGCCGAGCAACGAGATCACCGCCGAGGATTCGATCTTCCGGCTGGCGCTCCGCGCCTTGCGCGCGGTGGTGATTTCGTCACCCTGCCGAATTCTCGACGCTTCGCCGCTCTACAAGCTGATCGCGTCGGAGCAGGCGCAGGCGCTGCTCTGCGTGCCGGTGAGGACTTTCCTTCCCTACCAGGCCTGCGTCCTCGGCGCCGGTCCCGATCTGTCGCTCGACCTCTCGGAGAAGCTTGGTATCGATCGCTTCTGTGTCGAGGCCTTTCTGCGGCTCCGGGCGCTCGGCGCGCTGTCGCTGGACCGGCCGGGCGAACTCTCGTCGCGGGAGCGCGCAGTCGTCGAACTGTCGGCGGAGGGCAAGACCGCGGGGGAGATCGCCGAGATTCTCACGATCTCTCAGCGCACCGTCCACGCCCATCTCCAGAACGCCAGCGAGAAGCTCAAGGCGCGGAACAAGACCCAGACAGTGGTCGAGGCCCTCCGCTACGGGCAGATCACACTGTAGCCGGACAGGCTCAGACGAACTGGCCCAGTCCGGGAACGGCGCCGACGATCTCGTCGACGGTCTGCGTTCCCGCCTGCTCGCGGGCGAACTTTCCGAAGCTTCTCGCCACCGCCTGAATTTCGCTCATGCCGAGGCCGGCGCCGGTCAGCGCGTTGAAGGCGCCCATGATGTCGGAAGGCCCGCTTCGACCGGCCCCGTTTGTCCCGATCGCGGCGCGCGCCCCCGGCAGATCGCCGATCAGCTTGTCCACCTTGTCGCGCGGACCCGCGTTGAGCAGGAACTGGATGATGATGACGACAGCCTTGTGCGCCACCGACGGGTCGATGCCCGTGCTTTGTGCGACCCGTGCAACCAGTTCGTCCATCGCCACCCCTCCGCTCCTGCTTTGCCTGATTGGCCGGTGGATGTCACTCCAGCCGGGCGTCAAATACAAGGCCTGCGTCTTTCGCAGGTGCATTCTTGCCTGTAGCGTCGCACGCCCGTGTCATCGAGGAGTGGACAATGCTCGATCAGGTTTTGAAGCAGATCGACGACGGCCTTCCGGCGAGCCTCGACCGCCTGATCGCGCTTCTCCGCATCCCCAGCATCTCGACCGATCCCGCCTTTGCCCACGAGGTGCGCGCCGCCGCGGTGTGGCTGTCGCACGAGCTTTCCGGAATCGGCTTCGATGCCAGCGTCCGCTCGACTGCCGGCCACCCGATGGTGGTCGGCCACCGCCGCGGCGGGAAGAAGCCGCATGTGCTTTTCTATGCCCACTATGATGTCCAGCCGGTCGACCCGCTTGCCGAATGGACCTCGCCGCCCTTCGAGCCGCGGATCGTCAATGTCGACGGGACGCAGAAAATCGTCGCGCGCGGCGCCTCCGACGACAAGGGCCAGCTCATGACTTTCCTCGAAGCCTGTCGCGCCTGGCGGACGGTCGCCGGCGATCTCCCGGTCGACGTCAGCATCCTTTTCGAGGGCGAGGAAGAATCCGGCAGCCGGAGTCTCGCGCCATTTCTTGCCGACAACGCCGGCGAGCTCCGTGCCGACGTCGCGCTGGTCTGCGACACCGCGATGTGGAGCCGCGAACGTCCCGCGATCACCATCATGCTGCGTGGCCTCGTCGGCGAGGAGCTGATCGTCACCGCGGCCGACCGCGACCTTCACTCGGGCCTCTTCGGCGGCGCCGCGCGGAACCCGATCCACATCATCGCCGACATCCTCGCCGGGCTCCACGACGACCGGGGCCGGGTGACGCTTCCCGGGTTCTACGACGGGGTCGGCGAATTGCCCGATGAAATTCGCGCGCTCTGGGACTCGCTCGATTTCGATGCGGCGGGCTTCCTAGCTACGATCGGCCTGTCCGTCCCCGCCGGCGAGTCCGGCCGTTCCGTCCTTGAGCAGATCTGGGCGCGGCCGACCGCCGAGGTCAACGGGATCATCGGCGGCTATACCGGCGAAGGCTTCAAGACCGTGATCCCTGCGAAGGCCGCGGCCAAGGTCTCCTTCCGCCTCGTCGGCGACCAGGACCCCGCGCGCGTGCGGGAGGCGTTCCGCCTCTATGTCAGGGATCGCATCCCGTCCGATTGCCACGTCGAGTTCATTCCCCATGGCGGCAGTCCCGGCCTCCTCTTGCCGCACGACGGTGCCTACCTCGTGAAGGCGCGGCAGGCGCTGGCCGACGAGTGGAATGTCGCGCCGGCGCTGGTCGGTTCCGGCGGGTCGATCCCGGTCGTCGGCGATCTCAAGCGTGCCCTCGGCATGGATTCGCTGATGATCGGGTTCGCCCTTGAGGACGACCGCATCCATTCGCCGAACGAGAAATACGACGTGTCGAGCTTCCATGGCGGGATTCGCTCATGGGCCCGGGTCCTGGCTTCGCTTGCGGAATAGAAAAGGCGGCGCGGCCTCGGGCTGCGCCGCCTTGAATGAACCCCTGGCCGGCTACATCGCCTTCCGGTAGGTCTGGTGGCATCCGCCGCAGGCCTGCCCGACGGCGTTGAAAGCGGTGGTGAAGGCTTCCTGGCCTTGGGCGGCGGCGGCCGCCGCGGCAGTGGCCGCCGTTCCGAGCGCCGCGGCATGTGCCTCGAAATCGGGGAAGTTCTGCCAGATCGCCGGCAGCGCATTGGTGTCGCCGGTGTCGCTGCCTTCCGGGAAGAGCGATGGGATCTTGGCGGCATTGGCGGCGATCTGGGTCATCGCCGCGGCGGCCGCGGTGGCGTCGTAGGGAGCTTCGCCGCGCAGCATCTGGCCGGCGATGGTCGCCTCCGCCGCGTTGTTCTTCATCAGCGCCCTGCGGACGGAGATGGGGTCATCCTGCCCGAATACCGCGCCGGACAACGCCATCGTCACCGCAAACGCAGCCAACACCACCGAAGTAACACGCCTCATTATCGCCCTCCATTCGTCCGGATTGTTGCACGCGCAGTCGTTTGCCGAAGAAATTCGCTCCTGACAAGCCCCTTCCGGTCACAGAAATATTATTGAATAATTTGGCGCGCCCAGGTGTCGGCGCCGGTTCAGGTGACCGTACCCGGCGAACCCGGGGGCCGGCTAGACCCGCGCCAGCGTCAGGCGCGCCGCGGCGGTGCGGTTGGGCACGCCGAGCTTGTCGTAGATATGCTCGAGGTGCTTCTTCACCGTCATCGGCTTCGCGCCGATGATCGTCCCGACTTCCTCGTTGGTCTTTCCCATCGACACCCAGTAGAGCACCTCGTTTTCACGGCGCGTGAGCGGCACGCGGTCGACCCGGATGGCGCTCGAGGCTGCCGCCGAAACCGGCACCGGCCGCGCCACCTTGAGTGCATTGGCGTAGGCGGCGACGATGTGCGGACGGAGCGCCTCGAGCCGCCCGGCGTCACCCTCGTCGAAGTCGCGGACACTCCGGTTGAGGGCGATGCCGATCTTGCGTTGGCGCGCATTCGCCACCGTCAGGCCGAGATTGAGCCTGACCTCGGCGTCGCCGCAGCAATTGCCGACCATGCCGAGCATCCGGATGCGTTCGAGGAACTGGGCGAGGCCGGGACGTTCCGGCGGCTCGGCGCTGAGCCGGTGCGCGAGAATCGGATGGTTGCCGAAACGCCGGGCGAACCGCGCGTAGTGTGGATCGTCCTCGCCGAGTGCGGCGATGTCGGGCTTGAGCAGGAAACGGTTGGTGCCCTCGGCAAGGTCGATCTCGCTGTAGCTGATCATGTCGACCGCGATCACCGCGGCGATCGCGTCAAGGGCCCGTTCGGGAAAACTTTCCCGGTCGATGTCGCGCCCGAGAATCTTGATGGCCGACAAGACCTTGCGGTAGTCGTCGGCCGACAGTCTTTCCATTGCGAAGTCCTCGTACGCCGCTCGGCGTATTTCGCCGACCCCATCAATGCGGGAACCTGGCATCGCGCCGTCATCCATGCCCAGCATACACGTCTCCAACCGCACGGCGCGAGGTCAAAGGAGGACCGAAAGATGAAGACCCTGATGAAAACGCTCGCCCTCGGCGCGGGAATCTTGACTGTTGGGTCGGTTGCCAATGCCGCCGACGAAGCCGGCTACCAGGCGGCGCTCAAGGACATCGAGCAAACCTTCGGCAGCGTTCCGACCTTCTTCACGGTGATGCCCAAGGCCGGCTTCGACGGCGCCTGGCATCAGCTCAAGGAGCTGGAGTTCAGCGAGGACACCGCGCTCACGCCGAAAGTGAAGGCACTGATCGGGCTTGCCGTCGTCGCCCAAATTCCGTGCAGCTACTGCATCTGGGCCGACGCGCTCGGCGCCAAGACCGCCGGCGCCAGCGACGAGGAAATCCGCGAGGCGGTGGCGATTGCCGCGACCGAGCGCTACTGGAGCACCATGCTCAACGGCATGCAGGTCGACCTCGCCACCTTCAAGCAGGAGTTCGGGGCCCTGATGGGCGGCGAAGCCAAGCCCGAGTGAGGTTGCGCTGCTGATTGAGGCGATCCGCGGCCGGACCCCTGCCGCGGATCGTCTTCGGTTCTCCACCAGTTGCCGGGCCGCGAAGCCGCTTCGGACAATGGCTCGCGGCCACGCGGGCCACATTTCTCTGTTTGCGGCCCTTTTTCGCCCGCGATAGAAGGTTTGCGAGGCGCGAACGCGCCGATATCGTCGAGACGACAGCCTTCCCGTGACCATAAGTCCAGTGTCCGAACATCACTTGAAGTTGATATTGCATATCGGCGCCGAGAAGACCGGGACAACCACGCTCCAGACCGGTCTAAGGAGGAATGCCGGCGAATTAGCTCGGATCGGCTACTATTTCCCGGTTCGTCATCTCGGAAACCAGAACCACAGCAATCTGGTGGTCATCGCCGGTGGCGAGGATGCGGACGGATACTTGAGGAGAAAGGCGGAAAGCTCGCTGGATGCGCCGCTTGAGACGGTTACGCCGGTGACGCTCTATCGTCTCAGGCGAGAGTTGAACCAAGGGAACTACCACACAGCGATATTCACCAGCGAGCTCATGCATTCGAGATTGGAGACTCTCGAATCCGAAGCTCAGGCTAAAATCTTTCCTTGAGAACATCTTCAGCGATATTCAAGTCGTCATCTACCTTCGCCGGCAGGACGCTATGGCAATCAGCCGTATGACGACGAGGCTGATAAACGGCGCGCCGCTCTGGCATAACGAGATCGGGATGACGACGAAGGGATATTACTACGACTACCGCACAATCATCGAACACTATGCGGAGGTTTTCGGCGAGAAAAACATCATCGTTCGCCTTTTCGACAGGACCTCGCTGACCGACGGGGACGTCAGGGCCGACTTCGAGGCTCTGCTCGGCCTGCCGCGCGAGATGCTTGGGCGGGCTCCCGACAGCAACACCTCGTTCTCGGCCCCGGCAATGGCGTTCCTTGCCGAATGGAATGCGCTCAACCCGAGGGGCAAATCGGTGGCCTCTCCCGATCCGTCGCGAGAACGGCTCGGATTGCTCGTGACGGCGCTTCGCGAGAATACAGGTCCGCGGCTCAGGCTGAGCCCGGAGCGGATTGAAGTCTTCCTTGCACCCTACCGCGAAGGAAATGAATGGGTCAGGCAGAGGTTTTTCCCGGAAAGAGCGAGCCTCTTCCCGGAGGACTACAAAGAGAATCCGGTCGGCGGATTTCTTGCCTGGGAAGCGGACCGGTTCCGGCGAAGCGCGGCACGGGCGGCTGCGGTTCTCTACGAGGCTTTCCCAAGCGAGGCGGATGCCCCCGCGGAGGAGCCCGTTGCCACCGCCGCGGCCAACGGCTGAGATGACCAGCATCCGGCGGAGCCGCGTAGGCGCGCAAGCCGACGGAAAGCCGGCCGGTTCGGAACCGTCGGGCTCCAAAGCTGTTGTCGGCAACGGAGGCGCGGCCTATGTTCCTGTGGTTCTTCGATTTCCGCGTTTCGGCCGCGGCTCGCCATTGGCCGCCCGCGGAGGACTTTCCGACAAAGAGGAGCGTGCCATGGCCTTCGAATTGCCACCCCTTCCCTACGCCTATGATGCCCTCCAGCCCTTCATGTCGAAGGAGACGCTGGAGTTCCACCACGACAAGCACCATCAGGCCTATGTCACCAACGGCAACAAGCTGCTCGAAGGCTCCGGCCTCGAAGGGAAAAGCCTCGAGGAGATCGTCAAGCAGAGCTATTCCAAGAACGCCGGCCTCTTCAACAATGCCGGCCAGCACTACAATCACGTCCACTTCTGGCAATGGATGAAAGCCGGGGGCGGCGGCAAGAAGATCCCCGGCGCGCTGTCCAAGGCGATCGATTCCGATCTCGGCGGCTACGACAAGTTCAAGGCCGATTTCGTCCAGGCCGGCACGACGCAATTCGGTTCCGGCTGGTGCTGGGTTGGGCTCAGGAACGGCAAGCTCGAAATCACCAAGACGCCGAACGGCGAGAACCCGCTCGTCCACGGCGGCCTGCCGGTCCTCGGCTGTGACGTCTGGGAGCATTCCTACTACATCGACTACCGGAACCGCCGTCCCGACTATCTCAACGCCTGGGTCGACAGCCTGATCAACTGGGACCATGCGCTGGAGATGTACGAGAAGGCGATGGGCGGCCGTTGATCCGGTCCCCACAGCGATATGAGGGGGAGAAGGGATCGGGGGCTATCGCACCCCCTTCTTGCAGGGATTGAAATACTGGTAGCGGTCCCAGTCGGTCTGCGCCCAATAGAGCCAGGCCTTGCAGTCCTTCTCGCTGCGGAAGCAGGGCGTAGCGTGGTAGGACTCGAGCCGGTCGAACGGCCCGATCCGCTGGCCGAAGAACGACGTCGACCACACGTTCTTTCTGCCGATCGCCGAGATGAGGGCGCGGCAATTCTCGCCGTTGACGCGCGGCGGGTTGGCGGCGTCGGCGCCGGGAACGGTTCCGGACAGGATTGCCGACGCGGCGATGAGGCCGGCGATCCATGCTCTCATCATCATGGTTCTCTCCGTGTTGCCGTTCGAGCCGCTGTTGCTCGGCTCTCCATGGAAACAAGGCATTCTGTCCTTTTTTGCGCGGGATCGCGAACCGTCTTAGGCTGGTCGCACCCGGTTGGCGGCTGGGGCTACGAGGAGGCGACCGTGACCAATGAAATCCAGCAGCCCAAACCCTATGACCTCATCGGTAATCCCGTGCTTGTCGGCGGCATCGGCCAGGGCTTCGAGGCGACACTCAGTTATCGCATCCATGACGGCCATGACGAGCGGAGCGGCTCGTTCCACGTCGGCGGCGGCGGCGGCGAGCACGGCCAGTTCCAGCTCTCGGTCGACCTGACCGGCGCCGCCTTCCAGCTCGACCGGCTCTTCGTCGAAATCTTCGAGGAGAGCGCCAAAGACGGCTCCGAGATCAACAAGGTCACCGTGCCGGTGATCTACGGGCCGCGCATCGTCAGCGGCTATTACGGCTACCGGCTGCACACGGTGAAGGTCGGCGACACGCTGTCGAAGATTTCGGCCGACAACTACGGCAGCTCAGCGCATTTCAATCGCATCGTCCGCGCCAATCCGCTGATCATCACCGACCCCAAAAGATCTTCATCGGCCAGGTGCTGAAGGTGCCGATCGGGACATAGGCGAGAGGGTAAATGGCTGGCCGCGCAGGGCTTCACTTTTGAAACCAGAAAGGCCCGGTTCCGGCCACATCATCTCCGCGATGCTGCCGCGCCGAGCTTGCACGCCGGCTCTCATGGAGGCGCGAGTTGGTCGAGCGGCTGTTTCGTCTCGGCCATCGCCGCCGGCGGAGCAGATCGAGGCGGCTTCTGCTGCTCTTGGCCGGAAGATCGACGTGAGTATCCGGTAGGCCGCGTGACTCGCGCGCCTGCTGCTATGCGCGCCCCGCCACCTTGAGCGCAAACGCCATGGCGAACGCCGTCTCCTGCAGCCGGTCGAAGCGGCCGGCGGCGCCGCCATGGCCGGCGTCCATGTTGGTCCGCAGGAGCAGAAGCCGGCTCGTCGGTCTCGTGCGCGCGGAGCTTCGCCACCCATTTCGCCGGCTCCCAATAGGTGACGCGCGGGTCGGTCAACCCGGCGAGGGCGAGGATCGCCGGGTAGGGGTGGCGGCCGACATTGTCGTAGGGGGAATAGGCGAGAATGGTGCGGAAATCGGCTTCGCTGGCGATCGGATTGCCCCATTCCGGCCATTCCGGCGGGAGTGAGCGGCAGCGTGTCGTCGAGCATGGTGTCGAGCACGTCGACGAAGGGCACCTCGGCGATCAGCCCGGCGAAGAGCTCCGGCGCCAGATTGGCGACGGCGCCGATGAGAAGGCCGCCGGCCGAGCCGCCCCAGCCGACGATCCGGCCCGGCGCGGCGAAGCCTTCGGCGGCGAGATAGCGCGCCGCCGGCGATGAAGTCGGTGAAGGTGTTCATTTTCTTGGCCCGCCGCCCGTCGGCATACCAGTGGAAGCCCTTGTCCTTGCCGCCGCGGATATGGGCGATGGCGTAGACGAAGCCGCGGTCGACCAGCCGAGAGCCGCGTCGTCGAGAAGGCCGCCGGAATGGTCACGCCATAGGCGCCGTAGCCGTAGAGGAGGAGCGGCGCGCGTGCCATCGATGCGGTGTGCCGCGCCGGTAGAGGAGAGATACCGGCACCAGTCTCGCCGTCCGCGGCCGGCGCGAAGACGCCGGCGGGTGACGTAGTCGGCCGGGTCGTGGCCGGAGGGGACCTCGTCCTCCTTGCGGAGCACCCGCGTCCGCGTTCGCCATGTCGTAGTCGTAGACCCGGGCGGGCGTCGTCATCGACGAGTAGCTGAAGCGGAGCGTCGTCGTGTCGAACTCGTAGCCGCCGAGGAGCCCGAGCGAATAGGCCTCCTCGTCGAAGGCGATTCCGTGCTCGTCGCCGCTTCCGAGGTGGCGGATGACGATCCGCGGCAGCCCGCCCTCGCGCTCGAGCCGCACCAGCCAGTCCTTGTAGGCGGTGATCGACAGGATCAGCCGTCCCGGCGCGTGCGGAACGAGGTCGCGCCAGTGCTCGCGGCCGGGCGTGGCGACGGGCGCGGTGACGATCTTGAAGTCCTCGGCGTCGCCGGCATTGGTGAGGATGTAGAAGAGCTCGCCGGAGTGGTCGACATCGTATTTCTCCGCGGCGCCGCCGCGGCGCGACCAGCCGAGGCGCCGCGCGCCGGCTCGTCGGCGTCGAGGAGATGCACCTCCGACGTCTCGTGGTCGTGGCTGTCGATGACGATGAAGCGGTCCGACTGGGTCTTGCCGACGCCGAGGAAGTAGGCCGGATTCGCATCCTCGAACACCACCACGTCCTCGGACGGGTCGGTGCCGACGATGTGGCGGAAGATCTTCGCCGGCCGGTGGTTGGCGTCGATCCAGACATAGAGGAGCGAGCGCGCAATCGGCGGCCCACACCGGCGCGCCCGAGGTGCCGGGGATGCGGTCGGCGAGGTCCTTGCCGGTCACGAGATCGCGGATGCGGATCTCGAAATATTCCGAGCCCATCTCGTCGGTGGCATAGGCAAGCAGACGGTGGTCCGGGCTGTGGGCGCTGCCGCCGAGATGGAAGTAGCTCTTGTTCTCGGCGAGCGCGTTGGCGTCGAGAAGCGTCGTTTCGTTGCCGCCGTCGCGGTCGGTGCGGACCAGCATCGGATGCTCGGCGCCCTCGGCGAAGCGGATGCCGTAGGCGAAAGCGCCGTCGGGCGAGGGGACCGAGGAATCGTCTTCCTTGATCCGGCCGCGCATCTCCGCATAGAGCCGCTCCCTGAGCGTCTCGGCGTCGGCCATCGCCGCCCGAGTATAGGCGTTCTCCGCCTCGAGATGGGCGCGGATGTCCTCGGGCAGCGCCGCCGGCTCGCGCATCACCTGCTGCCAGTTCGCGGCGCGGAGCCAGCGCGTAGTCGTCGGTCCGGGTGACGCCGAAATGGGTCGAGGTCACCGGCCGCCTCTCGGCGACCGGCGGCCGCGCGCCGGCGCCGCCGCCGAGCCGCTCGTCCAGGCTTTCGTCAACCCGTCTTTGTGTCATCGGCGTCGAGCTTGAGGGCGGTTCCGTTCATGCAGTAGCGAAGACCCGTCGGCCGCGGCCCGTCGGGGAAGACGTGGCCGAGATGGGCTTCGCAGGCGGCGCAGCGCACCTCGGTCCGCACCATTCCGAAGCTGCCGTCGCTGATCTCCTCGACCGCCCCGCCGGCGATCGGCTGAAAGAAGCTAGGCCAGCCGGAGCCGGACTCTATACTTGGTCTCGGACCGGAAGAGCGGCTGCCCGCAGGCGACGCAGGCATAGGTGCCGGTGCGCTTCTCGTTGAGCCAGGGGCCGGTTCCCGGCCGCTCGGTGCCGTGTTCGCGGGTGACATGGTACTGGGCGGGCGTCAGCTCGGCCCGCCACTCGGCTTCGGATTTCACGATTTTCGTGGGTATCGTGGACGTTCCGGTCGGTCTGGTCTGATCCATGGCCGAAAACCTCGCGTTTTGTTCTTGTTATTGGTTGGGGTACGCGGCGGGAACGCCGCGCTTCCCGAATATGGGGTTTCCGCGCGCAATCCTCAACGACAACTGGTCGTGTGGGGAGGGTGAGGGGTCATGAAATGGGCACCAAGACCGGCAAGTGCGGGCCTACAAGGGCGCGCGTGACCCCCGCGCCGAGCCCGCTTGAGGTGAGGGAACAGTGCCTCCGGGTCGATGCGCTCGCCAATGGAAGGCGGTACGCTCCCGGTTGATCCCCTGTCCCCACCGGGTAAGGTTCATCCGAATCGGAGCCCGGGGGAGGGGACAGTGCGGGTCGCGAGCCTGGCCATTGCGCTTTACGTCTTTTGGCTGCTCCTCTCCGGGCACACCGACGCCTTCCTGCTCGTCTCCGGCGCGGTCGCGGCGGTCGCGATCGCGCTCGTCGGCCGGCGTTTCGGCTACACCGACCGCGAGGGCCACCCGGTCGAGCTGATCCTCGCCGGGCTCCGCTATTGGCCGTGGCTCGCCAAGGAGATCGTAGTCTCGGCCCTGCAGGTTGCGCGGCTCGTGCTGTCTCCGTCGCTGCCGATCGCGCCGCGGCTGGTCACGGTCCGCACCCACCAGAAGACCGCGGTCGGCGTCGTCACCTACGCCAATTCGATCACGCTGACGCCCGGCACCATCACCGTCGACGTCGACCGCCACGACCGCCGGCTCGTCGTCCACGCGCTCACCGCGGCGGCGGAAGCCGGCCTTCTCGCCGGCGACATGGACCGCCGCGTCACCGTCTTCGAGGAGGGCCTATATCTTTCCCCGCGCGCCTGATGCTCGTCGCCGGCATGCTCGGGATCCTCCTCGCCGCCGCCCTGATGCTTGCCCGCGCCATCCGCGGGCCGACCATCTTCGATCGGCTGGTCGCGGCCAACTCGATCGGCAATGCCGCGATCGTGGCGCTTGCCGTCCTTGGCTTCATGACCGGGCGTCCCGACTTCCTCGACATTGGGCTTGCCTACGCTCTCCTCAACATCATCGGCGTCTTCGCGGTCCTCAAATTCTTCCGCTACGGTCCGCTCGGCGCGAGCGGCGAGGAGGAGGAGGGATGAGCGTTGCGACGGTTCTCCAGGGGGTCGGCGGTGCGGTCGTCATTGTCGGCGCATTGTTCATAGTGATCGGCGCCCTCGGCATCACTCGCATGCCCGACGTCTTCACCCGCCTCCACGCCGCATCGGTCTCCGACACCTTCGGACTCGGACTGGTGCTCATCGGCCTCATCCTCGTCGGCGGTTTCACGCTCGTCAGCGTCAAGCTCGTCTTCCTGCTGCTCTTCGTCGCGATCGCCGGTCCGGTCGCGACCCACGCCATCGCCCGCGCCGCGCTCGATGCCGGGCTCACCCCGGTCGACAAGAGCGGGGCGCCGCTCGCCGCCAAATCCGAGGAGGACCGGCCATCGTCGAACTGATCGACTTCATCCTCCTGACCATGCTCGCCGTCACCACCGCCGCCGTGGTGCGGGTCAGGAACCTCTTCGCCGTCGCCGTGCTCACCAGCATCTACAGCTTCCTGATGGCGACGGTGCTGCTCGTCCTCGACGCGCCCGACGTGGCGCTGACCGAGGCGGCGGTCGGCGCCGGCGTCGGCACCGTCCTCCTCCTCGGCGCGCTCTATCTGACGAGGACCGACGAGGCGCGGCCGGTACACGGCATCGCCATCCCGCTCTTCGTTGCGATCGGCAGCGCCGCGGTGCTGATCTATGGAGTCAGCGAGACGCCGCCCTTCGGCGCGCCCGGCAATCCCATTCACAGCGCCGGGCCGGACTACATCGCCCGTTCGCTCGCCGATACCGGCATCGCCAATGTCGTCTCCTCGGTGCTCGCGAGCTACCGCGGCTACGACACGCTGGGGGAGACGGTGGTGATCTTCACCGCCGGCATTGCCGTGCTGATGCTGTTGAAGCGGCCGCCAAGACGGGGCGCCCGGTGCGCGCGACGCGCACCCTCCGGGCGGGGAACTGACATGCGCCTCGACGTCATCCTCCGGGTCGCCGCCAAGCTGATCCTGCCGTTCATGCTGCTCTTCGCCATCTACATCCAGTTCCACGGCGACTACAGCCCGGGCGGCGGCTTCCAGGCCGGCACCATCGCCGGCGCCGGGGTCATCCTCTACGCGCTGGTCTTCGGCCTTGCCGCCGCGCAGCGGGTCGTGCCGCCATTCCTCGTCGAGACCTTCATCCCGCTCGGCGTCTTCATCTATGCAGCGGTCGGCGTCGCCGGCCTGCTGACCGGCGGCAACTTCCTCGAATACAACCACCTCGCCCACGATCCCATCCATGGCCAGGAGTGGGGGGTCTTTCTCGTCGAGGCCGGGGTCTTCATCACTGTCGCCGCCACCATGGTCGCGATCTTCTACGCCTTCGCCGGGAGGCGGCGGTGAGCGCCATCCGCGATTTCGTCATCGCCATCCTCGACCACTACAACCAGTGGATCACCGTCTTCCTCATGGTGTCGGGGCTCTACATCGTCATCGCCCGCGGCAACATGGTGAAGAAGCTGGTCGGCCTGTCGCTGTTCCAGACCTCGGTCTATCTTCTCTATATTTCGGCCGGAAAGATCCTCGGCGGCACCGCGCCGATCGTCGACCCGCGCTTCACGGTCTATTCGCATCCGCTGCCGCAGGTCCTGATCCTGACCGCCATCGTCGTCGGCATCGCCACGCTCGCCCTCGGTCTCGCCCTCGTCGTCCGCATCAACAGGCCTACGGGACGATCGAGGAGGACGAAATCTTCGCGCGGGATGAAGACCGCTGATGCGGGAGCACCTGCCGGCGCTCCAGGTGGTGGTGCCGCTCATCGGCGCCTTGCTGTGCGCCCTGGTCCGCCGGCCCGGTTCGGCGTGGCTGGTGACCGCCGCGGCGAGCGCCGCCTCGCTCGCGATCTCGGTGGCGCTGTTCGTGCGCGTCCTCGCCGAAGGCGTCGTCTCCTATCATATCGGCGGCTGGGATCCCTCGCTCGGCATCGAATACCGGGTCGATATCGTCAACGGGCTGATCCTTCTCCTCGTCACGGCGATCGCGGCGGTGATCGCGCCCTTCGCCCGCCTTTCGGTCGCCGCCGAACTGCCGGAGGATCGCGTCGCCTGGTTCTACACCATGTACCTCCTGGCAATGACCGGGCTCCTCGGCATCGCCATCACCGGCGACGCCTTCAACGCCTTCGTCTTCCTCGAGGTCTCGTCGCTGGCGAGCTACGCCCTGATCGCGCAGGGGCGCGACCGCCGGGCGCTGGTCGCCGCCTACCAGTACCTGATCATGGGCACCATCGGCGCGAGCTTCTACGTGATCGGCGTCGGCCTCATCTACATGATGACCGGCACCCTCAATCTTGCGCTGATCGCCGAGCGCATCGTCCACGTCGAATCGACGCGGGCCGTCCTCGCCGCGCTCGCCTTCATCGTCGTCGGCATCAGCCTCAAGCTCGCGCTCTTCCCGCTCCACGTCTGGTTGCCCAACGCCTATGCCTATGCGCCGTCGGTCGCGACCGTCTTCCTCGCCGCCACCGCGACCAAGGTCGCGATCTATTTGTTCGCGCGCTACGTCTATTCGGTATTCGGCGCGAGCCTGGTCTTCGCGAGGCTGCCGCTCACCGAGTCCTCGTCGTCTTGTCGGTTGCCGCGATGTTCGGCGCCGCGACAGTCGCCGTCTTCCAGTCGAATCTGAAACGGATGTTCGCTTATTCGTCGGTCGCCCAGATCGGCTACATCACGCTCGGCCTGTCGCTGACGACGGTGACCGGGCTCACCGGCGGCCTCGTCCATCTCCTCAACCATGCCCTGATCAAGGGCGCCATCTTCATGGGCCTCGGCGCCGTCGTCTACCGTATCGGCAAATGCGAGTTCCGCGACATCGCGGGGATCGGCCGGCGCATGCCGGTGACCATCGGCGCCATCGTCGTCGCCTGCCTCAGCCTGGTCGGCCTTCCCGGCACCGCCGGCTTCGTCTCGAAATGGTACCTGATCGTCGCCGCGCTGGAGCTCGGCTGGTGGTGGCTCGCCGTCCTCGTCGTCGCGAGCAGCCTGATCACGCTCATCTATGTCGGCCGCCTGATCGAGGCCGCCTATTTTCGCGAGCCCTCGGAGGCGGCGCTTGCCGCCCGCGAGCCGCCCGCGAGCATGCTGGTGCCGATCCTGGTGCTGGCCGCGGCCACCGTCTATTTCGGCATCGACACCGAGCTCACGGCGGGCATGGCGCAACGCGCCGCCGAGGCGCTGTTGGCGGGGGTGCGGTGATGCACGCATCCCAACCCCGCCATCCGGGGTCATCACCGCAAAAGCGGGGACCCGGTAAACATAGCCCGTCATGCAGGGGACTCGACGGCTCACGCCACTCCGCGTCGCGGTCGGCCTGCACCCGTCGTTGGCATCGTCTACCGGGTTCCCGCTTTCGCGGGGATGACAGGGAGGGGGTGCCGTCGCGTTGCGCGGGCGGAACGACAATTTCCGGTTTTCTCACGGGGTGTTGCGGGCGGACGGCCGGCACCGGAGGCGATCCTAATTTCACCTCGGGCAGGGTGTCGCGCCCATGACCCCCGCCGCCCTGATCGCGCTCGCGGTCCTGATCCCGGCGGCGGTGGCCCTGCTCATCCCGCTTTTCTCGACGCAGCCAAATCTCCGCGAAGGCGTCACCATCGTCGGCGCGGTGGCGCTTTTTGCGGTGGTCCTCATCCTGCTCCCGACGATCCTCGGCGGCGGCGAGCCCGGCCTTCGCGTCTGGACGGTGGTGCCGGGCCTGACAATCGCCTTCAAGGTCGAGCCGCTCGGCATGCTCTTCGCGCTCCTCGCCTCCGGCCTCTGGATCGTCAATTCGATCTACTCGATCGGCTATATGCGGGCTGAGCACGCCCATCGGCAGACGCTTTTCTATGTCTGCTTTGCCCTTGCCATCGCCGCGACCATGGGCCTCGCCCTGTCCGCCAACCTCTTCACGCTCTTCTTTTTCTACGAGCTCCTCACCTTCACGACCTATCCGCTCGTCACCCACCGCGCCACGCGCGAGGCGCGGAACGCCGGCCGGCTCTATCTCCTGATGCTGTTCGGGTCCTCGACCATCCTCCTCCTCCCGGCCATCGCCTGGACCGGGCTCGCCGCCGGCACGCTCGACTTCACCGTCGGCGGTATTCTCGGCGGCAAGGTCGGCGGCATCGCGCTCAGCTTGCTGCTTGCCCTCTATGTCTTCGGCGCCGCCAAGGCAGCGGTGATGCCGATGCATTTCTGGCTGCCGGCGGCGATGGTGGCGCCGACCCCGGTGTCGGCGCTCCTCCACGCCGTCGCCGTCGTCAAGGCCGGCGTCTTCACCATCCTCAAGGTGGTCGTCTATGTCTTCGGCGTGTCGACGCTCCGCGAGGCCGGCGCCGGCGACTGGCTGGTCTATGTCGCCGGCATCACCATCGTCGCCGCCTCGCTGATCGCGCTCCGCCAGGACAATCTCAAGCGGCGGCTCGCCTATTCGACCATCAGCCAGCTTTCCTATGTCGTCCTCGGCGCGGCGCTGTTCACGCCGGTCGCGATTCTTGGCGCCGCGATCCACATCGCCGCCCACGCCGTCTCGAAGATCACCCTCTTCTTCGCCGCGGGCTCGATCAGCGTTGCCACCCACGTCGAGACCGTAAGCAAGCTCGACGGCGTCGGACGCCGCATGCCGTGGACGTTTGCCGCCTTCACCGTCGGAGCGCTGTCGATGATCGGGGTGCCGCCGACCGCGGGCTTCCTCGGCAAGTGGTTCATCCTCCTCGCCGCGGTCGAACTGCGCCAGTGGTTCGCGGTCGGCGTGATCGTCGTCTCGACCCTGCTCAACGCCGGCTACTACCTGCCGATCGTCTATCGCGCCTTCGCCCGGCCGGACAAGAAGGGCGGCGGCATCGTCGAGGCGCCCTGGCCGATGGTCATCTCGCTTATGGCGACCGCCATAGCTACGGTGCTGCTCTTCGTCTATCCGAACGCACCGTTCCAGCTTGCCGAGATGCTCGCCGGCACGGCGACCGTCGAGGCGGGCGGACCCGCCGGCATCGAGTTCCCGCCGGCCGGGGCGCCGCAATAACGGGGACGCCCAAGGGCGTCAGGTCATCAAAGACCGACATGCCAAAGGCTGACGGTCGTTCACCAGCGGAAGCGCGATATCGCCAGGGCCAAGGCTTTGGCGAAGGAGGTGTAGAACATGGCAGCCAAAACAATTCCCTTCGATGCCGCCGAGTATATGGATGACGCGGATTCTCAAGCCGAGCTTCTCGCCGACGCCTTCGAGAGTGGCGAAGTCGAATACATTGCGATCGCGCTTGGAGTCGTCGCCCGAGCGCGCGGCATGACAGCCGTAGCGCGAAAAGCGGGTGTCACTCGCGAAGCCCTGTACCGCGCTCTGAGCCGGAACGGAGAATCCCCGGCTATCAACTCTCCTTGGTGTCGCGAAGGCGCTGGGACTACGCTTGACCATCGCTCCCTGACGTGGCGGGACAGCTTCCGGACCCGCCGGCAATGCAAGAAGACGCCCGACCGAAATGGGGCGGGGCTTTGACGAAGGCGCCAGTGAGTCGTCCGTGAAGAATGCGAGTGACGCTGGGATTAGGTGAAGAATGGCCAGCAGGCGCTGGAGAGCGGCGAGTTGGAATAAGGCGCATAAGAGCTCTGCGAACCATCGCAGGAGCAGGTGGAAGTTGTAGCCGGCGGCGGCGAGGACGGCGTTGCTGCGGTCGCCGTCGCGACCCTTGAGGTAATTGCGGCCCATGCGGTGCTCGGCCTTGAGGTGGCCGATCACCGGCTCGACGGCGGCGCGGCGTTTCATCTCGCGTTTGATGACGGCGGTGACCCGGCGGGCCTGACCGGAGATCCAGACCCGGAACTTCTCCGGGTGATTGTGACCGCGGTAGCCCTTGTCGACGTGGATGCGGCGGGTTTCCACGCCGGTCACCTGCTCCAGATCCTTGACCACCGGTCCGAGGGTGTGGCCGTCGAAGGGATTGCCGTGCAGCGCCTTGGCGTGAAGCACGAACTGGCCGCCCTTTGGCATCGTCACCGGTGTTGCGATCGACACCTTGCAGCCAAACTCGTAGGGGGCTCGCGCCTTGCCCTTGCCGATGCATTCGACCTCCGGCGCGTGCAGGGAATAGACCTTCTGGCCGCGCCGGCGATGGTCCTGGTGGCGGACCTTGATCGCCAGATCGAGGAGTGGGGCGAAGCGCGCCGTGAGTTCGGGATGGCCCTTGATCTTGCGATGGATGTCGCGGATCACCCGGCCGAGCCGGGTGCGCAGGAACCTCAGCGCCTTGCCGGCGCGCTTGTACTGATGGGCATGGCTGTAGCGCCCGACCATGATGGCGGCGCGCTTGGCGACCCTGAGATAACTCTGCCGCAGCCTGACGCCCTCTCGCCTGGCAAGCGCGACCAGCTTGACCAGCGCCCGATGCGCCAGCCGGGCATCGGTGGGGTGGGCGATCGCTTTCGGCTGCACCGTCGTATCCACCGCCACCCGCTCGAGGTCCCTGGTCGCGATGGCGCCGGTCTTGTGGGCCACCGACAAGCTCTCCTGGATCAGAGCAATCAACTGGTCTTCACCAAGCCGCTGGCGCCAACGAGTCAGCGAGCTGCGCTCGAAGGGCAGCTCGTGGCAGAAGCTCAGCTCGCCGCAGAAGTATTGGTAGTAGGGGTTCTCCACCCAGCGCGCGCACAGCACCTCGTCGGAGAGGTTCTCGGCATGCTTGAGGATGAGGAGGCCGGACACCAGCCGCGTCGGCAGACCCGGCTGGCCGGGGCCAGTCGCGCACACCGAGGCGAAGCGGCGATCGAGAAACTCCCAGTCGATCTTGTCGGCAAGCCGCACCAGCGGGTGTTGCAGGTTGATGATCTGATCCAGCGAAGGCCGCAACAGGTCCCTTTGGCGATTGTCTCTCGGTCTTGCCATCCGCCCCCCCGAATCCGAACCACCCGGCGCCGAGGAATCAAATCACAAATCGCCAAAAACCGGAATCCCAAAACGCAAGAAAGCGGGCCCCATCGACCCGCTTTCCTGCAAAATCCAACACTTCACCACGCCGATTTAGCCAACTGACTCAACCGCTTCCGAATTCTTCATGGACGACCAGTGACGCTTACGACGCCGGGCTGCAGGGGCCTGACCGCCACAAACGCTGCATCGCGCTCGTGCTGGATGGGTTGAGCCAGGGTGAAACCCATCGCCAGAGGCGAAGCAGGCAAGGCACGCGGCCAAGAATGTCAAGAATGTATTGCCGTTGCTTGGGAGCGTGCTGATATGACGTTGGAAGAGAGGACCGAAGCGAAGTGAGCCGCCCCCCGCCGAGACCGCCCTGGAAACAGGCCATCTATCTCTGGGTCGGCATCGCCCTCATTCCGATCGGCCTGATCATCGCGCCGCTTCCCGGCCCGGGCGGGGTTCCGGTGATGGCGGTTGGCGCCCTCCTGATCATCACCTCGAGCCGGCGTGCCGCCAGCTGGGTGCGGCTGCATCGCCGCCGCTGGGACTGGATGCACGAGATCCTGGTGAAGGGCGAGGCGTGGCTCGGCGGCGAAATGGGCCGGGCGCTCCGGCGGACCAACGGCCGTCCGCCCGAGGCGCCCAAGCCGCCGCCCACGCGCAAGCAGCAGATCCTCGATATCCTGCTCTTCCCGGTCCATGTCGGCATCATCATCACCCGCGCCGTGGCGCGGCGTTTCGGCTGGCGCCTGCCTTGGGAGGCTCGCGCCGAAAAGGCCGAGCAACATGCCCGCCATCTCCTGCGCGAGCGCCGCCGCCACCGGGCCGACCGGACAAGATCGCGCGCAAAACGCCGTCGCCGCCGCCGCGCCCGTGTCGGGCTTGAGCCGGTTTCCGGCGACAGCGAGTAGCGCAGGGGCGCGGACCCGGGTCAGCACTTCGCTTCCGCCTCGAGAGCCTGCGCCTTCGCGACCGCGAGGGTCGCCTCCGGCATCGCGAAGCCGCGGTATCTCTCCCGCAGCCAGGCGACAAACCTCAAGGCAACGCCCCGGCGCGGTTGCGACAGGGGAAAACCCGGCTCGGCATAATCCGGCCGAAACCCTTGCGTGAGCGCCCGCCGATGCTCCATCAGGTACACGGTCGCGAGAGCGTAAACGTCGATCATCGTCCTTCTCCTTCGGTCGGCGGCGGGCGCCGCGGGGATAGTCCCCGCAGGGCACCGGCGCTTCCACGCCGGTTCGTCAGTCAGTCGAAGGGGCGATGGGGGAATCGACAGGCGGCCACGAAAAAGGACCCCGATCCGTCGTAATTATCTTTGGGGAATGGATGTCGATTTCCGCCGGGCGGGACGACTATCGGCCGTCAGAAGATTTCTGTTGAGGGGAAGGACGATGCGATATCTCTGCCTGGTCTATCTGGAGAGCGACAAGATGGACGCGCTCTCCAAGGACGAAAAGAAACAGCTCGATCGCGACTCGCTTGGCTATGACGACGTGCTCAAGGAAGGCGGCCACTTTGTCACCGCCAACGCGCTTGAGCCGGTGAGCGCCGCCGCCACCGTCCGCGTCCGCAACGGCAAAATGTCGGTCACCGACGGGCCGTTCGCCGAGACCAAGGAACAGCTCGCCGGCTTCATCCTCATCGACGCCCACGACATGAACGAGGCGATCCGCCTTGCTGCCGACATCCCGCTCGCCAAGCTCGGTAGCATCGAGGTGCGGTCGACCATGGAGATCAAGATATGAGATATCTCCTCCTGATCTTTGGGAGCATCGAGCCGTTCGACGCGCTTTCCCCGCGTGAAGCAAAGGCTCTGGTCGACGAGCATGTCGCCTATGACCGGGCTCTGCGCGATCGCGGCCGGCTTCTCGCCGCCGAGGCGCTCAAGGGTCCGGAGACAGCGACCGTGGTGCGGATGCGTGCCGGCCGGGTGAGCACGACCGACGGACCCTTCATCGAAACCACCGAGCAGCTCGGCGGCGTCTATCTGATCGAGGCGTCCGATCTCGACCAGGCGATCGATATCGCCGGTCACATCCCCTCCGGCCGCCTCGGTTCCGTGGAAATCCGCCCGATACGGGAGCTGACCGCTCCAGGCTACGGGCGGGCCACCATCGAGGCCGCGTGACGATGGCCGCAGGCTGGGACAGCGACGTCGTCGGGTCAGTCTACCGTTCCGAGTTCCGCCGCGTCCTTGCCACGCTGATCCGTCTCCTCGGTGACTTCGACCGTGCCGAAGAGGCGCTGCATGACGCCTTTGCCGCCGCCGCGGCGCAATGGCCGCGCGATGGCGTGCCGAAAAATCCGCGGGCATGGTTGGTGTCGGCCGGCCGCTTCAAGGCGATCGACCGGCTCCGCCGCCGCGCCCGCTTCGACGCCTCGCGGAACGATCTCGCCATTCATCTCGAGGGCGAAGCCGCCGAGGAGCCGATGGTCGAAGACCAAAGCATCGCCGATGACCGGTTGCGGCTCATCTTCACCTGCTGCCACCCCGCCTTGTCGCCGGATGCGCAGGCCGCGCTCACCCTTCGCGAGGTATGCGGCCTGACCACCGAGGAAATCGCCCGCGCCTTCCTTACCGGCGTCGGCGCCCTCGCCCAGCGCATCGTTCGCGCCAAGGCGAAGATCCGCGAGGCGCGAATTCCCTATGTCGTGCCGGCCGCAGCCGATCTCCCGGCGCGCCTCGATGCCGTGCTCCGCGTGATCTATCTGGTCTTCAACGAGGGCTATTCGGCTTCGTCCGGCGCCGAGCTGACGCGTGCCGATCTGAGCGGCGAAGCCATCCGTCTCGGACGCCTCCTCGTCGAACTGCTCCCCGAGCCGGAGGCGGTCGGCCTGCTCGCCCTGATGCTTCTCCACGAATTCGCGGCGCGCCGCTCGCACATCGCCCGATGGCGACATAGTCCTTCTCGCCGATCAGGACCGCTCCCGCTGGAACCGGGATCAGATCGCCGAAGGCTCCGCGCTGGCGCGGCGCGCGCTCTCGATCCAGCCGGTCGGCGCCTACGCGATCCAGGCCGCAATCGCCGCTGTCCAT
The DNA here is from genome assembly GCA_963792845.1 of uncultured Alphaproteobacteria bacterium. GTDB lineage: Bacteria > Pseudomonadota > Alphaproteobacteria > Rhizobiales > Kaistiaceae > Bauldia. The sequence continues at coordinate 362,751 of CAWBXW010000012.1, forward strand.
GCCGGCGCCGCCACCGCTGCCGCGACCGACTGGGGCGAGATCGTCGGGCTTTACGACCTCCTGCTTCGCGCCGAGCCGTCGCCCGTCGTCGAACTCAATCGGGCGGCGGCGCTCGCCATGCGCGACGGCCCGGAGGCCGGCCTCGCCCCGGTCGAGGCCATCCTCGCGCGCGGCGATCTTGCCGACTACCCGCTGGCGCATGCCGCCCGCGCCGACCTTTGCCGCCGTCTCGGCCGCGTGGAGGAGGCCCGCGACGCCTATCGGCGCGCGCTTGCCCTCACCATCCAGGAGCCGGAGCGCCGCTTCCTGGAGCGGCGTCTTGCGGAGCTGCCCACGGAATCCGCGGCCGGTTGAAACCGTGGAAAGCGGAGCCCTTCGCCGACCGACTTGATCCGCCGCCCCTTGGCGCACACTATCGCCGTCACCTGCGCCGAAGTCGGCGCATCAAGCGAATCGCCATGGGAATGCGATGCCTGGACCGAAGGAGAACGACGACTACTGGCTGGTCCGGCCGCGAACCATCCGCCTCCTGTGGATCGTCTTCATCGCCATCCTGGCGGCGACGGTCCTCGCCGATCTTTTCATCTCCGGGCACCCTGTCTTCGGCATCGACGGGCTGATCGGCTTCTATGCCGTATACGGCTTCCTGAGCTGCGTCGCCCTGATCGCGCTGGCGCGCGGCCTCGGTCTGCTGCTCAAGCGGCCGGACGACTACTATGACGATTGAACCCGGCGCCGCCTTGGCGTTGCTTGCCACGCCGGGGTCGATCCTGATCTTGTCCGGCCTGCTTCTGTTCTGGCTCCGCGGCGCGCTTCGCGACATCGTCGTCGTTGTGGCGCCGCTGGTCGCACTTGCCGCGGTGTGGATGCTCCCGGCCGACCTTGCGCTCCCCGTACAATGGCTCGGCTACGACCTCGTCCCCTTCCGCTCGGACGTTCTCGGCCGTCTCTTCGGGACGGTCTTCACGCTGACTGCCGGCGCCGCCGGCCTTTATGCCCTCCGCCAGGAAAACCGGGCGGAAATCCCGGTTGCCTATCTCTATGGCGGCGCCGCGCTCGGCGCGGTCTTCGCCGCTGACCTCGTCACGCTCTTCGTCTTCTGGGAGGCGATGGCGATCTGCTCGACGGTCATCGTGTGGCTGGGCGGGCAGGGGGCGCGCGGCGCCGGCCAGCGCTATATCATCATCCATCTTTTCGGCGGCGTGCTTCTCATGTCCGGGATCGCCGGCCACGTCGCCGAAACCGGCTCGATCGCGTTCACCGCGATGCGGGCCGATTCGCCCGCGAATTTTCTGATCCTCGCCGGTTTCCTGCTCAACGCCGGCTCGTGGCCTTTGTCGGCCTGGCTTCCCGATGCCTATCCCGAGGCCTCCTGGTCGGGCACCGTCTTCCTTTCGGCCTTCACCACCAAGACCGCGGTGCTCGTGCTCCTTCGCGGATTTCCCGGCGAGGAGATCCTGATCTGGCTCGGCCTGATCATGGTCTTCTACGGGATCATCTACGCGATCCTCGAGAACGACATGCGCCGCATCCTTGCCTATTCGATCGTCAACCAGGTCGGCTTCATGGTGACCGGGATCGGCATCGGCACCCAGATGTCGTTGAACGGCGCCGCCGCTCACGCCTTCGTCCACATCATCTACAAGGCGCTCCTCCTGATGTCTGCCGGCTCGGTTCTCCTCATGACCGGGCGGCGGAAGACCAGCGAGCTCGGCGGCCTCTTCCGAACGATGCCGGTCACCACGATCTGCGGGATTGTCGGCGCCCTGTCGATCTCCGCCTTCCCCCTCACGTCGGGCTTTGTGGCGAAGTCGATGATCTCGCAGGGCGCGGCGGACAGCCGGCTCGAGCTCGTCTGGTTCCTGCTCGCGGCAGCCTCTGCCGGCGTCTTCCTCCATGCCGGCATCAAGTTTCCCTGGTTCGTCTTCTTCCAGAAGGATTCGGGACTTCGCCCGCCCGATCCGCCGTGGCCGATGCAGGCGGCGATGATCATCCTCGTCCTCCTTTGCATCGGCATCGGCATCTTTCCTGGGCCGCTCTACCGGCTCCTGCCCTATCCGGTCGACTTCGTCCCCTATACCGGCGAGCACGTCGTCTCGCAGCTTCAGTTGCTTCTCTTCTCCGGCCTGGCCTTCTTCTTGCTTCTGGGATGGCTCAAGCGGACGGCCACCATCACCCTCGATGTTGACTGGCTTTGGCGTCGTCTCGGGCCCGCGGTCTGCCGGCAGGTCGCCGGCGATGTCGGCGTGGCGTGGCGCGCCGCACTGCGGCGCTCGCGCCGCGGCCTTGAACGTTTCTTCAGGACCGTCTATCGCCATCACGGCCCACGCGGCATCCTTGCCCGCACCTGGCCGACCGGCAGCATGGCGTTCTGGGCAGTGTTCCTGCTTGGAGCCTACTTGGTTCTCTATTACTTTTGATAATTTGCGGCGGCTTCATCAACCGATGAGCCAAGCCGGAGCTGGCGGCGACATTCGGTCGCAATGCCGAATCAAGTCATTGCCGCAGGCAAATCCGCTGGGACATCGGTGAAGGTCTTGGCTTCGTCGGGCGTTGTCTGAGCCGGTGGCAAGCTTCCTCAGTAGAACTGCGCTGCCATAGTTTAGGCTTGTTTTTGCAGGACATGGACTATATAGGAGGGCGCAGTAACAGAATCGGGTCAATCAATCGATCCGTCACGTTGCTCGGGTGATGGGTGCGGAATCCGAAGAAGTCCTCCTATCCGCGCCAACCACGTAACCACCATTCCGTTCGACCAACTGTGGGGCAAGATGAACTCATGAACGACCAAACCGCCAGTTCCGATTTGATTGATCTGGCAGCCGAAATTGTCTCGGCCTATGTCAGCAACAATTCGGTGCCTTCCGCCGATCTGCCGACGCTCATTGCCGAAGTGCACAGGGCGCTGAGCAGCACGCGTCAGGGCATGACCAAGCCCGAGCCCGAACCGCTGAAGCCTGCGGTCAATCCCAAGAAGTCCGTCTTCCCGGATTACATCGTCTGTCTCGAAGACGGAAAGAAGTTCAAGTCGCTGAAGCGGCACCTGCGCACGCACTACGACCTGTCGCCGGAGGAATACCGCGAGAAGTGGGGCTTGGCCGCCGATTATCCGATGGTCGCGCCCAACTACGCCGCGGCGCGCTCGGCGCTCGCCAAGAAGATGGGCCTCGGCCAGCAGCGTCGTCGGCGCTCCTAGGCACCTCCACGATATTCAGGCGAGCGCCGGCCGATCTGGCCGGCGCTTCCGTTTTCGGCGCCTCTCTGTTCCCTCCCGAGCATTCTTCGCTCGGCCGCATAGGCTTGGCATAAGCCGAGGTGACGGTTGAGGTCGTAGGTCCAGTGGCCGGCACGGCCGCGCCAGCGTTCGGCGCGGAGCGCTCGCGACAGCTTGGCGAGGATCGCCCGCCGGCCGGCAGTGCTTTCGTCGGCGATGTCGGCCGGGCCGACCGGGATGAGCCGGGGCAAGTGGCGTTCCCGTTCGTAGTCTTCGCTGCCCCTCGCGACGACCGTCCTCACCGACCGCCGTGCGGTCCGCGCCAGCCGCCGGCCCGGAGCGCCGGTGACCGTCGTGCCTGCTTGTCGTGGTTCCATGACCTGCCTCCAATCGCGTTGAGACAAGTCTCCATCGGCTGCGGCGAACGGGGATAAGTGGCGGGGTTATCCCCGGTTCGGCCGTTTTCCGGCAAATATCGGCTCACGAAATCGCGAAGAAAGTTATCCCCGTTCCTCCATCCTGCGCTATTGTAGGAAACAATTCCTAATTATATGGTTGACAAAGCAAGGTTGGCGGCTCACAGTCGGCTTTGCAAGTCAACCGGACAACCCCGATGAACCTTACAGACCCTCGCTTTCACGACCCGGAAGCAGCCCGCGTCTACCTCGAAAAGCAGCGCTGGCCGCAGGGTCCGGTTTGCAGCCATTGCGGTTCGTTCGCGGCGACCCCCTTGAAGGGAAAGGCGCACCGCGCGGGGGTCTATCAGTGCAACGATTGCCGCGAGCAATTCACCGTCACGACGGGTTCCGTGATGGAGCGCAGCAAAATCCCGCTCAACAAGTGGCTTCTGGCGATGCACCTGATGGGGTCCAGCAAGAAGGGGTATTCGGCGCATCAGCTGCACCGCACCCTTGGCATTGGCTATCAGGCGGCATGGTTTCTTGCGCATCGCATCCGCGAGGCGATGAAGGACGAGTTTGAAGGGCCGATTGGCGGCTCTGGGAAGACCGTAGAAGCGGACGAAACCTATTTCGGCAAGACCAGCACCCCGCGCGCTTCCAAGCAGCGTGGCGAGCGTCCCTACATCAAGCGCAAAGGCCCTCAGTCAAAGAACCCGGTTGTTGCGCTGGTCGAGCGCGGCGGCGAAACTCGCATGTTCCATGTCGAGAACGCGACCGTCGATAACGTTCGCGACGTTCTGGTCCGCAACGTCTCCCGTCAGTCGGAACTCCACACCGATGAAAGCCGCCTCTACACCGAAACCGGGAAAGAGTTCGCAGGCCATCACACCGTCCGCCACAGCGCCAAGGAATACGTCCGTCGCGAGGGCGAGCGCCTTGTGCACTCAAACACGGTTGAGAACGTGTTTTCTGTTTTCAAGCGGGGCATGACGGGGGTGTATCAGCACTGCGGCGAGGCGCATTTGCACCGCTACCTTTCGGAATTCGAATTTCGCTACAATCGCCGCTCCCGCCTCGGCATTGAGGACACTGAGCGCGTGGCCGATATCATTAAAGGCGCGGATGGAAAGCGCCTCACCTATCGGCGGATTGGTGACGCCTAAGACGTTTCGCCAGCGCGCCCGTCATTTCATTCGCTGGCGTAACTCCCAGCGCTAAGTGATATCGTCCTTCCCGTTGAGAAAATCATAGGGAGGAGACAATGGCTGACCAGAAAGTATCCGACCTACATCAGACCAAAGCGGGGGTGGCAATCCTCGTTGCCGGCATCGTTCAAACGCTTTCGCAATCCGATCCGTCTTTTCAAGACCGATTCCTGCAAAATCTGGAAGGCCCGTATAATCAGCTTCGCCATGATGCGAACGATTGGCGACATGCCCAAGAGCTACTTTCTTGGACGCTCGCGATTTTGAAGGATGGGCTGAAGCTTGTTGGGAGCTAGCCTTGGACACCGGCATTTGGGATTTCTTAGAGATTTTTGGGGTGGTTATCGTCATAACTGCCATCGCCGGATTCTTCCATGGTATCTATGAAGCCGAGATACAACGACGCGCACGAGGTATACCACTCAAATTGAACTGGCGTCCAACGATGATCTGGGCAGATCGCACAGCCGTTGTTCTCTTTTTCGTTTCGATCGTGGTCCTATGGGCCATTAGCACGGAATTTTCGTTTAGCTTTTTTTGGGCCAGCCTGAAAATCGCGCTTCCGGTTTGGCTTCTCCTTCGCGGGATCGATTGGATCATCCAAGGACGCCTGCGATGACCGTTTCGGCTGAGGCGGGGTCGCTAGGACGCGCCGCGCAATCCGACTTAGCGTCGCTTCGTCCCTGTCCAATCTATCGGGCATGAAAGTTCTCCAATGCCTCAACCACTGACAAACCTAGCCGATCTCAAAATCGGCCCGTCGACTATTTTGAACCGTCCCCATCTTGCCGCATATATAGGTGTCATCGCCGTGCAATGGAACATCATTGATGTTCTGTTCGCAGCTATCTTGCGAGCATGTATCAATGGCGATGATGATCAGGCTCTCGACATGTATCAGTCTCTTCACTCGGATGGAGCGCGCAGATCACTTATTGAAGCCGCGGCGAGTTCAATGTTGTCAAATGATCAGCGCCGCGTACTCGCTGACTTATTCGAGGAAGCGCGCCAGCGAGCCTTGGAGCGCAATCGCATTGTGCACGGTATATGGGGCGTCTCATCCTCGTTGCCAGACGCGCTCGTTTGGGCGGACACTAAGGATGTCCTGAAACATGAGGGGGAAAGCCTTCTCGCGACTGAGGAAACTATGCTCCCCGACGAATGGACCATGACGTTCCCTGCCCGCTGGAGGCTGTCCAAGGAAACCAACACGCGCGTCCGTTATCTCGCCTATTCGGAGGCTGACTTCATCGAAGTCAGTCAACGAATCAAGTCATTCGCTATCCGGCTTTCGGGGTTCATGGTGAACCTAGCCGGCGGTCTATTTCAGCCATAGCCCTCAGCGCCAAATCGCGGGCTTGCGCTTCGCTGAAATGGGCATCGCTCTCATAAACCGGGCGCAGCACGGAAAACAACACAGCGGCCAGAGGGGGAAGGCGAGGATCGTCTCCCTCCCTCAGTGCGCCGGCCTGTCGAAGCTCGGCTATCACAACGCTATATGCTTTGTCATCCATATAATTAGGAAACAATTCCTAAAACCGCGGCGCGCAGAAGGCCCGGACAAGCAACGTGAGGTCAGGGATGGTCGAGTCGGAGTTGAGTCGGGAATTTTCGGTTGGACCGCATGGGAACAGGAGGTCGCGGGCGAACCTCGAACCGGCGTCGCGGTCGCTCGGCGCGCTCGTCGGCGCCGCCCTGAGCGTCGCGCCGGACGCCTTGTCCGATAGGGGACGCGGGCCGGCCCGACTGGCCTTTGCTCGCCAGATCGCGATGTACCTGGCGCATACGCAGCTCGGTCTTTCCTTTACCGCGGCAGGGCAGTTGTTCGGCCGCGACCGCACCACCGCCCGGCACGCCTGCCGGCAGGTCGAGGACCGGCGCGAGGATCCGCGAGTCGATTCGATGCTCGACTGCCTCGAGCGGGCGATCGGCCTGTCCGCCGATTTCGTTTCCTACCGCAGGAGCGGCGCCGGCCATGCCGCGTGAAGATGCCCGGGCCATGCGCCTCCTCAGGCGGATCGCCGCCTCCCAGGTTCCGGCAGGCGATGACGACGCTCTCGTTGCCGACCTCGTCCGGCGCGGTCTGGTCGGGCGGAGTGACGCCTGCGTCACCCTTACGCCGCTCGGCCGGACCCGGCTCCGCCGCCACCTCGCCGGCGCCGACGGCTTCGCCCGCCAGCATCAGACCCGGAGCGAAGCCGTCATCGAGGACGAGGGCGGACGCCGCACTGTCACCGTCAACCAGGATGAGAGTCCGCTCGGTCGTCTCCACCGGACCAAGGGGCGCGACGGCAAGCCGCTGGTCGGCCCGGCTGAATTCGCGGCCGGCGAGCGTCTCCGCGCCGATTTTACCCGCGGTCAGCTGATGCCGAGGGTGACCGCCAACTGGTCGGCGGCGGTCGCGGGCGGACGCCGCGACGGCGGTGCCGGGGGCATGGCTGAGATGACCGATGCGGTGGTCGCCGCCCGCCAGCGGGTCGAACGCGCGCTCACCGCGACCGGCCCTGAATTCGCGGGCGTTCTCGTCGACTTCTGCTGCTTCCTGAAGGGCATCGAGGAGATCGAACGCGAACGTTCATGGCCGATCCGCTCGGCGAAGCTGGTGATCCGCCTCGCGCTTGCGAGCCTCGCACGCCATTACGGGCTCGCGCCGGTCGGGCGCGGATCCGGCCATGGCCGGAAGCTCGTTCATTGGGGAAGCGAGGACTACCGCCCGGTCATTGACGGGAAGTCGTGACCGCCGATCGCGCGGCTTCGGCGTCGCTCCGGATGCGGTCGACCAGCGCCTTCAGCCCGTTCGATCTCTGGGCGGTAAGATGAGCGCGAAGATCGAGCCGGGAGAAGATCGCCTCCGGATCGATTTCGAGGATGTCCGCCGCCGTCCGGCCGCCGAAGAGGGCGATCACGATTGCGACCAGACCGCGAACGATCAGTCGCGTCGCTGTCGCCGCGAAAATGCAGACGGATCGGACCGCCGTCGTCATCGAGCCGAGTCGAAAGCCATACCTGGCTGGCGCAGCCGCGGACCTTGGTTGCCTCGGTCCGCTCCGCGTCGGGGAGTGGGCCGAGCTTCCTGCCGAGCTCGATGACATAGCGGTAGCGGTCCTCCCAGTCGTCGAGCAAATCGAAATCGGCAATGATGTCGTCGATCGCGAACGACTTTTCGGCGGTGGCGTCCATTGCGGCGATATAGGCCGCCGCGGCAGCCGGTGCAAACCGGGGTCCGGTGGATGCGACAGCTATGCGCCCGTCTCAGACCGCCTTGTCCGATTTCGGATCGTGCCAGGGAAGCACGAGGTCGTCGCGGCTCAGCGTCCCGTGGTCGTCCGCCTTGGCCGGATCGGTGGCGCCGTTCTCGTCGAAATAGCGGTAGAGCATGCGCACCCCGTTCTGCGCCTTGTCGGCGAAGAGGTCGACAGCGGCGCCGCCGGTCACGCAGACATCCGGGTTGCGATCGCAGAAGCCGGAGAGGTCGGCGAGCGTCGTCCGCGCTGCGATGAAGGCGTTGAAGAGCGTGACGCGCGGGGCCTCTCCCGACTGCGGATCGGCTGGGATCAGAAGAATGACGATCGATAGCCAGAAGGCTGCCCGGATCAGAAACATTTCGCCGTCCCTTTCGAATTTTTTGACGCTCGGCCCGCCTGGTGGCCGTTGACCCCAACCATAAACGAAGCGCCTGAAAACCGGGTTCAGCCTTTGCCTCAAATTTTATCGATCTGGCGCGTCGTCTACGAACCGGCTTGCCGACTGGCCTTCAGCTTTTCTTAAGCCTAATTTGCCACAATTATCCGGCAGATCGCCAAAGAGTTTCGACCTTGACGGCAAGAACCGCAGAGCGTCGGAGGACCCGGTATCCGGCCGAAGCCGACGACGCCGACGATGTTGACGACATGGATCATGGCGACGGCCTGATGGGCCGGCTGGTCGACCGCGTGCTTGAGAACCCGGCGATGTCGGGCGGACTGGTGGTCATGGCGTTGACCGCCGCCGCGGTCATTTCGAATGCCGTTTTCCTGCAGCGGGCCCATCACCCGGAACCCTGGTTCATGACGCGGCCGGCCCCGGTCGCCACCGCGCCGGGCAATCCCGACGTCGCGGTTCCCGATCCGAGGCCGCGGGCCCAGTTCGTCGCCCCCACCCCGACCGAACGTCCCGCCGTTGCGGCTTCGGCATCGCCTCCGCCGGCACGCGCCACCGCAGCGCCCGAGCCCAAGCTCATCGCCAGCCTCCAGAAGGCACTCAGCGAGCGCGGCTTCTACAAGGGCAGGATCGACGGCATCTCGGGGTCGCGTACCCGTGCTGCGATCACTGCCTACCAGCAGTCGGCCGGCTTGCCGGTGACGGGCGAAGCCACCGCGAGCGTCCTCGACCATATCAATACCGCCTCGGTTGCGCCCGCGGTTCAGCCGGCGAAGCCGGTACCGCCCGTGGCGAAGGCGGTCGCCGCCGCGGAATCGCCGCCGACGGTTCCGGCGTCTCCCGCCAAGACGGTCGCGGTCGAGCCCGCCCCGGCGCCTGCTCCCTTGGCCACGTATCCGCCGCCGGCGCCTCAGGTGGCGGCCGCGCCGGTGCCGGTCACGGTCGTGGACCAGGCGGCGCCCACGCCCGTGTCACTTGCCCCGACATCGTCCGGTTCGGCTCAGCCGGCACCCTCGGCATCGCAGCGCTATCGTTCCGTCGAGCGCGCGCTCAATCTGATCGGCTATGGCCCGGTGCCGGAGGACGGGGTGAAGGGCGACGCCATCACCGACGCGATCCGGCGGTTCGAGCTCGATCACGGCCTGCCGATCACCGGCACGCCCACCGACGGCGTGATGAACCGGCTGATCGAGATCGGCGCGATGGACGCCACCTGAAGCCGAGTGGTCCGCGTCACCTCAGCCTTGTGGGTCGCTGCCTTCGTCCGGCGCTGCTACGGAGAGGGGGCGGTCGCCGTGGTGGTCCGCAAGGGCGCCGAAGAGGCCGGCGCCATCTTCGTCATCGTCGACCGTCTCGACGGCACCCTCGATTTTTACGCCCCCGCGCCCCAGACCGCCTTCGACGAGGCGAAGCCGTCCGACCGGCTCTTCACGCGCGTGGTCGAAGGCAAGGACGCCGAGGCGATCCGGACCGCGATCGAGCGCGAAACGCGCTTCGACGCCGACCTCTGGGTCGTTGCCGTCGAGGATCGCGAGGCGCGCTGCTTTCTCGACCTCGCTTGACCCTCGCAAAAAACCCGGGCAGCGCAGGTGGTCGGCTCGGCTTGAGCCGGCGTGTTCTTGCCTCTTTGACACAGGTCAAGCGGGCCTGCTTCGTTGTATGATCTGATGCGCTTTCCTCTTCTGACTGGGAGCACGACAATGAAAAAGACGGTTCTTGGACGGACGGTGCGGCGGGCGGCCATCGCCCTCGCGGCGCTCGGCATGATGCTCGATGGCGGCAGCGTGGCGATGGCGGCGAGCTATGGTTCGATGAGCTGCTACCAGCTCTGGTATGCCCGAAACGCCATCTACGCGGCGCAGGGCTATTGCTTCAAGACGGCGAGGGCTATCGCGGTCTTCGGCCCCCGCTGCTACCCGCCCTATGGCAGGCTGACCGCGTCGCAGCAGCGCGCGGTGAACGACATCACGTATTGGGAGCGGCGCAAGGGCTGCGCCTGAGACCCGGCGTCTCCGCCGCGCGCCGGTGACCGCAGCTTCGTGGTCCCGGCGGCGGTCGAGGGATGAGGCCGCCTAAAGCGTCCCCGCGCAGTCGGCCGTCGCCAGCGCCGCGCGCGCCTCGGGGAGCATGGTTTCGTCGGCGACGAAAACACGGATCAGCGCAAGGCCTTCCGAGATCGGCAGCTCGATCGCGATCACCGTCTCGAGCGAATCGGGCGGGTCCTGCCGGAGTTGTGCCATCTGAACCGGCGTGATCACCGCAAGATCGAGCTGCGCCCGCTGTGCGGCGCGGTCGTTGATGCTGTAGGCGTTGCGGCCGCGCCGGTCGAAGATTGCGATCGACCAGAAATCGTCGAGGAGCGACGCGCGGATGCGCACCGGTCCGTCGTCGAGCGAAAAACGGCAGACCGCATAGAGCATGCGCGGGTCGAGCGAGGCGAGCGGCTCGGAGCCCGGCTCCGCCTGCGGCAGCACGTGAAAGACCCGGTCGCGCCCGAAGCGGTGCATTTCGGCCCAGGCGTCGTTGGTGGCGAAATAGGGCACCGAGATCACCGTCGCGATATGGATGATGCCGGCGAGCATCAGTCCGCCGGCGACGAAGAGGAGCGTCCGCCTCATTGACAGCCCTCGCGGATGATTCTCGGCATCGTCGTGTCCGACACCTCGCCGCCGGTGGTGAGCGGCGTATCGTAGAGGCGCAGCACGAGGCTGAAGGCGCCCGGCGTCGAGATCGGCAGCCAATTCCCCGGCTGCACCCGCGCCGAGACCATGATCACGAAGCTGCCGTCGGGCCGGCGGACGATCTCGCGGGAATGGAAGCCGGTGCGCCGCGCCGGGTTGGACATCAGCCGGCCGGCTTCGTCATAGGCGGTGAGCGTCCAGAGTCGCGCCGCCGGCGTCTGGCCGTCGAGCCGGTAGGTGCAGTTCCCGGCAAGCGGTTGTCCGTCCTGGTCGTTGATGGCGGTGAACGCCAGGCCTTCGCCGGCGCCGAGCGCGACCTCGCCGGTGCGGGCGAGGCGCGCGATCGAATAGGGATCGGCGTCCGGGCTTCCCGCGCCCGGCCATGCGCTCCACGGTCCCACCGACACCCGGCTGAACATGAAGCCGTGGTCGATCGCATACCACGCGGTCGCGAAACCGAGCAGCGTCGCGATGAGGATCGCGATCGCGATATCGATCAAGAGTCGCAAAGGCCGATTGCCCCGTTCAGGCGTCCTGGATGAAAGGCGCTACGCTGGCGCGTCGGCTGATGCAAGGCCGGCTACTGGGCCTGCGTCTTTGCGCTATCGGCGGTCGCCGCAGTCTCGGCGCCGGCGACCGCGGTGAAGGGCGCGCTGCCGAGATCGGCCACCGGCTGGAGCCGTGACGCCGAAAGCATCAGCTTCTCGATGTTGAGGAGCCGCTGCGTCGTCGCCGCCGACAGCACGCTCGATGGCTGCGCCGGTTTCGCGGCGTCCTCTCCTTCCGCCGGCTGGGCTTCGGCGACCGGCGTTCCCTCCTTCGGCTGTTCAGGCTCGACGAAGGGGATCGGCTTCAACTGGATGCCGGTGTGGGCGAATGTCATGAACTGGTGCCAGATCATCGCCGGCAGCACGCCGCCGGTGAGCCGGCGGGTCGGCGCGTAGCTGTCGTTTCCCATCCACACCGCCGCCGTGTAGTTGCCGGTGAAGCCGACGAACCAGGCGTCGCGATAGGCCGAGGTGGTGCCGGTTTTCCCGGCGGTGCGGATGCCATCGAGCTTCGCCCGCCTGCCGGTCCCCCACTCTGGCACTTGGGCGAGCATGCCGTTCATCTCCTTGACGACGTTGTCGTCGAGCACCCGCTTCGGTGGCGGCGCGTCCTTGCGGCGGTCATAGACCACGTCGCCGCTGCTGTTCATGATCTGGGTGAAACCGTAGGGGGTCGCCTTGTAGCCGCCATTGGCGAACACCGAATAGGCGCTCGCCATGTCAAGGACGGTGACCTCGGAGGCGCCGAGCGGCAGCGAGCGGGTGATGCGGAGGTCCGGACGTGATGCCCATGTCCTTGGCGGTCTGGACGATCTTTTCCCGGCCGAACGCCTGCGCGAGGCGGACCGGGATCGTATTGATCGACTTGACCAGCCCGGTGGTGAGCGTGACCGCGCCGGAAAAGCCGCCGCCATAGTTATGCGGGCACCAGTTGCCGATGCAGATCGGCGCGTCGCGGATGACGCTTTCCGGCGTATAGCCGTTCTTCATCGCGGTCGCATAGACGAACGGCTTGAAGGACGAGCCGGGCTGGCGGAGCGCGTCGGTCGCCCGGTTGAACTGGCTCTCGCCATAGTCGCGGCCGCCGACCATCACGCGTACCGCGCCGTCGGTGTCCATCGCCACCACCGCCGCCTGCTTCACCCGGTAGGCGTCGCCGTTCTCGCGCATCACCGTCTCGACCGCGTCCTCGGCCGATTTCTGGAAGGCGAGGTCGATGGTCGTGCGCACGATCAGATTGCGGTCGCCGGGGAGGCCGAGCGCCCGCACCTGGTCGTAGGCCCAGTCCATGAAATAGTCGGGCGAGCCGGCGACGTTGTCGTGTTCGATGACGTCGGCCGGATTGCGCCTCGCGCCGATCACCTGGCCTTCGGTGAGGAAGCCGGCCTGCACCATGTTGGTCAGCACCTCGTTGGCGCGGGCGCGGGCGGCGGGCAGGTTGACGTGCGGCGCGTAGCGCGCCGGCGCCTTGAACAGGCCGGCGAGCATCGCCGCCTCGGCGAGGTTCACGTCCTTGACCGATTTGCCGAAATAGAACTCGGAGGCTGCCTCGACCCCGAAATTGCCGCCGCCCATATAGGCGCGGTCGAGATAGAGCTTGAGGATCTCCTCCTTGGAGAAGTTCGCCTCGAGCCAGAGCGCGAGGAAGGCTTCCTTGATCTTGCGCTCGATGGTGCGCTCGTTCGACAGGAAGAGGTTCTTGGCGAGCTGCTGGGTGATCGACGAGCCACCCTGGACGACGCTGTTGGCGCGGAGATTTTCGCCGAGGGCCCGGAAGGTGCCCAGCACGTCGATGCCGAAATGGCTGAAGAAGCGCCGGTCCTCGGTGGCGAGCACCGCCTTGATCAGGTGGTCGGGCATCTCGTCGAGCGCCACCGTCTCGTCGCGGCGGATGCCGCGCTTGCCGATCTCGTTGCCGTAGCGGTCGAGAAAGGTCACCGAATAGTCGCCCTGGGCCCGCCAGTCGCCCCGTGTCGCCTCGTAGGCGGGGATGGCGAGCATCATCATCAGGATGAAGCCGCCGGTGCCCAGCGTGAGGGCGTCGCCCGCGACCTCGACGAAGCCGCGCTTGACCCCGGTCACCCGGAAGCGGCGCATGAACAGCGAGAACGCCTCGGCGCGGCCGGAAATGAAGCGTCCGAGGCGGAACAGGCTGGAATCGACCCAGGCGTCGATATCGATCAGCCGGACGGTGCGCCGGCGGCGGCTCTGGGACTGGAACGGATCGCGCAAGGTCTGGCCGTCGTCGGTTGGCGGTCGATGCCCCAAGTCTTTCGGGCATCAGTAGAGGATAGGCAAGTGGGCGAAGTTAAGGAAGGGCGGAGGGGATCCCTGATGGCGTAAGAGCCGCCATCCCCTTTCGGCGTCCGATTAATAGATTTCGAGGCAGACTGCCTCCGGATCCGTCGCGAAAGAAGCGATCAGCGCTGCATGCTCGCGGAGAAGACGAGCCACAAATTGTGTCGGCTGATTGCCGCACCGGAGCCAGATGACCTTTGGCGGTTGGCCGACGGCGGCCGCGCGCTCGGCGAAGTCCGAGATCCTGTGACACGAGAACGAACCCGGAAGACTTGGCCTCCTCCCAGATGAACTCGATCCTCGGCGCGAACGAGGCCAACCAGGCGGACCTGGCTCGAACCGGGATAGAGATCGGCGAGCATCCGCACAAACGGAAGCTTAGGTTCTGGTCGAACGGGAGTCTCGTGCCGCCGAGGTAACGACTCGGCGCTGACGATCGGCGGCGTAGGCCAAGGCGGCACGAATGTCCTCTTCGGTCAGCTCCGGGAAGTCTCTGAGAAGGTCCGCGTGCGACATACCGGCGGCGAGCCAGCCGAGAAATTTCCGCGACCGCGATCCGCATTCCTCGGATGCAAGGCCGCCCCCCCGCGTTTGCCCGGCTCGATGGTGACGATTTGCCGATAGTCGGTGGTCATGCCCTAGCCTAGCACAACGTTAGATGGGGTGGCGGGTGATCGTCCGGTGCACCATCGTTATGCCGAAGAACTGGGCGATTGTCGGCACGAGGCGGCGCTCTTCACTCCACCGCCGCGGACACGCTGAGGAGGGCGCGGACAAGCGCGGGCTGGGTGCGCACCCCGGTCTTGTCGAACATCCGCTCGAGCTGGGTCCGGACCGTGGTGACGCCGACGCCGAGCCGCTCGGCGGCATGGCGAAGGTTCTGCCCCGCGATGATGTGCTGGGCGAGGCGGACCTGGGATGGCGACAGGCCGTAGACGACCGCGGCGGTTTCGAGCCTTTCCTCGGCCAGACGCTGGTCGTTGATGGAGATGTGGATCTGGCCGCTGTCGCCGATGACCCAGCAGACGCTCGCAGGTTGCCCGCGGCCGCCCTCGAGCACGATCGGCAGCGTGCCGCGCCGCGACTCGACCCCCGAGTCGAGATGAGCCGCCCAGCCGATGCCGGCCTGCAGCCTTTGATCGGCGGCGCGATTGGTAGCGCGAAGCCTTCCACTCCATACGGCAAGACCGCATCCGTCTTGGATGGCTTTCTCTGCGGCCGGATTGATCCACTCGACATGGGAGTTTGCGTTCACCCGGATTAGCGCTGAAGCCAAGTGTTCGAGCGTCCGGTAAAGATAGCAGCTGTAAGCGATCCGCCACTCGCCTTCGTGCCGCTCCAGGATGCGCGTCTCATGGCTGCGTCCCGGCACCTGGAAGTCGGCATCGGTGATCTCCGGCGCATATTCATCGAACGTCATCCAGGCCATGTCGCCGGCGACGCGGATGTTGAAGTTTTCCCGGCGCACTCCGGTCAGACGTTTCGGCGCCGGCTGCTCCTCCATCAGCTTCTTCATGCGCGGGCCGATCTCGTCCCATCCTTCCCGGCGGGTGAGGCCGCCTTGCGTCCACCAGCCGAACCTCCGCGCATAGGATGACTGGACCCAGCACCGCCCCCAGGCCTCATAGTCGCGGTCCCAGAATGCGGCAGTCTCGTCTTCGACGACCTGCATGATCGCCTGGCGATCCGCGTCGGCCGCTTCGTCCATCTCCGCTCCTCCCGCTACGAAGGCCGCGCCGGGGCGTCGCCTTCCGATCGGCGCGACGCGGCGATTGTGACCTTCGTCACACTTTGCCGGTGACCAGCTTCACATGTCCGCCGATTGCAGGACAGGGCGCTTCGCCCGCTTCCCCTAGACCCCGCTCTCAACGCAGCGCCCGCCGATCGACCGGAACGGTGGCCGCGCTCTCGGAAGCCGGTCTTCGAACCAGCCGGGCGGCTGGTCTTCGCAAATCGAAAGGGAAACGACCATGGCCTTCTTCTCCGCACCCGCGAACACCGCTGTCAACTTCAACACGATGTTCGACAACCTCGACGTCCTCACCAACGCTTTCGTCGCCTACGACCAGCAGAGCGCCAACGGCTTCAACGCCTATCTCAACGGACAGGAGAAGCTCGTCGTCACCGGCAACGGCTTCAGCTTCACGCCGCCGGTTCCGGTCGACGGCGCGATCACAACGCTCCTCTTCAAGAACGGCGGCGCCACCCTCGGCACCCTCTCCGGCCTGGCCGTCGACTACAGCGACTTCCTCGCCAACCTCGCCAATCACGGCAATGCCGCCGCGGTCGAGCAGCTTCTCAAGGATAGCGACACCATCCTCGGCTCGTCGCGCGATGACGTGCTCTTCGGCAAGGGCGGCGACGACGTCATCTCGGGCTTCGCCGGCAATGACCGTATCTACGGCGATGACGGCAAGGACACGCTCTACGGCGGCGACAACGATGACCAGCTTTTCGGAGGCGCCGGCAACGACTTCCTCGACGGCGAGGCCGGCGACGACATTATCTATGGCGGCGGCGGCAGCAACAAGATCGACGGCGGCAGCGGCAACGACACCGCCTGGTTCATCACTGACGCGCCGGTTCGCGTCACGTTGAATGGGGCGACAGAAGCATTGGTTCACGTCGGAGCCCTGCTTGGCGGCTTCCTCGCCGGCAGCGTCAAGAACGTCGAGAACATTGTCAGCGGCAATGGCAACGACGCCATCACCGGCGACGCCAACCAGAACCTCATCAACGGCTCCAACGGCAACGATACGCTGAGGGGCGGCGCCGGCGACGACCGGCTGCTCGGCAGCTCCGGCGACGATTCGTTGTTCGGCGACAATGGCAGCGATCAGCTCGAGGGCAGCAACGGCAACGACCTCCTTGACGGTGGTCTCGGCGCCGACACGATGGAGGGCGGTTCCGGCGACGACACCTATGTCGTCGACTATGTCGGCGACACGGTCAGCGAGCTCGCCGGGAAGGGCACCGACACCGTCCTTTCGACCGCGACCTATACGCTGTCCGCCAATGTCGAGAACCTCACCCTGACCGGGCGGCGGCGATCGACGCGACCGGTAACGGCCTCGCCAACACAATGATCGGCAACGCCGCCGCTAACCGCCTCGACGGCAAGGGCGGCGCCGACCACATGAAGGGCGGCGGCGGCGACGACACCTATGTCGTCGACAATGCCGGTGACGTCGTCACCGAGGCCGCCGGCCATGGTCACGACACCGTCGAGTCGTCGCTCTCCTTCACTCTCGGCGCCGAGGTCGAGAACCTGGTGCTGACCGGGACCGCGGACCTCAACGGCGTCGGCAATGCGCTCGCCAACACCATCTCCGGCAATGCCGGCGACAACGTCATCACGGGCGGCAAGGGCCATGACATCCTGACAGGCGGCGATGGCGCCGACAGCTTCGTTTTCGACATCAAGCCAGGCAAGGCGGGGGCCGACACTATCGTCGACTTCCACGCCGGGGTCGACCACATCCTGCTCGATGCCGACATCTTCAAGAAGGCGAACGACGACGGCCCCCTCAAGGCGAAATACTTCGCCTTCGGTCATGCCGACGACGGCAACGACTACTTCGTCTACAAGCAGGGGAGCGGCAAGCTGTTCTACGACAAGGACGGCGACGGCCACCACCACGCCAAGCTGATCGCCACCCTCAAGGACGCCCCCCACCTGCATGGCGGCGACTTCCTGATCGTCTGACGGAACGGAGCCACGTGCCTCGCCGGCGCGGACCGGGTCCTCCGGTCCGCGCTACTCGTCGTTCGAGGCGTTGAGGTCGCCGATCGGGATTGACGCGCCGCCGCCCGCCGTGCCGGCCGCGACGCGGAGCGCATCGACGATCCGCTCCTGCCAGCCCGGCCCGTCCTTCTGGAAGAAGTCGAGGACGTCGCGGTCGATGCGGAGCGTCACCTGCTCCTTGGCGCCGGGCAGCGCCGGCTTGCGGTCGGGCGGGAGCGGCGGCGGCGCCTTGGCCGCGCGAAAGGCGGCCTCGGCCGCCTCGCGCGGGTCCCGGCTCGATCCCCTCCGTCTTGGCGGCTCCGCCATGGCTTCCTTCTCCCTTGCGGCCTCAGGTCGGCCGCCACGATACCCGATCTCCGGCACTCCGCCACCTCACCGACGCTTCGCCAACCTTGACCGGATTGCGACCGCGCCGGTCAGTTCCGTCTGTGCTTCTTCGCCTTGTGCCCGGCGGGCTTCTCGTCCGGGTGCTTCGCTTCCACCGCGGGCTCCGGGCCGTCGGGCGCACTCGCGACGGCGGGAACCGATTGCCTGAGCCTCAGGTAGAGGAAATTCGCCAGGCTGCGGACATAGGTCGCGCTGAGGTGACCGGAGTCACGCCAGACGATGACATTGCCGATCACGGCGGGGCATCCGGTGTCCGTGCAGATGCCGCCGGTCATGTCGATCACGGCAACGGCAGGATCGGCGGCCGCGGCGAGCAGGATTGGCTCGGTTCGCGCCATGATCTTGGCCCGGTCGGCCACGCAAGGGTCGCCCGTCGCCAGGCATTCGCCGGGATCGAAAGGAATGCTCGGCGTGTCGCGGATCTCGGCGATGGGAACCCCCATCGCCTCGATCTCCTTCCACACCTCGCCGATCGCCGCGGCCATGTCTTTCGGCGTCGACCGCCCCGATTCCCGATACAGCCCGAGGGCGGTTTCCTGGGACGCGATCACCAGGTCGGGTGGCGACGCCTTGAGAAGGGCAAGCACGCTGTTGCCCCATTTGACGCACTGATCATATCGATTCTTCCGCCAGTAGCCCGCTTCCCGCAGAACCGGGCAAGCCGATTTGGTGTGCGTCGTCACCTGCCAGCCGTGATCCTGGGCGATCTTCTCGATCGCCGGCATCCACTGGGCGGCTTGCGAATCTCCGATGAGAACGACGTGGAAGCGGCCATCCGGATTGCCGAGGTGGCAGGGATGTGGCTCGGTGGCTTCCGAAGGAAGGTGGCAGCGGTCGCCGTAATAGGCGCTCGGCACGTCGGCCTTCAGTTTGGCGAGCGGCGGGATGGGCGCGTCGACCTCGGGGACGGCGGCGCCGAAGAGTGCGGCAGCGCCGGGATAGCGCGGATCGTCGACCGACAGGCCCGCGGTTCCGAACGGCTCCGCGATGATCGCGACGATCACCGCCGGGACCGCGGATGCCGCGGCGATCGCCGCAAGGCCGTAGCCGATCGTGCGGAGCGGCGCGCCACGCCCGCGGCGGAACGGGTCCTCGACCAGCACCTTGGTCGCGTGCGACAGAAGCAGCGTCGCGACGATGATCGCCACCGCCGAGACCGGCGGCATCGCTCCGCGCTGGAGAACGAGGACGAAGACGATCAGCGGCCAGTGCCAGAGATAGGCCGAGTAGGAGATGTCGCCGAGATAGAGCGCCGGCCTGCTGTCGAGGATGCGGCCGATGCTGAGCCCGGGCGGGCGCGGTCCCGCGGCGATGACCAGCACCGTCCCGAACGTCGAAAAGAGCGCCGCGAATGCCGGGAAGGGCGAGTCCGGCCGATGGAAAAGGAAGGCGGCGACAATTCCGGCGATGCCGGCGACGCGCATCGCTTCCCCTGCCCTCGGCGACGGGTGGGGAACGGCGGCGAGGGCGAGGACGCCGCCGAGGCCGAGTTCCCAGAACCGCGCATAGGTGACGAAATAGGCGAGCTCCGGATGTCTCGCGCCGAGCACCGCCCATGCGGCGAGCGAACCCGCCGTGACCGCCGCCGTGGGACCAGGAAAGGGAGCTTCCGGAAGCCGCCCCGCCGCTTCGCAAAGACGGCGGCGGCGACGAGAAGGAGCGGCCAGACCAGATAGAACTGCTCTTCGATCGAGAGCGACCAGTAGTGCTGCACCGGGCTCGGCAAGTTGCCCGCGGCGAGATAGTCCACGGCGAGATGCGCGAGCCACCAGTTCTCGACATAGAGCGCCGCCGCGATCACGCCGGTCGCGGTCTCCTCCCAGCGGACCGCGGGAAGGAGCGGGATGGCCGCGGTCACCACGATGAGGACGAGCGTCGCCGCCGGCAGGATGCGGCGGATGCGGCGGGCGTAGAACCCGGCGATCGAGATCCGACCGGTTGTCGCCGCCTCGCGCACGAGCAGCGACGTGATCAGGTAGCCCGAGATCACAAAGAAGACGTCGACGCCGGCAAACCCGCCCGGCAGCGCCCACGGCCAGATATGGAAGACCACGACGCTCGCCACCGCGAGCGCGCGAAGACCCTGGATTTCCGGCCGAAACTGCACGAAGGCCGCCGCTGCCCGCAAACTCGAGGCGAGGAGGCTGGCTCGCCTCCCCTGACAAATCGGCAGACTGCCGGGTGCGGCAAGCCCGCACAAGGCCGCCTGTCGGTGGGCGGCCCGGGCCCGGCGAACCCATGCGACCGATCTTGTCTTTTCCCGCCGGGCGCATCATCTACCGGACCGAGACGACAAACCACCGAACTATCTGAAATACCGATAGTTTCCATCACAGGAGATGAGAGATCATGTCGCTCCGTCCCGTCAAGCAGGATCGTGCAGGCCAAGCCCACCATGGAAGGGGCCGGGGTCAAGCTCCACCGCGCCTTCGGCTTCGGCGAGACCACCGAGTTCGATCCTTTCCTGCTCTTCGACGATTTCCGCAACGACCGGCCCGAGGACTACCTCGCCGGCTTCCCCTGGCATCCGCATCGCGGCATCGAGACCATCACCTATGTGCTCGCCGGCACGGTCGAGCACGGCGACAGCCTCGGCAATCGCGGCAGGCTCGGCGCCGGCGACGTCCAGTGGATGACGGCCGGCAGCGGCATCCTCCACCAGGAGATGCCGCAGGGCGACCCGCAAGGGCCGCATGCACGGCTTCCAGCTCTGGGCGAACCTGCCCGCTTCGCACAAGATGACCGACCCGCGCTACCAGGACATCAAGGCCGCCGAGATTCCGGAGATCGTCGACGACGACGGGACGGTCGTCCGCGTCGTCATGCGGCGAGTTCTGGGGCAAGACGCGGCCCGGTCGAGGGCATCGCCGCCGATCCGCGCTACCTCGACATCTCGGTGCCGCCGGGCAAGCGGAAGGCGCTGCCGGTCGAGACCACCCGGCACGCCTTCGCCTATGTCTTCGAGGGCTCGGGCACTTTCCGCGACTCCTCCGCCGCCCTTCGGCGTGCTGACCGAGAAGGGCGGCGCGGACCAGGAATGCTTCGTCCGCGAGACGACCGGCAACCGCTCGCTCGTCCTCTTCGATTCCGGCGACGAGGTGACCGTGCAGGCCGGCGACGAAGGCATCCGCTTCCTGCTCGATCTCCGGCAAGCCGCTCGACGAGCCGGTCGCCTGGTATGGGCCGATCGTGATGAATACCCACGACCGAGCTCCGCCAGGCCGTCGCCGAGCTCAGGAACGGCACCTTCATCAAGCACGGGGCTGTCTGAGGCGGTTCGCCGTTATCCTCCCCCCGCGAAAGCGGGTGCGTCGTAGAGCAGGTTGGCCGAAGGCGAAACCCGCCGTCTCGGGACATCGCCTCGGCGGACTGCGTTTCGCCGATCCGCCCCGACGTCCACCGGGGTGTCGGGCGTCTTCCTTGCCCCCGGGAACGGACAGATGCCGTCATTCCGGCAGGCCGGCTCTTCGCAGGCCGTCCGCGAACGTGGCGAGATCTTCCGGCCGCCGGAGCAGCAGCCAATCCCTGAGATTGGAGATGCGCAGCGTCGGATCGAGCTGGCGCAGGTGGTGCATCGCTCCCCAGGCTTCGTCGGTTCGGCCGGCAAGCGCATGGCTCGCCGCGATGATGCCGACCACCATCAGGAAGCTGGGCAAATCCTTGAACGCCTTCTCGGCCCATGACGATGCCGCGTCGAGGCGCCCTGCGAACAGATGCGCCACCGCCATTTCCGGCCTGCATTCGATACATTTCCGGGTCGAGAGGACTCAAACGCATTGCGCGTGCGAAGCGCGCGATGGCATCGTCGGGCTCGCCGCGCCAAACTCTCAGCGAATCCGCCGAGAAACCAGGCGGCCGCCAAGCTTGGATTGAGCACCAGCGCCCGGTCGAGCAACGCGATGCCGCCGTCGAGATCGCCGGCGAAATAGGCCGAGCGCATGCCCGCCTCTTGTAAGGGCGACCGCATCGTCCCTGCCCAGCTCGACGGCGCGGCGGGCCAGCCGGGCGCCTTCGCTCACGCCTTCCAGGCGATTGGTCATCCAGCCGTTGACCTTGCGCCAGAACTGGCACCACGCTGCCATCGCCATAGGCCGAAGCGAAGGCCGGATCGCGTTGGATCGCCTGTCGGAACAACGGCAGGGCCTCGTTGATGGCCGCCCTGTTTCCCCGATGTGCAGTTCGCCATGCCGCGCAGATAGTAGTCGTAGGCGTCGAGGCTTTCGGTCGGCTTCCGCTGCGCGCGCTCGATCTCTGCGCGCTCCAGCTGCGGTGCGATCGCGCCGACGACGCTCGCGGCGACCTGATCCTGCAGCTCGAAAATGTCGTCGAAGGTGCCTTCAAAACGCTCCGCCCAGAGGTGCCCTCCGGTCGTCGCATCGATGAGCTGGCCGGTGATGCGCACGCGGCTGGCTGACTTGCGCACGCTGCCTTCCAGCACGTACCGCACGCCCAATTCGCGGCCAACCTGCTTCACGTCCACCGCCCGGCCCTTGTAGGTGAAGCTCGAATTGCGAGCGATGACGAACAGCCAGCCAAAGCGCGACAACGCGCGAAATGATGTCCTCCACCACGCCGTCGGCGAAATACTCCTGCTCCGGGTCTCCGCTCAAGTTCACGAACGGCAGGACAGCGATGGAGGGTTTGTCGGGAAGCGAAGGCTCAATTGACGGCCCCTCGCTCGGCCTGCTGTTCTCGGCTTTCAGCGGCCTGAGACGTCCGCCTCCGCGACGTCGCCGACGAACCGGAATCCCTTGCGGGCGACCGTTCGGATCAGGCGCTGCTCCCGGCCGCTGTCGCCGATCGCCTTGCGCACCGCGTTGATGTGACTGGTCAGGGTCGATTCGGAAACGATCCGCCCACCCCACACCGCGTCCAGCAGTTCATCCTTGCTGACGACATGCTCGCGGTTCTGCACCAGATGGAGCAACAGGTCGAAGACTTGCGGCCCGACCGCGATCGCCTGGGTCCCGCGCGAGCTCCCGCCGGTCGGGGTCGAGCACATAGTCGCCGAACATGAACCGCAACGCCGCGCTCCCTCGAATCTTGCGCAAAGTGGCGGGCGTGGAAGGCAGGCTGGCACGGTCCGTCTGGCCACGGCACACAACGAATCATGAACGGCTGCTGACAATCGCGCCAGCTCCGATCAACCAGACGCTGCCTCGATATGTGTCACTTGGACAAAAAACCAAGACAAACTCAATAACAATCCACGGTCGCTGCAAGGTCTTGCCGAGAGGCATCCGCCATCCTGTCACCAGCACGAGGCTCATCCTCGCGCCTGTCTGAGATGGAGGTGAAGTGATGACCCATTCCTTGATGGCTCTCGCCGCTGGTGTTGCGGCTGTTGCCGCGATGACGGCCCAGCCTTCCTGGGGCGCCGAGACTGGCGTCAAGAACGTCGTCCTCGTTCACGGCTACTGGGCTGACGGCTCCAGCTGGCAAGGCGTCTATTCGATCCTGAAGAAGCGTGGCTACAACGTCAGCATTGTCCAGGATCCGCTGACGACGCTCGCCGACGATGTGGCGGCAACCGACCGGATCCTCGCCCGTCAGGACGGACCCGTGATCCTTGTCGGCCACTCCTATGGCGGCTTGGTGATAACCGAGGCCGGCGACGACCCGAAGGTCGTCGGGCTGGTCTATGTCTCCGCCCTTGCCCCCGACGTCGGCCAATCGGCGTTCACGGCCGTCGAGGGCGGTCCGCCGCCGCCGGTGGAGCCGTCGGCCGACGGCTTTCTCTTCCTCAAGAAGGACGCGTTCCTCGCCGCTTTCGCGCCCGACCTCCCGCGGGACGTCGCCGCCTTTATGGCCGAGACGCAGATTGCCCCCTCGGCGGCCGGAGGTAACACGCCGATCACGGTGGCTGCCTGGAAGACCAAGCCGAGCTGGTTCGTCGTATCCGCCGACGACCAGATCATCCCGGCGGCGGCCCAGCGCAAGATGGCGGAACGGGCCGGATCGAAGATCATCGATGTTCCCGGAAGCCATGTGCTGTACATCGCCCATCCGGAGGTGGTCGCCGACGCCATCGAGATGGCGGCCAAGGGCGTGAAGGTCGCGGCGAACTGAGGCGCCTGAGGGCGTGGGAAACCGGTCCGCGGTTCCCCACGCCTTCCCTCGCCACCCCGCCATCCGGCTCGTGGGGATGATCCGCGGCTGACCGCGACCGGTCCTCCCCGCGGCGTCGCAAGACAACGCGGCTTGGGCAAGTCCGACTCCCCGGCATCGGTCCTGGAAAGACACCGTTCCGACACGGGGCGGACTCGCAAAGGAGACCGACAATGAAGATCGTCGTGATCGGAGGCAGCGGCCTCATCGGCACGAACCTCGTGAACAGGCTGCGTCGGGCCGGCCATGAGGTCGTGGCGGCATCGCCGAACTCGGGCGTCAACACCATTACCGGTGAGGGACTGGCGGAGGCGCTTGCGGGCGCCGAGGTCGTCGTCGACGTGGCGAATTCGCCTTCGTTCGAGGACGAGGCGGCCATGGAGTTCTTCCAGACCTCAGGCCGCAATCTTCTCGCCGCCGAAGCCGTCGCGGGCGTTCGACATCACCTCGCGCTGTCCGTCGTAGGTGCCGAGCGGCTTCCCGAAAGCGGGTACCTCCGGGCGAAGATGGCCCAGGAGGACTTGATTAAGGCCTCCGGGATTCCCTACACCATTCTCCATTCGACGCAGTTCTTCGAGTTCATCGGCAGAATCATCGAATCCGACGCCGATGGCGACGTGATCCGCCTGTCGCCCGCTTTGGTGCAGCCGGTTGCGGCCGATGACGTCGCTGCGGCGCTGGCCGATCTTGCGGTGGGTCCGCCGGTGAACGGAACGGTCGAGGTGGCCGGCCCTGAGGCATGGCCACTCGACAAGCTCGCTCGCATGTTTCTGTCCGCAAAAGGTGACGGGCGACACGTGATCGCCGATATTCATGCGCGGTACTACGGTGCCGAATTGAACGATCGATCGTTGACCCCCGGGCCTCATCCGCGCATCGGCCCGACCCGTTTCGCCGACTGGTTCAGCCGTTCGGCGGCTCGCAAATAGGCACCGGGAGTTGGGCGCTCTTGGGAGTTCGTCACCATGTTCGTCGATAGCCTTGCTTCAACCACGTCGGCGCGGCTAGTCGCCGTCAGTACGGCCGACACGATTGAGAGCGCGGCCCTTGCCTTCTCGGATATCGGTATTGGCCTGCTCGTCGTCTGCGACGAGATCGGCACGGCGGTTGGCGTTCTCAGCAAGTACGATCTCGTCCGCCATATCGCGGGCGCCGGACCGGTCGGAGCGCCATTGGCGGCAGCAATGAGTTGGAACATCGTCCATTGCGCCCCCGGCGACGATCTCTATGCCACTTGGCAGAGCATGCAGGCGCGACACCTTCAAAATCTGCCCGTGATCGGCGCCGATGGAAAGCCGCAGGGCGTCCTCGACATCCGGGACGCCCTGCGGGCATTGCTCGAAGAGGAGCGATTCGAGGAGCGGGAGCTCATCGACTACATATCCGGCGTCGGCTACCGCTAGGCGTAGGCGTTCGCGCCCGTCCGCGCCGCCGTACCGCATCACGGCCGCGCGACGCGCCCCGGAGGCGCCGTGCCTGTCGCCTACTCCGCCCCCGGCGACTTCGGCCCGTAGACGTCCCAATGGTCGACGATCTCGTTGACCACGACGCTTCCCACGAAATAGGCGGCGTCGACCGCGGGCCCGAAGGCCGAATAGTCGGTGCCCTCGCCGGCGAGGCTCTCCGCCGCCGTGTCGCCGGCGTGCTGCATGGTGAAATTGCTGGTGGTGCGGAGCACCAGCACCCGATCGAGGTCGGCGCGTCCGCCGCGGGCGAGGGCGGTGAGCGCCTGCATGGTGCCGGTGTCCTCCATCGCCGAGGTGGCGAAGACGCCGGCGCCGTCGGTCCAGTACTTGACCCACTCGGTCGCCCAATCGTTCATCAGCTTGCCGTGCCAGAAGGTCATCGCCGAGAGCGAGTCGCCTTTCATCACCGTCGGCGGCTTCAGGGCTGCGGCATGGTCGGCGTAGTTCGCCCGCCATGCGGCGAGGGCATCGTTGTCCGGCAGCGCAATGCCGCGGATGAGGCCGTAGGCCCAATCGACCAGCTTGGGGTTGAGCCGGTAGACGACGCCGAGGTCGTCGGTCGGTCGGGGCGTGTGGTAGGGGTCCGCCGTGAACAGCGGCAGATAGCCTGTGGGCCAGCCCGGCGGCGCCTCGCGCGGGTCGATCTCGTGGGCGAGGTCGCCATCGACGATCCATTCGGCCCAGACCGCCGAACCGAGCGGGGCCGTGTCGGGGTTGGCGCCGGCGATGCCGGCGACGAGCCAGTAGGCATGGCGGAGGTCGAAGCGGGGATCCATCCCCAGCGCCATGATCGAGGAGGCCGACCGGGCGGTGCCGACTCCGGTCGTGATCGCAAGGACCTGCTTCTGCGGGCTGTAGTGGAGATGGCGATGCCCGACGGGGAAAGGAAGGATTTCCGGCAGCGGGTAGCGCTCGACCCAGTCCTGGAGCTCGCCGGCCCGGTCGCCGGTGTCCTCGCCCACCTCGAACATCGTTATCACGACTGCCCTTACCGGGATCTTTTCAGAATCCGCTGCAAAGGCGGCCGCGGCCCACAGGACCACGGCCAATACGGCAAGGGGCCCCCGCCGTCCCATTGAAATCAATGTGGAATCAGTGGCCGCTGGAATCCGCGTTACGGCTGGTTTCGAACAGGAACCACAGCCGCCGCTCCGCATCATCGATCCACAGCTCGATCAGGCTGGTCGAGGCGACATCGCCGTGGTCCTCGCAAACGCCATGCGCGGCGCGGAGTCTGGCGACGAGATCCTTGTTGTCGTCGCGGAGTTCGGCGACCATGTCCGACGGCTCGACGAAGTCGGCCTCGTTCTCGATGACGCGGGTGGTCCGCGCGATCTCGGCGATCGAGTGGAGGGTCTTGCCGCCGATCTTCCGGACGCGTTCCGCGATCGCGTCGGTGATCCCGAACAGCTGGTCCCCTTGCTCGTCGAACATCAGGTGATAGTCGCGGAAATGCGGCCCGCTGACGTGCCAATGGAAATTCTTCGTCTTGAGATAGAGGGCGAAGACATCGGCGAGGAGAAGGTTGAGCGCCGCCGAGATGTCGCCGACCGCGTTCTCGCCGAGATCGGTCGGCGGGTCCAGCCGGGCGTCGCGTTTCCTGGTGGTCTTGGTGGCGGCTTTGGTCATCGTTTTCTCCGTCGTTTCAGGGGGGCCCCGCCCCGCTCGGCCAGCTCGATCCTGTCGGCCGGGTCCTCGCCCGGCCAGTCGACCACGTGGTCCTCCAAGCGATCCGCCGGCACGTCCGCCTCGGACCGCGTCCGTCCGCGGACCGAGATGCCGGCATAATGCACCGTGTCGGGATCGCCCGAGACCAGCGGGTGCCACCAGTAGAGGTCGCGGCCCTCGGCGACAAGACGGTAGGCGCAGGTGGGCGGCAGCCAGGTGAGCGTGCGCACCTTGTCCGGGGTGAGCCGCTCGCAGTCCGGCACGCGGTCCGACCGGTTCGCATAGTCGCCGCAGCGGCAGGTCGAATTGTCGAGAAGACGGCAGGCGACGTCGGTCCAGGAGATCTCGCCGGTGTCCCAATCCTCGAGCTTGTTGAGGCAGCAGCGGGCGCAGCCGTCGCAGAGGGATTCCCACTGTTTCCGGGACATTTCCTCGAGCGTGAGCCGCTTCCAGAACGGGACGGATTCGGGCTTGGCCATGTCAGTGGTCCGCGGTGGTTCGCTTGTGGTCCGAATGGCCGAGGCTGCGGTCCGGCGCGATCTTGTCGCGGATGAGCTGCTTCAATTCGGCGATCTCGGCATGGCGCCCGGCCTCCTGGCGCGACCAGACCGTCCCGCCGGCGATCGAGACCCGAAAAACCCCGCCAATTCCGGGCCTTAAGAGGACGCGGCCGATCTCGTCCTCGAACGTCGTGAGGAGTTCCTGCGCCGTCCAGGCGGCGCGAAGCAGCCAGCGGCACTGGCGGCAATATTCGATCTCGACAACGGGTTGGACCATGATGGATCGGCGGTCTGGCGGGCCTGGATCGGCGGTGGGCGGGGCTCGGGCGATTGCGGACCGGGTGTGGCAGGAACCGGACCGGCCCGTCGGCCCATCATAGACCATATGGCGCGGCGGCGCTCGCGTGACTACCTATCCCGGAGCTCGATCCGATCTCTCCGTCAGGAACCGACCCCCCATGAACGAGACCGTCCGCCACGTCGTCTGTCCTCACTGCGGCAGCGTCAACCGGCTGCCGGCGGCGAAGGACGCGCGCGCCGCCAGATGCGGCAACTGCCACAAGCCGCTCTTCACCGGCCACCCGGCGGCGGCGACCGCCGCCGCCTTCGACAAGCAGATCGCGCGGAGCGACATCCCGGTCGTCGTCGATTTCTGGGCGGAGTGGTGCGGCCCCTGCCACGCCATGGCGCCGCATTACGACAAGGTCGCGGGCGAGCTCGAACCGAAGCTGCGCTTCCTCAAGGTCGACACCGAAAAAGAGCCGGCGCTTTCCCAGCGCTACCAGATCCGGAGCATCCCGACGCTGATGGTTTTCCGGAACGGCAAGATCCTGGCGCAGCGCGCCGGCGCCGTCGACGCCGGCACGCTCCGCACCTGGCTCAACCAGACGACGGCCTGAGCCGCGGTCGAACGGATGCGAGCGGGCACAATGCCAGGCGCAGAGGCGGACGCCAGCCCCCTAGAAGAACACCAGGTCGGGCGGATCAGCGAGCGCAATCCTTGGATGCGATGTCCCAATACGGCGGGTTACGCCTTCGGCCGCCCGCGAGTGCGCTTATGACCCGCAACGACATTGCGAAACGTCCGCCGCGCAGATCTCAGCCGATCCGGATGCGGCGCGTCACCTGTCCATTGCTCTCCCAGTAGGTGTGCTTCTTGGCGATCCACGGATCGTCCACCGCCGGTTGGACGTTGCCGCTCCTGTCGATCGCGCGCGAGGTGACAGTGTGTTCGCCCACGGGCGGATTCGGCCAGTCGAGGGACCAGATCTTCCAGGCGAACTCCGCCTCTTCGCCATGGTCGATCGTCGCCGGCACCCACGGCCCGTCGTCGATCTTGACCTCCACCCGGTCGATCGGTGGACCCCAGGCGGCCCCGACAACCCGGTAGTCGTTGCCGAGACGGGTGACCCGGCCCGGAGCCGATTTGAGCCGCCAGCGCCCCACTGAGGTCTCAGCCCACTCGGTTTCGCCGTCGTGGTCCTCCTCCCGGAGGGTGACGTAGTTGCGCCCCATAAGAAGGCTTTCGAAGCGGCGGTCGCGGAGTTCGATGCGCTTCAGCCATTTTGCATTGGCGATGCCATACCAGCCCGGCGCGATCAACCTGAGCGGAAAGCCGTTCGCCGCTGGCAACGGAGCTCCGTTCATCTCGTAGCAAAGGATGTTCCTCGGATCCTTGGCCTCGGCGAGCGACATGCTGCGCGCGAAATTCTGCTTGAACGTCACGTCGCGGATATCATCGTGGAGGGTGATCTCGCCTTCGTCCGTTCCCCAGAAGACGACCTCGATTCCGCTGTCGAGAACGTCGGCCTCGTCCAGCAGCGGGGCGAGCGGGGTGCCGGCCCAGAGCGCATTCCCGATGCCGCCATTGAAAAACGGCAGGCCGTCGTTGCCCGAGCATTCGATCGTGAAGGTGACTTCCTGCCGCGGCCGCTGCCTGATGTCGGCGAGGGTCAGGGTCATCGGGTTCCTGACCAGTCCGTCAATCTCGAGCTTCCAGCTGCTCGCGTCGATGGCTGGGCGATTGAAATGGGCGATCGAGAAGAACTTATCATTCGGCGTGATCCAGGAATCGAACTCATCCCAGACGAGCTGATTCTTGACGACGTCGGGAACCGGGTTGGACGGTAGCTGGTCGAGCCAATGAATCACCTCCTCGCCGCTCCGGCTCGGAAAGGCGTAGGCATGGCGAGCGACGTAAATTGCCGCGAGGCCTGCAAGTGCTGCGCTTCCCTTGGTGATGAAGTCCCTACGCTGAATGTCGGGCATCGATCGCACCTCCCTGCGTGGAGCCATCTCGACGGCCATCAATCCTTACCCGCATCGCGGCCGGGTTCGTGGAGCTTGCATGAAGCGGCGGCGGCAAACCTTCAGACAGTATTGATTTCTTCTTGAGGTAATCCGCGAAGTGGGAGGAGCGCGCCATTTCTGTCGCGGGCACAATCGGCTATAGTTCCCGCCAAGGCGCTTGAAGGGAGGTCGTGATGCCGTGCGCATTCGAGCATTTCGTCCTCGACACAGACCGCCGGGAACTTCGCCGGGATGGCGTGCCGGTTGCCGTCGAGCCGCAAGTTTTTGATTTGATTGTCTTCCTGATTGCGAACCGTCACCGGGTGGTCAGCCGCGACGACGTCCTGGAAGCAATCTGGCATGGCCGCATCGTTTCGGAATCGACCCTCACCACGCGGATCAACGCGGCTCGGCGCGCCGTCGGCGACAACGGCGAGGCGCAGCGCCTAATCCGCACGATCTACGGCAGAGGGTTCCGTTTCGTTGGTGACGTGCTGGGGCCACCGATACCTGAAAACAGACGTCTTACGCCGAACATGCCGGCGGTCGCGGTGTTGCCACTCGATAATCTGTCTTGTGACCCGGAGCTCGATTTCTGCGCAGCCGGAATCACCGAGGATCTGATCGCCGCCCTTTCCAGGGTTCCAACCTTGTCCGTGATCGCCGGCAATCCGACGGATTCGGTCAAGGGAAGCGGTCTCGACGCGCGCGAGGTCGCGAGCTGGCCCGGCGTTCGTTATGTGCTCACCGGGAGCGTCCAGGGATCAGCCCAGCGTCGGCGCGTCACGGCCAAACTCTTCGACCGTATTGCCGGGAATTGCGTTTGGTCTAATCGCTATGACTACGCCGCCGAGGACATCTTGGCGCAGCAGGATGATATCGTCAGAAAGACCCTGATCGAAGTCTGCGCCAAGCTCACCTCCGGTGATCATGCCCACGTCGACGGAGGTACTTGCAATTTGGACGCCTGGCTTCTCTATGGTCAGGCGTTTGAGGAATGGTGCAGGTTCGAGCGTGTGGCCAACTTCCGCGCGCGCGCTCTTTTTCAAAGAGCGCACGAGACCGATCCGAGGTGGCCGAGCCCCCTGGCCGGGCTATCGGCGACATATCGCGAGGCGGCTATTCGCGGCTGGGGTGGATCGTCTGAAAGCAATCTGGAGACTGCCAAGGCGCTTGCAGAGATGGCGGTCGCGGTGGGTTCGGACAATGCGACCGCCCACGTTCATCTCGCAAACATTCGAATGCAGATGGGTCGAATTGAGGAAGGCGTCACGATTTTTGAGAGGGCGGTCGAGCTTGCCCCCGGCGATTACTTTCCACTCACCGCTTTCGCCCACGCCCTGCCGAGAGTTGGTGAAGAGATGCGCGCACTTTCCCTTTTCGCACGGTCAAAGAAGACCTCTCCTGTACCCCTTGGGGTAAACTTGGCGAATGAGGCTTTTGTGCTGCACCTCGCGGGTCACCGCGAGCAGGCGATCAATGCTTTGAACGAGTTCATCGATCTTTGCGACATTGCCGATGCGCGCGTGCGGCTCGCCGCAGCGTATTTCGAGAGCGACCGGACGGAAGAGGCGCGCTCCGCGATCGCCTATGTCCTCACCCGCCAGCCCGATGCCACGATCGGAGAATACACTCGAAACCTGCCATTCCCAGGTCGCCAGCAACTTGGCTGGTATGAAGATCTGCTCCGCGGCGCCGGACTTCCGGACCAATTCTGATCGCGCATGCGCCACCCGATCGGTGGCACCACGATAGAAGCCTGTCAGACTCGCCAAGCCGACAATTCAGTAGCCGTTCTGATCTCCGAGAAGCGCTGATGGTGTGGGGGACCAGCCGGCGGGCTGATTGGGCTGATCGGCCAGCGAAAGGTCGTCGGCTCTTGACCCTTTGCAGACATTCCGAGTTGCCGCGCCGGATTTTGAAAGCTCAGCGACATCGGGCTATTGTTGATGCTTCCCGACCCCTTGCAGCGTGGTGCGACGAGCCGATCGCGGGAGCCGATCCATGTTGAAAGCCACCGAAGATGAGATCGAGGACGTCCGGGAGTACTTTGAATGGCAGGCGCCCGACCTCGAAGTGACCTTCATGCAGAAGGTTTACTCGGAGGCCGTGTTTAACACCCGCCACGACGTGTGGGACATCCATACCAACAAGAATCGCTGGTGGGTCATCACTGGCGGCACAAACCTCTACTCCCAGGAGCAGTTCCCGAATATGGACCTTGCTCTGACCTTTCATATTGGCCTGATCCTCCGTATCCCTCGTACGGAGGAACAGCGGGAAGGCGATTTACGCATCCTGCCATTCGGTTCCGTCTTCGAGAAGATGGAAGAAGCCGGCACCGCCGTGACACAGGCGCAGAACCTTGCCGACTATCAGGCGGTCGGCGTCCGCTGCCGCGAGGCGCTACTCGAACTAATCGGCGTTGCGCAGGACGCGGCAATGTGGACCGACTCACCGCCACAGCGTGCGAATTTCCGCGCATGGACGGAGATCATTTGCAACGAGCTTCTGCCGGGCGATAGCAACAAGGAGCGTCGAGCCGCTCTAAAGGGTACGCTTGAATCCGCATGGACGCTTTCCAACTGGCTCACGCACTCAAAGTCGGCCACTTGGATTGATGCCGACATGGCGCATTCGTTAATCCAGCACGCTGTTGGCATGACGACCTCAGTGATCCTTCGAGAGTTGCGCGGAGTGCCTGCGGAGTGCCCGAATTGCGGCTCGCCGAATCTTGAGCCCGAACACGGGGAAAATACCGCCGCGCCCGGCGTGCTATGGGAACAACCACGCTGCGCAAATTGCGGATGGACCGGCAGGCCCATCCCAATCCTCGATCTCGAGGACGGCCAGCCCATCATCACCCGCGAGGGCAAAGAAACCGACGATCACAGCATCATGACCGTACCGCTGCGCACGATCGTCAAACCGGGTGATCCGCCGATCGAACCCTTGAAGAATGTCGAGACCGGACCGCCCGAGCCAGTCGTTTATTTTGCATACGGGTCCAACATGTCTACCGCCCGACTGCGCAAGCGCATGCCGAGCTGCCAGCCTATCGGCATTGCTACCTTGCCGGGTCATTCGCTTCGCTTCCATAAGCGCAGCACGGACAAGTCGGGGAAATGCAACGCATTTGCCAGTGGCAACGACAATGGCGTGATCGGAGTCCTGTTCAGCTTCGATCCTGCCGAGCGTGCCAAGCTAGATGAGGCCGAAGGGGTCGGTAGCGGCTACGAGCGCGCGATCGTCACAGTCGTCAACGAGAAAGGTCGCAGGCGAAAGGTCCTTACCTATCTCGCCACCTCCGACTACATCGATGACAGCCTCAAACCCTACGGTTGGTACAAAGATTGTGTCCTGGCAGGTGCCAAGGAACACAACCTGCCGCCGGAGTATATTGCTGAATACATCCAACCCGTGGAGGCGATCGGAGATCCCAACAAGACACGGGACAAGAAGCAGCGGGCCACGTTCGGAAGTCCATGACGGTGAGGCTTCGGTGTCCGTGCGAGTTGCTGGTCCGGACTACTGACCGGATGTCCGCTTATTGCGGAGAGCGGACGCCGGCCCCCTTTGAACAACAGCACGTCGGGCGGATCAGCGAAGCGGAGTCCGCCGACGCGATGTCCCGAGACGGCGGGTTACGCCTTCGGCAGACCCCGCCCTGCGGGCCGGAGACGGCGCGCCCGTCCCGGTCGACGCGGTTCGGGGCGGGAAGGCATGGTGACATGCCGAGGCTGGGCCTCGCCGGCCGGCTCATTTCCTCGCGTCGCCCGGCCTGCCTCTAACCCGATCGGGGTCGGGGCCCCAGCCAAGACAGCGCGCGATAAGCCCGGCAATTCGAGCAGATTGCGCCGGCGGTGATGGATTCCGGCTTTCGCCGGAATGACGGCCGGAGAAGATGGATTCGAACCGTCTCTCGCAGCCCCGCCCCGCGGGTCCTTGATGAAGGGGGGGTTCTGGGCGGGTATGGCGGATCAGCGAAACGCAGTCCGCCGACGCGATGTCCCGAGACGGCGGGTTACGCCTTCGGCTAACCCCGCCCTACGTGCCGGAGCCGGCGCGTCCGCGCCTGTGAAGGAATCCCATGCGCGGCACGACGGCATCACCCACATCAGTTGCCACCCCCTCGCCGTCATCCTCCGGCTTGACCGGAGGATCGGTTTGGATGGGGCGATTTCGTTTGATGATTTCAGCGACTTCTATTGATCCTCCGGTCAAGCCGGAGGATCACGGTGTTGAGTGCTTCCCGGGGCGCCGTGCTTCGCCGTTGCCGGTCGCAAGTTCTTCACAGGCTCTTTCGCCGGGATGGCCGGAGAAGATGGATTCGAACCGTCTCTCGCAGCCCCGCCTCGCTGGTCCTTGATGAAGGTGGGGTTCTGGGCGGGTACGGCGGATCAGCGAAACGCAGTCCGCCGACGCGATGTCCCGAGACGGCGGGTTACGCCTTCGGCTAATCCCGCCCTACGCGCTGGAGCCGCGCGTCCGCGCCTGTGAAGGAATCCCATGCGCGCTACGACGGCATGACCCACATCGTTGCCACCTCCTCGCCGTCATCCTCCGGCTTGACCGGAGGATCGGTTTGGTGGAGCGGTTTCGCTTGATCATCAGCGACTTCGATCGATCCTCCGGTCAAGCCGGAGGATGACGTCGGAGGTGGGCACCCGCCACTTCACGCGGGACCCAGGGAAACACCGGGCAGGGCCCGACCCACTGGGAACGACGCCGCGCGCACCCTCGGCATCTGTCGGGAGGCGCCGAACCTCAGTTCTCGTCGGGTCGAAACAGGCCGCTACGAAATGCGCGCCTGGCGTGAGCAGGCGTGAAGTCATCAGGCCACAGCCTCCAAAGGGCAGCCCTGCCGGTGCACCATGCGTTCCGATTTTGGTGGGCAGCCGGGAGCCGCCGCTTCTGACCCAAGCCGGACTTTAGCGCAGCGTTCAGGCCGGCTCCGTCGCGCTGCGCCTCCGACTTGCCTTGGTGTCCGCCGGGTGTTGCCCCGCCGTGGAGCGCAACAGGGTCTCCTTCGCCGAGGCCAAATGCGCGCGACAGGCCAGTTCGACCATGGAGACATTGTGGCTGAATAGCGCTTCGATATAGGTCAGGTGTTCGCGTATCGCGACTTCGTTGCGCTGGCGTTCGTCGCGCTTGTTCCATTGATAATGGTAATGGAAGATCATGGTGATGACATCATAGAAGTCATCGATAAATCGATTGGGCGCGGCTGAATTGATCAGGCGATGAAAACGGCTGTCGAGGTCTGAAAAATCGTGGTAGCGGTCGTCGACTTCGCTGAGCAGGAACTGATGTTCAGCCCGGAGCGCTGCGATTTGCTGCCAGAGCGGCGAAGTCTCCGGCAGGATGGCGAACGCCTTCGCCGATCGTAATTCGAACATTTCCCGAATTTCGAAGAGTTCGAGCGCGAAGCCCGCGGTAAAGCCCTTGAACACCCATCCGGCGTTCGGGCGCTTTCCGGTGAGGCCGAAACGCTGGAACCGATTGAGGAACTCGCGAATACCCGTCGTCGCCACACCGAATTGCCGGGCCAGTTCCAGCTCATTGATGGTGGTGCCGGGGCTGGCGTTGTCCCGCAGCATCCATTGCATGAAATGCTGCTCGACCTGAGCCGCCATGGGAACAGTTTCAGAGTCGGGAAACCGCTGCACCGCCTCGGGAAGCGACCGGACGATGCGTTGCGGTCCGACACCCGCGAGCACGCCGCGTTCAGTGAGCGTCGACAGGACTTTTCGAACCGTCGTGCGGCTGACGCCGAGCCGGGCGCTCAAGGCGTTCTCAGGGGGAAGATGCTTTCCTTCCCCGAGCCCGGAGACGAGGTCGAGGGTGTCGTTGAAGGCTCGCTTGAAAACGGTGTCGGTCTTCACCGGGTCACCCCGTTCTGTCTCTTAATCTATAAAAAACAATTTGACGAGGCACTTGAGGTTGGTTTTTTTCTATAAGGAACACAAACCATCCTTTCAAGGTTTGGATCGTGACGGAGGCAATGAGGGAGGCACCTGAAGTCGTCGCGCACGGCGACCGCGGGGCCGGCGGTATTTCCGCCGTATCGCTGGGCTTGCGGCTCCTTGGCGTCGGCCCCTTGCTGATCCTTATCCTGCTGGTTGCCGCGATCGGCCTGCTCACCTCCAATTTCCTCAAGCCGGGCAATCTCGGCAACATTCTGGCGCAGACCGCGGTCATCGCCATCGTCGCCATGGGCCAGCAGCTGGTGATTCTCACCCGCGGCATCGATCTCTCGGTCGGGGCCAATCTCGCGCTCGCCACGGTTATCGGCGGCCTTGTCTTCCGGCAGGTCAACTCCGCGGCGGCCGTGATCGGGGTGATGCTTCTGAGCGGCGCCGCGGTGGGCGCGGTCAACGGCTGCGTCTACGTTTTTGGACTGCTGCCGCACCCCTTCATCATAACCCTTGCCACGCTGAGCATCTGCCGCGGCCTCGCCCTCGAACTCGCGATCGGGCACACGACAATGCGGGGAATGCCCGACGTCATCACGTTCATCGGCGGCGATTCGACCTTTGGCGTCCCCAACTCCTTCTTCGTCGTTCTTGCCGTTGCCGGTGTGCTCCTGCTGTTGACCAAGGCGATGGTCTGGGGTCGCTGGCTTTACGCGGTCGGCGGCCAGCCCGAGGCGGCGCGCGAGATGGGAATTCCGGTGCGGGCGGTTCTCGTCTCCACCTACATCATCTCGGGGCTCTGCGCCGGCATCGGCGCGGTGGTGCTGGCGGGCCGCACGGCGGCCAGTTCTCCGCTTTACGGCAATCTCCTGGAACTCGACACGATCGCCGCCGTGATCATCGGCGGCGCGAGCTTCCTCGGCGGGCGCGGACATCTCGGCCACGCCCTGGTCGGCGCAGTGATGATCGGCGTGATCCGCAACGCCCTCAACCTCCTCGGCGTCAACGTCTTCTTCCAGATGATCGCCATCGGCCTGATCATCGTGGTGGCGGTCGAGGCCGACGTGTTTCGCAATCGGCTGGAGGCGCGGGCCCGAACCATTCAGGCGGCGAGGACCCAATGAGCCCGTCGGCCGCGGTTCCGGTTCTCGCCGTCCGTCACGCCCAGAAGCGCTTCGGCGCCGTCCACGCGCTGAAGGACGTCAGTCTGGAAGCCTATCGCGGCGAGGTCCTGGCGCTGCTCGGCGACAATGGCGCCGGCAAATCGACGCTGGTCAAATGCATTGCCGGCGTCCACACGCTGGACGAAGGAGACATCCTTCTCGACGGGGAGAGGGTCGCTCTCACTCGCCCGCCGCGGCGCGCCGCGCCGGGATCGAGACGGTCTATCAGGACCTCGCTCTCTTCGACAATCTGACCCCGGCCCAGAACTTCTACTGCGGCCGCGAGATCGCCTTCCCCGCCTGGCTGCCGAGGGGACTCTGCCTTCTAAACCGCCGCGCCATGGATCGCGAGGCGGCGGCGGTGCTCGACCGTCTCAAGGTGAAGCTGCCGAAGTTCGACGCGCCGGTCGCGCTGATGTCGGGCGGCCAGCGCCAGGCGATCGCCGTTGCCCGGGCAACGGTCTTCGCGCGCAAGGTGGTGATGCTCGACGAGCCGACGGCGGCACTTGGCCTGCGGGAGTCGCGGAAGGTGCTCGACCTCATCGCGCAGCTGCGCGCCGAGGGCAACACGGTGATCCTGATTACGCACAACATGGAGCATGTGGTCGAGCTGGCCGACCGCGCGGTCGTGCTGCGGCAGGGCCGCAAGGTCGGCGAGCTGAAGCCCGGCCGGGCGAACCAGCAGGAGCTGGTCTCCATGATCGTTGGGGCGGAGGTCTGACGGGATTCGCCACCCGCCGGGTGGCGAAATGAGTCGGCTCGGATTGAGCCGATCCGAACAAGGGAGGTGACAATGAAACTGCGACTCATGCTGGGGGGAATGGCGTTCGCTGCCGTGATCGCCGGACCAGCGCTGGCAGCCGATAGCATGCAGATCGGCTTCATCACGAAGTTCCCGGTGCCGTTCTACACGACAATGGAGGACGCCGCCAAAGCCTATGCTGCAGCTCATCCGGGACTGGAGATCACCTTCGGCCA
Source organism: uncultured Alphaproteobacteria bacterium (assembly GCA_963792845.1). Classification (GTDB taxonomy): domain Bacteria; phylum Pseudomonadota; class Alphaproteobacteria; order Rhizobiales; family Kaistiaceae; genus Bauldia. Next base: position 400,956 of record CAWBXW010000012.1, read on the forward strand.
GGGAACCTCGGCGACCGATATCGAAGGCCAGATCGCCCTGATCGAGTCGATGGTGACGAAGGGCGTCCAGGGCATCGCCATCACGCCGGTGGATCCGACCGTGGCGCCGGCGCTCGACAAAGCGGTTGCCGCCGGCATCCCCGTCGTCCTCATGGACAACAGCATTCCGGACTGGAAGGGGCAGACGTCGCTGGCGACCACCAACAACTACAATGCCGGCACGATCGCCGGCCAGTACCTGAAGTCGGTGCTCAAGGATGGCGACAAGATCGGCATCCTCGAGGGGGTCCCCGGGGTGCCCGCCCTGGACGAACGCGTCACCGGCATGCTCGACGGGCTGAAGGGGGTGAATGTCGACATCGTCGGCAAAGGCGCGACCAACTGCACCGAGGAACTCGGCATCAACGTCGCGCAGGACATCCTGACGGCGAATCCGGACGTCAAGGCGATCTATTCGGCGTGCGGTCCGCCCGCCGCCGGGGCTGCGCAGGCGATCAAGAACGCCAATCTCGACCGCCACGTCATTCTGGTCGGCTTCGACTTCTGTTGCGGCGAGGCAGAGGCCATGGCCGCCGGAATTGAGGACGCCTCGGTCGCGCAGTTCCCCGCCAAGATGGCGGAGCTCGGCGTCGATGCCCTGGTGAAGACCATCCAGGGACAGAAGGTGGAATCGCTGATCGACTCCGGCGCGGCTCTCGTCACGCCCGACAACATGGATCAGTTCAAGTGAGGCAATCCGGGGGCCGGCCATAGCCGGCCCCCGGTCATTCCCGGCGAGGTGTCGCGGTCTTCAGGAAAACAAGCATGAGCGTGCAGCTGGTGGATGCTCTGATCTGCTCGGAGCCGGGCAGGCTCGAGATCGTGCAGCGGCCGATTCCGCGGCCGGAATCGGGGCACGCGCTGGTTCGGCCGCGGCGGGTCGGCATCTGCGGGACCGACTATCACATCTTCGAAGGCAAGCATCCCTACCTTCAGTACCCCCGCGTGATGGGCCACGAGCTCGCCGTGGAGGTCATCGAGGCTCCCGAGGGTTCGGGCCTCGCGCCGGGCGAGATATGCGTGGTCAATCCTTACTTCTCGTGCGGGCACTGCGTCGCCTGCATGGCGGGGAAGCCCAACTGCTGCGTCAATATCTCGGTCCTGGGCGTCCACCAGGATGGCGGCATGGGGGGAGTCCTGTCGGTGCCGGCGGAGAACCTGATTCCCGCGGAGGGGTTGACCGTGGACGAATGCGCCGCCGTCGAGTTCCTCGCGATCGGCGCGCACGCCGTGAGACGGGCTTCGGTGACGAATGGCGACCGGGTGCTGGTCGTCGGCGCCGGCCCGATCGGCTTGGGCGTCGCATTGTTCGCACGCGTTGCCGGAGGTGACGTGGCCGTATTCGACACCGATGCCGAGCGAGCCGCGGCAGCGGCATCGATCACCGGGGCAAACCCGGTGTCGCCGGCGCACACCGCCACGCAACCATCCGGTGTCGATCTGTTCGACGTGGTGTTCGACGCCACCGGCAATCAACAAGCGATGGTAAGCGGCTTCGACCTCGTGGCTCATGGGGGCCGTTATGTCCTTGTCAGCGTGATCAAGGACTCGATTTCCTTCCGTGACCCGGATTTCCATCGCAAGGAAATGACTCTGTTCGGCAGTCGCAACGCGACTTCCGAAGACTTCGCGCGGGTTATGGCGGCCATTCGCGGCGGCCGGGTGGACGTCGAGCGTCTGATCACCCACCGTGTGAGCCTGGGAGATGCGGTCGCGAATATTCCGGTCTGGGCCGTCGAGAAGTCAGGACTTGTCAAAGCGCTGATCGAGATCGACTGACCGGCCATTCCGGGGTCCGCTCTTGGCGAAACATGACGGCCGACACCCTTGTGAAGAACAGCACGTCGGGCGGATCAGCGAAGCGCAATCCGTCGCTGCGACGATTTGGCGGCGGCGCGCATGGCAATCGAGAGGGCCCGTGCGAGCTTCGAACGTCTCGGAGCGCTCCCAGACTTGCTGAAGGTCGCCGGAGATCAGCGAAGCGAAGCGACGTGACGCGAAGTGACGCGAAGTGACGCGAGATCCTGCAAGAGAATATTAAATCTGAGTTCCTCTCCCTCCGCCCGTTTTACGCCTTTCCGATGCGCCTACCGGGCGGGTGGAACTGGTTTGCCGGTGGCGGGCGGCCCTGCTAACAATTGCTGCGGCACGGCTTCACTTCGCCCGGCTGCCGCACCCATCCAGACCTCCGAGGAGATGCCCATGAAGCTCGCGGGACAGGTTTGCGTCGTCACCGGCGCCAGCAGTGGCATTGGACGCGGGATCGCCATCGAACAGGCGCGCGCGGGCGCCAAGGTGGCGCTGCTCGCGCGGAGCGCCGAGGTCGAGGACGCGGCGGCCGAGATCAGCGCTGCGGGGGCGGAGGCGCGCGCCTACCGGGCCGACGTGCTCGAGACCGGCGGGCTCGCCGAAGCCCTCGCCGCCGTCGCGCACGAGCTCGGGCCGATCGACCTCCTCACCAACAATGCCGCCTCGTTTTCCGCCATCGGCCCGATCTGGGAAGTCGACCCCGATGCCTGGTGGCGCGACATCGAGATCAATATCCGCGGCACCTTCAACTGCTGCCGCGCGGTGCTGCCGGATATGCTGGCAAGGGGGCGCGGACGCATCATCAACTTGACGGGGGGCGGCACCGGGACTCCGTTCCCGCACGGCTCCGGCTACGGCACGAGCAAGGCCGGCGTCCTGCGCTTCACCGAGAGCGTATCGGGCACGCTCGAGGGCACCGGCGTTCTGATGTTCGCGATGGACCCCGGACTCGTCCGTACCGCAATGACCGAATTCCAGCTGACGGACCCGGCCGGCCGCAAGTATCTCAGCGGCGTTCCCGGCCTGTTCGAGCGCGGCATCGATGTGCCGCCGAGCCTCGCGGGGCGGCTCAGCGTCGCGATCGGGTCGGGGCGCCTGGACCGGCTGGCAGGCCGGATGGTGTTTGCCGCGCGCGGCGATCTCGACCTCACCGACGCCAGGATCGAGGAGATCGTGGCGGGGGACCTGCGCACCCTCAGGATCAACGGCACGCCCGAGGAACACCCCTATACCGGCCCGCCGGACAGCTGAGGCGCCCGCGGCCGCGTGCCCGTCGTGCACGGCCCTCAGGTCCGCTCAAATGAACACGGCAACCGCTCGGATCGTGTCTGGCCGCGTTTTGCACAGAACATTGGCCGAATAGCCCGGTGGCCGGTGACCGGCTTCCTCGGAGCGGCCTGGAGGCGGCCCTGGTCAGTCGGCGCGGAATGCCGGTTCCGTTCGCGGCGACCCGTCACGGCGAGGGATAGGCCGGCAGGGGAAAGCTGTCGGCGAGGAGGCGGCCCATGAAGAGCCTGGCCATGAACGGCTGGGTCATCAGCCGCGTCAGCTCGTTGCGGAGATAGATGCCGAGCTTGGTCTTGGGCGCGAAGGAGGTCGCGAAGCGTCGCGCCGCCTTCTGCTTCTTCGCCAAGACCGGTTGAAGCATTGCTTCATAGGCGCGAAAGGCGGCGCGATGGTCGCCGTCCGCCTTGGCGAGCTCGCCGGCGAGAATATAGGCGGCGACCATCGCCAGCGCCGAGCCCTGGCCGGCAAGCAGCGACGGGCAGGAGCAGGCGTCGCCGATGAGCGCGACGCGGCCCTTGGTCCACGACGGCATGTGGATCTGGCTCACCGGATCGAAAAAGACCTCGCCGGAGCGATCCATCGCGGCAAGGATGTCGCGACACTCCCAGCCGTCCCGTCCGAACGCCGCCTTGAGCGTGTCCTTCTGGGCGTCCAGATTGTGCGGACCGAAGGGCAGCCGCTTGTCGTTGGCGAAGACGAAGAGGAACACGGTCCGGTCGCCGCGGAGCGAATAGCGCGACAGCTGCCGCCCCGGCGCGGCGTAGGTGACGAAGGTATGCGGGTCGCGACGCGGGTAATCGTCGACGCCGAACGATGCGACGTAATAGCCGAGGAAATCCTCGTAGCGGTCTTCCGGACCGAACACGAGCGCGCGGACCGGCGAGTGCAGCCCGCCGGCGCCGATCACCAGATCGAAATGCGCCGGCGCGGCGTGCCGGAACGATACCTGGACGCCGCCGTCGTCTTCCGCGATCGCCGCGACGGAATCGCCGAAGATGGTCTCGACCCTTCCGTCGAGCGCCTGGTAGATCCGTCGCGCGAGGTCGCTCCGCAGGATGTTGAGCCAGCGGTCGCCGACCGCGGCGTGGACGCCGCACGTGCTGAAGCCGCCGGTCTTCTCGCCGTGCTCGCCGACGATGCGGACGGCGTCGATCTCGTAGCTCTCGTCGGCGAGCGCGGGGATCAGGCCCATCTTCTCCGCGACATCGAATCCGAGGCCCCAGAAGTCGAGGATGTAGCCGCCGGTGCGAAGTTCGGGGGCGCGCTCGACCAGCGTCGGCGCAAAGCCGTGGCGGAGAAGCCACCAAGCCAGGCACGGCCCGGCGATCCCTGCGCCGGAAATGAGAATTCTCGGGTTTTTCAAGTTACCCTGCCATCTGGATAGCGGGGGATGCCGTCGGGTGCGGCGCGCATTTTCGCCTTCGCGCCGGTTCAGTGACTTAAGTCAGGGGGACGCCGGACAGTTCCATGCGAACGCGTCGGTCTCGCCCCGCGGCGGCCGGCGGCGCGCGTTTGCCGTCCGGTAAGGTTCGGGGTGCGATGATTCGGGCGGGGTCGGCTTTTCGGGAGTCGACGAGGCATGAAGATGAAACGCAAGCGCGCCGCCCGGCCGCCGGCCGCCGTGGCGAAGCCGGAGCCGGAGCCTGCCAAGCGGAACCTCAGCGGCTCTTATGCCGCCGGCCTGTGGAACGACGCCCATGCCGCGCTGGTCGGCAAAATCGCCGCGGCCCTTCCCGAGATCGAGGAGCTGATGGTCGACCTGACCGCGCTCCTCCTCGGCGACCCGGCGATGCCCGGCCGCCAGATCTTTCGTGGGTTGGCCACCGACGAGGGGCGGGTGCGGGCGCTCAAGGCGCTCCTCGAGCGGGCCTCGGTCAATGCCGGCAAGGGTCCGGAATTCGACGAGGTGATCGACGCCTATGCGGCGGCGCGGAAGCGGCGGAACGCCTATGTGATGGGCCTCTGGTATACCCACCGGAACGGGCGGACCTTCCTTGCCGAGCCGACGACGGACCACGCCTACAGCTTCGTCGTCGCGCGCGAGGTGAAGACGGAGGAGCTGCAGGCGGACCTCGCGGCGGTCACCGCGCTCACCGAAAAGCTGCTGCGGATCGTCCATCCCGGGGTGACGATGCGCGGGCCGGGTCGGGCGAGGCCGCCGGAGGACGCTCCGCGGCAAGCTCCGCCGCAGGCGGAAGCACGGACGGCGGTGCCGCGGAAGCCGCGCCGGCGCCGCGTCGCCAAGGCGGTTGCATAGACCCCCCGCGACCGCCGCAAAGGCCGACCCCGCGGGCCGGTGATAGCCACGGGCGGAGGCCTTCTTAAGCATACCGGCGGTGTTAGGAATAAAAACCTTGACGGCGTGACGCCGAATGCCTATATAGGGGTCAACGTCGGACAGTTGCGGTCGTTGCCAAGACACGCGGCGTCCGGTTTTAAAGGCGACCAGCGCGGATATTGGTCCCTCCGTCCTCCTCCCCGGAGCGGCCGCGCCGTGCTCACTCGAAAGCCCTCGCCGCAAGGCGGGGGCTTTCTCTTTTGGCGCGGTGCGCCCGCCGTGGCTCGCCTTTCGCCTCGGCGGTCGCCACCCTCGAGGCGGGCTCGCGCCGGCGAGGGCACAAAGCCGTGGGCTCGCCGGCGCCGCCGGCTTCATCGCCGTGAGCGGCAAACGCCCGGCGGGATACCCCTCACCCGGATTTCCAAGTCCAATTCGCCAACGGCAAATCGGGGAAATCCGCCCTCTCCCACAAGGGGCGAGGGGAAGCCTTACTCTGACCCGCCGAACCAGACGGCGCCGGGGCGAACTTGCCGATCACGGGAGACACGCATGGAAAACACAGTACATAAATCGTCCGGGCTGAACGGCAGCGGCGGCGGGCTTGCGCCGCCGCCGGGGCCGACGCCGGAGGGCGAAGCCGATCGCGAGGGAAGCGATCCGTGTGCGGTCGCGCCGCAAAGCGGCGGGCCGCCGCCGGCGCCGCGCCGCTTCACCTCGCGGGTCGCGGCGATCATGGCCGACCCGACGGAGCGGGCCGAGCTTCGCCGCCGGGTGTGCGAAACCACCAATTCCTACCACCAGATCGCACGCGACTTCGGCGCCAAGCTGACCACGCTGACGCGCCGGGTAACCGCGGAAGGCTGGTTGCGGCCTGAAGGCGCGCCGGTCACGACGCTCCGCGAGGACGGCACGACGGTCTCGCGGCCGCCGCTTGCGGCGAGCCTCGCCGATGCCGGCGCGGTCAGGTTTCGGCTCTTGCGCGCGGTCGACCGGCAGGTCGCGCAGATCGAATCGCGGGCGCGGAAGCGCGGCGCGAGCATCGAGGAGCGCGACGCACGCATGCTCGGCAACCTTGCCAAGACGCTGTCGACGCTCATGGAAATCGGGGAGGGCGGCGCGACCTCGAAGGATGCGGAGCCGCAGAATCGTGACGAACTCGAAGCCGACCTGGCCCGACGAATTGAGAAATGGGCTCGCGGCGGGGAGGAGGCTCAGTGACCTCTTTCCGGACCTGACGCTGCGCCACGAAGACTTTCTCGACAAGACCTGGGCCTTCGACGCCCGCGGCGACCAGAGCCCGCCTGACGGCGACTGGCTGACCTGGCTGCTGGTCGGCGGGCGCGGCGCCGGCAAGACCCGGGCCGGCGCGCAATGGGTGCGCGGCGTCGCCCTCGGACTGCCTGACTTCGCCGAGCGCAAGACCGGGCCGATCGCGCTCGTCGGCGAGACCTATGCCGACGTCCGCGAGGTGATGGTCGAGGGCATCTCGGGCATTCTCGCGCGACATGCGCGGATCGAGCGGCCGGTGTGGCAGCCCTCGCGGCGGCGGCTGGTCTGGGAAAGCGGGGTCGTCGCCCAGGCCTTCTCCTCGGAGGATCCGGAGGCGCTGCGCGGGCCGCAATTCGCCGCCGCCTGGGCGGACGAGCTCGCCAAGTGGCGCCATGCCGAGGCGACCTGGGACATGCTCCAGTTCGGCCTCCGGCTCGGCACCCGCCCGCGCCAGATGGTGACGACGACGCCGAGGCCGATGCCGTTATTAAGACGGCTCATCAATGCGAACTCAACCGTGGTCACACACGCCACGACCGCGATGAACGCCGGCAACCTCGCGCCGGGATTCCTTGCCCGCGTCGTCGCCCGTTACGAGGGGACGCGGCTCGGCCGGCAGGAATTGCTCGGCGAACTGATCGAGGACCGCGCCGATTCGCTCTGGCAGCGGAGCGAGATCGAGGCGGGCCGCGTCGACAAGGCGCCGCCGCTTCGCCGGATCGTCGTGGCGGTCGACCCGCCGGCCTCGCAGCGGAGCGGGGTCTGCGGCATCGTTGCCGCCGGGCTCGGCGGCGACGGCACCGGCTATGTCGTCGCCGACCGGACGGTCGCCGAGGTGCGGCCGACAGTGTGGGCGGCGCGCGCGCTCGCCCTCTATCGCGTGCTCGCCGCCGACGCGCTGGTCGCCGAGGTCAACCAGGGCGGCGACATGGTCGAGGCGATCCTGCGCGAGGTCGATGCCGGCGTGCCGGTGACCAAGGTCCGCGCGACGCGGGGCAAGTGGCTCCGCGCCGAGCCGGTCGCCGCCCTCTATGCGCAGGGGCGGGTGCATCACGTCGGGGCGCTGCCCCAACTCGAGGACGAGATGTGCGACTTCGGGCCGGACGGCCTCAGTTCCGGCCGCTCGCCGGACCGGCTCGACGCGCTGGTCTGGGCGCTCACCGCGCTGATGCTCGGGCACGAGGGCGAGCCGCGGGTGCGCGGGGTGTGACGGCGGCCGCCCGTCTCGCGGGACCATCGGCCAATCGGCAACTACCGGAGAACTGTGATGGCGGATTCGCGATATGCGGACCCGGTGACGGCGCTCGACACGCTGATTTGGCGGCTGCGAGCCAAGGCTGTGCTGACCAGCCTCGCACGGCTGGAGGCGCTTGTCGCCAAGGCCAATTTCGATCCCAACCAGCCACGCGTCCCGCGCGGTCATTCCGACCGTGGGCAGCGGACGCGGGTACCCGGTCTTGGAGCGGGCGAGGGCAGTGTCGGCGTGACGTCCGACGTCACGGCCGATGACGACGAAAATCTCGGGATACAGCTCGCACAGCTCCGGTCTCGGTGGCGTGGTCTACGGCTTCACGCCCTACATCGTCGCTTACCTCGATCCGCCGAAGACTCTGGGGGAGCTGCAGGCGGCTGCAAGGCTATGATGTGCATCACGTTGTGGAAAAGACGCCGGCGCGGGATGACCACTTGCCTGAGATATTGATCGAAGGCCCGAACAATAGCTGAGCATTTCCGATCAGTTGAACGAGCCAGCCGGTTTTGACGCGCAAATCGACCCTGCTATGGGTCAACGGGATGAAAAGGACTCACTGGTCATGACCGAGGCTGAAATCGAGAATTGTGCTCGACGCGGCTGTTCTGGCGGGGAAGCCGGGGGTCCGCCGCACCCGGCTCTCGGCTCGGCCAAGGGAAACGTTTGCCAAACGAATAGTCCGCGCCATCGCCTCAATTGGTGATTGGCCGGGTCATTTGCCGGTGGTCGAGGCAATCGTATTGGCGTGCGTGTGATCCGCCGTGACCGCCGCTTCCGACCTTCCTCCCCGCGAGTCCATGGACTTCGACGTCGTCATCGTCGGCGCCGGGCCGGCCGGGCTCGCCGCGGCGATCCGGCTCAAGCAGATTTCGCCGGACATCTCGGTCGTCGTGCTCGAGAAGGGCTCCGAGGTTGGTGCCCACATCATCTCCGGCGCGGTGATCGACCCGGTGGGGATGGACCGCCTCCTGCCGGAATGGCGGGAGGAGGGATCGTTCGTACGCCAGGCGGTGACGTCCGACCCCTTCCTCTGGCTCGGGCCGGCAGGGTCGATCCGGCTCCCCAACTTCATCATGCCGCCGCTGATGCGCAACCACGGCAAGTTCATCCTGTCGCTCGGCGATCTGTGCCGTTGGCTCGGGCAGCAGGCCGAGGCGCTCGGCGTCGAGGTCTTCCCCGGTTTCGCCGCGACCGAGGCGCTTCGCGACGCGAACGGCGCGGTCGCCGGCGTCGCCACCGGCGACATGGGGATCGCCAGGGACGGCAAGCCGAAGCCGTCGTTCCAGCGCGGCATGGAACTCCGCGCCAAATACACGCTGGTCGCCGAGGGCGCCCGCGGGTCGCTCGCCAAGCAACTCACCGCCGACTTCGGGCTAGACCGCGGCCGCGAGCCCCAAAAATACGGGCTCGGCGTCAAGGAGCTGTGGGAGGTCGCTCCGGCGAACCACCGGCCCGGGCTGGTCCAGCACACATTCGGCTGGCCGCTCGACAACCGCACCGGCGGCGGCTCGTTCGTCTATCACTACGGCGAGAACCTCGTGGCGCTCGGCTTCGTCGTCCACCTCAACTACGCCAACCCGTTCACCTCGCCCTTTGGTACGCTGCAGAAATTCAAGACGCACCCGCTGGTCGGCGCTCTCCTCGCCGGCGGCAGGCGCATCTCCTATGGCGCCCGCGCCATCACCGAAGGCGGCTATCAGTCGGTGCCGAGGCTCACCTTCCACGGCGGGGCGCTCATCGGCTGCGCCGCCGGCTTCGTCAACGTGCCGCGCATCAAGGGCAGCCACAACGCCATCCTGTCGGGGATGCTCGCCGCCGAGCACGCGGCGGCGGCACTCGCCGCCGGCCGAGCCCATGACGAACTTGCCGGCTACGAGGACGCCTGGCGCGGCTCCGAGATCGGGCGCGACCTCCGGCCGGTCCGCAACGTCAAGCCGCTCTGGTCGAGGTTCGGGACCGTCGCCGGAGTTGCCCTGGGCGGCCTCGACATGTGGTTGAACACGGCGGGGCTGACGCTGTTCGGCACGATGCGCCACGGCAAGCCCGACCACGCCGCCCTGGTGCCCGCTGCCCGCGCAGCGCCCATCGCCTACCCGAAGGCGGCCGACGACCTCACCTTCGACCGGCTTTCATCGGTTTTCGTCGCCAATACCAACCACGACGAGGACCAGCCGCCGCATTTGCAGGTCCTCGATCCGGCGCTGCAGAAGTCGTCGGAGCACGACGTGTATGGCGGGCCGTCCGCCTTCTACTGTCCGGCGGCGGTCTATGAATGGGTGGGGGAGGGGGAGGGGCTCCGCTATCAGATCAACGCGACCAACTGCGTCCACTGCAAGACCTGCGACATCAAGGACCCCAACCAGAACATCAACTGGGTGCCGCCGGAGGGCGGCGGCGGCCCGAACTATCGCGGGATGTGAAGACTTGACACATTCAAATTATTTTATACCTGTAGATCATGTAGTTAATGGAGACTACAATGAATGTAATGCGTCCGCTTGTGACGGCGGTCGACGAAGCCCGGTCGAACATCGTCGCCTACCGGAGGGAAATCGAGCGAAGCGCCGCCCTGCGCGAAATTATGGCTTACGCCCGTGGATGGTATGCGTGCAGAGATGATCGTGGCGAGTTTGTGCTCGCGCCCAGCAAGTTTGTCGGCTACGCTGGCAATAGCGCTGAAGACTACGCGAAGGCCCATCAAGAGCGTGATGGCCGCCTCACGGAACGTGTCCTCTCCCAATGGTTTGTCGAGGCGCCGCCCGGCGGTGCGCTGCATGATGAGCTTGTGGCAGTGCTCAATGGCATGTTTGCCCGGGCCGGAAAGGCGCCGAACAAGCTAATTCACCTCCATGTTCTGAAATCCGACCTCCCCGGAGCAGCGCGGGATAGAAGAGGTTCGGCGTCGGCGCGAGGCGAGGACTTGTTGGGACGTGTGACGAGCGACCCCGAGGTGTTGGGTGGTCGCCCGATTATTCGCGGTATGCGTATCGGTGTCAGCGACATACTCGATCTCCTCGCCGCTGGAGTTTCACGCGACGAGATTCTCGCTGACTACCCTTATCTTGAGGACGACGATATTTCTGCGGCGCTCGAATATGCCTCTCGTTCGGTCGATCACCGCGTCATCCGTGCTGCATGACGGTTACCTTTCTGGTCGACGCGCAATTGCCGCCGAAGCTTGCCCAGTTCCTTGAGAAGCAGGGTCACAATGCGAAGCACGTCTCTGAAATCGGATTGACAGACGCGCCTGACACGAGCTTGTGGGAACTCGCCAGTCGGATGGGTCAGACGATCGTCACCAAGGACGCAGATTTCGCGATGCGGCGGCGCCTGGCTTTGTCTGGTCCCCCCGTCGTATGGATTAGACTTGGCAACACAAGTAATCGTGCATTGATTGAATTCCTCGGCCCGGTGCTGTCAGAAATCGTGTCGGCGATCGAAGCTGGTGAAACCTTGGTAGAAGTGCGCTAGTTGACGAACGGTCATGTCCTCACTCCCCACCTCGATTGACGCCACCCTCGACCTGCTCCGCGCCGGCGGCTACGTCCCCGACCGGGCGCTTGCGACCGTGCTGTTTCTGTCGCTCAAAATGGGCCGGCCGCTTTTCCTCGAGGGCGAGGCGGGCGTCGGCAAGACCGAGATCGCCAAGGTGCTGGCGAAGGAGCTCGGCCGGAAGCTGATCCGCCTCCAGTGCTATGAAGGCCTCGACGCGGGTAGCGCCGTCTATGAGTGGAACTACGCGGCGCAGATGATCGAGATCCGCGCCGCCGAGGCGACCGGCGACATCGACCGCGAGCACCTGGTCGAGGATGTCTTCGCCGAGCGCTTCCTGATCCGGAGGCCGCTCCTCCAGGCGCTCGACCCCGATCCGGCCGGTGCGCCGGTGCTACTCATCGACGAGCTCGACCGCGCCGACGAGGCCTTCGAGGCGTATCTTCTCGAAATCCTCGCCGACAACCAGGTGACCATCCCCGAGCTCGGCACGATCCGCGCCGCGACGCCACCCATCGTCATCGTCACCACCAACCGAACCCGCGAAATTCACGACGCCCTGAAACGCCGCTGCCTCTATCACTGGATCGACTACCCCGATTTCGCGCGCGAATTGGAGATTGTCCGCGTCCGTGTACCCGGCGCGAGCGAGCGCCTGTCAAAGGAAGTCGTTGCCTTCGTCCAGCGCCTCCGTCGCGAGGAGCTGTTCAAGAACCCCGGGGTCGCCGAGACGCTCGACTGGGCGGCGGCGCTTGCCGCTCTCGACCGCGCTTCGCTCGAAGCCGGGATCATCGTCGACACCATGGGCGTCCTTCTCAAGTACCAGGACGACATCGCCCGCATCGATCGCGCCAAGGCGGCCGAGCTTCTCGACGAGGCCCAGGCCGACGCCGCGGCATGAGCGGCGGTCGTCTCGCCGATAGCATCATCCGCTTTGCCAGGGCCCTCCGTCACGCCGGCGTCCCGGTCGGCCCGGCGGCGGTGGTCGATGCAATCAGCGCCGCCGAGATCGCCGGGATCGCCTCGCGCAGCGACTTCTATTGGGCGCTTCACGCCATCCTGGTTACGCGCCGCGATCAGCACGCCGTCTTCGACGAAGTCTTCCGCCTGTTCTGGCGCGCACCCGCCGTAGCGGGAGCACGCGGTTCAGCGGAACGTGATGGCGAGGATGAGGAGCCGCCGGCTTACCAGTCGCCGGCCGCCCGCCGAGCGGCCGAGGCGGTACTCGAATCGCTTGCCGCCGATGACAGCCTGCGAAGGCAGGAGCTGGAGGTCGACGCCCGCCTCTCGGTCTCGGCCAGCGAGGCGCTTCGCCGGCGCGATTTCGCCCAGATGAGCGCGGCTGAGATCGCGGAGGCCGTGCGCGAGATCGACCGGCTTTTTCTGCCCCGGGACCGGATCGCGACGCGGCGGCGGCGGCCGTCGCTGCCGCCGGGCCGGATCGATGCGCGACAGACGCTTCGCGCCAGCCTCCGCACCGGCGGCGATCTGATCCTGCTTCGGCACCGCCAGCCGCGCCGCGTCCATCCGCCGATTGTCGTGCTCTGCGACATCTCCGGATCGATGAGCGCCTATACGCGGGTCCTTCTCCATTTCATCCACGCGCTCGGCCGGGAGCGCCGGGTCAGCGCCTTTCTCTTCGGCACGCGTCTCACCAACGTCACCCGTGAGATCCGCCGGCGGGATGTCGACGAGGCGCTGGCGGCAACCTCGGCGGCTGTCGCCGACTGGTCCGGCGGAACGCGCATCGCGGCAGCGCTTTACGCCTTCAATCGGCTGTGGTCGCGGCGCGTCCTCGGCCAGGGGGCGATCGTGCTGCTCGTCACCGACGGGCTGGAACGGGACGGGGTCGAGGATCTCGCCCGCGAGACCGACCACCTCAGCCGGTCCTGCCGGCGCCTGATCTGGCTCAACCCGCTCCTCGGCTACCCCGAGTTCGAGGCCAAGGCGCAAGGCATCCGCGCTATGCTCCCCCATGTCGACGAGGTGCGCCCGATCCATTCGTTGCAATCGGTCGCCGATCTCTGCCGGGCGCTTTCCGGCGACGCCCGGCCGGCCCTCGATCCGAAAGCCTGGCTCAAGGTTGCCTGACGGGGCTTGGCCTTCGGTCGGGTATCGTTATATTCATTCGGACAGATCGCTCGACCGCGGGAGCTTGCCATGGACGCGTCCGCAGCACCCAATCTCGACGTGCTCGCCACCGCGGAAGCCTGGAAGAAGGCCGGGCGCGACGTGGCGATAGCGACCGTCGTTGAAACCTGGGGCTCGGCGCCGCGGCCGGTCGGCAGCCACCTTGTCGTCGACGGCGAGGGGAATTTCGAGGGCTCCGTGTCGGGTGGCTGCGTCGAAGGAGCGGTCATCGCCGAGGCCGCCGACGTGATCGGCGACGGCAAGCCGAAGATGCTCGAGTTCGGCGTCGCCGACGAAACCGCCTGGCGGGTCGGCCTCTCCTGCGGCGGCCGCATCAAGGTCTATGTCGAAAAGCTGGATTAGAAGGCCTTCGGGAGGCCGGCTTGCTTCAACACTCCGTTGGCGGAATGACGCGACTTGATCTTGCGGTCAACAACGAACGATTTCTTGCTGACCGGGCTGTACCACAATTCGTGATCTCCTTTCGCTTGACGCTTGAAGAAGCACCCGGCGCTCAACAACAGACGCCTGAGGTCAGCACCGAAGTCACTGACCATCAGGCCGTTGCAATGGACAGGGTTTGCCGCGCCACAATCTCGATCGGCAATGGATCCGGCCCCAGCGCGGAGGGTTCGTTCTCTGCTAGAAGTTCGGGGACGATGTCGGTCAGCTTGGCGCGAAGCTCATCCAGCGTCGCGGCCTCAGTCACCAGACCGGGAATGTCTGTGCTGGTAGCGACCCAGACCGATGCCTCCGCATCCCATTCGGCTTCAACGACAAGGGTCCGCATTCCGGCGTCTCCGCTAGGCGGCGTCGCCGCCTCGACCGTGCACGATAGCATGAACGTGATCCTGCAACGAGAAGCCTTTGGGAACCACATTTGAACGGATCGAGGCCGCGCGATGAAGCTCGACATCCTCCGACGCCTCAACGCCGCCCGGGCCCGCCGCCAGGCGGCGATCCTGGTGACCGATACGGCAAGCGGCGCCGAGCGTCTCGTCGTCGAGGCCGAGGGTTATGACGGCGACCCGCTCCGTGATGAACTGGCGGCGCGCTTCCGTTCCGGCATCTCGGGCATGGTGATCGACCCCGAGGGCCATGGTATTTTCCTCACCGTCGAATTGCCGGCGCCGCGGCTCATTCTGATCGGCGCAGTCCACATCAGCCAGGCGCTCGCGCCGATGGCGCGGATTGCCGGCTTCGACGTCACCATCATCGATCCCCGTACCGCCTTCGCCACGCCGGAGCGCTTTCCGGATGTGGCGCTCCTCGGAGAGTGGCCGGCCGATGCCTTGCCGGGGATCGGGCTCGACCCCTTCACCGCGCTCGCGGCGCTGACCCATGACCCGAAGATCGACGACGGGGCGCTGTCGGCCGCACTCGCGGCCGGCGCATTCTATGTCGGGGCGCTCGGCAGCCGGAAGACGCACGCCAAGCGCATCGAGCGGCTCCGCGCGGCCGGCATCGACGAGGCCCGGCTTGCTTCGGTCCACGCGCCGATCGGCCTTAAGATCGGCGCGCAGTCGCCGGCCGAGATCGCCGTCGCCGTCCTCGGCGAGGTGATCGCGGCTCTGCGGAGTCGCGGCGCCGCCGGACAGCAGGCGGCGGCGTGAAGTTCGGTCCGGTCGCTCTCAGCGAAGCGGCGGGTGCGATCCTCGCTCATTCGGTACGCCATCCCGGCGGTCTCCTCAGGAAAGGCTCGGTGCTTGGCGCCGGCGACATCGCGCTGCTCAAGCAGGCGGGGATTTCCGAGGTTGTTGTCGCCCGCCCCGATCCCGACGATGTCCATGAGGATGCGGCGGCGGAGCGACTTGCGCGGGGCCTCGCCGGAGAGGCCGTTCGCGTCGAGCGCCCATTCACCGGCCGCGCCAACCTCCACGCGGCGGCGGCGGGATTGCTGGTCATCGACCGGGTCGGCGTCGACCGAATGAACCGCGTCGATCCTGCGATCACCGTCGCGACCCTTCCCGAATTTGCCGTCGTCGAACCCGGACGCATGGTCGCGACCGTCAAGATCATCCCCTTCGCGGTCGGCGGTGCGAGCGTGGAAGAGGCCGCCCGCGCGGCGAGCCTTGCGGTGAGCGTCGCCCGCTTCCGGCCCATGTCCATCGGATTGGTGGCGACGACATTGCCGTCGCTCAAGCCATCGGTGTTGGACAAGACGCGCCGGCTCCTCGACGCGCGGCTCGCGCCAGCCGGCGCGCGTGTCGCCGAGGAAGTTCGCGTCGCGCACGACGCTTCGGAAATCGCAGCGGTGCTGGCCCGGATGAAATCGGACGGGCGCGACCTCCTGGTCGTCTTCGGTGCCTCGGCGACCGTCGACGAACACGACGTCGTCCCCGCCGGAATCGTCGAAGCGGGCGGCCGCGTCGTGCATTTCGGCATGCCCGTCGACCCGGGCAACCTGCTCGTTCTCGGCGAGATCGGCGGCACGCCGGTGATCGGCGCGCCGGGCTGCGCGCGGAGCCCCAAGGAAAATGGATTCGATTGGGTGCTCATGCGCCTCCTTGCGGGTCTCGAGGTGAGGCCGGAGGACGTGACCGGGCTCGGGGTCGGCGGCCTGCTCATGGAAATCGTCTCGCGGCCGCAGCCGCGCGAGGGCGGCGAGGCCGAACCGGAGGCGGAGGCGATGACGCGGATCGCCGCGATCGTGCTCGCCGCCGGCGAGGGGCGGCGGATGGGCGGGCCGAACAAGCTCACCGCATCTGTCGGTGGCCGCCCCTTGGTCCGCATTGCCGCCGAGGCGGCGCTGGCGAGCCGGGCCAAGCCGGTCGTGGTGGTCACCGGCCATCAGCCCGAGGCGGTCGGCGAGGCGCTTCACGGGCTCGACGTGGAGCGCGTCCACAATCCCGACTATGCCGATGGCTTGTCGACGTCGCTTCGGCGCGGGATGGCGGCCCTCCCGCCGGACATCGACGGCGCCATCGTGCTCCTCGCCGACATGCCGCGCGTCGATGCGGCGCTGCTTGACCGGCTGATCGACGCCTTCGATCCCGCATCGGGCCGGCTGATCGTGGTTCCGACCTTCAACGGCAAACGCGGCAACCCGGTGCTCTGGTCGCGGCGCTTCTTCCCCGAGCTGATGGCGGTCGCCGGCGACACCGGCGGGCGTCACCTGATCGGCGCCAATCCGGATGCGGTCGTCGAAGTCGAGAGCGGCGCGGTTGTCGTTGCCGATGTCGACACGCCCGAGGATCTTGCCGCGATCGGCGGCAGGCTGCCGCGATAAGCGGCGCTGTCAGCAGTGTCCGATCCTTGCTGCTAATCTATTGATATGATGGAATTTTTGCCGGCCACCGGATTGCCTTTTGCAATGCGGCGGGGGAACCTCGGAGGCGGCTTGCCGTTTGCAAGAAGCGCCGTGGGCGGCTGAAAAAAGGGGAATGGATCATGCCTGGACCTGGGTTGGACCGGCCTGAAATCGACCTGGACCGCAAGTGGGCTGAGTATGGGCTGACCACGGCCCACATCCTTTACGGCATGCCGGACCATCCCAAGCTGCTCCAGAGCTATGTCTGGCAGTCCTACGATCTCGCGCCGCAATTTCCGGAACTGCATCGCTTCCTCGATTTCTGGCGGCGCGAACTCGACGGCCCGCTCCACTCGGTCACCGTCGCCCACAAGCGGCTGATCCGGACGGGCGAGTGGCGCGCCGTCACCGCCGAGCTCCGTCTTCATTGACTTGAGGCGCCGCGCGTGGTGGCTGGACGCTCCGGCCATCGGGACCCCGAGCGATGCGGCAGGCGAGGATCGCTTTCGACACGGTGACGATCACGATCGATCTTCTCGACACGCCGACCGCCGACGCGGTCTGGGGGGCGCTGCCGTTCACGGCCAAAACCCTGACCTGGGGCGATGAGGTCTATTTCGAGACGCCGGTCGCGGTCGGCCGCGAGCGCGACGCCCGCGCCGTCGTGACGGCCGGCGAGATCGCCTTCTGGACCGGGGGCGACGCCATCGCCATCGGCTTCGGGCGCACGCCGATCAGCGCTCCCGGCGAGATCCGCCTGGCGAGCCCGGTCAACATCTTCGCGCGGACGCGCGATGACGTGAGGTCGCTCGCCGTCGTCCGTGCCGGCGAAACCGTGACGGTGAGCCGCGCCGCTCAGTCGTAGCGGAGCTGCGGATTCCAGTCGGTGCCGCGGCCTTCCGGCGTCTGGTCGAAGGCGTTCCAGAGCGGCCAGATCATGTCGACGTGGCGCGGCTCCTCGCCCGGGTCGCTCGGCGCGAACATCAGTTCGGTATTGGTGAAATGGCGGACTTCGCCGTTCCGGCGGGTGAAGATGTTGAGCGCGGGCGTCTGGTTGCCGCTGGGCGATTCGCCGCGATAGTCGCGGTTGTAGGTATTGTCCGAGGATGAGACGAGACGGAGCCGGCGCCAGCCGCGGTCGCGGGCATGCGCCATGATCCGGGCGATGGGCGACTTGGCGATGACCGCGAGCGCGATCCGCTGGGTGATGTGCGGCGCCTCTCCATCAAGCGAATCGAGGATCGACGTGCAACTCGGGCAAGCCGCTTTCATCTCCGGCCCATACATGAAGCTGTAGGCGAAGAGAGTATCCTTGTCGCCGAAAAGCTCGGACAGGCGCACCTGCCGCACCGATCCGCCGGCCGCTTCCTCGTCGAAGACATAGTCTTCGGGCGGGCGCCGCCGTCGGGAAGCTCGCGACGCAGCGCCGCGACCCGCTCGGTCTCGCGGCGGAGTGCGATCTCCGCCTCGAGCAGGGCGTTCCGCGCCGCGCGGTATTCAACGCTCTCGTTCGGGAAGCGGACGTGGTGGAGCGGGGCATCGGTCATCGGGGGTCTCCTGTTGAGCGACCCGATGATGCCCTCCCGAGACGTATTTTACAAGTCGGTTAAATAACTAATCACCCCCGTCCGACAAACGGCATCTTGGTCGCCATCACCGTCATGAACAGGACGTTCGCCTCGAGCGGCAGGCTCGCCATGTAGACGACGGCGCTGGCGACATGGGCCGGGTCCATGCGCGGCTCGGGGGCCATCCGGCCATCGGCCTGCGGCACGCCCCTCGGTCATGCGCGCGGTCATCGGCGTGGCGGCGTTGCCGATGTCGATCTGGCCGCAGGCGATATCGAAGGCGCGGCCGTCGAGCGCGGTCGCCTTGGTCAGGCCGGTGATGGCGTGCTTGGTCGCCGTGTAAGGAGCCGAGTTCGGGCGCGGCGTCGTCGCCGAGATCGAGCCGTTGTTGATGATGCGGCCGCCGCGCGGGGTCTGCGCCTTGAACATGCGGAAGGCGCGCTGGGTGCAGAGGAAGCTCGCGGTCAGGTTCACGTCGACCACCGCCTGCCACTGCTCGTAGGTGAGGTCCTCGAGCGGAATCCCCGGAGCGCCGGCGCCGGCATTGTTGAAGAGGAGGTCGAGCCGGCCGAAGGCCGACCTGATCGCGGCGAAGACGGCGTCGGCGCCGTCCGGCTTGCCGAGGTCGGCGGGCGCGACCAGCGCCTTCGCGCCCAGCGCCTCCGCCTCTTTTGCCACCGCCTCGAGCGGCTCGCGACGCCGCCCGGCGAGGACAACGGAATAGCCGGCGCCGGCAAGGCCGAGCGTCGCGGCGCGCCCGACACCGGTTCCAGCGCCGGTGATCAGTGCGATTTTCTCGGTCATTTTGCCCTCCCTCGACCTTTGATCTCAGCCTGCTTAGCCGATCGTGGGCGAGGACGAAATGACCGGTGCCTTCAGCCACCTCGCCAGCCACGGTTTTGCCGGCCGCCATTCCGGCGGAAACAAGCCGGACACGATCGTCGATTTCGCGAAGGACGACGGGATGCGGGCAAGCCAATAACATCAGTCCGCCGAGGCGCTTGCAAAGCGTCCACGAATAACCCGATTATCCGAAAAACGGCCGCAACCGGCGGCTGCCAATCTCAGCCCTTTGGAAGCGGGCTTATTACTGTTTCGTAATCTATCGCCGCTCAAAAGATATTTTACCAAGATTGTGATTGCCGGCGAAACTGTCACGATTGACGCTTGACCAACTCTGCCACCTTTGGTTCATTTCGTATGAAGCCGAGATGGGCGCTTCGTCACGGGCGCCTGGGGTGACGCGGCCTCGCAGGACATCAAGATGACGCAGCGCCGGCGAGAGACGGAAGCGCGGTACGCCGCCGGGACAGTGGCGGGATTCCGCACGCCGATCTTTACGACGGTCCTAACGCGTTCGTGGAGGACCGGTCCCAGCGCCAATGCCGAGACTGAGCAAACGCGGCGCTTGCCATCAATCCCTGAGCAGAATTTCCGCGGCGAGGAAGTAAAATTTCGTTGGAGCGAACGATGAGTGAAAAATACTATTTCTGGAACAATGACGATTACACTGGGCACATTTACTACGTCCTGCCATCTAATTTTTATGGGCATTCCAATCAAGGTTATACCGCCTACAGCTGGCATCAAGTAAACACTGGACCAGTCGTAAGTGTTGCTGTCGCCCAGGATTTGAAGTCGAACGATATAATTGAAACCAACAAACACAGCGACCAGGTTTTCGGCGGACTGGGTAATGATTATCTGCAGGCTCATTCTCACAACGATCTTGTCGTTGGCGGAAGCGGCGACGACTTCCTCTCTGGAGCCAACGACTTTGATACGATTCTAGGCGATTGGGCCGACTATCCTGATATACCTGCCTACCACGTCTGGAATCTCCCGAACGAAGACCCAAGTCTGACGGGGAACGACAAGCTCTACGGCGGCGACGGCAGCGACATCATCATCGCCGGTCCCGGCAACGACCAGATCGATGCCGGCCCACGCGGTGACGGCTATCTCGACGATGTGACCGGCGGCCCGGGCCGCGACCTATTCCTTCTCAGCTACAACGACCCCGGATCTCCCGAGGCGGACGCGGGATCGTATTGGGACCTCTTCAGCGGAGAAGCCGCAGTCGATGTCGGCGCAACCTTCACCGAGAATCTCGTCGAGCAGTTTCAGAAGAAGTTTGTCACGACATTTGTGACCAACGAATTCGACAAGGCGGCGGACTCGCTTGTCGGATCGACGTTGCTGGGGCCGGTGGGAGCAGCGGGTTTCGCGCTGGGAGAGAGCCTCGTCGAAACCCTGCTCGAGAAGAAGTCCGACGCCCAAGCCTCCCAAGCCGCAGGATACCCTGGTCATCCGCGACTTCGATCCGCGCGAGGATGTGCTGGTGCTGCCGTTGCCGAAGACCGCCGAAAGCGTCGGCGGCAATGTACATTACTACGCCAACTCGGCGGGCGAACAGAACGTCTCGAATTATCCGGATCTGCACCTCGCGCCGCGCCTCAACACCTATGGCCTCCAGTGGACCAACGGCGACAGCAACCACGAATTCGCCGAGGCCTTTCTCTCGGACGACTACATCCAGGCGATGGGGATCGACCCGCACGTCAAAAACTCGGCCGTGGTCGAGGCCCTTTACCAGAACATTCTCTCCACCGGAACGATCTGGGACTCCAATAGCGGCTTGCAGAATCCGGGCGCGGCGTTTGCATTTTCCAGCACAGATCCGAATCCGGTCCTGGTGAATGGAAAGCCTCCCTCCAGCGGCTCTCAGACATTGATTCTCGGCGCAATTGGCGGAATCGTTGTCACCGGCGATAACACCGACGGCCAGAAAATCAGCGGCACGATTTTCGGCGACATCCTCTCTGCCAACGAGCACATCATCGCTCCAGAACAGGTATTGAACAACGCAGGAGTAACCAAGAACGATACCTTTATTTACGGGTTCGCCGGCGACGACGAGATATATGGCAACAACGGAGAGGACAGTCTCTATGGCGGCGACGGTCACGACCGGATCTATGGCTTCGCCACCGATGCCGACAACAGCAATGGCAACTACTACAACCGGCTTTGGGGCGATGGTGGCGACGATATCCTGGTCGCCGGCAGCGGGGATTCGGCAATGGACGGCGGCGACGGCGATCACGACGCGGTCTCCTACCAGCTGTCGGGCAAGGGCGTCACCGTCGACCTGTCGACCCCGCCGACGGTCGCAGCGGAGTCGATCTACCCGCTCGTGCCGTCGACCAACTTCTCCGGCCTGGACAGCGATTTCCCCGGCGGTGCCTCCCACTTCACCGGATACGGCACCGGCTTCGCCGTGCTCGACCTGCTCGCCAACATCGAGGACATCATCGGCTCGAAGTTCGACGACACACTGACCGGCAATAGCGGGGCGAACATCATCGATCCCGGCCTCGGCAACGACAAAATCGACAGCAAGGGCGGGGGTGACATCCTGTCCTACGCCAGCCTTCCGCGGGCGGATACCAGCAAGGGCGACCTGACCCAAGGGGTCTACGTCAACTTCCACGAAGGCATCTTCCAGAAGTTCGACGTGAAAGGGAACGAATATCACGACATGGTCACCGGCGGCTTCGCCGGAGTTATCGGGTCGCCCAACGACGACACCCTGATCGGCGCCAACACCGTCAATACCTGGTTCGGCTTCAGCTCGGGCAACGATACGATCAACGGCGGCGCCCAGAAGAACACGATGAGCTACGCCGACGCCCTCGGCCCGGTCGCGATCACCGTGACTCCAGGCACCCAGAACGGCACTACCGTCAAGACCATCTTCAACGGGTACGAGACGGCAGCCGACGGGACGCAGACCCCGATCGCTCCCACCCCCGATGGCGTCGATACCTTCCAGAACATCGACTATTTCATCGGGTCAGCGTTCGACGACACCATCGCGGGCGGCCACTTCACCAGCGCGGCGTCGACGGCAGCAGTTTCTCCTGCCGCATCGCAGGTCGCCGGGG
This sequence comes from uncultured Alphaproteobacteria bacterium, assembly GCA_963792845.1. Lineage (GTDB taxonomy): Bacteria > Pseudomonadota > Alphaproteobacteria > Rhizobiales > Kaistiaceae > Bauldia. The sequence goes on from CAWBXW010000012.1 coordinate 423,277, forward strand.
GAGAGCCGCCGACGATCAAGTTCAACGGTGGGGCGGGCAAGGACACCTATGTCATCGAAGGCTCGATCGGCGACATCCACATCTCACGCGACCTGTCCAGGATCACTTCCGACGACCTGGTCGCCAAGCTGAAGAACATCGAGAAGTGGCAGTTCAACGACCACACCATCAACGTCACCCGCTTCGACAAGGCCTACACCAATCTCAAGGGCAAGGATAAGGTCGTCGGCAAGGGCCATGACGACCTGATCGTCGGCCACAAGGTCCAGGCCGACAAGCTGGTCGGCGGTAGCGGCCATGACGGCATCTTCGGCCTCGGCGGCAGCGACGTCCTCCGCGGCGGCAAGAGCAAGGACCTGCTCCTCGGCGGCGACGGCGACGACAAGATCAAGGGTGGCGGCGGCAACGACCGTCTCCTCGGCGGAAACGGGAACGACGTGCTCAACGGCGGCGCCGGCGCCAATCGCCTGACCGGCGGGGACGGCAAGGACACCTTCGTTTTCGCCCACCTCGCCAGCCACGGTTTTGCCGGCCGGCATTCGGGCGACAACAGGCCCGATACGATCGTCGACTTCGCCAAGGGCGACCGGATCAAGCTCGACGGCGATGTCTTCACCGGCCTCGGCGGGGAGGGGAAGCTCGGCGCGCAATATTTCCAGGTCGGCAAGCATGCCAAAGGCGACCATGCCGCCGTCCTCTACAACGCCGTCAAGGGCTGGCTCGCCTACGCCCCGCATGGGGCAGACGGCGACCTGATCAAGTTCGCCAAGATCGGCAAGCACATCGACCATCTTGACCAGGGCGATTTTGTCATTGCGTGAGGTGGTGGAAGCGGCGGGCGGCCGTGGCCGCGGCGCGCCACCGCGGCAGACCGGGCAAGCCCAGCGGCGCGCACTACCGGTTCGGCACTCGCGGCCTGTTCTCCGGTCGCGAGATGGCGATTTCAGCGGCCGGCTCGCAAGCCAATAGAATCGGTCGGCCGGGCATCTGGACAGGATCGAGCAGTAGTCGGGACGATTCCGAAAACGACCGGAACCGCGCGCCGCCAATCGCGGCGCCTGGTGGAAGCCGGCTTATTACTGAACTGTAATCTATGCCGTCCAAAAAGATATTTTACCAAGATTGTGATTGTCTGCGCAGTCGTTGAAATTGATGGTTGACCGCCGCGGCCCACCTTTGGTTTAATTCGCCTGAAGCCGAGATGGGCGCTTCTTCAGGAGCGTCCTGGGGTCGACGCGGCCTTGCATGACATCGGGATACGCCACGCCGGCGAGCGTTGGAAACGCTGGGCGTGGGCCCGCTCGGAGGAAATGTGCCGCTTAAGAACCCGGTTGTTTATTCTGCTGAAAAATCGGGTTGTTGACGTTAATCGGCGAGTTGCCGGCGGTTATCGTGTGATCGATGCACCTGGTGGCAACGCGGCGCTGATGCCGAATTCTGGCCCGCCGCAATTCCGGAGGCAGATATGGCTGAGAAATATTACGTGATCAAGGTGCAGGGGCGGCGCGGACTTTTTATGACGTTCTGCCTGATAATTTTTATGGACACACCAATCAAGGCTATACCGCATACAACTTCGAACTCAAAGGCAACAACGGTGGCGACGTCCCGATTATGAATGTCGCCGTCTCACACACGCTGCACTCGAACGATCTTATCCAGACATCCTCCCATAGCGACTTTATCGTCGGTAGCTGGGGGGATGATTTCCTGCAGGGCCATGATCATAATGACACGATCGTGGGTGGTGACGGCAACGACGACATACGCGGTGGCAACGATGACGACCTTCTGCTCGGAGACTGGTCCAATTCGTTCAACGGCAATTCCAATACTGGCTGGACGATCACACCGGAAGATACTTCCCACACCGGCAACGACGATCTCTACGGCGGCGACGGCAGCGACATCATCATCGGTGGTCCCGGCAACGACCAAATCGACGCCGGGCCGCGTGGCGACGGCTGGCTCGACGATGTAACCGGCGGCCCGGGGAAGGACGTCTTTCTGCTTTCCTACAACCCCCCCGGCCAGCCTGAGGGCGACACCTCCTTCCTGCAGACGTGGGGCGACGCTACCGCCGTCGACGAGGCGGGCTCGTTCCTCGACAACGGCATCGAGACGCTGGAAAGGATGGGCTTCAAGAAGCTCCTCCAGGGTTCCTTCGACGCCTTCGAGGAGAAGGGTGGCGGCATGCTCATGGGGCCGCTCGGCGCCGCCGGCTTCTCGCTCGGCGAGAGCCTGGTCGAAACACTCCTGGCGAAGAGTCCAAAGGCCAAACCGCCGCCGCCCCAGGACACGCTGGTCATCCGCGACTTCGATCCGCGCGACGATATGCTGGTCCTGCCGCTGCCGACCCAGGCGGAAGAGGTCAAGGGCGCTCCCGCCTGGTTCGCGAGCTCGGCAGGCGAGCAGAATGTCAAGAATCATCCGGAGCTGCACCTGACTCCACGGGTTGGCACCTGGGGGCTGTCCTGGAGCCACGGCGACAACAGCGAGTTTGCGGAAGTCTTCCTGTCGGACGACTACCTCAAGGCAATGGGGGTCGATCTCAGTACCGACAATTCGGACAAGTACGCACAGCAGTTCCTCAGCACCATCCTCAGCACCGCGGTGTTCTGGAATTCCGACAGCGGAATGGATAACCCGAACGCAGGCTACGCCTTTTCGCTGAACGGCACCGATCCCAACGTGACCGACTTCACCCCTTCGTCGTCGGAGTCCACGACCGTGGTCTTCGGCGCCCTGTCCGGATGGGTCATAACGGCAAAGGACTTCGAGAATACCGACGGTGCGCGAGTCGGCGGCACCAACCTCGCCGACGTTATCACGGCCAACGATATTCTCGCGCCGGCGGACCAATTGCAGAACAACCTCGGGGTGACGAAGAATACCGTATTCCTCTACGGCTTCGGGGGAGACGATGAGATCTACGGGAACAACGGTTCGAACGCCATCTACGGCGGCGATGGCAACGATCGCCTCTACGCCGTCGGCATTCAAGGTCCGACCGACAAGGGCAATCAGTTTGACGAGCTGAGGGGCGACGCGGGTGACGATACGCTCGTCTCAAGCGCCGGGACGTCGGCAATGGACGGCGGCAAGGGGAACGACACCGTCTCCTATGTGCTCGCCCCGCGGGCGATGATCGTCGATCTGTCGACGCCGCCCGACTTCAACGATCCGGACCAGCAGCATAACTTCCCCGGCCTGCAGACGGATTTCAAGGACGTCACCGACGACGTGAATACTTATTTCACCGGCTACGCCAGCGACGGCAAGGTGATCAACAACATCATCCACTACGATGCGCTGGCCAATATCGAGAACATCATCGGCTCGAAATTCGACGACACGCTGATCGGCAATGGCGAGGCCAACATCATCGACCCGGGCCTCGGCAATGACACCATCGACAGCAAGGGTGGCGGGGACATTCTGTCCTATGCCAGCCTGCCGCGCGCGGATACGAGTTCAGGGCGACCTGACCCAAGGGGTCTACGTCAACTTTCACACAGGCGTCTTCCAGAAGTTCGACGTGAAAGGGAACGAATATCACGACACGGTCACCGGCGGCTTCGCCGGAGTTATCGGGTCGCCCAACGACGACACGCTGATCGGCGCGAACACCGTCAATACCTGGTTCGGCTTCAGCTCGGGCAACGACACGATAAACGGCGGCGCCCAGAAGAACACGATGAGCTACGCGGACGCCCTCGGCCCGGTCACGATCAACGTGACGGCGGGCACCCAGAACGGCACCACCGAGAAAACCCTTTTCACCGACGAGAACGGCAATCAGGATCCGAACAACCTGCCGTCCGATGGCACCGATACGTTCCTGAACATCGACTATTTCATTGGGTCAGCGTTCGACGACACCATCGCGGGCGGCCATTTCACCAGTGCAGTGTCGCAGGCGGCTTCCCCTGCCGCGTCGCAAGCGATCGGGGCTGAGCCGCCGACCATCAAGTTCGACGGTGGGCCGGGCAAGGATACCTACGTCATCGAGGGCTCGATCGGCGACATCCACATCTTCGAGGAATCTCTCGAAGCTCACCTCGGACGACCTGATCGCCAAGCTGAAGAACATCGAGACGTGGCAGTTCAACGACCACACCATCAACGTCACCCGCTTCGAGAAGGCCTACACCAATCTCAAGGGCAAGGACCTGGTTGCCGGCAAGGCCCATGACGACCTGATCGTCGGCCACAAGGTGCAGTCCGACAAGCTGATCGGCGCGGCGGGCAAGGACGGCCTTTTCGGCCTCGGTGGCGACGACGTGCTCCGCGGCGGCAAGGGCAAGGACCTGCTCCTCGGCGGCGACGGCGACGACAAGGTCAAGGGCGGCGCCGGCAACGACCGTCTGCTCGGCGGAAATGGGAAAGACGTGCTCAACGGCGGCGCCGGCGCCAATCGCCTGACCGGCGGGGACGGCAAGGACACCTTCGTTTTCGCCCACCTCGCCGGCCACGGTTTTGCCGGCCGGCATTCGGGCGACAACAGGCCGGACACGATCGTCGACTTCGCGAAGGGCGACAGGATCCGCCTCGACGGTGACGTCTTCACCGGCCTCGGCGGACAGGGGAAGCTGGGCGAGCAATATTTCCAGGTCGGCAAGCATGCCACGGGCGATCATGCCGCCGTCGTCTACAATGCCGTCAAGGGCTGGCTCGCCTACGCTCCGCATGGCGCGGACGGCGACCTCATCAAGTTCGCCAAGATCGGCAAGCACCTCGACCATCTTGACCACGGCGACTTCGTGATCGCCTGAGCGAGCGGCAGATTAGCCATTCCCCGCGAGAGCGAACGCAGCCGCCGCGGCGGACACGGTTCCGGCGCGCCGATCGGTTCGATCGATCGGCTTTTTCGCGCCCACACTTCGTAGCGCCGTGTCCCGAGATACTGTGCCCGAAATCGCTGCGGGCCGCCGAGAGACGGCCCCGCGACAGCGTTAGAAGCCGGTTCAGCGATCCGACGGGTTGGTCGCGTCCTTGACGGCGGCGCTCGCTTTGCCCGCCAAGCGCTCCAGCCACTCCTGGACGCGCGGCTCTTCGCAGACCGCTACGTTGAAGCGCATCCACGGCGACCGTTCGAGGTGGGGGCGGAAGACGCTGCCGGGTGCGAGCATGTATCCCTCTTGCAGCGAGTGCTCGGCTAGCGGCAGCGAGTCCGCGACGCCGGGGATCCGGGCCCACAGGAACATGCCGCCGGGCGGCTCGGCGAAGAGTTCGAGGCCGATGCGTTCAAAGGCGCTGACCACGTTCAGCCGCGCTTCGCCGAGGCGCTCGCGCAGCCGGGCGATGTATTTGCGGTAGTGTCCATCGACCAGCGTTCCGTAGATCACCCGCTCGGCGACTTGCGAACTGGTGATGCCGGTCAGCATCTTGACGTCGGCGAGATCATTGGCGAGCGGCTGGGCGCAGGCCAGGAAGCCGACCCTGATACTCCCGGACAACGTCTTGGAAAAGCTCCGGGTGTAGATGACCCGGTTCAACTGGTCGAGGGTCGCGAGCCGCGGCGTCGGCTTCACCGCAAGATCGCTGAAGATGTCGTCCTCGACGACATGGAAGCCGTACCGCTCCGCTATTTGCAGGACCTTGAAGCTGACATGCGGGCTCATGTCGCTGCCGCTCGGATTCTGCATGACCGACTGGGTGAAATAGACCTTGGGCCGATGCTCGGCGGCGAACTGCTCAAGCCGTTCGACGTCCGGCCCATCGGGGTTGCGCGGTACTCCGACCAAGCGGGCGCCGCTTAGCCGGAGATTGCCGAACAGATTGTAATAGCCGGGATCGTCGACCAGGGCGCAATCGCCCTCCGCGAGCAGGTGGCGAACGACGAGGTCGAGCGCCTGGCTGGTGCCGCAGGTCAGCACGATCTGGGAGGCGGCCGCGGTAATCCCGATCTCGCCGACCAGGCCGGCGAGATGCTCGCGGAGGGGCAGGTAGCCGAACGGATCGCCGTAGTCGATGAGGTGGGTCCCGTTCTTGCGGGCGAGCGCGTGGAGGCTCTGCCGCATCCCGGAATCGTCGAGCCACGCCTTCGGGAGCCACGGCCCGCCGACGAGGGTGGTGTTCTCGTCCGCCTCGAGGAGCCGGCGGATCAGCCAGACCAGGTCCTCATTGCGCCGGGCGTCGGGAGGCCGCTGCGGCGCGGCGCGATTGGCGTGCGGCGTCGTGACGTAAAACCCGGAGCCGCGGCGCGACTGCAGGTATCCCATCGCCACCAGCCGATCATAGGCCTCGACCACGGTGAACCGACTGACCTTGTTGGTCTCGGCAAATCTCCGGATCGAGGGAAGCTGGGCCCCCGGCCTGAGATGGCGTTCATCGATCTGGCGGCGGATCCCATGAACGATCTGCTCGACGAGGGGCCGCTGATCGTTTGAAGTGATCGCAAGTGACAGCATGGTTCCGTCGCGGGGCCGCTGACTGGCCTGTGCGCCCTTACTGTACAGTCATGGCATGTGGCAAACGAAGTGTCTCTGCCGGACATGACGAGTGTTCGGTACTGTCTGGCGGTTGTCAAGCCGTTTGAGTTGTCCCGGCGCCGACAAACCGGGACGATGGGCGGATCAACAATCGTCGGCTCCCAAATCGATCGGGCTCGGTCGAACCGACGATCACAGACAGGGAAGGAAAAGACTATGGTCAATGCACATGGATGGAGAATGCTTTCGTCGCTCATCGCGGTCCTGGCCGGCGCGGGCCTGGCGGCATTCCATTCCGCCGGCGTGTCCGCCCAGGAACTACCGCCAGGGGTCACCATCGCCGCCAATGATGCGTTCGCACCGCCCGAGGGCCTCGGCGCCTTTCAGGCCATGACCTTCGTCATCGATATTGCCCCCGGCGCAGGGTTCCCGCTCCACTCCCATCCCGGACGAAGCGAGGTGATGATCATCCAGGGCGAGCTGACCGAAAACAAGGAAGACAATTCGCAGAAGGTCTATCACCCTGGCGACGCCTTCATGGAGGAGCCGGGCGCGGTGCACTCCGTCAGCAACACCGGCAGCGACGTGGTGCGGCTGGTGTGGACGCTGCTCCTCCCCGACGGCACCCAGCCGATCATCCTGCACACGCAATGACGGCGGAATCGTCCGGCGATGCCGGATGTTCCTGGCCCCGTCTCCGGGTGAACAGCAATCGTCGAGACAAGGTCGCCCCATCTTGCGACCTTGATTCGCGCCCGCGGCTCGGCCGGATGAACCGGCGCCCTACCCCCGTTCCGGATAGGGCGGCGGCGGGATCGCCTGGTGGGCGGCGCGGAGCGCCGACGACCACTTTTCCCTGAGGTCGTGGAAATAAGGCTCGGCCTCGTCGATGCGGAAGGCGAGGTCGGCGTTGTAGGTATCGCGACGGATGGTAAGGATGTCGATCGGCAGCCCGACGCTGAGATTGGAGCGGATGGTCGAGTCCATCGAGATCAGGCCGAGCTTCAGCGCGTCGGAAAGGTTGGTGTCGACGGTGACCGAGCGGTCGAGGATCGGTTTCCCGTATTTGTGCTCGCCGATCTGGAGATAGGGCGTGTCGGCCGTCGCCTCGATGAAGTTGCCGGCCGAATAGATCATGAAGAGCCGGAGCCGGCCGCCCTTGACCTGGCCGCCGAGGAGGAGGGTGACATCGAAGGCGCCGGCCTCGGCCTGTTCCGGCGGAAAGCCGCCGACGTGGTACACTTCGCGGACGGCGCGGCCGACGAGCTGGGCGGCGCCGAACATGGTGTCGACGGCGAGGAGCCGGTCAATCTCGCCGCTTTGGGGATTGCGAAAGCCTTCGGTCACCATGGAGAGCACCGACTGGGCGACCGAAAGATTGCCGGCCGAAGCGAAGCCGATGGCGCGCTCGCCAGGCGTCTCGAAAAGCTGGAGCTTGCGGAAGGTGGCGACGTTGTCGACCCCGGCATTGGTCCGGGTGTCGCCGATCATCACCAGGCCCTCGCGGACCAGTATCCCCAGGCAATAGGTCATCGACCGTCCATCCCCGATTCTCACGGCCGCCGCGACTGTCGGGCGAAGACGAGCGGCTGGCAACGGGAAAAAGCGTCGTCTTCTCAGTGCGCGCCATGGCCGATATCGTGCACCACCACCTTGACCGTCAGGCTCTCGCCGTTCCCGCCATAGCGGGTGCCTCGAACCGGCGCTGCGCCGAGATAGTCGAGGCCGACGGCGACCCGCACATAGGCGTCGGTCGGGGAGATGCCGTTCGCCGGATCGAAGCCGACCCAGCCGAGATCCCCGACCAGCGCCTCGGCCCAGGCATGGCCGGCCTCCTGCGGGCCAGGCAGGGATTGCGCCTGGCGGCCGGGCGATTGGTCCTGATGGGCGGGGTCCTGCGGCTGGTAGAGATAGCCGCCGACATAGCGGGCCGGGTAGCCGAGATGCCGCGCCGCGGCGATGAAGACATGCGCGAAGTCCTGGCAGACGCCGTGGCCATGGCCGAACGCCTCGGTGGCGATGGTGCCGGTATCGGTGGCGTTGACGTCGAAGCGGAGACGCTGGTGAAGCCCGCGGGTGAGCCCATGGAGAATCGCGAGCGACCCGGATCCGGCCGCCGCGGCGGCTTCTTCGGCGAAAGCCTTGATCCGGGCGTCGGCGGCCGTCAGCTGGGTCTCGCGGAGGAAGATCTGGACCGGCACCCGCTCGACCTGGTCGCGGATGACGCCGTCCGTGTCTTGCGTCTCGACCTCGCCCTCGGCGGTGATGGTGAGACCGTCGAGCGGGCCCTCGACGGTGAAGGAGTGGACGCGGTTGCCGAACGGATCGTCGGTGGCGTTGAGGCGGCAGTCGCGGTCGACGTCGATCCGCCAATTGACGACGAACTGTCCTTCATGGCCGCGCGGGGTGAGGCGGAGAATCTGGATCGCCCGGCTCGCCGGCGCGGCATAGCGGTAGGTGGTCTCGTGCAGGATGCGGAGGCGCATCGGCGGATCAGAGCAGGTACTGCTCGGCGATGGCGTCGCCGAGCTTGGCGTTGTCGGCGATGAATTCGGTCAGGAATTCGTGCAGGCCTTTCCGCTGGAAGATATCGGAGATGCTGGCGTTCTGGAGCCTGGTGCGGATCGACCGGGCGATTCGCTGCGACTGGCCCTGCCGGCCATAGGCGAGCGACAATTCGTCGAGGAAGACGGTGAGGTTCTCGTAGCAGCTCGCCACCGAGCGCGGCATCTGCTCGTTGAGGATGAGGAGATCGGCGATCAGCCACGGCTTGAGGCTGTCGTGATAGACCCAGCGATAGGCGGTGAGCGCCGACACCGAGCGGAGGATCGAAGCCCACTGGAAGTAGTCCAGGCCGCCGCCGACGCTCGCCTCCTCGGGAAGAAGCACGTGGTACTTCACGTCGAGAATGCGGGCGGTGTTGTCGGCGCGCTCGAGATAGACGCCGAGGCGCAGGAAGAAATAGACGTCGTTGCGGAGCATCGTGCGGTAGGCGGCGCCGTCAAACCGCAGGCAGGCCTCCTTCACCCGGCTGAGGAACTCGTTCAGCGTCTGGCGGTCCATGCGGGTGCCGTCGAAGCGGCGGAGTTCGAGCCAGGCGCCGTTGATCGCCTCCCACATCTCCGCGGTCAGCGCCGTCCGCACCGACCGGGCATTGGCGCGGGCGGTTTCGAGGCAGGACTTGATGCTCGACGCGTTGACCGGCGAGAAGGCAAGGAAGTCGATGACGGCGTCACGATCGGGAGCGACGGCCTGGCCCTGGCCGAAGGCGTAGCGCGCGCCGGCGGCGGCAAGCGCCGATTCCCATTCCGTCGACTTGCCGGCATAGGCCAGCGGCACGGTGGCGAGCCGGTTGGCGGCGTCGATGATCCGCGCCGCGTTGTCGGCCCGCTCGACATAACGGCCGAGCCAGAACAGGGTCTCGGCAGTGCGGCTCAGCATGGAAGACGCGGCTTTGAGGCTGTGCGTTCTTCGAGGCTCGGGCTTCGCCCTCGCACCTCAGAATGGCGGCGTGGGGTGTTGCTGCGAGCACCAACGCCGCCATGCTGAGGTGCTCCGCGAAGCGGAGCCTCGAAGCACGGGCCGATGCCGGTGAACGCAGCGCCGGAGGTCATCCTTCGAGCACCCATGTGTCCTTGGTACCGCCGCCCTGGCTCGAGTTGACCACCAGCGAGCCGCGTTTCAACGCGACGCGGGTGAGGCCGCCGGGGACGATCCGCACCTTGTCGGCGCCGGTGAGGACGAAGGGCCGGAGATCGACATGGCGCGGCGCGATCCCCTCGTCGACGAAGGTCGGGCAGGTGGAGAGGGCGAGGGTCGGCTGGGCGATGAAGTTCTCCGGGTTCGCCCGGATTTTGCCGGCGAACTCGGCGAGGCTCGTCTTGTCGGCAACCGGGCCGATCAGCATGCCGTAGCCGCCCGAACCCGCAACCTCCTTGACCACGAGGTCCTTGAGGTTGTCGAGGACATGGGAACAGGCGTCCGTCTCGCGGCAGCGCCAGGTCGGCACGTTCTTGAGAATCGGCTCCTCGCCGAAATAGAAGCGGATGATCTCCGGCATGTAGGAGTAGACCGCCTTGTCGTCGGCGACACCGGTACCGACGGCGTTGGCAAGCGTGACATTGCCGGCGTGGTAGGCGTTCATCAGGCCGGGAACGCCGAGGGCCGAGTCCGGGCGGAAGGTGAGGGGGTCGAGGAATTCGTCGTCGAGGCGCCGGTAGAGGACGTCGCAGCGCTTCAGCCCCTCGGTCGTCCGCATCACCACGACATTGTCGACGACGAGCAGGTCGCGGCCCTCGACCAGCTCGATGCCGAGTTTGTCGGCGAGGAAGGAGTGCTCGTAATAGGCGCTGTTATAGGGACCGGGCGTGAGAAGCGCGACCGTCGGTTCGGCCTGGGCGGTCGGCGGTGCGACGGAGCGGAGCGTCGCAAGCAGCTCCTCGGGATAGGTCTCGACCGGGTCGATCCGGTGCTCGGCGAAGAAGTCGGGGAACACCCGCATCATCACCTCGCGGTTTTCCAGCATATAGGACACGCCGGAGGGGGTGCGGGCATTGTCTTCAAGGACATAGAACTCGTCCTCGCCGGTGCGGACGAGGTCGATGCCGGCGACGTGGACATAAACATTATGCGGAAGCTTCAACCCGCTCATTTCGGGACGGAAGCAGGGGTTCCGGTAGATGAGGTCCTCGGGCACGATCCCCGCCTTCAGGATCTCGCCGGGCCCGTATATGTCGGCAAGGAAAAGGTTGAGCGCCCGGACCCGCTGCTCGAGGCCGTCCGCCAGCCTCCGCCACTCGGCCTTGGTCAGGATGCGCGGGATGATATCGAAGGGGATGATGCGCTCCTCGGCCTCGTTCTGCCCGTAGACCGCAAAGGTGATGCCGATCCGGCGGAAGAGGAGCTCGGCCTCGAGCCGGCGGTGGGCGAGGTTGTCCGGCGCAGCCAATTCGAGCCAGCTTTTGAGGAACTCGTATCCCGGTCGGCTGTCGCCGTCGGGGAGCGTCATTTCGTCGAAGGCAGCCGGCGCCATCTTTCGTGCATCTTTCCTTGTATTGCCGGAACCCATCCGGGCGCGGTCATCCTAAACCGGGTAGCAAGAAAGACGCCAATCGTCCCCGTGGATTGGCGCAAACGGGTTTGTGAGCCGGCGGGTTTGCGGATAGCTTGCGCCTGCCCAAGAATAGACCCCGCTGCCGTTCTTTCCCGCCAGGAGACCCGTGCGCCATGACCAACCCGACAACCGTCGGCTGGGGCATCATCGGCCCCGGAACCATTGCCAAGACCTTTGCCGACGCCCTGCCGCATTCGGCCACAGGCCGGCTTGTCGCGGTGGCGACGCGCGACCCTGACAGGCCCGGACTGGCGGAGCGGTTTCCCGGCGCGCGAATCGTCAAGGGCTACGAGGCGATCCTGGCGGACCCCGGGGTCGAGGCCATCTACATCGCTACGCCGCATCCGGCGCACGCGGAGTGGGCGATCCGGGCCGCCGAGGCGCGCAAGCACGTGCTTTGCGAGAAGCCGATCGCGGTGTCGGCTCCCGAGGCGGAGGCGATGATCGCCGCCGCCCGACGCAGCGGCACTTTCCTCGGCGAAGCCTTCATGTACCGGCTGCATCCAATGACGATCCGGCTGGTTCAACTGATCCGCGACAAGGCGGTGGGCGATGTTCGCCTCGTCCGCGACAGCATCGGCTTCACCGACCAGCGGATGGACCCGAAGGGGCGCCTCCTTGCCAATGACACGGCCGGCGGGGGGATCCTCGATGTCGGCTGCTATCCGGTGTCGATTGCACGCCTCGTCGCCGGCGCCGCCGCGGGCGAGCCCTTCCTCGATCCGGTCAAGGTCACCGGCGTCGGCCACCTCGGCGCGACCGGCGTCGACGAATGGGCGGCGATCGGGCTGGGGTTCCCCGGCGGGGTCATCGCCGACGCGGTGTGCAGCATCGTCATGGCCCAGGAGAACGTTCTCCGCATCTACGGGACCACAGGATGGATCGAAGTGGATTCGCTCTGGTTCGGCTCCGGCAAGCAAGGGGGAATTGGCGAGATCGTCGTCCACGGCCGCGAAGACAGGGCCGAAACGGTCAAGGTCGAGGAGGCCGGCTGGCTCTACGCCTTCCAGATCGACGCCGCGGCCCGCGCGATCCGCGACGGCCGGCAGGAATTCGATCCGCCGGGCATGAGCTGGGCGGACACGATCGGCAACATGCGCACCCTCGACAAATGGCGGGCGGCAATCGGCCTCGAATATGACTTCGAGAAGCCGAAGCCAAGCCGGACCAGGATCGACGGCCGGCCACTTGCGGAGGCCGGCCGAACCGATGCGCCGGCGCAGGTTCCCGGGACGCCCGATCGAGGCGTCGGTGCTCGCCCTCGGCGGCGCCAACCTCGAGACCTTCACCCAGGCGGCGATCCTCTGCGACGCCTTCTACGAGGCCGGCGGCAATGTCCTCGACAGCGCCTGGCTCTACGGGCATGGCCGCTGTGACCGCCTGTTCGGCCAATGGATGGCGTCGCGCGGGGTCCGCGACGACATCGTCCTCATCGGCAAGGGCGCGCATTCGCCGCTCACCTATCCCGACGTGATCGCGCCGGCAGCTCACCGAGTTGCTCGACCGCCTGAAAACCGGCATCATCGACTTCTACTTCATGCATCGCGACAATCCGGACGTGCCGATCGGCGAGTTCGTCGATGCGATGGACGCCGAGGTGCGCGCCGGCCGCATCCGGATCTATGGCGGCTCGAACTGGACGCGCGAGCGGATGGACGCCGCCTTCGACTATGCCGAGAAGAACGGCAGGCAGCCGCCCGGGGCGCTCTCCAATAATTTCTCGCTGGCGGAGATGGTCAATCCGGTCTGGGCGGGGGTGCTCGCGGCCTCCGACGAGGCGTGGAAGGCATGGCTCCGCGGCGCGGCAAATTCCGCTCTTCGCCTGGTCGAGCCAGGCCCGCGGCTTCTTCACCGAGCGCGCCGGCCGGACAAGCGCGACGATCCGGAACTGGTGAATGCCTGGTACAGCGACAAGAATTTCGCCCGGCGCGCCCGCGCGATCGAGCTCGCCAAACGGCTCGGCAAGAACCCGCTCCAGGTGGCGCTCGCCTATTGCCTCAACCAGGATTTCCCGGTGATCCCGCTGATCGGGCCGCTCGCGCTCAGCGAACTCGAGGATTCGCTCGGGCGCTCGATATCGCCCTGACGCCGAAGACGTGCGCTGGCTGGAGGCGGGGTAACCGTCTCATTATCGGCGGTGTGGCGCAGGCCAGGCGTCTTGCCTATATCTATATATTGTGCGGGTCCCAACCGGGATGGGGTCATGGCCGGTCCGTCCTCTCAGGATGCACTTTCCTCGCCTGAGGCGACAGCAATTCCCTCGACCGGCCGCGTCGGGTTTGGCGATCTTGCGGGACTCCCCGCCAGCGAGGAGGAACTGCGCGAGCGCGCCGAGCAATTGCGGCTCGCCGAGGAGTTCGGCCGGTATCGGCATCTGGGACATCGACGAGACCTCGAAGTGCAGGTGCGGCCCGGTCGCCAGGCCCGTCGCGCCCACCGCGCCGACTGAAGCGCCGGTCGTCAACTGCTGGCCGACGCTGACCGCCGCGCGGCTGAGGTGCGCGTAGCGGGTGCGCAGGCCGTTGCCGTGGTCGATCACGACGGTCAGGCCCCAGCCGTCGTCGTAGCCGGCGAAGACGACACGGCCGGCCGCGGCCGCGGTGATCGGCGTGCCGGTCGCGGCGGGGAAGTCGATCCCGGGATGAAAGCCGTTGCCGCGCGGCCCGTACGGGTCGCCGGCCGGCGCGGCGATCGGCCGTCCGCAGCGCCGGGGCGGTGACCGGCGGGCGGGCGAGCGCGGTGAGCGTGGCCGGGGCCGGCGACGCCGTCCGGCGCCAGGCCGGCGAACGCCTGGAACCTGCGCAGCGCGACGTCCGTGTGGCTGCCGAAGCCGCCGTCGAGCGGGCCGAGCGGGAAGCCATGCGTCTCGAGCGCGAACTGCAGCGCCGCCACATCCCATCCGGAGCGCCCGGCTCGCAGCGGACGGCTGCCGATCGCGTGGCGCCCGAGCGTGCCGAACGCCCGGCGCGTCCGCGGGCCGACGACGGCGTCGGCGGCGAGGCCGCGCTGCGCCTGGAAGCGCCGGACGCCGGCCGTCGTCGCCGGTCCGGCGATGCCGTCGACCGTGCCCGCGTAAAGCGCGTGCGCCCGCAACGCCACCTGGACAGCGCGCGATGCGCGGGCTCGCCGCCTGGGCGCTCGCGGGCAGGGCCAGCACGAGAAGGAGGACGACGAGGACCCGCATTGCGGTTTGTTCGCGCGCGGACACGCCTCCCTTCATGAACCTGGCGCGTGATGTTCGCCGCGGTGCGCGGGCGACGATCACGGGACGACGGCGCCAACCCGACGCCGGCGACGACCACGGCCGCGGCTAGAGGTCGGTGCGGGGCGTCGCGATGACGCGGGTCCCGTGGCGGGGGGAGAACGTGACGTTGCGGCGGGCGACCTGTTCGGGTCGTCCGCCGGCGTGGCGCAGGTCGAAGCGGCGCAGGACCTCGGCGAGCACGATGCGCATCTCCAGCTCGGCGAAGGGTGCGCCGATGCAGCGGCGGACGCCGCCGCCGAACGGGATCCAGGTGTAGGTCGACGGTGGCTTGTCGAGGAAGCGCTCGGGCCGGAACGCGTAGGGGTCGGGGAAGTCCGCGGCGCGGGTGTGGGAGAGCCAGATCGCCGGGGTGACGTCGGTGCCGACGGGCAGGTGCAGTCCGTCGACCTCGAGCGGGACGGCGAGCCGGCGGCCGGCCAGCGGGACGACCGGGCGCAGGCGCAGGGACTCGCTGACGACCGCGCGCAGGTAGGTGTCGCCGCCGCTGCGAGCGCGGGCCAGCACGTCAGGGTTGCGGGTCAGCAGGTCGAGCGTCCAGGCGAGGCCGGTGGCGGTCGTCTCGTGGCCGGCGAGCAGCAGCGTCATCAGCTGGTCGCGGATCTCGCCGTCCTCCATGCCGCTGCCGTCCTCGAAGCGGGCGGCCACGAGCAGCGAGCAGATGTCCTCGCCGGGGTTCGCGCGGCGGGCGGCGATCTCCGCCAGCAGGCGATCGTCGATCTCCGCGGCCATCTCGCGCAGGCGCTCCAGCGGCCGGCGGCGGCCGAAGAGCACCTGGACCTGGAGGCCCATCGAGGTCGTCTCCGCCAGCAGGTCGCGCAGCAGCCCGTTCAGCCGCGCGCGGCGTTCGGGGTCGGACACGCCGAACACCGCGCGCAGGATCACTTCGAGCGTGATCGCCTGCATCGACGGGTGCACCGGGAATGCGCGGCCGATCGGCCATGACGCCAGCTCGCGCTCGGTCGCCTCGAGCATCACCGGCTCGTACGCGCGCATCCGGTCGCCGTGGAACGGCGGCAGCATCACCCGCCGGCGCTCGAGGTGCTCGCGCCCCTCGAGCAGCAGCAGCGACCGCGCGCCGACCAGCGGCTTGAGGGTGATCTGGCGGCCCGGCGGCATGTTGTGCCCGCGCTCGCCGTAGAGCGCGCGCAGCACGGCGGGCGAGGAAACCATGACCAGCGGCGTCTTGAAGCCCTGGAACATGACCGTGAACGCGTCCCCGAACTCGTGCGGCAGTCCTCGAGGAACCGGATCGGCCGCGCCAGCCAGCGCGCCGTCTGGATCGCGGGGGCGGCGGACGGGCCGGCGGGGAGGGCGCTCACCCGACCGACCGTACCGCGGCCTTCACATCCGTGTGTGACCTAGATCGGGGAGGACGGACGGGCCAAACCCTCGGCGAGGTCGCCGAAGCCGGGGGCGATGATCGCGCCGGGCTGGGCGACCAGCTCCTCGGCGACGAGCGCCTCGGTGGTCAGCAGCAGCGCGGCCACCGACGCGGCGTGCTCGAGCGAGAGCCTCGTGACGCGGACAGGATCGATCACGCCCTTCTCGAACAGATCGCCGAACTCGCCCGTCAGGGCGTTGAGGCCGTGGCCGTCGGGCGCGGCGAGCACCTGGTCGATCGCGGCCTGGCCGTCGTAGCCGGCGTTGGAGGCGATCCAGAACAGCGGCTCGCTCAGCACACTGCGGATGATCTCCGCGCCGCGCGCGTAGTCGCCCGACAACTCCAACGCGTCCAGCGCCCGCGCCGCGCGCAGCAGCGCCGTGCCGCCGCCCGGGACGACGCCCTCGGACACCGCCGCCTGCGTCGCGGCCAGCGAGCCCTCGGTGCGCCGGAAGCGCTCCTTCAGCGCCGGCTCGGTCGGGGCGCCGACGCGGATCACGGCCAGGTTCGCCGACAGCCGCGCGATCCGCTCCTGCAGGATCTCGACGTCGCGATCGTGCACGGCCCGCGCGAGCTCCGCCCGCAGCTCGGACAGCCGGCCGGCCACGTCCGCGGCGTCTCCGCCGCCCTCGATGAACGTGCAGTCGTCGGCGTTGACGACGACGCGCTTGGCGGTGCCGAAGTGCTTGGGCTCGACCATGTCCAGCGACAGGCCGGCCTCTTCGGCGATGACGGTGCCGCCGCAGAACGCGGCCATGTCGTTGAGGTGCTGGATCCGGCGATGCCCGAAGCCGGGAGCGCGCACGGCGACCGCCTGCAACGCGCCCGCCTGCATGTTGTGCACGAGCATGCCCAGCGCGCTCGCCTCGGCCGTCTCGCAGAGGATCACGAGCGGCCGCGCGCCGTCGCGACCGGCCGCGTTGAGGATCGGCATCAGGTCGTTCGGGTGCTTGAGCGGCTTGTTGGTCATGAAGACCAACGGGTTCTCGAACACCGTCTCCATCCGCTCGCGGTCGCGGACCATGTAGGGAGAGAGCCAGCCGTTCTCGACGACCATGCCCTCGACGAAGCGCACGGACACGCCGGGCTCGTCGGACTCCTCGATCGTGACGACGCCCTCGGGGCCGACCCGCTCGATCGCCTCGGCGACGACCGAGCCGATCCCGCGATCCTCCTTGGCCGCGATCGTCGCGACCTTCACGAGGTCGGGCCCCTCGACCGGCCGCGCCATCCGCGGCGAGCTCGGCGACGACGGCCTCCGTCGCCCGCCTCGATGCCGCGTGCGCAGCAGCATCGGGTTGGCGCCCTCGTCGAGCGCGTGCATGCCCTCGCGCACGATCGCCTGCGCGAGCAGCGTGGCCGTCGTCGTGCCGTCGCCCGTCTCGTCGGACGTCTTGTTGGCGACCTCGCGCACGAGCTGCGCGCCCATGTTCTTGTACTGATCGCTGAGCTCGATCTCGCGCGCGATCGTCACGCCGTCGTTGGTGATCGTGGGAGCGCCCGCGAGGCGCTCCAGCACGACGTTGCGCCCCTTGGGACCCAAGGTCACCTTGACCGTGTTGGCCAGCTCGTCCACGCCTGCTTGCAGCAGGAGACGAGCCTCATGATTGAAGTAGAGGCGCTTGCCCATCGGTATGATTCAGTCCTCCTCAGGCTGGGACGCAGAGATTCCTCGGCCCTGCAGCCTTCCGTTGTCCAGATCCGCCATCGCGTCGTTGATCGCGTCGAGCGGGTACTGCGAGGTGTGCAGCTTGACCTTGCCCTGAGCGGTCAGGGTCATCAGGTCCTGCAGGTCGATGTAGGTGCCCACGAGGTTCCCGATGAACGAGATCTCGCGCGAGATGATGTCGATCGTCGGCACGTTGATGTTCTCGCCGTAGCCGATCACGTAGTAGAAGCCGCCGTCCATCACCATCTCGACGCCGTCCTCGATGGCGCCCTTCTCGCCGACGAAGTCGATGATCGCGTCGGCGCCCATCCCGTCCGTCAGCTCGCGCACCGTGTCGCGCTGGGAGCCGTCGACCTTGACCGTGTGGTCGGCGCCGGTCTCCTTCGCCAGCTCCAGCGCCTTCTCCGACGGGTCGATGACGATGATCTCGGTCGGCGTGTAGGCCTTCAGGCACTGGATGCCGATGTGGCCGAGCCCGCCGGCGCCGATCACCACGGTCTTCGTGCCCGCGCCCAGGATCGGGATCGCCTTCTTGACCGCATGGATCGCGGTGAGGCCCGCGTCGGCCAGCGCCGCGATGTCCGTCGGATGCAGCGAGGGGTCGAGCTTGATCACCGACCGCGCCGACGTGTGCAGGAACTCGGCGAACCCGCCGTCGCGCCCGATCCCCGGGAACTCGCCGTTGACGCAGTGCATGTCGTCGCCCTTGCGGCACGGGCGGCACAGCCCGCAGGAGATGAACGGGTGCACGATCACGGTGTCGCCCACCTCGACGTTGCTCACGCCGGAGCCGACCTCGTGAATCCAGCCCGCGTTCTCATGCCCGGGTACGTACGGGAGCACGACCTGGGACTTCTCCGCCCACTGGCCCTCCTGGATGTGGAGGTCGGTGCGGCAGAGCCCCGCCGCGCCGATCTTCACGATCACGTCGAGCGGCCCGAGGATCTTCGGCTCGTCGATCTCCTCGACCTTGAGCGCCTCGTGGTACTTGTGCAGCCGTGCGGCGATCATGTGGCCCTCCCTCGTGACGTGGCGCGAGGGGGAGCCGCCAGGCGAGCCCTCGCCGAAGCATGCGAGCGCGCAGCGCGAGTCATGCGGCCTCCTCGCCATATCGAACCCGCAGGAGATCCCGGCAGATGTGCCCGTTGGCCTCCAGCGACAGCGCGGTCAACGATGCCATCCGGCGGAAGCGGACGTCATCCGCCGCGACCGGCGCGCCGTCGCCGGTCACGAACGGCGCCGCGTCGTCGGACGCGTCGATGCCCAGCGCGGCCCGCAACTCGCGCACGCGCTCGGCGTCGCGCCCTGTGAGGTCGCCGAGGCGGCTCACGTCGACGCTCAGCAGCCGCGACTGGCGTGCCAGCAGCGCCTTGCGCTGGAACAGCGCGCGCAGCGCGTCCAGCTCGCCGCGCGTCTCGCCCGGGAACGCGTCCGAGAAGCCCCCGCCGGCGTTGACCGTGGCGTTGATCTCCGCGCCCGTGTAGTGGTCCTCCAGCACGACGTCCACCGACGTCACGCCGGCGACGCGACCACGAGGCCCGGGCGGCGTCCGCCGCCATCAGGAACGCGAAGTTCGGCGCGCACTGCGGCGTGGGAAGCCGCAGCCGCACCGAAACGGCGCCCCGGTCGACGACCAGGGAGCCGACGAAGCCGAGCGTGGTGATCGGCTCGTCGAGCTCCGGGTCGTAGACCGTCCCGAGCGCCTCGAGGACTCGGGACTGGAGGTCACGAAACCCCGACCGCGCTGTCTTCGCGGGCCGGCTCTTCGCGGCGGCACCGGGATCTGGAACTCCTCCGGCACCTCGATGTCGTAGAGCTTCGCCGCGTTGAGGCCGAGGATCTTCTTCTTGCCCTCGACGCCCAGGCGCGGGAAGTCGCTGAACGCCTCCTCGTCGGGCATCTCCCAGTCGACGAAGCCCTCGATCTGCCACTTCGGCTCCCAGATCGCGTAGTCGGAGCCGAACAGCATCTTGTCCTCGCCGACCCAGAAGAGCAGCTCGCCCATGACCTTCGCGAAGAACTTCGGGCGCGCGTGCATCAGGCCGCCGATGACCACGGCGAGGCCCGCGTAGACGTTGGGCTCCTGCGTCGCCATGAAGCAGAAGTCCTCGATCCGCGGCAGGCCGGTGTGCTCGACGATGAAGTTGAGCCGGCCGTTGTAGTCGGTCGCGACGTGGTCGACGTCGGAGACGTCGAAGGCGTCCTTGTCCAGCGGCCAGATCGTCGGGCCCTTGTGGACGTGGATGTTCTTGATGCCGAGGTCGGCGCACATGTCCAGGAACGGCACGGCCTCCGGGTCGGTCAGCTTCCAGCCGCGCGAGCCGTCCTTCCACTCGGCGGTGTAGAGCTTGACGCCCTTGATGGCGTACTTCGCGTGGTCGGCTTCGAGCTGCTTGAGGCCGGCCTCGCCCTCGCGCGGGTCCCAGCGCCCGTTGACCATCAGCTTGCCGGGGAAGCGGTCCAGCAGCGCGCGCGTTGGCCTCGATGTCGTTGAAGCCGGTCGTGTACCACTCCTTCAGGTACGTCGACTGGAAGATCGCCTTGTCGACGTGGCCCTCGGTGAACACGTCCTTCTCGAAGTCCTCGACCGAGTACTTCTGGAAGTGCTCAAGGCTCCAGTGCGTCTCCGCCGGGCCGAGGCCCTGGTAGGCGTGGAAGCATTCGATCCAGCCCTTGGCGTACTCCTCGTGGCCCTTGACCCAGTTCGCCGGCGAGGCATCCCAGAAATGGAGATGGCTGTCGACGATGTAGTACTTCTCGCCCTTGGACTCGTACATCCGCTCCTCCTACTCGACGACTTGGAGGTCGAAGTCGATGTACTCGGCCGCGTCCTCCGGATTGGCGAACAACAACACGCGATCGTCGAGCACAACCATACGCCCGTAGTGCGTGCTCATGATCTCCTCGAAGTCGTTGTTGCCGAAGTCCTCCCAGCCCAGCGCCTCGGCGATCTCCTCGTAGTCGAAGTCGATCTTGTTGACGCCGTCGACGCGGATCATCGAAGGCAGCTCGGTGATGACGACGTTCTCCTTGTCGCGCATCACGTTGGCCACGACGTAGCCGACCTGGTTGTTCATCAGCGTCACGCCCGCCTTGTTGGAGGACGTGCGATCCGACGTGAACTGGGTCATGCCGCGACCTCCTTCTTGGCCTCGAGGCCGATGGCGCCGAGCAACTCCTCGTAGCGCTCGCGCGAGCGGTCGAGCGAGTCCTCGAACTTCACGACCTTCTCGGACAGCTGTGACCAGATCGGCTGCAGATGTGCGCGCGGCCTCGATGGCCTTGGGCATGTACTCGTCGAGCCAGCCCTGCATCGTCGCCTTGTTCTCTTCGCCGTGCGCCTCGTCGTCGGCGAGCATGCTGAACAGCGCGCGCGCCCCGCGCTGCTCGCGCGCGGCGTCGGACTCGCCGGCGCCCATGATCGTCGGCGTCACGAAGTCGCCCTGCAGCGCCGCGGCCTGCATCACGAAGCCGGAGCGGAACAACTCGCCGACCAGCGGCTCGAACACGACGGTGGTGGCGAAGTACGCCTCCGACCAGTCGCGGATGCCGGTAAGCCCCTCGACCAGCTCGCGCGTCGGCTGCCAGATCGGGTCCTCCTGCCACGTCGCCTTGTGCGCCGAGCCCTCGAAGCCCTCGATCTCCTCGGAGAGCGTGAGGTTGTAGAGGATCAGGTCCTGGGCGAAGCGCAGCTTGTGCACCGCGCCCACGCAGATCGCGTTGTTGATCATGTTCGTCGGGGCGTCACGCTGGGCGGGCGTGTAGACGTGCATGCCGATGCCGTGCTCGGCGTGCGCCCACGCGAACACATGGTGGGCGAGGATCTTCACCCAGGCGGGGTTCATGGCCTGGAAGACGTGCGCCGTGCGGCCGTGCTCGATGTTCTGGGAGATCTGGCGGACGACGTTCGCGTTGTTGCGATAGATCGTCTGCTCCCACTCCTCGTTGGGGTCGAGGAAGGCGTGCCAGTTGCGACGACTTCAGCGCCGACCATTCCTGCGGGTAGCCGGAGTCGCCGTTGGCGAACGCGTAGACCCAGCCCTGCGTGAGATGGCGCTCGGGGTCCGGCTGGACGTCGATCGTCACGTCCTCATAGACGGTGGCGCGACGCTTGCGCGGCTCGAAGTAGTTGTAGCTGCGGCTCTGCCAGGAGGGGAACTCCTTGGCTCCTGCCTCGGCATCGGTGAACGTCGGCTTCGGGACGCTGCGTTCCTTGACCTCTGTGGCCATCCGCACTCCTCACTCGTCGGCGGTGGTGGTGAACTTGTCGAAATAGATGTGCGCCTCGGGGACGCCCTTGGCCTCGAGCAGCGCGATCGTCGCCTCGACCATCGGCGGTGGCCCGCAGACGTAGGCGTCGACCTCGGCGATGTCGTCCTCCAGGCGGTCGACGACATCGGTGATCAGGCCGCTCTCGCCTTTCCAGCCGTTTGCGTCTTCGCTCAAGGCGGGGACGAACCCACCTGGCAGCTCGGCGAGCTCTTCTAAGTGGAAGAGGTCGGCCTCGGTACGCGCGCCGTAGTAGTAGATCGACTCGCGCTCGGAGCCGGATTGCTGCATGTGGCGCAGGAGCGAGAGGATCGGGGCCATGCCCGCTCCGCCGCCGATGAACAGCAGCCGGCGCGGTGAGCTGGGGCGCAGCGTGAAGACGCCGTAGGGGCCGGTGACCTCGATCGTGTCCCCGGGTGCGACGGTGCCGTCCTTGAGCAGCCCGCTGAACTTGCCGCCCTCGTAGTACTTGATCATGAACTCCAGCGACTCGGGGTCCGTGCCCGCCATCGAGAACGAGCGATGGATTTCGGTCCCGGGGATCGTGATGTCCACGTACTGGCCGGGCTTGTACTCGATCGGCTCTTCGGGCTTGAGCCGGAGGTAGTAGATGTCGGCGGTCAGCGCCTCGACCGCCTCCACCGAGGTGGAGACCGTCCGCGGCGGCACGCCGCCGTGGATGATCTCCTCGTCGTAGTTGATCAGCTCGATCTCGAGATCCGAGTACGGGTGGGCGCGGCAGAGCAGCGTCCACCCCTCGGCCTCCTCGAAGTCGGGCAGCGCGAACGTGGAGTAACGGTCGAGGTCGACCTCGCCGTCGAGGATGAACGACTTGCACGCCGAGCACTGACCCTCTTTGCAGCCGTGCATGAGCATGATGCCCTGCCGGAAGGCGGCGTTGAGGATCGTCTCTTCCTCGTCGACCTCGATCTCGATGCCGACGGGTTCGAAACGGACGGTGTGCGTGTCGCCCATGTTGTGCTCGCTAGGACGCCGGCCGGCCGGCCGGGCCGCCGCGCTTGTAGTCGGCCATGTGGGCCTCGCGCTCCTCCGGGGACATCTCGTTCAGCAGCACGTTGGGGCTGTTGAGCGTGATCCCGCGGACCTCGTCGAGCGTCCACATCTCCTTCGGGTCCAGGTTCAGGTGCGGCTGCGGGATCAGCGTGTGGCCGTCGTCGCGCACGTACCCGAGGTCCTGCATGATGTCCGCGACGTCCTTGCCGTGGTGCAGCGTCTCCCACTCGCGCTGGCCGCTGAGGCGACCCATGCTCGGGGTGTCGCGGCCCTCGTAGGACGGCCGGAAGGCGACCTTGTCTGTCCAGTGGCAGGTCTCCGAGCAGTACGTGCGGACCTGGCCGTCGACCTCGTCCATCACCGTGTCCTCGCGGATCAGGCACGGCACCATGCAGGTCCAGCAGCGGTGCGGATACTGGTAGTTGGCTTCGGCCTCGAAGGCGATCGGCTTGTGGCCGTTCTTCTTGGAGAGCTCGGTGTACTTCTCCCACCAGCGGCCGTACTTGTCATACCAGCCCGGGTACTTGTACTCGAACCACTCGAAGTCCTTGTCGTCCATGCCGTCGATCCGCCAGTAGTTGGCGAACCAGCCGGTGGCGAAGAACTGGGCCACCTCGTGGATGTAGCCCTTGTTCCAGATCCGGTTCCAGGACTCCTCGACGAGGTCGTGCGGGATCGTCAGGCCGTACTTCTCCAGCGGGACCAGGTAGGACCGGTAGTAGTCGTCGTAGATCCAGCGCCGCCAGGCCTCCGCGTATGACTCGCGGTCCTTGCGGCGGTCCTTGGTGCCGTACTCGATGAACGTGCCGATGGCGGCGTCCACGACGGCGTGGTTGTTCCACCACGCGTAGCGCAGGTCGCGCTCGAGCAGCGCTCGGTTGCGCTCGTCGGCGAGCGCCATCAGGATGATCGAGTAGCCGTTGGAGATGTGCCGGCTCTCGTCGGACTGCACCGAATGGAACACCGTCGGCAGCAGGTAGTCGCCGTTGGCCGCGGCCTCGCCGGGCATCGCGACGAACAGCACGTTCGTGAACGCCGTCTCGGCGACGATCGTCAGGTAGACGTTGGCCGCGGTGATCGCGTCACCGGTGATGAAGCCCTCGCCGAACTGGCGCCCGATCGTGCCCGCGTAGCAGTTCGCGAAGCCCTTCTCGGTGAGGTCGAACCCCGCGGGGTCGATGTAGTGGTTCATGTACAGCCGCTTCAGGTTCATCTGAATCGTGCTGTGGCGGACCTCGTCGATCATCTGGATCGCAAGCCCGTTGTGGACCTCGGGGTTCGGCACCGCGTTGATGGCGAGCGGCATGGCCCGCGCGGCGGAGATCTCCGGGAACGGGATGATGGAGAGAAACAGCTTCTGCCACTCCATCCAGCGCTCCTGGACCTGCCGGAACATGTTGCCGCGGATCGCGCCGTCCATCGCGCCGAAGACGCGGTTGTCCTTCTCCTCCTCCATCGGGAAGTAGGAGCGCAGGACCTGCTTGAGCGGGTCCTTCTTGGGTGCCTTCTCGAACGTGTAGTCGGTCGGGTACTTGTCGACCGGCTCGACGAAGGTGGGCTCCCAGGAGAGCTCTTGGATCTTCTGGTGGGCCTTCGTGATACTGGCTCGGCTCAAGGCCGCCTCCTTTTGACGCGTCCGGGCGACGCTAGGTGCGGGTGCGGACCGCGATCAAGAACGGCCCGAATCTCGGCAGATCGTTGGAATCCGACGACGTCGCGCAGCGTCTCCTCGAGCTGCGCGCGCTCGTGGTCAAAGGCCTTGCGCGACATCGAGATGCCGACTGCGCCGAGGAAGCGGCGCTGATGGTCGAGCACCGGCGCGGCGAGGCAGCAGAAGTCGCGCTCGTACTCCTCGCGCTCGGCCGCCACGCCGCGCAGGCGCACCTCGCGCAGCTCGTCGAGCAGCGCGCGCGGGTCGGTGATCGTCGCTTCGGTGAAGCGCTTCAGACCCGCGCTCGCGTACTGCTCGACGGCTTCCCTGGGTCCAAGCGCGAGCACGACCTTGCCGAGCGCCAGCGCGTGCGCGTTCTCGGCGATCTCGGGGCTCATCCCGGGCAGCTTCGGCATCCCCTGCAGGCCGCGCTCGAGCACGACGCGCAGTTGGTTGTTGCGCAGCACCGCGAGGTAAGCGCGCTTGTGGGTGCGCGCGAGCAGGTCGTCGACGACGCCGCTCAGGTCGTGGCGGTCTGACTCCTCGGCGACGGTCTCGCGGAACTCCGGGCTCAGCCGGTACAGACCGCCGGCATGACGCTCGGCGACGCCCTCGTCACAGAGCGAGGCGAGCAGGTTGTAGGCCGTCGAGACGCTCTTGCCGAGCGTCTCCGCCACCTGGTCGGCGCGGGTTCCTTCCGGGGCACGGGCCAGCAGCCACGTCACGCGCAGTGCGGCGCGAGCGGTGCTGAGGCCACGGTGCTGTGCACGGGTCGCCGGCATTCTCCTCCGTCAGGGAGGAGACCACCCGGGCGTTACATGAGCGCTGCACGCCGCAGCTCGGCCACGCGGGCGGCGGCCTGGGAGCGGCGCGGGTCGTGGAACTCGAGCCCGATCAGCAGGCGCTTCCAGGCCGGCAGGTCGTCCGTGCCGCTGGACGTCTGCAGGAAGGCCCACAGCGCTTCGGGGTCTTCGGCGGTCATCACCGCCTGGCGCAGCCAGTGGTCCAGCCGCTCACGTTCGCGCACGATGCCGGGGGCTTCGGACGCCGGGAGCAGCGGACCGGGATAGGACTCGGCGGCTTCGCGGATCGCGCCCGCGTGGAGCAGGCCCTCGACACGCCGCACGTCGGTCTCGACGTCGCACGTGAGGCGGTAGCGGTCGGTGTCGATCCACGGCCCGAGCAGCTTGCGCAGGCGGCTGACCTCGACGCGCACGGACGAGACGCTCCCGCCGTCACCGTGCAGGTCGGCGCACAGCTGCTCGGCGTTCATCCCCTCGGGGTGCCCGCACAGCAGCGCGAGGATCTCGGCCAGCCGGGGACGGAGCTCGAGCTGCTTGTCGGGGGTCGTCAGCCGCGCGCGATCGCGCCCGAGGAAGCTGAGCTTCACGAGCGGGCGGGCGAAGCGCGTCACCAGCTTGGACTCGAGCGCGTGCACGACGAACGCCTCGAGCGTGGGGGAGACCGGGTCGGCCACGGCGGGCGTGCCGTTCGGGAGCGTGAGCGCGCCGCCACCGGGCGGGATCACGAGCCGGCCGGCGAGCTGCCAGCCCGGCGGCACGGGGCCGATCGCGCGGCCGGTGGGCGTGACGAGCGCGCTGCGCTCGGGCGAGACCTGGCCGCCGTAGCGGGCGTGCAGGCGGGCGTCCTTCTCTTGCAGCATCAGCTTGAGCGACGCCTCGACCGCGCGGGCGGTGGCGGTCGCGACGGCGAGCGAGTGCGGATGGACGGAGGCGAGATCGCCCGTGAGGTCGATCACGCCGATCACCTCGCCGGTATCGGGGTCGTGGATCGGACACGCGCTGCACGTCCAGCGCTGCACGGGGTCGCTGAAATGCTCGGGCCCGAACACCTGGACCGCGTGGTCGACGGCGATCGCGGTGCCGATCGCGTTCGTGCCCGCGCCGCCCTCGCTCCACAGCGTGCCCTCGGCGAAGTTCATGTCGCCCGCGGCGCGCAGGCGGACGGGCGTGGAGCCCTCGATCGTGAGCAGCGTCCCGTCGGCGTCGGAGAGCACGATCAGGTAGCCGGCGGTGTCGGCGATCGCGAACAGGCACTCGTGGATCAGCGGCGCGTGAGCGTGCAGCGGGTGCTCGGCGTAGCGGTCCGACGTCTCGCGCTCGTCGGCGACCACGGGAGCCAGGCGGCCGCCCGTGGGGTCCACGCCCGCGGCGCTCGAGCGCCGCCAGGAGGCGCTGATCGCCTCGCGCAGGATCGCCGGATCGTCGTCATCCTCGTCGGCCATCCACCGTTCCCAGGCAAATCGCAGCTCCTGCGCCCTCACGAGCGGCGTGGTGCCGGCATCCACCGCAAGCCACGAGTTCAGGTCCACTCCGTTGAGGCTACTCGCGATTCGCAGCATCGTGGAGGTTGTTGCTATTACGGCGCAGACTTGGAGCTCTTTGATGTCAAACGCGCGCGCCGGGATCCAGGGCTTGTCGTTCTCGAGGGATTTCACGCGGTCAAGCACGCCGTGCGGTTCGGGGCAGAGCTGCTGGGCGTCTGGACGGCCGACGCCGCCGAGCTCGCGGCGCTCAGCGCGCGGCTCGCGCCCGATGTCGCGCTCACGCCGACCGTCGTCTCGCACGACGAGCTGGCCGCCGTCGTGCCGCGCGCGCAGGTCGTGGCGCTGGCGCGGCGGCCGCGGCAGCCGGACCCGGACGGGATCCTGGCGCTGGCGGGTGCCGAGCCGGTGGTGTTGCTTGGAGGCGCCGCGCCATCTCGGCAACCTCGGCGCGTGCGTGCGCGTGGCCGCGGCGGCGGGCGCCGCGGGCGTGATCACCACCGGCGAGGCCGACCCATGGCACGCGGACGCGCTGCGCGGGTCCGCCGGCCTGCACTTCGCGCTGCCCGTCGCGCGCTCGCGCGTGCTGCGCACCGGTGATCGGCCGCTGATTGCGTTGGACCCGGACGGGCGAGGAGCTGCGCGTCCGTGCCCGCCGCGGTCGTGCTGGCCTTCGGCACCGAGCGCGACGGGCTCACGGACGAGCTGCTCGCGCGCGCGGACATGCGGCTCGCGCTGCCGATGCGCGACGGCGTCTCGAGCCTCAACCTGGCAACCGCGGTGAGCGCCGTGCTGTACTCGCTGCGATGCCGCTGATCACCACCGCCAAGCGCGCCGCCCGCAGCCTGCTCGCCACTCGCATCTACCCCCGGCCGGTCTCCGAGCTGCACCCGGGCGGGCTGTACGCCTACTTCGACGCACTCTGGCAACGGCGAGAACTGGAGGGCACGGTCGTCGAGGTCGGCTGCTGGCTCGGCGGTACCGGCGGCGCTGGCGCGGCGGATGATGCGCGATGCGGGCATGAGCAACCCGTACGTCTGCATCGACACCTTCGGCGGGTTCGTGCCTTCGCAGCTGGCGGCCGAGCCGTCGGGCTCGACCGGGACGGCGTCGTCGTTCGCCTCGAACTCGCCGGAAATCGTCGCGCGGTTGCTGCGCCATTGGGGCGCGGGTGACGTCTCGCTGGTGGCGGGAGACATCGCGACGTTGCCCGACACCGCGTTGCCGTTGCGGATCGCCGTCGCGCTGATCGACGTGGATCTGAAGGTGCCGGTCTATGAGGGGCTGCGGAGGTTGCACCCGCGGCTGGTGGCGGGCGGGATCGCGCTGGTCGACGACTGTGCGGACCCCGAGTGGCCGGGGGCGCGCGAGGGTTATGAGCAGTTCGTCTCGGAGGCGGGGTTGGAGTCGGAGATCTTCCTGGGCATGGGTGTGGTGCGCGCGTAGAGAGGGCGTCTGCCGACGCGTGGGATGTCGTGGCCCCGCGCCCCGTCTCGCCGCGCCCGTCTCGCCGCCCCTCGCTCGCCGCGCCGCGCCGCTCGCCGCGCGCCGGTGGGACACCGTCTGTACTGCGAGCAGAGCGTCTGCCCGGCTGTCAAGTCGCGCCGCGCCGCTCGGGCTTTTCGTGCGGCTCTGCGCGACTTGACAGCCGGGGGCCCGCTTTTGGTCAAGTGAGGATTCGGCTCCGCCGAGCGTGCCCGCCACTGGCGGGCCGTCTCTGATCGGCGCGGCCAGCGAGAGGCCTTCGATCGTGATCGCTCGTGTCTTGGCGTGAATCGATCACGTTCGCTTGTTCGAGTTGGCGCGTCGGTGGGGGTGCGTACCCAACCCGTCCTCACAGGACGGTTTGTTCACCCACCCCCTCCCGCACCCGGCGAAACCGATCACCGGGACCCCCGCGGCGGCCCGGCCCGAAGGCGCGCGCTCACGTCCCGCAATGAGAACTGGGCGAACCCCGTTCGGCAGGGTCTTGGGACAAGACCCTCACCCGCTCAAAGCACGCCGGCCGCCGGGGGTCAAGTCGCGAAGGGCGGCCCCGAGGGAGCGAGCGGCCCAGCGCGACTTGACGCCCGGTCAGACGGTGTGCTCGCCGTTAAAGCGTCCCTACAACACGTCTTCGGTCACGAACTCCTCGGCGCCCGTCCCACCCGCCGCGGCCTCCTCGGCCGCGAGCTCCGACGACGCACGGTTGCGCGCGCGCAGCGGCACCTCCGTCAGGAAGAACGACAGCACGAACGCCACCAACGTCAACGCGGCGCCGACGAGGAACACCGGCTGGAGCGCGTTCACGAACGCGTCGAGGAACTCGGTGCGGATCCGCGGCGGCAGCTCGTGGACCTGCTCGGGGCTGATGTTCACGCCGCCCGAGAAGCGCGCGGCGACGGATGCGCGGCAGCGACTTGAGCTGGTCGGCCAGCCGCGAGGCGAAGATCGCGCCGAACAGCGCCACGCCGAGTGAGCCGCCCATCGAGCGGAAGAACGTGGCGGCCGAGGTGGCCACGCCGACGTCCTTCGGCGGCGCGCAGTTCTGGACGGCGAGCACGAGCACCTGCATCACGAGGCCGATGCCGATGCCGACGACGAGCATGTAGACCGAGGCGACCCACGGTGCCGTGTCGACCTCCAGCCGCGAGAGCAGGAACAGGCCCAACGTCGTGACCGCGGTGCCCGCGATCGGGAACGGCTTGTAGCGGCCGATCCGCGAGATCGCGCGGCCCGACAGGATCGAGGCCGTCAAGCAGCCCCGCCATCAGCGGCAGCATGCGCAGGCCCGAGCTCGTGGGGGAGACGCCGTAGACGAGCTGCAGGAACAGCGGGATGAAGATGATCGCGCCGAACATCGCCAGGCCGATCACGAAGCCGAGCGCGGAGGCGACGCTGAAGACCGGCATGCGGAACAGGTTGAGCGGGATGATCGGCTCGGCCGCGCGGCGCTCCTGCGCCACGAACGCGAGGATCAGCACGACGCCGGCGATCGCCAGGGTGATGATCGTGCCCGAGCCCCACGCGGTACTCGTTGCCGCCCCAGGTGGTGACGAGGATCAGGCAGGAGACGCCGGCGGTGAGCAGCGCGGCGCCGAGGAAGTCGATCTTGTGGCGATGGTGCGGGACGTGCAGGTGCAGCCGGAAGACGATGATCAGCACGGCGACGATGCCGATCGGGATGTTCACGTAGAAGACCCAGCGCCAGGAGATCGTCTCGACGAGGAAGCCGCCGAGCAGCGGGCCGGCGACCGAGGCGACCGCGAACACCGAGCCGATCAGGCCCATGTAGCGGCCGCGATCGCGCGGCGGGACGACGTCGGCGATGATCGCCTGCGCGCCGACCATCAGGCCGCCGGCGCCGAGGCCCTGGATCGCGCGGAAGGCGATCAGCTCGCCCATCGTCTGCGAGAGGCCCGGAGAGCACCGAGCCGAGCAGGAACACGAGCACCGCGAACAGGAACACGGGCTTGCGCCCGAGCATGTCGCCGAGCTTGCCGTACAGCGGCGTCGAGGCCGTCGAGGCCAGCAGGTAGGACGTGACCACCCACGAGAGGTGCTGGAGCCCGCCGAGATCGCCGACGATCGTCGGCAGCGCCGTCGAGACGATCGTCTGGTCGAGCGCGGCCAGGAACATGCCGAGCATCAGCGCGGCGAAGATCGGCACGAGGCGGCGGCCGGTCAGGGTGTCGTCGACTTCAGGTGAGCCGTTCGCGCTCATGGACGTAGGCCTCCGTACAGGGTGTTGAAGACGAGCTCGGGGGCCTCTTCAGGGGACAGGGAGCCGTCGGCGACGGCGCGCGCGCCGGCCAGCAGCAGGGCGGCGAAGCTGCGGACCGCCCACTCGGGCGTGATCGCGGACGAGAACTCGCCGCTGCGCTGGCCGCGCATCATCAGCGCGACGAGCGGGGCGCCGAGGACGCGCTTGCGGCGTTCGCGGTCCGGGGCCATCCGCGCCTGCTCGGAGAACTGCGCGGACGCGTAGCGCTCGGCCACCTCGAGCCACGCCGTGCACGAGCCGGCGCAGCGCCTCGGCGGCGCTGCCCTCGTCGAGCCGGCACTCGGCGAGCGCCTGCTCGGAGGCTTCGAAGGCGTGCGCCTGCATCGCCTCGATCAGCGCCTCGCGCGTCGGGAAGTGGCGGTAGACCGTCGCGCGCGAGACGCCCGCCGCCGCGGCCACCTCGGCCATCCCGGCGCTCGGGTCGTCGCCGAGCAGCCGCGCCGCGACCGCGACGATGCGGTGCACGTTGCGGGCCGCGTCCGCGCGCATGTATTCCACCGGTCTCGCCATATGCGAGACGGCAGCGTAACAATAAAACGAGACGCGCGTGTGTTACTTGAGCACGTTGTACTTCACGTGCACCACGCCGCTCGGCGACTCGAGCACGCGCACGCGCTCCAGCCGCGCCGGCCGTCCCGCCGAGCAGCGGGAAGCCGGAGCCGAGCAGCACCGGCGCGTAGTGGATCTGCAGCTCGTCGAGCAGCCCCGCCGCCAGCGCCTGCTGGACCGCCGTGCCGCCGCCGTGGATCTGCACGTCCTTGTCGCCCGCGGCCCCGCGCGCCTGCGCGATCGCCGACTCGATCCCGTCGGTGACGAACACGAACGTCGTCCCGCCCTCCATCTCCAGCGGCTCGCGCGGGTGCGAGGTGAGCACGAACACCGTGTGGTGAAACGGCGGGTCGTCGCCCCACCAGCCGCGCGCGTTGCCGTCGGACTCCCACGGCCCCGACCCGCCGCTGAACATCTTGCGGCCCATCACGCCGGCGCCGTGGCGCGCGACGGTCTCGGCGATCACGTCGGAGTCGACGCCGCCCTCGCCGCCCTCCCGTGCCGTGCGCCTCCCGCCAGGACTGCGCGGTGAACGCCCACTCGTGCAACTGCATCCCGCCGACGCCGAGCGGGTCCTCCATCGACGGATCCGGGCCGGCGACGAAGCCCTCGAGCGAGACGGTGAGATCAGCGTAGACAGAGGTCATGAGCGGTTGGACCGAGAAGCGCGCGAGAATTCATCGCTACATGATCGACCTTGAAGCCGAACGGGGGCGGCTGCTCGCCTTCGCCGAGGGCTCGCGCCACCCCGAGGGCGGCTTCGCGTGGCTCAACCGCGACGGCACGGCGGACCTCGAGCGCCCGCGCGAGCTGTGGATCAACACGCGCATGACGTACGTGTTCGCGCGCGCGGGACGTACGGACCTCGTCGAACACGGCCTGCACGCCCTCAAGCACGACTTCCACGACGCCGAGCACGGCGGCTGGTTCGCGCAGGCCGGCGTGCCCGGCGACAAGCGCGCCTACGAGCACGTCTTCGTCCTGCTCGCCGCCTGCGCGGCGGGCGACGCCGAGCTGCGCGGCCAGGCCGAGGCGGTCCTGCTCACCCACTTCTGGGACGAGCCGGCGGGGGCGCTCGTCGACGTCTTCAACCGCGACTGGACCGAGCTCGAGCCCTACCGCGGCGCGAACGCGAACATGCACGGGGTCGAGGCGATGCTCGCGACGCAGCGACCGACATCTGGCGCGAGCGCGCCACGCGGATCGCCCGCCGCCTCACCGGCGGGCCGCAGGTGATCGAGCACTACGACCCCGTCTGGCGGCCGCTGCCGCATTACAACGACCGCGACCGCGCCCACCCGTTCCGGCCCTACGGCGTCACGCCCGGCCACGGCTTCGAGTGGGCGCGGCTGGCGCTACGGCCTCGGCCTCGAAACCGAGGCGAGGATGCTCTTCGACGGCGCCCGGCGAACCGGCTGTGACGGCACGGGGTTCGTCTACACGCTCGACTGGGACGGCCGGCCCGTCGTCCGCGCCCACCTGCACTGGGTGCTCTGCGAGGCGATCGCCGCCGCCGCGGCGCTCGGCGAGGACGAGTGCGAGCGCGCCTGGTGGGCGCTGGCCGAGCGCGCGTTCATCGACCGCGAGGGCGGCAGCTGGCACCACGAGCTCGACGCCGACAACCGCCCGGCGAGCACGATCTGGTCAGGCAAGCCGGACGTCTACCACGCGCTCGGCGCGATCGAGGCGTCGCTCAACCGCTAGCCGGGACCCGGCGCTCGGCGCCCGGCGGCGGCGTCATCGCCGCGCCGGTGATCACGAGCGCGAAGGCGGCGAGCCGCACCAGCAGGTCGGCCGGGTCGGCGGGCAGCGGCTCCCGGAAGATCGGCCGGGCCGGCGGCGATCGTGACGATGTTCGCGGTCGCGCTCGTGATCGCGATCACCGCGACCACGGGGCCGATCTGCAGCGAGCGCGCGCTCACCAGCAGCCCGACGAGCGACCAGATCAGGACGATGAACGCGAACGGGTGTACGAGCAGCAACAGCCCGAGGTCCTTGTGGTTGCTGGCCGCCTTGATCGTGATGTCCGAGCCCGCCCACAGCAGCCCCGCGGCGACCGCGAGTCCCGGCCCGCTGGCGCTGTTGCGCACGGCGAGCGCGCCCGCGCCACACGTCGTCACCACGAGCACCGCGAACAGCGCGTAGGTGTCGTAGTCGGCGTGCGCGCTGTCGGTCGTGCCCTCGAGCGTCGCGGCCAGGAACGCGAGCCCGAACGCCGTGAGCCCGACGCCGATCCACTCGCGCCGCGTCACCGACTGCCCGAACAGCCGGTCGCCGACGAAGGTCACGAGCACAAGCCCGCCGGCGATCACCGACTGCACGACGCTGATCGGCGCGAGCGAGAGCGCCGCCACGTGGAAGCCCCACGAGGTCGTCGCCACGATGCAACCGATCGTGTAGATCGGCGAGCGAAACAGCGAAACGGTGCTGTGCAGCGGACGCCGCCACTGCACCGCGGGCGCGAGCACCGCGCCCTTGTGCTTCAAGAAGAAGCCGACCACCGACCCGAACGCGGTCATCAGCGCGAAGAACAGCCCGAGCTCGACGGAGAACGGCATTCAGTTCTCGTCCGGCCAGCGGCCGTGCTGCGCGAAGTGCTCGCGCGCGGCCTCCTCGGCGTCGCGCTCCTCGTCGCCCTTCGCCCCGTAGCGGTAGAGCACGTTGAGCAGCAGCAGGGCCAGCCCGGCACCGACGCACATCGCGAAGCCGTCCCAGCGCACGGAACCCGAGGCCACGAACAGGATGATGAACCCGGCGATCACCAGGCCCGCGGGCAGCGCGTAGCGGACGAGGTTGAGACCCACGCAGGGGAGGCTAGCGGTGCGCGGCACCGCATTCCGGCCGAGCGGTCCGCTACGGTCGTGGCGATGCTTGAGACGACCTTCGCGGCCGTCTCCGCCGAGAACCTGCGCCTCACGTGCGGTTCGACCCCGGGCTGGATCTGCCGAAACGTCCTGGATTGGACGGGCAACCGCACGCTGGCGGAGTTGGCCGATTTCATCATCGGCAAGCCACTGTCGATCCTCGCGATCCTCGGCCTCGCCTGGTTTGTGAACCGGATCGCGCGGCGCGGGGTGCGCGGCGCGCTGCGGACGCTGCGCTCCGGCGCGGTGCAGGAGCGGGTGGGCTCGCTGCGCGCGGTCACCCCGGGCACCACCGAGCACTCGCTGCGCGCCGAGCAGCGGATCGAGGCGCTGACGAGCGTCCTGCGCTCGCTGGTGACGTTCGTGATCTACACGGTGGCGGTCTTCATGATCCTCGGCGAGGTCGGGATCAACCTGGGGCCGCTGTTGGCCGGTGCCGGGATCATCGGCGTGGCGCTCGGCTTCGGCTCGCAGTCGTTGGTCCGCGACTTCCTGTCGGGCGTCTTCATCCTGGTCGAGGACCAGTTCGGCGTCGGCGACATCGTCGATCTGGGGGAGGCGTCGGGCGTGGTCGACGCGGTGTCGCTGCGGACGACGCGGCTACGCGCGGTCGACGGCACGCTCTGGCACGTCCCGAACGGCCAGATCGGCCGCGTCGGCAACAAGTCCCAGCACTGGTCGCGCGCGCTGATCGACATCGAGGTCGCCTACGAGACCGACATCGACCATGCCTCCGACGTGATCGCCGCTGTGGCCGAGGAGGTCGCGCGCGAGGACGGGGACGTGATCGACGACCCGGAGGTCTGGGGCGTCGAGCAACTCGGCGCCCACGGCGTGGCGATCCGGCTGGTCGTCAAGACCCGCCCGTCGGAGCAGTTCCGCGTGTCACGCGAGCTCCGCAGGCGGATCAAGATGGCGTTCGACCGCGAGGGGATCGAGATCCCGTTCCCGCAGCAGACCGTCTGGCACCGTCAGCCCGCCAGCGCCGCTCCCTGACAGTCGTAGAGCGTCACGTCGCCGGCGGTCACCGGCGAGCACGCCTGCGCGACCGCGGTCATCGCGGCATTCGATCCCGGCCGACCGTCGTTGCGCAGGCCGCCGCCGCCCTCGTTGTCGGGCAGCACCCAGCGGATCTTCCCGGCCTTGACCTCCTGCGCGAGCCACTGGACGGTCACCGCGCTCTCGCGACCCGAGAAACCGCCGATGCCCGCAACCTTCGCGTTGCCGGCGATGATCGCGGCCGCCGCGGTCGACTGACTCGACACGGCCAGCGTGCCGCCGCCGTGCGCGTTGATGTACTCGAGCGCGCTCGTCAGCGACGCGGAGTTGCCGCCGAACGGGCCGCCGCCGGCCGCCGAAGCCGCCGCCCGGGGCCGTCGTGCCGGCGCCGCCGGGGACGAACCCGCCGCCGTTCGCGGCGGGCGGTGGACCGCCGAAGCCGTCGTGGCCGCGGAAGCCGCCGCCGCCGGCCCGCCGAAGCCGCCGCCGGCGTTGGCCGGGCCGCCCGCGGGGAACGTGCCGCTGGCGGCGTGCCCGAGCGTCTCGACCGACCAGGCGGCGGGGGCGACGAGCAGGCTCGCCAGGGCGACCGCGAGCGCGGCCGTCGCACGCGCGCGTGAAGGAAGATCGCGAGGATCGCGGCGGCGCCGAGGCCGCCGAGCACGAGCAGGACCGGAACGCCGCTGAGCGTTCCGGGGTTCTCGTCGAGCACCATGAACTCGGTCAGTACACCCGCAGCGATTGCCAACGGGCCGGCGACGCGGGCCAGCACATCCCCGCGCGCGAAGCGAGCGATGCCGGCGCCGACGAGCGCGGCGGTGAACGGTGCGAGCTCGCTCACGTAGTAGGGATGGAAGATGCCCTTCGCGCTGCTGAACGCGACCGCGATCGTCAGCGCGGAGCCGCCGGTGGCCAGAATCCAGCCGGTCACGGGATCACGCGGGCGCAGGCGCGAGGACACCGCGAGCGCGATCCCGGCCACCAGGGCGAAGCCGAGCAGCCAGCCGGCCTGCCCGCCGAGCGCCGCGTTCAAGCAGCCGCAGCGGACCGGAATCCCCACCGAACACGCCGCCGCCGGCCATCCCGCCAGGACCGCCGGCCTGCCCGTCGAGCCGCCCGAGCCCGTTGTAATCAATGATCAGTGACCAGACGCTGTTGTCCGAGGTCCCGGAGATCCACGGCCGCGCGGACGCCGGTGTCAACGCCACGATCGCCGGCCAGAATCCGCCCGCGACGATCAGCGCTGCGCCGCCCGCCAGCAGCCCGCGCAGGCGATTGCGCGGCGCCGCCCACAGCCAGGCGACCGTGAGCGCGGGCAGCACGAGCAGCGCCGCGCCCATCTTCGCCTCGAACCCGAGGCCGACGGCCGCGCCCGCGAGCACGAGCCAGCGCACGCGCCCGTCCTCGAACCCGCGCACGATCGCCCACAGCGCCCCGACGACGCACAGGATCAGCAGCGCGTCCGGGTTGTTGTGGCGCGAGATCGCCACGGAGATCGGGGTCAGCGCGAGCACGGCGCCCGCCGCGAAGGCGCCCGCGCGCCCGAACCGCCGCCGCACCAGGTCATAGACCAGCGCCACCGTCGCGACGCCCATCAGCGCCTGCGGCACGAGCACGCTCAGCGAGTGCCAGCCGAAGATCCGCACCGACAGCGCCTGCACCCAGAGCGCGGCCGGCGGCTTGTCGACGGTCATCACGCCCGAGGGGTCCAGCGACCCGAACAGGTACGCGTTCCACGACGACGCCATCGAACGCACGGCGCCCGAGTAGTAGTCGTTGGCCCAGCCGTTGCGGGACAGCGCCCACAGGTTCAGCGCCGCCGCCAGGACGAGCAGCGCAGCGAGCTCGGGCCGCGGGAGAGAGAGGACGCGGGCGCGCTCCCGTGCGCGCGGGGCCAGACGCAGGCCATCGTGGGTCGTCGCGGACATACCCTCAGACTCGGCACGCGCCGTAAGAAAAGCGCCAGCCGAGCCTGAGAATTCGCTGGGGATCGCCTCGGTCTATCCTGCCGCGACCGTGTACCGGACCACCGCCGCCTCCCATCGCCGTCGCCACGCTCACGCTCGCCGGCTGCGGCGGCAAGGACAAAGCCCGCGCCCGAGGCGACCACCCCGCCGATCACCACCCCGGCGCGCGACGCCAACGGCTGCACGCCCGCCAAGCCGCCCGCGCCGAAGACCACGCAGGCGACCAAGCCCACGGACAAGCTCGACCCGAGCAAGACCTACGTCGCCACGGTCACCACGAACTGCGGCAGCTTCCAGATCACGCTCGACGGCAAGCGCGCCCCCAAGACGAGCGCGTCCTTCAAGTCACTCGCCGACCAGAAGTTCTACGACGGCACGACGTTCCACCGGATCGTGCCCGGCTTCGTGATCCAGGGCGGCGACCCCGCCGGGCAACGGCAGCGGCGGCCCGGGCTACCAGGTGGTCGAGGCGCCGCCGAAGGACCTCAAGTACACCGAGGGCGTCGTCGCGATGGCCAAGGCCGGCAACGAGGCGCGCGGGCACGAGCGGCTCGCAGTTCTTCGTCGTCACCGGCCCGAGCGCGGCTCAGCTGACGCCCGACTACGCGCTGCTCGGCAAGGTCAGCGGCGGCGAGGGCGTCGTCGCCAAGATCGGCGCGATCGTCACCGACCCGCGCACGGATGCGCCGGACGCGCCCGTCGTG
The DNA here is from genome assembly GCA_963792845.1 of uncultured Alphaproteobacteria bacterium. GTDB lineage: Bacteria > Pseudomonadota > Alphaproteobacteria > Rhizobiales > Kaistiaceae > Bauldia. Next base: position 461,203 of record CAWBXW010000012.1, read on the forward strand.
ATCGAGTCGATCCGGGTCAGCGAACAGTAGCCGCGGTGCTCCACGACTTCCCGCCGTCGCGGGAGGCGCGGATCTTGCCGCCGATGATCGCCGCGTAGAGCGCGCCCTTGCCCGCCGCGAAGTCGCTCGGGATGCCGCCGACGTTCCCGCGGTCCTGCCAGCTGCGCCCGCCGTCGGCGCTCACCCGCACCTTGCCGGCCTGATCGAGGCTGTAGAGCGCGTCCTTGGCCGGCCACGCGAGCCGCGCACCGAACGTCGTGTCGCGCGGTCGCCAGCTGCCGCCGCCGTTCGCTGGACACGAACGTGCCCTGCTGCTCGGTCGAGACCGCCCAGTGTTGCGGGTCGGCGGGATCGACCACGACGTCGATCGGCGGCGCCGGCGGCGTGCTGCGTCTTCCACGTCTTGCCCGCCGTCGGTGCTCGACTGGATGTCCGGCGAGTCGGCCTTCACGCCGACGATCTGCGAGCCGACGACCTCGAGCTCGTGGTAGTCGGCGTCGCCGAGCTGCGCGACCGGCTCCCAGGTCTCGCCGTGGTCCTGCGAGCGGATCAGCCCGAGGTTCTCCGGCAGCGTCCCGCCCATCGGGTGCCCCGAGGCCAGCAGCTTGCCCGGCCCGGTGAAGCGCACGACCAGGTTGCCCGACACGTCGCCCTCACCCTGCGGCGTGCTCAGCTTGCCGGTCAGCCGCTCGCCCTGCTTGGCGCCCGGCGCGACCCGGAAGAGGGCCGGCCCGCTGCCGATCATCAGCGTGCCGTCGCCGGGATCGACGGTCAGCGAGTTGATGGCGGGGCTTCCGGTGTTGCCGCTCGTGTCGGCCGGCGGCGCGGTGGCGGTCTCGGTCGCGGGAGCGACGGTCGGAGCCTGGATCGTGGGCGTCGGCGTCGAGTCGGCCGTGCTCCCGCCGCAGCCGGCCAGCACGCACGACGAGCGCGAGCCAGCCAGGCTACGGCGCACAGTCGAACCCCGCGCGGCCCGCGGCCATCTCGATCGCTCCGAGCAGGTGCGCGACGAAGCGCGGCTCGGTGAATGACGCCTTCGTATGACCCATCGCCGTGTACACCGCGCGGCCGCCATCGTAGTCGTGGCACCACGCGAGCGGACGCGACTCGCCCAGGGACGCCAGCACATGGACGCTCCCGCGCGGGTTCGAGCGGAACTCGTACCACTCGTCGCTGCGCGTCCACTGCGCCGGCAGCCCGCGGGTGGCGGCGCTCGTGCGGTCCTCGACGGTGACCGTGCGGCGCGAGATCCCGCGGTCATGGCGCTTGAAGCGCGCGCCGACCAGCCCCTCGTACCAGGGCCAGCGACCGCGCGTGTCCGAGGCCGCGTGCACGCCGAGGAAACCGCCGCCGCGCCGGATGTAGCGCTCGAACGCGCCCTGTTGCTCGGCCCGCGAGATCGGCGTACCGGTGGTGGAAAGGAAGATCACGACCGCGTAGCGCTCGAGGTTGGCGCCGGTGAACTTCGCCGGCGTCGGCGGTGACGTCGACGCCGAAGCCGTGCGCGCGGCCGAGCTTGCGGATCGCGGCCGCCCCGTCAGGCGATCGACGCATGGCGGTAGCCCGTCGTCTTCGTGAACACGAGCGCGCGGAACCGCGCCGGCTCGCGGGCTGAGCTCCCGCACGCGGCGACGAGCACCAGAAAGGAGCTCAATGACCAGAACTGCGCAGCGCGATTCAACCTGGTCGAAAGATTCGTTTTGTGTGACAACTAACAGACTTGATCTTGACAAAGAGCATAAAGTGAACCCCGATGAGGAGAGGAGAGGCACGACGCTACGCTCGTGCGGTGTGGAGGGTCTGTTGTCATGAACCGCGTGGGCGTCTGGCTGGTCGGTGGACGGGGGTCGGTCGCGACCACCGCGTTGACGGGTGCGGCCGCGGTTGCCGCCGGGCTGGCCGAGCCGACCGGGCTCGTCACGATGCGCGCGCCGTTCCTCGACGCGGGGTTGCCGGATCTCGGCGACCTCGTGTTCGGCGGCCACGACGTGGTCGAGACGCCGCTGGCCCTGCGCGCCTCCCGCCTGGTCGACGAGGGCGTGCTGCCCGATCGGCCTGCCCGACCGCGCTCGGCGGGCGCGATCGAGGCCGCGGAGTCCGAGCAGCGCCCGGGCATCACCGGTCGCGAGGCGCGCCTGGAGCCGCGGCCCGCGCTCGCCCGGATCATCGCCGACCTCAACGCGTTCCGCTCCCGCCACGACCTCTCCCGGCTCGTCGTCGTCAACGTCTCCTCGACGGAGGCGCCGGTCGAGCACCACGCCGCGCACGAGGATCCGTCGGGGCTGATGAACGCGCTCGACCGCGGCCTCGGCGTGCTCCCACCCAGCGCGCTGTACGCGCTCGCGGCGGTCGAGACCGGCAGCGCCGTTCGTCGACTTCACGCCCTCGGTCGGCGCGCGGCTGCCCGCGATCGAGGCGCTCGCCGAGGCCCACGAGGTTCCGCTCGCGGGCAGCGACGGCAAGACCGGCGAGACGTTCATGAAGTCGGTGCTCGCGCCGGCGCTCGGCGCGCGCAACCTCAAGGTCCGCTCGTGGGCGGGGATGAACCTGCTCGGCGGCGGCGACGGCGCCGCACTGGCCGATCCGGCGCGCGCCGAGTCCAAGCTGCAGTCCAAGGGGCGGCTGCTCGAGGAGATCCTCGGCTACCCGGTCGAGGCGCCGATCCGGATCGAGGACGTGCGCGACATGGGCGAGTGGAAGACGGCCTGGGATCACATCGTCTTCGAGGGCTTCCTCGGCGTGCGCATGAAGCTGCAGTTCACCTGGGAGGGGTGCGACAGCGCGCTCGCCGCGCCGCTGATGCTCGACCTCGTCCGGCTGATGGCGCTGGCGCTGGAGCGCCGTGAACGCGGCGTGGTCTCCAACCTCGCGTTCTTCTTCAAGGATCCCGCCGGGACGCGTGAGAACGCGCTGCACCGCCAGTACGAGATGTTGGAGCGCTGGGTGGCGCAGAAGGTCGTGGCTTGAGCGTGCCGGCCGCAGCGGACCTGGCCGAACTGGTCCGTCTGCCGGCCGTGTTGTCGGTGCCGGGCGACGTGCTGCTCGGCGCCGCCGCGTCGGGGCAGATGGGCAGGGTCGGGCGCACGGCGGGGTTGGTCGCCTCGTCGTCGTGCCTGTACCTCGCGGGGATGGCGTTGAACGACTACGCCGACCGCGAGGTCGACGCCGTCGAGCGGCCAGGCCGGCCGATTCCCTCGGGGCGGGTCTCCCCGGGGTTCGCGCTCGGCCTGGCCGCGGGGCTGACGGCGGGCGCGGGGCTGCTCGCCGTGGCCGCCGACGGGCCGCGCGCGCTGGCCGTGGTCGCGCCGCTGGCGCTGGGCGTGTGGGGCTACGACCTCGCCTTGAAGTCCGGGCCGGCCGGCACGCCGAGCATGAGCTTCTGCCGGGGGATGGACGTGGTCATGGGGGCGGGAGCGCACGGCGCACGCCGTGCGCTCCCGGCCGCGGCCGTCGTCGCCGCGCACATCGCGGTCGTCACCGAGGTCTCGCGGCGCGAGGTCACCGGCGGCGACGCGACCATCCCGCGCCGCGCTCTGGCGGCCACGGCCGCGGTCGCGGGCGTAGCGGCCTCGTCAGCCGCCGCAAGCGCGTCGGCCGCCTGGGCCTGATCGGCGCCTACGCCGCGGTCGTCGGCCGCGCCCACGCCGACGCGATCGCCGACCCGTCACCCGCCCGCATGCAACGCGCCGTGGGCGCCGGCATCCTCGGCCTGATGCCGCTCGAGGCCGGGATGCTCGCCGGCACCGGCGCCCTCGCGCCCGCCGCGGGGATCGCCGCCCTGTGGCCACTCGCCCGCCGTGCCGCGAAGAAGCGGGCCGTCACGTGAGCCTGCGGTTCGGGTACGTCTCGAACGGGCTGTCCGACCATCGGATCGAGGACGCGCTCGAACTGCTGGCCGAGAACGGCTACGCCGGCATCGCGCTGACGCTCGATCACATCCACTTCGACCCGTTCGCGCCGCGCCTGCACCCGCGGGCCGCGCGGTTGCGGACCGAGCTCGAGTCCTGCGGGCTCTCGTGCGTGGTCGAGACCGGCGCGCGGTTCGTGCTCGACCCGCGCCGCAAGCACTTCCCGACGCTGGTGAGCGACGGGCGCCAGCGCCGCGTCGACCTGCTGTGCACGGCGGTGGACGTCGCGGCGGAGCTCGGGCGCGCCGGTCGTGTCGATGTGGTCGGGCGCGATCGCCCCCGACGAGGATCCGGAGCTGGCCTGGGACCTGCTGGTCGACGGCTGCGCGCGCGTGCTCGCGCGTGCGCAGGCCAACGGGGTCACGCTCGCGTTCGAGCCGGAGCCGGGAATGCTGGTCGAGCAGCTCGCCGACTACGAGGAATTGCAGCGGCGGCTCGGGCATCCGGCGGCGCTCGGGCTGACGCTCGACATCGGCCACATCGTCTGCCTGGAGCCGATGTCGGTCACGGACTGCGTGCGCCGCGGCGCGCCGACGCTCGCGCACGTGCACATCGAGGACATGCGGCGCGGCGTCCACGAGCACCTGATGTTCGGCGAGGGCGAGCTCGACCTCGAGGAGGCGCTCGCGGTGCTCGCCGAGGTCGGCTACGAGGGGCTCGTGGCGGTCGAGCTCTCCCGCCACTCGCACGCCGCGCACGAAATGGTGCCCGCGGCGAGGGCGGCACTGCGGTTTGCTGAACGGGAGGTGGTCGGATGACGTTCGAGGAGCTCTCCGCTGCGCTGGAGGCGCGCGCGAAGCCCGAGGGGCTCGACTGGTTGCGGGAGACGAGCGCGGCGGTTGCGGCGGACGTGACCGCGATCCGCGCGCGCTTTCCGATGGTGGGCCGCAAGGTCGGGCGCGAGCACGCTCGATCCGGGCGCGGACCCGAAGGACGTCCACGCGTGGACGATCGACGACGCGGCGCGCACGCTGCTCCTGGTCGCGGGCGGATCGGGGATCGAGGCCGAACTGGCCGAGCTCTACCGCTACGGCGACGCCGCGGAGCGGCGCGGCGTGCTGCGCGCGCTGCCGTTCCTGGACCTCGGCGATCGCGCGCTCTACCTGATCGACGACGCGATCCGCACCAACGACACGCGCCTGATCGCCGCCGCGCTCGGCCCGTACGCGACCGAGCACCTGCCCGACGCCGGGTATGACCAGGCCGTGCTGAAATGCGTCTTCGTCGGCGTGCCGATCACCGGCCTCGACGGCATCCCCGAGCGGGTCACGCCGGACGGCGCTCGTATGCTCGGAGCGTTCGTGCACGAGCGCGTGGCCGCGGGGCGCGACGTCCCCGCGGAGGTCTGGACGGTGATCGACCGCTATCCGCCCGAGGCCGAGATCGCCGCCATCCAGAGCGAGCTCAACAGCGAGTTCGAGGACCGCCGCGCGGCGGCCGAGCGCGCGTTGAGCCACAGAATCCAGGAGCCCGCCACATGAGGATCTTCGACCCCCACGCCCACATGACGTCGCGCACCACCGACGACTACGAGGCGATGGCCGCCTCGGGCGTCAAGGCGCTGGTGGAGCCCGCATTCTGGCTCGGCCAGCCGCGCACGTCGGTCGGCTCGTTCATCGACTACTTCAACTCGCTGCTCGGCTGGGAGCGCTTCCGCGCCGGCCAGTTTGGGATCCGCCATCACTGCACGATCGGCCTGAACCCGAAGGAGGCCAACGACGACCTCCTGCGCCGCGAGGTGATCGACATCCTGCCGCGCTTTCTGGCCAAGGACGGGGTGGTCGCGGTCGGCGAGGTGGGCTTCGACGCGATGACCGCGGCCGAGGAGGAGGCGCTGCGCGCCCAGATGGCGCTGTCGATCGAGCACGAGCTGCCGGTGCTGGTGCACACGCCGCACCGCGACAAGGCCGCGGGCACGCGCAAGACGATCGAGCTCGTCGAGTCCTCCGGCGTCCCGCCGCACATGATGCTGATCGACCACAACAACGAGCTGACCGTGCACGACGTGCTCGCGTCCGGCTGCTGGGCGGGCTTCAGCATCTACCCGGGCACGAAGATGGACGAGTACCGGATGGTGCGCGTCGTCGAGGAGCTCGGGCCGGAGCGGATCATCGTCAACAGCGCCTGCGACTGGGGCGTCTCGGACCCCCTGAAGGTGCGCAAGACCGCTGACGCCATGAAGGCCGCGGGGATCGACGACGACACGATCGACCAGATCGTCTGGCGCAACCCGGTCGAGTTCTTCGCCCAGAGCGGGCGCCTGATCCTGGACGACATCTCCGAGCCGGATCTCACGGCGACGTTCGAGGGGTCCGGGGTGTTGCGAGGCGAGAGGGCGTGAGGCTGCGTCACGCCGACGGCAGCCTGCTCCATCTCGCCTATTGCTCCAACGTTCATCCGGCTGACGACCTCGACGGCGTCTCGGCGCAGCTCGAGCGCTACGCGGCGCGGGTGCGCGAGCGGCTCGACGTGTCCTCGCTCGGCGTGGGATTGTGGGTCGCGGCGCCCGCCGTGGCGGATGCGGACGCCGCGGATCGCCTCGCCGACCAGCTGCGGCGCCTCTCGTTGGAGGTCGTCACGCTGAACGGCTTCCCATACAAGGCCTTTCACGCGCCGGTCGTCAAGCTTGGTGTCTACTGGCCGCACTGGGCGCAGGACGAGCGCCGCGAGTACACGCTCGGCCTGGCGCGATTGCTTGCGCGACTGCTGCCCGAGGACGTCGATCACGGGTCGATCTCGACGTTGCCGCTGGGCTGGCGCGAGGGTTGGAGTGACGCCGACCAGGCCGGGGCGCTGCGCGGGTTGGCGGACGTCGCCGTGGAGCTCGAGCGGATCGCGGCGACGTCCGGGAGGCGGATCCGGCTGGCGCTGGAGCCCGAGCCGGGGTGCACGGTCGAGACGATCGCGCAGGCGGCCGACGCGCTGGCCGGGCTCGCGCCGGAGTGGATCGGCGTCTGCCTGGACGCGTGCCATCTGGCGGTGCAGTTCGAGACGGCGTCGGAGGCGGTGGCGCAGCTGCGTTCGTCCGGGGTGCCGATCGTCAAGACGCAGGTCTCATCGGCGTTGCGCGTCGACGATCCGTCATCCGCGGAGGGACGCGAGCTGCTCGCGCGCTTCGACGAGCCGCGGTTCCTGCACCAGACGCGCGAGCGCGTGAACGGCGCGGTGTCCGGGGTCGACGATCTGCCGGACGCATATGGCGTCGCTGCCGGGCGACAGCGAGTGGCGCGTGCACTTCCACGTGCCGGTCAACACGCGCCGAGCACACGACGCAGGACGAGCTCGTCGACACGCTCGGCGCGCTGGCGGGCGGCGGCGCGCCGTTGACGCGCCACTTCGAGGTCGAGACCTACACCTGGAGCGTCATGCGCGATGCTCCACATGACGACGAAGGGCTCGTCGCCGGCCTGGCCGGCGAGCTGGAATGGACGCGCGACCAGCTGGTCGCGCTGGGAGCGGAGGTACTCGGATGACGCTGGTGGTGGTCGACGCGGTGGGGCTCACGCCCCGCGCCCTGCAGCACATGCCGCGGGTGTCCAAGCTGGGCGCCGACGGCTTCCAGGCTCGTCTTGACCCGGTGCTCCCCGCGGTCACCTGCTCGGTCCAGGCGTCGTTCGTCACCGGTTTGTCGCCCACCAACCACGGGATCGTGGGCAACGGCTGGTACTTCCGCGACCTCGGCGAAGTGTTCCTGTGGCGCCAGCACAACAAGCTCGTCCAGGGCGAGAAGGTCTGGGAGACCGCCCGCCGCGTGAAGCCCGACTTCCGCGTCGCGAACCTCTGCTGGTGGTACGCGATGGGCGCGTCGACGGACCTGACGGTCACCCCGCGCCCGATCTACCACGCCGACGGCGCCAAGTCGCCCGACTGCTACACGTTCCCGCCGCAGCTGCACGACAACCTGACCGGGCCGCTGGGCGAGTTCCCGCTGTTTCAGTACTGGGGCCCGACCGCGAACCTGAAGTCGACCAAGTGGATCGCCGACGCCGCGAAGATCGTGCTCGACAACGAGTCGCTGGACATGTTGCTCGTGTACTTGCCGCACCTCGACTACGACCACCAGCGCTTCGGTCCCTCAGGCTCGGAGGCCTTGAAGGCTGCGCGCGAGCTCGACGAGGTGCTCGGCGATCTGATCGACCATGCCCGCGGTCGCGGAGATCAGGTCGTCGTGCTGAGCGAGTACGGCATCACACCCGCTCGCCGGCCCGTCGAGATCAACCGCGCGCTGCGCCGCGCCGGGCTACTTGAACGTCTACACCCAGGCGGGCATGGAGTACCTCGACCCCTGGACCTCCCGCGCGTTCGCGGTCTCCGACCACCAGATCGCGCACGTCTACGTCGCGAACCCGGCCGATCTGGACGCCGTCCGCGACGTGTGCTCGTCCCTGGACGGCGTCGGGGAGGTCCTCGAAGGCGAGTCGTTGGCCGCCGCCGGCCTGGCCCACGAACGCTCCGGCGAACTGGTCCTGCTCGCCGAGCGCGACGCCTGGTTCACCTACCACTACTGGCTCGACAACGAGCGCGCCCCCGACTTCGGCCAGCAGGTCGAGATCCACCGCAAGCCCGGCTACGACCCCGCCGAGCTGTTCTGGGACCCAGACGACGAGCGCGGCGCAAAGCTCCGCGGGGGCCTGGCGCTGGCGCGAAAGAAGCTCGGAATGCGCTACGTGCTCTCGGTCGTGGGGCTGGACGCGTCGAAGTACGTGGCGGGAACCCACGGGCTGCTGCCGGAGGAAGCCGAGGACGCCCCGGTCTTCATGTGCTCCGAGGCCGCGTTCGCGCGCGACCGGATCGGCGCCGCCGAGGTCCGCGACCTGCTCTTGGACCTGGCCGGCGTGCGCGAGGCGGCTCGCACCCCGTAGCGGTTACGGCGAGCAGACCGTCTCGCGGGCGTCAAGTCGCGGTGCGGCCGCGTTGAGGTGACGAAGTTCGCGTATGCCCGCGAGGTTCGTTACGGTTGCGTCATGCAACGGTAACGAAACCTCGCTCCTGGCCAGCAAACGTAACGATTACGGGCCCCTCGCCCTAACCGCCAACTGGCGCGCGGCGGGGAGGGGCGGCCGCGCGGCGGCGCGGGGTCGTGGTGGCAGCCGGGTCGCCCCGGCCGGTCACGGGGACTAGGCCGCGAGGCCGGCCTGGATCGCGCGGTCGACGGCCTCGGGGGCGAGGACGTGCTCGATGACCATGATCGCCGCGCCGATTGCGCCCGCTCGGTCGCCCAGGCGTGAGGGGACGATGCGCAGGTCGCCGGTGGCCAGTGGCAGGGAGCGCTGGAAGATGACTTCGCGCACGCCCGCGAGCAGTTGCTGGTGGGCCTCGGAGATGTCGCCGCCGATGACGATCGCGCCCGGGTTGAAGAAGTTGACGCAGCCGGCCAGGACTTCGCCGAGGTAGCGGCCCGCGTCGCGGACGGCCTGGATTGCCTGGGGCTCGCCCGCGCGCACGAGACCGACGACGTCACGCGAGGACTCGGCGGCGAGGCCGGCGGCGGACAGGTTCGCGGCCAACGCGCGGCCGCCGGCGACGGCCTCGAGGCAGCCGATGTTGCCGCAGCGGCAGATGACGTCGTCGTGGCCCGCCAGACGGACGTGGCCGATGTCGCCGGCGGCGCCCTGGGCGCCGCGGTGGATTCTGCGGCCGGCCACTATGCCGCAGCCGATACCGGTGCCGATCTTTACGTAAAGCAGGTGCTCGATGTCGCGCCAGTGGGTCCAGTGCTCGCCCAGCGCCATGATGTTGACGTCGTTGTCGACCAGGACCGGCGCGTCGTAGTGCTTGCCGAACCAGTCAGGGATCGAGAAGCCGTCCCAACCGGGCATGATCGGCGGGGCGACGGGCTCGCCGCGCGAGAATGCGACCGGGCCGGGCACGCCGACGCCGACGCCGCGCACGTCGACGGCTGCACGGGAAATTTCGCTCAGAAGCTGGACGAACCGGTCGTTGACGCGCTCAAGGACGGGCTCAGGGCCGTCGGCGATGTCCATGTCGAACGTCGTTTCCGCGAGCGGGGCGCCCGCGAGATCGGAAACGACGAGGCGCGAATGCGTCGCGCCGAGGTCGGCGACCAGCACGACGCCGGCGCCCTGATTGAAGGCGAGCACGGTCGGTGGGCGCCCGCCGGTTGAGGCGCTGCCACCGGCTTCATAGACCAACTGGTGGGCCAGCAGCGCATCGAGCCGCTGAGCAACCGTTGAACGGGCAAGGCCGGTCCTCCGGACCAGGTCGGCGCGCGTCACGGCCTCCCCGTTGCGGATCAGGCGGAGCAACGATCCCGCGCCGGTCATGTGGTTTGGTCCGTCTAGACAGTCCGCCATCGACGAAAGTAAAGCAGAGGTCCCGGCGGGTTTGGATTGCGTTATGGCCGAAAGTTCGGCGGGAGAACCGACAAACTGTCGATCTTTACCCCGATACCGATCGAACCAGGCGCGCTTTAAGCGGTCGCCTGCCGCTTGCGTGTGGCAGTCGTCATGTAGCCCTGTATGGCACGGTCGACCGTCTCGGGGGCCAGTACGTGCTCGACGACCATGATCGCCGCCCCGATCACGCCCGCCCGATCGCCGAGCTGCGAGCAGCCCATACGCAGATCCCGCGTCGCCATCGGCAGCGAACGCCCGAACGCGACCTCGCGCACGCCGGCCAGCAGCTGCTGGTGCGCCTCGGAGATGTCGCCGCCGATCACGATCGCGCCCGGATTGAAGAAGTTGATGCATTCGGCGAGCACCTCGCCGAGGTAGCGGCCCGCGTCACGCACCGCGGCGATCGCCAGGGGTTCACCCGCGCGCACGAGGCGCACCACATCCCGCGAGGTGGACGCCTCGAGCCCCGCCGCCGACAGCGCCCGCGCCAGCGCCCGCCCGCCCGCGACCGCCTCCAGGCACCCGTAGTTGCCGCAGCGGCACACGACATCCGTGTGCCCGCCCAGCCGCACGTGCCCGATGTCGCCCGCCGCGCCCTGCGCACCGCGGTGGATGCGCCGGTCGGTGACGATCCCGCACCCGATCCCCGTGCCGATCTTTACGAACAGCAGGTGGTCGCAATCGCGCCAGTGGGTCCAGTGCTCGCCCAGCGCCATGATGTTCACGTCGTTGTCGACGAGCACCGGCGCGTCGTAGTGGCGCGCGAACCAGTCGGGGATCGAGAACCCGTCCCAGCCCGGCATCATCGGCGGCGCGACCGGCTCGCCGCGCGAGAACGCCACTGGCGCCGGGACGCCCAGCCCGATCCCCCGGACATCTTCGGCGCAACGTCCGACCACTGACAGCAAATGTGAGAACCGCTCGTGCACCCACCCGAGGACGAGCTCGGGATCGCGGGCCACGTCGGTGTCATACGCGCGCTCCGCCAGCGGCGTTCCGGCGAGGTCGGACACGGCCAGGCGCGAGTGCGTCGCGCCCAGGTCGGCGACCAGCACCACGCCGGCGCCGCGGTTGAAGGCCAGCACCGTCGGCGGGCGACCGCCCGTCGAGGCACTCCCGCCCGCCTCGTAGACGAGCTGGTGCGCCAGCAGCGCCTCCACCCGCTGCGCCACCGTGGAGCGCGCCAGCCCCGTGCGCCGCGCGAGATCCGCGCGCGTCACGGCCTCCCCATCACGGATCAGGCTCAATACTCGCCCGGCTCCGGTCGGTGAAGAGGGATCCGGCGCTTCTCCCGCGGTCAGCATGGGAGCGAGTTAACCAGACTTCGCCGGCCAAATCGACTGAAGTAACGGCCGAACACCGGAAATTGTTGGCACGGGTCGCCTAATCGAAGACGACCTTTTGCTTGACAGTCGGAGAAAGCCGGGATAGGTTTGGCTTCATGTCACGAGGAGTTCGTGTTGCCATCGCAGGGACCGGGTTCATCGGTGCCGTACATGCGCGGTCCGCCCGGCTTGCGGGGGCTTCCCTCGTCGGCGTTGCCGCGTCCACGCCCGAGTCGCGCCCGCCGCGCCGCGGCCGCGCTCGGGGCCGAGCGAGCGTTCGACAGCGCCGAGGAGCTCGTCACGGCCGACGACGTCGACGTCGTCCACATCTGCACCCCGAACCATCTGCACGTGCCGCTGACCGAGGCCGCGCTGGCCGCCGGCAAGCACGTGATCCTGGAGAAGCCGATCGCGATGGATGCGCTGAGCGCGCAGGCCATCACCGACGCGGCGACGGAGGCCGGCAGGATCGCCGCCGTCCCGTTCGTCTACCGCTACTACCCGACCGCGCGCGAGGCGCGCGAGCGCGTGCGCACGGGGGAGACCGGCCCGGTCCGGCTCATCCACGGCAGCTACCTCCAGGACTGGCTGCTCAAGCCCAGCGACGACAACTGGCGCGTCGAGGAGCACCTCGGCGGGGCCTCCCGCGCGTTCGCCGACATCGGCTCGCACTGGTGCGACCTGGCCGAGTTCATCTCCGGCCACCGGATCACGCGCCTGTGCGCGCGCACGCTGACCGCCGTCCCCGAGCGCGTCAAGACGAGACTCGCACGCCGCCTTCCAGTCGGTCAACGGCGGCGGCGTGGCCCGCGCCGTCGGCACCGAGGACGCCGCCATCGTGCAGTTCGAGACCGACCACGGAGCGGTCGGCACGACGGTCATCAGCCAGATCTCCGCGGGTCGCAAGAACCGGCTGTGGCTGGAGGTGGACGCCGCGCGAGCAGGCGCTGGCGTTCAACCAGGAGGAGCCGGAGTCGCTGTGGCTCGGCCGCCGCGAGGCGGTGACGCTGATCAAGCGCGACCCCGAGCACCTGAGCGCCGCCGCGCAGCGCTATGCGGTGCGTCCCGCCCGGCCACCCGCAGGGCTACGCCGACTGCTTCGACGCGTTCGTCGCCGAGGTCTATGAAGCGGTCGCCACCGGCGACGCTCGCCGATGGCCTACCCGTCTTCGCCGACGGCCTGCGCGCCGCGCGGCTCACCGACGCCGTCCTGCGTTCCGCCCGCGAGGAGCGCTGGGTCGACGTCTCCATCGAGTCCGAGGCCGCGGGGGTCGCGTGATGAGCGAGAGCGCACCGCTGCTCGAGGTGAGAGGGATCTCGAAGCAGTATCCGGGGGTGCTCGCCCTCAAGGGCGTGGACTTCGACGTGCGCGCCGGGGAAGTGCATTGCCTGCTCGGTCCCAACGGGGCCGGCAAGTCGACGCTGATCAAGTGCGTGTCGGGCGTGGTCGCCCCGACCGCGGGGGAGATTCGCGTCAACGGCGAGGTGCTGCCTGTCGGCGAGCCGTCGGAGTCCATGGCCCACGGGGTCGGGACGATCTACCAGGAGCTCGACCTCGTCGAGGACCTGCGCGTCGCCGAGTCGCGTCTTCCTCGGACACTAGCCGCGCCGGCTCGGCCTGCTCGACCGGGCGCGCATGCGCGCCGAGACCACGGCGCTGCTCGAGCGCCTCGGCCACGGCGACATCAAGCCCGACATGTACGTGCGCACGCTGCGCCCGGCCGGGCAGCAGATCGTCTCGATCGCCCGCGCGCTGTAGCCGCGACGTGAAGCTGCTGATCATGGACGAGCCGTCCTCGATCCTCGACGACTCCGAGGTCGAGGTGCTCTTCGACGTCGTGCGCCGGCTCGCCGCCGACGGCGTCGGCGTGATCTACATCAGCCACCGCCTCGACGAGATCCGCCGCATCGGCGACCGCGTCACGGTGCTCTCGGACGGCCGCACGGTCGCCACCGGCCTGCCGGCCGACACGCCGCGCGCCGAGCTGGTGGAGAAGATGGTCGGCCGCAGCGTCGACCAGCTCTATCCCGGCGCGGGCGCGCGCGATCGTCCGATGAGGTCGTGCTCGACGTGCGCAACGTCTCGCACCTTCCGCGCGTGAAGCCGTGCAGCTTCCAGGTGCGCGCGGGCGAGGTGGTCGGGATCGGCGGCCTCGTCGGCGCCGGGCGCTCCGAGCTGCTGCGCTCGATCTACGGCGTGGACCGCCGCGACTCCGGCGAGGTCGATCCTCGACGGCAAGCGCCTGCCGGCCCACCGCCCCGACGTGGCGATCGCGCCGCGGCATGGGCCTCGCCCCGGAGGACCGCAAGTCCCAGGGCCTGCTGCTCGGCTGGAGCCTGGCCAAGAACGTCAGCCTCGCCGACCTCGGGCGCTTCACCACCGCCGGCTGGATCAACCTGCGCAGACGAGCGCAAGCGCGGCCGGCGACAAGCTGCGCGAGCTCAACACGGTCCCGGACAACCCGGACCGGATCACGCGCGAGCTCTCCGGCGGCAACCAGCAGAAGGTCGTGCTGGCGCGCTGGCTGCTGCGCGAGTGCCGCGTGCTGCTGCTCGACGAGCCTACGCGCGGCGTCGACGTCGGCGCGAAGGCCGAGATCTACCGCCTGATCGCCGAGCTGTCGGCCACGGGGATCGGGATCGTCGTCGTCTCCTCCGAGATGGAGGAGCTGATGGGCCTGTGCACCCGAATCTTGATCATGCGTGAGGGCGAATTCGTCGCTGAGGTCGACGGAGAGCGAGCGACCGAGGTCGAGCTGCTGAGCCACGCCGTCGCGCCGACGGACACCGACGTCGTCTTGGAGGAGACACGATGACCACTGCACCGGCGGCCCCGCCCGCCAAGGGGAAGCTGATGCCGGCGAGATCCGGTCAGAAGATCGATTACCAGGAGTATGCGCTGGTCGGCGTGGTCATCCTGCTGCTGATCGCGGGCACGATCCTCAAGGGCGACGCCGTTCCTGTCCAAGGACAACTTCTTCAACGTGCTGCGCCAGGGCAGCGTGGTCGGCGTGCTGGCGATCGGCATGACGTTCGTGATCGCCACCGCGGGCATCGACCTCTCGGTCGGCTCGATGGTCGCCGCCACCGGCATCGCCGGCGGCTGGCTGATGACCCACGCCGGCACATTCTCGACGGCCACCCGAGCTTCTTGTTCGTCGTCGGCGCGCTCGGGTTCGGGGTGGCGCTCGGCGCCGTCAACGGCGTGGCGATCGCCTACGGCAAGGTCGTGCCGTTCATCGCCACCCTGGCGATGCTGCTGATCGCGCGCGGTCTCGCGCTGTGGATCAGCGGCAAGACGCCGATCTCGCTGTTCGATCTGGCTTTTCTCCGCTGGTTCGGGACTGGGGAGGTCCTGACCATCCCTTCGGCGATGATCGTGTTCATGGGCGGTCGCGGCGGTGGGCTGGGTGCTGCTCAATCGCACCCCGTACGGCCGCTACATCGTGGCGGTCGGTGGCAACACAGAGGCCGCCCGCATCGCGGGCGTGAAGGTGAACTGGAATCGTGTTCACCGTCTACGTGCTCAGCGGTATCTGCGCCGGTATCGCTGCGATTCTGTTGTGCGGCCGGCTGGCGAGCGCCTCGCCTGTTTCCGGCCAGCTGTATGAGCTCGACGCGATCGCCGCAGTGGTGATCGGCGGCACGAGCCTGGCCGGCGGTCGCGCGACGATCGTCGGCACGGTGCTCGGGGTGATCACGTTCGCGCTGGTCTTCAACCTGCTGACGCTGATGGATCTCGCGGTCGAGATCCAGCAGGTGACGAAGGGCCTGATCATCCTCGCGGCCGTGTTGTTGCAGCGCCGCGTCGTACCTAGTTCTAAACGGTAGTCCAATGAGGAGGAGTACCCCAATGAAGCTCAACCGCGTCGTGCCGGTGTTGGTTGCCGGCGCGGCTCTGGCCGCGGGCATCACCGCCTGTGGCTCGAGCAACAATGACAAGGGCAGGCGGCCGCTCCCACGGCGACCGCGAAGGCCGCCAGCACCCAGGAGCAGAGCGCCGCCCAGGCGGGCGACATCAAGATCGCGTTCAGCGCTCCGGCGGCTGACCACGGCTGGATCAAGGCCGTCTCCGACGACGCCAAGGCCGAGGCCAAGGCGCTCGGCATCGACATGACGGTCAACGACTCGGCCACCACGACCGCCGACCAGGCCGACCAGATCACGACGATGATCCAGTCCAAGCCCGACGCGCTCGTGGTGCTGCCCAACGAGGGCGGTCCGCTCACGCCCGATCGCCCAGAAGGCGATGGACGCCGGCATCCCGGTCGTCAACGTCGACCGCGCGTTCAGCGCAGCCGTCGGCCCAGCGCGTGCTGATCGCCGGTGACAACTACGGCATCGGCCTGCAGGCCGGCAACTACTTCGCCGACCAGCTCAAGTGCACGGGCAACGTCGTCGACATCCAGGGCCTGGCGGGCATCTCGGTCACCACCGACCGCACCAAGGGCTTCGAGGATCAGCTCAAGAAGCGCTGCAACGGCGGGATCAAGATCGTCGCCACGCAGCCGGCCGACTTCAACCCGGACAAGGGTCTCTCCGTGATGGAGAACATCCTGCAGGCCAACAAGAAGATCGACGCCGTCTACACGCAGGACGACGACATGGGCCAGGGCGTGGCCGCGGCGATCCAGAACGCCGGCCGCGACAAGGAAATGTGGATGACGGGCGCCGGCGGCTCCAAGCAGGTGCTCGAGGCCATCAAGAAGGGCGCCGGCACGGGCCTGTGGCGCGCGACGTTCATCTACAACCCCTCGATGGCCGCCGACGGCGTCTACCTCGCCTCGCTGCTGGCTCAGGGCAAGGGTCTCCCGGGCTTCCAGGAGCCGGACATCCCCGCTCAGATCATCATGCAGGCCGCGACGGTGACCAAGGACAACGTCGACCAGTACATGAACCTGGGCTTCTAGCCCAAATCAGCTCGGATGATCGGGGTGGCGGCGGAAGGGATGTCCCCACCTCATTTTTCCCGCCGGAGCGACTGCTCCGGCGGGAACCCGTCCGCCGCCGCGCGCAGGCGTCTCGAGCGTGGTGGTGACCGCGTCGAGCTCTGCCTGCTGCAGCGGGTCAGTGCCGAAGTGCATGGCATTGAGGACCTTTGTGGCCTCGGCCGCCGTCTGGCGGCCGCTTTCCGTTATGGCGGCGAGCGTGGTGCGACGGTCGCGCTCGTGCGGCTCCCGGGTCACGAACCCGGACTTCTCGAGGCCGTCGATGATGTTGGTGACCGAGGTGCGGTGCACCTGCAGGCGGTCGCCCATCTTGCCGAGCGGCAGCGCTCCCCGGCGGCTGTAGAACAGCAGCATCAGCGCCTCGTAGCGCGGGAACGTCAGGTCGAACGGCTTGAGCTCGTCGTTGAGGCGGGCGAGCAGGATCTGCTGGACGCGCATGATGCTCGTCACCGCGCTCATGCTCGGGACGGGATCGTCGCCCCAGTGCTTGGCCCAGTTCTTACGGGCTTCGGCGACGGGGTCGAAGGAGAGAGGGTCCGGCATCGGGCCGCCTAGCGTGCCACAAGACGCGGACGAGCCCGCCCGAGTGGGGTCAAGGGTCACTCGGGCGGGCTCTTGGGTGGGGCTTGCTCGCCTAGGCGCGCCGGCCGGCCACGCGGAAGCCGATCAGGCCGCCGAGCAGCAGGAGCGCGCCGAAGCCGCCGACGATCCACAGGTCGAAGCCCGTGAACGGCAGCTGGCTGATGTGGGTGCCGGCCGCGGGAGCCGCGTTGGTGGTCTCCTCGGCACCGAGAACGCCGCCGTTGTTCGTGCCGGCCGGCTTGGTCGCGGCCTTGTGCGTCTCGGTCGCGCCGAGCACGGCGCCCTGCGGCTGCTCGGAGACGGTGGTCGTGACCGGCACCGTGCCCATGGTGGGTGCCGTCGTGGTGGCCGGGGCGGTCTCGGTCGCGCCGAGCACGCCACCGGCGGCCGGCACGGTCGTCGCCGGGGCCGTGGTGGTGGCGGGCGCCGTGGTGGTGGCGGGCGCCGTGGTGGCGGCGGGCGCCGTGGTGGTGGCGGCGCGCCGTGGTGGTGGCGGGCGCCGTGGTCGCCGGAGCCGTCTCGGTGACGCCCATCACGCCACCGGTGGCCGGGGCGGACGTCATCGCCGGCGCGGTCGCGGGCGCGGTGGTGGCCGCGATCGTCGTGGTCTCGGGGATCGTCGTAGCGGTTACGGACCCCGTCGCGGGCGTGCCGGCGGGCGTCGACGCCGCGGGTGCGCCGGACGTCGGCGAGGTGAAGGGCGAGCTCGTGTCCGTGCCGCCGATCAGGCCGCTGCAGAGGCTTGCTGCGGTGTCACCGGTCTCCGTCGGCCCGCTGTAGACGGGAGAGGCGTAGTGGTGGCCGACGAACCGCGAGCGCCCGAAGCCATGGTGCGCGGACTGTGCCGAGCCCGCGGAGGGCTGGGCTGAGGTGTCGCAGCCGCAGGCCGGCATCGTCGAGCCCGCGCTCGGCGTGGAGCCGCAGCCGCAGGCCGGCGTCGTCGAGCCCGCCGACGGCGAGCCCGCGCTGGGCGTCGTGTCGCAGCCGCAGGCCGGGGACGTCGAGCCGGCGGACGGTGAGCCGGAGCTCGGGGTGGAGTCGCAGCCGCACGTCGGCTGAGTCGAGCCCGCCGACGGTTGGCTCGAGCTGCCGCAGCCACACGAGTGCTTTTCGCCCGCGTTGTGCGTGGCGCCCTCGCTGCTCTCGTGGCCGCCGCCCTTGTGACCGTTCCCGCCGTGCTTCGCACCGCCCGCCTGCAACTGGGCCGCCGGCGAGGAGCCGGCGCTCGGCTGTCCGGCGCTCTGGCATCCGCACGTCTGCTGGCAGCCACAGCCGCTCGGCTGCGAGCCGCCGGACTTGTGCCCGCCGTAGCCGCCGCTCTTGTGGCCGCTGCTCGGCTGGCTCGCGCCGCCGCCATGACCGCCGGACTTGTGGTCGCTGCTCGGCTGGGTCGCGCCGCTGTGCCGGCACCCGCAGCCGCTCGGCTGTGAGCCGCCGCCCTGCGGGGCGCCGCCGCCGCTCTGGTGGCCGCCGTAGCCGCCGCTCTTGTGGTCGCTGCTCGGCTGGGTCGCGCCGCTGTGCCGGCACCCGCAGCCACTCGGCTGCGAGCCGCCCTGCGGGGCGCCGCCGCCGCTCTTGTGGTCGCTGCTCGGCTGGGTCGCACCGCTCTGCCGGCACCCCCCGCAGCCACTCGGCTGCGAGCCGCCCTGCGGGGCGCCGCCGCCGCTCTTGTGGTCGCTGCTCGGCTGGGTCGCGCCGCTGCGCCGGCACCCGCAGCCGCTCGGCTGTGAGCCGCCGCCCTGCGGCTGGCTCGGGCCGGCCTGGTTGCCGCTGTTATGGCCCTGCTGCTGACCGCCGCCGCCACCACCCGAGTGACCGCCGCCGTAACCCCCGCCGCCGTGCGCCTGCGCCGGAGCGGCGAGGGCCAGCGGTACGACTACGAGCAGTGCGGCGCAGCGTCGCGTCGCGGCTGCCTTGACAGACTGCATTGGGCCTCCTGTGAGCGAGTGTGTGGCGATCGCCATCGCTCACCCGGAACGGCGGTGCCGCAGAAAACTTGCGGCATATTGCTGCGGTTTTAGAGATTCGCCTAGAACACTGGGGATTCCGTGTAGGAACCCCAGACGTGCTGGAGGGCGTCGACCATCTCGCCCTCGGTCGCGTGCACGCGCGCGCACTCGACGAGCGCGGGCATCAGGTTGGCCTCGCCGGCCGCCAGGTTGCGCAGCTCGGCGAGCTTGCGCTCGACCTCGGCGCCGTCCCGGCGCGCCCGCACCGCCTGCACGCGCCCGATCTGCTTGCGCTCCATCTCGGGGTCGATGCGATGGATCGGCGTCTCGCCGTCGTCGCCCTCGGTGTAGCGGTTGACGCCGACGACGACCCGCTCGCCGTCGTCGATGCGCTCCTGCAGCTCGAACGCCGCGTCGGCGATCTCGCGCTGCGGATAGTTGCGCTTGACCGCCTCGACCATCCCGCCGAGCTCGTCGATCTTGCGGAAGTACGCGTACGCCTCTTCCTCGATCTTGTCGGTCAGCGCCTCGACGAAGTAGGAGCCGCCGAGCGGGTCGACCGTGTTGGTCACGCCCGTCTCGTGGGCGACGATCTGCTGCGTGCGCAGCGCGATCCGCACCGCGTCCTCGGTCGGCAGCGCGAGCGCCTCGTCGTAGGAGTTGGTGTGCAGCGACTGCGTGCCGCCGAGCACGCCCGCGAGCGCCTCGATCGCCGTGCGCACGATGTTGTTCAGAGGCTGCTGGGCGGTCAGCGACACGCCCGCCGTCTGCGTGTGGAAGCGCATCAGCCACGAGCGCGGGTTCTTCGCCCCGTAGGTGTCGCGCAGCTCGCGCGCCCAGATTCGCCGCGCCGCGCGGTACTTGGCGATCTCCTCGAAGAAGTCGATCTGCGCGTTGAAGAAGAACGACAGCCGCGGCGCGAAGTCGTCGACGTCCATCCCGCGCGCCATCTGCTCCTCGACGTAGGTGAAGCCGTCCTTCAACGTGAACGCGAGCTCCTGTGCGGCGGTCGCTCCCGCCTCGCGGATGTGGTAGCCGGAGATCGACACCGGGTGCCAGCGCGGCATGTGCTGCGTGGACCACTGCATCATGTCGCCGAGCAGGCGCATCGCCGGGTCGACCGGGAAGCACCACTCCTTCTGGGCGATGTACTCCTTGAGGATGTCGGCCTGGATCGTGCCGCCGAGCTTGTCGGCGGGCACGCCGCCCTCCTCGGCCGCGACCACGTAGAAGGCCAGCATCATCGCCGCCGGCGCGTTGATCGTCATCGAGACCGTCACGTCGCCCAGGTCGATGCCCTGGAAGAGCGTCTCCATGTCGTCGAGCGTGTCGATCGCCACGCCCTCGCGGCCGACCTCGCCGAGCGACCGCGGGTGATCGGAGTCATGTCCCATCAGCGACGGCATGTCGAACGCGGTGGAGAGCCCCGTCTGGCCATGGTCGAGCAGGTAGCGGAAGCGCTCGTTGGTCTCCTCCGCGGTCCCGAAGCCCGCGAACTGCCGCATCGTCCACAGGCGGCCGCGGTACATCGACGGGTAGACGCCGCGGGTGAACGGGAACTCGCCCGGGTTGCCGATGTGCTCGTCGTGCTCGCGGACGTCCTCCGGGCCGTAGAGCGCCTGGATCGGCTCGCCGCTGAGCGTGTGACGCTCGGCGCTGTTGGTTTGCGGCTTGATCGTCGGTGCGCTCATGTTTCCAATGCTCGGAAGTTAGATAGTTGGAAGCCCTCCTAATCTAGCGGCACGAAGACGCCCGTACAACACCCCCAGCCCGTACGGGCTGGCCAGACGTACGATTCCGCGGGCGCTTTCGAGGATCGTCCGCGCGGCCCAGAGGTAGGCGACGTAGCCGGGCACGCCCTTCGCGCGCAGGGCGCGCGCGGAGCGAAGCGGCCGCACCCGGGGGGCGACGACGTGCCTGAGCCGCTCCGGATGGCGCTGCCGCAGCGGCGCCGCCGAGGTCCCGTAGAGAAAGCGGCGCCTGAGCGTCGCGTGGTCGGGGTGCTCGACGATCACGCTCGGGTCGTAGCGGACCGTGAGCCCTTGCGCCTCGAGTCGCCAGACGAGGTCGACGTCCTCCCCGTAGCGCAGCGCCTCGTCGAAGTGGGCGAGCTCGCGGCGCACGATCAGCGCCGCGCTCGGCACGTAGGGCACGCGCCGTCGCGGTCCCATGTCGAGCAGCTTGCCCCTCACGCGCGGCGCGACCGCGGCGACCCGCGGATCGTCGAAGTGCCCCGCGAGCCGCTCGATCCAGTCCCGCGGCGCGACGCAGTCGCTGTCGAGGAACGCCACGAACGGGGTGCCGACGTGCGCCACCCCGGTGTTGCGCGCCGCCGCCGGGCCGCCGCAGCGCGCGCGCCGGATCGCGCCCGGGATCGGTACGCGCGAGCCGTCGTCGACCACGATCACCCGCCCGGGCACCATGGGCACGGCGTGGTCCTTCACCGGGATCACGGTCGTCACGTCGAGCGTCTTGGGTGCCGGTCGCGGGTGCGCGAAGCCGGCGTCGACGAGCCTTGCGCCCAGGCGCTGCTGGGCCGGCGTGGCCGTGTCGGCGATCAGGGCGCGCAGCGCCGCGGGACCGGCGTCGGTGAGGCGGATCACGCGCCCGAACGCGACGAGCGTGCGGCCGCCCTGGTAGAGGCGAACCGCGGGGTCGAGGATGAGCCTCAAACGGAGAGGCCGCCGTCGAGCGGGTGGTTGCCTCCGGTCGCGCCGCGGGCCTGCGGGCTCGCGAGCCACGCGATCAGCGCGGCGACCTCCTCGGGCTCGATCAGGCGCCCGAGCGGCTGCTGGCGCGCGAACGCCTCGCCGTCCTCGAGGTTGTAGAGGCGGGCGGTCTGCTCGAGAATCGCGGTGCGCGTCGAGCCCGGGCTGACGACGTTCGCGGTCACGCCGGCGTCGCCGAGCTCGGCCGCCAGGGCCCGCACGAACCCCACCACGCCGGCCTTCGCCGCGCAGTAGGCGGCGAGCATCGGCAACCCGCGCGTGGCCGCCGAGGAGGCGACCGCGATGAAGCGCCCCTCGCGCGGCTCGGGCCTTCTCAGCAGGGCCGGGACGCCCACGCGCGCCGCCGTCATCACGCCGCCGAGGCAGACATCCATCACCGCGCGCTCCTGCTCGGCGTCGAGCTCCCACGCCGGCACGCCACCGGCGATCACCCCCGCCGCGGCGACGATCACGTCAAGCCCGCCCCAGCGCTTCTCGACGTCGTCGACCACCGCGGCGAGCGCCTCGGGATCGGTGGCGTCCGCCGGCACGGGCATGACCTTCTCGGACGCCAGGTCGGCGAGCTCGAGTGCCGTGCCCAGCGCGTATGGCAGCCGCGGGTCGTCCTCCGCGCGGTCGAGCGCAACCACATGGAACCCGTCGAGCGCGAGCCGCCTCACGGTCGCCGCGCCGATCCCCCGCGCGGCGCCCGTGACCAGCGCGACCTTCTTCCCGCGCTCCCCGTCGCGCTGCCGCGCCGGCCGCCGCGCCAGCCGTGTCCGGGGCGGAGCGACGCGTGGCCTGGTCATCCGCCGGCTCCGTGGCGGGTATTCCCGCGTGAGGCGGCCAACCAGTCGTCAACGAACGCGACGAGGTCGGCGACGGCGGCCGCGAGCAGCGCGCGGCCCTCCTCGGCGGACGCGCCCGCGGGGTCCCCGAGAACCCCGTTCGGCGAGACCGCCCGCACGCCCTCGGCCCGCAACCGCGGCATCAACTCGGGGAGCGGCGCGACGTTGCCCGCCTCGCGCGCGCGGCCGACGAGCTGCGGCGCGAGCGCCAACATCAGGGAGGTCTCGACGCGCCCGGCGTGGGCGTCGACAACGAGAGGGGGCGCGGCGACCGCGGCGGCCGAGGGCGACGAGGAGGTGGCGGAGCGGGACGGCGAGGCGGCGGGCGGCGTGGCGGCGGCGGGCGGCGAGGCCCCCCAGCGGGGCGCCCAAGCGCGTACGTCCTTCCCCTCATCGCGCAGTTTCCGCACCGCACCCGCGAGCGCCTCGGCGTTGCCCCCGTGCGCGCACACGAACAACACGGGCACGTCGGTCGAGCGCGCGAGTTCGACGAGCACGACCTCCAGTGCCAGCCGGCCGATCGACAGCGTCCCCTCGAAGCCCGCGTGCTCGCCGCTCGAGCCGTAGGGCAGGGCCGGAGCGACGACCACGTCACGACGAGCAGCCAAACCGGAACCCAAAGCAACCGCGATCACCGTGTCCGTCCCCAGCGGCAAGTGCGGGCCGTGCTGCTCGGTCGCCCCCAGAGGCACCGCCAGCACGCCCGTGATCGCCCCCGCCGGGCGGTCAGCCAAGGCGGCGGTGGAAGCCATCCGGGATCAGGAGATCGGACATCTCGAGCTCTCCGATCGAACCGCGGCCGAGCCCCAGCAGTGCGGAGTCGATGCCGAGCTTGAACACGTCGAGCAGGTTCTCCACGCCCGCCTGGCCTTCGGCGGCGAGCGCCCACAGGTACGGCCGGCCGACCATCACCGCGCGCGCCCCCAAAGCAAGCGCTTTCACGACGTCCGAGCCGCGGCGGACGCCGCCGTCCATCACCACCTCGACCTCGTCGCCGACCGCCTCGACCACCGAGCGCAGCGCGCGGATCGCGCCCGGCGTGCCGTCGAGGTTGTTCCCGCCGTGGTTGGAGACCGACACGGCTGTCGCGCCGACGTCGGCCACCGCCCGCCGGGCGTCGTCGGTACGCATCACGCCCTTGACCATGAACGGTCCGTCCCATAGCCCGCGCATCCACGCGAGGTCCGCCCACGAGGGTGGCGGCGTCTGCATCCACTCGCCGTACGCGGCGAAGAAGCCCGGGGAGCCTTCGATGTTCGGCACCTCAAGCTGCGGCAGGAACCCGGCTCGCAGCCAGCGCGAGAGCCAGACCGGGCGCACAAGGACCTCCGGCGCGAACTTCGCCATCGTCTTTACGCCCATGTCGGCGGGGATCGCCGGCGAACCCCAGTCGCGCGCGTGGCTGAACGTCCAGTCGAGCGTCACGATCAGCCCCCGCGCACCCGCCTCTCGCGCCCGGGCGACGCGCGCCTCGATCGCCTCGCGCGAGCCCGCCCAGTAGAGCTGCGCGAACGTCCGCGGGTTCGCGGCGACGATCTCCTCGATCGCGGTGGAGGCGAACCCGCTCAGGCCCATCGCGGCGCCCCGCGCCGCCGCGCCGCGGGCCACCGCGAGCTCCGCCCCCGGGTGCACGGCCTGGACGCCGGTGGGGGACAGCAGCACCGGGATATCGACGTCCACGCCCATCACGGATGTGGCGAGCGAGCGTGCGGCGGGCGCCCCCGCCACGTGCGGCGCGAAGCCGATCTCCGCGAATGCCTCGATGTTGTCGCGATACGTCTGCCCGCGCTCGGCCCCGGCGAGGATCGCCTTGTAGACCGACGTCGGCAGGACGCGCCGAGCCCGCCGCTGTGCCTCGGCGACCGACTCGAACCAGCTCATCAGACCGGCGACTCGTCGCACTCGCGGCGGACGATCTTGATCCGCGAGTGATCGACCGAGGACTTCGGGCGGGCTGTCCGCAGCGCGCGCTCGCCGTGGCCGAAGACGCACTCGGGATCGGGTCCGTCCAGCGGCAGGCCGGTGAAGAACTTCGCCGCCATGCAGCCGCCGCGGCAGGCGTCGTACATGCCGCAGCTGCCGCAGGCGCCGGCCGCCTGGGGTTCTCTCAACGAGCGGAACAGCTCCGACTCGCGCCAGACGTGCGCGAAGCCCGCCGCGCGCACGTTGCCCGCGAGAAATGTCTCGTGGATCGCGAACGGGCAGGCGTAGACGTCGCCGACCGGGTCGATCAGGCACACGACCCGCCCCGCGCCGCACAGGTTCAGGCCGGGCAGCGCCTTGCCGTAGGCGCCAAGGTGGAAGAACGAGTCGCCGGTGAGCACGTCCTCGCCGTGCGCGACGAGCCAGTCGTAGACCGCGCGCTGCTGTTCCTTGGTCGGATGCAGCTCGTCCCAGACATCGGCGCCGCGGCCCGAGGGGCGCAGACGCGTCAGCCGCAGCGTCGCCCCGTAGCGGTCGGCGATCGCCTTGAAGTCGTCGAGTTGCGACGCGTTCTCGCGCGTGACGACGACGCTCAGCTTGAAGCCGGTGCCGTCGAGGTGCTCCATCGCGCGGATCGCGGTGTCGTAGGAGCCCTGCCCGCGTACGCGGTCGTTGACCTCCGGCGTCGCCCCGTCGAGCGAGATCTGCACGTCCACGTAGTCGCTCGCGCGGATCCACTGACGCGCGGTCGGCATCGATCCTCGAGCCGTTGGTCGAGAACTTCACGCCGACGTGGTGCGCGGTCGCGTACTCGACGAGCTCCCAGAAGTCCTTGCGGACCGTCGGCTCGCCGCCGCCGATGTTCACATAGAAGACCTGCATGCGCTCGAGCTCGTCGATCACCGCCATGCACTCGGCGGTCGAGAGCTCGCGCGGGTCGCGGCGGCCGGAGCTCGACAGGCAGTGCACGCACGCGAGGTTGCACGCGTACGTGAGCTCCCACGTGAGGCAGATCGGCGCGTCGAGCCCGCTCGCGAACTCGTCGTTGAGTGCGCCGTGTGCCTGTGATCGCCGCCGCACGAAGCTCAGCCGGCGCGTATCGAAGTCGTACGCCAGAGCCCCGAAGCGCTCGGGGCGCAAGGCCGTATCGTCGCTCAGCCGGGCGGCGCGGCGGAGGCGCTCGAGGTCCACGGCGCTAGTAGACGCCACACATGCCGTCGATCGACACGTCCTCCACGAGCAGGTCCTCCTCGACCAGCTCGGCCTCCGGCTCGGGCTGCTCCTGCGGGTCGACCTCGGGCTCAACGACCGGATCCGGCATGGTGTTCCCCTTCGAACGACGTGATCTCGAGTGCCGGAACGTAACCACACGACGCTGCCCGCCGACTTCCGCCTCGTGCTCAGCGCCCGCCTGGAAGGCGACACGCTGCTCGGCGGCGATCCGTTCACGATCGCCCGCCTGCGGCCGTCCTCGCTCGCGCGCGTTCGTGCCTGGATCGACGGCGCACCGGTCGGCGAGGGCGGCGCGCTCGCCCGCGCGCTCGTGCTGGCCAACCTCGCCCAGCCGGTCCCGACCGCGTTCGCCGCGCCGGTCAGCGCGGTGATCCCCGTCCGCGACCGGTCAATTTCGAGACTCCTCGCCGCGTTGGCGGTGGACGAGGTGATCGTGGTCGACGACGCCTCGCGCGACGGTGATTCCGTCCGGGCCGAGGCCGAGAATGCGGGTGCGCGGTACATACGTCGCCAGCGCCGAGGGGGAGCGGCGGCGGCCCGAAACGACGGCCTGGCCGCAGCGAGCAACGACCTCGTCGCGCTGCTCGACTCCGACACCGTCCCGCAACCCGGCTGGCTCGAGCCGCTGCTGGCCCACTTCGCCGACCCCGCGGTCGACGTGGTCGCCCCCGCATCGTCGCGCTCGCCGACGAGGACGCCCCGCGCGGCGGCCGCGACGCGCGCGGCGGCGAGGCCACGGCGCCGGGCCGGTCGGCGGCGGCGAGGGGCGCGGCGGCGGCCCGCGGGGACTCGCGGCTGCCATCTCGCGGTACGAGGCGCGGCGGTCTCCGCTCGATCGGGGGCCCGACCCGGCGCGGGTGGTGGCGCGGGGGCGGGTGCCGTTCGTGCCCGGCGCGGCGCTCGTGGTGCGGCGGCATCTGCGCTTCGACGAGGCCTTCGATCGGGGCGGGGAGGACGTGGACTTCGTGCGGCGGGCGGGCTACGTGCGCTACGAGCCGCAAGCGCGGGTCGCGCACGACCATCGGACCGATCCACGGAAGTGGCTGCAACGGCGCGTGTACTACGGCAGGACCGCGGCGCCGCTCGCGATCGAGCACAACGACCACGCGCGGCCGCTGGACATCTCGCCGTGGACGACCGCTGCGTGGATCGCGCTCGCCGCGCGGCGGCCGATCAGCGCCGTCGCCATCACCGCGATCGCCAGCGGGTTGCTCGCCCGCGAGGTCCGGCTCAGGACGGCCGTCGAGCTCGCCGGCCTCGGGACCCTCAACTCCGGCCGCGTGGTCGCCGACGCGCTCGCCCGCGCATGGTGGCCGGCCAGCCTGGCGCTCGGCGCTGAGCACGCCCAGAGCGCGGCTGCCGGTCGCCGCGGCCTTCGCGATATCGAGTCAGGGCAGCGCGCTCAAGCTCGCCGACGACCTCGCGTTCGGCTACGGCGTATGGGCGGGATGCGTAAGTCACCGGACTTTGGAGCCCATCAGACCCTCCAAGCCATGGAAGCTCGTCAGAAGAACGCTTTAATCGCCGCGAATGGAAGCGATCGCGCGGCTCGCGGCCGGACGCCGCTCGAAATGGGTCGTGATCGCGGCGTGGGTCGCTCGCCGCGATCATCGCGCTCCCGTTCCAGTCGAAGCTGCAGACGCTCGCCTCTGACGAGTCGCACGCCTTCCAGGACCGCAACGCCGAGTCCACGAAGGTCAACGACACGATCGACACCCGCTTCGAGGGCGGCAAGGAGGTCACCGCGGTCGTCCTGTACACGAAGGACGACCAGAACAAGATCGCCGCCGACGGCCAGAAGCTCTGCGCCAAGCGCGGCATCCCCGACCTCGTGCGCGTCGCCACGGCCGTCCAGATCGGCTGCGGCACGGAGCCGAAGATCACCTACCAGCAGTCGAGCGCGATCAAGGACACCTCCGAGGACGGCAAGACGCACCTGACGACCGTCTGGACCGCCCACGACGACACCGACAGCGTCGTCCACGACGTCCAGCAGATCCGCAAGCAGGTCGGACGACCCGAACACGTTCGTCACCGGCGAGGCCGGGTTCGCCGCCGACCAGTCGCTCGCGCTCGAGGGCATCGACACGCACGCTGCTGATCGCCACGCTGATCCTCGTCCTCGCGCTGCTGCTGCTGATCTACCGCAGCCCGACGATCGCGATCGTGCCGCTGATCGTGGTCGGCCTCGCCTACATCGTCGCCGCCGCGGTCGCGTACGCGTTCGCCGAGCAGGGCGCCTACAAGGCCACCGGCCAGGCGACCGCGATCCTGATCGTGCTGATGTTCGGCGCGGGCACCGACTACTGCCTGCTGGTGCTCTCCCGCTACAAGGAGGAGCTCGCGCACGGCAGCGAGGAACCGATGGTGATCGCGCTCAAGCGCACCGGCCCGGCGATCCTCAGCGCCGGCGGGATCGTCGTCGTGGTCATGCTCGTGCTCGGGATCGCCGACTACAACGCGACCCGCTGGATGGGCCCGGTGCTGGCGATCGGCACCGCGATCAGCGTCCTCGCCGGCATCACGCTGCTCCCCGCGATCCTCAGCGCGCTGCCGCGCAAGTCCTTCCACGCCGACAAGCCGTCGAGGATCTGGCCGCGGATCGGCGCGATCGTGACAAGACGCCCGGTCGCCCTCGCCGCCGGCGTCACCGCGATCCTCGTCCTCGGCGCGCTCGGCAACTTCAAAGACCAGACCACGCTCGACTTCGCCGCCCAGTTCCGCGATCCGCCGGAGTCGGTGATCGGCCTCCGGCACCTGCAAGCGAAGTTCCCGCCCGGCCAGGCCGGCCCCGTCGACATCCTCGTCAACCCCAAGACGCTCTCCACCAAGCTCCCACAGCTCGGTAAGGACCTGGCCTTCAGCGTCGACCTCGTCGGCTTCAGCCGCGACGACAAGCTCGCGCTCGTGCGCGTCGCGCTCGGCCAGGACCCGTTCACCGACCTCGCCGGCGAGGCGATCCCCGAACTGCGCGCCAACGCCCACAGCATCGACCCGAACGCCCTCGTGGGCGGTCCCACGGCCGAGGTGCTCGACTCCCAGCACGCACTCTCCAACGACGCCAAGAAGATCATCCCGATCGCCCTCGCCGCGGTCTTCCTGATCGTCGCGATCCTCCTGCGCAGCCTGATCGCGCCGATCTACGTGATCGCCACCGTGATCCTCAGCTACGCGTTCGCGCTCGGCGTCTCGGCGCTGCTCTTCAAGCAATCCGACCCCGCCGAACCGCTGTTCACGTTCATCTTCCTCGTCGCCCTGGGCGTCGACTACAACGTGTTCCTGCTCACCCGCATCAAGGAGGAGCAGAGCGTCGTCAAGGGGCTCGTGAGCACCGGCCCGGTGATCACCAGCGCGGGTCTGATCCTCGCCGGAACATTCCTCACGTTGCTGGCGACGCAACTGGAAAGCCTGTTCCAGGTGGGCTTCACCGTCGCCCTCGGCCTCCTGGTGGACACCTTTCTGGTGCGCATCTTCCTCGTGCCCTCGATCGCACTCCTTCTACGATCAAGGGCGCTATGAGCGACAACGCCCTGCGTGTGGCGGTCGTCGGCGCCGGCCCGTCCGGTTTCTACGCCACAGACCAGCTCCTGAAGGCCGGCTTCGACGTGGACCTGCTGGAAGTGCTGCCCACGCCGTTCGGCCTGGTGCGCGCCGGCGTGGCCCCGGATCACCCCAAGATCAAGAGCGTCACGCGCGTCTACGAGAAGACCGCGACGCATCCGGGATTCCGCTTCTACGGCGGCGTCGAGCTTGGCGGCCACGTCTCCCGGCAGGACCTGCTGGACCGCTACCACGCCGTGCTCTACGCGGTCGGCACCGCGTCGGACAACCGGCTCGGCATCCCCGGTGAGGACCGCCCGGGAAGCCATGGCGCCCTCGAGTTCGTGGCCTGGTACAACGGCCATCCCGACTACGCCGACCACGAGTTCGACCTCAGCGCGACGCGCGCGGTGGTGATCGGCAACGGCAACGTCGCGGTCGACGTCGCCCGCATGCTCGTCCTGCACCCCGACGAGGTCGCGGCCACCGACACCGCCGACCACGCCGTCGCCCCGCTCGCCTCCGCCCAGGTGGCCGACGTGATCGTGCTCGGCCGCCGCGGCCCCGCGCAGGCCGCGTTCACCACCCCCGAGCTCAGGGAGCTGGGCGAGCTCACCCGCGCCGACATCGTCGTCGACCCCGAGCAGATGGAGCTCGACCCGGAATCCGCCGAGTGGCTGGAGAACGAGGGCGACCCGACGAACAAGCGCAACGTCGAGCTGATGCGCGAGTACGCCCAGCGCGAGCCGCACGGCCACGACCGCCGCGTCGAGCTGCGCTTCTTCCGCTCCCCCGTCGAGATCCTCGGCGACGGCGAGGACGGCCCGGTCACCGGGATCCGCGTCGTCAAGAACCGGATCGAGAACGGCCGCGCGGTCGCCACCGGTGAGGAGGAGGTCATCGCCTGTGGCCTCGTCATCCGCAGCATCGGCTACCGCGGCGCGCCGCTCGCGGGCATCCCGTTCGACGAGCGTCGCGGCCTGATCTCCAACCTCGGCGGGCGCGTGTTGAGGCGACAGCGGCGAGCACGAGGTCGGCGAGTACGTCGTCGGCTGGGTCAAGCGCGGCCCGTCCGGCGTCATCGGCACCAACAAGAAGGACGCGGCGGACACCGTCGCCCGCATCCTCGAGGACCGCGAGGCCGGCAAGCTCAACACGCCCAAGGACGCCGATGCGGACGCCTGCGAGAAGTTCCTCGCCGGCCAGTGCCCGGATCTCGTCACCTGGGATACTCGTCGTCGACGCGCCGGTAAATCACGTCGACGCGCCGCTCGCCGCGGGTATCCCGCATCCGCACCGTGCCGCCGGAGCAGATCAGGTCGCGGCCTTCGACCAGCTCGACGCCCATCGTCCGGGCGATCCAGGCGTGCTCGAAGTAGGCGCTGTTGTAGACGCCCGGCGTCAGCACTACGACGCACGGATCGGTGACGCCGGGTGGGGCCGCCTTGCGCAAGGCGGCGAGCAATCGCTGCGGGTAATGGGAAACCGGGCGCAACCGGATCTTGTGCAGCGTATCGGCCCACTGCGGGCGCAGGGCACTGCGGTTGGCCAGCACGTAGCTCACGCCAGATGGCACCCGGACGTTGTCCTCGAGCACCCGGAAGGTGCCCTGCTCGTCGCGGATCAGGTCGATACCCGCCACATGCACCCGAACGCCGTTCGCGGGTTCGATGCCGTAGGCCTGCGCGATGAAAGTGGCGCGACGACGTGACCACCCTGCGCGGTATGACGCCGTCGTCGACCACCCGAGCCGCGCCGTACACGTCCGCGAGGAACGCCTCGAGCGCCTTCACTCGTTGCTGGACGCCCGCCTCGATCGTCTGCCAGGTGTCGTCGTCGATGACGCGCGGCACGATATCGAGCGGGAAGGGACGCTCCTCTCCCCCGACATCGAAGGTGACGCCCTGATTGAGGTAGGCACGAGCGAGGGATTCCGAGCTCGAACGCAGCTCGCTGCGTGCCCGAACGCTGCAGCGACTCGTAGAGGGCCCGGTACGGTGCGCGCGCTTCGCCGGCGGCGTCGATCATCTCGTCCCACGCCGCACCAAGCCGGTAGTCGTCGAACAGGTCGCCCACCTGAGAGATCGTATGGCGGAACTGTGTCGGCAGTGTGTCACCGGCGATCCGGTCCGAGCTGTCAAGCGCCTATCCGGTCGGCGGCGAGCTCGATACGTTCGTCCGGCTGTACGGCCGCGACGCGGACGAAGCCGGCGGAACGGGCGCCGTAGAACTCGCCCGGCGAGACGACGATCCCGACGCGTTTAGCCAGATCATGGGCCGCGGCCCAGGCGTCGCCGTCGGGGATGGCCACCCACAGGTAGAACGCGCCGTCCGGTAGATCCGCGACGTAACCAGCCGCCGCTAGGATCTGCCGCAGTCGGTGCAACCGTCGCAGATACCGCCCACGCTGCGCCTCGACATGGGCGTCGTCGCCTAGCGCGAGGACGGCTGCGTTCTGCACCGGCCCCGGCGGCATCAGCCCGGCGTGCTTGCGCACCTCGCGCAGGTAGTGCACCAGCTCGGAATCACCCGCGTAGAAGCCGATTCTGGCGCCGGCGAAGTTGTCCCTCTTGGACAGTGAGTGCACTGCCAGGACGCCTTCCGTACCGTGCGCAAGGATCGTCGTCGGCGGGCTCGCCCAGCTGAACTCGGCGTAGCACTCGTCCGAGAGCACCGGCACGCTGCGCGCCCGGCCCCAGGCCGCCGCCGCGCCGAGGTCGCGCAGCTCGCCGGTCGGATTGCCCGGCGAGTTGACCCAAACGCACAGCGCCCGCTCGGCGTCCGCGTCGGCGACCTCGGCCAGCGTCTGGTAGGGCATCGCCCGCAGGCCGGCGAGGGTCGCGCCCATCTCGTACGTCGGGTAGCTGATCGCCGGGTAGAGGACGGTGTCGCGCGACGGATCACGCAGCTGGAGGTAGTGCGGGACAGACGCGACGAACTCCTTCGTACCGACGCAAGCCGCCAGCTGGCTCGCCGGGTCGACCGTGGCGCCGAGCCGCCGCGCGATCCACTGTGCGGCGGCCGCCCGGAAGGCCGGCGTCCCGATCGAGGGTGGATAGCCACGGGCCGTCTTGCCGCTGGCGAGCGCCGCGATCACCTCGGCGGGCGGCGGATCGCAGGGCGTGCCGATCGACAGATCGACCGCGCCCCCGTCGTGCCCAGCGGCGAGGGCGATCACCTCGTCGAGCCGCTCGTACGGGTACGGCGGCGGGACAAACCCACTCATCGGCGCGCTCCCTCTCCCCCAGACTCGTTCGACTCCAGACGCGTCCCAGCACGACGATGGTCGAACAACTCGTGCTCATGCGGCGGGGCGAGATGGTCGGCCAGCAGCTCGGCCAGATGGATGCCTCGTCGGCGGGCGAGCTGATCGAGCTGGGTGCGACAGGAGAAGCCGTCGGCGAGCACCACGCAGTCGTGCGGCGCCGCGCGGACAGCTGGCAGCAGCGCCGTCTCGGCGACGGCCACCGACACGTCGTAGTGGCCGCGTTCGACGCCGAAGTTGCCCGCCAGCCCGCAGCAGCCGCCCACGGCGTCGATCGACGCGCCCGCGTCGGCCAGCAGTGCCACGTCGGCGTCCCAGCCGAGAACGGCGTGCTGATGGCAATGCGGCTGGGCGACACCGCGCACGTCGTCGAGACGGGGCGGCCGCCAGGTCGGCGTAGCCCGCAACAGCTCGGCAAGCGTGTGCGTCGCCGCGGCCACCTTCGCCGCATGGGGGTCGTCGGACAACAGGTCCGTCACGTCATGGCGTAACACGGCCGTGCAGGACGGTTCGAGCCCGACGATCGGCATGTCGGCGGGCAGCACGTCCAGGGTCCGCCGCAGCTGCCTGCGCGCGCCGTCGAGCTGGCCAGTCGAGATCCACGTCAGTCCACAGCAGACCGGACGATCGGGGATCCGCACCGAATAGCCGGCATCTTCGAGCACGTGCACGGCCGCGACACCGACCGCGGGCGAGAAGTGATCGGTGAAGGTGTCCACCCACAGCAGCAACGGATTCCCTTGCGTGGCAGGATGATTCGCGAACCATTGCCGGAAGGTGTACGGCGCGAACGAGGGAAGCGGACGGCGAGCGTCGATGCCGCCGAGCCATTTCGCCACGCCCGCTACTGGACGAAGGCGAAGGGCGCCGTTCGCCAGCCCCGGCGCACGAGACGCGAGCCTGGCCCAGCGCGGCAGCCAGCCGAGCGCGTAGTGCGACCGCGGCCGCAACCGTCGTCGATACCGCTGATGCAGCACCTCGGCCTTGTAGGTGGCCATGTCGATACCGGTTGGGCAGTCGCTCGCGCAGCCCTTGCACGAGAGACACAGGTCGAGCGACTCGGCCAGCTCGGCGGAACGCCAGTTCTTGACCAGCGAACCGTTGGCCAGCTCCTGAAGCACCCGCGCGCGGCCGCGAGTCGAGTCCTTCTCGTCCCGCGTCGCCAGGTACGACGGACACATCACCCCACCGGTGGACGTGGTGTCGGCCCGGCACTTGCCGACCCCGACGCAGCGATGCACCGCCGCGGTCAGGTCGCCGCCATCCTGACCGTATGCGAACGCCAGGTCGCGCCGCAGCGGCCGAGCCGCCGGCACTCGAAGGTCAGCGTCCAGTGCAGCGGGCGCCACGATCACGCCAGGGTTCAGCAGGTCGTCCGGGTCGAACAGGCGCTTGACGGCGGCGAACGTGCCGATGGCCTCGGGCGAATACATGTGCGGCAGCAGCTCGCCGCGGGCGCGGCCGTCGCCGTGCTCACCCGACATCGAGCCGCCATTGTTGCCGGCCAGCCGCGCGGCGTCCGTGACGAAATCGCGCAGCCGACGCGGTCGCTCCGCCAGCGGGAAGTCGATCCGCGCGTGCACGCAGCCATCGCCGAAATGGCCGTAGATCAGCCCGTCCAGGCCGTACTGACCCAGCAATCCGCGTAGCTCGCGCAGGTAGCCGCCGAGCCGCTCCGGGGGGACGGCGGAATCCTCCCAGCCGGGCCAGGCCGGCTCGTTCGCGGGCGTCCGGCCGCCGAGACCGGCGCCGTCCTCGCGGATGCGCCATAGCGCTGCGGCCTCGCCGCCGACGACGACGGCCGAGTCCAGGCAACCGGCGCCGGCGATCAGCTTCCCGGCTGCGGCCCGCGCCTCGTCGAGCGTCTCGCCGGCCGTCTCGACGAACAGCCACCCCGCGCCGCGTGGCAGGTCCGGCACCGCGCCCGGACCGCGACGGGCTCGAACGACGTCCACCAGCCTGGCGTCCATGCCCTCGAGCGCTACCGGGCCGCGCGGCAGCAGCGCAGGCACCGCGTCCGCAGCCGCCGCGAGGTCCGGGTAACCGAGCACCGCCAGCGCCGTTGCCGCCGGGCTGTGCACAAGACGGACGGTTGCCTGCAGGATCACGCCCAGCGTGCCCTCCGTGCCGACTAGGAACTTGGCCAAGTCGCCGCCGTTCTCGGGCAGCAGGTGCTCCAGCGAGTAGCCGGAAACCTGCCGGGTGAACCGGCCGAACTCGGTCCTGATCAGACCGAGGCCGGCCGCGCACGGTCTCGTCGCAGGCCGTCGATCGGCAACGGCCTCGCGGCCATGGCGGCGAGCGGTAATGCGTTCTCCCGGAGCCGGTGACGAACTCGACGTCGACGACGTTGTCGGCGCTGCGCCCGTAGCGCAAGGCGCGGGATCCGCAGGCGTTGTTGCCCAGCGCTCCGCCGATGGTGGCGCGCGCATGCGTGGACGGGTCGGGACCGAACCGCAAACCGTGCGGCGCTGCCTGCCGCGGTGATCGCGTCGAGTATGGCGCCTGGCTGCACGACGGCCGTCCGGGCATCGCGGTCGACCTGCAACACCTGGTTCAGATGCCGAGAGAAGTCCGCCACGACGCCGGGCCCAATGGCGTTGCCGGCGATCGACGTGCCGGCGCCGCGAGCGGTGAGTGGCACGGCGTGCTCACGACAGGTGTCCAGCGTGGCCAGCACCTCGTCCACGCTGCGCGGGAAGACGACCGCCGCCGGCACGACGCGATAGTTCGACGCGTCTGACGAATATTCGGCCCGCCGCCGGCGCGAATCGTCCACCTCGGCGATGCCCGCGCGCCGCAGGGCTGCGGCGAACGGGGCGGGCACCCGATCCATTCTGCTGCACCCGGGTCACTCGGTGAGCGGATCGAGCATCCGCAGCCCGGGGAAGCCGCGCGAATCCCCGGTCGCTGGTGACGAGGGTGGCGCCGTGCTCGAGCGCGAGCGCCGCGAGATACGCGTCGGGCACGACGTTCGCCCGCGCCTGTGCCCGGCGCACGAGATCGGCGAAGATGGCCCAGTGCCGAGGGCCGGGCGCGACGATCGTCGCGGCAGGGGCCCGCCGAACGGTCTCGCAAAAGTCAAGCGCACCGTCGGGCGGTGTCGCCGGCGAGAAGAGACGGTGGTTTGTCACGATGCGGACAAAGGCGCTTAGCACCAAATCGCTCACACCGAATACCTCGGGCCCGGCCAGGCGCCTCTCCAGCCACTGGCGGTATTCATCGTGGTTTCGCGCATCGCGGCGGCGGGCGTTGATGAAGACGTTGACGTCAGCGATGAGCACTAGTCGTCACGCCGCGGCCACTCGTTGTCGCCGAGTGCCTCGGCGAGGGCTTCCTTGTCGTTGATGTCGACGAGGGGTTCGGCGTTCGGATCTCCGTCGGTCGGCAGCACGATGCGAGTGGGGCGGCGTTTCGGCTCTGCCAAGCGGGCCAGCGTTGTCCGCAACGAGTCGTCGATGATCTCGCCGAGCGATCGGCGCTGACGAGCTGCGAGCACCTTCGCCTCGGCGAGCAGGTGCTCGTCGATGTTGACCGTCGTCCGCACGCTCGCATCATATCATCACGTATGTACATCATGATGCGGCAAGGTACGACGGTGGCGGTGTGCCGTCGAGGACGAGCGCCACGGCGGCCCGAGCGGCGACCGGGCCGACCAGGTTCCCGGTGCCGTTGTAGCCGCCACACGCCACGACTCCCGGCATCACCTGGGTGCACACCGGCCGGCCGTCGCCGGTGAAGCCCACCGACGCTCCCCAGCGGTGGGCCACCTGGACCGGTCCGCCCGCGAGCCGGGACGCCCCCTGCTCGATCCATGCCTGGACGGGCCCGGTAGGTACGGTGTCGGTCGTCCACTCGTCAGCGGCGAACAGATCGCGGCCGCCGCCGACGAACAGACGCCCGGACGCGTCCTGCTGGGCGTAGTCGTATCCCCACCGGCCATAGACCGGGCACGGCAGCCGCGCGGGGAGCGGCGCGGTCGCCAGCATCTGCAGCCGGGCGGTGCGGACTGCACCTGCCAGTTGAGGTAGCAGCACGTCCAGCCCGCCGTCGACCGCCACGATCACCACGCCTGCGCTGACCACGCCGTGCTCGGTGACGACCCGGCCGGCCTCGACGGTGCGCACCCGGGTCTGCTCGTGCAGGGCGGCCCGGTCCCGCAGCAACGCGGCGAGGCGGAGCGCCCGCCGCGCCGGATTCATGGCCGCGTCGTCGGGCAGGAACAAGCCATGGCCCAGCGGCCCGGCGTAGTCGCGCACCGCGAAGCCGTACCGCCGCAGCGCCGCGGCGTGGGCGGTGCAGTCGGCCAGTTCGGCGGCGCGATCTGCCTCCTCGGCGGCATCCCGCGGCTCGCCGGGCAACCCCGCCAGCCGGATCGAGCCGACCCGGCGCACCACGTCTGGCCCCAGGGTCTGCACCAGCCGGTCGAGTTCCGCGAGGGTCGCCCGGTACAGCCCCACCGCCGCGTCCGCTCCCCATCGCTCGATCGCGGTGTGCAGGTACGCCGCGGCACCGGCGAGCAGGAAACCTCCGTTTCGTCCCGCGGCGCCGGCTGCCACCCGGCCGGCGTCTACTCCGACGACGCGGAGCCCCCGGTCGAGCAGCGCGTCGACGGCCGCGAGCCCCGAACCGCCCAGGCCGACCACGCAGGCGTCGGCCGTGCGGCCATCAGGCAACGGCGGCAACCCGGGCCAAGACGCGACCAACGGATCGTCGTCCCAGCCCACCGCCGACGTGCTCACCGAGCGCAGATGTTCGACCCCCGCGGTGCCCCACCGCGTCGGCGGTCGAACAGGTGGGAGGACGGGGTCGTGGCACGGCAGGGCGAGCTGGCTCTTGCCGAGCACGACGATGCCCGACTCCGTGACGTGGTACCGCTCCCGGTCGGCTTCGGTGTCGACGCCCAGATTCGCCCCGTCCGGCACAACGACGTTCTTGTCCAGGATCGCCCGCCGCACAACTGCCCCGCGGCCGACCTGGACGTTGTCCATGAGCACCGAGCCCTCGACGTATGCCCCAGCCTTGAGCCGGACCCCGGGCGCGATGACGCTGTGCCGCGCAGTCGCTCCGGAGACGATCGTCCCGGAGCCGACGATCGACTCCTGCGCCAGCCCGCCTTCCACGAACTTCGCCGGGGGGAGCTGCGCCGCTTGGTTGGTGTAGATCGGCCATTGCTGGTTGTACAGGTTGAAGATCGGGTGGACGGCGACGAGGTCCGTGTGCGCGTCGTAGTAGGCGTCGATCGTCCCTACGTCGCGCCAGTATCCGCGGTCCCGTTCCTCGGCGCCCGGCACCTCGTTGCTGTTGAAGTCGTACACATAGGCCGAGCCCTCGGCGACCATCATCGGCATGATGCTGCCGCCCATGTCGTGCACGGAGTCCTCGTCGGCCGCGTCGGCGCGCAGCACCTCGAGCAGCGCCTCGGTCGTGAACACGTAGTTGCCCATCGACGCGTAGGACTCGTCGGGGCTGTCCGGCAGGCCTGGTGGATCCGCCGGCTTCTCCAGGAACTGCAGTACTGCACCATCCGGTTTCGCGTCGATGACCCCGAACGCGGTGGCGTCGGCCCGGGACACCCGGATGCCCGCGACCGTGACGGCGGCGCCCGACTCGAGGTGCTGGGCGACCATCTGCCGCGGGTCCATGCGGTACACGTGGTCGGCGCCGAACACCACGACGTACTCGGGCTTGTCGTCGAAGATCAGGTTGAACGACTGCAGGATCGCGTCGGCGCTGCCCGTGTACCAGCGCGGACCGAGCCGCTGCTGCGCGGGCACCGGGGTGACGTAGTTGCCGAGGATGTTCGACATCCGCCACGTCTGGGTGATGTGCCGGTCGAGCGAGTGCGACTTGTACTGGGTCAGTACGCAGATGCGCAGGTAGCCGGCGTTCACCAGGTTCGACAGCACGAAGTCGACCAGCCGATAGGTGCCGCCAAACGGGACGGCCGGCTTGGCGCGGTCGGCGGTGAGCGGCCATAGACGCTTCCCCTCGCCGCCCGCGAGGACGATGCCCAGCACGCGAGGTTCCCGAGCCATAGCCATACAGTAGCGACTACGGGCAGTCGTGAAGTTCCGTCGGCGCGGCTAGGGTCAGCGCCATGCGCGTCGGAATCCTCACCCGCGAATACCCCCCGAGGTATACGGGGGAGCCGGGGTGCACGTCGAATTCCTGGTGCGCGAGCTGCGGCCACTCGTCGATGTCGACGTCTACTGCTTCGGCGCGCCGCGCGACGAGCCGGGCGTGCGCGCGTATCCGACGCCGGCTGGGCTGACCGAGGTGAACCCGGCCTTGCAGACGCTCGGCGTCGACCTGGAGATCGCGGCCGCGGTGGGCGCAGCCGACCTGCTCCATTCGCACACCTGGTACGCCAACATGGCCGGCGTGCTCGGCGGGAAACTGCACGGCCTGCCCCATGTGCTCAGCGCGCATTCGCTGGAGCCGGCCCGGCCGTGGAAGGCCGAGCAGCTGGGTGGCGGTTACCGCATCTCGTCCTGGGCGGAGCGGGAGGCGTTCGCCGGTGCCGACGCGATCATCGCCGTGAGCCGCGGAATGCGCGAGGACGTTCTGGCGGCCTACCCCTTCGTCGACCAGGCCAAGGTGCACGTGATCCACAACGGCATCGACACCTCGCTGTACGCCCCGGCGACGTCGCATGAGGTGGCCGACCGGCTGGGCATCGACCGCGACCGTCCGTCGGCGATCTTCGTCGGCCGGATCACCCGGCAGAAGGGCGTGATCCACCTGCTGCGGGCTGCGGAGTCGCTTCGACCCCGCGGTGCAGCTGGTGCTGCTGGCCGGCGCGCCGGACACCCCCGAGATTGCCGCCGAGGCGGAGGAGGCGGCGGCGCGCTCTGCGGCGAACCCGGTCCGGCGTGGTCTGGGTGCACGAGATGCTGCCCCGAATGGAGGTCGTCGAGCTGCTCACGCACGCCACGGTGTTCGTCTGCCCGTCGGTCTACGAGCCGCTCGGCATCGTCAACCTCGAGGCCATGGCCTGCGCGACAGCGGTAGTGGCAAGCGATGTCGGTGGCATCCCGGAGGTGGTCGACGACGGCGTCACCGGGACGCTGGTGCGCTACGACGCAAAGTCGCCAGCCGACTTCGAGGTCGGCCTGGCCACCGCAGTCAACGCGCTGGCTCGCGACCCGGACCGCGCCGCGGCGATGGGCGCCGCCGGCCGGGATCGGGCAGTACACCAGTTCGGCTGGGGCGCCGTCGCTCGGCAGACGGTTCAGCTCTACAACTCGGTGCTGGCCCGGTAGCCCGCGGGTCGCCCGGCCAGCCATGGCAGGACGGCGAGCGCGGTCTGCGCGTCGGCTTCGACCTCGGTGAATCCTGCGTCGTGGACGACCGGTGCGCCCGACTCGAGCGCGGCCGCCCATTGCCGAGGTGACCATGTGCGCACGGCGAGCTGGAAGCCGCCGGCCCGCCAGGCCGTCGCGATCCGCGGCCGACGAGGCGCGCCAGCCCAGCTGCGCGGCGTGGGCCGCCTGCGCCATCGCCTTGCCGGCCGTCATCGCGTACCGGGGAGACAGCAGCACCAGCGGGGTGCGCGGGACGACCGGCGGCGGCGCAACCGGATCGGACAGCTGTGTACCGC
Organism: uncultured Alphaproteobacteria bacterium; assembly: GCA_963792845.1. Lineage (GTDB taxonomy): Bacteria > Pseudomonadota > Alphaproteobacteria > Rhizobiales > Kaistiaceae > Bauldia. Next base: position 501,392 of record CAWBXW010000012.1, read on the forward strand.
CCACCTGCAGCCGGGCCAGATCGCGTGGCCAATCGTCGACCGGGATCGGCGGGAAGACGCGCAGCTGCGCCGTTGCCTGAAAGACGCTGAGGCCGTCGAGGTCGAGCACGCGTTGCCATTCGGCGCCGCGGGCCCGGCGCACCACCTTGCGGATGCGCTGCCCGTCCCAGGCAGGTGACGGCGTCGTGCCAGTCGGCTCGTCCGTCGGTCAGCATCAGCAGCACCCCGCGTGTGGCGGCCTCCAGCGCGTCCGTCCGCGTTGGCGGGGCGTCCCGTTCGATCCGCACGACGAACGGCAGCACCAGCTCTCCGCAGGCCGCGCTGCACGATGGGTCTCACTCGAGGAGGTGCATTTCACAGTGCTGCGCGCCGTGGCCACGTCAAGATTCGTGAGTCCGCACTGATGCCGTCGACGCCCACTCGCACGGACATGCGGCGTGCCCGATCGATGGTGCTGCCTCTGGCGCTCGCGCAGTTCATTGCGAGCTACGCCTCCACGAACATGAACGTGGCGATCAGCACCATTGCCGATGACCTGGACACGACCGTGTCCGGCATCCAGACGACGATCACTCTGTTCACGCTGACTATGGCGGCGCTGATGATCCCGGGTAGCAAGCTGAGCGATATCTGGGGGCGCAAGCGATGCTTCATCGCGGGGCTGGTGATCTATGCTGCCGGCGCCCTGCTGGCGTCGCTTGCGCAAGGACTACCACTACTTCTCATCGGGTACTCGCTGCTCGAGGGCATTGGCTCGGCTCTGTTGATCCCACCGATCTACATCCTGATCACGGTTGCGTTCGACGACGTGCAGACTCCAGCGAAGTATTTCGGCGTCGTGAGCGGCGCCGCCGGACTGGGTGCTGCGGCTGGACCTTTGATCGGTGGACTGATCACGAGCGCGATCAGCTGGCGCGCCTCGTTCATTGTCCAGTTCCTGGTCGTGGCGGCGATCGTGGCGCTGGCCCGCACGATCGCCGAACCCGAGCGGGAAGAGCGCGCGCCGCGTTTCGATATCGAGGGTGCGGTCTTGTCGGCGCTTGGACTGTTCTTCATCGTCTTCGGCATCCTCCAGTCGTCGACCTACGGTTTCGTCGTATCCCGGAAGGACTTCACCATTGGCGGCGCGGTCGTGATCCCGAAGGGATGGATATCCCCAGTGTGGCTTTACGTCGCAATCGGCGTGCTCTTCCTGATCTGGTGCGCGCTGCACTTGCGGTCCGTCGAGAAGGCCGGCGGAGATCCGCTGCTCTCGCTGCGCCTGTTCCGTAACCGCACGTCCAATTTCGGTCTGGCCACCCAAATCGTGCAATGGCTGGTGCTGCAGGGCTCCTTCTTCGTGATCTCCGTGTATCTCCAGGAGATCTGGCACTACAACGCCATCGAGACCGGACTGGCCCTCACCCCGGCCACGATCGGCATACTCGCATCGTCGGCCGTCGCCGGGCGGATGGCGAGCAGACGCCCGCAAGCCACCTTGGTACGCGCCGGCTTCGTCGCCACAACCATCGGCATGGCGCTGCTGATCGCCCTCGTCCGGCAGCACTCCAACGTCCTTACCTTCGCGCCAGGGCTGCTGCTCATGGGCATCGGCACCGGCGTCATGCTGACCGCATCGGTTAACGTCGTCCAATCGAGCTTCCCCGACGCCGAGCAGGGCGACATCTCCGGACTCTCGCGCAGCGTGTCGAACTTGGGCTCATCTCTTGGCGTGGCCCTTGCCGGGTCTGTTCTCGTCGCAGCCGCTGTCGCCGGCACCAAGCAGTACGCGCTGGCCATCGGCGTCATGGGCGGCTTCGCACTGCTCGGCCTCGTCGCTGCGCTGTTCATCCCACGCACGAGACCAGCCGGCCGATCTGTGACCGATACTCCTTAGCGAATCATCCCCATGCAGCGCAGCCCGGCCGCCTCACCGCGGCCTCAGATGATCATCCAGATCTGCAGGGCGCGCGGGCGTGGGCTAGCGGTTGCGCGGCTACCCCGCTGCCGGCAGCGGGTCGGGCTTTTGCCATGGCCACCGACCGGTGATTTCGAGTTCCATCGAGAAGCTCAGGAAAGTTCGGATGAGGATGATGCCGGCGAGGACGGCAACGCTCCTGACGGTCGGTGTGACGGCGACGGTCCGGATTATGTCGCCTGCTACGAGCAGTTCGAGCCCGAGCAAGATAGATCGGCCAAGCTGCCGTCGAAAAAGGCGGTAGGTATTCGGATCTCGACTGAGTGTTCTTCGGCCCGCGGCCACGGTGGCCGCAAGAGCTCCGAGGATAATAGCCGTCACGCCAGCACCGTCGACGACCTTACCTACCGTTTCGACCACATCGCTGTAGGCCATTGCCATACCGCCATCTCGGTTAGGTGTCGCTTGCCAGCGTGATGGGACCGTCGGTTGCCACGACCCAGGGACGGCCAGGGTCGCAGGTTGATGTTCATCCGTTCTGCTGTCCTGGTCAATCGGCCGGCCGCGGGCGACCGAGTGTTGGGGTCGGTGGCGGAGCCATGGCGTGATCATCGGTCAACCTATCCCTTTTGCGGCGTGCGGGTCATCCGGCGTGGGTGATGCCATGGCGGGAAAGCAGCGAAAAGGTGCATGCGGTTGCTTGCCAGCAGTCCGATAGATTCGACGCGACACACTTCAACGAGGAGGCGCTATGGGATTCTGCCCAGTCGACGTGATCATTATCGGCTTCCCGGGCAACAAGTTCAGCGGTCGCATTGCCCCGGCGATCATGGAACTTGTCGACAGCGCCACGATCCGTGTCATCGATCTGTTGTTCGTCAGCAAGGACGCCGATGGCGTTGTGACCACAATCGCCGCGTCGGATGTTGACGCGCAGACAGGGCCGGGCTATCTGGCGATCGACGTAGTCCAGCCCGGGGCGCTCGGCCCGGAAGACGCCGAGGAATTGACCGATGATTTGGAGCTCAATAGTTCGGCGCTGATGATCGCATTCGAAAACATCTGGGCGCAGAAAGTCTTGGACGCCTGTAGGGCAGCTGACGCCGTTGTGATCGACCAGATTCGCATCCCCGCTGATGTGGTCGACGCCGTCGTCGCCGCAAGCTAGAGACCAGCCCGATTCACGAAACCGAGAGGCACGATATGGGACTGCTACGCATGGCGGCCCGCACGGCCGTTGTCGCGGGTACGGCCACCGCCGTTTCCGGACGCGTCGCGCGCCGGCAGGCCGCAAAGTACGACCAACAGGCGCAACCGCAGCAGGCTGCAGCCGAGCCAGCCGAGCCAGCCGAGCCAGCCGAGCCTGCCTCGCCCGAGGATCCGGAGACGGCCAAGCTTCAGCAGTTAGCCCAACTGCACAGCCAGGGGGTGCTGTCCGATGAGGAGTTCACAGCGGCCAAGGCCAAGGTGCTAGGGATCTGAAAGAGGCTGCACCCCAGGCAGGCAAGCACGAGGCGGAACCGTACTCGCGACTGGCCGGGGTGTATGACGAGATAGTCGTGGATCCCTGCCACGAGCGCTGGGCCGCTTACCTCAATGAACTCTGGGGCGCGGACAACGACGGCGTGCACACGGTGCTGGACCTTTGCTGCGGAACCGGCCTCATGGCGCACGCCCTCCTCGCGCTCGGCTATCGGGTAACCGGCGTCGACGGCTCACCCGCGATGCTCGCCCGCGCCCGCCAATTAGTAGGCCCGGACCCTGTCCTGATCCAGCAGACCCTTCCTGACCTGATGATCGGCGGCGTGTTCGACGCGGCGGTTTCTACCTTCGACGGCCTCAACTACCTCACTCCCGCCGAATTGGGCTCGACGCTGACGGCTGTGGGCCGCCGGCTTCGGCTCGGCGGCTGGCTCGTGTTCGACCTGCATACCGACGCGATGTTGGAGTTCGCCAGGTCCTACCCGGTCGTCGAGGGTGAGGCCGACGGAAAGCGCTTCACGATCTGCAACGTCGTGGATGTCAGCGCCCGGACCTGCGTCACGCGGATCGAGCTCACCGGGGCAACCGGCGGCGACACGTTCAGCGAGGAGCATCGCCAATACTTCTTCACCGATGAGGAGGTTCGTAGCGCTCTCGCCGCCACAGGCTTCGGGCCGCCCTCAGTCACCGACGAGTACAGCGATTATCCCACAACCCGGTCGACGTTGCGCGCGACCTGGATCTCCCGGTACCTCACACCCTGACACGCGCGTCGCGCACACGCCGGGCGAAGCCACATCGCGGTCCGGGCCGTGAACCGCAGGCTCGAAGCCGGTCGTGGCGTGGCAGGCTTGGTCCATGACGATTCCCCGCAACATTCCTCGTCCAGGGCTGAGTTTGGACTATCCGATGTCCCTGGGGATCTACAACCAGTACACGCAGGCTCAGCGCGTGGTCGATTACCTGTCGGACCACGACTTCCCGGTGCGCAACGTAGCGATCGTCGGTACCGAACTGAAATCTGTCGAGCGGGTCACCGGGCGCCTCACGCGCGGGAAGGTCGCGGTCGCCGGTGCCGTCTCCGGGTTGTGGATCGGGCTGTTCGTCGGTATCGCGTTCGCCCTGTTCAGCACAAAGGGCCAGCTCGGCTTCTTAATCACCACACCGCTGCTGGGTGCACTGTTCATGACGGTGTGGGGCCAGCTGGGATACACCGCAGCGACCCGCGGCGGCACCCGAGACTTCGCCTCCATCAGCCAGGTCGTCGCGACCAAGTATGAAGTGCTCGTCGAACACAACGTCGCAGAGCAGGCGCGCGGCATTCTGGCCGGAATGCCCGCCGGCTGAGCCGGCGGGTATCCAGGGCCCGATCCGTCGACCTGGTCGCCAAGGCCGTCGTTCTCGCCTACGAACCTGGTGAGGCCCAGTCGACGGTCCCTCTCACTCGATCACCACTGGCTGGTCTGATCGCGCCGGCCGATGAAGGGGTGACTGGCTCATCCGCGTCGCATGATGCTCGGTGGCGGACCTGGGTGAATCGTGTAGACCTCAGGGAGGTCGTCAGCGTGCTTCTGCGCCAGAGATCGAACGCCGAACGGGGACGTCCGCGTCGCGTCCACTGTCGGGTCTGATCGCCGTGGTTCACACGGCAAGTGCCCGGCGAGATCCTTCTGCCGCGCCCTCCGATCCGGTGGCGCTGCTGCGTTCTCGCAGCTACGTTGTTCTGCTCGTGGTCTGCGCGGCCCTCGGTGTGCCGATCGCGATCGCGGCCTACTTCTTTCTGCAGCTCGTCTCGCACCTACAGAAGTGGGTGTTCACTGATCTGCCGAATGGCCTGGGATTTGACGGCGAACCGACCTGGTGGCCGGTCGCGCCCCTGTTCTTGGCGGGGATCCTGGTCGCCCTGACCATCCGCTATCTGCCTGGCCATGGCGGCGAGCCGCCGGCCGAAGGGTTCCACCCGGGCAGAGGGCCGGCAACGCCGCAAGAGCTGGTCGGCATCGCGATCGCAGCTCTGGCGAGCTTGGGCTTGGGCGCCGTCATCGGCCCGGAGGCACCGCTGATCGCGCTCGGCGCCGGACTTGCCGCCGCCGCGGTGCGGCTGGCCAGGCGTGGCACGCCGGAGCAAGCCGTGTCCGTAGTGGCCGCAGCGGGCAGCTTCGCGGCGATCAGTACGTTGCTCGGCTCGCCGCTGTCGGGTGCGTTTCTGCTTATGGAGGCGGCCGGACTCGCCGGTCCGATGCTCGGCATGGTACTGCTGCCGGGTCTGCTCGCCGCCGGCATCGGAACGTTGATCTTCGTCGGGCTGGACTCACTGACCGGTTTGGGCGCCGTGTCGCTGGCCATCCCCGACCTGCCACCTTTCGCCCGGCCGGACATAGCTGAGTTCGGCTGGGCATTGGTGATCGGGGTCGCCGCGGCACTGGTCGGAACCGGCATCCGGTGGTTGGCGCTGTATCTTCAGCCCCACGTTGAGCACCGGATACTGCTCGCCACGCCGGCGATCGGTCTGGCGGTCGCAGGGTTGGCCATCGCCTACGCGGAGGTCACTGGCAAGAGCTCCGCGGACGTATTGTTCTCCGGTCAGACCGCGCTAGGACCACTGTTGATCAACGCTTCGCAGTACTCGACAGGTGCCTTGCTAATGCTGTTGGCCTGCAAAGGCGTCGCCTACAGCCTGTCGATGAGCGGATTTCGAGGTGGACCGGTCTTTCCAGCGATGTTCCTCGGGGCAACGGGCGGTATAGCGCTCTCCCACCTGCCCGGGCTGCCGCTGATCCCGGGCGCTGCAATGGGTATCGGCGCGATGTGCGCGGTCATGCTCAGGCTACCGCTGACGTCCGTCCTACTCGCTACCTTGCTGCTGCAATCGGACGGACTGGCTGTCATGCCACTGGTTATCGTCGCGGTGGTAGTCGCCTACGTCGTCGCAGCTCGCTTCGTGGCCGTCCCCCGGGTAACCAGCCCAGAGGCCCCTGCGACCGCGCCACCGAATCATCCGGTACGCAGCATTTGACGTTCGTGGTAACGACTCCTCAATCCGATTTCGTCGCGTCGTCGGCATCTGGCAGCGTTCGGACCTCGAGAAGCTCTAGGCCCAGATTACGGAGGCGCTGAAGGATACTGTGCAGACCAGCCTGATCCGTGGGCTCAGTGTGCAAAATGCTATGCGCCGGCTCTTCGGTGAGGCTGGTAGCACCGACCTCGACCAAGACGTCCGGCGGTATCGGGCCCCTGACGCGAACTTCGTAGGTCTGTGGGGCCATCGGTCATCCTCTGCTTCGGGAACCCTTGGATTCTCCGACAGTCCTCCGATGTCACCCGATCGTCATCAGCCCCCGCGGATGAGTTCCAGGACGTCGTTTGCCGCTGTCAGACAAGCGCGAGCTCACGCGCCCGACGCACGGCCTCGTTTCGGCGGCTGACAGCCAGCTTTCGCAGGATGCTGCGGACATGCGTTCGCACGGTGTTTACCGAGACGAACATCGCCGCCCCGATTTCCTCCGTGGACAACAGTTCCGACAGGTGCCGCAGCACTTCGGTCTCTCGCTCGCTGAGGGACTCGGTTAGAACGATGTCCGGCGGCGCAGCTTGCTCGGGACTGTGCGGGAGGGCGAGTGAACTTCGCAGCTTGACCACGGTCGGTGATGACGGGCTGAGCCAGGTGGCGGCCACGCTCAATGCGTGATTGGTACGTAGCAGCCTTCGAAGCTGCGGCGTCGAATTGATGAACGGCCGCCGCATCTGCTCGGACTCGGCCAGCTGCAAGGCACTTTCCACCGCGGTGGCAGCGAGCGACACGTCACCTTGCTCGAGGTACCTGGAAGCCTCATCGATCCAGGCGTCCACTTGCACGTCCAGGGGAATCACCGCGTCCTGTGCCACATTTCGTGGAACGGAGAGCGAGCGAACGCCGAGCGCGGCTGCCCGAGTTCGGACAACGTCTGCTCGGGGTGTGTGCGGATCCGGTAGCGCGTCCACAATGGCCATGGCCAGCTCTGGCCGGGCCTGCGCAAGCTGCAGGCCAGCCGCTTCGAGCAGCACTCGCTCGTGCACCCAAGGCGGGGAATCGAGGTCGGCTACGAACGGTTCGAGCAGGTTCTCGGCCATCTCGAAGTCGTGCTGTGATCGGAGCAGGCGCGCCTGCAGCACCGCCAGCAGAGGTCGCACGAGAGGGCTCTGTTGATCTGTCGCGCTCTCTTGCGTTCGAGCTACCCAGCGGCGTGTCTCGGCATGGTGGAACTCCTCACATTGCACCCAGGCCAACGCCAGGGGTGCGGCAGGGGGGCGTTGGTTCCTGGCCAGGCCGCATTCGTCAGCAAGCCCCTCTGCAGCGTGGCCGAGTTCGGTGGCACGTCGTAGCCTGCCTCGAAGAGCCTCCAGAAGCGCAAGCTCCGCCAGACACTTGCGTCGCAGGGGTCCCGAGCGGGCTGCGGTGCTCGCCGCGAGCGCTTCGCCCAGAGCGTCGACGGCTGCGTCCTCACCGGTGCTCTGCATCAACGTGTTCGCGCGGGACACCAGCACGACAGCTGACAGCGGCGCTCGTTGTTCGGGCGGCAATTGGGCGAGTAAGGAAATCGCATCGTTCGTGTCTTTCAGCGCCTCCGCGCCATCGGTGTTCTTGACGGCGGTGATTGCGGAGCGCACCACCGCCGCCGATGCCCGCAGGGGGAGGGGGTCCGCGACCTCGCCCACAAGGCGAGCGGCATGCTCTGCGTCCGCTGCAGAGACGGCATATCCACGGCTGAACGCCCAGGCTGCTCGCAGCACGGCCGCACCCGAGCCGGGCAGGTTAGCCGGCATCGACTGCAGGATCGCGCAGTATGGGCTGTTGTCGTGTGCGAGGAGCGAGCCCACAGCGAAGTTCTCGATCAGCAGTGAGGTTGCGTACCCCCAGTCACCGCCCGCTGCTGCATGCTCGACGGCCGTGACGTGCTGTCCCGTCGAGGCGAACCACTTCGCACACCGCCGGTGCAACTCCGGCACATCCTGCGGTGACTCATAGGCCAGCTGCGCCTCGAGCAGTTCCCGGAACAGCGGGTGCATTCGGTAGACGCCCGCCGAGTCCGGGGGGCGCTCGACGAAGGCGTTGGCACGAACGAGCGCGGCGAGCGTCCGGCGTCCGTCAGTGCGGTCGGTGAGCAGGTCGACCAGGTCGGGCCACAGCTGCGGAGTCACGCTGGTCCGTAGCAAGAACTGGCGCACCCGCGGAGATTGGGCATCCAGCACCTCGGCAAACAGGTACTCAGCAACGCTCCCGTCGTCCCGCGCCAGAGAATCGACCAGCCGCGTCGGATCGACCCCCCGCTTGAGGGACGCTGCCGCCAGCCGAAGCCCTGCCGCCCAGCCCTCGGTCTGTTCGGTCAGCGACGAAGCGACTTCCTTCGAGACCGTCACTCCGAGGCTCGCCAGCAGCTCGCGCGTCTCCGCGCTGGTGAAGGCGAGCGCATCGAGCCTCAGCTCCGTCATCGAGTCCGTGAGTCGGTACTTGTGCAGCGGCAGCTGAGGATCCGCGCGTCCGCACATCACTAGCCGCAAGCGCGGACAGGCGTGACGGATCAAGAAGTCCAGCCCGACTGTCGCCTCGCGACTCAACAGGCGGTTGGCACCATCCAGGACCAGCACGATCGGATGCGGATGCTCGAGGATGACGGCGGCCAAACGCGTCAGGAAGGCAGCTGGAACCTTCTCGCCCAAAGCGGGCCGGTGTGCCTGGGGGAGGGTGACTCCAGCTCGCGCGAGAGCCTCCATCAGGTAAGGCCAGAACAGCTCGGGCCGGTCGCAGGCGTCATCGACGGTCAGCCACGCGACCGGCCACGGGACAGCCCCTGCCTCGACCCAGGACGCAGCCAAGACGGTCTTGCCCGCGCCGGCCGGTGCGCTGAGCAGAGTCAACGACTTCTCACGCACGCCGCGGGACAGACGATCCAGTAAACGGGTCCTGATGATCGGCCGGTGAGCCAACCGCATGGGCTCGAATGCGGAGATGAGGACCGGGTCGCTCAATCCGGCAATATCGTCGTCCACAGCAATACCGTCGCGCGCAGTGTCGACGATGCCCGGCGCAGGCGGATAGGTAGCGGACATCTGCAAGTACCCCCTGGACGTTTGCACCGACGTGCAGGCAGTCCTGCGCCGCCGTACCACTCCTGGATCGAATCCGCACTGTCCGCCCTGCAGCCACCCGCCCGCCCCTGCCCCTGTACGGAGGACGCAGCGCGTTCTGGTGGGGGGTCGAGGAGGCATTGACGACGTTAGTGACGTTACGGTGCCGAGACCTCCACCAGAAGAGGTGATCCGGATTGACGCTAATTCGGCTTCCGCGACGTTCGTCCCGGACGCCGAATTGTCATGATGCGAGCAGCCCGAGCTCCTGCGCGCGAATCACAGCCTCGTCGCGGGAGTGCACGTCGAGCTTCTGGTACAGCGACGTCACGTGAGTCTTGATCGTGTTGCGGGACAGGAAGAGGCGTGCGGCGATCTGGGACAGGGTCAGGTGAGTGGACAGCAGCGGGAGCGTCCGGAGCTCGGCTGCTGTCAAGGTCGAGACTCCCGCGCTCTGAGCCACCGGGCCCTGCAGGCGCGACCGCAGGTTCTCGACTCGCTGGACGAGGGTGCCCATGAGCGGGTGGCGGCGCAGCACCGCGTCGATTTCACGCAGCATCGTGCTGGCTGCCGGCGGATCGTTCAGCGTGAGCGACGCGTCAGCGAGTTCGAGCAGTGTCTGCACGGCGTACCAGGGGATGGCGTGAGAGAGCAGCGGTCGGAGGCGCTGCGCCTTGATGAGGTGGGCATCCGCTCCCCTGATGTCGCCCATGCGGGCGGCGTAGCGGGTCGCGACCGCGAAGATCAGACCGCTTGGCAGGAGCGCCCCGAGGCGCAACTTCGCTGAATCCTTTCGAGCTCGACGTCGATCAAGTGGGCAGCGCGGTCCCAATCGGATGCTTCCATGGCCAGCATCGCGCGGTTCGTGTTTGCGGTGATCACGTACAGCGACGGAGTGCGCGCGGAGGCCGAGCTCGACAGCGTCCTCGAAGCCGGCCGCTGCGGCGTCCCGCTCGCCCAGGAGCAGGTGGGCGAACGCTTGCAGGAGCAGCCCCATGGGGTAATCGCGTGCCACGGCTCGGCTGATCTGCCGCGCATCGCTCCGCATACTCCTGCGCGTCGACCAACATACGTTCCGGACCGTCACGACACATGTAGGCCCGCATGCCGGACATCCACATCCGGTACTCTGCCGTTCCCGGGTCCGCCCCTTGTTCGGCCGCCTCCCGCCAATAGTCGGCGGCCGCGGGTCGACCGGTCAGTGCGTACAAGACCGCCGCTACGCCGCCGCGGCGGTCGGGTACTCGGCGAGTGCACCGACGCGGTCCAGCCAGTCGAACCAGCTGGTCAGGGTGGGGATCCGGCCGGTGGCATACATCGTCGAACGCCGTGTCGCCGACCAGTCGGACGGCCCGTCGGACGTCATGCCCAGCGATCGCGTAGTCGATGGCCGCCTCCGCCATGCCCTCTGCCCTCGCACCAGCTCGCCGCGCGCTCCAGGAGGACTGGAGCCAGCTCGGGGCTGGTGCGGCCGAGCTGGGCGCGCAGGACGTCGCGAAACAGCGCGTGGTACCGGTACCAGCCCCGGTCGCCGCCAGGAGCGGCACCAGGAACAGGTTGGCTCGCGCGAACCGTTCGAGCCGGGACGCCGATCCGTCCTCCTGCAGCACCGCATCGCAGAGGGGTCCGGACAGCTGGTCGAGCACCGAGGTCCGGATCAGGAAGGTGACGTCCTGTAGAGACTGCCGCGACAGCAGTTCACTCTCGACGTAGTCGACGATCAGTCCGGTCATCCTCCCGCGCGACCGGGGGCGCCGTTTCGGCGCTGCTGCCGTGCTTGACCGAGAGCGCGGCGAGGTACAGTCCGGCGGGCCATCCTTCGGTGCGTCGATGCAGGTGGGCCACGTCTACGAAGCGGAGAGATCTACTCCAGCAGCTGCGATCAGCCGCCTGCTGCTCTCGACGTCGAACGACAACTGTTTGGACTCCCAGCTCGAGGACCCTGCGCTCGGCGCGTAGTCGGGCCAGGGGCATGGGCGGCATGGCCCGGCCGGCCAGGGCCAGCTGGGATCCATCCGTCAGGTAGGAGATCAACGAAACTAGCGCGTCCAGCGACTCGCCCTCGTGAAGCTCGTGCACGTCGTCGAGCAGGAGCAGTACTGGAGCTTGCAACTGCGCTAGCACCGCTCCCAGATGCGGGACGACGGTCGCTGGGATCGACACACCGGGCGTCGCTAGCGCATCGAAGACTGCAGGCCCGACGGGGACGACCCGGGCCAGCGCCACCGCCAGGTGGGTCAGAAACACCGAGGGATCGTTGTCATGCACGTCGAGCGACAGCCAGGCTGAGGCTCGATGATCACGATCCGCCCATTGCGCAAGCAGAGTCGTCTTGCCGTAGCCGGCCGGAGCTCGCACGACGACAAGCGGCATCCCCTCGCTTCGCTCCAAGGAGTCAACCAGGCCAGGGCGTTGAACCAAGCCATCCCGGACGGCGGGAGGGAAGAGCTTCGACTCGACGATCTCGATGTGGAGTTCATGGATCCGCAACTCCGGGCGCGTGCTGCATCGACCGGGGGCCATGGTTTGGCGTCGCCACGCCGACATCGTAAAGGTGGCGCGCAGGCACCACCGATGCACCACGAGTTACGCCGGCGTGCCGCGTCTTGTTGACCTCGAATCGCCGCTGGCGAGTCGGCGACTGCCCATCGGCACGATCGCGGCGACCAGAATGCCTGGCAACCACGGCCTCGAGGGCCCATTCACGACGGCCACATCTACGCCTTTCCTTGGCTAGCATGCAGGGCAGTCCCCGCCCAGCCGCAGGGTCGTACTAAGCAACCCCCGGTTGCAGGTGCCAGGAGGTGTCCAGGCCAGATGACGAGACCACCAAGCCCGGCACCGCTACCGGTCATGGACGCTGCGGACTTCGAAATTCTCTACCAGCGGCTCCGGCGTGGGTCTGCCTGGGGGCCGGCCGATCGGCGCGGCGCGCTGAACGACGTCACGCCGGCGCGCGTGTTGGCCGCTGTCAGCGAGGTCCGGCTCGGCCGCTCGACGACGCTTGCCGCTGCGGTGGAGAGCGAGGTGACACTCGACAATCCCGAGCCCTGCGTCCATCAGATGACCAGTGCCGCCGGGGACCAGGCCGACCGGACGGGGCTGTCGTTTGCGATGGATCGGCTCGCGATGAATGTGCACGGCAATGCCGACAGTCACATCGATGCGTTGTGTCATGTCATCTACCGGGCGGTTCTCTACAACGGCGTGGCCGCGGACAGCATCTCCGCGTCGGGGGCATCGGAGCTGTCCATCGATGTGGCCCGTGACGGCATCGTCGGTCGAGGCGTCCTGCTCGACGTGCCGCGGCTGCGCGGGCGGCCGTGGCTCGAGCCGGGCGAGCACGTCACCGCCGACGACCTCGTCCGAGCCGAGCGGGCGCAGCAGGTGCACGTCGGCGACGGCGACCTGCTGTTCGTCCGCGTCGGGCATCGCCGACGCCGAACCGCGCTCGGCCCGTGGGATGCAGCCAGCGCACGAGCCGGGCTTCACCCCACAGCGCTGCAGTTCATGGCCGAGCGACGGGTTGCCGTGCTGGGCAGCGACGGCAACAACGACACCGCACCCGGTGCGGTCAGCGGGGTTGAGTTTCCCGTGCACGTCCTGGCCGTCAACGCAATGGGCCTGCATCTGCTGGACTACCTGCAGTTCGATGACCTCGTCTCGCTGTGCGAGGCGGCGGGCCGGTGGTCGTTCTTGTGCGTGATCGCGCCGCTGCGCCTCGCCAGGGGCACCGGGTCTCCAGTGAACCCAATCGCGATCTTGTGAGGTTCCTTTCTCGGGTAGGTAGCCGGTGTCGCGACGGCGCTGCTACGCGGCGGTGCTGTCGGGACGCGGCGAATACACGTCGTCCGCCTGGTCGATCATCGACGTGGTGAAGGCGCGTTCGCGCCGCGTGTCACGCGTGAAGGCGAGTGCCCACGTCATTACGGCGCCGATCCGATTGCGGTAGCCGGTGAGGAAGGCGATGTGGATGAACAGCCACGAAACCCACCCGAGGAAGCCGTCGAAATGCAGCCGGCGAGTGGAGATTACTGCGTGCCCGCGTGAGATGTACGCGGCGGATCCGAGGTCGCGATAACGGAATGAGCCCTTGGCACCGCGTCCGGTCAGCTCGTGTCGGATCCGCCGCCCGGCGTAGAGGCCGCCCTGCATGGCCACCTCCGCTACGCCGGGGAGGTTGTCGCGACTCATCAGGTCACCGATTACTGATATCTCGGGATGATCGGGGATGGTCAGCGTCTCGGTCACTTCGATCCGGCCGAGCTTGTCCTGCTTGGCTCCGGTCGCGGCGGCGACCTTGTCGGCGAGTGGCGGCGCCTTGACACCCGCGGTCCACAATACGGTGCCGGCGTCATAGCGAGTCTCGTCACCGGACGAATCGCGCACGACCAAGCCGTACCGGTCAACCGCGGTAACCAACGAATGCATGTGCAGCTCGACGCCGCGATCTTTGAGCACGTCAGCCGCCTTCGTCGACAGTTTCGACCCGAACGACGCCAGCGGCTCGGCTCCGCCGTCGAAGAGCACTACCCGCGCACTATCCGGGTCGAGATTACGGAAATCGGCCCGCAGCGTCTTGCTCGCCAGCTCTCGCAGCTGCCCGGCCAGCTCCACGCCGGTCGGTCCGCCGCCGACCAGGGCAAAGGTGAGCCAGCGTCGCTGTTCTGCCGGATCGTTCGCGGTCACGGCCATTTCGAACGCGCCGAACACCTTGCGCCGGATGCTGAGTGCATCGGCCAGCGTCTTCATGCCGGGAGCCCATTGAGCGTATTCGTCGTGTCCGAAGTAGGACTGCTGGACGCCTGCTGCGACGATGAGCTCGTCGTACGGCAACGCAAGCTGCGTGCCGCCGGGACGGCGGGCGATAACCTGCCGGCGCTCCGCATCGAGGTCGACGACCTCGGCGAGTTCGACGCTCACATTCCGGTGACGCTTGAGGACACTTCGCAGTGGCGCGGCGATCTGTCCCTCCGAGAGAATCCCGGTCGCGCATTGATAGAGCAGTGGCTGGAACAGATGGTGGCCTGCCCGGTCGACGAGCGTCACTTCGACCGGTGCGCGACGCAAGGCACGAGCGGCGAACAACCCGCCGAAGCCGCCGCCGATGATGACCACTCGATGGGCGGCCGGATCCGCTGATCCAGCTCCTACGCTCCGTTCACGGTCGGGTTCGGACGTGTCCGCCTCCTGCGTAGTCATCAGCCGGCCGGGTCGTGCCACGCGTCGCCGTCGGGCAGCAGCGAATCGGCTTCCTTGGGACCCCAGCTGCCCTGGGCGTATTCGTGGACCGGGACGACGTCGCCGAGGATCGGATCAACCACCCGCCAGGCGGCTTCGACCGCATCCTGCCGAGCAAACGGCACTCGGTTGCCCTCCAGAGCGGCTCCGATGAGTCGGTCGTACGGTCGCATGTCGGACCCCGGTTGCTGAGCGAAGCGGAGGTCTTGGACCTCGCCATACCAGCCCGCACCGGGTTTCTTGCCGGCCAGGGTGAGCCCGACTTCCGCCTCTGGCCAGATCCGGAACCTGAACTTGACGCCGGATATGGTCTCTTCGGCACCGAAGATGTTATACGGGGTGGGACGGAACTGGATGCTGACTTCGGTGGCGGTAACCGGCATCGTCTTCCCAGCACGGATGGCGATCGGTACGCCGGCCCAGCGCCAGGTGTCGAGGCTCAGCCGCACCGCTACGTAGGTCTCTACGGTCGAAGCGGGGTCAACGCCGGCCACGTCGTGGTAGCCCGCGTACTGGCCGCGGACGACATCCTTCGCAGTGAGCGGGCGCAGCGAACTGATCACCCGCGACTTCGCATCCAGCCATGAGCCAAGCCCGGAGCCGTCCGGAGGGTCGGCCATGACGCTGGCCAGCACCTGCAGCATGTGGTTTTGCACAACGTCCCGTATCGCGCCCGTCTTGTCGTAGAACCGGCCGCGGTCGGATACATCGAACGCCTCTGCCATCGTGATCTGGACACTCTCGACGTGTGTCCGGTTGAGCAGTGGCTCGAAGATGGAGTTGGCAAATCGGGCGTACAGCACGTTGTCCAGTGGATCGAGGCCCAGCCAATGATCGACCCGGTAAATGTCGTCCTCGGCGAAGTACTTGTGCATCGTCTCGTTTAGTTCTTGCGCGCTGACGAGGTCTGTGCCGAACGGCTTCTCGACCATCACCCGGGCACCTTGCGCGCGCCCGGCGGTGTCGATGCCCTGGGCGATTCGCCCGAACAGGAACGGCGGAACCTCGAGATAGAACAAGACTCGCCCGCCCTCGCGCACTTCGCGGGACATGGCGGCATACGTGGCGTCGTCGTCGAGATCACCATCGACGTAACGCAGCAGGCCGAGCATCTTGGCGGCGGCAGGAGCTTTGGGATCCATGTTGTTCAGCCGCAAGGACGCCGCCGCGTAGTCCCGGAACTGCTCGAGCCCCCATCCACTCTTGGCCACCCCGACGACGGGAACGTCGAGTACTCCGCGGTCGACCAGGCCAACAAGAGCCGGGAAGGTTTCCAACTTGGCCAAGTCCCCGGTCGCTCCGAAGATGACCAATGCGTCTACGGGATCGGTTGCCATTCGCTCGCCTGCTTCGTCTCGAGGCTTGATGTGGTTGGTTATCTTGTGTGCGCCTCAGCCGAGGCGCTCTGCGATGTGGTCGCCGACGCGCAGCGCGTTGGCGATGGCCGTCAACGACGGGTTCACCGCGCCGATGCTCGGAAAGAAACTCGTGTCCACTACGTAGAGGTTGTCCAGGTCGTGGGTCTTGCAATTCACATCCAGAGCGGAACTACCGGGGTCGGTGCCAAAACGAACGGTGCCGGCCTGGTGTGCCGTGGCGCCGATCGGCATTCCCTTGTGCAGGTAGATGCTGTGATCGATCAAGCGGCGCTTGTGCATGCCCAGCTCGCCGAGCATGCCTTCCAGCTTGTGCATGAGCCGCTTGACGCCTTCGACGTTGTTGTTCGGATCCAAAGCCAGCCTGATTCGCCCGTCCTTCTCGACGGTGACCCTGTTCTCCGGTAGGGGCAGATCCTCGCCACAAAGCCAGAAGTCCACTGCGTGGTGCGCGAGCACCTCAAAGGGCATCCCCGGTGAGACCTTGCCGGCCCAGCGGGGGGCGTTGGCCCTGATCTGCTCTGCGTCGGACTTGCCCAGCATCTGAATGCCGCCGAGGGGATAGTCCCAATCATCGGCTCCCAGGTACCAGTCGTGGAGCGCAAGGGTCTTCTGGAATATCGTGGGATTCGGTTCCTTCGAGACTCCCATCAGCGCCAGGTTGTTGTGCCGCATGTAGTGCCGCCCGACGACGTCGGAGCTGTTGGCCAGCCCATTCGGGAGGACATCGCTGCGCGAGCGCAGCAACAGCGCCGCGCTGTTCACGGCACCGCAAGAGACCACGACCACATCCGCGCTCAGCCTGACCGTCGAGCCATCGCCCAGCTGGGTCACCACGGCGCGGACCGTCCGGCCGGTCTCGTCCGTCTCCAGACGCTCGACGTAGGCATTGGTGATCAGCTCGACGTTGTCGTGGGTGAGGGCCGGATCGACGCAGACGACTTGGGCGTCGGACTTGGCGCTGACCACGCACGGGAAGCCGTCCACTCGGTCACATCGAATGCACACGCTGCTATGGGTCGCGTGGCCCAACTCGTCTTGGCTGAGATTCACCCCGATCGGCAGATGGAACGGGTGCAGCCCCTGCTTGTCCAGGTCGTCGCTCAGCTGTTGAATGCGTGCCTCGTGCTTCACGGGCGGGAATCGGTATGGAGCGCTGGCCGCCCCCTCGGTCGGGTCATCGCCGTGCTCACCGTGCACCAGATACAGGTGTTCGGCCTGCGTGTAGTAGGGCTCGAGGTCCTGATAGTCGATCGGCCACGCGGGAGACATCCCACCGTCATGTCTGAGCTCCGCAAAGTCCTGTGGCCGCAGCCGGAACAGCGCGGCCCCGTAGAACTTGGTGTTGCCTCCCACGTAGTAGTTGACCTCGGGCGGGAACTCGTCGCCATGCTGATCCAGCCAGAATTCCGGAGCCCGGTACTTGCCCTTGACGAACACCTCGGTGGAGTCCCAGTTGTCGCGCTCGCGTGGCAGATAGTCACCCCGCTCGAGCAGCAGAACCCGCTTGCCAGTCGGTGCCAGCCGATGCACGAGCGTTCCGCCGCCGGCGCCGGAGCCGATCACGATGACGTCGTAGTGTTTGTCCTCGGCCATAGGAGTTCCTCCGGGGTTCTGGTGTTGCCGAGCACGCATCCGCGCCATGCAGAGGGCCGAACATACTGGTCCTCGCCGTCCACCGTGCGCGCCGAGCGGGGTCGGCGCCTCATCCCGATCGGATGAGGCAGCACCTCGGCCCGGCGCCAGATGGGGCGACACCCGCAGCTGCAGCGTGTGAACCATCCGTTGCGAGTGATTCGCGCTACTGCCGGATCGGGGCACCCTCGGCCGAACTCGGCTCCATTGGTCGCGCGGATCTCTGTGAGGGGAGCATCGGATGAGCCAGCTCGACCTCGCCCGCATTCAGTTTGCGATGACCTCGATCTATCACTTCCTCTTCGTGCCGGTCACGATCGGTTTGGCCTTCCTCACCGCCATCCTGCAGACCGCGTGGCACCGCAGCGGGAAGCCTGACTACCTGCGGTTGACGCGCTTTTTCGGCACCTTGTTGCTGATCAATGTCGCGGTTGGCGTCGTAACGGGGTTGGTCCAGGAGTTTCAGTTCGGCATGGACTGGTCGGCCTACTCCCGGACGGTCGGTGACGTGTTCGGCGCGCCACTCGCCATGGAGGGCCTCGCCGCGTTCTTCCTCGAATCCACGTTCCTCGGTGTGTGGGTGTTCGGCTGGGACAGACTCCGGCCACGGATCCATCTGACCGCCATCTGGCTGGTCGCTGTGGGATCGGCTCTGTCGGCGGCCTTCATCATGGCGGCGAATTCTTGGATGCAGCACCCGGTGGGCTACAAGATCAACCCATCAACCGGTCGGCCACAGCTGAACAACATCTGGGCGGTCCTCACCAACCCGGTCTTCCTGCGGGGATACCTGCATGTCTTGCTCGCCTCGGCTGTCACGGCGTCGGTAGTCATGCTCGCGGTGTCGGCGTGGCAGTTGCGTCGCGGCAAACATCCCGACGTCTTCAAGCCGGCCGCGCGCTTGGCGCTCGTCGTTCTGGCGCCGGCCATCCTGCTCGCGATGCTGGTCGGCAGCGAGTTGGGGGTCACCGAAGACAAATACCAGCCAATGAAGATCGCCGCGTCGGAGGCGCAGTGGAACACCTGCCAACCGTGCTCCTTCTCGCTGTTCCAGATAGGTGGCGGCAAGAATGATGAGACACCGACCAAGATCATCCAGATCCCACATCTTCTCTCGCTGCTCGCGACCAACTCGTGGAACGGCAAGGTCGAAGGTCTCAACGATGTGCAGAGCCAGTATCAGCAGCAGTACGGCGCCGGTAGTTATGTGCCCAACGTCTTCGTGCAGTACTGGTCGATGCGCGTCATGGCCTACACCGCCGGCCTGATATTCCTCTTGTCTTTGTGGGGGCTCTGGGTGTTGCGCCGCAAGAGGATTGGCACCTCGCGCTGGTTTCTGCGGGTGGCCATCTGGTCAGCGATCCTGCCGTTCCTGATGAATACAGCGGGATGGTTACTGACCGAGAACGGCCGCCAGCCATGGATCGTCCAAGGTATCCAGCTCACCAAGAACGGCGTGTCGCCCTCGATCAGCACGACAACCGTGGCCATCAGTCTCATCGTGTTCTTCACCCTGTACGTCGCCCTCGCCGTGATCGCTTTCGTCCTGATGGCGAAGTACGCCCGCAAGGAACTCGCCGCGCCGATCGCGGACGACGCGGCGGAGCCCGTTCCGGCTATGACCTATTGAGGTAGCTAGCTATGTCACTCGCGACGCTGTGGTTCGTCTTGATCGCGATCCTTTGGATCGGCTTTTTCGTGCTGGAAGGATTCGATCTTGGTGTCGGCGTCCTGCACGCGGTCGTGGGACGTAACGAACCGGAGCGCCGTGCCGCGATCAACGCGATCGGACCGTTCTGGGACGGCAACGAGGTGTGGCTGATCGTGGCGGCGGCAGCAATGTTCGCGGCCTTCCCCGGCTGGTACGCCACGATGTTCTCCGGCTTCTACCTGCTGATGGTGCTGCTCCTGGCCGGGTTGATCGCACGGGGCGTGTCCTTCGAGTTCCGCGGCAAGGTCGACAGCGCGAGATGGCGGCGTACCTGGGACATCTCGATGACCGTTGGGAGCGTGATCGTGGCCGCAGGAATCGGTATCGCACTAGGCGATCTGCTGCACGGCGTACCGGTTGATAGCAACCAGGAATACACCGGTTCGGTATGGGACCTGCTGCAGCCCTACGCACTGTTCACCGGCCTGACGGTGCTCCTGCTCTGCCTCGTGCACGGGTCGACGTTCCTGGCCATGAAGACCGAGGGGGAGGCACGGCGGCGGGCGCGGCGGCTGGCCGCGTGGGTGGGGCCGCTGACCGGCCTGGCCGTTCTGGGATTCATCGCCTGGACCCACGCTTCACAGGGCAGAGGGATTCTGCTCAACCCGGTCGAGCTGACGGCGGTGATTGCGGTGTTCGCTGCGGCCTGGCTGGCAAGCGAGGGCCACGAAGGTTGGGCCTTCATCGCGACCACGGTCGCGATGGCCGCCACGATCGGTTCCATCTTTGTCGACCTGTACCCGCGGGTCATGGTCTCCAGCACCAACGAGGCGTACTCGCTCACCGTTCAGAACACCGCGTCCGGGTCCTATGCCTTGAAAGTGATGACCATCGTTGCCGTCGTCCTGCTTCCCGTGGTGTTGGCCTACCAAGCGTGGAGTTATCACGTATTCCACCGCCGTGTGGCGACCCACGAGTTTGCGCCGGCCGCTCCGGTAGATACCGCCAGCGCTGCACAACCGTGAAGGCCCTCGATCCGCGCGTGCTCCGGCACGCGGCAAACGCCACGGATAGTCGAGGGGCGTCTCGTCGAGGGCCGGTTGGGGAGCTGGCCCGAGCGGGTATCGACGATCATGAGGCATTCCAGCTAACTGCGGTCATCCGGCAAGGATGATGACCTCCAGCGCGGCCGACAGGATGGTGTCCGTACTCGACCGCACCGGCCGACTCGGTCGGTGAGCTTTCACCCTGCGAGGACGCACATGGACGACTACCCGCTCATCGCTGATCATGGCCTGATTGGGGACCTGCAGACCGCCGCATTGGTGACCACCGACGGGTCGATCGACTGGTTCTGCTTCCCGCGATTCGATTCGCCCAGCGTCTTCGGTGCACTGCTCGACCATCAGCGCGGCGGACGGTTCCAGATCCGTCCAACGACGGATGCCTTCGACACGAAGCAGATGTACCTGCCAGACACCGCGATATTGATCACTCGCTTCCTCACCGAAGACGGCGTCGGTGAGGTCGTCGACTTCATGCCGATAAGCGGGTATGTGGCGACCGACCGTCACCGTTTGGCGCGGTTGGTGCGTTGCGTCCGCGGCCGGATGACCTTCGACGTCCACATCGATCCGAGGTTCGACTACTCCCGTCAACCGCACCGGGTGCAGCTCACCGAGCACGGGGCGGTGTTCAGCAGCGAGCAAACCTCGATGACGCTGCACGCGGTCCGCGAACCCGGTGACGCACGACTGGCCCAGGTGCAGACGAGCGGTGCGGGCGACGTGCACCTCACGGTAACCCTCGAGGCTGGGCAGCAACGAGGATTTCTGCTCGACACGGCCAGTGACGAGCCGCCGCACGAGATTCGAGTCGCCGAGGTGAGCAGCCTGTTCGACGACACCGTCCGCTTCTGGAGGAACTGGCTGGCTCAGTCCACCTACACCGGACGATGGCGCGAAACCTTGCAGCGTTCGGCGATCACCTTGAAGCTGATGACGTACGCCCCGACGGGCGGCCTGGTCGCCGCCCCCACTGCTGGGCTACCTGAGCAGGTCGGTGGTGAGCGTAACTGGGACTACCGATTCACCTGGGTCCGGGACGCCTCTTTCTCGGTCTACGCGCTGCTCGCTATGGGCTTTACCGAGGAAGCCGCGTCCTTCGCCCGATGGTTGATGGCGCGGGTCCAGGAGCGCGTTGGCAGCGGGGGCACGCCGCTGAACCTCATGTACCGCGTCGACGGCTCCACCGAGCTCACCGAGGAGACACTTGACCATTGGGAGGGCTACCGGGGCTCGTACCCGGTTCGTATCGGGAACGGCGCGGCCGAGCAGTTGCAGCTGGATATCTACGGCGAGGCACTGGACAGCGTCTACTACGGCGACCGACGCGGTCTGGAGGTCGGCCACCCCGGCTGGCTAGCAATACAGGAGGTGCTCGGATGGCTCGCCGACCATTGGGACCAGCCCGAGGCGGGCATCTGGGAGACCCGCGGTGGCCCCAAGGACTTCACGTATGGACGGGTGATGAGCTGGGTGGCCTTCGACCGCGCGATTCGGTTCGCCACAGCTCACGGCCGGCCGGCTCCGCTGGACCGCTGGATCAGCCAACGCGACGCCATCTACACGCAGGTGATGGAACGTGGCTGGGACGCGGGCCGTGGTGCGTTTGTGCAGCACTACGACGACAAGGTGCTGGACTCCTCCCTGCTTCGCA
The DNA here is from genome assembly GCA_963792845.1 of uncultured Alphaproteobacteria bacterium. Taxonomy (GTDB): domain Bacteria; phylum Pseudomonadota; class Alphaproteobacteria; order Rhizobiales; family Kaistiaceae; genus Bauldia. The sequence continues at coordinate 523,497 of CAWBXW010000012.1, forward strand.
TGTCAAGCGTGGGGTTTGTTGCCCCGCAAGATCCGATGTGGCTGTCCACGCTACGAGCGATGGACTCCGAGCTGGTCACCGACAGCTTGGTCTACCGGTACGACCCGGGTGCGTCCCCGGACGGTCTTCGCGGCTCCGAGGGCACGTTCTCGTTGTGCACCTTCATGTACGTCGACGCACTCGCGCGTGCAGGTCGGCTGGAGGACGCCCGGCTGACGTTCGAGAAGATGCTCACCTACGCCAACCACCTCGGCCTATTCTCGGAGGAGATCGGAACCACCGGTGAACAGCTTGGCAACTTCCCGCAGGCGTTCACACACTTGCAGCTCATCGACGCCGCCATAACGCTGAACGCGCTACTGGATCGCGCCGCGCCAACAGCTGCGTCATCCACTGAGGACGATGACATCGCAGGATTCCGCACTCAAGGTGGCGGTGCCACGACCGAAGCACGACCGTAGCCGGTCGGCGCCCAGCTCCATCGCCCACAGGAGGACTCATGAAGAACCTCAGCACCACGGTCGCGGTCTACCCGGACCTGCCCACCGCGGAGCGAGACTGGACCGCCCTCGAAGCCGCCGCCCAGGCTAACGCCATCGAGCTCGCGGATGCCGCATTGATCGAGAAGCCCACGACTGTTGAAACCGTCACAATCCACCGTCAGTCGCACCATGGTTGGGGCAAGGGCGCTGTCGCAGGGGCCGTTGTCGGCGTGCTGTTCCCGCCGGCCCTGATCGGCGCCGCGGCCGTCGGCGCCGGAAGCGGCGCTGTACTGGCACGAATGAACCGCAGCCTGGACCGCGGCGATATCAAGGACCTGGGCGACGTGATGGATACCGGCGAAATCGCCCTGGTAGCCCTTACCCACGCCGACGGTGTGACCGCCCTCGACCAGGTGCTCACCGGAGCCACCAAAAAGATCAGCAGATCAAGCTCAACGGCGGAAGAGGTACAACAGGCGTTGGCCGAAGACGAACAGGCGGCGGCGCGGACGTAGCCGCACAAGGACTCTGCCCGTTGGCAGCGGGCCGTGTCTAGCGACATGGTCGTAGCCGGCAACGTGACCGTGATGACCCGGCTACAGTCGCGGGAGTTGGGCGACCGAGATGATCACGAAGGTCAGTAAGCCGAAGGCGATCACCCCGATGGCGATTCGTGCCCGGATGGCCTTGAACCGTTGGGCGACTGCTACCAGGAACAGGACCGAGGCGAACAGGACGGTGTCCCGCACGTACCGGTCGGCGTTCTCGCGCGCGGTAGTGCCCTGGTCGAAGGTTGCCGCGGCGGCGGCGTTGAGCCGGTTGGCTGCGTCCTGATTCGGGTTGTGGTACGACGGCATGGCGGCGGGGCCGGGTGGGGCTGCCGGGTTGACGAATGGGTCGGTCTTCAACCACGCCTCGTACGCGTCGCGGTAGTCGGGGGTGAACCGGCGCACGTAGATGGCTTGCAGTTGGGTGTCGCCGGCGGCCCGGGCCTGCAGCCATCCGGTGAACATGGACGCGTCGGCGGATAGCTGCAGACCTGCCAAGGTGCTGGCCGCCTCGGCCTGGAATCGGTCCCTGGTGGCCTGGCCGTACAGCAGTGACTGGCGGCCGTCCCATTTGGCCGCCTGCAGGCCGCTCCAGGCGGTGGCGACGGCCACGATCGCCAGGATCGCGACTTCCACAACCTCGAGCAGCTCATGCCAGCGACCGCGGTGCGCGCCGGATATTTCCTGCTCGCTCAGCTTGTGCGCCACCTCGACGTTCATACCCTCAGGCATCGTTGAGCCCTCCTGACGGCGTTGCGCAGCGGGCGTGGCCCCTCCGCACGCTGGGCTGGCTTGCCTGGCACATCGATGACGGCGCCGGCCATAAGTATGGTCCAGCATCAACGGGCGAGGATCATCCGCAGCGGATGGCGACTGCTGCGATGCGGTCCGCTTGCATAGGGGCGACGTCGGTACGGTTTGGGACGCGACACAGTGTGATCGCCAACGCAGTGTGATCGCCTTCTACATGGCCGCTGCACGACGTCCACGCCCACGGCGGCGAGCCGAGTGGACGCGTGGCATCGGAAGGGGGCGAGTCGTGATTCTGGTTCCGGTCATCGGGGCGTGTTCGACCCGTACACCCGCGTGCAAAACCCCGGCGGATGACCGATGAGCGAGCCACCGGAGCAGCCTGACCTGCCCTCGTTGCAGTCGGAGTTGGATGAGTTGCGGGCCCGCAACGCCGAGCTGCAACAGGCGCAGGAGGCGTCGCTGGCGCGGCGGGTGGGGCGTATCGCCCGGTCGGCCGCCGCGGTGATTCTGATTGTGGTTGGCGTGCTGTGCCTGGTCGTGGCGCCGCTGGCGATCTGGGGCCGCAACCTGGTGCTGAACACCGACCGGTACGTGCAGACCATGCAACCGGTGGCCGGCAACGCCGGCGTGCAGGACGCGGTGATCAAAGCCGTCGACAACCAGGTCGACGCGTACCTCGACGTGAAATCGCTGCTCACCGATGTGCTACCGCCGCGGGCCGCGCAGGCGCTGGCCGGGCCGCTGCAGAGCGCCGCCACCGGGCTGGTCAACACGGTCACCACCCGGTTCGTGCGCAGCGACACGTTTCAGACGCTGTGGGACGGCGTCAATAGGGCAGCCCACCAGCAGATCGACTACCTGCTCACCGGCACGCAGCCGGCCGACGCCGCGGTGAAGGTGAGCAACCAGGGAAAGGTCACCCTGGACCTGTCGAAGGTGGTGGACAAGGTCAAAGGGCAGCTGGTCGCCGCCGGCCTTACCGTCGCCGCCAAGGTGCCGGCGGTGGGGGCCACCATCGAGATCGCTGACATCCACGGCGTGGACAAGGCCCGCAAGGCGGTGCGGCGGCTGAACAGCCTTGCGAACTGGCTGCCATGGATCGGGCTGGTCCTGGTCGCCGGCGGCATCGCCACGGCCCGTAAGCGCCGCCGGGCGCTGCTCTGGTCCGCGGCCGGGCTCGGCGCCGGCATGATCGTGATCGGCATCGGGCTGCTGATTGGCCGCAACATCTATCTGGACCGCGTACCGCCGGACAAGCTGCCCCGTGACACCGCACAGTTCCTCTTCGACACGATCGTGCGCTACCTGCGGCTGGGCATCCGACTGGTCCTGCTGGCGGCGCTGCTTATCGTGCTCGGCGCGTGGCTGTCCGGGCCGTCCCGGCCAGCCGTCGCCATCCGCCACGCGGTTGCCACCGCCCCCAGGTCGCTCACTCACACACTGGCCGCGAGCCGGGTCGGTCCGCTGGTGGCCCGCTACCGGACCGCAATCAGCGTCGGCATCATCGCGCTGGCACTGATCATCCTTGTCCTCTGGGACAACCCCTCGCTCGCCACGATCATCGTGCTTGCCGTCATCGCGGTGATCCTGCTCGTGGCGGTCGAACTCGTACGCGCCGCCGTTACACGCGCCGCCGCCACACACGCCCCCGCCTAACAGTAGCGACGGATGTGGAGTCCGACAGGTTTGCAGCGGTTACCGTTGCGACACTGGCGGCGACCATCAGCCATGGTTGAGGCAAAAAGCTGAGCACCATCGCAACGACAAAGGGTCACGCGATCCAGCTTCGTCATCCACGACGGTGGCGAACTGGGCCGTCCCCGTCGCGCCCGCCCGACCGCCAATTGCGGATTATGTGGGGGTAGCTGGGGTGAGTTTCATGCTCAGCTTAACTGCCTTGACGGACGACATTCCCGCGGCGTAGAGCGCAGTGCCGACGGACAGCAACGCGAATCCCAGGATATGGAGGTGCTGCAGTCCTAGCAGGATCAACCCGATGCGGCCGAGCAGATAGCCGGGTCCCATGGCGACCGCGCTGAGGGTACCGCCCACGGCGACGCGGCCGAGGGACTGCTTGGGGGGAAGCTTCTGCGGTTTCACGCCGATGATCCGGGCGGGAACGGCGACGAAACTGATCAGCATTACGGCCAGCACGAGACCGAGTATCAGGCTGAACAACCAGACGCCGGCGATCCGCGGGACCACCACCACCGCGAACGCTAGGGCGCTTCCCACGACAAGTCCCGACGTCACGATCATGCTTCGGCGCTGGCGCGCCTGCCGGAAGGCCGGAGCGATCCTCGGAGGCGGCGGCCCATCAATGGCGAACGCGAAGATCGTGTTGCACCAGAACGCTGCGATGGTGAACACCACCACGGCTGCGGCGAGTGCGAGAATCGCAGCCAGGGGCAGGTGCCGGAAGGACTCGCCGTGCAGCAGATGCCGCTTCAGGTCCCACATCGCCAACCACACCCAGGCGGCGGGAACCAGTTGGATCACAGACAGCCGCCAGTTCAGGATCAGCAGCTTGACGCCTTTGATCAACAACACGATCGTGCCGGCTGCCCACCCCAGCGGCGCGAGAATCCGCCTCGACTCGCCGAGCTGACGGGAGGCCGATTCCATCGCCGCGGGATCTACCTCGGCGACCGCACGGATCAACCGCACCAGCGCCCGCTGCTGTTTCGGTCGAGCCTGCCCTGCGTCCGCCGTGGCGTACTCGGTTGCCGGTATGGACTCTGTGGACTCTGAAGGTCCCCCGGCGCTCGGTGGCACAGAGTTCATGCGACCTCCCGAGACCGTTACCGGCGGCATTCGCGTTTCCCGCAGGTAGACGCTGTCGTCCGATGAGCCCGACACCGATGCCACGACAATACCGACGACAAGCCGGACGCCGTCGCACCGATAAGGCCCAGCCGCAACCCGGCCATCACGAGTCGGTACTCGTGCCGGCCTGCTCGGGTGGGTCGTTCACGGTTGTGCGGGCGCGACCGGCGAGTCCGGTCTGAACGGCGTTGAGCAATACCCGGGCGACCAGCCCGATCAGCAGTAGGTCGCCGAGCATTTGCACCGTGGTCAGGGCACGGGCTAGCTCCGACCGGGCCGCGATGTCACCGAAGCCAACCGTCGACAGCACGGTCACCGTGAAGTACAGCGCGTCCAAGCGGGTCATCGGCTCGGTGAACGCGTTCGGCACGCTGTGCTCCATCAGGAAGTACACCGTCGCGAACAGCAGCACGAATAGCGGAACGGATGTGGCCAACGCCGTGATCGCGGTCAGCCGCGGATACGGCGAACGGACGATCGCGCGAGTCTGGAGTACGATCAGGCCCGCGAAGATGCACAGGCCCGCCAGGAGAGCCACGAGTGTGAAGCCACTAAACGGCCGGTCCATCGGCAGCGTGAAGTAAAGGATGAACAAGGCGGCGGCGCTCAGCGTCGGCCGCAGCAACGCGCGGCGGAGCAACCGGCGACGGGTGCCGCGAGGCAAGTCCTCATACCTAGCCGTCGTGATCACCGTCCCTGCGATCCCTCAGCGTCGAGTTTCTCCCGAGGCGGGCGGCGGGATCGCCGTTCGACACGACTCAACTGTGCTCGTCCACGCAGATCCCAGCTTCATCCCGCGTGGGTGACCGCCGCCCAGCCGAACCATATCGTCCCCACCAAGACCAACTAACCCAATGGCCATTTACACCATTTGTCAGGCGGCCTCGACGTCATGATCCAGCGTCTGCTCGCAGGCGAATTGCGGATCTAACTGACAGCGTTCACTCGGCTGGCTGGGGTTTCTTGGCTCGGCTGGGCGCAACCCGGGACGGCTCGTTCGGCTGCTTCGGGTAGACCGGCGGCCAGGGTGCATCCATCAGCCCGTTTTCCCGGTCGCGGGCGTCCATCTCCAGGAAGGGCTCTAAAGACTGAGGGTCGTCGTCCATCCGCAGCCACGGGTCACCGCTAGCGGCTAGCCGCTCGGGCAGCGTGGAGATCGTGAACTGGTCAGGGTGCACGTGATCGAGTTCGTCCCAGCCGATCGGCGTGGAAACCTGCGCGCCTGGTCGGGCCCGAACGCACCATGCACCGAACACCGTCTTGTGCGGCGCGTTCTGGTTGAAGTCGACGAAGACCCGACGGCCGCGTTCTTCCTTCCACCAGGCGGCCGTAATCAACTCCGGGCGGCGGCGCTCGAGCTCGCGGGCAATGGCGACAGCGGCCGTACGGACCCGGTAGGAGTCCCAGCGTCGCTGCAGCCGCACGTACACGTGCAGGCCGCGGTTGCCCGTGGTCTTCGGGTAGCCGGTCACGCCGACCTCGTCGAGCAACGCCTTCAGCTCATGCGCTGCCTCGCGGATCTGTCCGAACTCGATCCCCGGCGTGGGGTCCAGGTCGATCCGCAACTCGTCCGTGTGTCCCGGGTCGTCGGCGTGGTACGGCCAGACGTGAAAGCCGAGGCATCCCAGGTTCACCGCCCACAGCACATGATCGATATCGGCAACCACGAGCGCCTGCGAGGTGGTGCCGTTTGGCGTCGACACCACCGAGGTCTGCAACCAAGGCGGGACAGCCTTCGGGACCCGCTTTTGAAAGAACGACGGTCCTGACGCGCCCGCCGGGAACCGCTGCAGCAGCACTGGACGTCCACCCATGGTGCGCATCAGCGGTTCCTCGACCCGCAGATAATGCTCGGCAAGGTCACCCTTGGTGTGCTCTCGCTCGGCGAAGTACACCTTGTCCGGATGGGTGATCGTCACCTTCCGGTCGACCGGATCAGCCACCAGATCACCGTACGCGCCGCGACTTGCGAGCTACCGATGGAACGGTCAGTTAGCCAACGTCTATGGGGACGGTGACGCACACGCCGTGGTTCGGAGTCATGCCACCTAATGCGCTTGTTGCGCCGGGATCGCGGCGCTCGGCTGGCAGGCAGCGCAGGCCACCTCTTCGGTGGGCTCGCCCACCGCGAGTACGTCGTCACGGATGGTCAACGCGGCCAGCACGCCACCGAGCGCACACAGCGCTGCCGCGATCAAGACGGCCCGTTGGAAGCCGTCGGACAGCTGTGCGGGATCCGCGTAGGTCTGCTGGGTGATCCCCGCGATAGCAGGCAGCACCGCGACGGCGAACAGGCCGGCGGTACGCGCGATGTCGTTGTTCACCGCCGAGGCCACACCGACCTGCCGCTCAGGCGCGGCGGCGAGCACCGTCGCCGTCAGCGGCGCGACCGTGAACGACAGCCCGAGCGCGAACACAAGGATGGCAGGCAGCACGGTCGTGAGATAGCTCGCAGTGTGCACCGATCCGAGCCAGCAACGCGAGACCACACCCCGCCACGATCGGACCGACCGTCATCGGCCAGCGCGGACCGATCCGCGTGGCGAGCCGTCCAGCACGAGCTGACAGCAGCAGCATCACCAGCGTCACGGGCAACAGCGAACTGCCCGCCGCCATCGGGCTGAAACCGCTAACGACCTGCAGTTGCACCGGCAGAAGGAACAGCGCGCCGGCCAGCGCCGCATAGACGAGGAGCGTCACGAGGTTCGACGCGCTGAACTGCCGCGAGCGGAACAGCGACAGCGGCATCATCGGGTCCGGCCGGCGTTGCTCGTTGACGAGGAACGCGACGAGCAGCAGCACACCGGCGATCCCACTCACCACGATCGACGTCGGCCAGTGCCTGGCCGGCCCCTCGATCAGCGCGTAGATCACACCGGCCAGACCGAGCGCCGCGAGCGCCGCGCCGCGTACGTCCAGACGTCCGGACGCCTGCTCGTCGCGCGTCTCCGGTACGTGCCGCTGCGGCAACGACGACCACCAGGACGGCGAGCGGCAGGTTGATCAGGAACACCAATCGCCAACCCCACGGCGCGACGCCGACCAGAACGCCGCCGAGTACCGGACCGATCGCCGTGGCGATACCGCCGAGTCCGGACCACGCGCCGACCGCCTCCGCGCGATCCTCACGCCGGAACACCGCCTCGAGGATGGCCAGCGAACCGGGAGTGAGCAACGCCGACCCGACGCCCTGCAACGCTCTCATCGCGATGAGCACGCCGGCCGTCGGCGCTACGGCACACCCCGCCGAGGCGAGGGCGAACCACACCACGCCGAGGACGAAGATCCGCCGGCGGCCCAGCCGGTCGCCGAGCGACCCGCCGAGCAGCAACAGCCCGGACAGCGTCAGCGTATATGCGTTGATCGTCCATTGCAGGCTGGTCAGCCCGGCGTCGAGGTTCTCGCCGATCCGCGGCAACGCCACGTTGACCACGGTCCCGTCCAGTTGCGCGAGGCCGCTGCCGAGAATCGTCGCGAGCAATACCCAGCGTCCCCGCGCCGAGCGGTACACCACGCCCGGTCGACCGGCAGCAACGACCGGTCCGTCCACGTCCGCCCCTCTGCATTGCCGCTCGTGCGCTCGGCACCCCTCGGACCGTACAGCGCCGGGCTATTCGGTTTCCCCGTGATGGGCGACACTTGCACGGTAGGAGGCTGCCATGGGGATCTTGACGCCGGGTTTTCGTGGACGGGCGCGCGACTCCGACGTCCAGTTGCCGCCCGGCCAGTACCTGACGCGGGACTTTCCGGTGCTCTCGGCCGGGCCGACGCCGCGGATCCCCCTTGACCGGTGGGAGTTCACGATCACGACCGAGGCCGGCGCGGTGCATCGCTGGTCGTGGCCGGAGTTGCTGGCGCTGCCGAGTGAGTCGCCGACCGTCGATATCCATTGCGTCACCAAGTGGTCGAAGCTCGGCACGAGCTGGGAGGGTGTTTCGCTGGACATCCTGTTCGCGGGTGTCGACACCGCAGCCGACTACGCGATGGTGCACTCCTACGGCGGGTACACCACGAACCTGCCACTGGAGGACCTGCTCGACGGGCAGGCATGGATCGTCTACCGCTACGAGGGCGAGCAGCTGGGCGCGCGAGCACGGCGGACCGGCGCGGCTGCTTGTCCCGCACCTGTACTTCTGGAAGTCGGCAAAGTGGGTGCGCGGCATCGAACTGATGCTGCAGGACGACCTCGGCTTCTGGGAGAGCCTGGGCTATCACGAATACGGCGATCCGTGGCGCGAGCAGCGGTACGCGGGCGACTAGCCGACCGGCTGCGCTGGCGGGTCGCCCGGCTGCTCGACGACACGCGACGAGACGGCCACGGCCCGTACGCTCGTGTTGCAGCTCGACGGGTGGGCCGGGCATCTGCCGGGCCAGCACGTCGACGTGCGGCTCACCGCCGAGGACGGCTATTCCACCCAGCGCAGCTACTCGATCGCCTCTGCCGAACGCGGCGATCAGGTCGAGCTGACCGTCCAGGTCGTGGCCGGCGGCGAGGTGTCGCCGTACCTCGCGCGGGACTTCGCGATCGGCGGTCTGGTCGAGATCCGCGGCCCAGTCGGCGGGTGGTTCGTGTGGCGGCCGGACGAGACCAATCCGGTGCTGCTGGTCGGAGGCGGCTCGGGCATCGTCCCGCTGATGGCGATGGTGCGTACCCGGCGAGCCGCGAACAGCCGAGTCCCGTTCCGGCTCGTTTACTCCGTCCGCGCACCGGACGAGGTGTACTACGCCGACGAACTGCGCCGCCGAACCCGGGACGACGGCGGCCTGGACACGACGCTGCTCTACACCCGCGTTGCACCGGACGCCTGGCCACGGCCGCCAGGACGCGTCACGCTCGCCGACCTCGGCGCGTTCGGCTGGCCGGTCGAACTATCGCCGCGTTGCTACGTGTGCGGGCCCACCGGTTTCGTCGAGACGGTCGCGGACATGCTCGTCACGCTGGGCCACGACGCCGACCAGATTCGCACCGAACGATTCGGACCCAGCGGAGGCTGACATGACCGAGCCCACCACCGGCGAGAGCGCCTACCAGGACGGCAACGTGCTCGCGGGCCCATTCAGCGAGATCTTCACTGTCGACGTCACAGGCGCGCACACCACCTGTGCCAATTGCGGCCGGCACGCGCACCTCGCCGAACTGCGCGTGTACACCGCGACGCCCGGGATGATCGCCCGATGCGCGGGGTGCGGCGAAGTCGTCGCCCGCCACGTCCGCACACCGAATGCGGCCTGGCTCGACTTGCGCGGCACGATCGCGCTCACGATCCCGCTGGCGAGCGACACGTAACGGGCACCGCCATCGGGCAGCCGTCAGAGCCGGTTTGCGGGTGGGGCAGATGTCCCGGCGGCGGTCCGTGGCTTGTCTGGGTCTAGGCCGAACGCGGCGACGTGCGTTGGGTGGATGAGTTGGCTTGCACATCGCGTAACTTCTTTCTCGAGCCGAAGCGATGGCCGCCGATGTCGACCGTGTCGAGTTCGGCGTTGTAGGAGAACCCCACCGGAACGACATGCGGCCGATTGTCGGACCCAGCAGTGGCCAGGCGGCCCAGCCGTTGAGTTGCCAAGTAATCCAGTTCGGGCGGGGTGAAGATGCTCATGCAGCCAGCAGACAACGTCAACGGGATTTGAAGTCAAGGCTTGGCACGACCGAACCGCATACCTACCCGTCGCTCGGCCTGCGCGGTTCACGTGAACCGTTTCGGACGAGCGTGCGCCGAGCCGTCCGATCAGATCGAGGTGCGGCGCACGGAAGGTGTGGTGTCGCGGGGTGCCAGCCCTTGATCGGTCGGGGACGGTACGGCGGTCTCGGCCGAAGTTACTTGATCTTGAAACAGCGAAAGCCCGAAGGAAGGTCAGCCCACCGGCAGTGAGGATTCGGCCGCTCGCTGTCGGCTGACCTCGGCGGCAAGTTGGGTGCGTGAGGAGATGGCCAGCTTGGCGAAGACGTGGGACAGGTGCGTCTGGACGGTGCGCCGCGACACGTACAGCCGCTCGCCGATCTGCGGATTAGACAAACCCTCGGCCACCAGATCGACGATGCTGTGTTCGGTCGGTGTCAGGCTGGCTCAGCCGTTCCAGGCGGAGATGTTGAGCTCCCGCCGCGTGGAGGGTCCCCAGCGTCAGCCTCAGCTCCTCCACCTGGGGCGCAGGACGTAGGCAGCAGATCAGGCCCAACGGCAGATCGGCGAGCCGCCTCGTCACTGCGTTCAGCACGAGCAAGCTGCACGGGTCGGCCCACTGCGCATCATCGATGCCGAGCACCAGCGGCCCACCCAGGGCCAGCGCCTCCACCAGGTCGACGAACGCATCGACCGCCTGAAAGCGCAGCCCGGGGTCGCTGCTCACCGTGATCGGGCCGTGCTCACCCCCACGCGGCGTGAGCAGCTCGGCCAGCGCGGCACGGCGCGGGTCCGGCGAGGAACGTGAGCAGCCGAGCGCGTCGGTCAGCACGCCGAACGGCCTGCTCCGCTCCAGCTCCTCGGCACGCGCCGCGTACACCTGAACGTTCCGCATCCGGGCCGCGGCGAGCGCCTCGGCCAACAGCCGGGTCTTGCCGATGCCCGCTTCCCCTTCGAGGATCGCGACGGTGCGACATCCGGACGCCATCCGGTCGAGTATGTCGCCGAGCGCCGCCACCTCCGACTCACGCCCGCGAAAGGGTGGGACCGCCCTCAACGCGGTCATAGCCGGACGCTACCACCGAACGTATGCGAGGAAATCAGGCCGTCGCCCCGACCAGAGGCAGCACGAGGCGGTCGCTGAGCGGACAACGCGAAGTAGACCTCCCCGAAGCGACCCCGCTGACTCACGTTGTCGGTGGGCCGCGGCATCGTCGCGGTCATGACACCGACCGGCGCGCACGCCTTCGACTTCCTGCACGGCAGCTGGACCTTCCGCCTGCGCAGGCTGCGTGATGCTGCCGACCCGGACTGCAGCGAGTGGCTCAGTTCACCGCGACCGGTGAGGCGTTCCCGATCCTCGACGGCCTGGGCAATGTCGATCGGCTTTACGTGCCTGCCACCGAGGACGGCGAGGCGTTCGCGGGCTTCACGCTCCGGCTGTATGACCCCGCGACCGACAGCTGGCGTATCTGGTGGGCCTCGACGCGGGCGCCGGGTGTGTTCGACGAGCCCGTCGTCGGCCGGTTCGAGGGCGACCGCGGGGTCTTCGAGTGTGACGACCTCGTCGGCGGGCAGCGTGTCCGGGTTCGCTATATGGCCCTGAGCGGTTCACGTGAACCGCGAGGTGGTTGTCCTCAGTGCGAGACTGCATCCGTGACACCACTCCCGGGGGCGGCGTGACCGATGAACACGCGGCCCCGGCGGCAGACCGTCCCTCGGTCGTGATCTACACCGACGGGGCCTGCAAGGGCAATCCGGGCCCCGGCGGATGGGGCGTTTGGATGTCCAGCGGCGTACACGAGCGGGAGCTGTCTGGGGGTACGGCCGCCACCACGAATCAGCGGATGGAGCTCACGGCCGCCATCGAGGCGTTGTCCGCGCTGAGGCGACCGTGCGACGTCGTGCTCTACACCGACAGCAAGTACGTCCTCAACGGCATCACGTCCTGGATCACCGGGTGGAAGCGCAATGGCTGGAAGAACTCTGCCAAGCAGCCGGTCAAGAACGCGGACCTCTGGCGGGCTCTGGACGTTGCGGCGTCGCCGCATACCGTCGATTGGCGGTGGGTAAGAGGGCACGCCGGCGATCCCGGCAACGACCGAGCAGACGCGCTGGCCAATGCCGGCGCTGCCGAGTTCGCATAGCGTCCTTAGCCGATCGTCAGCAGGTGACGTGAAGCATGGCGTGGACCTCATCCGGGTCGAGGGCGGCGATCAGGCGGCAAGCCTCCTCCGTTGGGACGGCGTCAAGATCGACGCCCCGGCGGCTGGCCTCCTCGATGACCTCGGGCATGATCGGCAACGCACCATAGGCTCCTGTGCCGATGATCAGCCGGCCTCCGCCCCAGGGGAGTTCCTCGTCAGCTGATACAGGGGTGTGCCCGAACAGATCCCGGTACCGCTTCGAGGGCTTCTTTCTCCGCCGCCGCACCTCGCCACCGTCGATCACGATGTCGTGCTCGTACTCCAGCCCGTCGACCTCGATAGATCCGAACCCGCTTAACCGCACCTGCATCCCGTTGCCTCCCCTGCATCATTGGCCTGAAGGGCCGGCGCTGTGCCGGTGTGCACACGTCTGCCGTTCAGCAAGAGGCGAGGACGGTGACGTGTCGGGTTGTTGTCAGGCGACCGCGCGCTTCGCCAACGTAGGTGCCCGACGTGGGTGGCACATCGGTGTAGTCCCGGCCTACGGCCACGGTCAAGTATCGAGCCGATGCCGGGCGACCGTGGCACGGGTCGAACGGCATGGCGACGGCGTGATCACTATGCGGTACCAGGACCTCGACCCAGGCGTGGGTGCCGCCCTGGCCGAGCAGGTGCCCTGATACGTACCGCGCGGGGAGGGCGAGCAGGTGGCACAACGCGAGCATGATGTGCGCGGAGTCCTGGCACACGCCTCGGCCGCCCGCGAGCGCCTCGGCGGCCGTGGTCTGCACCGAGGTGACGCCGAACTGGTAGCTCATCGCCGAGTGCACGGCTTGGCAGATCCGCCCGGCCAGCTCGAGCGTGTCGACGCTGCGTCCCAGATCGTGGGCGAGTTCGCGTAGGCGCGCGTCGGGTGCGGTGAGCCGGGTGGCGCGCAGCAGCCGCGGGTCGGTGAGGGCGTCCGCGTGCAGCCGCACCGGCCCGTCGCTGTGTACGCGTTCGAGCAGCGCCCCGACCCGGAAGCGCACACTTCGCTCGACCCGGTCGGCGTGCAGCCGCACGACGGTGTTGCCGCGCGCGTCGCGTCGCAGCCGGCGGCGGGCGGCGGCGCCTTCGACGTCCACCCGGTGTGCGCGCAGGTGCTGGTTGCCGTGTCGCACCGGTGGCAGGACCACCAGACGGTGGCGCAGCCGGTTGACCGGTTGCGGGTAGTCGTAACGGAAGCTCTGCTCGAGCAGGTAGGTCACCCGGTGGGCATCGTCGAGATCAACCTCGTGGTGGTCGAGCACCGGGGCGTGCAGCAGCTGGCGGTTGAGCATCATCCGGGCACCTCCTGGGCGCGGACGGTCATGCTGTCCAGGCGGGGGCCGCCGAAGGTCGTGGCCATCGCCACGTCGGAAGCGTCCCGGCCCCGGCCGATCACCACCCGGCCCTTGCGGCGGGTGTTGTTGCGCGGGTCGAACGTCCACCAGCGATCAGCCAGCCAGACCTCCATCCACGCCGCGAAGTCCATCGGCGCGGGGTCGACCGGGACGTCCATGTCGGGTAGGTAGCCGAACACGTAGCGGGCCGGAATGTTCAGTGCCCGGCAGAACGAGATGGCCAGATGGGTGAAGTCCCGGCACACGCCCAGCCGGGTGCTGTTGATCTCGGCGGCCGTCGACCAGGCGGTCGAGCTGCCGTAGCGGAATGTGACGTGGGAGTGCACGTGGTCGCAGATGGTCTGCACCCGCGGGTAGCCGGGCGCATGTGCACCGAACAGCGCCCACGCCTCGTTGCCCAGTACGTCCGGTAGGCAGTAGCGGCTGGGCAGCGTGTAGATCAGCGTGTCGTCGGGCAGGTCGTCCGGCGCGACCTCACGTGCCGTCTCGTCGACGTCCTCCGTCAAGTCCGGGACGTCGATCTCAGCCGCGTACCGGAACGTCGACCGCCCCATTGGCAGCACCACCCGGGTACATCGATTGCCGTACAGGTCCGCGTAGCTGCGCAGCCGCAACTGGGGCGTCGACGACCACTCCTCGGACATCACCGTGAACACCGGTGATTCGCCCGGCTGGACGTGAAAGATCGACGGGGTGGCGACCTCCGCCTGATAGGTGAACGCGCACCCGACCGACAGCCGCCGCGAGCTCATCACCGCATGATGACAGGCCAACATTTCAACGAACAGCGCCGCGCCCGCAGACTTTCGACGAGCGGGTCCGCCCGAGCACGGCCCGCAGTGGTCACGGGTGCGGTGACTTTGATCGGGTTCGGCCCGGCGGCGTGGGGTGTCCGTGTGCCGGGTTCGAGGTTGGTGACGATGTCGGCGATGGGGCAACGCCGGACGGGCTGGTCGGCGTTTGCGGTGACGGGCCGGCCGACGGGGCCGCGGTGGTTTGCCGGCCGGGCGCGGCGGTCCGCGGCGGTACGAGCGGCTGATCGGATATGTCCGATCTGGACCCGGAAGCCGGCGGTTGCGTCCGGCTGCCAGTGGTCGCCGCGGCAACCCGTCCAGGTTCGGGTGATGCCGAGCCAGCCGGATGGTCCGCCGAGCCGCCCAGCCCGGCGACCGCGAGGGTAAGGATTCCGGCGATAAGGAGGCAGGCGACCAGGACGATGGACAGCACCGTCGCCACCCGCATGCCCTCGATGGTCAGCAGGATGCGTCCGCCGCTCCCAGGATGGGGCGGTGCTGGCTTACGGTGCTTGCCCATGCCGTTGCTCGCCGGGCGGCACTCGGTCGGGTCGGGAAGGTGCGAGCCTGCCCGGGCTGGCCGGCCAACCGTGCCGCCTGCAACCGCGCGGTAACGGACGAACGACGACGGGGCGGCCCGGGGGGGTAGGCCGCCCCGCCGTCGCGGTGGGGGGACGGAGGTAGGTCAGCGCGGTGCGGGCCCCGGGGATTCGGCCGGCGGCCCGGCCGGGATGGTGGACGGTGGACCGGTCGGGTGCCGGCTGGACGCGGGCGTGCTGGGCCGGTTGTTCGGGTGGCTGCTCGACCCGCCGGCCGGGTGTGCGGCGGCGAGCTGGGCCGTGCAGTAGCCCGCGACCTTGTCCTTGCCGCCCGAGGCGGTGATCAGCGCAGCGAAGGCCCGGTTGTCCAGCGCCTTGCCCGGGTTGCTGGCGACGCCGGCCTGATACGCGGTGCACAGGCCGGTCAGCGAAGGCGACGGTGTCGCAGGCGACGCGGCGACGCTCGGCTTGGCCGGGGCGGCCTCGGCATCGTGCGTGGCCGATGTCCTCGGCGGGGCAGCCACCTGGGCCGCGCTCGCCGACCCGGGCACGGCCGGAGCGTGGACGGCGCCATGCGCGGCGCCGTGCAGCGGGCCCGGCAGCGTGTCGGTGGCCGCGGCCAGGGCAACGCCGCCCGTCGCGGCCGCGGCCACTGCGACGCCGGTGAGCACCTTCACCGTGAACAGGCTCGCCACCGCGGTCTTCACCAAGGCGGGGCGGAACTCAGCTCTGCGGTGGGTGGCTGCCGAGCCGGTCCGCGTCGCCCGGAAGTGCGCCACGGCAGCCGGCTCGCCTGCCAGCTCCCGCACGCTGGCCGGGGCGGCCGCGGCGCCCAGCACCCTGGCCAACGGCAGCGGCCCGGCCGGCTGGCCGGCCAGCAGCCGCTCGGCAGTGTCGCGGCGAACCCGCGAGATCCGGTGTGTGCTCATGTCACCCAGTCAGCGCCGAGACGCCGCGATGTGTCACACCACCAGCCCACCGCACCGTCCAGCTCGGCGGACGGGTGGGCCTGCCTGTCGGCTTCCAGCCGCCCGGCAAGCGTACGCAGCCCCCGGTACGCAGCGGTGCGCACCGCACCGGGCCGCTTACCCAGCACCTTCCCCGCAGCCTTCGCGTCCAGCCCGATCACCGCCCGCAGCAGCACCGCCTCGGCCTGATCCCGCGGCAGCGACCGGATCAGCGCGATCGCCGCACCCGTCGAGATCGACTCCAACGCCAGCCCAGCCGTATCCCCCGGCGCCGGCCACGTCACCAGATCCTCCAACGGTGCCACCGCAGCAGGACGCCGACTACGGGCCCGCAGATGATCCAGCGCCCGGTGCCGGCCGATCGTGGCCACCCAGCCCCGGAAACCGTCCCCCTCACCGCGGAAATCACCCAAATCGCGGCACACCTGAGCCCACGTCTCCGCGGCCACATCCTCCGCGTCTGGCCCGGCAAGCACCGTCAGATACCGCAGCAAACCCGGCTGCACCGCCCGATACACCCAGCTGAACGCCGCCTCATCGCCACCCTGCGCGGCCGCCACCGCGACCGTCAACGCGGCATCCCCGCCCTGGTCAACCAGATCCGCCCGACTCACCCGAGCCATCCGGACCGACGCCCCCACCACCGTCGCCGCACCCTCGACTCCAATCCACCCACCACCCCACACCGTCAGCGTCACCACGGCGCCATCTGTCACACCGCCCTTTGGCGACATGCGGGCAGATTTCAGGAACTCTACGGCGACCGGGCGGTGCCGAGGGAGATGGCACCCTCGAACTTCGGCGTGTGCTGCTCGTAGAAGACGTCGAGTTCGGTGATGCTGAAGCCCGCGGTGGTCAGCAGGTCGACGATCGGCCGGGTGAGGTGGCAGCCGCCGAACAGTCGCTTCTGCACCGGCTCGAGGCGTCGTTGCCAGCGGCGCACCCCCTCGTCCGGGGCCAGCCCGTGCTCGAGGAAGCGCAGGGCCCCGCCGGGTTTCAGGACCCGCCGGATCTCCCCCAGCGCCGCGACGACGTCCGGGATGGTGCACAGCGTCCAGGTCGAGAGGGCGGCGTCATAGCTGTCGTCCGCGAAGGGCAGCGACTGACCGTCCAGCGCCGACCGTTGTACGGGGACGCTCGTCGCCCGCAGCCGCATGGCGGCCAGCCTCCAGCCGACATCGCTGGGTTCGACGGCGGCAACGGAGGCGACGTCCGGCGGGTAGAAGGGGACGTTGAGCCCGGAGCCGAAGCCGATCTCGACCACGTTCCCCGCGAGACCCTCGCAGACCCGACGTCGCAGCGGTTCGATCATCTTCCCGCCACCGGCGATGTCGACTACCCACGGGACGACCCGCTCGCCATAGAACCCCATCACGGCCCACTTGGCTGGGTGGGCCACGTGTGCACCGGCTGTCCGGTAGCGGCGCATTCGAGATACCGCTCGAACATTGCGGCGCCGGCTGCTCCCCTTCCAAGCGCCGCTCGGCCGCGGCTAGCATGGTGCGTTGCCACACCGCGCCGGTCTGCCCAGCGGCCACCCGGGATGCGATGACACCGAGCAGGTCGTCGGCCTCCGTTGCCGCCACCCCGGCGCGCACGAGCGCCTCCCGGGCGGGCGGCAACAGCTCGGGCACCAGGTCGGCGGCCCGTACCGTGCGGACCTGACTTCGCCGCCCGAACGGCCAGCTCAGCTCGGCAGCCAAGCCGTGCTGCGCGGCCCGGTAGAAGTTATGGTCGGCGCGCTCGAACGACAGCAGGTACGTCCACCGCTGATCCTGCTCGGCAAGCCACAGCGTGAGCCCGAGGAGGAACGCGGCATTCGCGAGCATGTCGATCAGGGTCGGGCCAGCCGGCAGCGCACGCATCTCGATGCGCAGATGGCCACCCGCGGTCGGATCGTAAATGGCCCGGTTCCAGCGCCATACCGTCCCCTGGTGCAGCCGCAGTTCCTCCAGAGGCGGTGCATGCCACTGGTCGCCGACGTCAAGCGGCTCACCGTCGCCGAGTACGGGCAGCAGCGGCTGGTGCAGCCGCACGCTCTCTGCGAACAGCTGCAGCGGCCCGCCCCGCAGCCACCCCGTCCCGAACGCCACACGAGCCAGCTGACGATGCGGTTCCCGCCCGTCGCGGTCGTCGATCGACTGCTTGCACAAGGCGATCCGTGTCTCTTCCCACAGCCTGTGGCCCAGAAAGGTGGGCGAGTTACCGGCCACCGCCAGCACCGGTGCGGTCGCCAGCTGGACGGCGTTGAAGGTGCGCATGAAGTCGGCCGGGTCTACCCGCAGATGGACCTGGAATGAGGTATTCGCTCCTTCCACCGCCACGTCGTCGGTTGCCAACTGCAGCGGGTCCGCGCCGTCGATCGTGATCCGAAAGGCGTCGTCGTGCCGCAGGTGGCGCAGGCCGGAGTTCAGCGCCCGATATCGCGGCGCGTCGGTGAGCACATCGAGATGCAGATCGGACCGTCGTAACGTGGGCAGAATTCCGACGAGAGCCAGCCGCCCGCCATACTCGTCGGCGGCGGCCGCGACACGCTCGAGGATCATGCGCAGCTCGCTACCCAGCGCAGCGAATGGATGCCCGGCAAGCAGCGTCGGGGACGCGTTCAGCTCGAGGTTGAAGCGATCGAGCTCGACGGTGACGCGTGGATCCGCGGCCGCGGCGCGCACCATCTGGTTGCGCGGCAGTGGCCGCGTCGCGCCATCAATCAGGGACAGTTCGAGCTCGGCACCGACCGTGGCAGGGCCTACCCCGAAGCCCGGCCGTTCGAGCAGATCGCCGAGTACCAGCAGGCACTGCTGTAGCCGCTCCCGGAAAGGCGCGTAATCGGGCTCATCGAACGCGTCCCGGTCGATCCGTTTCCCCATCGCCTCCCACCGTGAGCCAGCATGCGCCCGCCAACCGCGCCGCCGCTACGCCGACGGCGCTCCGCCGGGGGCAACGATGCGTCGTCCGGTCAGCGCAGCGGGCAGGATCCGGATGTAGCGGCTCTTGGCGCCCGGCCCCCATGGGGTCAATGGCAGCTTCCGCACCCGAGCCAGGTCATCCCGATCGGTGATCTCGGTGGCCTCCCCTCGGATCACCACGCTCCAGCCGGTGCGGGTGGCCTTATCAACCCCGTCGACCTCGAACCCGACCTGCCCGCCGCGCACCGCCACGTCCAGCTTGGACCCCTGGTCGGTACGAAATAGCACGGTATGCCGGTCCATGACGTAGTTGACCGGGAGTGCGACCGGCCCCCGGTCATCGACCAGCACGACCCTGCCCACGTGCTGGCCGGCCAGCAGACCGAAGCACTCGGATTTCGTCAGTGCTTTCCAATAACGGCCCTCGTCCACGGCCCCAACTCTCCTCTTGCCCGGCAGCCACTGACAGCCGCGGGTCTCGCCAGCCCCTCGGGCGACCGCCTGCCGTCGGGGCCTGGCACCGCATCCGGCACGGCTGGATTGACAGGTCGCCTCTCATGATGCCGTGCCTGCCTCGTGCTGTTGACAACTACGAGCATCGTCCGCCCCGCGCGGCCAAGCGCGGGTCCAACGGCCTGATCTAGCCGGGACGGTTGACCTGTCCTGATCTTCAGGTCTCGATGGAGTCGTCTCATTGCGGGTAGGTTCTGCGACGCCAAGTCGGCGAGGACAGGAGGCACCGATATGGACCAGCCCCGCACACCGGTCGTGTTCGTCCACGGCCTGTGGCTGCACGCGGATTCGTGGGGCGCCTGGGTCGACCTGTTCCGCGAGCGGGGGTACGAGCCAGTCGCGCCCGGCTGGCCGGGCGACTCGCAGACCGTGCACGAGACCCGGGAGCACCCGGACCGGGTCGCCAACCAGGGCATCGACGCGGTCACCGACCACTTCGCGCAGATCATCGACGCGCTGCCCGCAAAACCGATCCTGATCGGCCATTCCTTCGGCGGTCTGATCGTGCAGAAGCTGCTCGGCCGCGATCTCGCCGCCGCCGCGGTCGCGATCGACGCGGCGCCGATCAAGGGCGTCCTTCGCCTTCCATTCTCGGCGCTGCGCGTCGCGTCCATCGCACTGCGAAACCCGGCAAACACCAAACGCGCGGTGGCGCTGACGCCCGAGCAGTTCCGGTACGGCTTCGGGAATGCTCTGTCCGAGGAGGAATCCAGTGAGCTGTACCAGCGCTGGACGATCCCCTCGCCGGGAAAGCCGCTATTCGAAGCCGCCTTTGCCGCCGCCATGCCGAACTCGCCGGCGAAGGTCGCCACCGGCAACGCCCAGCGCGGTCCGCTGCTGCTGATCGCCGGAGCGAAGGACCACACCGTGCCCGCCGCGATTACCCGGTCGACGTTGAAGCTCTACCAGAAGTCCGCTGCCGTCACCGACTACCGTGAGTTCGGCGGCCGCGGTCACTCCCTCGCGCTTGACCACGGCTGGCGTGAGGTCGCCGATGCCTCGCTGAATTGGTTGAAGAAGCACGGCTTGTAGGAGCGCGACCCGCGTTCAGCCGAGGACGCTCGAGGGCAAGTGCAGGCTGACCACCCAGTTCGGAGCGTCCACGATCTCACTGATGACGAGGTCTGCGGCGACGCTGCACAGCACGTAGGCATGCGCCGGTAACAGGCCGGTGCGCCGGGTTATCTCGTCGATGAGGCTGCGGGTGGCGTCTCGGGCGGCGGTCATCAGGTCCGGCCCGATTCCGGTTGCAGCGAGTGCTGGTCCGCTGCGCTGGCTGCTGGCTGCGGTCTCCAGGACCGGTGCTGGCGGCGCGGCCCCTGGCAGCACGCCAACCTGCAGCACGGCCCGGGCCGACGTCTCCACACCGGTCCCGCAGACCTCACCGTCACCCATCGCCGCGTGCGCGTCGCCCACGCTCAGCAATGCCCCGTCGACGCCAACGGGCAGCCGGATGCTGGCGCCGGCCGTGAGGTGGCGAATGTCGGTGTTGCCGCCGTAGCGGGACGGCGGCAGCAACGGGTGAGCGCCCGGCTCGGGCAGGGCGACACCCAGGGTCCCGATCATCGCGCCAGCCGGGATCCGCGGCCCGAAACCGAGCTGGACCCAACCTGCTTCGGTACGGGAGTGGACGAGCTCCGGGTTTGGGAAATCGTCGGCGAGCAGCCCGAATCCGGGGATGACCGCGGACCAGCCCCAGCTGTCGACGGTCAGTTCGACGATCCGCACGACCAGCGCGTCGCCCAGCCGGGCGCCAACGACGCGCACCGGGCCGGTGACCGGATTGACCCGGCTGAAGTCCAGGCCGGGGACGTCATCCGCGGTTGACGTTGCGCAGAGCTGGCCGCCGGAAGCGTCCAGCAGGTCAACCTCGACCGGGTCGCCCGGCGCGACCTCGGCTACCGGCTCGATCGAGTTGTCCCAGGCGAGGTGGACGTGTTCGGTACCGATGCGCATCAGCTGCTCCCCGATAGGGACCCGACAACGGTGCTGCCACCATCCTGGCCCCTATTAGTCTCGACTCTCATGTCAGGGACTGCTCGGAAGATCGTCGTTGTTGGCGATCCGGTGTTGTCCACGCCGTGCCGGCCGGTCGAGTCCTTCGATGCCTCGCTCACCGAACTCATTGACGACATGTTCGCGTCGATGCACCTTGCCGAGGGCGTCGGGCTGGCGGCCCCGCAGATCGGCGTCAGCCTGGCGGTCTTCGTATACGACTGCGTCGACGCCGACGGCGAGCGGCACGTGGGCCACCTGGTCAATCCGCAGATCGTCTCGACCGCGGGACCGCTCGACTACGGGGACGAGGGCTGCCTGTCGGTGCCCGGGCCGTATCACGAGCTGTCCCGTCCGTCGGTGGCCACGGTTCGGGGTGTCGACAAGGCGGGCGAGTCGGTGGAGATCACCGGCACCGGCTTCCTCGCCCGCTGCCTGATCCACGAGACCGAGCACCTGGCCGGCGTCTTGTACATCGATCACTGCCGCGTAATCGGCGCCGTCGCGTGCTGCGCGAGATGGCGCCGTTCGACTGGAACGCGGTCTGAACCCTCGATTGCGCAACGCTTGGCCGTCTCAGGCAGCCAGAAGTTGCACGATCCGTGAGAGGACGAGGTCTTGCCGCTCGGTGAGCATCTTCCAGGTGAACCGGAGCACTCGCCAACCGCGCAGCACGATCTCGTTCTGTCTGAGCCGATCCTCCTCGAAGCGATCAGCGTGATGGCGGCGTCCGTCAACTTCGATGGCAATGCGCTGCTCCGGAAACGCCACGTCGGCGAACGCGACGCCGTTCGGCAATGCGATTCTGTACTGGGCCACCCAGCCGACGAGCCCGGCCCGCCTGCAGGATCGCGTGCAGTTTGCGCTCCGACTCGGCGTGGGCACCCGGTTCGATCGCCGCAAGGAGCAGCCGTAGTTGGGAGTTGCCTGTCCGACCGCGACTGTCGCGAATTGCCTTTGTCAGACAGCCGCTCATCGAGCCAGCCTTGTTGCAGGGCGCGGTCAAGCAGATCGCGCGCCCTGCAGCGGGCTGATTGCGCGAGTAGATCGACAATGGTGCGCTCACGTTCGTGATCGGTAGCCCGTCGTACGAGATCACTTCCAACTCTCCCACCGGAACCCGGTGCAGCCGTACGCCGCTCACCGGCTTGCGATAGCGGCGATCGGCCACCGTCACATGGATGATCTTCGTCGACTGGGACCGGTATTCCCCACAGCCAGGCTGCAGAGTGGTGGCTGATCACACCGCCAGAAGACCAGAGCGCGACCGCCCAGAGCCTTTGCCGCCGGGAACCTGGGACCGGCCGCGGTGAGTACACGCGCGGGAGCGCCTCGATGAGTTCCCGCCGGGCAATGAACCCCGTCGATCCGGGGTAGCGAGACGCCGCAGTCGGCAAGCTGCTCGCGGGTGATGACACCCCTCTGACGGCGCGTCAGATCTTCCCAATCCACGGCGGAAGTCTGGCCGAAACTGCAGAGTTTGCTGCCCGCTGGCGCTATCCGCGGGCCCGGCCGCCCGGCCGATTGTGCAACCCTTGGCCGCCCCAGACGGCCAGAAGTTGCACAATCGCGCTCAGGGTGGGAGCAGCTCGGCGATCTGGACGGCGTTGAGCGCCGCGCCCTTGCGAGGTTGTCGCTGTGACGAACAGCGCCAGCCCGTTGTCGACGGTCTCGTCCGGCGGATGCGGCCGACGAAGGACGGGTCCTGGCCGGCGGCCTGCAGCGGCGTCGGCACGTCGTCAGCTCGACGCCAGGGGCGGTGGCCAGGAGCTCGGGCGCGCGGTCCGACGGATAGCGGCGGGCGAACCGGCGTTGATCGGCAGCGAGTGGCCGGTGAAGACCGGCACCCGGACGCAGGTGCCGGAGACCCGCAGGTCGGGGATCCCCAGGATCTTGCGCGATCTCGTTGCGCAGCTTCTGCTCCTCGTCGGTCTCGCCCGAGCCGTCGTCGACGATCGAGCCGGCCAGCGGCAGCACGTTGAACGCGATCGGCCGGGGGAACACGGGGGCCGGGAACGTCGACCGCGCCGCCGTCGAAGGTGAGCTCGGGCGCGGCGATCCGCCACCTTGTGCACCTGTCGTCCAGCTCGTCGACGCCGGCGAGCCCGGCGCCGGAGACGGCCTGGTAGGTGGCGGCCACGAGGCGACCAGCCCGGCCTCGTCGTGCAGGGGCCAGCACCGGCATCGCGGCCATCGTGGTGCAGTTGGGGTTGGCGATGATGCCCTTGCGCGGCGGTCGGCCCGCGTCCGGGTTGACCTCGGCGACGACCAGCGGCACGTCGGGGTCCATCCGCCAGGCCGACGAGTTGTCGATCACCACACGCCAGCGGCGGCGAAACGGGGCGCCGCACCCGCGACGTGCCTTGCCCGCGGAGAAGAGCACGATGTCGAGGCCGCGAGAGTCGGCGGCGCGGCGTCCTCGACACCACCTCGCCGCCGTCCCACGGCAGTGCGCGGCCGGCCGAACGGGCCGAGGCGAAGTGCCGGAGCTGCGCGACCGGGAAGGCGCTCGGCCAGGATCCGGCGCATCACGCCGCCAACCTGGCCGGTGGCACCTACTATCCCAATGCGGGTCATCGACTCTCCCCCGGACCCCTCGCTGCGCTCGGGCCCGTCATCGAGCCGATACGCGCCTGACGGCGCGGCCGCGTCGCGGCCCGCATGCTCTTCGCGCAAGCGCTTCATCGCCCGGTCCCCCCGTAGACGACCGCCTCTTCCTCGGCCGCACCGAGCTCGAACGCGTCGTGTACCGCGCGCACTGCCACATCCAGATCGGTGTCGCGGCAGATCACCGAGATCCTGATCTCGGACGTGGAGATCATCTCGACGTTCACGCCCGCGTCGGCGAGGGCGGTGAAGAACGCTGCCGACACACCCGGGTGCGACCGCATTCCCGCGCCGACCAGCGACAGCTTGCCGATGTGGTCGTCGTAGAGCAGATC
>CAWBXW010000013.1:0-270014 GCA_963792845.1 uncultured Alphaproteobacteria bacterium
GCCGACGGCAAGGGAGTGCTGACGATCGCCGAGACGAACGCCTTTGAGGGAAGGCTCGGCTTTTCCGCGATCGGCGGAGACCAGATCCATCTCGAGGATGTGCGCGCGAAATCGGCGAGCCTCGACCTCGACGTGCTCACCCTCTACGCCGACCGCCATCGCCACGGCGACGTGGTGGCGGCAATCCCGGTCGAACTCGTCAATACCGCCGATTTCCTGCCGCTCGCCAAGGACGAGCAGACGCTCCGCGCCCGCGATTTCAGCCTCGAACGCGATGGCCCGGACGGAACGCTCGTCACCTATGCGCCGCGCGGACCGAAATATCTGGAGGCATCGTTGCCGGTCCCGGCCACCGCCCAGGTCGGAACGACGGTATCGCTCGGCAGCCTGTTCAAGGCCGCGTTCGGGACCCGGCATCCGGATTTCACCGGCCTTACCCTGATTCCCGCCCAGCCGCCGAACTCGGGTATAGACTACTGGGGCCAGCCGGCGGTCAACGGCATCGATCCCGTCACCTCGACGTGGATGGTCAACGGCAAGGCGATCGGCGGACCGACATCGGTCAAGGCGAGCGACAAGGTCTCGCTCCTCGTCGGCAACAACATCGCCTTCCCGACCCAGATCGAAGCCCGGGTCACGCACGATGCGACCGGCAAGAAGGCCGAATACGTCACCTATGACGTCTGGCCCCTCGATACCGGGGTCGCCGCCCTCGCCCACGATTCCGGCTACACGCCCGGCCATCCGGTCCCCGGCGATATCGTGCATTCGGCCGACAGTTTCCAGGCGTTCTATGGGACGGTTTTCAACAAGGAGCTGTGCAACTGGATCGCCGACAACGTCGCCGGCGGCGCCGGCGCGACCATGCCGCTGCCCGACCAGCTTCTCGATCCCTCGACCAATGCCGAAGGCGGCTTCTGGCGCATCGCCTATCGAGGCTCCAGCAGCGCCAATCCGGTGGTGGACTGGAATGAGCTGGTGAAGCCGGGCGACGTCGTCCGCCTGCAGTGGGAAAATACCGGTACCGGCCACACGACGACGGTGCTCAAAGTCAACCCCGACGGCACGCTCGAGGTCTACGACAATATCAACATCATCGACGGCCAGCACACCATCGGGGCCCACGACAACGTCGCCTACTGGAAGAAGACCGACCCCGCCGGCATTACCATCTACCGGCTCGATCCCGACCAGCAATATCTGATCAAGGGCAGCCACCTCGCCGAGTTCATCCAGGGCAGCATCTTCGACGACCTGATCGAGGCCCGGAAAGGCGCCGACAAGGTCGATGGCTCGCTCGGCAACGACGAGATCAGCGGCGCCCGCGGCGCCGATCGGATCGACGGCGGCGCGGGCGACGATACGCTTTTTGGCGGCCAGCGCGGCGACAAGCTCATCGGCGGCGACGGCAAGGATCATTTCGTCTACACGGCCCTCGGCCAGAGCCGGCCCGAGACGGGCCGGCTCGACACGATCAGGGGCTTCGAACACGGCCTCGACCGGATCGACCTGTCGGCGATCGATGCCAAGCTCGAAGCGAATGGCCTGCAGCCGTTCCATTTCATCGGACCGAGCAGCTTCGGCCACATCGAGGGCGAACTCGGCTACATGAAGCTCGCCAACTCCGTGCTGGTGCAGGGCGACGCCGATGGCGACGGCAAGGTCGACTTCGCCATCAAGGTCACGGGAATCACCGACATGGCCGAAGGCGATTTCATCCTTTGATCTCAGTGGCCTGGCGCAGGCGTCAACGATGTCACGCCTCGGCGCTTACCAAATCAATCCGCCGCAAGCCATTGTAAGACTTCGCCAAAACTCCTCTGGACAGCACTACCCGGTTGTTGCTAGTCCGCGCTCTGCTTCCCGGCCGGGCGGTTTGTCAACAGCGACAAGCCGGCCTCGCTGGGCTATAGGAAACTCATGCCTCTGGTCACCGATACCGCCGAACTGGCCGCCATCTGTAAACGCTTCGCGCACTTCGACTTCGTCACGGTCGATACCGAGTTCATGCGTGAGACGACCTACTGGCCGAAGCTCTGCGTCATCCAGATGGCCAGTCCGGAGGAGGGATTCATCATCGACGCGATGGCGCCGGAGCTCGACCTCGACCCGTTCTTCAAGCTGATGAAGAACGAGAAAATCGTCAAGGTCTTCCATGCCGCGCGGCAGGACATCGAGATCGTCTACCATTTAGGCAGCCTCATTCCCCACCCGGTGTTCGATACCCAGGTCGCCGCGATGGTTTGCGGCTTCGGCAATTCGATCAGCTACGACCAGTTGGTCCAGCGCACCAGCGGCGCCCGGATCGACAAATCCTCGCGCTTCACCGACTGGAGCCGCCGGCCGCTTACCAGCAAGCAGACCGACTACGCGCTTGCCGACGTGACCCATCTCCGTGAGGTCTATCTGGCGCTGTCGGCCCGCCTCGACGAGCAGAAACGCAGTGAGTGGGTGCGCGAGGAGATGGAGGTGCTGACCTCGCCCGAGACCTACCGGCTCGAGCCCGAGGAGGCCTGGAAACGTTTAAAGCTCCGTGTCAGGAAACCCGTGGAACTTGCGATCATGCAAGAGCTTGCGGCCTGGCGGGAGCGCGAGGCGCAGTCCCGCGACGTGCCGCGCGGCCGCATTCTCAAGGACGATGCGATCTACGAGATCGCCCAGCAGCAGCCGACCACCGCGGCGGCGCTGGGCCAGCTCCGCACCGTGCCCAAGGGCTTCGAGCGCTCGCGCGCCGCCGAGGAGATCATTGCCGGCGTCCGCAAGGCCGTCGCCCTCCCCAAGGAGAAGCTGCCGCGGCTCCCGAAGCATCGCGCGACCGGCAACGGCAACGGCGCCGCCGTCGACCTGCTCAAGGTGCTCCTCAAAATGATCAGCGAGAACCACGGCGTCGCCGCCAAGGTGATCGCCACGGTCGATGACCTCGAGGCGATCGCCGCCGACGACCGCGCCGACGTCCCTGCCCTCCATGGATGGCGGCGCGAACTCTTCGGCGAGGCCGCCCTCAAGGTGAAACGCGGCGACATGGCGCTCGCCGTCCGCGACAACCACGTCGTGACGATCGACGAAGAGGGGCGCGAAGCCGGCCTTTCGCACTAGCCGACGGTGGCCCGGTGAGCATCAGGCTGATCCAGGCGGTGTTTCCCCGGCGTCTCTCCGCCACCATCAAGAGCGCCGCCGAGGACTGCGATCCGATCGATGTCAAGACCGTCGATAGCGGCGAAGCCGAAACCGAAATGGCCGAGATCCTGATTGCGGCCGACCACTCGCAGCGCGTCCTCGACGCCCTCCAGACCGCGCTCGAAGGCGAGCAGGGCTGGCGGATCAACGTCCTGCCGGTCGAGATAACGCTTCCGCGTCTGTCCGACGAGGAACTCGCCAGGCAGAAATCCAATCGCGAGGTTTCGGCCCGCGACGAGATCTACGAGGATGTCGCGGCCGGAACGCAGATCGACGCGAACTTCGTCCTGCTCACCCTGATCTCGGCGATCGTGGCGACGATCGGCCTCAACGAAGACAATGTCGCGGTGATCATCGGCGCCATGGTGATCGCGCCGCTGCTCGGTCCCAATCTCGCCTTCTCCCTCGGTGTCGCGCTCGGCGATTTGGCCCTGATGCGCCGGGCCGCCGCGACGTCGGCGCTCGGGATCGGCGTCGGCCTCGCTCTCGCGGTGCTGCTCGGTCTGGTCCTTCCCGCCAACCTCGACAGCGTCGAGCTGATGCGGCGGACCCACGTCTGGTACGGCGACGTCGTGCTGGCCCTCGCCTCCGGTGCAGCCGCGGCGCTATCGGTCACCACCCGCGTCGCGAGCACGCTCGTCGGCGTCATGGTTGCCGTCGCCTTGCTGCCGCCGATAATCGCCGTCGGCTTCTTTGCCGGCGGCGGTCACGTCACCGCATCCTTCGGCGCCTTCATCCTTCTCGCCACCAACATCGTCTGCCTCAACCTGACCAGTCAGCTGGTCTTCATTTGGAAGGGCGTGCGCCCGCGAAAATGGCTTGAGCAGCGCGCCGCCAACGACGCCATCCGCATCAACCTGATCGTGCTTGGCCTGCTCGCGGTGCTTCTGATCGGCATCATCTATGTCTGGACGCGCTTCTTCGGCTAGGTTGTCGACCGAGCTCGACGACGGCGACCCGCGCGATTTCCGCGAACGCCACGCCGCCGTCAAGCGTCGGCACGGGCAGCTCACGGTCTTCGGCGGCTGCCACGGCACCGACCACCGGCATGTCGGCGAGATCTGCCTTGCCTGCGCGGCAATCGACTGAGCAACTCGGCGCCTGTCCGCATCGGGTGGGCGCGCATCTTGCGCATCGGGCGGCGAGACGCCGCCCCTCCTCCCCGGACAAGCCGGGCGACCAGGCCTTCCGATGGATCGGCGATCACGCCTGCAAGGGCAGGACCGGCGAGCTCCGCTTTGCCGACCGCACGCTCCGGGGGGACGCCGACAGCGACGGACGTGCCGACCTCGTATTCGCACTGCCTGGGCCGGGCAGGTTCACGGGCCGCCATCGAGCCTTAGCCGACGATCTCGGTCTCGGAAAACCAGTAGGCGATCTCCTGCCGCGCCGTGTCCGGCGCGTCCGATCCGTGCACGGAATTCTCGCCGATCGATTTGGCGAAATCCTTGCGGATCGTGCCGGCGGCCGCCTTGCCCGGGTCGGTCGCGCCCATCACGTCGCGGTTCTTCTGGATGGCGTTCTCGCCTTCGAGGACCTGCACCACGGTCGGCCCCGACGACATGGAATCGCAGAGCTCGTCGTAGAACGGCCGGCCGCGGTGGACGGCGTAGAACCCCTCCGCCTGCCTGCGGCTCATCCACACCCGCTTCGAGGCGATGACCCGCAGCCCCGCCTCCTCCAACCTGGCGGTGATCCTGCCGGTCAGGTTTCGCGCCGTCGCGTCCGGCTTGATCATCGAGAAGGTGCGTTCTACGGCCATGGGTGCTCCTGTCAGGTGCTTTCGCTTGAGGTGGCGCGGTGTATAGCCCGCGCGGGCGGACGGCGACAAGCGTGGCCGCTGCTGTTGCCATCGACGCTCTTGATGGCTAGATATGCTGGGATATTCCTCTATCCGAATGAAGCTACACAATGGCCTTCCACATCAGGAATTCCGAGACCGACAGGCTTGCCCGGAAGGTCGCCAAGCTGAAGAAAACTGGCCTGACTGAAGCTGTTCACACGGCACTACAGCACGAACTGGAGCGCGAACAGGCAAGGCCTTCCGCAGTTGACATCGCCCTTGAGTTTGTTAGGCGGCTGCGCGTTCAAGGTGACGCTGCGAAGTCGCAACCCGTAGATAAGGCATTTTATGACGCCCTGAGCGGGGATGACTGAGTGGTGTTTGTGGACGCCTCCGCGCTTGTCGCCATGATGACGGATGAAGAGGATGCGATCGTCCTCGCCGCGCGTCTTGATACGGCAGTCGAGCGGTTGACATCGCCCATAGCCATCTTTGAAGCAACGGCCGCGCTTGCGCGCCTACGCGGTCTGAACGTTGAAGACGCCGCACGGGCAGTCGTCGAGTTTCTCGAGCGACAGAGCATAACGGCGGTACCCATATCCGAAGAGGTTGGTGAGATGGCAATCGCGGCGTTCGCGCAATTCGGCAAAGGCCAGGGTCACCCGGCACAACTTAATATGGGCGACTGCTTTGCCTATGGCTGTGCGCGCTACTATCAGCAACCGCTCCTATTCAAGGGAGCGGACTTCGCCCGAAC
Source organism: uncultured Alphaproteobacteria bacterium (assembly GCA_963792845.1). GTDB lineage: Bacteria > Pseudomonadota > Alphaproteobacteria > Rhizobiales > Kaistiaceae > Bauldia. Next base: position 5,718 of record CAWBXW010000013.1, read on the forward strand.
CGACATCGAACCGGCGTGAGTGGTAGACGACTGCCCTACTGCGGCGTCAGCGTTTCAGTCCCGACGCCGTTCTGGTCGGCCACGGTCCACAGGCCCTCGAGCCGCCCATCCGGCTTGATCTGGTAGATCACCAGCCCGGCCACCTTGCCCATCATATAGCTCGCGGCAAACGAGGTCCCGTTCCGCATGCAGATGCCGGTCGAGACGCTGCCGGTGTGCCAGACGATCCGGCAGGTGCTCTTCGAGGTGATGGTGATCTCGGCCGTGCCGCGATAATGCGAACCGTCGAAATTGGTGCCGTCGACGGAGTAGGTGCCGGCGAGGTCGGCGGCGAGAGCCGGAAACGACAGGACGGCGAGCCCCGCCCCGAGCAGCATCGATCGCATCATGTGATCATCCCTTCTCCTTCACCCGCTTCCCTGACGATGCCGGCGAGCGCGTGAAAATCCCGTTCCCGCGGCGAACGCCGCCGCCAGGCAAGGCCGATGGTGCGACTCGGCTCCGGCCGGGCGAAGCGTACGACACGAAGCCGCTCGTCGGCCACGATCCCTGCGGCCACGGCAAGCTCGGGAAGCAGCGTCACGCCGTGGCCGGCCGCCACGAGCTGAAGCAGCGTCGCGAAACTCGTCGCGCCAAAGCTCCGGAGCCGGCGCGGGTCGATCGCCCGGCAGACCGCGAGCGCCTGGTCGCGGAGGCAGTGGCCGTCCTCGAGGAGGAGGAGTTCGTCCGCCGCGATCAGTTCGGCAAGCGCCGGCTTCAGTCGCGAATGCGGCGACGCCGCCGGCGCGGCAAGCAGGAAGCGGTCTTCGAAGGCCGGCGCCTCGGCGATCTCGTCGTGGTCGAGCGGCAGGCTCGCGATAACGGCATCGAGTTCGCCCGCGACGAGTTCATCGGCGAGGGTCGCCGTCACGCTCTCGCGCACCGTCAGGCGGAGGCCGGGGTAGCGTATTGCCGCCACGTCGAGGAGCCGCGGCAGCAGGAACGGCGCCACCGACGGAATGATGCCGACGCGGAGCGGCCCGGACAGGACCTCGCCGTGAGCGAAGGCGAGCGCCTCGAGGTCACGCACCGCCGCGAGGATCTTTGCCGCCCGCTCGGCGACCTCGGCGCCGAGGCCGGAGAGCCGGGCGCCGCCCGGCGCGCGCTCGACGAGCGGCGCCCCGAGCGCCCGTTCGAGGTCGCGGATCTGCATCGAGAGCGCCGGCTGGGTGACGCCGGCGCGTTCGGCGGCGCGGCCGAAATGGCCGGACGAGGCAAGCAGATCGAGATAGCGGAGCTGCTTCAGCGAGATCATCGCGATAAGAATGCCTTATCGCCGCACTCAGTCAATATGATTGGATTTTATGACACCGCTCTGCCACAGTTCGAGACGGGCAGCGCGCCGCCCTTGCCGCGGCGATGCGCCATTCGTTCCACACAAACCAAGCCAGGGGGCCGGCAGGCGCGGCCGTTACGGAACACCACGCGCGCGGCTTCGCTCCAGAATTACAGAACACGATCGGAGAGAAATCATGGACGCAAAAGTTGACGATGAGGGCGCCGGTAAGTGCCCGTTTCATGGACGCGCGAACCGCGACTGGTGGCCGAACCAGCTCGATCTCCGGGTTCTCCATGCGAACTCCAGTTTGTCCGATCCGATGGGCGAGACGTTCGACTACGCCGAGGAGTTCAAGAGCCTCGACCTTGATGCGGTGATCAAGGACCTGCGTGCCGTGATGACGAACTCGCAGGCATGGTGGCCCGCCGATTTCGGCCACTATGGACCGCTCTTCATCCGCATGGCCTGGCACAGCGCCGGCACCTACCGCGTCACCGACGGCCGCGGCGGCGCCGGGGCCGGCCAGCAGCGTTTCGCGCCCCTCAACAGCTGGCCGGACAACGTGAATCTCGACAAGGCGCGCCGGCTCTTGTGGCCGATCAAGCAGAAATATGGCCGGAAGATCTCCTGGGCCGACCTGTTCGATTCTCACGGGCAATGTCGCCCTCGAATCGATGGGCTTCACCACCTTCGGCTTCGCCGGCGGCCGCGCCGACGTCTGGGAGCCCGAGGAGCTCTACTGGGGTCCCGAGGGCACGTGGCTCGGCGACGAACGCTACAGCGGCGAGCGCGAGCTGCAAAATCCGCTCGGCGCGGTCCAGATGGGCCTGATCTACGTCAATCCGGAAGGGCCGAACGGCAAGCCGGACCCGGTCGCCGCGGCCAAGGACATTCGCGAAACCTTCTTCCGCATGGCGATGAACGACGAGGAGACCGTCGCGCTGATTGCCGGCGGCCACAGTTTCGGCAAGACCCACGGCGCCGGCGATCCGTCGCTGATGGGCCCGGAGCCGGAGGCCGCTCCGCTTGAAATGCAGGGCCTCGGCTGGAAGAGCGGCTTCGGCAGCGGCATGGGCGACGACACGATGGGCGGCGGCCCGGAAGTCACCTGGACCACGACCCCGGCGAAGTGGAGCAACAATTTCTTCGAGAACCTGTTCGGCTACGAATGGGAGCTGACCAAGAGCCCGGCCGGCGCCTATCAATGGGTGGCGAAGAATGCCCCGGAATCGGTGCCCTACGCGCATGATCCGTCCAGGCATCGCCGTCCCGCCATGCTGACCACGGACCTCTCGCTGCGGTTCGACCCGGCCTATGAGAAGATCTCGCGGCGCTTCTACGAGCATCCGGACCAGTTCGCCGACGCCTTTGCCCGGGCGTGGTTCAAGCTCACCCACCGCGACATGGGCCCGATCGCGCGCTACCTCGGCCCGCTCGTTCCGAAGGAGACGCTGATCTGGCAGGACCCGATCCCGGCGGTCGACCATCCGCTGATCGGGGAAGACGACATCGCCGCGCTCAAGGCGAAGATCCTCGCCTCCGGCCTCACAGTTCCGGAGCTCGTCTCGACCGCCTGGGCGTCGGCGTCGACCTTCCGCGGCTCCGACAAGCGTGGCGGGGCCAACGGGGCGCGCATTCGGCTCGCGCCGCAGAAGGACTGGGAGGTCAACCAGCCGGCGCAGCTCGCGAAGGTCCTCGAGAAGCTCGAGGCGATCCGGAAGGAGTTCAACGCCTCGCAAAAGTTCGGCAAGAAGGTCTCGCTTGCCGACCTGATCGTTCTCGGCGGCGGCGCCGCGATCGAGAAGGCCGCCAGGGACGGCGGCGAGGACGTGAAGGTCCCGTTTGCGCCGGGGCGCATGGATGCCTCGCAGGAGCAGACCGACGTCGCTTCCTTCGCCCCGCTCGAACCGGTCGCTGACGGTTTCCGCAACTATCTCCGCGGCGAGCAGTTGATGATGCCCGAGGAGGCTTTGGTGGATCGGGCGCAATTGCTGACGCTGACCGGGCCCGAGATGACGGTCCTCGTCGGCGGCCTCCGCGTCCTCGGCGCCAATGCCGGCGACTCGAAGCACGGCGTCTTCACCAAAAAGCCCGGGACGCTGACCAACGACTTCTTCGTCAACCTCCTCGACATGGGCACGCAATGGCAGCCGGCCGGCGCCGATGGCGTCTACGAGGGCCGCGACCGGAAGACCAACGCGGCCAAGTGGACCGGCACCCGCGTCGATCTGATCTTCGGTTCGCACTCGCAGTTGCGGGCGCTGGCGGAAGTCTATGCATGCGCGGACGCGCGGGAGAAGTTCGCGAAAGACTTCGTCGCGGCGTGGACCAAGGTAATGAACGCCGACCGCTTCGACCTCGCCTGATCTCCGGCTCAACGCTGTCGGTTCGGGGGCTTCTGGAGCGCCGCCGCGACCGAATATTCCGGCGACCAGAATCCGGTCCAGGGCTACGAATGGGATGGGAACGGCGGCTTCGGCCGCCGTTCCCGCTTGAGGGAGCGACCGCTCTCCGTGCGACCATCCTTCAGACGAAGGGCGCCGGCGGCGCCGACCCCGGTCTGGAACTCGGCTCGGGCGGCGATAAACGTATTTGTCTAATTATTGATCCACCGCAACCCGCACTCGAACCGGAGGTCATATGCCTTTCCGATAGTGGGGTTATTCCATCACCCGGTCGCTCGAACGGTGGATCAGCGGGGAATTGGAACCGTGCGCCGCTTTCGCAATCTCAGTATCAAGGGCAAGCTCACCGCCGGCTTCGGCCTCAGCCTTGCGCTGATCTTCGTGATCGGCGCGATCTCGCTCGTCGAGATGTGGGGGCTCAATGCGCTCGCGGTGCGGGTGACCGATACTTGGCTGCCCGAGATCGAATCCCTCTCCACGATCAAGCGTGCAATGGCGGAGCATCAGCTGCTTGCGATGCGCAGCAGCAGCCTGCCCGACCCGGTGCAAATCGCCAAAGACTCGGCGACAATGCGGGGGCTCGAGGCCGAGGTCGATGCCGCGATCAAGCGCTATGAAGCCATGGCGGACAGTGCCCAGGAGAGCGCGCCGCTATCGCGCTTCCTCGCCAACTGGTCGACCTATCGGGACTCGGTCGCTCGCTCGATGGCCCGGCTCAATGCCGCCGATGGTAGCGGGGGGGCGGCCACGCTCAAGACCCTCGCCAGCCTGGCTTTCGACGAGGCCGACGATGCGATCGACCATCTGCTCGCCATCTCGACGGCGGAGGGCGACGCAGCGGCAATGGACGTGCGCTCGGTTTACGGCCTCTCCTTCGCGATCATTCTTGGCGTGCTTGCCGTCGCCGCCGTGATGGTCGGTGCCGCGACGCGCTGGGTTTCGCGCAACGTAAGCCGGCCCATCCTCGCGATCAGCGACGCCACCAAGCGGCTCGCCGCCGGCGACAATTCGCCTCTCGCGCTCCCGGGCGGCGACCGCACCGACGAGATCGGCGTTCTCGTCGGCGCCGTCGGCGACTATCGCGACAGCCTGGTCCGCGTCCGCGAACTCGCAGCTGTGGAGGAGCAGGAGCGCGAGCGGCTTCGTATCAACGAGGCACAGCTCTCAAATGCGATGAGAATGGCCCGGGCCGCTCATTGGGAATACGATGTCCTCAGCGACCGGTTCACCTTCAACGACAATTTCTATCTCATCTTCCACACCACCGCCGAGGCGGTCGGCGGCTACACGATGAGTTCGGCCGAGTATGCAAGGAGGTTCGTCGACCCGCGTGACGCGGCCCTTGTCGGCGCTGAGGTGAAGGCGGCGATCGAGGCGAATGATCCCAACTACACGCGCACGATCGAGCATCGCATGATCTACGCCGACGGCAAGCGCGGCTACATCGCGGTGCGCTTTTTCATCGTCAAGGACGAGCAGGGCCGGACCGTCAAGACCTTCGGCGTCAATCAGGACATCACAGAGCGCAAGCAGATGGAGCTGGCCATGGAAGTGTCGCGGTCGAGGCTGGACGCGGCCCTTTCCAACATGGCGCAGGGCCTTTGCATGTTCGATGTGGCGGGCAACCTCGTCGTCTCCAACAAGCGGTTCGCCGAAATCTACCGGATCCCGCCCGGCACCATCGAACCGGGAATGACCTTGCCCGAGCTTATGGCCGCCATCGCGCGCGCCGGGGTAACCGACCTCGAGCCGGAAGCCGTTCTCACCGCGGTGCGGACCTTTGTCTCGGAGCAAAAGGCTGGTTCGGTGACCGACCGCCTCAGCGACGGACGTTCCGTCGCCATCACTCACCAGCCAATGCCGAACGGCGGTTTCGTCGCCACCTTCGAGGACATCACCGAGAGGCTGAAGGCCGAGGAGAAGATCACGCATCTCGCCGAGCACGATGCGCTGACCGACCTCTGGAACCGAACCGCCTTCTACACCCGCATGGAGGACGCCCTCACCCATCTCCGTCGCTCCGAATCGATGGCGGTGCTCAGCCTTGACCTCGACCACTTCAAGAGCGTCAACGACATGCTGGGACATCCGATCGGCGACCGCCTGCTCCAGGCGGCGGCGGAACGCATGCGGAGCTGCATCCGTGGCGAGGATATCGTCGCGCGGCTCGGCGGCGACGAGTTCGCCATCGTCCAGGTTCCTTCCGACCAGCCCCAGGACGTAACCGCACTTGCCGCCCGGCTGATCGATGTGGTCGGAGCGCCCTACGCGATCGAAGGCCAGCAGATCGTGGTCGGCGTCAGCGTCGGCATCGCGATCGCTCCCGCCGACGGCAAGGAGCCGGACGTTCTGATGAAGAACGCCGATCTCGCCCTCTACCGCGCCAAGACCGACGGCGGCGGCGTCTACCGCTTCTTCGCTCTCGAAATGGATGCGCGCATGCAGGCGCGCCGCGCCATCGAGCTCGATCTCCGCAAGGCGATCCTCAACAATCAGTTCGAGCTCCACTATCAGCCGATCGTCAACCTCAAGACCGGCAAGCTCACCAGTTGCGAAGCGCTGATTCGTTGGCACCATCCCGAACACGGCATGATTGCGCCGCTCGATTTCATCCCCGTGGCGGAAGCGACCGGGCTGATCGTGCCGCTCGGCGAATGGGTGCTTCAGCGGGCTTGCACCGACGCCGCGAAATGGGACAACGGCGTCACCGTCGCGGTGAACCTGTCGCCGGCCCAGTTCAAGAGCAAGCATCTGGTGCCGGCGGTGGTCGATGCGCTTGCCGCGTCCGGACTTCCGCCGAACCGCCTCGAGCTCGAAATCACCGAACTGGTCCTCCTGCAGGAGAGCGACGGCGCCTTCGCCATCCTGCATCAGCTTCGCGATCTTGGGATCAGGATCGCGATGGACGATTTCGGCACCGGCTATTCCTCGCTCGGCTACCTGCGCAGCTTCCCCTTCGACAAGATCAAGATCGACCAGTCCTTCATCCGCGACCTGCCGAACAAGGAGGAGAGCCTGGCGATCGTTCGCGCGGTGGTTGGGTTGAGCAGCAGCCTCGGCATCACCACCACGGCGGAGGGCGTCGAGACCGCCGAGCAGCTCGCCAGTGTGACCGCCGAGGGCTGCAGCGAATACCAGGGCTTCCTGTTCAGCACGCCCCGGCCGATCGCCGAGGTCGCCGGCCTGATCGCCGGGCCGGACACCAAGGCGGCGGCCTGACGCGCTCGGGCCGCCGATACCGGAGGCCCGGCCGGTGCAGCAGGGCCGGGCATGGGCTGCCCGCCCCGTAACCACGGACGCGCGCATTCGTGACTGCCGCTATCCGTCGAGCTCCGATCGGCGGATTCGGCCGTTGCCGAGCGCGGAATATGGGTATATACCTACACCATGCCCGAATGCTATTGCGTCGGCCTCCGCAAGGCCGCCAGGAAAATCTCCGCGATCTATGACGAGGCGCTGGCCCCCGCCGGCGTCAACGTCGCCCAGTTCAGCCTGCTTCGGAACATCGAGCGGCGAGCCCCGGTCTCGCTCACCGAGCTCGGTCATGCCGCCGCCCTCGACCGGTCGACAATCGGCCGCAACATCCGGGTGCTTGAGCGAATGGGCCTGGTCAGGACGATTCTCGGCATCGATCACCGCGAGACCGAGATCGTGCTTGCGCCGGCCGGCCGGCGCGTCCTCGAGGAAGGCGCGCCGTTGTGGAAACAAGCCCAGCTTCACATCAAAACCGCCCTCGGCGATGACGGCGCCACCGCGCTCCGCCGCCTCTTCACCGCACTTTGATCCGACTTGGCCGTGGTGCGGGCATATACCCGCCTCGCGACCGGGAGACAGGGACGACCGACCGCCATGATCTCCAACCGACTGGCCGCCTTTCTCAAGGCGAGAGGCATCTACTACGGCTGGGTCGTCGCCGGCGTGACCTTCCTCGCCATGCTTGCGACGGCGGGCGCGATGGGCTCGGCCGGCGTTCTGATCAAGCCGCTCGAGCAGGAATTCGGCTGGTCGAACGCCGAGATCTCGTCCGCCTTCGCGGTCCGGCTCCTGCTCTTCGGGCTGCTCGGGCCGTTCGCCGCCGCCTTCATGAACCAGTTCGGCATCCGCGTGGTGACGATCGGCGCCCTCCTTCTGATCTCGGCCGGCGTCCTGGGCTCGCTGGCGATGACCGAGGTCTGGCAGCTCGTCCTCCTGTGGGGCATCGTCGTCGGCGTCGGCACCGGCATGACGGCGCTCGTCCTCGGCGCCACCGTCGCCGTGCAATGGTTCGAGAAGCGGCGCGGCCTCGTTGTCGGCCTGATGACGGCGAGCAACGCCACCGGCCAGCTCGTCTTTCTGCCACTCCTGGCGACGCTCGCCGAGAACATCGGCTGGCGCGCCGCCCTCGTCTTCGTGGTGGCGATGCTGCTGCTTGCGACCGGTCTCATCCTGCTCCTCATGCGCAACCGGCCGGCCGATCTCGGCCTCCTCCCCTATGGCGCGCAGTCGGCGCCGCCGGCCCCGGCGCGGAGCGATCTCCGGTCGCTCCTCGCCTTGCCGGTAACGACGCTCCGCGAGGCCGCGAAGACGTCGGTGTTCTGGGCGTTGTTCCTGACCTTCTTCGTCTGCGGCTTCAGCACCAACGGGCTGATCCAGACGCACTGGATCTCGATCTGCGGCGACTATGGCATCGCCGCGGTCGGCGCCGCCGGCATCCTTGCGGTGATCGGCGTCTTCGATCTTTTCGGCACGATCGGCTCCGGCTGGCTCTCCGACCGCTTCGACAACCGCTGGCTGCTCTTCTGGTTCTACGGGCTGCGCGGCCTGTCGCTGCTCTTCCTGCCCTTCACCGGCTTCTCGTTCTACGCGCTGTCGATCTTCGCGGTCTTCTACGGTCTCGACTGGGTCGCGACCGTGCCGCCGACGGTGAAGCTCGCCGCCGAGCGCTTCGGTCGCGAACGCGCCGGGGTGGTGTTCGGCTGGGTCTTCACCGGCCATCAGATCGGCGCGGCGACCTCGGCGTTGTTCGCGGGCGCGACGCGGACGGCGTTCGACACCTACATGCCGGCCGTGGTCGCGGCGGGCGCCCTCTGCCTGCTCGCCTCGATCCTGATCCTCACCGTCGACCGCTCCGATCCCGCCCGCGCCAGGCTGCAGGCGGCCTGAAGCCGGATGAAGCGAAGCTGAGTCACGCCCCCGAGGCCGGTCTTCACATCGAGTCTGACGCCGCAACCCTCCCCCAGCCTCGTCAACGTCATTCCGGCGAAAGCCGGAATCCATCACGGCCGGACCAATCTGCCCAACCGCCGGGCTTCGCGGCACAGCTTGCGATGGACCCCGGCTGGAATCTACCCTTGACTGCGATCGGGGGCCGGCGCGGACGTGGGTCGCGACCGCGCCCGTCAACCGTCCCCCGAAAATAAAGTTGTCCCCGCCCCCTGTGACCGGCCTTATCATGCGTCTCATTCCCGCTCGCGAAGGGCGTCGTCCGGAGGCGAAACATTCGGCGGGGCGGGATGCGGCGTCCCCTGCTGGCTGGCTTCGCAAGCCGCTATCGGGGCGCTCCGGCCGGGACCGTGGGGCACTACGACCCCGCTGCCCGAAGGCTTAAGGCGGGCAACCGCCGAAGACGCTCGGCCGGAGACGGAGTCAAATCGCCGCGGCGGGCGCTTCTGAAGCGCCTAGTTTCGGACTACCCGGTCGGCGACTTCAAAGGCGCCCGCCACCCCTTCGTCCGACGCGAAGGGACAAAACGTAGGATGGGTAGAGCGGAGCGAAACCCATCGGAAAGGAAACCCATCACCCGGCCGCGAATCGCGCCGCGGGAACCATAGGCATGACCCGAATGAAGGACCATTTCGCCATGTTCGCCGGCTACAACCGCTGGGCCAACCGGCGGCTCTATGCGGCGGCGCGCGCCCTCCCCGACGCCGAATACCGGGCGCCGCGCGGCGCCTTCTTCGGCTCGCTTCACGGCACCCTCAACCACCTCCTCGTCGCCGACCGCGTCTGGATGCGCCGCTTCACCGGCGCCGGTCCGGTGCAGACCAGGGTCGACGAAATCCTCTTCGACGACCTCCCGTCACTCGCGGCCGAGCGCGACGCCGAGGACACGCGCATCATCGCCTATGTCGACCGGCTAACCGAGGCCGGCCTCGCGGCGGCATTCACCTACCGCACCATTATCAGGCCCGAGGAGATCAGCCAGCCGCTCGCCCCGGCGCTGGCGCATTTCTTCAACCACCAGACCCACCATCGCGGCCAGGCGCACTGCCTGGTCACGGAAGTCGCCGGCAACGACGCCACGCCGTCGCTCGACCTGCTCATCTTCCAGCGCGAGACCGGGATCGGGCTCAGGTGACGCTTATCGGCAATGCAGGTCGAAGACGTAGCCCGGCGCATCGCCGCTGCCGATGGTGATGGTGCCCCCGGCGCCGGCGTAGGGACCGGTGCCGCCGGTGACGACCAGAACCGCGCTCGCCGCCTTCTGGCTGGTGTCGGCGACGTCGGCAATGCCGTAGATGGTCTGGGCCGCGATCCAGCCGTCCGGGAGCGTGATGAAGAACTGTCCGGCGACGAGGTCCTTCTCCCCTTGGGCTCCCGGCCGGGTCATGGTCACGACGAAATTCGCCGTCCCCATCGGGTTGCCCGCCTCGTCGGCGAGCGCGCGCCAGCCGACTCTCTCGTCGCCGAGACTTTTTCCCGCCGGGGCGTGGTCGACGACGTTGATCGCCTTCTCGCCGCCGACCAGCGTAAAGGCGCCGCAAGGCGGCCCGGCCGCCTCGGCGGCGAATGCCGGGACGAGGACGAGAGTGCCGGCGAGAAGAAAACACCGCAGATCGGACATGAGCCGCCGCTCCTCTTCGGGTTGGGGTCAGTACGGGTCGCTCGCTTCCAGGATCTCCTGGCCCATCAGCACGCACTGGCCGGGGATCTGCGCATAGATGAAGCGCATCCGGTACTCGGCTTTGTAGATGTAGCCCCACACCTCGAGCACGTCGAACTTGCCTTGGCCTTTGAGCGCCCTGATCGGCGGCAGCTCCTTGACCGCGTCGCCGACGGCAACCTCGGCCTCGGGATCCTCGAAGTGGAGCCTGAGCAGCGGCGTCCCGCGATCGATCGCGTCCTGATCGCACGGATGCGCCTCGGCCTGGGCGAGCATCGCGATGAGGAGCGCGGCGGCGAGGACAAGCTGCATGGCGGTAGCTCAAGGGTTGAAAATGAGGACGAGGTAGACGGCGAAAACGACGAGGTGAACCGCGCCGCTCAGCACATTCGTCCGCGACGCCCCAAAGGTCAACGAGCTCAGGAACATGGTCAGCACCAGAAGCACCATCTCGGTCCCGTCGAGACCCAGCACGACGTGCTGGCCGGTGATCACTCCGATCAGGAGCACCGTCGGCACCGTCAGTCCGATCGTCGAAAGCGCGCTGCCGAGGCTGACATTGACCGAACGCTGCAGGTGGTTGGCGTAGGCGGCGCGGAACGAGGTCAGCCCTTCCGGCGCGAGCACGAGCAGCGCGACGATCACGCCGTCAAGGGCGGGCGGCGCGCCCGCCGCGTCGGTAACGTGGTTGACCAGAACCGCGAACTTTTCGGAGAGGAGCACGATCGGCACGAGCGTGAGCCCGAGGAATACCGTGTGATAGCCGACGCTCCGTGTCTCCAAAGGATGCGCATGCTTGCGGTTGTCGAGCGCAACCGCCGCCGCCCCCGCTACGGGTTCGAGGAAGAAGCCGCGGTGGCGCATGGTCTGGATGCCGAGGAAGCTGAAGTACAGAAAGATCGTAATCAGGCTGAAAATCAGGGCCTGAATGTGAGTGAGGCTGGGGTCGGAGGTCGAGCGCGTGAAGCGCGGCAGGATCAGCGTCGTGGTCGCAAGCGTCACGATCACCACGAGATAGGTACGGGCTCCCTGAAGGTTGAACTCCTGCTCGCCATAGCGGAACCCGCCGATCAGCAGAGACAGCCCGACCATGCCGTTGAGGACGATCATCAGAATGGCGGTCATCGTATCGCGGGCGAGCGTCGGCTCGCTCTCGCCGCTGAGCATGATGGCGGCGATCACCGAGGCTTCGATGCTGACCACCGCCAAGGTGAGGATGAGGGTTCCGGAGGGCTCGCCGAGAAGCTCCGCCAGGCTGTCGGCGTGGCGCACGACGGAGAAGGAGGACCACAGCATCACGGCGAAGACCGCGATGAAAAGCAGGCCGAGGATCATCGGCCGCGACGTGTCATGAAGCCAGTCGCTGCCGAAGAAGCTGAGGATGACCGTGGTCAGCGCCCCCGCGAACAACGGGAGTTCACTCCGAAGAACCGGCTGCCGCATTCACCCCCGCCGTCTCTCGCCACGGTGACACGACGAGTAGCCCACCGGCGGCGATATTGGAACAGCCGGCCAAGCTCGCTAATGCCGATGGATCTGGTCGATCCACCGCACCTCTTCCGGCCTCTCCGCCGGCTCGATGTCGAGATTGACGACCACCGCCTCATTGTCGCTCCGCACGACCACGCATTCGAGGGACTCGGCGGTCGAGGCGTTGATCTCCTGATGCGGCACGTACGGCGGGACGAAGATGAAATCGCCGGGACCGGCCTCGGCGACATATTCGAGTTGGTCGCCCCAGCGCATCCGCGCCCGGCCCTTCACCACATAGATGACGCTCTCCAGCGCGCCGTGGTGATGGGCGCCGGTCTTGGCGTTGGGATGGATGGTGACGGTCCCGGCCCAGATCTTCTGCGCGCCGACCCGGGCAAGATTGATCGCGGCGGCGCGGTCCATTCCCGGCGTCTGGGCGGTGTTCGGATCGAGCTGGTCGCCGGGAATGACGCGGACCCCGTTCGTCCTCCAGTCGGTGGCCATCGCCTATTCTCCTTCGACGGCGCAGACGCTCTCCCGGATGAAGGCGAGCGTGTCCTGGTGCCGTTTCACGTCGACGAAGCCGAACAGGTCCGACTGGTCGACCTCCACGCAGTTCGGGTTGGTCTGCCCGGTCTCGCAGAAGCCATGGCCGGAAACCGCCGCCTGGAACGCGTGATCGGCCACCGTGACCCCGGTCACCTTGGACAGGTCGACCCTGGCGTAGAGCGTCTTGCCGGTCGGAACCATCGGTCCCTCGATCGTCACCTCGTAGTGGCACTTGTCGACCGCCGTCACGGTGAAGCGCACCTTCACGGCGTGTCCGGCGATATTGGCGTCGCCGTCATAGGTCGCCGGCGAGGTATTCGATTCCTTCCAGTTCATCGTCGTAGTGGCGCGCTGCAGGCTGGCGCCGTCGGCGAGGCCGAGAAAGGCATAGGCGACGGCCTGTTCCGCGGTGTCGGCGAAGGCGGGCGTGGCGGCGATGGTCAATGCGACGGTAAGGATCTGCAGAAGCAACTTCATCTATGGTTCTCGCAAGCGGGTGATCGCCCCGCGGCGACTATAGGACAATTCGCCTGCCGATCCCACAGCCCGCGCCGCCGGAGCGAGCTGCCCGGCACTTGTCGCCGGGCCTTCCAGCGGCAATAACCCCGCGACCATGCTCCACATCAACGACCTCACCTACCGGATCGGGCCGCGGCTCCTGATCGACCATGCGACGGTGGCCCTGCCGGACGGCGCCAAGACCGGCCTCGTCGGCCGGAACGGGGCCGGCAAGACGACGCTGTTTCGCCTGGTCGCCGGCGAGCTTGCGCCCGGAGGGCGGATCGGTCTCGCTGCCCAGGAACGCGCGGATCGGCCAGGTCGCCCAGGAAGCGCCGGCCGGCGAGGAAAGCCTGATCGAGGTGGTGCTCGCCGCCGACACCGAGCGGGCCGCCCTCCTCGCCGAAGCCGAGACCGCGGCCGACCCCTACCGGATCGCCGACGATCCATACCCGGCTTGCCGATATCGACGCCCATTCCGCCGAGGCCCGCGCCGCCGCGATTCTCGCCGGCCTCGGCTTCGACGCCGCGGCGCAGAGTCGGCCGTGCTCGTCTTTCTCCGGCGGATGGCGGATGCGGGTCGCGCTCGCCGCGGTGCTCTTCGCCGAGCCGGACCTGCTCCTCCTCGACGAGCCCACCAACTACCTCGATCTCGAAGGAACGATGTGGCTCGAGACCTACCTCGCCCGCTATCCGCGAAGCGTGCTTCTCATCAGCCACGACCGCGATCTCCTCAATTCCGCCGTCGACGGCATCGTCCATCTCGACCAGGGCAAGCTCGTCTACTACCGCGGCGGCTACGATTCCTTCGACCGCCAGCGGCGCGAACGGCAGGCGCTCCAGCTCAAGCTCAGGAAGAAGCAGGAGGATCAGCGCCGCCACATGGAAGCCTTCGTCGAACGCTTCCGCTACAAGGCATCGAAGGCGCGGCAGGCGCAATCCCGGCTGAAGGCGCTCGCGAAGCTCGAGCCGATCGCGGCGATCTCCGACGAGACGGTGATGCCGTTCTCCTTTCCCGATCCGCAGAAGCGGCTGGCGCCGCCGATCATCGCCATGGAAAAGGTCGCGGTCGGCTACGCGCCGGGCAAGCCCGTCCTCGACCGGCTCGACCTCAGGCTCGACGATGACGACCGCATCGCTCTCCTCGGCGCCAACGGCAACGGCAAATCGACCCTCGCCAAGCTGATCGCGGGGCGTCTTCAGCCCGAGAGCGGGCGGCTTCGTCGGGCCGAACGGCATGGCGGTCGCCTATTTCGCCCAGCATCAGCTCGACGAGCTCAACCCGGCGCAGTCGCCCTATGATCACGTCCGCGCCCGCATGCCGGGCGCGACGGAGGCGCAAGTCCGGGCGCGGACCGGCGCGATGGGCTTTGCCACCGCCAAGATGGACACGGCCGCCCGCGACCTCTCCGGCGGCGAGAAGGCGCGACTCCTCCTCGGGCTCGCTACCTTCGGGCGCCCATCTCCTCATCCTCGACGAGCCGACCAACCATCTCGACATCGACAGCCGCGAAGCGCTGGTCCATGCCCTCGCCGATTTTTCCGGTGCGGTGATCCTGATCAGCCACGATCGCCACCTGATCGAGGCTTCGGCGGACCGCTTGTGGCTCGTCGCCGGCGGCACGGTCGTGCCCTACGACAGCGATATCGACGACTACCGCCGGCTCATCCTCGACGGCCCCGAGACCGCCGGCGAAAAGCGAACCACGGGATCAATCCGCGCGCCGGCGCAGGACCGCCGCAAGGCCGCCGCGGAACGTCGCGCTCAGTCGGCGCCGCTCCGCCTGGAGATCAAGGAAACCGAGGCCTTGATCGAAAGGCTTCAGAAGGAAATTCAGGTGAGCGACCGCCTCCTCGCCGATCCGAAGCTGTACGAGAACCCGGCGATGGCCGCCGAGCGCGCCAAGGCGCGCGCCGATGCCGTGAAGTCGCTCACGGCCGCGGAGGAGCGCTGGCTCGCCCTCTCGACCGAGCACGAAAAGGCGGAAGGCCAAGAGGCGCCATCGCCGGATTACATCCCCAAGGATGGCCGGCCCGTGAACCCGTGAAGCCCATCGGCGGCTCCCGGCCGCGTGTCTTCATGGCGGGACGTCTACGATCCTATTAGATTAGCCGCCTAAGCGTCGCCCGGACTTTGGCCGGGAAGCACTCGGCGCCATTTTCGGCGCACGCCTCGGATTTCGACGTCCTGGCTTGATCCGGTCTGATAGCGACCGGCACCAGCAAGGACCGGCCGCACGACGGGCTATCCGCCGTGCGGCCTGGGCAAATCCGAAGTCAGGCTGCAGCCCGTGCCGCGGCTCTCGCCCGCGCAATGTCGGGCGGCGTCGCCTCGTCGACGAGCGCCTTCACCGCCTCGTCGAGCGACATCGACTTCTGGTCCTTCTCGCCGAGGCGGCGGATGTTGACGCTGCCCTCCTCCGCCTCGCGCTTGCCGCAGACGAGGATGACCGGGACCTTGGCGAGCGAGTGCTCGCGGACCTTGTAGTTGATCTTCTCGTTGCGGAGGTCGAGCGTCGACGCGGAGGCCGGCCGCCTCGAGCCTCGCCGCGACCGAGCGCGCATAGTCGTCGGCGTCGGAGGTGATGGTCGCGACCACCACCTGGACCGGCGCCAGCCAGAGCGGCAGGTGGCCGGCATAGTGCTCGAGCAGGACGCCGAGGAAGCGCTCCATCGAGCCGCAGATCGCGCGGTGGATCATCACCGGCGTCTTCTTCTCGCCGTCGGAATCGACATAGAAGGCGCCGAACCGCTCCGGCAGGTTGAAGTCGACCTGGGTGGTGCCGCACTGCCAGTCGCGGCCGATCGCGTCGCGGAGCACATACTCGAATTTCGGCCCGTAGAAGGCGCCCTCGCCCGGATTGATGCCGGTCTTGATCCTGCCGCCGGAGCGCTCGGCGATCTCGCCGAGCACGTCGTCCATGATCGCCTCGGCGCGGTCCCACGCCTCGTCGGAGCCGACCCGCTTGTCCGGCCGGGTCGAGAGCTTGACCACGAACTCGTCGAAGCCGAAGTCGCGATAGGTCGACAGGATCAGGTCGTTGATCCGGAGGCACTCCGCCGCCATCTGCTCCTCGGTGCAGAAGATGTGGGCGTCGTCCTGGGTGAAGGCGCGCACGCGCATCAGCCCGTGCAGCGCGCCCGACGGCTCGTAGCGGTGGACGATGCCGAACTCGGCCATGCGGAGCGGCAGGTCGCGATACGATTTCAGGCCGTGCTTGAAGATCTGGATATGGCCGGGGCAGTTCATCGGCTTGATCGCGAAGACGCGATCGTCGTCGGTCTCCTCGCCGGCCGACTGGGCCATGAACATGTTCTCGCGGAACCAGTTCCAGTGGCCCGAGGTCTCCCACAGCGACTTGTCGAGGAGCTGCGGCGCGTTGACCTCGTCGTAGTCGCCCTTCAGCCGGCGGCGCATATAGGCGACGATCTCCTGGAAGATCGTCCAGCCCTTGGCGTGCCAGAAGACGGTGCCCGGCCCCTCCTCCTGGAAATGGAAGAGGTCCATCTCGCGGCCGAGCCGGCGATGGTCGCGCTTCTCCGCCTCCTCCAGCATGTGGAGATAGGCGTCGAGCTCCTCCTTGCTGTGCCAGGCGGTGCCGTAGATGCGGGTCAGCATCGGGTTGTCGCGAGTCGCCCCGCCAATAGGCGCCGGCGACCTTGGTCAGCTTGAAGGCGTCGCCGATCTGGCCGGTCGAGGCCATGTGCGGCCCGCGGCAGAGGTCGAACCAGTCGCCCTGCCGGTAGATCTTGAGGTCCTGGCCTTCCGGAATCGCGTCGACCAGCTCGACCTTGAACATCTCGCCCTTGTCGCGGAAGACCTGTCGCGCCTTCTCGCGCGGCCAGACCTCCTTGGTGAAGGGCGCGTTCCGTGGCGACGATCTCGCGCATCTTCGCTCTCGATCGCCGGCAGGTCCTCGGTGGTGAAGGGCTGGTTGCGGGCGAAGTCGTAGAAGAAGCCGTTGTCGATCACCGGGCCGATGGTGACCTGGGTGCCGGGATAGAGCTCCTGCACCGCCTCGGCCATGACATGCGCGGCGTCGTGCCGGATCAGCGCCAGCGCGCGCGGATCGTCGCGGGTGACGATCTCGATCCGCGCATCCGCGGTGATCGGATCGGAGAGGTCGGCGAGCTCGCCGTCGAGCGCCATCGCCACCGCCTTCTTGGCGAGCGACTTGGAAATGCCCTCGGCGACCTCGCGGCCGGTGACGCCGGCGGCGAATCGCGCGAGGAATTGTCGGGGAAGGTCAGATGGACGAAATCGGGGGAAGCCTGGCTTGCCTCTGAGCCGACAAGGCTATCGGTCATATCGTGATCTCCTGCTCACTCCCGCGTACGAGCGCGGGTAAGCGTCTGTTTGTATTTCACGGGCAGGTTCTAGACGATCCGACGGATTGGTGGAAGCGACATGCGTCGAACCTCGATGGATGGGCAGCCTCTGGTGGATGCGGCCGCCGGCGGGGCCGAGGCCGCCCGGCCGAGTTGGCGAGGGTCGCTCGGTTCGGTCCTCAACCGCATCCGGCTCCGGCTGTGGGACTGCCGGATCAGCCTGATCAGCGTCCTCCTCGGCTTCATGGCCCTGTTGCTCCTCCCCCGGCCAGGATCTTCTCCTCGGAATCAAGGATTGCGGTCGACGATCGGCTTCGCGATGATCGTGCTCGTCTTCTGGACAATTCCCGTCCACAACGCCGCCGCTCGCGCGATCCAGCGGTCGACCGGAACCTGTCGCCGGTCGGGCAGAAGTCAGTCAGGTCGCGGCCGGCGGTCGACACGCTCGCTGCCCCGTCTGCTCGGCGGCGCGACGCTTCTTCGTCTTCTATCTCGCCGCGGCTCGGAACGGCGCAGTCGCTGGAAACGACCAATGGCGTCCCCGAGATCGATGCCGCCGTCCGAGGCTCCATCGCGGTCCAGATCATGCATGGCCGGGGCGGCGGTCGTCTTCGTCGCCTACGTCGTCTGGCGACGACCAGGTGCTCCGCCAGCCACAGCCATGCCATTCTTGGCCTCGCTCTTCCGCGCCATGCCAACGGCGCTCGGCCTCTTCACCTTCGTGGTACTGGCTGCTGGCTATCTTCGATCCGTCCGAGTTCGTCTGGCAGGTCGGCGCGAAGGACCTCCTGCCGCTCCTCCTCGGCGGCTGGGTGCCGCTCTTCAGCTACCTCGCCCTCCTCTCCAACGAACCGGCTGGCCGCTCACCATCGTTCGCGGTCATCGGCTCTTCGCGCTCTTGTCCTGTTCGCCGACCGGTTCCACGACGTCCGGACCTTCAGGAGCGCCGCATGGCAGGACGCCCAGGCCGGAGGCCCGGACGTCGTCGCCGCGACAGAGTTTCATCGGCGCCGCCGATCGATAGCTGGATGGCCGCCAACGGCTGTTCGCGACCATCGCGAGACATGTCCGCCGGTCGTCCTGATCGCGGCGGCAGGGCGGCGGCAGCCGCGCTGCGTTCTACACGGGGACGATCCTCGGCGCGCTCCTCGACGCGACGCGGCCGATCCCGACCGGTTACCACGGATTTCGGCAAGCGCCGTCTTCGCCATGTCGGGCGTCTCGGGCGGCGCCCTCGGCGTCACGCTGGCGCGAACCGCGCTGGCCGATTCGACGGCAACCGCCGCCGCCCTGCCGGCATCCCGACGCCGACGCTGGTTCGGCGCTGGCCAGGCGGGAGCAAGGGATCCGGCCACGAGCTGGCGGGCCTGCCTGCAGACTCCTCGCCGCGGGCGACTATCTCTCGCCGAGTCATTCTCGGCGTCGACCTTTCGCGACAGCCTCGGCTCGCTCTGTCTCGCTCGTGACCGGCGCAGGTCGTGACGACCGCGCCGCGCTTCTCGAAGCGGGCGATCGAGGCAGCACTACAACGCCATCGTCAGCGGCGAGCGCACGCCCTGCGGCGGCGCCGAGGACCGTCGCGGCTCTGCCGGCCGTTCGGTTATCTGCTCGAAGCCGACGCGCCGAGCGCTGGCTGCCGCTCCTCCTCCTCAACGCGACATCGGTCGACAGCGGCCGGCAGATCATCGTCGCCGACCTCCAGATCGGCGCCGATTCGCCCGCGCCCGGCCACTGCACCGAGCTCTATCCGCTTCTCGCCCAGCGTCTTCGAGATCCTGGCCTCGGGCGCCCCGCCGGCCACCCCGCCCGGACCCGGCCACCGACTGCACCTATCCCGGCCTCGCCGAGGCGGACGACATCCGGCTCTCGACCGCAGTGGTGATCGAGCGCCCGCTTTCCGGTCTTCTCCCCCCAGGGAAACCTCCGCAACCGGGCCGGCACCGTCGTCGAGCAGGTGATCGATGGCGCGTTCTTCGACAATTCCGGCCTCGAGTCGCTGCTTCCGCTTGATCCCGATCCTGCGCAGGCGCCAGGCCTCCATCCCGCTTGTCATCCAAATCGCCAACAGGCCCTGGGACGGACGGCAACCGGGCACCTATCTGCTTCCGGGTCGCGCCGCATCGACCGCAACGACCCGCACCATGTCCGGATCAACGCGATCCCGCAGATCGCACGTTCTGGGCCGACACTCGTCGCGACCATCTCCCTCGACGCTCCTCGCACTCGACGCGACGCTTTCCGGCCACATTGAGCGCGACGAGGAGAACGATGATGAGCCTCGTGGTCGACGACCCGCACGGCAGGCTACTTCGTCGCCCGCGCCTCTACCCGCCAGCCGGACGAAGCTCCGAGGACGAGAACCCCGAGATCTGCGAGGACAACCAGCGGCTCGGCTTCAGCCTCCGGAACCTGTCGATGAGCTGGTGGCTGTCGCCGCTCGTCCAGCGAGGTGATCGACCACCCAGCTCTGCGACCCGCGCGACGCGCAGCTGGTCGCCGACATCCTAACGAAGCTGCAAATCCTGTCTCGTACAGATATTGAATGACAGATATTGAAATCTGTCATTCCTATAAGTACTGAAGCGCTTCATCCCAGCAGGAGACGCCCGCCATGATCACCCGCACCCTCGGAAAGACCGGCCCGACCGTCGGCGCCCTCGGCCTCGGCTGCATGGGCATGTCCGACGTCTACGGCCCGGCCGACCGCGATCGAAAGCATCGCCACCATCCACGCCGCGCTCGACGCCGGCATCACGCTGCTCGACACCGGCGACTACTACGGCATGGGCCACAACGAGATGCTGATCGCCGAGGCGCTCAAGGGCCGCGATCGCGACAAGGTCGTGATCAGCGTCAAGTACGGCGCGCTGCGCGGGCCCGACGGGAGCTGGATCGGCATCGACGCCCGGCCCGGCGGCGACCAAGAACTTCGTCTGCCTACACGCTGCAGCGGCTGGGCACCGACCACATCGACATCTACCGCCCCGGCCGCCTCGATCCGAACGGTGCCGATCGAGGACACGATCGGCGCCATCGCCGACCTGATCAAGGCCGGCTACGTGCGCCACATCGGCCTGTCGGAAGTCGGCGCCGAGACGCTCGCGCCGCGCGCACGCCGTCCATCCGATCGCCGACCTGCAGATCGAATATTCGCTGATCTCGCGCGGCATCGAGGACGAGATCCTGCCCACCTGCCGCGAACTCGGCATCGGCATCACCGCCTATGGCGTCCTGTCGCGCGGCCTGATCAGCGGCCACTGGTCGAAGGAGCGCGCCAGCGCGCCCGGCGACTTCCGCGGCTTCGCGCCGCGCTTCGGCGGCGAGAACCTCGACCACAACCTGGCGCTGGTCGAAGCGCTGCGCGCGGTCGCCGACGCAAAGGGCGCGACGGTCGCCGCAGATCGCGATCGCCTGGGTCCTGGCGCAAGGCTCTGACATCGTGCCGCTGGTCGGCGCGCGACGGCGCGACCGGCTCGAGCGAAGCGTTGGGGGCACTCGACCTTGAACTCACCGCGCGACGACCTCGCCGCGATCGAACGGGCGGTGCCGCCCGGCTGCCGCCGCCGGCACCCGCTATGCCGCGGACCAGATGGCGATGCTCGACAGCGAGCGGCGGCAGGGCGCGGCCGGATGAGCGAGGCCGCCCTCACCGCCGACCGCATCCTCGACGCCGCCGAGGAAGTGCTGACCCGCTACGGGCCGGCGAAGACCACCGTCGTCGACGTCGCCCGCGCGCTCGGCGTCAGCCACGGCAGCGTCTATCGCCATTTCGCCAGCAAGGCGGCGCTCCGCGACGCGGTGACCGAGCGCTGGCTCGCCCGCGTCTCCGGTCCCCTTGCACGAAGATCGTCGCCGAGGACGCCCCGGCGGCGGACCGCCTGCGCCGCTGGTTCGACGCGCTGATCGCCACCAAGCGGCAGAAGGCGAAGGTGGAGCCGGAGCTGTTCGCCACCTACCACGCCATCTTCGCCGAATCGCGCGAGGTGGTGCACGCCCATGTCGAGGCGCTGGCCGGCCAGGTCAGCGCCATCATCGCCGACGGCATCGCCCGCGGCGAGTTCGCCACGGTCGATCCGGCCGCGACCGGCAAGGCGATCTTCTATGCGACCGCCCGCTTCCACGACCCTCCTACGCCGCGGAATGGAGCGACCCCGGCCTCGACGCGGTGTTCGAGGACATGTGGGCGCTGATCGTCCGCGGGCTCAGTCGGGCGGCGAAGCCGGCCGGAAAGGCGTGATGCAGGCGCCGGCTCAGATATCCAGCCGCGTCTTCGGGTCGATGTGCTTGCCGGTCCAGTGGCCGTAGCGCCAGGGCAGGTACCAGCGCGCGCGCCCGGGCAGCGTCTCCGGCACCGGATCGAAGCCCGAGGCGCCGAACGGGCCGCAGCGCTGGAAGCGCGACAGCCCGATCCAGAAGCCCGCGCCACAGGCCGTACCGGCTGATCGCCTCCTCGGTATATTCCGAGCAGGTCGGCAGATAGCGGCACTGGCGGCCGATCAGCGGCGACAGCAGCAGCCGGTAGAGCTTGATCAGCCCGATGCCGAGAAGCCGCGGCAGGCGGGCGAGCAGGATGCAAAATCGCGTTCACGTTGGCCGACGAAGCCTCCTCACGTGGAACAACTCGAAGGGCGCGGCGTTCTTGAAGCGCTGGGGCAGGTCGCGAAGAGGGTCGCAAAGATGGTTCGTCTCTGCCAGCACTATCTGGAATACCGCCATGTCGGCTTCGGCCGTGCCGATGCGCTCCGCTTCGCCTGGCTTGTTGCGGTCGCCGGGGCGACTCCGCGCGACCCTCCGGACCGGCGCCCGGCGATCCACCTGGCGATCCACCTAAAGACCCGCCGCCTTGACGACCACCGTTGCCATCCCCGCCCTGATCGCCTGTATCGCGGTGGCGACGTCGGAACCGAGCCCGTAGCGGTCGGCGATCCAGGTGACGTCGGGATAGGTCAGCCAGACCTCGCCGTCCTCGTCTTCCCAGGCGAGCGCCTTCATCGGCAGGTCGAGGCCGGTCATCTGGTTGGCCTGCATCAGGGGCGTGCCGGCGGTGGGCGTGTCCGAAGACCACAAGTTGGGTTGGCCTGAGCGTCATTCCGACTTCGGCGGCTCCCGCGGCATGATCGATCCGCACGAAAACGGTCGAGCCCCGCCGCCTCGGCGAGCCTGACCAGCGCATCGATTGTATCGCCCACCGAGCGGCGGCTCAGAATGGTGTTCAGTCCATGTTCGACCATTGCGTTCCGTCCGAATGTGTCGCGGGAGAAGCGATTGAGGCTACGGCAAACCGCCGGTCGACACAAAGCTGGCGCCGGCCGCCGCAGCCTAATTCCCCGATTCGGTGGCGCAAAACGCCTCCGCCGGGAATCTGGAAAGGATTGGGCGGTGGCGGCAGCTTCTTCTTGATCCCGAGGGGATCGGAATCCAGGTCGAGAGGTTCGCGATTGAGAAGTCGGTCAGCGGGCCGATGGTCAACTCTGTCGGCCGGGGGGCGAGACTGCGGCAGGGATGAAACTTGCTGTCGAAGGGACAATTCGCCAGCGGTACGGCCGGCGAGGCCGGCTCTTCGGCCGCGACGCCGCCGGCAAGCATCCCGAGGCACAGCAGGGCCATGCCGAAACGAACCACCGCTGTCGAGATCGTGGCCATTCACATCCTCAAGGACGCCGACGAAACGCTTCACGCCGCCGGACGGTTCGATCAGTCCGCTGCCGCCAGGTCGGCCTGCCGCTTCGCGGCGATCTGGTCGAGGGCGTCGACCACCGCGTCGAAGGTCAGCATGGTCGAGGCATGGCGCGCCTTGTAGTCGCGAACCGGCTCGAGGAACTGGAGGTCGGCGAAGCGGCCTTCGGGCGGCGGGCCGTTCTCCTTCAGCATCTTCCGCATCGTCTCGCGGACGGCCCGGAGTTCGTCGGCATTCGCTCCGACGATATGCCGGGCCATGATCGAGGACGACGCCTGGCCGAGCGCGCAGGCCTTCACTTCATGGGCGAAGTCGGTGACCACGTCGCCGTCGGTCTTGAGGTCGACGGTCACGGTCGAGCCGCAGAGGCGCGAATGCGCCGTGGCGGTCGCATCCGGCGAGTCGAGCCGGCCGATCCGCGGGATCGAGCCCGCGAATTCGAGGATCTGGCGGTTGTAGATGTCGTCGAGCATGGCGGGAGATATAGTCTCCCCGAGCGCGCGGTTGCCACGGGGGAATGCCGCCGCACGGTCGGGGAATATCGGAACCTCGAACCGGCGGCTCATTGAGAACGGCATTCCAAGGAACGCCTGGTGCGACAGGTTCCGTGCTTCGCAATCCGTCCGGGCTCGCTATATATCCGCCTTCGAGCAAGCTTGAAATCCGGAGACTGTCGCATGGATGCCTTGATCAAAAAGCCGGCGGCGGATACGCCGCGCGCCGCCCGAGCCGGTGGCGCGGCCCGACCCGCGCCGAGGCCGAGCGGGCGGTCCGCACGCTGATCGCCTGGGCCGGCGACGATCCCGACTCGCGAGGGCCTGCGCGACACGCCCCGGCGCGTCGCCAGCGCCTTCGAGGATTTCTATGCCGGCTACGGCGAATCGCCGGCGGAGGCGCTGGAGCGGACCTTCGAGGACCTCGGCGGCTATGACGATATCGTCGTCGTCCGCGACATTCCCTTCTATTCGCATTGCGAGCACCACATGGTGCCCTTCGTCGGCAAGGCGCACGTCGCCTATTACCCCGGCGACAAGGTGGTCGGCCTGTCGAAGCTCGCCCGGGTCGTCGACGTCTTCGCCCGCCGCCTGCAGACCCAGGAACGGCTGACCAGCCAGGTGGTCGCGGCGATCGACGAGAACGCTGAAGCCGCGCGGCATCGCCGTGATGATCGAGGCCGAGCATCAGTGCATGACGCTGCGCGGCGCCCACAAGCACGGCGCCTCGACCGTCACCACCCAGTTCACCGGCGTCTTCCGCGACGACCCGGCCGAGCAGCAGCGGTTCATCGCGATGGTGGGGCGGAGGGGCGCGTGACGGCAGCGGAACACCACGCTATGCTGAGAACCTGCGCGTCGAACGAATTTTGAAGGAAATTTGCAGTGGCGACTTCGTCTCGTTCTGGAAAGAGCATGGTCAAGGATCGTTGGGTATCGCGTGACTCCCAAAGTGGGAAATTCGTAGGGCAGATCGATGAAGCCGACGCGAAGGCGTTCCGCGCCGCGAATGCCGCCCTGATCAAAGAAGTCGAAGGATCGAAGGCTAAGGCAATCGAAGTTCTCAAAGGTTCTGGATTTCTTACTCGGTCAGGCAAGCGCGCGAAGCGCTACCGCTAGATGCACCGAATAACCACGACTTTCGTCCTCGGCTATCATGGCTGTGACGAAGAAGTCGCGGAACGACTGATCGCCGGCGAAAGGTTCGTACAAAGTCGGAACGACTACGACTGGCTCGGGATAGGCGCATATTTCTGGGAGGCCAATCCTCGACGCGGGATTGAATTCGCGCAGGAGGTCAAGGTGCGGCTTGGCGAAGCTTCACCGATCCGGAAGCCAACCGTTATTGGTGCCGTGATCGACCTAAGATTATGTCTGGATTTGTCCACTTCGGGTGGCGCTGATGAGGTCCGCGAGGCCCATCGCTCATTTTCGGTTACCCTAGGAGCCGCCGGTGAACCGTTGCCTCGGAATCGGGGTGGAACGGATACGCTGCTACGCGATTTAGATCGTGCCGTGATCGAGCATCTCCACTTGGTGAGGCGTGAACGCGGCTTACCAGCGATCGACACCGTTCGTGCATTTTTCTTCGAGGGAGCGAGGCTCTACCCCGAGGCCGGTTTCTTCGAGAAGACGCATGTCCAGATCTGTGTGCGGAACCGCGAGTGTATCCACGGGGTGTTTCGGGTTCCGCCACAGGATCTTCAACTCAGAGCCCAGCTATGGGCAGATGCGTCATTTCCGGCCTGATGGTGTCCTCTCCCTCCCCTCCCCGCTTTTCGCCGCGCGGCGACCATGATGCGATCGAGACCGGGACGGCGCTTCGCCCCGAAATTCGACGCCGACGGCCTGATCGTCGCCATCGCCTCCGATGCGTCGACCGGCGAGGTGCTGATGGTCGCGCATATGAACGAGGAGGCCCTCGCCCGCACCATCGAGAGCGGACTCTGCCTGGTTCTTGAGCCGCTCGCGCGGGAAGCTGTGGCGGAAGGGCGAGGAGAGCGGCAACACGCTTGAGAATCGCCGAGATCCGGGTCGACTGCGACCAGGACGCCATTCTTCTCAAGGTCGACGGTGGCGGGCGACGCCGTCGCCTGTCATCTTGGCTATCGCTCGTGCTTCTACCGAACCGTCACCGCGCTCGGCGAAGACGGCGCAAAGCCGGCGCTGGCTTCGATCCCGGCATGCGGCGCGTCGCGCCAAAGCCTCGCGATTAAGAGTTTGCAATCGGTTTTGCTGCATCCTCGCGGAACCTGTCCTATGCTGGCGGGAATGCAAACGCTTCGGGGGGAGCGGTTGGGAATCCGGTGCAGGCCAAATGTTCGGTAACGGCGTTTTCAGTCGACGCGATCCGGGAACAGCGGTCCCTGACGCCAAGCCCCAGCCTCGACGCCTGAAGATCGGCCTCGCTCTCGGCGGCGGCGCGGCTCGCGGCTGGGCCCATCTCGGCGTCTTGCGCGCCCTCGCCGAGGCCGGCTTCGTCCCCGAAATCATCACCGGCACCTCGATCGGGGCCGTCGTCGGCGGCTGCTACGCCGCCGGCGAGATGGACAACCTCGAGACGTTCGCGCGGGGCCTGACGCGGCGGAAGGTATTCGGCCTTCTCGACCTCAATTTCGCAGGCAGCGGCCTGATCTCCGGCAACCGCCTGGCGCGGCTGCTCGACGGTCGCCTCCGCGGCATCCGGATCGAAAATCTCAAGCGGCGTTCGTTGCCGTCGCCACCGAGCTCGGCACCGGGCACGAAATCTGGATGTCGCGTGGCCGTCTGGTTGACGCCATGCGCGCGTCCTACGCTCTCCCCGGCATATTCCAGCCGGTCCGTATCAACGGCCGCTGGCTGGTCGATGGCGCGTTGGTCAACCCCGTTCCCGTCTCGGCTGCGCGCGCCCTCGGCGCCGATGTCGTCATCGCCGTCAACCTCCAGAGCGACATTTTCGGCCGCGGCACCATCGTCCACGACCACTCGGCCGACCCGATCGCCGAGCACGCCATCGATCAGGCGACCTCCCGTGTTCCGGGAGCGCGGCTGCGCGCCGCGTTCTGCGCCGCCAGCTGATCGGCGGCGACCGACGGACCTCCGGGGATTTCGCCGATGATGCTGGAAGCGTTCAACATCATCCAGGACCGCATCGCGCGTTCGCGGCTCGCCGGCGATCCGCCCGGACGCCACCATCGGGCCGAAATTCGGCAAGATCGGCAATTTCGACTTCCACCGCGCCGCCGAGTCGATCGACATCGGCTACGAAGCGGCGCGGAAGATGACGGCCGAGATCGCGCGAGACTGTCGCAAGCCGTCGCCTGACGCGGCGGCGGCTCAGGCCGTGGCGATATAGGTCCGGAGTTCGTCGGCCTCGTGCTCGACCTGCTCGATCCGCGCCTTGACCACGTCGCCGATCGAGACGATGCCGACCAGATCGCCATCCTCGACCACCGGCAGGTGGCGGAAGCGGCCGCGCGTCATCCGGGTCATGACCTGCGTTGATGGTCTCGCTCTCGCGGCAGGTGACGACATCGCGGGTCATGATCGTGGCGACCCGGTCGTCGAGGATGCCGGCCCCGCGGAGGCCGATCGCCTTGACGATGTCGCGTTCCGAAACGATGCCGGCGAGCCGGCCGCGGTCGACGACGACCAGGGCGCCGATCTTGCGCGCGGCAAGTTCGGCCACGACCTCCGAGATCAGCCTTGTCCGGCGCTATGGTCGGCGACGTCTCGCCCCTTCGACTGCAAGAATGTGGGCAACGATCATCGGAGTGCCCTCCTGATCCGGGCGCCCGACCACCGCCGTCCACCGACCTGACTATAGGCCCGCCGCAAATGCCCGCCGTCCTTCGTCGCGTTACGATGAGGGGCGCTGACGGCATTGACAAGCTGCACCGCAGCAACGCCTGATCAAGACTAGCCGGGCGGCGCGGGACCGGGATCGAAGATCGGAAAGAACAGGAGACCGGCGACGAAGCCGCCGATATGGGCCTCCCAGGCGATCGCGCCGGAGGTAAGGCCGCCATCGCCGCCGAAAATGCCGAAGAGGAGGTTGAGTGCCGAACCAGACGGCGAGGAAGGTCAGGACGCGTCGGATCGCGGAGCGCCATCGACGAGCGGCGGCGCCGGCCGGCGATAGGCCGCCGCACCCGGCCCCTGAAACCCGATGAACGGCCCCGGCCCGCTGAATGCGAAACGGCGGCGCCGGCCATATGGGCCGAGATCGCAGCCGAGGCGCCGACCAGGGGCACGATGTCGGATCGGGTGGATCGCGAGATGGAGCGCGGCGCCCGCGGCGCGCCCCGACCGAGAAAGCCGAGGAAGCGGACCGGCGCCGAAGCGCCAGGCGACGGCACTGCCGAAAGCGGCGAGCCACAGCGTGTTGAAGATGAGATGCGCCCAATCGGCGTGAAGAAGGGCGTAGGTCGACGAAGGTCCAGATCCGTGCGCCCTCCCCGCCGGGCAGAGGCACGACCGCGGAATCGGTGACCCGGATCGGGATGAAGGCGAGCGCCAGGAGCAACCTGTCGCGCGGTCTCGCTGTCGAGCACGTATTCGCGGAGCAGGTGGACGGCGAACAGGACGACCAGAGTCCACACGAGGACCGGCGGAAGATTGAATACGGGCTGGCGTCCGGCGGACGCGGGAGACGCATATCGTTCATGGCGAGGCGACACTAGCGGCAGCGGCGACTAAATAAAGACCATCGGACAAAAAGCCGCCCGGAGCCCTCGGAACCGTTGCGGACGCCCGTCCCGAAGTGAAATCCTTGACGTCGCATCCAGAGCCGATTTGGGATGCCGAATCCGCCAGCGATCTCGACCCGGACGCGCAGGCCGGAACTGGCGGCCGCTCCACACTTCGCCATGACGACCAGGCTTGCGCGGCTTTTCACGGGGTCGGAACCGATGCCGGTGTCCCGCTCATCGGTTGGCACGGCCCGTGCAGTCCGAACGGGTGGGATGGCGATAGAGCAGCCGGTCTGTGCCGCTTTGAGACCCGCAGGCGCCGCTTGACTCTCGCGACCATCCGCGCTTGGGGGATTCGTGAAACACGCAACGTCGCGCGAGCTCTACGCCTATTGGAACCGCATTCGCGGCGGCGAAGCTGCACCGCGCCGTCACGAGATCGAGCCGGGCGACATTCGGCGGGTCCTCGCCGACACCTTCATCCTCGAAGTGGCATGGGCGCGACAACCAGATCGTCCGCCTTGCCGGGACCCGGATGTGCGCGCTGTACGGGCGCGAGATCAAGGGCTGCGGCTTTCTCGACCTTTGGTCCGACGAGGACCGGGAGACCGTTTCGCATCGCTCGTCGCCGCGACTTCGGAGGACGCGGCCGGCGCCGTCATCGACGCCGAGCTTGTCCTCCTCGCGCGGCATGGGCGTCGAAGCTGCGAATTCCTGCTTCTCCCGCTCCGCCACGGCGGCCCGGTCCACGACCGTATCCTCGGGAGCTGCGCCATCCATGGCCGTCCTTACTGGTTCGGCACCGACCCGATCGTTCGCCAGCGGATCACCGGGACCCGAAGCTGATCTGGCCGGACGGAGCCGTCGAATCTCCCGTGCCGGGACGAGGATGGCGCCTTCGTCCCGATTCCGCCGCCGGCGTTGTTCGCCGGCGTCGGCGTCGGCAGGCCATCTCTACGTCGTCGACGGCGGCAAGCGGAGCATCACCTCCGAGCCGTAGGAACCGTGCAGCAGGGCCCTTTCCGGCTCAGATTTCGCTCGGGCGTTCGCTGCGGGGATTTGGTTTACGGAACGTGTATTCGCTGACCCGCAATTGTAACAGCCATCTTAGACCGGAATAAAATCGTCTGTGTCATAGTCGCTTTCGGGATGGGGAGAGCGATTATGCGTACGTTCAGTGGCGTAAGAACGGCAGTATTGTCACTATCAATACTTGCGGGAGCCGGTATGCCGCGCTGGCTACCGAGACGAGCTCGACGGCGTTCATGGCGGTCAACGGCCGGACCGCCCAGCCGATCGGCCATCACGACTTCTGCCTGGTCCATCCGGCGGAATGCGCGGTCCAGAGCGACAGCCGCGTGCGGGTCAAGCTCACGCCAGAACACTGGAACGAGCTGAACGAGGTCAACAAGACGGTCAACACCAGCATCCGGCCGGAAACCGACCAGGAGCTGTTCGGCAAGCCGGAGGTCTGGGCCTACCCGACCACGGCCGGCGACTGCGAGGACTTCGTTCTCCTCAAGCGGCGGATGCTCATCGACAAGGGCTGGCCGGTCGGCGGCGCTGCTGATCACGGTCGTCCGCCAGACCAATGGCGACGGTCACGCAGTTTTGACCGTGACCGACCGACCGCGGCGATCTGGTCCTCGACAATCTCGATCCCCACATAACGCTGTGGAGCGAGACGCCGTATCGCTACCTCAAGCGCCAGTCCGAATACGACAGCGGCGAGTGGGTGGCGATCGAGGATGGTCGTGCACCCGCCGGACGCCGCGGTCGGAAGCCTGCGCTGACCGGAGAGTTTCAAGGTTTGGGCCTGGTCGCGTCCCACCCCCCGTCCCCAAGATCAGGTCCATCGAGCCGGCCCCCGCCCCGGGGCCGGCTCACTTGTTTCTGGGCTCTCGATCAGTGCAGGCTCGGCGCCTTGAGGAGGCTGTTCCGGTCGGTCGAGACGACACTCGACCTCGACCGACCTCGCCTCGTGGTAGACGGTGAGCGGCACCTCGACGCCGGCCTCGCCCAGCGCCCAGATGCCGCGGAAGAAGCCGGCGAGGTCCGTGACCTTCTTGCCGCCGACCGCGACAGGATCAGTCGCCGGTGGCAAGCCCGGCGCGCTCGGCCGGTGCGCCGCTCGGCGAGCCCGGCGACCACGACGTTGTCGTCGACCTCGACCGCGTAGAGGCCGAGCCAGGGCCGCGGCGGGCGGTTCGGCCGGCCGATCGTCTTCAGGTCGTCGAGGATCGGCGGCAGGAGGTCGATCGGCACGATCATGTTGAGCTGCTCGTCCTCGCCGCTCTCCTTGGACTGCTCGAGGCGGAGCGAGCCGATGCCGCAGAGATCGCCGCGCCGGGCCGATCAGCGCCGCGCCGCCCCAGAACGGATGGGCCGGCGCGGTGAAAATCGCCTCGTCGAGGACGATATTCCCAGTAGCCGGCGAATTCCTGCTTGCCGACCACGCACGGCCGCGACCGAGCGCGCCCGCCCGCCGGCGCCGGCGACCACGACCGGCGTCCCGACATCGAGCGACGCCGACTTGCCGAGCTGGCAGCGCCGGCAGGTCGACCCGGGCCAGCGCCTGGACCAGGCCGAAGCCGGTCGTCTGGTCGTAGCCGAGCGCATGGCCGGGAACGGTCCGGCCGTCGCTCAGCCCGAGCCAGATGGTCTCGGCCTCGGTGATGAGATAGCCGATCGGTCAGGACGAGGCCGTCGCGGTCGATCAGCACGCCGCTGCCGGACCGCTCGGTGCCGAGAATACCGGCGGTGAAGGCATCGTCGGGAACCGTGCGCCTTGACGCGTGACCACGGCGGCGAGCGCCGCGTCGAGGTCGATAGGCGTAGTCCTTGGGCTTCGGCTGAAAGGCCGGTGCGACCTGCCGGTCGACTTCAGGGCGGCATTCGCGAAACTCCGTGGTTGCGGCGCCGAGGACTCCGGCGCCTCGCGCGCGGACCGTCCCTCAGTATATAGGCGAGCTGCAGCGACGGGACGCGAGGCTGTCAGGCCTCGTGCCACCGGGCGAGCCCCGCCGCGAACCGCTGCCAGTTGGCGACGTAGTGCGCGGCCGACCAGCGGTTCCGGTCGATCTCGTCGGCGCTCAGCGGCCGCGACGACCTTGCCCGGCATGCCGAGCACCAGCGAGCCCGGCGGAATCTCCGGCCTTCGGTGACGACCGCGCCGGCGCCGATCAGTGCAATCGTCGCCCGATCCGCGCGCCGTTGAGGATCGATCGCGCCCATGCCGACCAGGCACGTTGTCGCCGACCGTGCAGCCATGAAGGATCGCCCGATGGCCGATGGTGCAGCCCTCGCCCGACCGTCAGCGGGAAGCCGTGATCGGTGTGGAAGACGCAGTGCTCCTGGACGTTGCGTGTCGGCGCCGATGACGATCGGCTCCTGGTCGCCGCGCAGAACCGCGCCGAACCAGATGCCGGCCCGCGCGCCGAGCTTCACGCCGCCGATCACCGACGGCGTCGGGCGCAACCCAGTAGTCACCGGCCGCCGGCAGTTCCGGCGCGACGCCGTCGAGCCGTATAATGGCATGCGAAGTCTCTCGCTGAGAGTTCGTCTCAGGCGAGACTGTCCCTCACCGCCGAGGAGACTTCAAGGAGGGCAATGCCGAGGGCAGCAGCTCCAAACACCGGCGATGATGACGCCGGCACGGCCACAGCTCGACGGAATCTGCCGGTCCGCGCACTCGCCAGGGACGTGGCGCACGATGATCGCCGGGCCGGCGACCGTGCCAAGCATGAGCGCCAACGCCCAGCCCGGAAGCGACGAAGCCCGGCCGGCCCGAAGCGCACCGGCTCCGAGGTCACCATCCGGTAGAGGCCGGCGGCGAGACCGGCCGCCACGAAGCCGACCGCGGCCGCATAAAAGAGGATGAGTGGATCGCTCATTATCGTCCAATCCCATGTTTCAATCAGGGACGAAGCCCGACTCGTTGATATGGAGGTTGCAAGCGGCGTACCGTCCCGAATGCTTTCGATTCGTTAGGAAGAGGGCGGAATCATTGAGGTTTTGGCCAAGGCCGGGTCGCGCCGTTCAAGGTTACTGTTCCGTTAAGGGACGGGTCGGGAATTGGCGGTCCGAATAGCGACAGCGGCACCCCGAACAGGAGGCGTCTCGCCCGCGCCGGCGCGGCGGTTGCGTCCGTACCTGTTGGGCGCCCTTGCGGTGCTTGCGCTCCTCGCCGCAGCCTACGCCGTCGATACCGCGATCACGGACTACCACGACCGGATCGCGCTCAAGGGCCTCGACGGCAAGCCCTCCCCGATCGCACTCGAGGTCAGCGGGGAATCCCTGGTCGTCCCGGCCAACCTGATCCGCTCTCCGATCGACCGGCGCGGCGGCCCGGTCGACAGCCTCGACCTCCTCCTCCTCTGGCCGAGCCTCGACGGCTTCAGCGAGGAACGGGCAGCCGAGTTTCCGCGATGCCTCGCCGAGCGCGCCGCTGATCTACGTGACGATTACCGGGCGCGAGACGCCGCTCGATTCGACGGCCCGGCTCGACGGCATCTACAGCCGCTACTTCACCGGCCCGGCAATGGCCGGCCCCGGCCTAGTCGGCCGCGCCCTGTCAGCCGGATTCCGGCTACCGCGGCGAGATCGATCTACTTCGAGCCGCGCGCCGCCGAACCCTATGTCGTGCGCTGCCTCGCGGAGGACAACAGATGAAATCGCCGCGACCTGCATCCGGGAGGTCAATATCGGCCAGGGGCTGCCATGCTCTACCGCTTCAACCATGCATATCTGGGCGACTGGCGGACGATGGACGACCGCCTGCGGCGGCTGGTCGCCAGTTCTTCCGCAAGCGCCTGACCCGGCCTACTCCAGGTCGATGTCGAGGATCGCCATGGTGAAATTGTAGGAGAGGTCGCCGTCCTCGTCGTCGCGGAAGATCACGCCGATGAACTCGTCGCCGATATAGACCTCGGCCGAATCGACCTTCTGCATCCGCGGCTTGACGTTGATCGACGGGCATGTTGAAGCGCATCCGGAAGAATTTTTGCAGCTTCTCGATTTCCTGACGGTTCACCTTGTCGCCTTTCCTGTATGAGCCGCGGCGCGGCACCGTGGGCGCCACGCCTTCGGCTTCGTTCTTGATCGTTGTCCGCCTGCGCTCCGGACGATCCCTAGCCCGCCGCCGTGGAATCCGCCGACCATCTGGTCCATCGACCGGGCCGGCTCCTTGCAGCCGGCCTCGCCGATCACTCGCGCCGGAACGCCGGCGACGGTGGAATTGGGCGGGACCGGCTTCAGCACGACCGAGCCGGCCGCGACCTTCGAGCAGCGGCCGACCTCGATATTGCCGAGGATCTTCGCGCCCGGCGCCGATCAGCACGCCATGGCTGATCTTGGGATGGCGGTCGCCGTCCTCCTTGCCGGTTCCGCCGAGCGTCACGTCCTGGAGAATCGAGACATCGTCCTCGATGACCGCGGTCTCGCCGACGACCAGCCCGGTCGCATGATCGAGGAAGATGCCCTTGCCGATCGGCACCGCCGGATTGATGTCGGTCTGGAAGACCTCCGACGAGCGGCTTTGCAGATAGTAGGCGAAATCGCGACGGCCCTGATGCCACAGCCAATGCGCCAGCCGATGCGTCTCGATGGCGTGGAAGCCCTTGAAATAGAGGACCGGCTCGATGTAGCGGTGGCATGCCGGGTCGCGGTCGAAGACCGCGGCAAGGTCGACCCGCATCGCCTCGCCGATCGACGGCTCGTCGGCGAGCGCATCCTCGAAGCTCGCAGCGGATCAACTCGGCGTTCACGACATGGTTGTCGAGCCGCTGGGCGATGCGGTGGACGATCGCGTCCTCGAGCCGGTCGTGGTTGAGCACGGTCGCATAGACGAAGCTCGCCATCGCCGGCTCGGACTGGACGATCTGGCGTGCATCGCTCTGTACCGCCGAACCAGACCGGATCGACGCTTTCCAGCGCCCCGACATGTGAACTCTTCCGCGACATCGACGCTCTCTCCTCCCGCCTTTGAAGGCGGCGGGACACTACCATGGCCGGCCATCGCCGCCCAAGCCGCCCGTTGGCCGGCCGTTCACGCCATGAGTTAGGTTTCCCGCCGCCGTTCTCAAGCGCCCCGGCTGCTTCAGGCCGACGCGTCGCCTCGTTTTGTTCTGGCACCGAAATCCGAGACTGCGATTTTTGCCACGATGGGGGCGCTCTGCGGCGTGCGCATGAAGCGTAATATTTCGTCGCCCGGACGGCTTCGTGGGCCGCGTTAGCCAGCGCTCACCGCCGCCTGAACTGCGGTGGCGCGGCGGTCACGGACGCCGCGCGAGGAAATCGAGCACCGCCTTCTTGAAGTGATGGTCGCCGGTCGCGAGCATGTGGTCGCGCCTGGGAATGATCAGGAACCTCGGCGCCCGGGATCAGCCGGGCGAGGTCCTCGGCCGAACCGGCGACCCGGTCCTTCTCGCCGACCGCGATCAGCACCGGAACATGGATCGTGGCGAGCTCTCGGGCGTGAAGGTCTGTCGCGCCCGCCGCATGCAGGCGGCCAGCGCCACGAACGTCGCTGCCGGTCTGCTCGGCGAATTTGCGGTAGGCGCGGCCGGGCTCGCCCGCCACGGCGTCGAGGCTCGGGGCCTCGAGCGCCGCGACGATATCGTCCTCGCCGCGCATGCCCTCGACCATGGCGTAGCCCATGCCGCCGAGGATCAGCGAGCGGACCTTGTCCTGGTGGGCGAGCAGCCAGGGCCACGGTGATCCGCGCGCCCATCGAGTAGCCCATGACGTCGGCGCGGGCGAGCCGAGATGGTCGAGGAGGTTGGCGGCGTCCTCCGCCATCACGTCGAGCCGATAGGCTTCGGGATCGTAGAGCTTGGCGCTCTTGCCGTGGCCGCGCACGTCCATGGCGATCACCCGCCGGCCGGCCCGCTTCAGCGTGTCGATCCAGCCGGTCGCGCCCCAATTGACGACGTGGTTCGAGGCGAAACCGTGGATGAGCAGGATCGGCTCGCCTTCCCCGCCGTCGAGGAATGCGATATCGACACCGTTCGAAGAGAAATGCCGGACGGCCATAGGCGGAGCCTAGCCGCCGGCTCGGCTCGACGGAACCCCGGCGGCGCGGTTATTCTGCCGGTCGCGCGGCCTCAACAGGGATCGACATGGCAGACCACGTCATTCCGCACTTCCAGAACGACACCGGCGTCCCGGCCATCACGATCGGGGTGAAGGAGTTCATGTGCGTCGGAGCGACGCCGCCCTTCGACCACCCGCATGTCTTCCTCGACATGGGCGACGACAATGAGATCGTCTGCCCATATTGCTCGACCCTTTATCGCTATCTCCGCGACCTCGGCGCCGCGGAAACCGACCCGCCGGGGCATCTCTACCGCGAGCCCGCCGCGGCCTGAGGGCCGCCTGCCTCGGCCATGGGCGAGAGGCAGACCATCATTATCGCAGGCGCCGGGATCGGCGGACTGACCGCCGCGCTCGCCACCGCCGAAGCGGGCTTCCGCGCGGTGATCGTCGAACGCTCCGCTGAACTCCTCGAAATCGGGGCGGGCATCCAGTTGTCGCCGAACGCCGGCCGTGTGCTGGCAACGCTCGGTCTCGACCAGGCGATCGCCATGGCGGCGCTCGAGCCGGTCTCGATCGACGTCCGGAACGGGATAACCGCGGCAAAGATCGTATCGATCCCGGTCGCGAGCTTCACGGCCCGCTATGGCTTCCCCTATCGGGTCATTCACCGCTCCGATCTCCAGGGCATCCTCGCCGCGGCGGTCCGCCGGCATCCCGACATCAAGCTGATCCTCGGCGCCACCCTCGGCGATGTGCTTGCGCGAGACGACGCGCTCTTCGTGCGGACGAAGCGAAAGGAGGGGAACGAGGTGCTCAAGGCGGCCGGGATCGTCGGCGCCGACGGTGTCTGGTCTGCGACCCGGAGCAGGATCGCGGGAGCCCGGGAGGGGCGCCCGACGGGGCGAACCGCATGGCGGACGGTGATCCCGCTCGACAATGCCCCGACGAGCCTCGCGGTCGACCGGATCGGGCTCTGGCTCGGCCGGAACGCGCACCTCGTCCACTATCCGATCGCCAGGGGCTCGGCGATCAATGTCGTAGCGATCGTCGAGGAGGCGTTCGACAAGCCCGGGTGGGCGGCGCCGGCCAACTTCCGCTCCCTGGCGGAGCGCTTCAACGGCTGGAGTTCCGACGTCCGGGCCATCGTCAGCGCACCGATGCCCTGGCGGAAATTCTCCATCGCCACGGTCGATCCCTCCGGGCCCTGGGTCGATGGAAGGACGGCTCTCCTCGGCGACGCCGCGCATGCCATGGCGCCGTTCCTCGCGCAGGGTGCTGCGATGGCGATTGAGGATGCGGCCGTGCTCGGCCGCTGCCTTGCCGGCGTTTCGGCGGATGTGCCGGCGGCCTTCGCCGCTTATGCCGCGGAACGGAGGCCGAGGGTGGCCAGGGTCTGGAGGGCCGCACGGCGCACCGGCGGTCAATATCACTTCGCCGGCGCTCTTGCCGCGATCCGCGATTTCATTCTCCGTGTCGCCGGGCCGGACCTGATCCTCCGCCGGAACGACTGGATCTACCGGTGGGAGGCGGCACGGAAGGGATAGCGGCGTTCGCATCGACAAGGCCCAACTCACGGTCCTCGCGATCCAGCCTCGAGGCGCTCCATCCAAACCAGTTTTCGTCGACACCGCGGAGCAAACTTGTTGAGCGCCACCCGTCTTTTCGCTGGACACCCACCTCAATCGCCTTTTCGCTGCACACCTTTCAGCGTAACATCCTCAGGTCGCTACACTTGGGGAGATGGATATGATTATCGATACAAACACGAATTGCACCAAGGTCACTTCTTTTCTCGTGAATCGAGGTGTCGAGGTCGTCGGTCGCTACTACGCGACCTCCAACGGAAGCAAGGTGATAAAAAAGCCGGAGGCGCAGGCGCTGTCTTCGAAAGGTATCAAGATTTTTACGGTGTATGAAGATGTAGGCGCCGCGGACAAGTTCAGTCTTACTGCGGAGAAGGGACGAAGCGATGGCAACACTGCCAAGAAGCAAGCCGGTATCATCGGTCAACCGGAGGGCGGGGTTATCTATTTTGCCGTTGAGGGCCTACCCCACGGGTACAAGAAATCCGACCTACCGGCGATCAAAGAGTATTTCGCAGGTGTGATCGACGCGCTCGGGAAGGACTATACCGCTGGCGTCTATGGTGACGGCATTGTCTGCAAGACCCTCCTCGACGATCGTATTTGTTCTCACACTTGGTTGGCACAGGCGTCCTGGTCATTCGAGGGATCGATAGAATTCTACGCAAGCAAACGATGGAGCTTGGCCCAAATAGTCACCGACCTACCCGAGAAGCCGTGGCGCGGCCTCAGCGTTGACATCAATGAGGGTAGTGATGACATCGGCAGCTTTCTGGTGTCCACCTCATAGTCCGATCTGGCCCGATCCTACGGTGTTG
Organism: uncultured Alphaproteobacteria bacterium; assembly: GCA_963792845.1. GTDB lineage: Bacteria > Pseudomonadota > Alphaproteobacteria > Rhizobiales > Kaistiaceae > Bauldia. The sequence goes on from CAWBXW010000013.1 coordinate 43,429, forward strand.
CCTGCCCCTCTTCAGGCGTGAAATCGTGCTCCGATGAGAGGCTTCAACCGCTGGACGGCACCGCGAATTCGGCAAGCCGAGGATAGACGTCATCCACCTCGATGCCGAGGATGCAGTGCGGATGGTCGTCGTCGCAGCCGTCGGTGCACGGCGCGGCGTGGCGCGGCGGCCGGATGATGTGGAGGCGCTCCGGCGGCGCCCACGGCCGGAACCGTTCGGGCGCCGACACGTGGCGTTGCGAAGCACCGGCCGGATTGCTGAAGAGCGTCGCGACCGGGATGCCAAGCGCCGCGGCAATGTGGCCGGGACCGCTGTCCATGCCGATGAGCAAAGAGGCACTGCCGATCAGCGCCGCGCTCTCGCGGAGCCCGAGCCGACCTGCGGCAGAGACCGCATGGCCGTTCTCGGATCGGGCCTGAGCCGCGACCCTCGCCGCATCGGCGGCACTCTCGGAGCTGCCGATGACGGCAATGTCCATGCCGAAGTCCGTGGCGAGGCGGCGGGCGAGCGCGACGCTTCGTTCAAGCGGCCATTGCCGGCGTCCGGCGGCGAAGGGCGCCAGCGCAAGCATCGGGCGGGTCGAATCGCCGAAGTTCCCGCTCCGGAACATTGCGGCGGCGTGCCGGTCCGCTTCGGTGAGGTCGAGGCTCAAGCATGCTTCGCCCGTTCCGCCGATCGCCGCGAGCAGACCCAGATTGTGCTCGACCTCGTGACAGTCGCGAAGGTCGAGGAGCGCAGCGGTGCAGAACCGGTCGTCGCCGCGATTGTCGACCTGCTTCCGCGCCGTGCAGCCTTCCGAGAAGGCGACGACGGTCTCCGCGCCGCTCAAGCCGGCAAGGCGGAGCGCGCCGTTGAAGTCGCTGTCCCAGCGCGGCGCCAGCGCGAGGTCGAAGACGCCCTTCTCCATGTCGGCGACGAAGGCGGAGAGCATCTCGGCATCGCCGGCGGCGAACCGCACCGGTCCATGCGAGGCGGCACCCACCGAGATGACCCGATCGGCGAACCGGCAGGGGGCGGCGAGATCGTAGACACGGTCGAGGACGACAACGGTGATCTCGGCTTGCGGCGCGGAGTGCCGGAGGCCGGCGAGGAACGGCGTCGCAAGCACCCAGTCGCCGATGAAATCGAGCTTCGGGACGAGGATCTTTCGCCGGGCTCCAAGGTCGACCGCAATCCGTTCCCCGATCTCGACCAGCCGGCCCTCGCGTGCCGGCGGCGCACCGGGCAAGGCGAGCGTCGCCGCATAGGGCGGCGGCGCATTACCGAGCGCCGAGGGCGGATCGGGATGGAGCATCGGGAACAGGGCGGGGTCAGTCGCCGTCGACCGAAAGCATCCAGTTGAGCGTGAGGCGCCAGTCCGTCATGCGGATCGGCGTGCCGTGCGAGCCGGTGTTGAAAATCGCGAGCTTGATCGGGTAGTCGGGCGAAAGCTGCCGGAGCCGCTCATAGAACGCCTCGGTCGACTTCCAGTCGATGATGATGTCATGGGTGCCATGGCCGAGATAGATCGGGAAACTCTTGCCCTTGAACGCGGCGCTCTTGAAGAAATCGTCGTCGCTGGTCGAGCCGAGCAGCAGGAGCCCGCTGATATGCGCGGCGGCTTCCGGATCCTCGGCGAGCCCCCAGCAGATGCGTCCGCCGAGCGAGCCGCAGGCGACGAAGATCGGGGCGCCCGGCGAGTTCGCGGCGTATTTGTCGATCAGCACCTTGGCCTGCGCCACGCCGTGGCTGTTGAGGTTGGGGAATTCGCCCGAAAGATAGACGCCGCCGTTCCGCACCATCAGGTTCTTGATGCGGTTGAAGTTGCCGCCGAACATCCAGTCATTGGCGCCCTGGCCGCGGTTGCCATTGCGGCCATGGACATAGAGCACCACCGCCTTGGCGCCGCCATCGACCTTGCCGGTGGCGATGTATTTGACGCTGACGCCGCCCGCGCTCGCCACCAGGTCGCGTTCGACGGACTTCACGTCGAGCGAGACATATTCCGGCTTGGTCTTCTTCTCCGGGACGACGTCCCGCTGGTAGAGGTCGCGACTCTCGACATAGTCGACCTTGATGTAGTCGCCGTTGTCGGCGGTCGACAGGATGCCGGGATATTTGAAAAGGTCATCCTTCCATGGGGCGAGGCGATAGCCCGCCGCCTCCCCGAAGCCGGTCAGGCCAAGGATCGCGGCCGCCATCCCGGCGATTGCAATGGCGAATTTCACTGCGGTCGGTCTCCGGACGTTTTCGCGGCCCCTCCGAAGGAACCCTGCCGGATATTTGTGGCCGCGTCACCCCTTCCCGGCAATCGGGGATGTGGCATGGAGCTCGAAATAGCCCCGCGCCAGCGCGAAGCCCTCGACTTCGACGATTCGGGCATAGCTTTGGATCGGCAGAACCTCGGCGCCGTCGAGAAGGAGCGCGGCGCGCGCCTCCGCCGAGTCGGGATCGGCGAAGGCTGACCGGAGCGCGGCGCCGAGCCGGCCGGCGCGATCCGGCGCGGTCGACGCGGAGGTGACGAAGGGCGGCGCCGGCGCGAGCTCCGACGCCGCGAGGACGCGGGTTCCGGCCAGCGCCAGCGGACGATGCTTCGCGAGCAGGGCATGGAGGACGCAGTCGATCGCCATCACGTCGGCTTCGCCGGCATCGAGGAGCGCGAGACTTCGGAGATGCGCGCCAGTGACCTTGACCGCGCCGAAGAAGCGTCCGCCCCGGCTCAACGGCGCGACGAGCGCCCGAAGCGCGTTCGCCCCGGAATGCGAGTTGAAGCTGTTGACGGCGCAGATTGCGCCGCGAAGGTCGTCGAGGCCGGTGGCAGGATGGTCGCCACGCACCAGAACGAAGCTCCGGTAGCCGGTCCTCTCGCAGCCCGGCGCGCGGTAGCGCGGCGTTGCAACGAGCCGCAGCGTGTCGGCGAAACCGTAGACGATGTCGTAACCGCAGCATTGGCCGAGGAGGAGATCGGGCTCGCAGAACACGCCGGGTATCGGCACGTCCCGAGACAATTGGAGCGGCACATCTTCGACGCCCTGCCGCATCAGATGCCGGCGGATCACCGCCCACAGCGCATCCTGGGCCGGCGCCATCTCGGCAAGCGCATACCAAGGGAGGCAGGCGATCGGCATATCTGGACCGGTGGTATGCGCGCGACGATGCTATACATACAACGGGGAACAACGGAACGGGCGTCCGGGGGATGAGAAGGCCCATCTGTCGGCACTATCACCGCCGATAGCCTCAAAGGCATCGTCATGCTAGCCTGTGCATATTCTGAAAGGAGCCAAAATGGCCAAGATTTGGCCGGTGTTTGAAGGCCCTGAGCCGACTATCGGCGGCCCCTGGGCTGATATTCCGGTTTCCGAAGCCGTCTCCTTATTTGAGTTGCGCCCCCAGGACTTTGTCGGGATACCGGCGAGCACTCCCAGGTTTGGTGGACCGATTCGAGACCGCTATGCAGGCTTTAAGCACATCCTTGTGGAGATTAGGGCGGGTGAAAGTCCCCTGTCCAAGTTTAAACCCGGATTCTACAGGTCGCGTGTCAAGCCCCAAGAAGCGTCCGGCCGGCTAATCGAGCAAGCGCTTATTGCTGAATTAGGCCGCGAGAATGTAGTTCGCGCGACGTTTGCTCCCACAACAAACTCACAAGGACGAGACGCCCTAAAGATCACTGTCGTGATTAGACCTGGGGCGACCAAAACGCTCCAAAATGGCGCCGCACTCAATGCGTTGGTGCGAGTACAAGAACGATTGCATGAAATGAATGATAGCCGCACCCCGATAGTCGAATACGCAACAGAGGCAGAGCTGGCCCAGGATGCCGGTCCTTAATCCCGATCATCTTCTCGACCAGGCTGATCAACTCATAGCGCCACCGGTTGGTGGAGCACCACGGCAAGCGGACCTGCGACGCGCGATCTCAAACGCGTACTACGCTCTATTCCACGCGATTGCGACGATGGCCGCCGATGACTTCGTCGGCATAGCGGGTCGGCAGACCCCGCAATATGGACTGGTTTATCGCAATATCAATCACAGGTCGCTGCGGGCCCTCTGCGAGGACATCACAAAGCCCAGGCTCCCTGCAAAATATGTTCGGTATGCGCCGGCAAATGGCTTTGGACCCAACTTGATAGCGGTCGCCACCGCCGTTGTTGACCTACAGGAGAAAAGACATTTGGCGGATTACGACCCGTTGTTTCGCGTCCGCGCATCTGATGCCTCCCTCGCCGTCGCGACCAGTCGTAACGTCGTCCGTGAAGAATGCGAGTGACGCTGGGATTAGGTGAAGAATGGCCAGCAGGCGCTGGAGAGCGGCGAGTTGGAATAAGGCGCATAAGAGCTCTGCGAACCATCGCAGGAGCAGGTGGAAGTTGTAGCCGGCGGCGGCGAGGACGGCGTTGCTGCGGTCGCCGTCGCGACCCTTGAGGTAATTGCGGCCCATGCGGTGCTCGGCCTTGAGGTGGCCGATCACCGGCTCGACGGCGGCGCGGCGTTTCATCTCGCGTTTGATGACGGCGGTGACCCGGCGGGCCTGACCGGAGATCCAGACCCGGAACTTCTCCGGGTGATTGTGACCGCGGTAGCCCTTGTCGACGTGGATGCGGCGGGTTTCCACGCCGGTCACCTGCTCCAGATCCTTGACCACCGGTCCGAGGGTGTGGCCGTCGAAGGGATTGCCGTGCAGCGCCTTGGCGTGAAGCACGAACTGGCCGCCCTTTGGCATCGTCACCGGTGTTGCGATCGACACCTTGCAGCCAAACTCGTAGGGGGCTCGCGCCTTGCCCTTGCCGATGCATTCGACCTCCGGCGCGTGCAGGGAATAGACCTTCTGGCCGCGCCGGCGATGGTCCTGGTGGCGGACCTTGATCGCCAGATCGAGGAGTGGGGCGAAGCGCGCCGTGAGTTCGGGATGGCCCTTGATCTTGCGATGGATGTCGCGGATCACCCGGCCGAGCCGGGTGCGCAGGAACCTCAGCGCCTTGCCGGCGCGCTTGTACTGATGGGCATGGCTGTAGCGCCCGACCATGATGGCGGCGCGCTTGGCGACCCTGAGATAACTCTGCCGCAGCCTGACGCCCTCTCGCCTGGCAAGCGCGACCAGCTTGACCAGCGCCCGATGCGCCAGCCGGGCATCGGTGGGGTGGGCGATCGCTTTCGGCTGCACCGTCGTATCCACCGCCACCCGCTCGAGGTCCCTGGTCGCGATGGCGCCGGTCTTGTGGGCCACCGACAAGCTCTCCTGGATCAGAGCAATCAACTGGTCTTCACCAAGCCGCTGGCGCCGACGAGTCAGCGAGCTGCGCTCGAAGGGCAGCTCGTGGCAGAAGCTCAGCTCGCCGCAGAAGTATTGGTAGTAGGGGTTCTCCACCCAGCGCGCGCACAGCACCTCGTCGGAGAGGTTCTCGGCATGCTTGAGGATGAGGAGGCCGGACACCAGCCGCGTCGGCAGACCCGGCTGGCCGGGGCCAGTCGCGCACACCGAGGCGAAGCGGCGATCGAGAAACTCCCAGTCGATCTTGTCGGCAAGCCGCACCAGCGGGTGTTGCAGGTTGATGATCTGATCCAGCGAAGGCCGCAACAGGTCCCTTTGGCGATTGTCTCTCGGTCTTGCCATCCGCCCCCCCAAATCCGAACCACCCGGCGCCGAGGAATCAAATCACAAATCGCCAAAAACCGGAATCCCAAAACGCAAGAAAGCGGGCCCCATCGACCCGCTTTCCTGCAAAATCCAACACTTCACCACGCCGATTTAGCCAACTCAACTCAACCGCTTCCGAATTCTTCATGGACAACTCGTAACGCCTTGCGCCGATTTCAAAACTCAACCAGAGCAGGCCGTCACGCCTTTGTTTCTCTGGGCTTATTCCCTCCGCGTTGAACGCGTTCCTCAACTCCGCCCAAGCGCGGCGGTCGCGGCGCCCATGCCGACCAGACAGCCGGCGCCGGCCCGGTTCAGCCATTTGAGCACTCCGGGCCGGCGGATGCGGAGGCGGAGCTGGTCGGCGGCAAGCGCGTAGGCAAGCGCGTTCAGTGTCGCGAGCCCGACGAAGGTCGCTTCCATGATGACGAGCTGCGGCAATATCGACGAATGATTGTCGACGAACTGCGGAACGAAGGCGATGAAGAAGGCGATGCTTTTCGGGTTGAGCGCGGTGACCACGAAAGCGTGGGCGAAGATGCCGTGTGGGCGCGCGGCCGGCTCGGCCGCAACGTCCGGGAGCTCCGGCTTGGAGCGCCAGAGCCGGATGCCGAGATAGACGAGGTAGACGGCGCCGATCCATTTCAGCGCCGTGAACAGGGTCGCGGAGGCGGCGAGCAGCGTGCCGAGTCCGGCGAGCGAGAGCGTCATGGCGGTAAAGTCGCCGAGCGCCACGCCGGCGGCCGTCGCGACCGCGACGCGCTTCCCCTGGGTGAGCGCATAGCTCACGACGAGGAGCACAGTGGGTCCCGGTAAGAGGAGAAGGACGATCGAGGCCGCGGCAAACGCAAGCCAGGTGGCAGGGCTCATTTTCCGGCCTCCGTTGAGAGATGCTGGCGCGGAAGCAAGCGGCTGAATAGCTTCCCGCGTCAAGTAGCGCCGCGAGAGCAGGCCGCGTGCCGCACCTTTGCGAGCCACCCCGCGAGCCACGCCGACATTCCCCGCAGGCGGACTCAATCGCCGGTGTCCGTCGGATGTCGGTCGGCAACAACCATTGCGCGCTGTCCATCGGTAGAATAAGCTTGGTTCTGGCTCGCGCGGCCGAGGCCAATGCCGCGGGGCCGCGGTGCGGCCATTGCAGAGATCACGGCGACTTCTCGTCAAGGTATCGGGAGCGGGCGCGCCGATTGTGGCGGCCGCGCCGTTTGCGGCTGCTCCGCCGGGCGTAATCGTCGAGCACCTTTTCGACGTGCCGCCGGCGGCTTCCGCAGCCGGAATGGGTGTTGCCGGGCCTGCCGCGGCGAGCTGGTTCAGCATCGAATATCCGGCCGGCGAAGCCCTCGGGTTAGGTGCCGAGGATTCCGATTGGGACGCCGCGTACCAGCTTCTTGCGCAAGGGGTCGACTTCGCGCCCGGCGCGAAAATCGTCGCGGCCGAGCCCGACATCGCGCAGGACTGGATCGAGCCGCCGCCCGCCACACCGTTCGCAGCGGCGGCCGCTGCCGCAGCCTGCACGCCCGACAACCAGGACCCCGCGCCTCTCGCGAAAGGCGCTAGCTTCGCCTGGCATCTTGGTCCCGGCTTCTCCGAGCTAGGCGAGGCGCGCGACAACACCGGCGCCGGCACCGAGATCACCATCGCCCACCTCGATACCGGCTATGATCCGAACCAGCGGGGCCTCGCCGGACGGCTCGACACCAGCCGCCAGCGCAGTTTCGTCAATGGCGAGAACCCAAACGATGCGTCGGATCACACGCCTCCCGGCGCATTCCTCAAGCAATACGGCCACGGCACCGGCACCGCCGGCATTCTGGTCGGCGGCGACATGTTCGGCATGCAGGTCGCCGCTTTCGGACCGCTTCCGCACCTAGAGCTCGGCGGCGCGCCGGAGGCCAAAGTCGTGCCGGTGCGGATTGCCAATTCCGTGATCCAGCTCTGGACGAGCACGGTCGCCAAGGGTTTCGGCTATGCGCGTCAGATCGGGGCCGACGTCGTCTCGATGAGCCTCGGCGGCCTGCCTTCGTTGGCATGGGCGGATGCGGTCAATTCCGCTTATGACGCCGGCATCGTCATCGTCTGCGCTGCCGGCAACAATTTCGGCGGCTTTCCGGTCAGCGGGATCGTCTGGCCGGCGCGCTTCAACCGGGTGATTGCCGCCTGCGGCATCATGGCGGACGGGCGTCCTTATTTTCACCTGCCGATCAACATCATGCAGGGGAACTACGGTCCGGCGAGCGCGATGAAGACGGCGATGGCCGCCTATACGCCGAACATCCCCTGGCTCCGCATCGGCTGTACCGACGTTGTCGACCTCGACGGCGCCGGAACCTCATCGGCAACCCCGCAGATCGCCGCCGCCGCAGCCCTGTGGCTTCGCAAGAACAAGAACGCCATGAATGGCTGGGAGCCGTGGCAGCGCGTCGAGGCGGCACGGAAGGCGCTGTTCCAATCCGCCAAAGGCCATGGCGCCGGCCCCGACGAATTCTTCGGCGAGGGCATCGTCCAGGCGAATGCGGCGCTCGGCGTCGCGCCGGTGAAGGCGGCGCAGCCGACCCCGCGAGACCGCACCTTGTTGAGCTTCCTCGACGGGCTTGGCGGACCGGCGCTGGCCGAGGATCCTTCCCTCGCCCTGATCCAGACCGAGATCTCCCAGTTGGCGCAAAGATCGAAGGGCGCGCGGGAAGCCGTGCCTGACCCCGACGTCGATCCCGGCCTGATCACCGAAGCGCAGCGGCGTCGCTTTCTTCGAGGCGATCCTCGACGAGACGCCGGTCTCGACGACGCTTCGCCGGTATCTTGAGGCGAGCCTCGGCCGTGGCGAAGGCAGGCCGCCGCCGGAGCCGCCGCCGGCCCCGGCGCCGCCTGGAGTCACCAAGGGCCAGAAGTTCTACACCGGCTCGGACATACCGCGCCGCGCCCGCCGCCGGCCGCCGGCCCGCCGCCGCCTTCAGATCTTCGCAATCGATCCGGGGTCGAGCACGCGGCTCGAGACCGCCTTCATCAACAAGACGGTGACCGACGTCCCCTGGGAGGCCGGCCCGGCCAATGACAACCTGCTGATGCCCGGCCCGGTCGGCGAGTATGTCGAGGTGGTCGATGTCGATCCGGCGAGCAACTGCGCCTACGACCCGGTCGATCTCAACGATCCGATCTTGCTCGCCGAGGGCGGCCTGCCGCCTTCGGAGGGCAACCCGCAATTCCACCAGCAGATGGTCTATGCCGTGGCGATGCGGGTGATCGAGACCTTCGAGGATGCGCTCGGCCGGCGCGCGCTCTTCGCCGAACGCCCGATGGGAGAAGGAGCGGTTCGCGGATCGTCCCGCTACGTGCCGCGGCTCCGCATCTACCCGCATGCGCTTCGCCAGGCCAACGCCTATTACAGCCCGGCAAAGATCGCGCTGCTGTTCGGCTACTTCCCGGCGATGCGGGCCAGCGACGGCGGCGGCAGCAAATATGGCGGGATGGTCTTCACCTGCCTGTCGCATGACATCGTCGCCCACGAAACCACCCACGCGCTGCTCGACGGGTTGCACCGGCGCTATCAGGAACCGAGCAACCTCGACGTTCTCGCCTTCCACGAAGCCTTCGCCGACATCGTCGCGCTCTTCCACCATTTCACGCTGCCCGAGCTTCTGAGATTCGAGATCGCGCGCACCCGCGGCGATCTCCGCATCGGCCGGCTGATGGCCGATCTCGCCCAGGAATTCGGCGAGGCGATTGGCCGGTCGAAGGCGCTCCGGAGCGCGATCGGCGTCGATCCGAAGGAGATCAACTACGCCGATACCACCGAGCCGCACAGCCGCGGCTCGATTCTGGTCGCCGCCGTGTTCGATGCGTTCCTCAGCATCTACCAGCGCCGGACCGACGACCTGCTGCGCATCGCCACCGGCGGCGCCGGCATTCTCAGGCCGGGCGCCATCCATCCCGACCTCGTCGAGCGGCTGGCCGACGAGGCGGCGAAGACGGCGCGGCACGTCCTCAACATCTGCATCCGCGCCCTCGACTATTGTCCACCGGTCGACGTCACCTTCGGCGATTTCCTGCGGGCGCTGATCACCGCCGACGCCGATCTCGTCGGCGTCGACAAATATGGATACCGCGTGGCGTTCCTCGAGGCCTTCCGCAACCGCGGCATCGATTTCGGCGGAGTGCGCACCTTGTCGGTGGAGAGCCTGCAATGGGCCTCGCCGAACCGGCAGCTGGAGGGGCTCGGCAAGGCACTCAAGGAAATGCATTTCGAGTGGAGCCGCTCCGGCGACCGCCGGCTTGCCTACGAAAACTCGCATGTCAATGCCGCGCGTCTTCATGGCTGGCTGAAGACGAATCTCGATCCCGAGACGGCGATGCTCCTCGGTCTCAACCGGCACGAGCTCGATCCGGGCGACACGGTCGGGTTCGAGACCGATTCCGACAAACGTCCGAAATTCGAGGTTCATTCGGTACGGCCGGCAAACCGTGTCTCGCCGGATGGCGCGATCAAGTCATCGATCATCGTCGTGCTGACGCAATGGCGCTGGGTTTCCTTAGATCCCGAGGAGAAGGGGTTCCCCCAGCAGGGGACCGGGGATCCTGGACCGGGCTGGTTCAAGCTGCGGGGCGGCGCGACTCTCGTCATCGATCCGGCGAACGACGAGGAGCCGATCCGATACGCGGTGGTCAAGAGCATCTGGAGCGAGAGCCGGGCCAGGGCGCAGCGGCAATTCCGCGACACCAGCGCCACCAATCTTCATTCTCTCTACTTCGGCGCCGACGTCGAAGGCGACGAGGCAGAGCCCTTTGCCCTTCTCCATCTCGGCGAGTAGGCGGGAACGAACGCTGTGGCAAAGAGAGCAAGCAGGCCGGCGAGCAGGACGGGCAAGGCACGGCAGCCGGCAACAACGGCCCGCAAGGCGGCGGCCTCGCGGCGCGCGCGCCCGGTCGACAGGAATTCGGTGAAGGTCCGCATGTACCGCCAGGGGCTGGGCGACTGCTTCCTGATCACCATCCCGCGGGCGAAGGGCGATCCCTACCGCATCATGATCGATTGCGGCGTGATCCTCGGCACCGAGGACGCCGGGTCCGAGATGAACGCGGTGCTCGACAGCATCATCAAGCACACCGGCGGCAAGGTCGATCTTCTCGTCGTCACCCACGAACACTGGGACCATGTCTCCGGATTCCACCAGGCCCGCGACCGCTTCGCCACGCCGAAGGCGAAGACCAGGTCCGGCAAGCTCTCGGTCGGCGCGGTCTGGTTCGCCTGGACCGAAGATCCCAAGGACGAGCTCGCCCAGCGCCTGAGGAAGGAGCGCAACGAGCGGATCAACAAGCTCACCGCCCTCCTCGCCGCACCAGGCATCGACTGGCAGGGTCTCGACGACCACGACCTCCACGCGATCAACGGCGCCACCGAGCTTCTCGAGTTCTTCGGCGACGCTACTGCCGAGGCGCTCGGCGCGGCGCCCGAGAGCGAGGAGACCGGCACCGACGGAACCGACGGATTGAAGCGCGGCAGCACCGGCGAGGCGATGGCCTTCGCCCGCAGCCTGGCGCCCGAGGGCGCAGTTCGTTACCGCCGGCCGGGCGACCCGCCGGAACCGCTGCCGGGCATCGACAATGTTCGCGTCTATGTGCTCGGGCCGCCGCCCGACGAGGACGCCCTGCACAAGACCGACTCCACGGTCGAGGTCTATCGCGAGCTCGCCGCCGGAGCCGCCTCGGCTTTCCTCGCCGCGGAGGTGACCGACGCGTCGCTTGCCGAGGCCAGGGACTTTGCCGAATACAACGAGGCCAAGGCCGCAATCGAGGCGAGCCAGCCCTTCGACCGGGTCTATCGGCGGCGTCTCGCCGGGCTTGAGGCCAAGAAGGCGGATGATCCGCTCGCCAAGGCCACTCCGCCCGATTCCCTCGCCGCCTTCCTCGACGCCCGCTATTACGGCAGGGCGCCCGACCAGCCCTTCGTCGAGCAGAGTTGGCGCCGCATCGATGGCGACTGGCTGGGGGCGGCGGCCGAGCTCGCGCTCGCGCTCGACAGCTACACCAACAATACCAGCCTCGCCCTCGCCTTCGAACTGCTCGACACCCGTAAGGTCCTCCTCTTCGTCGCCGATGCCCAGGTCGGCAACTGGCTGTCCTGGCAGGACCTGAAATGGCAGATCGACAAGGACACCACGGTTACCGGCCCTGATCTCCTGAAGCGAACCATCTTCTACAAGGTCGGCCACCACGGCAGCCACAACGCGACGCTCAGCAAGAACGGCCTCGAGCTGATGCCGGATGGCGAGCTTGTCGCCTTCATTCCGGTCAACGAGAAAATGGCCAAGAAAAAGCGCTGGAACCACATGCCTCTGCCCGGCCTGGTCAAGGAACTGGAGAAGCGCGCCCGAGGACGCGTCGTGCGGATCGACGAACACTACGACGACCGGGGCAAGACGGACGAAAGCAATTTCAAGCAGCCAATCGATTCGTTTGCCGCCGACTTCTTCGGGAAGCTCGGGGCCGACAGGCTCTACTACGAGTGGACCCTGCCGCCCGGCAAGTGAGCGACCGTCGTCACGTCCCAACTCGGTCGGTTTTCCGAGCCAGGCGGCGCCCAAGGCCGGCAAGCGTGCGAGCCGACACACCCTCGGCGGCTTATGGCCGACCGACGAAACCGTTGCCGCCGGGCTCCATTCCGCGCAGTCACGCGGCGCCTTCAAAAACCCCCGCACCCCATTCCCAAGACTCAATAAAACCGTCTGATCGCTGGTGCGGACGGCCGGGATCGAACCGGCACGGGATCGCTCCCGAGGGATTTTAAGTCCCTTGCGTCTACCAATTCCGCCACGTCCGCTTTCGTCGGCCTTCGGTAAGCCCGTGTGGATGCGAAGACAAGCGCTGGCACGGTCCATCCACGGACCCGCAGACCGCCGCGCCAGGCCCCATAACCAGCCTTGGCATCAACAGGAGACATATCGTAAGATATATCTTGACAAACCCGGAGGAGACAGCATTAAGATGCATCTTACGATATAACGTAGAGGAAAATCCCCATGCATCATCATTTCTGGAGTGACGACTGGCGGGCCGCGGGGCGGAGGAGCTTTGGCGGTTTTCTGCCAGGACGCGCCCCCTTCGGCACCGGCTTCCGCGGCGGTCCCGGCGGCCCGTTTCGGGCCGGCCGGATGTTCGGCGACGGCGACCTCAGGCTGATCGTCCTCGCCCTTCTCGACGAGGCCCCGCGCCACGGCTACGACATCATCAAGGCGCTCGAGGAACGCTCGCAGGGCGTCTACAGCCCGAGCCCGGGCGTGATCTACCCGACGCTCACCTATCTCGAGGAGGCGGGCTATGCAGCGGCCTCGGCCGAGGGCAACAAGAAAGTCTATGCCATCACCGAAAGCGGCCGCGCCCACCTCGCCGAGAACCGCGACATCGCCGACCGGATTCTGGCGGGAATGGCCGAGTTCGGCGCGAAGATCGCGCGGGCCCGCGCCTGGTTCTACCGGCACGAGGACAGCGGCAGCGCCGACATCCCCGGGGTTATCCCGGAAATGAACGACGCCCGGCGTGCGCTCAAGGCGGCGATCGCCGAGAGACTCGACGCCCCCGAAGCCGTGCAACGCGACGTGGCGCGTCTCCTCCGCGAGGCCGCATCGGCGATCCGCGCCGTCGGCGGCAAATCCTCCGGCGGGGAAGAGTCTCCCGGCGGCGACGAAAAGCCTGCCTGAGGAGTACCTGAGGAGTGCCTAAGGGCGGGCCGGGTTGACCGGAGCGATACGACCTGTAGCTTTCGACGCGCGTCCTGGCGTGCCGGAGGTCTGGTCGGATGGTCCCCGCTTTCTTTTCGACCGCCTTTGCCCTGGTCGTAACGCTGGCCTTCGGGTCCCCGTCGTCCGCGCAATCCGCAGCGAGCGGCGATTTCAGCGGCAGCATCGATATCGGCGGCCGGCAAATCCATCTCGAATGCGCCGGCAGCGGCTCCCCGACCGTCATCCTCGTCTCGGGCTACCGCAACAATGCCGAGATCTGGACGGTGGAGCCCGGCCCGGGGCTTACCCCGGTCTTTCCCGCCATCGCCGGGTTCACCCGGGTCTGCGCCTATGATCGCCCCGGCACCATTCTCGACGCGGACAACTTGAGCCGGAGCACCGCGGTGCCGATGCCGCGCACAGCCGACGCCGTCGTCGCCGAACTCCACGCGACCCTCGCCACGGCCGGCGTTGCCGGCCCCTACGTCCTCGCCGCGCATTCGCTCGGCGGTCTCTTCGCCCGGCTCTATACGGCAACCTATCCGGCGGACGTCGCGGGGCTGGTTCTGGTCAATTCCTGGCAGGAGGACCTCCCATCGATCCTCGGGCCCGAGCAGTGGAAAGACTACCTCGACATCGCCGGGCCGCCGCCGCCGGGAACTCGAATTCTATCGTGACCTCGAAGCCGTCGATTTCGCCGCGGCCTCAGACCGGATGCGGCAAGCGCGAGCCACGGCGCCCCTCGCGGCGATGCCGCTCTTCGTGCTGTCGCGAACGAGGCCGGTGCAGCTTCCACCCCACCTCCCGCCGGCTTTCTCGGCCGATGCCTTCGAAGCCGCATGGCGCGAGGGCCAAAGCCGCCTTCCCGCCCTTCTCCCGAACGCGCGGCACGAGATGGCCGCCGCAAGCGACCACTACATCCAGATCGAGCAGCCGGAACGGGTGATCGAGGCGATTCGCGCCGTGGTCGATGCGGTGCGCGATCCCGGATCGTGGACGAAATAGCCGGCCGCCCTATCCCGGCGCCGGCGAGAAAATCATCCGTACATCGTCGCGATAGAGGAGTACCTGGCGCGGCAGGACCGTAGGGTCATCCCGGTCGCGCTCGAGATAGCGGACGATCGGCGCCTTGGCGAGATCGGCCTTGTCCTTGAAGTGATAGAAGAGCCGCCCTTGGTGAGACCGTCGGCGGCGATCAGCTCCTCGATCGAGGTCGCGGCGAGTCTCTTGGCGAGCACCGCCGCCTCGGCAAGGTCGAGGAGGCGGTCGCGTATGCCGCGGCCTTCCTGATCGGCATCCTGATCGTGCTTGGCCTGCTCGCGGCGCTCTTGACCTGGATCATTTAGGTCCGGACGCGCTTCTTCGGCAAGGTTGCCGGTCCGATTGGGCTTGCCAGCCAGGCTTTCATACGACAGTTTTGCAGCACCTCGAATTTTGGCGTCGTCAATCGACGTCCCTGTGAAAAAATTCAGAGGCAATAGACAAAGGGAGGAAACCGGAATGTCTGCAGACTTTGAGATCGGGCCACAGTCGCGGCGGGACTTCATCAAGACGGTCGGCGGTTCGGCAGCGGCGGCAGCAGCCGTATTTGGCGGACTGGGCGTGTCTCCGGCACTTGCAGCCGATGCCATGGCCGTCGGCATGTCCGAAAAGCCGCTGAAGGCCGCGTTCTCCAACGCCGGCTTGCAGGCGACGTGGTGCGCCCAGGGCAAGCAGGCCGCGGAATATTGGGGCAAGCTGTTCAACGTCGAGGTTACCTGGTTCGACGGTCAGCTCGACGCCGTCAAGCAGCGCGCCGCCATCGACAACATGGCTTCGCAGCAGTGGGATTTCGTCGCGATCCAGGCCTTCGGCATCGGCACCCTGACCGCCCCCGTCCAGAAAATGATCGACGCCGGCATCCCGGTCATCGACATGGATACGCTGATCGCGCCGCTCGACCAGATCGACGTCCACACCTTCCTTGCCCCGGACAACGAGTTCATGGGCGCCTCGATGACCCAGGCTCTCGTCACCGCGATGGGCGGCAAGGGCACCATGGTGATGACCCAGGGCGCCCTCGGCCACACCGGGGCGCAGGGCCGTGCCAGGGGCTTCGAGTCCGTGGTCAAGCAGTACCCGGATATCCAGGTCCTCGACACTCAGCCGGCCGACTGGGACGTGTCGAAGGTCGCCCGCATCTGGGAGACTCTGCTCACCAAGTATCCGGTGATCAACGGCGCCTTCTTCCACAACGACGACATGGCTCTCGCCGCCGCGGAGGTCATGAAGCGCCACAACCGCACGGAAACGCTGATCGGCGGCGTCGATGCCATGCCGCCAGCGATCGAGGCGGTCCTCGAGGGCCGCATGCTCGGCACCGTCCGCAATCCGTCCTGCCGCATCCATGGCGGGGCGATCGTCGCCGGCGTCGCGGCGGTGGCCGGCGAGAAGACCGGAGCGGGCATTCCCAAGAATATCGTGACCGACGGACCGGTCGTCACCAAGGCGAACGGCGAAGGCATGCTCTGGATGGAAAGCCACTTCCTCATCTGAAGTCACAGCATGGCTGATAGCAGCGACAGGCCGCTGCTCGAACTGGTCGGCATCTCGAAGTCGTTTGGCGGTGTCCAGGCGCTTCGGGATGTCGATTTTTCGCTCCGGGCAGGCGAGATTCACGGGCTTGTCGGCGAGAACGGCGCCGGCAAGTCGACGCTGATGAAGATCATCGCCGGCGTGCATCACGATTTTCAGGGCACCATGCGGCTCGACGGCAAGGAGGTGCATTTCCGGTCGGCGCGCGATGCCCTCGATGCCGGCGTTGGCATGGTCCATCAGGAGCTGAGCATCGTCCCCGACCTGACGGTCGCCGAAAACGTCTTCCTCGGCGCCCAGCCGGTGAAGCGCTTCGGCGTCGTCGACTGGAAGCGCATGGTGCGCGAGGCGCGCGACCACCTCGCCGGCCTCGGCATCGAGGTCGACCCGGCGACGCGGATCGGCGCATTGCCCATCGGACTGCAGCAGCTCATCGAGCTCGCCCGCGTCCTCTTTTCGGGCGCTCGCATCATCATCCTCGACGAACCGACCTCGGCGCTGTCGCCTCCCGAGGTCGAGCGGCTTTTTGCAACGCTCCGCGCCCTCCGCGTTTCGGGGCGCAGCATCGTCTTCATCTCGCATTTCCTCGACGACATCCTGCGCGTCTCGGATACCGTCACCATCTTCCGCAACGGTCGCAAGGTGGTGACCTCTCCGGTCGCCGAAATCGACAAGCGGCGGGTCATCGAACAGATGATCGGCGTCGGCCATCAGGAGCTCGAGGAGAGCTACACCGGCGAGATCAAGCTTGACACGCGCTTCGATGCTCCGGTGGTGCTCGAGACCAAAGCGCTGACCCTTGGCCGCGCCTTTCACGACGTGTCGCTCAAGGTACGCGCCGGTGAGGTCCTCGGCATCTACGGTTTCATGGGCTGCGGCCAGATCGAGCTGGCGCGTGCCCTGTTCGGCAAGATCACCGCGTCGGGCGGAATGGTCCTCGACGGCAAGGCGATCCGCTTGACCCGCACCTCGATGGCGCGCGAGGCCGGCATCGCCTATGTGCCCGAGAGCCGGCGGGCGATGCTGTTCCACCACGAGCCGCTCTACAAGAACATGTCGATCAGCATCCTCGAGCAGATCTCCCGCTTCCTGCTCAAGCCGGCGTCGGAGCGGCGCATCGCCCGCGGCCATGTCGACAGCCTGCGGATTCGCACGCCGGGCGTCGACCAGCTCCTCGGCAATCTGTCCGGCGGCAACCAGCAGAAGGTCGCCCTCGCCAAGTGGCTGACCCACGCCCCGAAAGTCCTCATCCTCAGCGAGCCGACCCGCGGCATGGATGTCGGCGCCAAGGAGGACGTGGTGCGGATCGTCCGCGGCCTGCGCGACCGGGGCATCGGCATCATCGTCGTCTCGACCGAGCCGGAGACCGTCCTGTCGCTCGCCGACCGCATCCTGGTGATGAAGCGCGGCGAGATTGTTCGGGAATTCGCCGGTGATACGGTGAGCAAGGACCGGCTGTTGGAAGCGGCCTGAGGGGAACGACCGATGTCGGAGACCGGGGTTGCCGCCGCCCGCGCTGGCGGATTCGGGAGCTGGGTGCGCGGCCAGGTGCGCAATATCGCGCCTTTCGCGACGCTCCTCTTCCTCGTCGTGTTCTTCAGCGTCGCCAGCAATTCGTTTCTGACCGGCGCCAATTTCGCCAACATTCTCAATCAGGTCTCGATCACCGGCATCATCGCCGTCGGTCTCACCTTCGTCATCCTCTGCTCCGAGATCGACCTTTCGGTTGCGGCGATCGCCAACGTCACCGGCATCGTCGTCGCCTTCTTCACGCTCCAGGCCGACTACGTCAACATCGCCAACCTTCCGCTGCCCGGCCTGGCGGCGGTGGTCATCGCGCTCCTGGTCTGCTTCGAACTCGGGGTGTTCAACGCCCTCGGCGTCACCTTGATCGGCATCCCGTCCTTCATCATGACCCTCGCCATGATGCAGATCGCCGACGGCATGTCCGCCCTCTTCGTCCGCGGCCAGATCGCCTATGCGGTGCCGTCGATCGTCGCGACCCTCGGCTCAGGCTCGATCTGGGGCATCCCGTGGATCGTCATCGTCGCCGGCCTGTTCCTGCTCGTCGCCCACCTCGTCCTCACCTACACGCGCTTCGGCCGCTACGTTTACATGGTCGGCGGCAATCGCGAGGCGGCGGAATATTCCGGCGTCAACGTCAAGTTCGTCGTCGGCGCGGTGCTGGTGATCGGCGCCGTCTGCTCCGGCGTCGCCGGCATGCTCGGTGTCGCTTATTTCGGCAGCGCACAGCAGAACGAATTCACCACATTCCTGCTCGACGCCATCGCCGCCGTGGTGGTCGGCGGCACCAGCCTGTTCGGCGGCCGCGGCGGCATCGGCAACACGATTGTCGGGCTGCTCGTGCTCGGCGTCCTCAACAACGGCCTCGATCATGTGCAGATCGACCCGTTCTTCAAGATCCTGATCCGGGGCCTGATCCTGCTCGCCGCGCTGGTAATCAACGTCTACGCCCAGCGCCTGCGGACTCAGACCGAGGCCGGCCGCGACTGACTTGGCGGCCGCTACTCCACGGCTATCGCTGGCACGAGCCCGGCAAGCTTGGCGAGCTGGCCGAGGCGGCGTTCGAGGCGTGTGCCGGCGAGCGGCCCCAGCTCGGTCGGGAGCACCAGCGTCAAGGCCTTGCCGCGCTGTTCGATCCGGGTCCGCCCGATCACCCCGGGCATCCCGGCCGAGATGAGATAGGCGACCCGGAGCGTCGCGCCGAGCGCCCTCGCCCGCTCCATGTAGCGCGTCGAGGCGAGTTCGCGGATGCGCGGCGACAGGGCCTCGTCGATCAGGCCCTCGTGCCGGTAGAAATTGGCGAGCGCGAGATAGGCCCGGCCGGGATGGTCGACACCGATGAACGCCGCGTAGGCGATCAGGTTGAGGCTTTGCTCGCCGCGATACTCGGGATGGGCGCGCCAGCCGGTGTCGGCAAGGAGGCAGGCGGCGTGGCGAAGCCGGGCCTCTTCCCCGGTCTCCTCCAGGCCGATCGCGTCGAAGACCATCGCCGTCCATGGCGGCAGTTCGCGCATATGCGCCGGCGAGCGCGAACGGAGCCAGCCGATCTCCTCGCAGGCGACGAGCAGCGGATCGCGGCGCTTCTCCTCCGGCGGCAGCAGGTCGTAGAGATGTCCCTCGCGCACGCCGAGCGCCGACATCACGATCTCCGACGGCCGCATCACCTTGATCACCTGCTCGAGGATCGCCGCGCCATAGGGAAGAAGCGGCCGGCGGTTCCGCGAGACGACCTCGATCGAGTTCGAGAGAATCGATGTCGCGGCGCGCCACCATCCGGCAGAACTCGGCTGCCTCTCCCGCGTCGATGGTGTATTGGTGGGTGACGTGCAGCGGATAGCCCTTCTGGCGCATGTGCAGGCGGGAAAGCGAGCGCCAGGTGCCGCCGATCGCGTAGAAGGAGCGTCGCTCGCCCCTCGGCAGGACCGCCGATTTGCCGAGCGCGTCGGCGATGATCTTCTCCGCCTTCTTGACCGATTTCTGCGACCCCTCCTCGAGGCGCAGCCCGCCGATCGGAAACGTCTCGCCCTGGCCGATCGTATCGCCCTTGACGTCGATCACCTCGAGGCTACCGCCGCCGAGGTCGCCGGCGATGCCGTTCGGGCCGTGAATGCCGGCGATGACGCCGAGCGCGGTGAGCCGCGCCTCCTCGGCGCCGGAGAGCATGTGGATCGGCACGCCGGTGATCGCCTCGACCGCGGCGACGAATTCGCGGCCGTTCGAGGCTTCGCGCGGCGCCGCCGTCGCGAGCACGTGCATCTCCTTGACGGCAAGTTCCGCCGACAGCGCCTTGAAACGCCGGATCGACGCAAGCGCCGAGGCAATCGCCTCGGGATCCAGCCGGCCGCTCGTCTCGATGCCGCGGGCAAGGCCGCACAATTCCTTCTCGTTGAAGAGCGGTGTTGCCGATCGCGACAGGCGCTCATAGGCCACCAGCCGCACCGAGTTCGACCCGATGTCGATCACCGCGATCGGCCCCGAGCCGTTGAGGCGCCCGGGAGCGACATCGAGAGCGTGCGACAGTTTCACGGCTGCGCCGGAATGGGTGGTGCGGTTGGCCATCTCTTCCGAGTAAGCTAGGTCATCCAAAGGGATCTTCCTCTTCGCATGATTCGCCGCAGGCTGGCTCCACTCGCAAGCGCTGTTCCCAACTTGTTGAGAGGCGCCGGATCGCGTCTATATCACCGCGCTGGCGGTCGCGTATGGCAAAGATGAGCGACGACATCTCCCTCAACCAGTTCACCGCCGTCGACCGCGCCGCGAACGTATCGGCCTATGTCGCCGCCCTCGAGGCCTTCGATGCGATTCCCGAGCTTCAGGAATTGAAGGCGCTCGCCCGCGAACGCGGCGGAATCGCTCCGGGCAGCCGCGTCCTCGACGTCGGCTGCGGCTTCGGCCTCGAAACCTTGCGCCTCGCCCGGCTGGTCGCTCCCGGCGGCGCCGTCACCGGCCTCGACAAGAGCGCCGACTTCATCGCCGACGCGGCGAAACGCGCCGTCGCCGCGCACCTCGACGCCGGCTTCAAAGTCGGTGACGCGGAAGCCCTGCCCTTCCCGGATCGCGGGTTCGATTCCGTCCGCGCCGAGCGCCTTCTGATCTATCTCAACGATCCGGCGAAGGCCGTGGCCGAGATGAAACGCGTCGCGAGGCCGGGCGGATCGATCGCGATCATCGAACCCGACTTCGGCACCACCACCGTCAACCTGCCCGACCGTCCGACGCTGCGGCGGGCGCTCGCCCATGAGGCGGACACCGCCGTGGTGCAGAGCTGGCTGCCCGGCCCGCTTCTCGGCATCCTCAGTGACCTCGGCCTTTCCGACATCCGGGTCGCAACCCGCGTCGTCATTTTCCCGCAGGGCCTCGGCGCCGAGTATTTCTCCGATGTCGGCCGTCACGCGGCAACGGCCGGCGCGATCACCGCCGACGAGCTTGACGCGTGGCTCGGCGGAATCGCCGACCTCGCCGCGCGCCAGCGCCTGTTCGGGACGGTCGGCTATTTCCTGTTCACGGCCACCGTCTAGCGCCGCTCGCCGTCAGCCCTGTTTGACGCCGTTCCGGAGCGCCTTCGGCGGGTTGGTCTTCAACGACTTGCCGCGGCCGGATAGGCTCGGATTGGTCATGAAATATTGATGGACGTTGAACGGCGGCTCGCCCTTCTTGCGGATGATCCGCTCCGAGGTGCCGTCCGATAGCACCGCCCAGCTCTGCTGGTTGTCGGCGAGATTGGCGACCATGATCTGGTCGAGGATCTGCTCGTGCACGGTGCCGTTGGTGATCGGCGCGAGCGCTTCGACGCGGCGGTCGAGGTTGCGCGGCATCATGTCGGCCGAACTGATGAAGACCAGCGCCTCCGGCGACGGCAGGCCATGGCCGTTGCCGAAACAAAAGATGCGGGCATGTTCGAGGAAGCGGCCGACGATCGACTTCACCCGGATATTTTCGGAGAGGCCGGGGATGCCCGGCCTCAGACAGCAGATGCCGCGAACGACGAGGTCGATCGAGACGCCGGCAAGGCTCGCGTCATAGAGCGCGTCGATGATCTCGCGGTCGACCAGCGCGTTCAGCTTCATCCAGATCGCCGCCGGGCGGCCGGCCCGCGCGTTCTCGATCTCGCCGGCGATCAGCTCGAGGATGCGGCGGCGGAGGGTGATCGGCGAAATCGCCAGCCGCTCAAGTTCGCCCGGCTCGGAATAGCCGGTGATGTAGTTGAAGATCCGCGCCACGTCGCGGGCGATCGCCGGGTCGGCGGTGAAGAAGGACAGATCGGTGTAGATGCGCGCGGTCACCGGGTGATAGTTGCCGGTGCCGATATGGACGTAGCTTGCGAGCTGGCCGCTCTCCCGGCGCACGATCAGCGACAGCTTGGCGTGCGTCTTCAATTCGATGAAGCCGTAGACCACCTGGACGCCGGCGCGCTCGAGGTCGCGGGCCCAGCGGATATTGGCCTCCTCGTCGAAGCGCGCCTTCAATTCGACCAGCGCCGTCACCGACTTGCCGGCCTCCGCCGCCTCGGCCAGCGCCTTGATGATCGGCGAATCCTTCGAGGTCCGATAGAGGGTCTGCTTGATCGCCACCACGTCGGGATCGTTCGCGGCCTGGCGCAGGAACTGGAGCACCACGTCGAAGGACTCGTAAGGGTGATGGACGACGAGGTCCTTCTGCCGGATGGCGGCGAAACAGTCGCCGCGGTTCTCGCGGATGCGCTCGGGGAAACGCGGCGTATAGGGCTCGAACTTGAGTTCGGGGCGATCGATCGCAACCAGCTCCGCGAGGTCGTTCAGCGCGAGCACGCCGTCGACGATGAAGATCTCGTCGCCCGACACGGAAAGCGCCTCGGCGACCAGCGTGCGGAGGCCGTCAGGCATCGCCTGTTCGATTTCGAGGCGGATCACCGAGCCGCGGCGGCGCCGTTTCAAGGCGGTCTCGAAAAAGCGGACGAGGTCTTCGGCCTCCTCCTCGAGTTCGATGTCGGAGTCGCGGATGACGCGAAAGGCGCCTTGCCCCTGCACGGCGTAGCCGGGGAAGAGCTGGGTGACGAACAGCGTCACCACCTGGTCGATGCTGATGAAGCGGTCGATGCCCGCGTCGCTCGACGGCAGCCGGATGAACCGGCTGAGCGAACCGGGCATGCGCATGAGCGCGGTCATCTGCTTGCCGCCGTTCTTGCGCTCGAGCTGCAGCGCCACCGTCAGTCCGAGATTGGGGATGAACGGAAACGGATGCGCCGGGTCGATGGCGAGCGGGGTCAGCGCCGGAAAGACCGAATCGAGGAAATAGTGTTCGAGCCATTCGCGGTCGCTGTCCCCGATCTGCGCCGCATCGAGGAGCACCACACCGGCCTTTGCCAGCTGCTGGCGAAGCGTCGCCCAGACCTTCTGCTGGTCGGAGGCGAGGCCCGCGACCGCAATCCCGATCCGGCGGAGCTGTTCGCTGAGCGACTGGCCGTCGTCGCTCAGCATGGCGATGCCGAGACGCTGCTGGCCGCGCAGCCCGGCGACGCGCACCATGAAGAACTCGTCGAGGTTGCTTGCCGAGATCGACAGGAAGCGCAGGCGCTCGAGCAACGGGTGGTGGGAGTTGCTCGCCTCCTCCAGCACGCGTCGGTTGAATTCGAGCCATGAAAGCTCGCGGTTGATGAATCGCTCCGGCTTCTGCCGGAGGCGCTGGCCGACGGCTATGTCGAAGTCGGCGACGACAGCCGCGGCGGGCGCGGCAGCGATATCGGGGCTCTTCTGGTCCATGGCTCTTAGGACAATATAGTCACGAAGAGCCTAATTCGGAATTATGACGATTTCGCCAACCTCAGTTTCGGATCGGGGGCGCCCGTCCGGCTATTTCGATCCGAGGTAGGTCCCAAGCGCATCGAGCAGTTCGCCGGTGCCGTGCTCGCGCTGTTCCGGCTTGTCCAGCCCGTCGAGGAAGGCGCCCTGCTCGGTGTATTTCAGCCGCGTGCCCGATCCCTCGGCCTTGATGTCGACGGTGCCGAGGGACACCGATATCCGGGCATCGTCGAGATGCATCTCGTAGGCGTAAACGATGCGGCGGTCCGGCACGATGTCGTAGATCAACGCATCGTAGCTGTACAGGCGTCCGTCGGGACCGCGACCGCGGTTCACCTCGTGCCCGCCCACCCGGAAGTCGAGAGTGTGCTCGACCGTCGCCTTCGTCGGGCGCGCCGAACCAGCGTCGCTTCTGCGCGGGGTCCGACCACGCCGCGAAGACGCGCGAAGGCGAAGTCGGGTAGACCCGCTCGATGACGAAGGTGGCGTGGACGACCGATGGCTCGTTCATTGTTCCTCTCCGTTTGATTTGATCGTTCCAAATTGTGCGGCGGTTGCCGGTGCGATGGGCCTGCCTCAAGCCGTCTCGAAGGTCGCAGGACATGGTCGGTCGCCGGCCCCTTCGTCACAGTGGGCGTCGGCCGCCGGCGCCTTCAGCCCGCCCCTGAGCAGCACCGCACTGAGGAGGGCCGCGACGCCGGCGAAGACCGCGCCGACCAGGAAGGCGGCGTGATAGCCGCCGGCAAGGGCGACCAGCGGTGCCGCGCCGGCATCGAGGAATCCCTCCGTTGTTGCCGCCGCGAGGCTGGCCAGGATGGCGAGGCCGAGCGCTCCGCCCATCATGAAGGCGGTGTTGACGATGCCCGAGGCAAGGCCCGACTCGCTCGGCTCGACCTCGCTCATCGCGGCCAGCAGCACCGGGTTGAAGGCGAGGCCGACGCCGAAGCCGAGAAGCACCATGCCCGGCAGGACATGAATCACGAAGTCGCCGCCGACCGGGGCGAACGCGAAGCGGCGAGCCCGAGCCGCGACCAGCGCCAGCCCGAGCGCCAGCGGCCAGCGGATGCCGAAGCGCATCACCACCTTGGCCGAAAGGCCGAGCGAGAACGCGCCCATGATGATGTTGGACGGGCAGGAAGGCGAGCCCGACCTCGAGCGCCGTATAGCCCAGCACCAGCTGCATGTAGAGGGCGGAGAGGAAGAACCAGGCGAACATCGCCGTCGACCAGAGGATGCCGACGACGTTTGCGGTGACGAGATTGCGGAGCCGGAAGAGCCGGAGCGGGACGAGCGGCGACGACACCCGCGCCTCGATGATGACGAAGGCGACGAGGAGCGACCGCCGCCGCCGCGAGCAGGCCGAGGGTCTGGGCCGATGTCCAGCCGGCCTGCCCGCCGTCGACCACGGCGTAGACCGCGAGCAGCAGGGCGAGCGTGACGGTGACGGCACCGGCGACATCGAGACGCCCTTCGCCGGCGACGCCCGGTCGCCGCCGGGAAGAAGCACCAGGGTGAGCGCCGGCGACGGCCACGCCGATCGGCAGATTGACGAGGAAGATCCAGTGCCAGCTCAAGCGTATCGGTGAGCACGCCGCCGAGGAGCACGCCGACGCTGCCGCCGCCGGCCATCACGAAGCCGAATACGCCCATCGCCCGGGCGCGGTCGCCGGCTCGGTGAACAGCGTCATGATCAGCGACAGCGCCACCGCCGAGACCACCGCGCCGCCAAGGCCCTGCACGGCGCGCGCCGCGACGATCAGCATCGTCTGCGACATGGCCAGGCCGCAGGCGAGCGAGGCGAGCGTGAACAGCGCGATGCCGAGCAGGAAGAGGCGGCGCTGGCCGTAGAGGTCGCCCAGCCGGCCGCCGAGGAGCAGGAAGCCGCCGAAGGTCAGCATGTAGGCGTTCACCACCCAGACCAGCGACGTCTCGCGTGAAGCCGAGATCCGCGCGGATCGACGGCAGCGCGACGTTCACGATGGTGGTGTCGAGCACGATCATCAGGTCGCCGAGGCAGAGCACCAGCAGCGCGAGCCATCGTTTCCGGCCGAGCGATGTCTTTCGTCACGATCGTCTCCGTCTGCGAAGGTCGCTTGAAACTTGTGTCAGCCTTCGATGCGCCTGGTAGCGCCACGCCTCGACGCTAGGTTGCTCGGCTCTGGTCTCATTGCCGGCGCCGGACGGCGAAGGTCGTCGATGCTCCACGCGCCTGGTCCGGCGAAGAACAGATAGAAGAAGATGAAGCAGTAGAGGATCGCTGCGACGCCGAGATTGTTCGTCGGCCAAGGGTTGATGGGAAAGTGAAAGCCCCAATAGGCGACCGCCATCATCCCGCAGAGGATGAACGCCACCGGGCGGGTCAGGAACCCGAGCAAGAATGAGCAGGCCGCCGACCAGTTCGAGTGTGCCGGCAATGGTCATGAGCGTCGCCATCTCGGCTGGCGGCGGCGGAAAGGTCGATGCCGGAACGTTGAAGAGGACCTGGACGCCGGCATGGACCAAGAGCACCGCCGCGACGATGCGAAGAATCGCCAGAGGCCTGTGGCGCGTAGTCGGACAGGAAATGACCATGACTGTCTCCTCGCCGAGTACCGCTCGGCAGCGTGAAGTGGAAGGATGCTCCTTGCGCCGTCGATGTGTCCTTCCTGACACCGCAAGCTCTTCCAACCTCATGACGAACGGGCCGCTCCAGATTCGACATGGCATCCAGCGAAGTTTCGCGGGCGTCGCCGCGGGTTCGCCTGATGACGATTGAGGTGCGAACGACAGGCGCCCGGTCAGCGTTTCTTCGCTCTCCCGTTTCGTCCGCCGTCTCCGCGAGATAGGCGCCGAGCCGGTCGAGACGATCGCTGCCAGAGCGGTCCGCCGGTCGTTGATCCATCGCTCCGCTGTCGCTCAGCGCCTTCGGCTCGATCTGGCAGGTCCGCACCCGGCCGATCTTCTCCGACGCTGCACCAGGCCGCTCGCCTCGAGCACCTGGAGGTGCTGGACCACCGCCGGCAGCGACATGGCCAACGGCTTCGCCAGTTCGCTGACCGATGCCGGCCCGCGGCTCAGCCGTTCGATCATGCCCCGCCGGCTCGGATCGGCGAGGGCGTGAAAGACGCAGATCGAGGCCGCGGGCTGTTGGTTAAGCATATGCTTAACTATTGTCGCCTGCAGAGAAAGTCAAGGCTCGCTTCCGTTTCGGCGAAGGCGCGACCTCGGGTCAGTCGGTCGGATCGCCCAGAAGATCGCCCTGCGCGTCATCGCCGATCTCGCCAAGCATCTCGGCGGCAAGCCGCCGGGTGACGCCGCGGCCACCCGGCGAGCGCGGCATGGTCGAGGGCGTCGACGATCCGGTTGGCCGCGGCGAAGGAGCGCTCCATGCGCGTCGACGATGATAGCCGACCACGCCGGGATCGACGTCGATCTGGCGGTCGGCGAAGAGCTTGGTGAGAACGCGGCGGAGGAGATCGTCGTCCGGCGGGCCGAGCTTGACGAGCCGCATCGCCCTCAGCCGCGAGACGAGGTCCGGCAGCGTCAAGCGCAGGTCCGCCGGGACCCTGAGCGGCTGGTCACCAGGACCTTCGCGTCCGCGTTCGCCGGCGAGATTGAGGAGGTGGAACAGCGCGGCCTCGTCGATCCGGCCCGGCGTGAAGATCCTCGACCGCTACCACGCCGCCGGCGGTCGAGCCGGTCGGCGTCGCTCGCGGTCAGGTCGTGCGGCCGCGATCCGGGCCGCGCCCGGAAAGTCGCACCAGATCGCGGCGAGATGCGACTTGCCGCTGCCCTCGGGCCCGACCAGGAGCACGCCGCGTAGCGGCCAATCCGGCCAGCGCCTCGATCAGGGTGATCGCCTCGCGATTGGCGGGACCGGCGACGAAGTCGGCGCGCCCTGCTGGTCGGCTCGTGCGAGAAAGCCGAAGGGTGAGCTGCGTCCCCGGCGGCTCGCGATCCCCGCTCACGGTCGGCGCCGCGCTCGTGCCGCGGTAGATCGGGCTCGCGAGATAGCGGGCGAGCGCGTAGCGGACCAGGACGCCCACCGCCGCCGCGATCGGGATCGCCACCAGCAGCCCGACGAAGCCGAACAGCAGGCCGAAGGCGAAAAGCGCGAACATCAGCCAGACCGGATGAAGCCCGACATTGGTGCCGATCAGGTAGGGCTGGAGCACATAGCCCTCGATGAGCTGGCCGGCGATGAACAGCGTCGCGGTCGCGAGCGGCATCACCCAGTCCGGCCAGAACTGGAGGAGCGCGATGCCGACCGAGATGACGAAACCGAAGCGTCGAGCCGAGATAGGGGATGAAGCGAGACGATGCCGGCGACCAGTCCGATCAGGAAACCGAAATTGACGCCGAGGAGGACCAGCCCGGCGGCGTAGAAGGTGCCGAGGGTGAGGCTGACCAGCGCCTGGCCGCGGACGAAGCCGGCAAGCACGCGGTCGATCTCGCTGGGCCAGCACGCGGATCTCGTCGACGCTGTCGCGCGGCAGCCAGCTGTCGATCAGGTCGATCATCCGGTCCCAGTCGTAGAGGAGATAGAAGGCGACGATCGGGCGTGACGACGACCAGCGCGCAAGAGGTTGATGATCGCCAGGCCGCCGCTCCACAGCGCCGGTGACCACCGTGGTCACCCAGTCGGCGCCCTGGCTGAGAAGACTTGCCAGGGACGAGCGTACCGCGGCGGGGTCGACGCCCGAGGCTCTCCGCCCAGCTGCTCTTCAGGATCGAGCTGATCAGCATGTCGAGCCGCGTCGAGGTAGGCCGGCAAGTTCGCGGCAAGGAGCATGAGCTGGTTGATCAGGATCGGCAGCGACCAGCAGCATCAGCGCGACGAAGACGACGATGAACAGAACCAGGATCGTCATCGTCGCGGCGAGGCGGCGAGAAGCCCTGCCGCTCGAACCAGTCGGCGAGCGGGTCGAGCAGATAGGCGATCGCCGCGCCGGCGACGAACGGGAGCAGGATCGAGCTGAAGACGAACAGCAGGACGAGCAGGACCGCGAGCGCCGCGACCCAGAAGACGACCCTGCGGTCGATTCGCATCCCGGCGGTCCTCCGTCAAGGGGCGCGCCCTCGGTTCCGTCGCTGCCCATATGCCTCACCCAGTCGACCGCATAGACCAGGGTCGAGGCTATCGTAAGCACGCCCACCAGCACCACCATGATGTTCCGGACCCTGACAGATCGGCGGGAAAGGCGAGATCGCCGAGCACCAGGCCGGCGAGCACGATCTGCGCCATGGTATTCGCCTTGCTGACGATTCGGGGCCGCATCGCGATCGGATGGCCGAGCATTCCGGCGAGCATGACGGCGCCGATGATCAGGATATCGCGGCTGACCACCAGAATCGTCACCCAGACCGGAATCTCCTCGAGGATCGCGAAGGTGACGTAGATCGAGACGAGGAGGACCTTGTCGGCAAGCGGATCGAGATAGGAGCCGAGGACCGACTTCAGATTGAAGCTGCGGGCCAGGAAACCGTCCACGGCGTCGCTGACGCCGGCCAGGATGAAGATCCAGAAGGCGGTCACCGACTCGCCTGAGACGATCAGCCAGATCGTCAGGGGCGCGAGGAAAAGCCTGCCGATGGTGATCAGATTGGGGATCGTCACGACGCGAACCTCGTCGCCGCCCGGCCCCCGAACGGCGGAAAATCGGCGAAAGGAATGGCACGCCCCGCGCGGTCGCGCAATCTTGCGGCACCCGTCGCTTTCTCGCTGCGAGGTTTAGTTGGATTGATTGTTGTGACGTAAAGTTGCATATAGTGGCTGCGGCAACCATTGGTGTGATTTCTTTCAATGGCACAACCACAGCCGATCCAACCCGTTCCCGGCCCCGGCCGGCGGGCCACACGCACCGAGCAGCCCGAGGGGGCGGAGGGCTTTCAAAAGGAGCTCGACCTCCTCAAGGAACGCAAGCAGGAAGAACTCGACATCGTCGACAAGACGCTCGGACCCGCCTCCGAGCCCTACCTTCGCGCCAAGAAGCAATATGACGACGCGGTCCGCGGCGTCGAGCACGCCCGCATCAGGGTCAAGAACCGCGAGCCGAAACGCCGGCACATAAACCCTCTTGTCTACGCGACCTTCGCCCTGCTTTTCCTGGCGCTCGAGGCCCCGCTCAACAAGTTTGTCTTCGACGTCATTTTCGGCTCGATCGCGCTCTATTCGTGGGCCGGCGCCATCACCCTCGGGCTGATCCTGCTCTTGGTCGCGCACTTCGACGGCGTCGCCTTGCGCCAGGTCTGGTCGGAAGCCGACCGCAGGCTCTATGTCGGCAAGATCATCAGGGCGCTGCTTTTGACCACGTTTCTCGGCATCGCGGTCGTCGCGCTCGCGGTGGCGCGCTATCAATTCTCGATCGTCGGCGCCTCCGTGGACCTCGGATCGCTGGTCGGCAGCCTCGACCAGGTTCAGACCGTCGACGACGTCGTCCAGCTGGTAAAGCTCGCCTTCAGCAACTCATCCGCCCGCCTCCTCGCCGTCGCCAACAGCGGCGCGATACTGGTCGCCATTCTCTTCGGAATGATCGGGCACGACCCGGACGAGAACTACGACGCCGCGCTTCGCAAACAGGACCAGAAGGAAAGGACGCTGCGACGCCTCGATGCCGCCTACGAGAGGAAGCTGACGCGGATCAACCGGCGTTACGAGCCGAATATCGCACGGCTGAACGACCACATCGCCGCGGCCTTGCAGAATGCGACGGAGCCTGCGGCCGCGAACCAGAATGCTTGAACTGCTTCGTCGCGGCTGGCTTCTGCTGGCCTTTGCTATCCTTTGCGTGAGCCAGGGCGCCAGTTGCGCCGAGCTTCTGTTCGAAAAGGATTGCAACGCGCAGGCCGCCTCCGTCGTTGTCCTGATCGACGTCACCACCAGCTACGACGACGTCGACCGGTCCATCCTGCGCGATTCGGCTCTGACGATTTTCGACAAGCTCGCCAACGGTGAAAGACTGTCGATCCTGACCATCGAAGACAGCTTCGCCCATAGTCGCCCCCTGATCGAGGCCTGCATTCCCTACTGCCCGGAAGGTTCAGTGCTCGACGAGCTTCTCTCGGACTGCACAGCCGGGGTGCTTCTGAAGAAGCGGAGGGAGCTCGCGGCGAGACTCCGCGACGTCCTCGTTTCACTTCTCAACTCCTCCTCCGATCTCAACCGCTCCGATATCGTCCGAACGATCTACTACGACCTCCATGGAATCGCCGGTGACGACAGCGCCCGGCCGATGAATCTGTACGTCTTTTCCGACATGCTTGAAAATTCGTCGTTGATATCCTTCGGCGAATTCTTTCGGGTAAAGGTCGCCGCACTGATCGATAAAGTCAGGCGCAACAACCTTATTCAGCCAATTCCGGGCGCAACGGTGCGTATCTTCGGGGTCGGACGGAACCATCTGCCCGGACGGCCCGACCTCAGCGTCGCCGAGATGGGGAAAGTCACCGAATTCTGGCGAGCTTTGTTTGAGGCTGCTGGAGCGGCCACCATCGACATCACGCCCCGCCTCGAATATTAGGACGCTCCTCGCATTTGACCGGTTCCCAGGGCGTTCCGTGCGCCGCTACACCTGAGCGACTTCCTGCGCCGGCGCCGCGTCGGTGCTAAGATGCGGATCGATCAGGAATTCCGGCCGAACGACGGTCGTCTTCCTTGAATTCGACCGGCTCCACGATCACTCTTTGCCTGTGCCGTCTTTTTTGAGCAAAGCCCGGTGGCCGCCTCGTGCCGAATTATGAGCCCTTCACGCCCGCGCGCGCCCGCGAAATCCTCGCGGAGCATCGCGACCGCGAAGGGGCCGCCTTGCCGATGCTGCAGGCGATCCAGGCGACTTTCGGATTCATCCCCGAAGAAGCAGTGCCGATCATCGCCGAGGCACTGAACCGGACGCGCGCGGAGATCCACGGCGTCGTCACCTTCTACCATGACTTCCGGCGCACGCCTCCGGCGCGGCACGTTCTCAGGCTTTGCCGGGCCGAGGCCTGCCAGGCGCGCGGTGGCGACGCCCTTGCCAGAGACGTTGAAGCCGGGCTCGGCATTCCGATCAACTCGACGACCCCGGACGGGCGGGTCAGCTTCGAGGCGGTCTATTGCCTTGGTCTTTGCGCCAGCGGCCCGGCCATCATGATCGACGGCAGGCTCGTCGGGCGGGTCGAGCCCGGCGAAGGCGCGCGCCGGGTGGTCGAGGCCTGCGCCCGATGAGTGTGCGCGTCTTCATCCCCGGCGATGCCGCCGCTGTCGCGGTCGGGGCCGACGAAATTGCCGGGCGGCTTCCCGATGAGGCCGCCGCGGCAGGCGTCGACATCGAAATCGTGCGAACCGGCAGCCGCGGTCTGTTCTTCCTCGAGCCGCTCGTCGAGGTCGAGACCAGCCGAGGCCGCATCGGCTACGCCGTGGTCTACCCGGGAGACGTCAAGGGCCTCGTCGCCGCCGGCATGCTCCGCGGGGCAGAACATGAGAAACGGGTCGGCCGGCCGGAGGACCTCTCTTTCCTCAAGCGCCAGACCCGGCTCACCTTCGCCCGCTGCGGCATCGTCGACCCGCGTTCGCTCGACGACTACCGCGCCCATGGCGGCTTCCGCGGCCTGGAGCGGGCCCTGTCGCTGGGCCGTGCGGCGACCCTCGACGAGGTTGTGCGGTCGGGTCTCCGCGGCCGCGGCGGCGCCGGCTTCCCGACCGGGATCAAATGGCGCACCGCCGCGGAGGCAGAGGCCCCGCAGAAATACATCGTCTGCAATGCCGACGAGGGCGACAGCGGCACCTTCGCCGACCGCATGATCATGGAGGGCGATCCCTTCGCCCTGATCGAAGGCATGGCGATCGCCGGCATGGTCGTCGGCGCGACCAGGGGCTACGTCTATATCCGCTCCGAATATCCGCACGCCGTCGCAATGATGGAGGCGGCCATCCCGGCCGCGCGGGACGGCGGCCTGCTTGGCGCCGGCATCGGCGGCTCGGCTCACGCCTTCGACCTTGAAGTCAGGGTCGGCGCCGGCGCCTATGTCTGCGGCGAGGAGACCGCGCTCCTCGAAAGCATCGAGGGCAGGCGCGGCCAGGTGCGGGCGAAGCCTCCCCTCCCCGCCCACAGGGGCCTGTTCGGTCGGCCGACCGTCATCAACAACGTGCTCACCCTCGCCGCCGTCCCCCACATCGTCGCCGACGGCGCCGCCCGCTACCACGACCTCGGCCACGGCCGCTCGCGCGGCACCATGCCGGTCCAGCTCGCCGGCAACGTCAAATATGGCGGCCTGTTCGAGACCGCCTTCGGCGTCAGCCTCGGCGAGCTCGTCGACGACATCGGCGGCGGCACCCATAGCGGACGGCCGGTCCGCGCCGTCCAGGTCGGCGGCCCGCTCGGCGCCTATTTCCCGCGCGCGCTCTTCGATACGCCCTTCGACTACGAGGCCTTCGCCGCCCGCGACGGGCTGATCGGCCATGGCGGCGTCGTGGTCTTCGACGACACCGTCGACATGGCCCGCCAGGCGCGGTTCGCCTTCGAGTTCTGCGCGATCGAATCCTGCGGCAAGTGCACGCCCTGCCGGATCGGCTCGACCCGCGGCGTCGAGACGGTCGATCGGATCATCGCCGGCGAAGATCGCGCCGCCAACCTCGCCCTGGTTGCCGATCTCTGCCAGACCCTGAAATTCGGCTCGCTCTGTGCGCTCGGCGGGTTTACTCCATATCCTGTGATGAGCGCGCTCCGGCACTTTTCTGAGGATTTCGGCCTGCCTGCCCGGTCGGTGGACGCCAAGCGACCGGAGGCCTATTTTTCATCCGTGTGAACGAAGGTAGAAGCGCATGGCGCTGATGATGGGTTCGCTCTACGACGCGCTTCGCAGCGGCGGCATTGAGGACGAGAAAGCCCGGAAGGCGGCGGAGGAAGTCGCCGGCTACGAGAATCGGCCCGCCTCGATAGAGTCGCGCCTTGGCCTTCTCACGTGGATGGTCGGGTTCAATATTGCCTTTACCGTTGGTGTTCTTTTGAAACTGTTTGCGTAGACGCCGGGACGTGGCGTTGCGCCCGCAACCGAGCGCCGGAGGACCGAATATGTCGCTGGTCACCGAAATCGATTACGGCACCCCGCGACCGAAAGCGGCAACGATCGTTCGACTGACGATCGACGGCCGCGCCGTCACCGTGCCGGAGGGCACCTCGATCCTCCGGGCGGCGATGGAGATGGGGACGCAGATCCCCAAGCTCTGCTCGACCGACATGCTCGACGCCTTCGGCTCATGCCGGCTCTGCCTGGTCGAGATCGAAGGCCGGCCGGGGACACCCGCCTCGTGCACGACCCCGGTCGCGAGCGGCATGGTCGTCCGCACGCAGACCGACCGGCTGAAGCAGCTCCGCCGCGGCGTCATGGAGCTCTACATCTCCGACCACCCGCTCGACTGCCTCACCTGTGCCGCGAACGGCGACTGCGAGCTTCAGGACATGGCCGGCGCGGTCGGGCTTCGCGAGGTCCGTTACGGCTATGCCGGCGAGAAGCATCCCGACCCCGGCAAGGACGTCTCCAACCCCTACTTCACCTACGATCCCTCGAAATGCATCGTCTGCTCGCGCTGCGTTCGCGCCTGCGAAGAGGTCCAGGGCACCTTCGCGCTCACCATCGCCGGGCGCGGCTTCGAGTCGGTCGTCTCGCCGGGAATGGAAGAGCACTTCCTCGAATCCGAGTGCGTCTCCTGCGGCGCCTGCGTCCAGGCCTGCCCGACCGCGACGCTGACCGAGACGTCGGTGATCGAGATCGGGCAACCCGAGCATTCGGTGGTGACCACCTGCGCCTATTGCGGCGTCGGCTGTTCGTTCAAGGCCGAGATGCGCGGCGAGGAGGTCGTCCGCATGGTCCCCTACAAGGACGGCAAGGCCAATCGCGGCCATTCCTGCGTCAAGGGCCGCTTCGCCTGGGGCTACGCCACTCACAGGGACCGCGTGCTCAAGCCGATGATCCGCGAGCGGATCACCGATCCCTGGCGCGAGGTCTCGTGGGACAAGGCGATCGCCCATACCGCTTCAGAGTTCCGCCGCATCCAGGAAACCTACGGCAAGCGCGCGGTCGGCGGCATCAGTTCGTCGCGCTGCACCAACGAGGAGACCTTCCTCGTCCAGAAGCTGGTCCGTGCCGGCTTCGGCAACAACAATATCGACACCTGCGCCCGCGTCTGCCATTCGCCGACCGGGTACGGTCTGAAGACCACCTTCGGCACCTCGGCGGGTACCCAGGACTTCGATTCCGTCGAGCATTCCGACGTCATCGTCGTCCTCGGCGCAAATCCGACCGACGGCCACCCGGTCTTCGCCTCGCGGATGAAGCGGCGGCTCCGTGAGGGCGCGAGGCTCATCGTCATCGACCCGCGGCGCATTGACCTGGTGAAGACGCCGCATATCGAAGCCGCCTGGCACCTGCCGCTCCGCCCCGGCACCAATGTCGCGATCCTCTCCGCCTTCGCTCACGTCGTCGTCACCGAAGGACTGGTCGACGAGGCTTTCGTCCGCGAGCGCTGCGATTGGGACGAGTTCCAGGACTGGGCGGCTTTCGTCGCCGAACCGCGGAACAGCCCGGAAGAGGTGGAGAAGGTCTCGGGGGTTCCCGCCGCGACGATCCGCGGCGCCGCGCGCCTCTACGCCACCGGCGGCAACGCCGCGATCTACTACGGGCTCGGCGTCACCGAGCACAGCCAGGGCACGACTGCGGTGATGGCCCTCGCCAACCTCGCCATGGCGACCGGCAATATCGGCCGGCCCGGCGTCGGGGTGAATCCGCTCCGCGGCCAGAACAATGTCCAGGGCGCCTGCGACATGGGTTCGTTCCCGCACGAACTACCGGGCTATCGTCACATCTCCGACCACCACACCCGCTCGGCCTTCGAGGCGCTCTGGGGCCGGCCGCTCGAACACGAGCCGGGTCTGCGCATCCCCAACATGCTCGACGCCGCCATCGACGGTTCGTTCAAGGGCCTCTACATCCAGGGTGAGGACATCCTCCAGTCCGATCCCAACACCCGTCACGTTGCCGCCGGCCTGTCGGCGATGGAATGCGTCGTCGTCCAGGATCTCTTCCTCAACGAGACCGCTGCCTACGCTCACGTCTTCCTGCCCGGCTCGACCTTCCTCGAGAAGGACGGCACCTTCACCAATGCCGAGCGGCGCATCCAGCGGGTCCGCAAGGTCATGGAGTTGCGCTCGGGGATGGAGGATTGGCAGATCACGATTGCGATCGCCAATGCCATGGGCCTGCCGATGGACTACCGCCACCCGTCCGAAATCATGGACGAGATCGCCGCCTTGAAGCCGACCTTCTCCGGTGTCTCGTTCGAGAAGCTTGACCGCCTCGGCTCGATCCAGTGGCCATGCAATGACAAGGCGCCGGAGGGCACGCCGGTCATGCACGCGCACGGCTTCGTCCGCGGCAAGGGCAAGTTCGTCATCACCGAATATATCCCGACCGACGAGCGGACCGGCCCGCGCTTTCCCCTCCTCCTCACCACCGGCCGCATCCTCTCGCAGTACAATGTCGGCGCGCAGACCCGGCGGACCGCGAACACCATCTGGCACGACGAGGACCGCCTCGAAATCCATCCCCACGACGCCGAGCAGCGCGGGGTGCGCGATGGCGACTGGGTCAAGCTCGCGAGCCGGGCGGGCGCCACCAGCCTCCGCGCGCTGGTTACCGAGCGGGTGGCGCCTGGGGTTGTCTACACCACGTTCCATTTCCCCCTGACCCAGACCAATGTCGTGACCACGGACTATTCCGACTGGGCGACCAACTGCCCCGAATACAAGGTCACCGCGGTCGAGGTTTCACCCTCGAACGGGCCCACCGAATGGCAGCAGCATTACGAGGACCTCACGCACCGGACCCGCCAGATCGCACCTGCGCTGGAACCGGCGGAGTGATGTTGCCGGCGGTCAGCGTTGGCCGGGTATCGAAGTCGTCCCGACCGCACACACGCTGCCGTGATATTGGGAGCGAAAACACCTGCTCGGCTCGTTCCCGCGCAAGAACCTACGAAAGGATCGGCGCGGACTGCGATCAAACGATTGCAATCATTGCGACCTGCACGCTGCGCCGCGCGGCAGGTCCCCCTCCCCGTCATCCCCGCGAAAGCGGGGACCAAGTAAACGATGCCAATGACGGGTGGAAGCGAACAGCGAAATGGCACGGAAGTGACCCGGCCGAGTCCTTTCCGGGACGGGCAATGGCTACTGGGTCCCCCGCTTTCGCGGGGATGACGGTCGTTGCGTGAGATGACCAGCGATGTTGAGCGATGGCCGCAGACCTCATCGGAATCGATACGAAACCATGACATTTGTCGCCTCCGGTAGTTCCGGATTGCCTCACAGGCTCGCGAGCCGGAATCGAGGTCTTGAAGGCCGCGGCCATGACAAGCCGGGTCCCCGCGTGCGCGGGGACGAGTGGCTTGAAGGATTGTGCGAGACTTGTCACCGCCGGTTCTTTCATGCGCCCTTGGAATTTCGGCCATGACGCGCTCTCCCGTTGGAGCAAAAACCAGCCTCCGCCTTCCCCGCCTTGCCTGGGGCAAGGACCACACGGAATTCGCCGCCGGCGAACGCACCGTCCCCGAGGAAACCGCCGTCGCCCTCACTTATGATGGCGGCACCCAGGCGGTGATGATGGCGACGCCTGCCGACCTCGAAGACTTCGCGCTCGGCTTCAGCCGGACCGAAGGGATCGTCACCGCTCCGGAAGAGATCGAACGGCTCGAGGTGATCGAGGCGAAGACCGGCATCGAAATCCGCATGTGGCTTGCGGCGCCGCGTGCATCGGCGCTCGCCGCCCGCCGCCGGCATCTCGCCGGACCGACCGGCTGCGGCCTCTGCGGCATCGAGAGTCTCGATGAGGCGATGCGCGATCCGGCGGTCGTGGCTTCGGACGCCACGTTCGCGCCGGAGGACGTGATGCGGGCGCTTGCGAGCCTCGCTCCGGCGCAGCCGCTCAACCGGACCACGCGGGCGGTCCACGCGGCCGCGTTCTGGCGCCCCGAGCGCGGTATCGTCGCGCTCCGCGAGGATGTCGGACGGCACAACGCGCTCGACAAGCTCGCCGGCGCGCTTATCCGCCGGGGAATGGCGGGTGGCGACGGGCTGGTGCTCCTCACCAGCCGCGTCTCGGTCGAGATGGTGCAGAAGACCGCCGTCCTCGGCGCGCCGGTGATCGTCGCCGCATCGGCGCCGACCGCGCTTGCCGTGCGCATGGCGGACGCAGCCGGCATCGCCCTCGTCGCCGTCGCCCGCGACGACGGCTTCGAGGTATTCGCCCATCCGGAGCGGCTCGAGCTGCGACAGCCGCGAGGGCATGCCGGGGTTGCCCATGTCGCCTGACCGGCTCGTCCACATGGCCAACCAGATCGGAAAGTTCTTCGCGAGCCAGGGCGACGAGGCGGCGGCCGTCGCCGGTATCGCCGACCATCTCAGGAAATTCTGGGACCCGCGCATGCGCTCGGCGATCGTCGCCCACCTCGCCGCCGGCGGCGAGGGCCTCGACCCGCTGGTTCGGCGCGCGGTCGAGGAGCTCCCGAACTGATTGTCCCCTGCACCGTAGCGCCGTCGGATCTATTCCGGCGGCCGCCATCAGCCGCCGAGACTTCTCGTCGGAAGCACAGCAAGGCCAATGACGTCGAGAAACGCGAGGACCCGGCGTACCAAGCGGCGACGAAGCTGTGCCGGTTGGAACGGGCTCCGGCAGTAGAAAACCAAATAGATCAACTCATTGGCGCGTCTAGTCTTTTCTTGTCTGCCAGCTCGGCCGCCGTTTACCACGTCGAGTTGAACGAAGCCGATTTCTCTTTACAATTTAAACGATGTCTGGTTAACAATTCGTTGATGCGGCGATTGGGCTTCGGGAGAGCGCGCCGGGCATAGGCTTATTGCAGCATAGATCTATGATGCGGTCCGGCGTCCTGCGCGTATTGCGTAGTTCCGGTTGATCACTAGCTCAGCTAGAGCTGCAGTTCAGGCAAACTATCCGAGCGTTTCTGTTGGTCCCCGGCCCCTCTTTTGAGGGCCTGAGACGTGTCTTTTCGCGTGAGTACTGCGCCTCTTGCGGGCGGTTATTCCACTCGCAAGTTACGGCGCGGTGAGTGCAGGGCGACATCGAGGTTTGCCGGCCCGTTATCGGGTGCTCGACATTCCCGGCCGCCGCCAATCCTGAGCTATCCGCTGCGGCGACATTCGCCCGGCCGGATGGACACCCATCAGCCGCTTGGCCGTGCAGCGCCTTTCCGGGGCGATGCAAGGAAAGCCTCGACTTTCAACCGATCCGAAATTCGCCCGCCGGCGAGCATCGCTCCGACCGGCGAACCCGCCATCGCTGCCAATCATGTGGGGACTGAGTCATGAGCAAGCATTCCAAGTCCGGCAATTCGAAGCCCTCCAAGAATCACGACCACTCCCCCAAGCACCATCATGACCATGGTCATAAGCACGATGACAGCCATACGCCGAAAACCCCGGTGCCGGCGTCGAACCACCAGCCGTGGGCCAACGACGACGTTTATCAGGTCAACAGCAACAGCCAGCTCCATATCCTGGCCAGCGGCATCCTGGGCAACGACGGCGATAACGATGGAGACCCGCTTTCCATCATCGAAATCAACGGCGGCGCAGCCGGTCTTGGACAGATCATAACCCTCGCCTCCGGAGCCAAGCTCAAGCTCAATGCCGACGGCAGCTTCGACTACGATCCAAACGGCAAGTTC
The DNA here is from genome assembly GCA_963792845.1 of uncultured Alphaproteobacteria bacterium. GTDB lineage: Bacteria > Pseudomonadota > Alphaproteobacteria > Rhizobiales > Kaistiaceae > Bauldia. The sequence continues at coordinate 82,330 of CAWBXW010000013.1, forward strand.
AACGCGGTTCCTGCCGGATCGAACGGAACCGACTCCTTCACCTACAAGATATCCGACGGAAAGGGCGGCTACGCCGATGCCGTCGTTTCGATAAAGGTCGCGGGCATCGGGGCAGCGCCTTCGGCCATCGGCAACGAGACCGTCCAGTTGGACGACGACTCGCTTTCCGGCGGCAATCCCGGCGGCGTCGGCGACGATCTCAACACGATCAACCTGACGGGCACGCTGTCGCACAGCTACGGCGCCGACGGCGCCGGAACCACGCTCTTCCTCGCGACCGGCGCCCCGGCCGGGTTCACCTATACCCTCTACGACGGCGGCAGGACCATCTACGTCAAGCAGATCTCGACCGGCCTCGACGTCTTCAAGATCGTACTGACCGACGCCGGCTCGGGCGCCTATAAGGTCACCCAGATGAAGCCCATCGACCACCCGCCGGGTGGCGATGAGAACAACATCACCTTCAACGTCTCCTACAAGGTCGCCGACCTCCACGGTCATTCCGCCACCGGACTGCTCGCCGTCAACGTCGACGACGACACGCCGACCATCGCCGACAACTGTATCGTCCGGCTCGACGACAATTCGCTTTCCGGCGGCAATCCCGGCGGCGTCGGCGACGATTCCAACACCGTCAACCTGACCGGCACCCTGTCGCACAGCTACGGCGCCGACGGCCCCGGCACGACGCTTTTCACCGCCTGGGGCGCCCCCGCCGGCTTCACCTACACCGTCTATGACGGCGGCAAGACGATCTACGTCAAGCAGATCTCGACCGGCCTCAACGTCTTCAAGATCGATCTCAGCGACGCCACCTGCGGCGATTACAGGGTCACCCAGCTCAACCCGATCGACCACCCGCCCGGCCACGACGAGAACAACCTCTGCTTCGACATCCGCTACGAGGTGCGCGACCACGACGGCGACTCCGCCACCGGCTGCCTGACCGTCGACGTCGATGACGACACACCGGTGGTCGGCGACAGCTGCATCGTCCGGCTCGACGACGATTCGCTCTCCGGCGGCAATCCCGGCGGCATCGGCGACGATCCCAACACCGTCAACCTGACCGGCACCCTGTCGCACAGCTACGGCGCCGACGGCCCCGGCACCACCCTCTTCCTCGGCGGCGGTGCACCTTCCGGCTTCACCTACACGATCTTCGACGGCGGCAAGACGATTTACGTCAAGCAGATCTCGACCGGCCTCAACGTCTTCAAGATCGATCTCAGCGACGCCACCTGCGGCGATTACAAGGTCACCCAGCTCAACCCGATCGACCACCCGCCCGGCCACGACGAGAACAACCTCTGCTTCGACATCCGCTACGAGGTCAGGGACCACGACGGCGATTGCGCCACCGGCTGCCTGACCGTCGACGTCGATGACGACACGCCGGTGGTCGGCGACAACTGCATCGTCCGGCTCGACGACAATTCGCTCTCCGGCGGCAATCCCGGTGGCATCGGCGACGACCCCAACACCGTCAACCTGAACGGCGACCCTGTCGCACAGCTACGGCGCCGACGGCCCCGGCAGCACCCTCTTCCTCGGCAGCGGCGCTCCTTCCGGCTTCACCTACTCGATCTTCGACGGCGGCAAGACGATCTGCGTCAAGCAGATCTCGACCGGCCTCTACGTCTTCAAGATCGAGCTGACCGACACAACCTGCGGTGACTACAAAGTCACGCAGATGAACCACCTCGACCACGCGCCGGGCGACGACGAGAACAACTTCTGCTTCGACATCCGCTACGAGGTGAGCGACACGACGGCGACTGCGCCACGGGCTGCCTGACCGTCGACGTCGACGACGATACGCCGACCGTCTGCGACAACGGCATCGTCCGCCTCGACGACAATTCGCTCTCCGGCGGCAATCCCGGCGGCATCGGCGACGATCCCAACACCGTCAACCTGACCGGCACCCTGTCGCACAGCTACGGCGCCGATGGCCCCGGCTCGATCGTCTTCGAGGGCGGCGGCGCTCCTTCCGGCTTCACCTACACGCTGTTCGACGGCGGCAAGACCCTCTACGTCAAGCAGATCTCGACCGGCCTCTACGTCTTCAAGATCGAGCTGACCGACGCGACGTCGGTGCCTACAAAGTCACCCAGATCAATCACGTCCACCACGCGCCGGGCGACGGACGAGAACAACTTCTGCTTCGACATCAAATACGAGGTCAGGGACACGACGGCGACTGCGTCACCGGATGCCTGACTGTCGACGTCGACGACGATACTCCGACCGTCTGCGACAACGGCGTGGTTCGTCTCGACGACGACGCGCTGCCCGGTGGCAATCCCGGCGGCCCCGGCGACGATCCCGACGCGGTCAACGTCACCGGCACGCTCGGCCACAGCTATGGCGCCGACGGCGCCGGCTCGACGCTGCTCCTCGGCAGCGGCGCTCCGGCCGGATTCACCTATGCGACTGAGCAATGGCGGCAAGACGCTGATCATCACCCAGACCAGCACGGGCCTGGCGGTGCTGCAGGTGCAGCTCTCCGACGATACCTCGGCTCACTACACCGTCACCCAGCTCAACCCATCGAACATCCTGCCGGACTGGCGGAGAACAATGCTCAGTTCGACATCGGCTACGAGGTCCGCGACCACGACGGCGACTGCGCGACCGGCTCACTGTGCGTCAACGTCGACGACGACACGCCGACCGCCTCGTGCACCATCGCCACCGCCCTCGACGACGAAGCCCAGGTCAACGGCATCGACGGCGGTCCGGGCGATCTCGCCGGCGCCGAATCTCGCCACCGCCTCCGCGGACGCTCGACTTCTCGGCCGGCGCCGACGGCCTGAAGCAGATCGCCCTCACCGACGGCAGCGGCGCGGTCCAGGTTACCGCGACCGATAGCGCCGGCGGCGCGGTCAGCCCGCTCAAGGTGGTGGTGGTCGATCCGGTCACCCATGAGGCGACACCAGGAGACCGTCTCCTACCAATGGACGCCAACGGCCGGCGGCGGCACGCTCATCGGCATCAGCGCCAGCTATCCGGACGGCAACCCCGGTGTTCACGGTCACGGTGGAGTCGGCCGGCAACTACAAACTGGAGATGCATGCGCCGCTCGCCCACCCGTTCACCGACGCCGGACTACCAGAATGACGGGCCCGATACCGAGTTCGAGGACGAACTCAACCTCAACTTCGACTTCACGGTCACCGACAAGGACAACGACACGGCGACCTCGACGCTGAAGGTCACCCTCGACGACGACACCCCGGACCCGGTCTGCGACACCGCGAGCGTCGACGAGGGTGGGCAGAGCTCGACCAATCTCGTCCTGATCCTCGACGTCTCGCGGAGCATGGGCGACGACCCGGACGGCCCGGGCGGATTTGCCACCCGTCTCGATCTCGCCAAGGCGGCGGCGATCAACCTGATCGACACCGCCAACACTAATCAGGTGTTCGTCGCCCAGTTTTCGACGGACGCCGCCAATTCGGGCTGGGTCAGCGCCGCGGACGCGATCACCTACATCAACGGGCTCTCTCTCGACGCATCCACCAATTACGACGCCGCCCTCAACGAAGTGATGAACAATTGGGGTGCGGGCCCGACCGCGGCAACGCAGACGCTGGCCTATTTCCTTTCCGACGGCGAGCCCAACGAGCCGAGCGGCAGCGAGGGCATCAGCACGACCGAGGAAAGCGACTGGTATAACTTCCTGAGCAGCCACGGGGTCGACCAGGCATTCGCCATCGGCGTCGGTGCCGGCCTCGACAGCGGCGGCGACGAGCAACTCGAACCCGTTGCGTGGACCCCGGGCGAAGCGGTCGGCGACTTCACCGACGGCGCCGATCCCAACGTGATCGTCATCAGCGGCGCCAACGAGGCCGATCTCGTCAACACCCTCGTCACCGTGCTCCCCGGCACGACATCCGGCAATGTGCTCGCCAATGACGGCTTCGGCGCCGACGGCCTCGGCGGCATCCTGTCGATCGTGGTCGACGGCCACACCTATGCCTACCTGCCGGGCAGCGACGAGATCACCAAGGATGGCGTCGACTTTGCAGCCGGCAGCGCGCTTCACCTGACCACCGGTATCGGCGGTGACTTGACCTTCTATTTCGCGAGCACGCCGGGCCACACCGCGGGCGACTGGGTTTACGGCTCGCCTGCCAGCGTCGATGCCGACACCACCGAGATGTTCACCTACACGATCGTCGACGGCGACGGCGACGGCCAGTCCGCCTGTCTCAAGATCACGGTCGAAGATACCGGCGACAACCTACCCCCGTCGCTCAGCGTCGAGAAGCTGGTCGACGCCGACAACGACCAGGTCTTCCACGACAGCGAGCAGGTCGACGAAGGCGTCGCCACCATCGTCACCTACCAGGTGACCATCCAGAACACCTCGAACAGCCAGGACCCGGTGACGCTGACCGCGATCGCCGACGACCAGATCGCCAACGACCCGGCGCTGCTCGCCGCGGCGATCGCCGCCAATGGCGGCAGCGCCGTGCTCGCCCCCGGCGCCTCGCTGACCTTCACCTACCAGTCCGACGCGCCGCTCACCCTCAACGCCGACGGCAGCCTGGTCAACACCATCAGCGTCGACGGCCATGACGACGAGAACAGCCCGGCCTCGGCCAGCGACACCGCCACGGTCACCGCCGCCGCCGGCGCCCCGTCGCTCAGCGTCGAGAAGCTGGTCGACGCCGACAACGACCAGGTCTTCCACGACAGCGAGCAGGTCGACGAAGGCGTCGCCACCATCGTCACCTACCAGGTGACCATCCAGAACACCTCGAACAGCCAGGACCCGGTGACGCTGACCGCGATCGCCGACGACCAGATCGCCAACGACCCGGCGCTGCTCGCCGCGGCGATCGCCGCCAATGGCGGCAGCGCCGTGCTCGCCCCCGGCGCCTCGCTGACCTTCACCTACCAGTCCGACGCGCCGCTCACCCTCAACGCCGACGGCAGCCTGGTCAACACCATCAGCGTCGACGGCCATGACGACGAGAACAGCCCGGCCTCGGCCAGCGACACCGCCACGGTCACCGCCGCCGCCGGCGCCCCGTCGCTCAGCGTCGAGAAGCTGGTCGACGCCGACAACGACCAGGTCTTCCACGACAGCGAGCAGGTCGACGAAGGCGTCGCCACCATCGTCACCTACCAGGTGACCATCCAGAACACCTCGAACAGCCAGGACCCGGTGACGCTGACCGCGATCGCCGACGACCAGATCGCCAACGACCCGGCGCTGCTCGCCGCGGCGATCGCCGCCAATGGCGGCAGCGCCGTGCTCGCCCCCGGCGCCTCGCTGACCTTCACCTACCAGTCCGACGCGCCGCTCACCCTCAACGCCGACGGCAGCCTGGTCAACACCATCAGCGTCGACGGCCATGACGACGAGAACAGCCCGGCCTCGGCCAGCGACACCGCCACGGTCACCGCCGCCGCCGGCGCCCCGTCGCTCAGCGTCGAGAAGCTGGTCGACGCCGACAACGACCAGGTCTTCCACGACAGCGAGCAGGTCGACGAAGGCGTCGCCACCATCGTCACCTACCAGGTGACCATCCAGAACACCTCGAACAGCCAGGACCCGGTGACGCTGACCGCGATCGCCGACGACCAGATCGCCAACGACCCGGCGCTGCTCGCCGCGGCGATCGCCGCCAATGGCGGCAGCGCCGTGCTCGCCCCCGGCGCCTCGCTGACCTTCACCTACCAGTCCGACGCGCCGCTCACCCTCAACGCCGACGGCAGCCTGGTCAACACCATCAGCGTCGACGGCCATGACGACGAGAACAGCCCGGCCTCGGCCAGCGACACCGCCACGGTCACCGCCGCCGCCGGCGCCCCGTCGCTCAGCGTCGAGAAGCTGGTCGACGCCGACAACGACCAGGTCTTCCACGACAGCGAGCAGGTCGACGAAGGCGTCGCCACCATCGTCACCTACCAGGTGACCATCCAGAACACCTCGAACAGCCAGGACCCGGTGACGCTGACCGCGATCGCCGACGACCAGATCGCCAACGACCCGGCGCTGCTCGCCGCGGCGATCGCCGCCAATGGCGGCAGCGCCGTGCTCGCCCCCGGCGCCTCGCTGACCTTCACCTACCAGTCCGACGCGCCGCTCACCCTCAACGCCGACGGCAGCCTGGTCAACACCATCAGCGTCGACGGCCATGACGACGAGAACAGCCCGGCCTCGGCCAGCGACACCGCCACGGTCACCGCCGCCGCCGGCGCCCCGTCACTCAGCGTCGAGAAGCTGGTCGACGCCGACAACGACCAGGTCTTCCACGACAGCGAGCAGGTCGACGAAGGCGTCGCCACCATCGTCACCTACCAGGTGACCATCCAGAACACCTCGAACAGCCAGGACCCGGTGACGCTGACCGCGATCGCCGACGACCAGATCGCCAACGACCCGGCGCTGCTCGCCGCGGCGATCGCCGCCAATGGCGGCAGCGCCGTGCTCGCCCCCGGCGCCTCGCTGACCTTCACCTACCAGTCCGACGCGCCGCTCACCCTCAACGCCGACGGCAGCCTGGTCAACACCATCAGCGTCGACGGCCATGACGACGAGAACAGCCCGGCCTCGGCCAGCGACGCCGCCACGGTCACCGCCGCCGCCGGCGCCCCGTCGCTCAGCGTCGAGAAGCTGGTCGACGCCGACAATGACCAGGTCTTCCACGACAGCGAGCAGGTCGACGAAGGCGTCGCCACCATCGTCACCTACCAGGTGACCATCCAGAACACCTCGAACAGCCAGGACCCGGTGACGCTGACCGCGATCGCCGACGACCAGATCGCCAACGACCCGGCGCTGCTCGCCGCGGCGATCGCCGCCAATGGCGGCAGCGCCGTGCTCGCCCCCGGCGCCTCGCTGACCTTCACCTACCAGTCCGACGCGCCGCTCACCCTCAACGCCGACGGCAGCCTGGTCAACACCATCAGCGTCGACGGCCATGACGACGAGAACAGCCCGGCCTCGGCCAGCGACACCGCCACGGTCACCGCCGCCGCCGGCGCCCCGTCGCTCAGCGTCGAGAAGCTGGTCGACGCCGACAACGACCAGGTCTTCCACGACAGCGAGCAGGTCGACGAAGGCGTCGCCACCATCGTCACCTACCAGGTGACCATCCAGAACACCTCGAACAGCCAGGACCCGGTGACGCTGACCGCGATCGCCGACGACCAGATCGCCAACGACCCGGCGCTGCTCGCCGCGGCGATCGCCGCCAATGGCGGCAGCGCCGTGCTCGCCCCCGGCGCCTCGCTGACCTTCACCTACCAGTCCGACGCGCCGCTCACCCTCAACGCCGACGGCAGCCTGGTCAACACCATCAGCGTCGACGGCCATGACGACGAGAACAGCCCGGCCTCGGCCAGCGACACCGCCACGGTCACCGCCGCCGCCGGCGCCCCGTCGCTCAGCGTCGAGAAGCTGGTCGACGCCGACAACGACCAGGTCTTCCACGACAGCGAGCAGGTCGACGAAGGCGTCGCCACCATCGTCACCTACCAGGTGACCATCCAGAACACCTCGAACAGCCAGGACCCGGTGACGCTGACCGCGATCGCCGACGACCAGATCGCCAACGACCCGGCGCTGCTCGCCGCGGCGATCGCCGCCAATGGCGGCAGCGCCGTGCTCGCCCCCGGCGCCTCGCTGACCTTCACCTACCAGTCCGACGCGCCGCTCACCCTCAACGCCGACGGCAGCCTGGTCAACACCATCAGCGTCGACGGCCATGACGACGAGAACAGCCCGGCCTCGGCCAGCGACACCGCCACGGTCACCGCCGCCGCCGGCGCCCCGTCGCTCAGCGTCGAGAAGCTGGTCGACGCCGACAACGACCAGGTCTTCCACGACAGCGAGCAGGTCGACGAAGGCGTCGCCACCATCGTCACCTACCAGGTGACCATCCAGAACACCTCGAACAGCCAGGACCCGGTGACGCTGACCGCGATCGCCGACGACCAGATCGCCAACGACCCGGCGCTGCTCGCCGCGGCGATCGCCGCCAATGGCGGCAGCGCCGTGCTCGCCCCCGGCGCCTCGCTGACCTTCACCTACCAGTCCGACGCGCCGCTCACCCTCAACGCCGACGGCAGCCTGGTCAACACCATCAGCGTCGACGGCCATGACGACGAGAACAGCCCGGCCTCGGCCAGCGACACCGCCACGGTCACCGCCGCCGCCGGCGCCCCGTCGCTCAGCGTCGAGAAGCTGGTCGACGCCGACAACGACCAGGTCTTCCACGACAGCGAGCAGGTCGACGAAGGCGTCGCCACCATCGTCACCTACCAGGTGACCATCCAGAACACCTCGAACAGCCAGGACCCGGTGACGCTGACCGCGATCGCCGACGACCAGATCGCCAACGACCCGGCGCTGCTCGCCGCGGCGATCGCCGCCAATGGCGGCAGCGCCGTGCTCGCCCCCGGCGCCTCGCTGACCTTCACCTACCAGTCCGACGCGCCGCTCACCCTCAACGCCGACGGCAGCCTGGTCAACACCATCAGCGTCGACGGCCATGACGACGAGAACAGCCCGGCCTCGGCCAGCGACACCGCCACGGTCACCGCCGCCGCCGGCGCCCCGTCGCTCAGCGTCGAGAAGCTGGTCGACGCCGACAACGACCAGGTCTTCCACGACAGCGAGCAGGTCGACGAAGGCGTCGCCACCATCGTCACCTACCAGGTGACCATCCAGAACACCTCGAACAGCCAGGACCCGGTGACGCTGACCGCGATCGCCGACGACCAGATCGCCAACGACCCGGCGCTGCTCGCCGCGGCGATCGCCGCCAATGGCGGCAGCGCCGTGCTCGCCCCCGGCGCCTCGCTGACCTTCACCTACCAGTCCGACGCGCCGCTCACCCTCAACGCCGACGGCAGCCTGGTCAACACCATCAGCGTCGACGGCCATGACGACGAGAACAGCCCGGCCTCGGCCAGCGACACCGCCACGGTCACCGCCGCCGCCGGCGCCCCGTCGCTCAGCGTCGAGAAGCTGGTCGACGCCGACAACGACCAGGTCTTCCACGACAGCGAGCAGGTCGACGAAGGCGTCGCCACCATCGTCACCTACCAGGTGACCATCCAGAACACCTCGAACAGCCAGGACCCGGTGACGCTGACCGCGATCGCCGACGACCAGATCGCCAACGACCCGGCGCTGCTCGCCGCGGCGATCGCCGCCAATGGCGGCAGCGCCGTGCTCGCCCCCGGCGCCTCGCTGACCTTCACCTACCAGTCCGACGCGCCGCTCACCCTCAACGCCGACGGCAGCCTGGTCAACACCATCAGCGTCGACGGCCATGACGACGAGAACAGCCCGGCCTCGGCCAGCGACACCGCCACGGTCACCGCCGCCGCCGGCGCCCCGTCGCTCAGCGTCGAGAAGCTGGTCGACGCCGACAACGACCAGGTCTTCCACGACAGCGAGCAGGTCGACGAAGGCGTCGCCACCATCGTCACCTACCAGGTGACCATCCAGAACACCTCGAACAGCCAGGACCCGGTGACGCTGACCGCGATCGCCGACGACCAGATCGCCAACGACCCGGCGCTGCTCGCCGCGGCGATCGCCGCCAATGGCGGCAGCGCCGTGCTCGCCCCCGGCGCCTCGCTGACCTTCACCTACCAGTCCGACGCGCCGCTCACCCTCAACGCCGACGGCAGCCTGGTCAACACCATCAGCGTCGACGGCCATGACGACGAGAACAGCCCGGCCTCGGCCAGCGACACCGCCACGGTCACCGCCGCCGCCGGCGCCCCGTCGCTCAGCGTCGAGAAGCTGGTCGACGCCGACAACGACCAGGTCTTCCACGACAGCGAGCAGGTCGACGAAGGCGTCGCCACCATCGTCACCTACCAGGTGACCATCCAGAACACCTCGAACAGCCAGGACCCGGTGACGCTGACCGCGATCGCCGACGACCAGATCGCCAACGACCCGGCGCTGCTCGCCGCGGCGATCGCCGCCAATGGCGGCAGCGCCGTGCTCGCCCCCGGCGCCTCGCTGACCTTCACCTACCAGTCCGACGCGCCGCTCACCCTCAACGCCGACGGCAGCCTGGTCAACACCATCAGCGTCGACGGCCATGACGACGAGAACAGCCCGGCCTCGGCCAGCGACACCGCCACGGTCACCGCGGACGACGTCCCGCAGATTGGGGCTTGGACAATCGTCGCCGACGAGGATCAACTCCCCGCAGGGAACTACGACCTGCCTGGACCGTCCCTGGGCGACGACGCGCAGTCGAATCTCACCGGCAACCTGCCGATCGATTTCGGCGCGGATGCGGTTGGCGCCACGATCAGCTTCGCCGCGCTCGACGGCCAGGCGGTCGAGGATACCTCCGCGAACCCTGTCCTGGTCTCGGCGACGAACGCGCCGCTGACCTATTACTGGGACGCAGCCAACAAGATCCTCTACGCCTCGACCGATGCGACGAACCTGACCACTGCAGCGTCGACGGCGGCCTTCAGCCTGACCATTACGGACCAGGAAACCGGTGCCTATACCTTTAGCCTGATCCAGGCGCTGGAGCATCCCGCCGGGTCGGGTCCGACCGACAATACCGAGGATCCGAACCTGTTCCTGTCGCTCGGCTACACGGCGACCGACGGCGATGGCAATTCCTCGCCGGGCACGCTCGACATCGTGATCGACGACGACATTCCGGTGCTGCAGGTGAGCGGCAACACACCGGCGCTTACCGTCGACGAGACCAACTTCGCCGTCAACGCCACCGCCAGCTTCGCCGGCAACTTCACGCCATCCTATGGGGCGGACGGGCCTGGCAGCGTCAGCTACGCCCTCAGTGTCGTTGCCGGGGCGTCGGGCCTGGTCGACACCGCCACCAACCAGGCGGTGGTGCTGTCGCTGAACGGCGGCGTCGTCGAAGGCCGGACCTCCGGCAGCGACGACCTCGTCTTCACCGTCTCGGTCGACGGCGCCGGCAACGTCACCCTCGAACAGCTACGGGCGGTCGTCGATCCCAACTCTGCCGATCCGGACAACTCCGTCACCCTGTCGGCGGCCAACCTGGTCCAGCTGACCGGGACGTTTACCGATTCCGACGACGACAGTGTCTCCGGAACGATCGACATCGGCCAGGCGCTCACCTTCAAGGACGACGGGCCGAGCATCTCGGTATCGGCGCCCGCCGATTCGCTCACCGTCGACGAGACCGACCTCGCGACCAACGCCACCGCCAGCTTCGCCGACAACTTCACGTCGGGCTACGGCGCCGACGGCGCCGGCACCATCGCCTACGCCCTCGGCGTGGTTGCCGGGGCGTCGGGCCTGATCGACACCGCCACCAACCAGTCGGTCGTCTTGTCGCTCAACGGCGGCGTCGTCGAAGGCCGGACCTCCGGCAGCAACGACCTCGTCTTCACTGTTTCGGTCGACGGCTTGGGCAACGTCACCCTCGACCAGCTACGGGCGGTCGTCCATCCCAACGCTGCCGATCCGGACAACTCCGTCACCCTGTCGGCAGCCAATCTCGTCAGCCTCACGGCGACCATCACCGACAAGGACGGCGACAGCGCCAGTGCCCATATCGACATCGGCCAGTCGCTCAACTTCAAGGACGACACGCCGACCGTCTCGTCCAACGACGCGGTCCAGCTCGACGACGACGCGCTGGCCGGCGGCAATCCGGGCGGCGCCGGCGACGTCAACCCCGACACCGCCAACACCACCGGCACCCTCGGCCACGCCTACGGCGCCGACGGGGCCGGCACGACTCTGCTTCTCGACACCGGGACGCTGCCGGGCGGCTTCACCGCGGCGCTGAGCAATGCCGGCCAGACCCTGACCATCACCCAGACCAGCACCGGTCTCGATGTCCTCAAGATCGACCTCACCGACGCGAGCTCGGGCGCCTATACCGTCACCCAGCTCCACGCCATCGACCATCCGACGCCGGGGACCAGCGAGGAGAACCTCCAGTTCGGCGTCACCTACCGCGTCACCGACGGCGACGGCGACACCGTCGACGGCTCGATCTCGATCGATGTTGACGACGACACGCCGACCGCGGTCGACGATACCTATGCGCCGACGATCACCGGCGTCACGCTGCTGTCCGGCCTCCTCGGCAACGACGCCTTCGGCGCCGACGGAGTCGATATCGACAATTCCCCGGTCGCCGGCCAGGTCACGGCGACCAATGGCGCCCACGGCACCGTCGTCTACAACAATGACGGCACCTTCACCTACACGCCGGACTCCGGCTACAACGGCTCCGACAGCTTCACCTACACGATCAAGGATCATGACGGCGACACCTCGACCGCAACGGTGACCCTCGAGAGCGTCCAGACCAACACCCAGCCGACCGCGGGGACGCAGTCGATCACCGTCGACGAAGACGGCCTCCCCAACGGCGTCGCCGGCGGCGCCGGCGATGTCGCCGGCCAGGCCATCACGCAGTCCGGCACGCTCATCTTCAGCTTCAACGCCGACGGGCCCGCCGCATCCGACCCGATCAACTTCGCGATGATGGATGTCGGCGGCCTGCACAATAGCGCCGTCGTCAATACCGCCGCAGTGGCGGTGACCTCGGGCGGCGCGGGCTTGAAATATTACTGGGACGGCGCCGGCGACACGCTCTACGCCTCCACCAACACCGGCAGCCTTGCCAATGCCCAGTCGACGGCCGCCTTCAAGGTGGTGCTCAACACCGCGACCGGCGCCTACACCTACACCCAGATCAAGCCGCTCGATCACCCCGGCCACGACGATCCGGGGACCGGACCGGTCGAGACCTCCTACGAGGACGACATCAACATCGACCTCAGCTACCAGGTGAAGGACGGCAACGGCGACAGCGCGACCGGCACGCTCAGCGTCACTATCGACGACGACAGCCCGACCGCGACCGGCAATGCCTACAGCGTCCAGGAAGCGACCAATACCAAGAGCGACCTCCTGCTCGTGGTTGACGTCTCGCAGAGCATGACGACCCAGGTCGACGTGAACGGCAACGGGATCGATGCCGGCGATCCAACCCGCATCGAGCTTGCCCAGAGCGCGCTCCTCGAGCTGATCAACAACCCGAATGTCGATGAGGTGAAGATCGTCCGGTTCCGTGGCGCCTCGATCTCGACGGTGTGGATGGACAAGGCGACGGCGCTTGCCTTCGTCAACAATGACGCCAACTTCGATTCGAGCGTCATCGGCACTGGCGGCACCGACTACGACGCCGCTCTCTTCACTGGCTCGCAGAGCGCCGACAACGGCTTCGACACGCTGCCGGCGACGCCGAGCGATCACCGGCTCGCCTTCTTCATGTCGGACGGCGAGCCGACCGCCGGCGGCGGCATCAGCGCCGCCGAGGAGACTAACTGGATCTCCACCCTCACCAGCAAGGGCGTGGAGAAGGTCGTCGCGGTCGGCTTCGGCGACCTCAACGCCACCAACGCCACTAATCTCGAGCCGATCGCGTGGCAGACCGGCGAGGTGCAGACCACCTGGTCGACGGGCGCCCAGGATGCCAACGTCCATGTCATCGCCGACGCCGACCTGTCGGAGCTGGGCGCGGTCCTGTCAGGCTCGATCCCGAGCTCGATCTCGGGCAACCTGCTCACCGACAATACCGGCTCCGGCGCCGACACGTTCGGGGCGGACGGCGGCTCGATCAAGTCGATCGTGGTCGGCGGAATCACCTACACCTACAGCGCCGCGACCGGCGACATCACCGCGAGCTCGGGCCCGAACCCGAGCCCCGATACGCCGCTCTTGACGGTCTCCACCCCGCTGGGCGGCACCCTCACCTTCTACTTCGCCGCTATCGCGGGGCATGCCGCGGGCGACTGGGGCTACAACGCTCCGAGCGTCAATTCGGATCAGGTCGAGACCTTCGCCTACACCATCGTCGACGGCGACGGCGACGCCTCGACCGCCAACCTGCAAGTCACGGTGACTGACGTCCCGGAGGCTCCGCAGCTTGCGCTCAGCTCGAGCGAAAACGTTCGCGACGAGTTCGGGACCGCGGCCTACAACAACAACAACGGCACGGCGAACTGGGGCGGCAACTGGACGGAAGTGGGTGACGACACGAGCGCCACGACCGGCGAGATGCTGGTTACCGGCGGCCGTCTGAACTTCAACGGCAACATCGACGGCGGCGAGACGATCACGCGCGCGGTCGACCTGACCGGGGCAAGCAGCGCCACGCTGAGCTTCGACTACGAGGAGGGCATGGATAGTGGCGAAGACGTCGTCGTCGAGGCCTGGAACGGCAGCACCTGGGACGTGCTCGGCACCTTCCCCGGCAGCGCTCCCGACGGCAGCAACAGCTTCTCGGCAGCCCTGACCGCCGCGCAGATCGGATCGCACACCCAGATCCGATTCCTGACCAGCGGCAATTGGGACACTACTGGCGGTGGCGACAACTTCTTCGTCGACAACGTCAACATCGCCTACACGAAAGACATGTTCACCGAGGGCGGTTCGGCGGTCGCCATCGCCGCCATCGATGCGGCGATCACCGACGGTGACAGCGCCAACATGGCATCGGGCTCGATCGTGCTCACCAACGAGCAGTCCGGCGACCAGTTCCTGATCAACGGCGTTGCCGTCTCCAACGGCTCGTCGGGCTCGTTCAGCGGCGTCAACTACACGGTCACCGACAATGGCTCGACCATCACCATCGCGATGACCAACTCCGCCACCAAGGCCAACTATGAGGCGTTCATCGAGGGGGTGTCCTTCAAGAACACGAGCGAGAATCCCGCGACGGTCGACCGCACCATCCAGGTGACGGTGAACGACGGCACGTCGAACTCGAACACCGCCGTCTCCACGATCCATGTAGCGGCGGTCAACGATGCGCCGGCGGTTTCGGGGCTGACGGTCAGCGATACCTCGATCGCCTTCACCATCACCGACCCGGACAACTCGAGCTTCTCGCTGGCGTCGCCCTTCGCGACGCCATTCGGCAATCCATCGCTGTCGACGAGCGCCAATCTGTCGCCGTCGCAGCAGGGTTCAGCCGTTACCGGCACCTTGCAGGTCAGCGATGGCGCTGCAACGGCGAACGTCGTGGATCTTTCTCTTGGCACGAGCGGCAGCAACAGCTTCACGGCTGGCGCCAACAGCGCGGCTCTATATGGCTTCGCTGGAAACGATCAACTGACCGGTGGCAGCGCGGCGGACTGGATATTCGGTGGGGCTGGTGATGACAACATCCTCGGTGGGCAGGAAGATCACCTGATTGACGGAGGAGCGAATAGCGACACCCTGAGCATAACCGCCAACTTCACCAGCAGCAGTGACGCTCAGATCGTCAATATCGAGGTTCTGAACCTATCCGCGGGCGTTACTGCGAATCTGTCGAATCAGAGTGAAGGTTTCGCGGTCTTCGGTACGGGCGGCGCCGAGACGATCACCACCGGCTCCGGCGATGATACCGTCACCAGCGGCGGTGGCGCGGACAACATCAACACCGGCAGCGGCCACGACGTTGTCGTCATCAGCGCTGTCGTCGGAACGTCGAGCGACTCAAGCCGCGTCACCGTGGCCGGCAACGGTAACGATACCGGTCAGGATACGATCACCGGCTTCGACCTGACGAACGACACCCTGCGGATCAGCGGAACGAACGTGTCAAGTTTTGTTCACAGCACTGACACCGCGATAGGCACGGCCGGCGCCGTCAATGACGGCACGGTCGGGAGCTTCACCGCCTTGACGGGCTTGGTCGAGCTCAATCAGACCACCAACAACGACTGGGATGACGCCGGCGACATCGCCGTCACTTTTGCTTCCCCGACCGGCACGTTCAACGAAGCGAACTTCGAGGCCCGCCTGCAATACGACCTGACGGGGACCAGCAGCGCCAACACCATCACCACCGGCGCGCTTGCCGATATCATCAACGGGGGCGGCGGCAACGACACCCTCAACGGCGGCGGCGGCGACGACACGATCACCGGCGGCACCGGCGCCGACACGATGACCGGCGGCTCCGGAGCCGACACCTTCATCGTCGGGACGACGAACTCGACCGTCACCATCGGCGGTACCGGCAACAGCGGCACGATCACCGGGTTCGACGTCATCACCGACTTCAACTCATCGGTCGACAAACTCGACCTTGGCGTCACCGCTATCTCGGCCTCGAACACGTCGGGGGCCAACGGCACGAACTCATCGCTGACCATCGGTGGGAATCAGGTTTCCTCGCATGCGATCTCGAACGGAATCATTACGTTCGACGATGCGAGCACCTTTGCCTCCGCGCTCAGCCTTTCCTCGACCGCCAGCGTCGCGGCGGTCGTACAGTACCTGCAGGCGAACGATCTGGGGAACGCAGGAACGACGGTGGCGTTCACCGCGACGATCAGCGGAACCGCCCACACGTATATCTACCAGCAGCCCACGACTTCAGCGGGCTCTGGGACGGTGATCGATCTTCAGGGCGTGACTCTCGCCAACATCAACACGCTGATCGGCGGAGCCGTCGATCCGATCGTCATCGACCTCGGTCAGCCGGGCATCAGTTTCAGCCACATTCAGGCCGGCGTCTCCTTCGACATCAACGGTGACGGCGCCGCCGACCAGATCGCCTGGACCAATGGCGAGGACGGCGTCCTGGCCATGGACCTCGACCACTCGGGTGCCATCGAGAACGGATCGGAGATTCTATCGGAATACTTCGGGGACGGCTCGCATGCCGACGGCATCGCGGCGCTGGCCTCTCTTGACGACAATGGCGACGGCGTCATCGACGCCAATGACGCGGCCTTCGCCAGCCTGCTTGTCTGGCAAGACGCCAACCATGACGGCGTCAGCGACCCCGGCGAGCTCACGACCCTGGCCGATCACGGGATCAGCAGCATCTCGCTCGGCACCACGGCGGGTTCGGAAGAGATCGACGGGCAGGCGATTGCCGCACACGGGCTTGTCACCCACGCCGACGGATCGATCAGCGATCTCGTCGAAGTCAACTTCGACGCGACGCTCGGCAACGCCCCGGCGAATGATGGCCCGCTCGTCGGGATCGACGGCGAGGCGGACATCTTCCGCTTCGACGACGCCGGCAGCCACAGCGACATCGCGAACTACAACGGCAGCGAGGACGACACCGTCGACCTCTCCGCCCTCCTCGACGCCGCCTTCGGCCCCGGCAGCGACGCCGCGGACTTCGTCCAGGTCGTGGCCGACGGCGACAACATCGACATCCTGGTCGATGTCGACGGCTCGGGCGCCGGGCTGCCCGCCCACATCGCGACGCTCCTTGGCGTCAACACGGCCGACGCCGATCCGGTCAAGGTCTATTTCGGAGGGGAGAGCCACACCTTTACGGTGTAGGGGAACATGGCGGACCGGAGGGGGGCTCGGATGGAAGGCGATCCAAGCGGATTGTCGAAGTCCGGGCCCCTATCGGTCAGGCTCCGGCACAGGTCACCACCTCTTGTTAGGGTTAAACGCGAGTTAACGTGCCATTCGATTTCATTTCATGGCATTAGGAAATCCCGGCATTTGATGCGGATTTTAACGATCGCGGCAACCGCCGGCAGGGTGTGAGCGAGGTCGACACGTTGCATGAGTAGCCCCGGCACACCGGCACAGACCAGCGGCAAACCGGGCACGCCGAAAAGCGAGCTGGGAGCGGCTCTTGCCGCCTGCCGCCATGCCTTCATCGGCACGGCGGCGATGTCGATGATGCTGAACCTGCTCTACCTGACGGGTTCGTTCTTCATGCTCGAGGTGTATGACCGGGTCATCCCCGGGCGCAGCATCCCGACGCTGGTCGGCCTCGCCATCATTGCGGCGACGCTCTACGCCTTCCAGGGCGTCCTCGACGTCCTCCGCGCCCGGGTGCTGTCGCGTGTCGGCAACGCGCTCGACGAATCGCTGTCGGGCCGGGTCTACGACGTGATGACCCGCCTGCCGCTCAAGACGCGCAGCTCGGACGGCATGCAGCCGCTACGCGATCTCGACGCGGTCCGGAGCTTCCTCTCCGGCCCCGGACCCGGCGCGCTGTTCGACCTGCCCTGGATGCCGCTTTACCTCGGCATCTGCTTCATCTTCCACCCGCTCATCGGGATTGCCGCGAGCATCGGCGCGCTCATCCTCGTCTCGATCACCATCATGACCGACCGCCTGACCCGCGGTCCGGTTCGCGAGGCCTCGGGCCACGGGGCGCAGCGGGCGGTGCTCGCCGAGGCGAGCCGGCGCAACGCCGAGGTGCTCCACGCCATGGGCATGGGTACGCGGGTCGGCGCGGCGTGGCGGGAATCCAACGCCAAATACATGGCGAGCAACCTCAGGGCGTCCGACATCGCCGGCGGCTTCGGGGCCGCCTCCAAGGTGCTCCGCATGGCGCTCCAGTCGGGCATTCTCGCCCTCGGCGCCTATCTCGTCATCTACCAGCAGGCGAGCGGCGGCATCATCATCGCCTCCTCGATCATCACCTCGCGCGCGCTTGCTCCGGTCGAGCTTGCCATCGCCAACTGGAAGGGCTTCGTCGCGGCGCGCCAGGCGTGGAAGCGGCTGAACGATCTCCTGACCAAGCTCCCGGCGCAGGACCAGCCGATGCAGCTGCCTCCGCCGGCCTCGGCCCTCCTGCTCGAATCGGTCAGCGTCGCGCCTCCCGGCCACAACGCCGTCGTCGTCCAGGACGCGAGCTTCAAGATCGAGGCCGGGCACGCCCTCGGCGTCGTCGGGCCGAGCGCGTCGGGCAAGTCGTCGCTGGCCCGCGCCATCGTCGGCGCCTGGACGCCGGTCCGCGGCAAGGTCAGGCTGGACGGGGCCGGGCTCGAGCAGTGGTCCTCCGAGCGGCTCGGCCGGCACGTCGGCTACCTGCCGCAGGGGGTCGAGCTCTTCGCCGGCACGGTCGCCCAGAACATCGCCCGCTTCGAGCCGGAGCCGGATCCGGCCGAAGATCATCGCGGCCGCCAAGGCGGCCGGCGTCCACGACATGATCCTTCGGCTTCCCGGCGGCTACGAGACCCAGATCGGCGAGTATGGCGCCGCCCTCTCGGCCGGCCAGCGCCAGCGCGTCGGGCTCGCCCGCGCGCTCTACGGCGACCCCTTCCTCATCGTTCTCGACGAGCCCAACTCCAATCTCGACGCCGAGGGCGACGATGCGCTGACCCGCGCCATCCTCGGCGCACGGGAACGCGGCGCCGTCGTCATCGTCATCGCCCACCGGCCGAGCGCGCTGGCAAGCGTCGACCTCGTGATGATGATGAGCGAGGGCAAGATCCAGACCTTCGGCCCGAAGGACGAGGTGCTCGGCAAGGTGCTGCGCGGTCCGGCGCCGGCCAAGGTGGCGCCGCCGGCGGCGCCGCCGCTCTTCGTCGTCAAGGACGGCGCGGGAGCCGCGTGATGGCGGTCGCTCCGTTCGAAGGCCTGGCGCCCGATCCGCACAGGGAAGCGTCCAAGCCGTTTCCGTTGGGCGACCCGGTCGGCGCCGGGCCGCTGATCGGCTGGGCCCGGGCCGCCAGCCCGACGGTCGATCCAACCCCCGGCCAACCGCCGGTCCAGCGCGGGCTCACGCAGGCAAACGGCGCCGTCTTCGATGGAACCGATTCCGGATTCTTCGGCGCGGCAAGCGGCTATCGCATCTGGCTCTGGAGCGAGGGGCCACTGGTGGTGGGCCGTGAAGGCGCGGGAGGGGCAGAGCCCGACGCGGGCGGCGAAGTCGCCCTGGCTTTCGGACTAGATAACGATTGTCTTGCAATGGCTTACTACAAGAAGATCAAGCACGCCGACACCGCCGATCCCGCCGAGATGGCCCGCCTGATGGTCGGCCTGATGAAGGTCTCGGCGGCGCCGTCGACGGACGCGGGAACGCCGCCCGCCGCCGAATTGATCGATCCCCCGGCGGCGGCGGTTTCGCTTCCGCCGGCGGTCGCGGCGGTGATCGAGTCCGCGTCGGCGGACGGGCAAGCCGGAAACGGCGCGCCGGCAGCCCGCGCCCGGCGTCCGCTCGCGCCGGCCGCGGCGGCCGCGAACCGGATTGCGGGCTGGTTCAAACCACGCGACCTTGCCTCCGGGCACAAGGCTCCCGCCGCTCTTCCCGCCGGCCTGGTTTTCCCCGGCGCCAAGGCGGCTCCGGCGACGCCGGCGCACAGCTCGATCCGCCGGCATCTCCGCGCGGCCATCGTCTTTGTGCTCCTTCTCGCCGTCGGCGTCGGCGGCTGGGCCGCGACGACGGAGCTGTCGGGCGCGGTGATCGCCAACGGCCAGCTTGTCGTCAATTCCAACGTGAAGAAGGTGCAGCACCCGGAGGGCGGCATCGTCGCCTCGCTCGACGTCAAGGACGGCGACCGCGTCACCGCCGGCGATGTCCTGCTCACCCTCGACGGCACCGAGACCCGCGCCAGCCTCGGCATCATCCTCAAGGCGCTCGACGAGCTGACCGCCCGGAAGGCGCGCGAGGAGGCCGAGCGCGACGGGCTTCAGTCGGTCGTGTTCCCGGCCGACCTGTTGGCGCGGGTCGACGATCCTGCCGTGAAGAGCGTTGTCGACGGCGAGGAGAGGCTGTTCGGCATCAATCGCGACGCGCGGAACGGCGAGAAGGCCCAGCTTCGGGAGCAGGTGTCGCAGCTCGAGGAGCAGGTTCGCGGCATGAACACCCAGCTCGATGCGAAGAGCAAGGAGATCGACTGGAACGCCCAGGAACTGGAGGGGATTCGCGAGCTGTACAAGAAGCAGCTCACCGACTTCTCGCGGCTCACCGCCGCCGAACGCGACGCGGCCCGTCTCGAAGGCGAGCAGGGGGCGCTGATATCATCGATCGCCGAGGCCAAGGGCAAGATCGCGGAAATCGAACTCCGCGTCCTGCAGGTCGACGAGGACATGCGCACCGAGGTCGGCAAGGACCTCGCCGACATCCGCGGCAAGATGGCCGAGCTCGTCGAGAAGAAGACGGCGGCCGAGGACCGCCTCCGCCGGCTCGACCTCCGCGCGCCGCAGGGCGGGGTGGTTCACCAGCTCGACGTCCATACCATCGGCGGGGTGATCAAGCCGGGCGACACGATCATGGACATCGTCCCCGACACCGACAGCTTGACCGCGGAAGTGAAGGTGCCCCCGCAGGAGATCGACCAGATCCGCTTCGACCAGGCGGCGATCCTGCAATTCTCGGCGTTCAACCAGCAGACCACGCCGCAGCTCAACGGCAAGGTCACCCTGGTGTCGGCGGATGTATCCATGGACCAGAAGACCGGGGCAAACTACTACTTGGTGCGGGTCGGTGTTTCTCCGGAGGAGATCGCCCGGCTGAACGGCCTGAAGCTCGTCCCCGGCATGCCGGTCGAAGTGTTCATCCAGACCAAGCCGCGCACCATGATCTCCTACCTCGTGCGGCCGATCCACGACCAGATCGAACGGGCTTTCCGCGAGCGCTGAAACCCCCCGCGGCGGGTTTGGAGTGGGTGCGCGACGCCCTTGCGACGACCGGATCGGACGCGCACCGTAACCCATGATTTTTTGGTGAGCGCGCCGGGGCTCGAACCCGGGACCTACTGATTAAAAGTCAGTTGCTCTACCGGCTGAGCTACGCGCTCCGGGTCCCCATCGGCGCGCGGACCCTATCGGCGCCTCCCGCCAGGGTCAATACCAGCGCGCCCGAAGCCGGTGCAGACGCCGCGCCTGCAGGCATCGATTTTTTTGCCGCCGCCCGCGAAACCGCCGGCGCGGTTTCGGCGTATACTTGCCGGAAGCTTGGAGGTGATCCTCATGAGAACCTTGATGAGACGATTCTCCCTTGTCCTCGCCTTCGTCGGCCTTGTCTTCGTCGCCGCGGCCGCGGCCGCGACCGGCGCCCGCGCCGAAATCTCCTCCGCCGATCGCGATTCCATCCGCGGCATCATCTCGAGCCAGATCGAGGCGTTCCAGCGCGACGACGGCGCCGCCGCCTATGGCTTCGCCTCGCCGACCATCCAGCGGCCTCTTCCCGAGCGTCGAGCAGTTCATGGCGATGGTGCGGAGCGGCTACCCGCCGGTCTACCGCCCGAAATCGGTGACCTTCGGCAACGTCGACCGAGACGCCCGGCCGGGCCGATGCAGCGGGTGTTCGTCACCGGCCCGGACGGGCGCAACTGGGTGGCGATCTACTCGCTCCAGAAGCAGCCCGACGGCAGCTGGCGGATCAACGGCTGCACCTCGTCGAGGACACCGGCGAGACGATCTGAGGCGTCAGGCGCCGCAGGCGGGAGATCGCCGTCGGCGCAAGCCCTCGCCGGTCTCGGCGGCGAAATCGGCGAAGCGACCCGGCGG
This sequence comes from uncultured Alphaproteobacteria bacterium, assembly GCA_963792845.1. Taxonomy (GTDB): domain Bacteria; phylum Pseudomonadota; class Alphaproteobacteria; order Rhizobiales; family Kaistiaceae; genus Bauldia. The sequence continues at coordinate 104,561 of CAWBXW010000013.1, forward strand.
CGATCGCCGCGCGGATGCCTGCCATCAGCCACTGGTAATAGGCGAGGTTGTTCCAGGTGAGCAGCATCGCCGCGAGCATCTCGCCCGACTTCACCAGGTGGTGGAGATAGGCGCGCGAATAGTCGCGCGCGGCCGGACAGTCCGGAAGCCGGATCGAGCGGCCGCGGGTCGTCGGCGTGGCGGGCGTTCTTGAGGTTGATCTTGCCGAAGCGCGTATAGGCGAGGCCGTGGCGGCCGGCCCGCGTCGGCAGCACGCAGTCGAACATGTCGACGCCGCGCGCTCACCGCCGCCGAGGATGTCCTCCGGCGTGCCGACGCCCATCAGGTAGCGCGGCCGGTCCGGCGGGCAGCGCCGGCGTCGTCGCCTCGATCATCGCGAGCATGGTCTCCTGCGGCTCGCCGACCGCAAGGCCGCCGATGGCATAGCCGTCGAAGCCGATGCGCCGTCAGCGCCCGCAGCCGAGTGGAGGCGAAGCTCGGGCATGTCGCCGCCCTGGACGATGCCGAACAGCGCCCTGCCCTCGGTCGCGCCGAAGGCCGCCTTCGAGCGCTCGGCCCAGCGGAGCGACAGCGCCATCGCCTGCTCGATCGCCGCCCGGCTCCGCGGGCAGCGCCGACGCATTCGTCGAGCTGCATCCGGATGTCGGAATCGAGCAGCGCCTGGATCTCGAGCGAGCGCTCGGGCGTCAGCCGGTGCTCGCGAGCCGTCGATATGGGAGCGGAAGGTGACGCCGTCCTCGTCGATCTTGCGGAGCGCCGACAGCGACATCACCTGGAAGCCGCCGGAATCGGTGAGGATCGGCCACGGCCAGTTGGCGAAGCGGTGGAGCCCGCCGAGCGCCGGCGACCCGCTCGGCGCCCGGGCGGAGCATCAGGTGGTAGGTGTTGCCGAGGATGATGTCGGCGCCGAGCGCCGCGGACCTGGTCCGGGTACATCGCCTTGACCGTGCCGGCCGTGCCGACCGGCATGAAGGCCGGGCGTGCGGATCGTGCCGCGCGGCAGGGCGAGCTCGCCGGTCCGCGCCGCGCCGTCCGTGGCGAGGACGCGGAAGTCGACGCCGCCGGGGTCATGCGACCGGCTCCCGGATAGAGCAGGCAGGCGTCGCCGTAGGAGTAGAAGCGGTAGCCGGCGTCGATCGCGTGGCGATAGGCGGCGAGCATCGTCTCGCGTCCCGGCGAAGGCCGAGACCAGCATGAACAGCGTCGAGCGCGGCAGGTGGAAGTTGGTCATGAGCAGGTCGACGGCGCTGAACGCGGTAGCCCGGCGTGATGAAGATCGACGTCTCGCCGGCAAAGGGCTCGATCGGCCCGCCGTCCCGCGTCGCGGTCTCGAGGAGGCGGAGCGAGGTCGTGCCCACCGCCACGATGCGTCCGCCGTCTGCGCCGCGCCCGGTTGAGCGCGGCGGCGGTCTCCGCCGGAGACGCTGCCCCATTCGGCATGCATGCGGTGGCCGGCGGTGTCCTCCGACCTTGACCGGCAGGAAGGTGCCCGGGCCCGACATGGAGCGTGACCCGGTGGCAGGTCGACGCCGGCCGCGTCGAGCCGCGCGAGCAGCGCTTCGGTGAAGTGAAGGCCGGCGGTCGGCGCGGCGACCGCGCCCTCCTCCGCCGCGAAGACGGTCTGGTAGTCCTCGCCGGTCGGCCTCGGCGTCCTCGCGGCGCGCCGGCGATATAGGGCGGCAGCGGCATATGGCCGATGGCGTGGATCGCCTCGTCGAGGACCGGCGCGGCGAGGTCGAAGCGGATGACGCACGTCGCCGCCCTCCCCCTTGGCCTCGACCGTCGCGTCGAGCCCGGCGACCAGGCAGGCGCCTTCGCCGCGGCGCGCCGAAGCGGAGGCGGTCGCCCGGCGCGAAGCGCCGGCCCGGCCGGGCGAAGGCCCGCCAGCGCGCCGGATCGACGCCGCTCGAACAGCGTCACCGATACCGGCGTCGCATGCCGCCGCGGATGCGCTCGCCGTGGAGCTCGGCCGGGATGACCCTGGTGTCGTTGACGACCAGCACGTCGCCCGGGCGCGAGCAGGCCCGGGCAGGTCGCGGACGTGGCGGTCGTCAAGCCCGCCGCCCGGCTTCACCACGAGCAGCCGCGCCGCGTCGCGCGGCCGCGCCGGCCGGAGCGCGATCCGCTCCTCCGGCAGCTCGAAATCGAAGAGGTCGACGCGCACCGTTTTCCGGTCAGTTCCGCCAATAGGCCCGCGCCAGGACGCCGAGGCCGATGACGATCAGGAGCGCCGGCCAGATCACGTTCCAGTCGACGTCGAGGTCGAAGCAGGAAGACCAGCGTCAGCGCGATCAGCACCAGCGCGGTGATCAGCGATCCCGCCATGCCGGGCCCGAAGCGGCGGCCGTTCTGCTCGTAGCTGTTCCACGCGTCCACAGCGCGAACGCCGCCGGGATCAGGAGGAACAGCGCCCACCAGTTGCCCGGTATGGCATAGCCGGGGTTCTGGAGCAGGAAGACGACGCCCACTCCGATGAGGATGGCCGCCGCGATCCAGATGCCGGGGCCGCCCTGGTCGGCATCCTTGTCCGGGGATTTTTCCGGCAGGTTGGACATGGAATTCGGCCCCTCGCTGGAAAACGGGCCCACTCCATAGCACAACGGCGGATCGCGCAAACCCGCCGAATCCCCAATTCCGAAGCTTAGCCCGCGTCGGCGGCGACCTGCATCGAGACGATCTTGTCGGGGTCGCTCACCGGCTCGCCGCGCTTGATCTTGTCGATCGTCTCCATGCCGTCGACCACCTTGCCCCAGACCGTGTATTGGCGGTCGAGCCAGGGCGATTCCGCGAAGCAGATGAAGAACTGGCTGTCGGCGGAGTCCGGGCTCTGCGAGCGGGCCATCGAGCAGGTGCCGCGGAGGTGCTTCTCGCCGCTGAACTCGGCCTTCAGCCTCTTGCCCGAGCCGCCGGTGCCGGTGCCGGTCGGATCGCCGCCCTGCGCCATGAAGCCGTCGATGACGCGGTGGAACGGCGTCCCGTCATAGAAGCCGTCCCGCGCCAGTTCCTTGATCCGCGCGACGTGGTCGGGCGCAAGGTCGGGGCGGAGCTCGATCGTCGCCGTGCCCTTGGTGGTCTCGAGGATCAGTGTGTTTTCCGGATCGCTCGGCCATAACTGGGTCTCTCCTGCTTCCGCTACTGTCTTCGACGTCGGCGTCGGCGACGCGCATCGTCACGATGCGGTCGGGGTTCTTCGACCGGCTCGCCGCGCTTGAGCTTGTCGACGAATTGCATGCCCTTCGACGACCTCGCCCCACACCGTGTACTGGCCGTTCAGGAACGAGCAGTCCTCGAAGCAGATGAAGAACTGCGAGTTGGCCGTGTCGGGATCGTCGGTCCGCGCCGCGCCGATCGTGCCGCGGCCGAAATTGGTGTTGGTGAACTCGGCCTTGAGGTCGGGCAGGTCCGAGCCGCCCGTGCCGGTGCCGGTCGGGTCGCCGCCCTGCGCCATGAAGCCGTCGATGACGCGGTGGAACGGCGTCCCGTCATAGAACCCCTTGCGGGTCAGTTCCTTGACGCGCGCCACATGGTTGGGGGCGAGGTCGGGGCGGAGCCGGATCACCACGGTGCCCCGTCTTGAGCTGTCATGATCAGCGTGTTCTCGGGGTCGCTGGTCTGGGCCTGCGCCGCAAGGGGCAGCGCCAGCGCCAGGAATGCAAGGAGGGCCGTCAACGTCCTGGTCATGTTTACTCGCCTTCGCCAAAGTCGCAGAGGATGGGGTGGATGCCATTCGCCGAGGACGTGGAGATAGCCGACCCTGAGCACGGTGTCGCCCTCCTCGGCGAAAAGGACGCGGATCGCGATGACGATCTTCGAGGCCGGCTCGTCGGCGATGTCGATCTGAAGCATCCGGCCGTCATCGAAGGCCTGATAGATCGCGACCGGCGTCATCCCGGAATCGATGCCGAGCGTGCTCCACGATTTGCCGTCGGCGGTGACGCGCACCCAGTTGGGCAGGTCCGCCGGCATGCCGTCGCTGAGGTTCATCTCGACCAGGGCATCGGATGCGTCCGCGGCCGAGCAGGACACCGTCTCGGTGGCGAAAGCGGACCCGCTCGCCGCAAACGGTGTCGTCAGAACCGCCAGGGCGAGCAGCTTGCGCGCGGGGAAACCGGTGTTCCGCTGCTTCCCGCGCCGCGCGGTTCCGGGCGCTACAGCCGCTTCAGATACCGCGAGAGAAGTCACCGTGCGGGTTCCGCCTTCAGCTTCCGCGCCACCGCCGGCGGCACGAAGGCCGAGACGTCGCCGCCCATCCCGGCGATCTGCCGGACAAGGGTGGCGGTGATGTGGCGGCTCCCGGGGGACGCCGGCAGGAAGATCGGTATGGATGTCGGGCGCCATGGCGCCGTTCATCCCGGCCATCTGCATCTCATAGTCGAAGTCGGCGGCGTCGCGGAGGCCGCGGATGATGACCGTCGCGCCGGCCTTCCGCGCCGCGTCGATCACGAGGCCATCGAAGGTCGTGACGCGCACCCTGCCCTCGGCATCCGGCAGATCCTTGACCGCGGCGGCGATCATCGCCCGCCGTTCGGCCAGCGTGAACATCGGCTTCTTCGCCGGATGAACGCCGATCGCCACCACCACTTCGTCGGCAAGCGATAGCGCCGCGGCGAGGATATCGAGATGGCCGTTGGTGATCGGATCGAAGGTGCCCGGATAGAGCGCGGTTCGCGGCATCGTCCCTCGCATTCCCCGCCGACGCGGCGCGCCCGGGTTCTAACGGTATCCCTCGCCACCGGCAAGGCAGGACGACGAGCCGCACCGGCCGGAACCAGTTCCCGGTGTGACTGGTTTCACAGGGGAATTGTGACCCCCGTCACTGCGCCGCGAATGCCGGCGGCCTATCTCAGGGTCATGGAAATTGATTGGTCGAGACCGACAAGCCGGTCGACCGGAAGAGGGGTAAGGACGATGACCACCAGGACCCGCCAGATGTACGTCGCCGTCGCCTTCGCAGCGACCGTTGCCGCCGCGATCACCGGCGCCACCCTCCGCGGCGAAACCAAGGAAGCCGCGACCCCCGCAGAGATCTGCGCCACGGCGGAATGGCCGAACATCCCGACCGAGTGCCTCGGCGAAGGTGTCGCCCACGTTCGCTATATCCCGATGGACCGCAGCCAGCCTGCGACCAAGGTCGCCGAGGCCGCCCCGATGGTCGACCGCTTCGCGGTGGCCTTCCAGTAACCCAAAGCTGAACGGTTGGTGAACGGCGTCTTCGGGAACTCTTCAGGCACACTCTGCATTGATGACCCAGGACGCAGTTCACCGGAGGATGGGACAATGACCATCTGGTTCCACACCACAATTCTCGCGACGAGCATCGCCGCAACCATCGCCGTCGGCATCGCCAGCGCCGAGAAGTACAATTCCGAACCGGCCGTGGCGCAGAAAGGCGATCTTCTCACCCCACAGAGCGCGGCCGTGAACACCCAAGCTTTCGTGACGGTCGAAGCGCGCGGCAAGGGCGTGTCGGTTCTCACGCGGGTCCCCGCCGGCGTGGCCGTCAACTGACCTCTTTCTTCGACTGACCTCCCTCCCAAGACTATTCGAGCCGCCCTTCGGGGCGGCCTTTTTTTTCGCCTGACATGTCTCCCGAGAAGATATTGCCGCCTCGCGACCGGGCCGGAGTCGCGAGCTCGCAAGACGCGGACCGCCGGCAGCGACGCTACCGGATGTCGATCGAGGCGAGCTGCCAGGCCCAGAGGAGATCGTCTCTCTCCCGCAACGCCGGGTAATCGTCTTGCGGATAGATGATCCAGAGCGGCCCCTTGTCGGCGGCGAGAGGCTGCCCGTTCACCCGCGATGCGAGGAGGACCGGGTAGGTTCTGACGTCCGCGACGGCGATCTTGCCGGTGTAATCGTTGAGAGCCCGCGCGAAGATCGTCGTGCCCTGCGCGCCCACCGCATCCAGCACCTTGCTGAGTTTCACTCCCTCGAATTGCTGCGGCCCGCTTGTCCAGTTGGTGGTGGTCGTGACCTTGTCGATGCCCAGCGCATCGAGCATCGCAGAATCGAACTCGGCCCGCCCCGGCGCATTGGTTTCCGTGATCGCCCCGGTGACCGTCAGGATGACCGGACCCGATGGCTTGGCGAGCGATGCCGCCTCAGCGGCGGCCGGAAAAGCCATCCCGATGACAACGAGGAGGAAGCATATTCCTGAGCGGATTCCAGGCAACGAACGACGGAATTGCATGCGCCCCTCCCGAAAACAGGCCGACCCCGAGTGTCGCCCGCTCCGACATCGCCTCTCAGGTCGGAGGCGGCAGCGACGCGCCGCCGGGTCCCCGCGTAGCCTCCCTGAAATGGAGGTGTGTCGCAAGCGCCGGTTTTCCTCGGAATTGGCGGCCGTCGCACGGCTCTTGAACCGTTTGTCTCCGGTGTTGTGATAGGGTGCAGGGACACGCCTCGGGGACCGTACCGCAACCATGGACATCACAGCCGAACCGAAGAATTCCCGAACCAACTGGGCCGGGAACATCACCTACAGTGCCGAGCGTTTGCTGGTGCCGGACTCGGTCGCCGAGGCGCAGGAGATGGTGCGCGCCGCCGACAAGCTCCGGGTCCTCGGTTCGCGCCACTGCTTCAACGATATCGCCGACACGCCGGGGAGCCAGCTGTCGCTGGAACGTCTCAGGCAGGTGGTGTCGCTGGACCGGGCCAAGAGCCGGGTAACGGTGGAGGGCGGCACACGCTACGGCGATCTGGGGCCGTGGCTCCATGCGCAGGGCTACGCCCTCCACAACCTCGCCTCCTTGCCGCACATCTCGATTCCCGGCGCCTGCGCCACCGGGACGCACGGATCGGGGACCGCCCTCGGCAATCTCGCCACCGCCATCGCGGCAATCGAATTCATCGACGCCGAAGGCGAGATCGTCTCGCTCTCCCGCGAGAGCGACGGCGACACCTTTGCCGGCGCCGTCGTCAACCTCGGCGCCCTCGGCGTCGTCACCAGGCTTACGCTCGACGTCCAGCCGGATTTCATCGTCCGCCAGGATGTCTATCGCGAGCTGCCGGCCGATGCGGTCGAAGCCCACTTCGATGAGATCATGGCGAGCGGCTACAGCGTCAGCCTGTTCACCGACTGGCAGGGAGACACCGTCGAGCAGGCCTGGATCAAAAGCGTCGTCGAGCCCGGGCGCGACTTCGCGACGCGGCCTTCCTTCTTCGACGGCTGGCCGGCGACCGAGACCATGCATCCGATTGCCGGCCTCGACGCCTCCCATTGCACCGAGCAGATGGGTATCCCTGGACCCGCCTATGACCGCATCGCCCATTTCCGGATCGGCTCGACGCCGGCGAGCGGCGAAGACCTCCAGGCCGAGTATTTCGTGCCGCGCGAGCACGCGGTCGCCGCGGTCAAGGCGCTCCGCCGCCTCGGCGACGGTTTTGCTCCCCTCCTCATGGTCGGGGAAATCCGCACCGTCGCCGCGGACGACCTTTGGCTCAGCCCCTGCTATCGACGGGCAAGCGCGGTCTTCCATTTCTCCTTCAATCACGACCCGGACGGCGTGATGGGCTTCCTGCCCGAGCTCGAAGCGGCGCTCGCGCCGTTCCGGCCGCGACCCCACTGGGGCAAGCTGTTTGCGATGTCGCCGACGGCCCTCGCCGATCGCTACGAGAAGCTACCGTCCTTCCGGGCGCTCATCGAAACCCACGATCCGGCGGGCAAATTCCGCAACCGCTACATCGAGCGAAATATCTTCGGCCGGACCTGATCGCCGCAACGCGTGCGCAAGTCGACGCCGTCACACGGGCGGGATCGACTGCGCGAAGCGGAAGACGTTGTCGGGATCGTATTTCGCCTTGATCTGGCGCAGCCGGGTGAGGTTGGCTCCGTAATAGGCGCGCTGCCAGTCGGCGAGTTCGGGATCGCTGTAATTCACATAGCTCGCCCCCGAACGGTAGTCCGCGACCGAATCGTACATCGCCTTCGTCCAGGCAATGTTCGCCTCGGCAACCGCCGGGTCGGCGCCCGGCCGCCACCGCGACTGGTACTGCGCGATGTAGAGCATGCCGCGATGCGGGAACGCGGTGGCATCCGCTGCGGTGTCGTTGATCGCGCCGCCGCAGGAACTCGAGGAGAAATTTGCCGACCTGGGTGCTCGCCTCGAAGTCCGCCGGCGTCAGCGTGCGGTCCTTCTGACGGCGGTCGATCGCCTCGATGATCCGTTCGAGGCCGGCATCCGGCCACGGCGCGAAGACGAAGTCCGACTCGACGAAGATGCCGTAGCGGGGCAGCTTGCCGTGCGGCGTCATTCCTTGAAGGGTGCATTCGTCGGGGCGAAGTCCGGCGCATATCCAGTCTCGTTCGGTCGACACATAGGCCCCGGTCGTCGCGGTGGTGGCGGTCGGCCTGGCGCCGGTTGCCCCGACCAGATCGCGGGCGAGCGCCTCGGCTCGGGCGGGTTCCCCGGCGTAGGTGAGGTTGACGTTGAGAGTGACTCCGCCTTCGGCCGTCGGAGCGCCGGTGATCACCTGCAGCTCGCTGTGCCCTTCCCGCGGCAGTTGGGTGATCCAGCCCTGCCAGGCACGGAGGACGTCGAGGACAGCTTCCCGCCCAAACGTGTATTCGATCTCGGTGAAGGGCATGTCGGCGGGCTGGAGGCGGAAGCTCAGCTCGGTGACGACACCGAAATTGCCGCCACCGCCGCCGCGGCAGGCCCACAAAAGGTCGGCGTTCTCGTGCTCGTCGGCGCTCATGATGCGGCCGTCCGCCATCACCATCCGCACGCCGAGCAAGTTGTCGCTGGTCAGCCCATGAAGCGGCGACAGGCGGCCGAAGCCACCACCGAGGGAGAGCCCGGAGATGCCGACCGTCGGGCATGTTCCGGCAGGGACCACCATGCGATGGGGCCACAGCGCCTCGTAGAGCGGCAGGTTGGTCATGCCGGCGCCGACAATTGCGGTGGCGCGCGCCGGGTCCGGCTTGACCGCGGTCAGCGACCGGAGATCGATGACGATGCCCGGCGTGATCGAATAGCCGGCAAAACTGTGGCCGCCGTTCCGCGCCGCGAAAGGCAGCCCCTCGTCGCGGACAAAGCCGATCGTCTTGGCGACGTCGGTTTCATCAGCCGCGACGACGATCGCGAGCGGCCGCACACCCGAGTAGCGTGTGTCGGCCACCTCCGCCAGCATGCCATAGTCCGGATCGGCCCCGGCGACCACGCGTCCGCGGAGCGTGCGGGCGAAGGCGGCGAGGCGGTTGGCGAAGTCCGGGCGGCGCCTCGGCGGCGACGGCAGGAAGCGACGCCGCGCCCGCGGCCCCAAGGGCGAGTTCGAGCTTCAGGAAATCGCGACGCTTCACTGCGGCCTCCCGCTGTCCGGGTCTCCCCGCCGACGATTGCAGTCCCCCACCCCGGATTGAGCCCGGAGCCTCGCGACGCGCTACGCCGCCACCTCGACCACCTGCATCATGCCCAGCTCCTCGTGGTTCATCATGTGGCAATGGAGCACAAAGCGGCCGGTGAAATCGAGGAAGCGCGAGCGGAAGGTGACGCTGCCGTTCCGCGGCACGACCACGGTGTCGCGCCAGTCGCGCTCGGCCTCGGGGAGCTTCGCGCCGTTCACCGCCACCACCTGGAAACGGATTGGTGTGGATGTGGAAGACGTGGTCGTCGTCGTCGCTCGTTGATCGACCGTCCACTCCTCGACCGCGCCGAGCTTGATGCGCTGGTCGACGCGGTTCGGGATCGAAGGTGTGCCGCAGACCAGGAAGTCGAATTCCTGGTAGTTGGCGGCCGGCGGAAATTCCGGCTCGACCGTCGAGAGCGTCAGACGCCGCGTGTTGGTGATCTCGCCGTCGGCGATCGTTGCGAACGGCGCGCCGCCGAGGTGCAGGCGGCAGCTGCATCGCAAGCGGCTCGCCTTCGACCACGAGCGCGGGCCAGCGGCCCGGTCGGCGAGGGATAGCCCTGGTCGTTGGCGATCGCCCGGAGCTGGTATGTGCCCGGCCGACCCGGCCTTGACGAGGACGTCGGCGCGCTGGCCCGGCGCGATCAGCAGGCTCATAGCCCGGCGTGATCGCCGGCTTGCGGATTCCGTCGTAGCGCGATCAGGTGCAGCGCGATGTCCGTCGAGCGCCAGGCGGAGATTGTCCTCGTGCCCGCCATGCGACGATCCGCCAGCGCTGCACCTCGCCGGGCCGCATCCTGATCACCGGCTCGCGCTGGCCGTTGACGACGAGAAAGCGCGGCACCGCCTCCGGCCAGACGGTGTCGTAGTTCTCGATGGTGCCGCGGTAGTCGAACAGCACCTCGTTGAGGATCAGCACCCGCTCGGCCGCCGCGGCGACCTCGGGCACGTCGTCGAAGTCGCCCTCGATGATGAGCGCGCCGGCCATGCCGCCCGGCGATCTGGAGGTCGGCGCTGCCATGGTGGTGCGGATGGTACCAGTAGGTGCCGCGCGGATGATTGGCCGGGAATCGCGATCTCGATGTCGTAGCTCTCGCCCGGCTCCATCGAGCGGAAGATGTTGTCGGCGATGCCGCCGGGCTCGACGTGACCGCCGTGGAAGTGGAAATTGGTCGTGTTGAAGTGGTGCGGCAGCGTCATGTTCGACCGGCGTCGGGTCGGGGTTCGGCGGGAGCGTCGTTGACGAGCTTGATCCGCAGCACGTCGCCGGGCGGACCCGAAGCGTCGGGCCGGGGATGTCGCCCTCGTAGGTGCGGAGCGACAGCCGGTAGCCACCGATGTCCTTGTAGGCGTAGCCGACCCGGAGCGTGGTGCCGAGTTCGCCGCCCGCCGACGTACGGACCTCCGGCTCGACGAGCATCGCGTCGCGGTCGAAGGGAGCGCGCGGCACCCCGATCAGCCCCATCGCATGCGCTTCCATCTCCATCGGGGCCGAATCGGCGAGGCTGCTGCGACGAAGAAAGGTCGAAGCGAGCAGCGCCGCGCCGAGCCCCGCGCCTTTGATAAAAAGGCGGCGGCGCGACACCGCTTGCGGCGTTGATTTGTCCTTACCGGCCGGCACCATCGGCGATTCTCCCCCCACTCCCCGCGTCGCTCCGGAGGCACCATACGAGGATTCGGTCGAAACCGCCCGCCCGGCCGTGAAGCGAGATTAGCCCGCCGTTTCCGGCGCTTCGCCGATCTCGCCGTCTTCCCCGTTCGCGTCCTCGCCGAGATGCTCGACCGAGACGAGCTTCTCGCCCTGGGTGTCGAACAGGGTGACGCCCTGAGTGCCCCGGCCGGCGATCCGGATCGGCTTGTCGCCGCCGACCGGCATCCGGATGGTCTGGCCGCCGTCGGTGACGCAGATGATCTGGTCGCCGTCCTCGACCGGGAAGGAAGCGACGAGCGGCCCGTTCCGCTCGTTGACCACCATGGCGACGATGCCCTTGCCGCCGCGCCGGGTCGTTCGGTACTCGAAGGACGAGGTCCGCTTGCCGTAGCCGTTTTCGGCGATGGTCAGGATGAATTCCTCCGCGGCGCCCATCTCGGCGTAGCGCCCCTGGCTGAGGGAACCGTCGTCGCCGGCACCGCCCTCGCCCTCCTCCTCGCCGGCGGGCTCGGCCACCGTCTCCTCCGGCTCGCCCTCGCCGCGCACCGCCCGGCTCATCCGGGCATAGGCGGCGCGCTCCGCCGGGCTCGCCTCGAAATGGCCGAGCACGGCGAGCGAGATCACGTGATCGCCGTCCTGAAGCGCGATGCCGCGCACGCCGACCGAGTTCCGTCCGGCAAAGACACGGACCTCAGGCACCGGAAAGCGGATGCATTGGCCAGCCGCCGTGGTGAGCAGGATGTCGTCGGCCTCCGTGCAGGTCTCGACCGAAAGGATCTCCTCGCCCTCGCCGAGCTTCATTGCGATCATGCCGGAGCGGCGGACGTCGACGAAATCGCTGAGCTTGTTGCGCCGGACCGTGCCGCCGGTCGTCGCGAACATCACGTCGAGCGTCTCCCAGCTCGCTTCGTCCTCGGGCAGCGGCATGATCGTGGTGATGCGCTCGCCGGCGGCAAGCGGCAAGAGATTGATCAGGGCCTTGCCGCGCGCCTGCGGCTCGGCCAGCGGCAAGCGCCAGACCTTCTCCTTGTAAACCTGGCCGCGCGACGAGAAGAACAGCACCGGCGTGTGGGTGTTGGCGACGAAGACGCGGGTGACGAAATCCTCCTCCTTGGTCGCCATCCCGGAGCGGCCCTTGCCGCCGCGCTTCTGCGCCCGGTACTTGTCGAGCGGCACCCGCTTGATCCAGCCGGCATGGGTGACGGTCACCACCATGTCCTCGCGCTGGATCAGGTCCTCGTCCTCGAGGTCCGGCCCGCCCTCGGCGAGCTCGGTCTTCCGCGGCGTCGCGAACTCGTCGCGGATCGCCTTCAACTCGTCCTTGATGATCTGGCGCACCCGCTGCCTTGACCGCAGGATGTCGAGGTATTCGTTGATCTCGGCGGCGATCTTTTCCAATTCCTCCGCGATCTCCTCGCGGCCGAGCGCGGTAAGCCGGGCAAGGCGCAATTCGAGGATGGCGCGGGCCTGCGCGTCGGAGAGGCGATAGGTATTGTCCTCGGCGAGCCGGTAGCGCGGATCGTCGATCAGCGCGATCAGCGACGCCACCGCCTCCCCCGGCCAGGCGCGCGCCATCAGCTCCTCGCGGGCGACGCCGGCGTCCTTGGCGTTCCTTATGATGCGGATCACCTCGTCGATATGGGCAACGGCAATGGCGAGGCCGACCAGGGTATGCGCCCGCTCCCGCGCCTTCTGGAGCAGGAACTTGGTCCGCCGGCCGATCACCTCCTCGCGGAAGGCGACAAAGGCCTGGAGCAGGTCGAGGAGCGTCATCGGCTGCGGCCGGCCGCCGTTCAGCGCCACCATGTTGGCGCCGAACGAGGTCTGGAGCGGCGAGAAGCGGTAAAGCTGGTTGAGGACGACGTCGGCCATCGCCTCGCGGCGGAGCTCGATCACCACCCGCATGCCGTGGCGGTCGCTCTCGTCGCGGATGTCGGAGATGCCCTCGATCCGCTTGTCGCGGACGAGCTCCGCCATCTTCTCGATCATCGTCAGCTTGTTCACCTGATACGGGATCTCGGTGACGATGATCGCCTCGCGTTCCTTGCGGATCGTCTCGATGTGCACCCGCCCCCGCATCAGGATCGAGCCGCGCCCGGTCTTGTAGGCGGAGACGATTCCGGCTCGGCCGAGCACGATGCCGCCGGTCGGGAAGTCCGGACCGGGGACGATTCTCATCAGTTCGTCGATGTCGATGCCGGGGTCCTCGATCAGCGCCACCGCCGCATCGATCACCTCGCCGAGATTGTGCGGCGGGATGTTGGTCGCCATGCCGACAGCGATGCCGCCGGCGCCGTTGACCAGCAGGTTGGGGAAGCGCGCCGGCAGCACCACCGGCTCCCTCTCGGAGCCGTCGTAATTTTCCTGGAAATCGACAGTGTCCTTGTCGAGGTCCTCGATCAGCGAATGCGCCGGCTTGGCGAGGCGGACCTCGGTGTAGCGCATCGCCGCCGGCGGGTCGCCGTCGACGCTCCCGAAATTGCCCTGCCCGTCGATCAAGGGCACCCGCATGGAAAATTCCTGCGCCATGCGGACCAGCGCGTCATAGACCGACTGGTCGCCGTGCGGATGGTACTTGCCGATCACGTCGCCGACGACGCGGGCGGATTTCCGGTAGGGCTTGTTCCAGTCGTAGCCGGCCTCGCTCATCGCATAGAGGATGCGGCGGTGGACCGGCTTCAGCCCGTCGCGCGCGTCGGGCAGCGCACGGGCGACGATCACGCTCATCGCGTAATCGAGATAGCTCCGCCGCATCTCGTCGGTGATCGAGATCGATTCGATGCCGGTCGGCTTGTCGCCGCCCGGCTCGCCGGGCTCTTCCGGCACCTCGGGCGGCGGTGTTTCGTCAGCCAAAACTTTGCTCGGGAATCGGGGTGAAAACAGGCCCTGAAACTAGGGATTCCGGGGACGAGTTACAAGGCGAAAAGTTACCGACGGTGCACAGGTTTATCGTTATTTATCAGTAGCTTATATGATCGGCGCGGATCGCCTGCGATTTTGATCCTCGCCGCGCCATCGCTGATCATTGAAGAGGTCGGCGATATAGTCTGGAAGTATGTGCGGCGTCGCGAAATTCCGAGAGATAGGTCCCTTGCGGTCATGCGAACGGCCTTGGGACTTGTCGACGTGATCGCACCGGCGCGGGAACTCTACGAAGCCGCGCTCGACCTCGCGATCGGGCTCGACCACCCGATCTACGATTGCTTCGACCTCGCCCTGGCCAAACGCGAACGGGCGCCGCTCGTCACCGCCGATGCGACACTCGCCCGCCTCGCCGGCACCGTCGTCGGCGTGGAGCTTGAGCCGTTCCAGCCGACGCCCGCGGTATTCCCGCGCAAGCGGGAATACCTCGATCTCGCCGGCGCTCCCCGGTTAAACCACGAAGTGATCACCGAAATGATGATCCGTCTGATAGTTGTAGCCGATCAATGTCAGCGTGGTCTGGTCGCCGTCCTTGTCGATATAGTCGATCCGTGTCGAATCAACGCCATCGATCTGGACGTGCTGCGCCGACTTCTTGATCTGCGCGATGCTCTCGAAAAACGCCGACAGGTTGATCGTGTCGTTCTCACCCGCAACCGCATTGAAATCGAGGATGGTCTTGTCTCCAGCATCGTTGATCTTGAAGAGGTCGTTGCCGGTTCCTCCCGTCATCTTGTCCTTGCCGGTGCCCGGATCGATGATGTCATCGCCGGCATCGCCAAAGATCAGGTCGCTGCCGCCGTCGCCCCAGATCTTGTCGGCGCCGTTGCCGCCTTCGAGGCGGTCGCCCAGATCGCCGCCGCGGAGCTCGTCATTTCCGTCGCCTCCGGCCAGGTTGTCGGCGCCTCCATTTCCTTCGATCTGGTCGGCCCCGTCATCGCCGTGCAAGATGTCGTTGCCGGCCCCCCCGGCCATGTGATCGTCATCGTTGCCGCCGAAGACGGTGTCATCGCCGTGCCCTCCGATCAGCTTGTCGTTGCCGTTTCCGCCGTCGATGAAGTCGTTATCGTCGCCGCCGTCGAGCCGATCGTCGCCGGCGCCGCCCAAAATGTGATCCGCGCCGTCTCCACCCTCGACATGGTCATCGCCCGAGCCGGCGTCGACGGCATCCTTGCCGTTGCCGGCGAACAGCGTGTCGCTGCCGCTGCCGCCGTATAACCGGTCGTCGCCGACACCGCCTCTTATGGTGTCGTCGCCGGCGTCGCCCAGCAGAAAATCATCGCCGCCCGAGGCGTCGATAGTGTCGTTGCCGGCCCCGCCCGACATGATGTCGTTGCCGTCAGCGCCGGTGATCTGGTCGCTGCCATCGCCGCCATCGACCCAGCTCCGGCCGCTACCGCCATCGATCACGTCGTTGCCGCCATTACCATAGATGTGGTCTTCGCCCGCCCCGCCCAGGATGTGGTCGTCGCCGGCGTAGCCGGAGAGGTTGTCATCGCCAACCCCGCCTTCGATCTTGTCGGCTCCGGCGTCGCCCCGGATGGTGTCATTGCCGTCGCCGCCAATGATCTCGTCCGCGCCGTCGCCGCCGCTTAGCTCGTCGTCGCCATCCTGACCGTGGATCTTGTCGGCGCCGTCGCCACCGGCAATCCGGTCATTCCCGGCGCCGCCGCTGACGACGTCGTCGTCCTCGCCGCTTTCGATCCTGTCGATACCGGCGCCGCCATCGATGTGATCCTTGCCGCCGCCACCTGTGATCTCATCGTCGCCGGCGTCGCCCGTGATCACGTCATCCCCACCGCCGCCGGCGACAGTGTCGTTGCCTTCGCCGCTTTGGATCGTATCGTCGCCCTCGCCGCCGGCGAGATCGTCCCGGCCATTGTCGCCGTCGATCTTGTCCTTGCCGTCGCCGCCCGAAACCCGGTCGTCGCCGTCCATGCCGCGCAGGAGATCGTTGCCGTCGCCGCCGTCGAGCGTGTCGTTGCCGCCCTGGCCGTAGAGACGGTCATCCCCGGCGTTGCCGTTGATCACATCGTCGCCGGATCCGCCGGTTCCGACGTCGATGCCGGCGTGACCGGAAATCCGGTCATTGCCGTCGCCGCCGCGAAGGTCGTCGTCACCGTCGTTCCCGACGAGCAGATCGTTCCCGGCGCCGCCGTCGATGCGGTCGTTGCCGTCGCCGCCGAGGAGAGTGTCCTCGCCGTCGCCGCCGTCGAGGCGATCGTTGCCCTCGTCGCCGTTCAGGACGTCGTTGCCGGTGCCGCCGTCAATATCGTCATTACCGGTATAGCCGACCAGATCGTCGTCGCCGGCGCCGCCGCTGATCTTGTCATCCCCCTCCAGGGCGAAGACCTTGTCGTTGCCGTCGCCGGCGACGATGGTGTCATCGCCCGCGCCGGCCCTCACCTCGTCGTTGCCGGCGCCGGCATCGATGACGTCGTTTCCGTCCCCTCCGAAGATGCTGTCGTCGTCGTTCTGGCCGTTGATCTTGTCGTTGCCGCCGCCGCCCCGGAGATCGTCTTTGCCGTCGCCGCCGAAAATTATGTCATCGCCGGCGCCACCGTCGACGAAATCATTGCCGAATCCGCCAGACACGTAGTCGTGGCCGCCGCCGGCGAGAAGGCGATCGTCGTTGATGCCGCCGTCCAGCCATTCCCACTTGTCGGTGCCTTCGATCACCACGCCGTTGGTGGGAAGCGCCGCACCGCCGCCGAAGATGAAGTCGCTCGCCGATGCGGCGAAGAGGTCGTAGTCCTTGATGGTCAACTGACCGTCGTCGCCGAGGGCGATATGGGTGTATAGGGCCTTGCCGGTTTCCTTGCCGTCCCAGAGGAAAATCGCTCCGGAATAGAACTGGAGCTGGGAAATTGAGGTGAAGTTCACCGGCAGGACGATTTTGTCGCTGCCTTTAACGAAGTCGTGAATGATGGTGGTGCCGCCCCCGAACGTCGAAAACTGGTCGGCGCCATCGCCACCGTAGAGATTGTCCGTACCGATACCGCCATTGAGGAGATCGTTCCCCGCGCCGCCGAAAAGGTCGTCCGAACCCGAGCCGGCAAACAGCGAATCGTCGTGAAGGCCGCCCTCCAGCCGATCGTTTCCGGCGCCGCCATAGAGAAGGTCGAACCCGTCGCCTCCCTTCACGAGGTCATTGCCGCCCAGCCCCGACAGCTTGTCGTCGCCGCCGATGCCGTCGAGCTTGTCGTCATGATCGGTGCCGGAATGCACGTCCGGTCCAGGCGTCCCGATCCAATTTTCCCCAGCCATTGACCCCTCCATCTGTGAATCAGCCGGCCACACGCCTTTGGCCGCGAGACCCTTCCCGCGCCAAGTCGAAAATCTTCTTTTGAGCCTCCACGAGCGGCAACGAATACCGACAGCCCGTTACGAGCTACCACCTACCCGTTAGCCAAATCACAACAACGGCGGGCCCGAAGGCCCTGACCGCAGTGCTCGTTAATGGAGCGTCACCCAGCCCACGCGGAGATTACCGTTTCCCGCATAACAGGCAAGGTCCTTCTCGCCCGCCATCCCGGTGCATTTGGCGATTGCGGCGTTTCGGCGCCATGGCGACAGTCGAACCCTGTCGAAGTTTGACAACACGGTGCCTTGCCGAGCCGTCATAATTTTCCTGGAAGTCGACGGTATCCTTGTCGAGGTCCTCGATCAGCGCATGCGCCGGCTTGGCGAGGCGGACCTCGGTGTAGCGCATCGCCGCCGGCGGATCGCCGTCGACGCTCCCGAAATTGCCCTGCCTGTCGATAAGCGGCACCCGCATGGAAAATCCCTGCGCCAAGCGGACCACCGCGTCATAGACCGACTGGTCGCCGTGCGGATGGGTACTTGCCGATCACGTCGCCGACGATCCACGATTTGGCCCGGCCCACCCGCGATGAACGCTTTGCCGAGGCCACTCGCCTGCGGGCCGCCATCGCCCCCCTCACCGACGAACTCGACCGCGCTCATACGGGAGGATCACGACACTCGCTGACGCTCCAGGAGGCGGAACGAAGGGCGCTCGACCGACCGCGACGATCGCCGCGGGCGCAGCCCAAGGCACGATGTCGTCCCGGGCGCAGCGCAGCATGAAATGATGCGCTGCTGACCCGGGACCTCGTTTGGTGCACATCGCAGATCGGCCGCCGATATTAGGTCGACGCCCTATGCGCTCATCCCCGTGTTGTGATCCTGTGAGGAAATTGGGCTCGGCCGCGGCGATAAACCGCGTCACCACAAAAACAGCCAATACCGTCATCCTCCGGCTTGACCGGATGATCGCTCGAAGTCATTGAATCGTCTAATGAATTTCTCTTCACAGAACGATCCTCCGGTCAAGCCGGAGGATGACGGTTGAGGAGACTGGCAACGGCGCGAGCACCGTGCATTGGAATTCCTTCACGGGCTCTTTCGCGGGGATGAAGGGCGCGCTCGACCCACTCGTCGTGACACGGAACCACCGATGTCGCCCCTGCTCGGCTCAGGCGTCTTCCCGGCTCGACCGGAGGAAGTGGTGCGTGGCAGACATCGGACCCGCTCGACTAAGCCAGTACGAGGATCCGGGTTGGCAGCGCGCCGCTTACGCGCTGCGCAGCACCCGGATCGACAATGTGTTGTCAGCCAAACGCGGTCGGCCGCACGCGCCGCACCTGTCGATCTGCTGGCTAACGACGCGGCGTTGCACGCCTCCCTTAGCCTCCACCCCACTCTTCGACATAAATGCCCAGACTTCTCGCCTCATTTGAAGTCAGCCAGTTCATGTCGTCCGGATTTCGCGGCGGTCATATATGCTATGGCAGCCTTGGTGAAGCCGAGTTCATTGAGATATCCGCCTACGAAGGCACTTCCCACGGCATCGACTTTGTGGCTGATGTCGTCGGCCTTCATAGGCGCGTGGAATCCAATGTGCGCATTCGCCGTAGCGTACCTGGGTCGTCCTGCGAGCCATGCTATAGCACATGCGGAAGCGCACACATCGTCCTGGACTACAGTGCGTAGTTGATTGCTCCAAATCGCACGTCCGATCTCAATTCCAGCGTTTAGATCTCCACCTGGACTCTTCAGCGAAACTATGATCGGTGCATCCGCAGCCAAGACGGCCTGCTTGAAGCTCTTTTCATCGCCCGCCTTTAGTTCACCTTCGACAGTGATCAACGCAATCATCTGGCCACTTAATTGTCGATCGGACAGTGTAAACGTCGCCCCGCCAGAACGCGTAAACACGCTGCCCCCATCAGGATGACCCGGCGGGGCCGTTGGCTGGACTGGTTGGTTATTGGGCGCAGCGGGCAAATAGGCGGCGATTGCCGCCGGCAAGGGACCATAGCCGTTCTTCTCCAAATGGCGAGCTAACCCGGCCGGGAAGGCAAGCTGTCGGAGAGCGCCGTCTGGGCAATTGCCCTGGTCGCTGCCGTCTGGGCAGATTGATACACTGAACATAGGCGCCCGATCGTAAAGCGTCAGCATCTTGGCCCAAGCGCTGTCAATTTCCCCTATCCGGGCTTTTGCCGCCACCCATCCAGCGAGGAAGCCATTCGCGCGCCAGAGGTCAGGGTCCGATTTTGCCTCGTACTCCATTCCCGCAATTTCTTGTCGAAACCGCGAAATAAATCGTGGCTGATTACTGGCGTCCGTCAATTCCAAATCAGAGAACTGCCATATCCGAAGTGGCGGATTGGAGCACGCGTAGCAGTCAAACGTGTACAGAAAACTGTTGTCTGACGACACGACTTCCAGAGAACCATCGCCGTCAACGTCTTCGTAGTAGACCCCGTCGCCGTCCATCGCCGCTATTGCGGTTGAAGTCCATACGCCTGTCGCGTTTTGAGAGATAATCCAACTTGAAGTGCAACAATGAGCTCCCCCAGAAAACACGCTAACAACCACCTGTGGGAATGGTGTAGACCTATCGAGTCTAACAATAGACATTTCTGAACCATAATCTGAAGACGGAGCCGTTGGCGTCGATATTTGAAACAGATGATCGGCTCTCGTCGACCCAGTGACGACGAAATACGCTTCGTAATCACCGGTAGTAACTTTCCTTGCTTGGATTTCTAGCGATCCATCTCTCAGTCCAACCAAGTCGGACTTGAATTCCTCAGTAACAATATGTGACGGTTGAGGCGGCTCCCAAAGGGTCTCAATATAGGTCGATCCTCTGGACAACAGGGCGTCGTCGGGCAGATTTGGCCAACTCTGATATTGGGCACGGAAGCTGTCGATGTTCGCCGCTTCGACCGGGCCGAACACCACTCCGAGCCAGCCATTCTTCGACCGGACAACGCGAGAGGACTGCCCTTCGTAGAGCCGTGCCACTCCTATCGCGGCATCCAAGCTCTGTGTACTGAATACAGCAACCCACCGATGCCGACCGTCAAGCTGAAGAGGGCCTGCGGAAGCAGCAGTACAAAGGGCAGCCAAGCCGAGCAATCCAAGAACCAATCTGGTGAACATTTTCTGCCAGGACCTCGACCACACCACAAGCGAACATACTACCGATCATTGTCGAGATCGCGAAGACCCCGATAACACGTAGGGCGCGGCTGCCAGAAAAGTTCGCTCTCCTGATGACGGTTCACGCTATCCGGCCTTTGCCGCCGCCGTCCGCATCCTCGAGGTAGTGCGTGGCCGTGAACCAGGCTTAGACTCGCATCTCTTAACAGGAATATATTCCTCGCCATCCCCGCTCGACGCGAGGGGCGCCGACCGGTGGCGACCAGATGGCGGAGCGGGGAGCGGCGCCTGCGACGTGCCATCAGAATGGCAGCGGAGGATGTGCGAGCCCATCGGGGGCCGCATCCTTCGGAGAGGACGACGGTCCGAACGTCCCGGGAGGCCTGACCAAGTCCGCCCACCGCCACTACGAGCGGTTGCCACGATGATGGCCTTAAGGGCGGGGCGCCGGGCCGAAGGGCGACAGCCCGACGGCAAGGCGAGGCCGGGGACGGGAGAAACACCCGTTCGGCCGCCCCCGTCCGGAGCGCGGAGGTCGAGGTCCGAAGAACGCCGCGGCGGGCGCTCTGACGAGCGCCGTCACTTGAACTGGAAGGCGTTCGCCGAGCGCCCGCCTCCCCTCGTCATGCCGCAGCCCGCAGGGGCGAAGGCGGATCGCGGGGACCGATATCGGGAGGAGCAGAAACAACTCCCGGCTCGGCTCGGCCGAGCGCGGGAACGAGGAGCCGTGCGCGCAGGAAGGAACCCGCAGATGCGCCGAAAGAAGCCCAGGACGACTCAAGCCCAGCAACCGCCTCCCCCGGCGCCGCGACCCGGACGCAGGCATCGGTCGGCAAACCTTGGGCAATGACGATCGCTCCCGGCCGAGCGGCCTTGGTGATCCCGGCAGGACTCGAGATTGCCAAGACACCGGCACGTCACGGCGACGGGGGAACTGGCCCGGACTCTGCTCGCGAATTTTGAACGCTTCGGCGGTTGTCCTGCCGCATGCAGCCTTGCCGGGAGCCGGTGGAAGCGTCAAGGTTGCGAACGGCGCGGGGGCCGTCTGGAGGGTCCCGGAAATGGCTGAGGCGGTTCACTTTGTCGTCGTCGGCGGCGGTACCGCAGGCTGGCTCGCGGCGCTGATTTGTCAGGATCAGGCGCGCCGGACGAATCTCAATCTCCGTCTTTCGGTGGTCGAATCGAGCAGGATCCCGACGATCGGCGTGGGCGAAGGAACGACCGCCGTGTTCCGCGCCCTGTTCGAGCATCTCGGCTTCGACGAACACGAGTTTCTGCGCGAGACCGAAGCGACGATCAAGTTCGGCATCCGCCACCGGGACTGGCGGCGCGTCGGGCGTCACCTATGACGGCCCGATCGACGACCCGCATCAGGTGGTCGGCCCGCCCGCCGGCGCGCCCTCGGAATATCTCAACGTCTATTGCGTCTCGGCCGGGAAGCCCGTCGCGGAGATGCACCTCTTCGACCATCTGCTGAAGCGTCGGAAAAGCCCCTATGCACGCAAGCGCCGACGGCTCGCTCGATCCCGATCGGCCCGTTTCACTACGCCTATCATTTCGATCAGTCGCTGGTCGGCCGCTATCTGCGCAAGAAGTGCGACCGGCATCGAGACGTCGATGGAACCGTCGCCGGCGTCGAGAGGGACGCGGAGACCGGCGCCATCACGGCGCTTGTCCTCGACGAGGGCGGCAGGGTCGCCGGCGACTTCTTCATCGACGCGACCGGCTTCCGCAAACGCCTGATCGGCCAGGAGATGGGCGGCAAGTGGCGGTCCTACCGCAAGGACCTGCCGGTCAACCGCGCCATGCCGTTCTGGCTCGACATCGCGGAGGGCGAGGAGATCGCCCCCTACACGCTTGCCTGGGCGCGCGAGGCCGGCTGGATGTGGTCGATCCCGACCCAGGCCCGCTACGGTTGCGGCTACGTCTATTCGCGATGAATTCATGTCGCCGGAGCACGCCAAGGCCGAGATCGAGGCGGCGCTCGGCCGCAGCGATCGAGCCGCGCAACGATATCCGCTTCGAGATCGGCCGGCTTGACGAAGCCGTGGATCGCCAACTGCCTCGCGGTCGGCCTCGAGCTCGAGCTTTCTCGAGCCGCTCGAGGCGACTTCGATCCACGGCACCGTCGTGCAGATGATGATGTTCGCCAACGGCTTCCTCAACGAGCCGTCAAGATGACCGATGCCGAGCGGCGGGACTACAACGCCCGCGTCGCGCGCCAGGTGGACGATTTCCGCACCTTCATCAACACGCACTACGTCACCGAGCGCGACGACACGCCGTTCTGGCGTTTCGTGCGGAACGAATGCATTCATGCCGAGACCCGCGCGCGGCTTGCGCGCTGGCGGAAGGAGATGCCGCGGCACGAGCATTTCCCGCATTTTCTCGGCGGGCTGCCGCACGTCGAGGCGCAGCTCCATTATCCGGTGCTCGATGGCCTCGGGCTGCTCGACCGATCCGTCGCCAAGGCCGAGATGGCGGCGCCAGCCGATGTCCGCGCGTTCGCGCGCAAGACCGTCGACGGCCTGGTCAGCGAATACAGGCAGGCGGCGACCAAGGCCCTTGGCCACGCCGAGTTCCTGGCGCTCGTCCGCGCGCCAGGCGGATGGGCGGCCCGACAGCGCAGGCCGGGTTGACCGGGCCGACCCTCGCTCAGGCGACCCGCTGCTTCCGCGGTGCGCGCCCAGGCGGCAGGCACTCGCCGTGGGCGGCGAGCAGGTCGTCGACCAGCGCCCAGATCTGGTCGAGGTCGAGTTCGGCGCGCGGTGTGCGGGTCCATCATCGCGGCGTGGTAGATGTGCTCGCGGTTCTCCGTCCATCAGCGCCGCGACGGTCAGCTCCTGGACGTTGATGTTGGTGCGGATGAGCGCGGTGAGCTGCGGCGGCAGGGCGCCGACATAGGTCGGCTGGACGCCGTTGCGGTCGACCAGGCAGGGCACCTCGACGGCGCAGCCCTCCGGCAGCGACGTGATGTGGCCATGGTTGCGCGACATTGCCGTAGATCACCGACGGTTCGCCGGTCCACACCGAATTCATGATCGCCGAGGCATATTCGCGGCTGCGCTTGACCTCGATGGTCTCGGCGTTGCGGTACTCCTCGGCCTGGCTCTTCCAGCGGGCGATCTGCTCGACGCAGCGCTTCGGGTATTCGTCGAGCGGGATGCCGAACTTCTCGATCAGGTCGGGCCGGTCGCGCTTGATGAACCACGGCGTGTATTCGGCGAAATGCTCGGAGCTCTCGGTGACGAAATAGCCGAGCCGGGTGAGCATCTCGTAGCGCACCTTGTTGGGGCAGCGCGGATTCCAGCCGGGCTTCGGCGCCCGCCCTTCGCGATAGGCACGCACGAGATCGGGATAGAGGTCGCGGATCGATGCCGTCGTCCATGACCTCCTCGAAGTTGAGGTAGAACGCCATGTGGTTGATGCCGGCGGCGCGGTAGCGGATCTTCTCGTAGGGAGATGTCGAGATCCTGGGCGAGTTCGTCGCCGTGCCCTGCACCGAATGGCAAAGGCCGACCTGGCGGATCGCGGATATTTCGCGGCGATCGCCCAGGTGTTGATCGCCATCGGGTTGACGTACTGGAGGAGGATCGCGTCGGGGCAGACGGCCAGCATGTCCTCGCAGACCGTCCACAGATGCGGCACGGTGCGCAGGCCGCGCATGATGCCGCCGATGCCGAGCGTGTCGGCGATGGTCTGGCGGAGGCCGTACTTCTTGGGGACCTCGAAGTCGGTCACCGTGCCGGGCTCGTAGCCGCCGATCTGGAAGGCGACCACGACGAAGTCGGCGCCCTCCAGCGCCTTGCGCCGGTCGGTGATAGGTCTCGATCGTCGCCGGCGCCTCGAGCGTCGCGGCGAGCTTGCGGGCGACGACCGCCGACTCCTCGAGCCGCTTCTGGTTGAGGTCCATCAGGGCGATGGTCGCGCCGGCGAGCGCCGGCCGCTGCAGGACGTCGCCGACGATGTTCTTCATGAACACCGTCGATCCGGCGCCGATGAATGCGATTTTGGGATTGCCAGTCATTGTCGTGAAGTCTCCGGGAGGTCAGGCGGCGATATCGAACGCGGCCCGCACCAGGCGGCGGGTGTAGTCTGTCTTCGGCGTGGTCAGGACCTCGGCGACCGGACCCTGCTTCGACGATCTTGCCGTGCTGCATGACCATCACCCGGTGGCATAGCGCGCGCACCACCTTGAGGTCGTGCGAGATGAACAGGTAGCTGAGGCCCTTTTCGTTCTGCAGCTTGCGCAGGAGATCGATGATCTGCGACTGCACCGAAAGGTCGAGCGCCGAGGTCGGCTCGTCGAGCAGGATGAACTCCGGCTCGAGCGCGATGGCGCGCGCGATGGCGATGCGCTGGCGCTGGCCGCCGGAAAATTCGTGCGGGAACCGCGACAGGATGTTGTCGGGCAGGCCGGCGTCGCGAAGCGCCTGGCGGACCCGGTCGAGCCGGTCGCTGTTGTTTGCGCCGATGCGGTTGACGATCAGGCCCTCCTCGACGATCTGGCGGATCGACATGCGCGGGTTGAGCGAGGCGAAGGGATCCTGGAAGACGATCTGCATGCGCGAGCGCAGCGGCCGCATCTCCTGCCGGCTCTTGTCATGGATGGCTCGCCGTCGAAGAAGATCTTCGCCGCGTCGAGTGGGTGATCAGCCGGATCAGGGCCTGTCCGAAGGTCGTCTTGCCGGACCCGAATTCGCCGACGAGGCCGAGCGTCTCGTGGCGCTTCAGCTTCAAGTCGAGCGTTGTCGACCGCGACCAGCTCGAAGAAGTCCGGCCGGAACATGCCGCCGCGCTTCAGCGTGTAGGCGACCCGAACGCCGCGTCCTTCGAGGATGACCGGCGTTTCCTTGGGAGGGGATTGGCGACGCCCTTCGGCTCCGAGGCGAGCAGGTGCTGCGTGTAGGGGTGGCGCGGATTGCCGAAGACTTCCTCGGTGCGGTTGTGCTCCTTCACCTCGCCGTCCTGCATCACATAGACGTAGTCGGAGAACTGCCGGACGATGGTGAGGTCATGGGTGATGAGGATCACCGCCATGCCGTAGCGGGCCTTGAGGTCCTTGATCAGGTTGAGGATCTGCGCCTGCACGGTAACGTCGAGCGCGGTCGTCGGCTCGTCGGCGATGAGCACGTCCGGCCGGTTGGCGAGCGCCATGGCGATCATCACCCGCTGGCGCTGGCCGCCGGAGATCTGGTGCGGATACTGGCGGAGCCGCGCCTCGGGCTCCGGGATCTGCACCTCCTCGAGCAGGGCGCGCGCCCGCCTGGTCGCCTCGGCATGGTTGATCCGGTTGTGCAGGCGGAGGACTTCGGTGATCTGCGCCCCGATCGTATAGACCGGGTTGAGCGACGACATCGGCTCCTGGAAGATCATCGAGACGCGGTTGCCGCGGAGCCGGCGCATCTGCAGGGCCGAGTATTTGGTGATGTCCTCGCCGTTGAAGAGGATGCGCGTCGCCGGCGACACCGTCGCCCGCTTCGACAGAAGCCCCATCACGGTGCGCGCCGTCACCGATTTGCCCGAGCCCGACTCGCCGACCAGCGCAATCGTCTCGCCCTTGTGGAGCTGGAAGGAGACGTCGCGCACGCCGTCGACTGTCCCGCGCTCGACCTTGAAGCGAACCGCGATATTGCGCGCGTCGATGACCAGCTCGCGGCCGTGCGAGCCGAGGTCGAAGCGCTCGTCCGGGGCGAAACGGTTCAGGGCGGCGGCCATGGCCGGCTCAATAGGGATCGATGGCGTCGCGCAGTCCGTCGCCGAGCGCGTTGAAGGCGAAGACGGTGATGAGCACGAACACGACCGGCGACAGGATCCACGGATAGGAGCCGATGACCGAGAAGGTGTTGGTGTCCTGTAGCATCAGGCCCCAGGAGATGAGCGGCGGTTTCACCGCGAAGCCGAGGAAGCCGAGGAACGATTCGAGCAGCACGATCGCCGGAATCGACAGCGTGATCGCCACGATCACGTGGCTGACGACGTTCGGCAGGATGTGCCGGGTGACGATGCGGAAGTCGCTCGCCCCGACCGCCATCGCGGCGCGCACATATTCGATCCGGGCGAGCGCCAGGGTCTTGCCGCGCACCTCGCGGCTGAGCTGCGCCCAGCCGAGCGCGGCGATGACGAAGATGACGAAGGCGATGAACACATTGGAGGGGACGGTCACCGGGATGAGCGAGGTCAGCGCCAGGTAGAGCGGCAGCTGCGGGAAGGCGAGGACGGTGTCGACGAAGCGCTGGAACCAGGTGTCGAACCGGCCGCCGATATAGCCCGAGGTGATGCCGATCAGGGTGCCGATGACGGTCGTCAGGCTCACCACGACCAGCGCGATGGTCAGCGAGATGCGCGAGCCGATGATGCCGCGGGAGAGGATGTCCCGGCCGAGCTTGTCGGTGCCGAGGAGGTTGAGCGGAACGTCGCCCGTGCCGGTGAAGAGGTGGATGTCGGACGGAATCAGCCAGAGCAGTTTGTAGGGATAGCCCTGGGCGAAGAACCGGATCTGGGCCGGATGTGCCAGGTCCGGCCCGGTCAGCGGCTGGAACGTAACCGGATCGAATTCGCCGGTCTCGATCACCGGGTAGTAGAACGGCCTCAAATGGAAATTGCCGTCGGCGTCGAAGAAGCGGATTGCGGTCGGGGGCGCGAAGGAAAGCGCCGGCAGGTTGGGATCGACCGGCGCGAAGAAATTGGCGAAGAGGGCCATGATCAGCAGCGCCGACACGCCGATCAGGCCGATCATGCCGCTGATCGACCGGCGGAAACGGCGCCGCACCAGGTTGAAGTAGCTTTCGTCGCCGCTGAACCGGTCGAGCTTCAGCGGATCGGTGACGACCGCCGGTTCGACGATCTTGGTCTCGGTCCGCTCCAGCGAGGCGTCGTTCATACGCGGGCGGCTCCGCCGATGCGGACCCGCGGATCCATCAGGGCGAGGATGATGTCGGCGATGATGTTGCCGGCGATCAGCGTCGCGGCGAGCATCAGCATGAACGAGGCGGTGACGAAGACATCGCCCACCGCCATCGAGCTGACGATCGCCGGCCCGACGGTCGCGAGCGTGAACACGATCGCCACCTCGATCTCACCGGTCAGCATGTAGGGCAGCGCGACGCCCTGATACATGATCAGCGGGTGGAGCGCGTTCGGCAGCGCGTGCCGGAGCACCACCGTCCGTTCGGGCAGGCCCTTGGCGCGCGCGGTCTCGACATATTGCGTGTTGAGCACGTCGAGCAGATTGGAGCGCACCACCCGCATGTTGTAGGCGAGCCCGCCGAAGGTAGCGATGAAGATCACCGGCCAGACGTGCTGGAGGAGATTGACGAACTTCCCCCATGACCACGGCGCCCCGCCGTAGTTGGCGGAGAAGAAGCTGCCGATCTCCTGGACGTTCAGTTTGAAGACGAGGACGTAGAGGATGATGATCGCCATCAGGAATCGCGGCACGGTCATGCCGAGGAAGGCGAAGAACGAGAACGCGGTGTCGACGATGCTGTATTGCCGGGTCGCGGCGATGACCCCCATCGCGATGCCGAGCGTCGACGCGAGGATGTGGCAGGTCAGCGCGAGAAGCAGCGTTCGCGGCAGGCGCTCGGCGATCACGTCGCCGACCGGCCGGTTATAGAGGAGGCTCTGGCCGAAATCGAAGTGGGTGACGATCCCGCCGATCCAGCGGAAATACTGGACGGGAATGGGGTCGTCGAGGCCCTTGGCGACGCGGAACGCCTTGGCCTGGGCATCCGCCGCCTCGAAGCTGGCGCCGCCCTGGTTCATCAGGGTCGAGCGGATATAGTCGGAATAGTCTCCGGGGTGCGCCTTGATGATGGTGAAAGTGACGACGCTCAGGATGAACAGGATCGGGATGGCCGACAGGATTCGGATGATGATGTAGCGCAGCATGCCTCACCGTTTCGGCGTCGCCACTCATGGTGGTCAGGGGGACAAGCGCCCCCCTGACCGGTTGATCGCCCCGCGATTATACTACTTCATCGGGCCATCTGAGCCAGGCGCGCCGGGAAGCGTGCCGGGGAACAGCTCGTAGTTCTGCTGCAGGTCCTTCGGCACATACATGCGCTCGCGGATCGCCAAGTCTTCAGCCCATTGGAAGGCGAGGATCGGCGTGCCGCTCGACACGTTCCGGATGCGCTTGTTGATGATCAGCGCGCCGGGATAGTTGGTCAGGCCCGCCTCATAGACATTGGTCGTGAAGATCTTCTGGTACTGCTTCATCAGATCGGCACGCTCGGCGTTGTCGCTCGAATTGATGAACTTGTTGACGATGTCGACAAGCTGCTGCTCGAACGGCAGGAGGTCGAGCTTGCCGGAGCTTCCGGCCTTGTGCCACGGGCTGGTCAGCGGACCGACCGGCGCGAGCTGGTAGGTCTGCTGGACGACGGTGATCAGCTCCTTGTCGCCGCGGCGGACGATCCAGTCATACTGCCCGGCGCGCCACTCGCTGTTCCAGCGGTTGCCGTCGGAGAAGTCCGGGATCACCCGAAGGCCGATCTCGCCCATCATCGCCACCACGGCCTCGCCGAGGTTGTGATCGGTGGCATAGTCGGTGTTGGCGAGAATGGTAATCTCGACGTTCTTGCCGCCGAGAACGTCGGCGGGGTAGTTGACGAAGCCGTCGCCGTCGGTGTCCTTGAGCCCCGCCTTTTCCAGGTAAGCCTTGGCGGTCTCGACCGAGTGCGGATAGTAGACCGTCGAGTCGGCGTCGCCGTAGCTGGTGCCGACATAGATGCCGCCGGGATAGACGGCGGTGAACGGACCCTTGACCAGCGAGTCGCCGAGCCGCTGGCGGTCGAGGCCGTAGGTGACCGCCTTGCGGAAATCGGCATTCCGGTTGAGGTCGCGAACGGCCTTGCCGCGCTCGTCGGGATCGCCCCAGCCCTCGTTCGAGAAGTTGAAGTCGAGCGAGTAGCCGATGATCCGCGGCCCGAATTCGAGGCGGGCTGGGGCATCGGCTTCAGCCGAACGCTTGAGCGCCTCGACGTAGCTCTCCGCCTGCTCGAGGTTCGACCAGTCACCCGATCCCGCCACCGCCTGCACGTCGCGGTCGGCCCAGGTCGACAGCTTGTAGTGGACCTCGTCGAAATAGGGCAGCTGGTTTCCCGCTTCGTCGACCTTCCAGTAGTAGGGGTTGCGGCGCTCGACGATGATGTCGTCAGGCCGGTACTCGACCGGGACCCACGCGCCCATCGTCGGGAAGTTGAGCATGTCGGGCGGGAAGGCGTTCACGTACTGGTCGTAGGTGTTCTTCGAATATTTTGGATGCTGCGGCTTCATGATGTGGGCCGGGCCGGGGCAGAACGACCCGAAGGCCATGGCGTATTCATACTGCTTCGGAAACGCATCCTTGAAGGTCCAGACAATCGTGTAGTCGTCGACCTTCTTCAGCGTCGTGCCTTCGCCGAAGGCCTCCGGCGTGGCGCCGCCCTGGGGGGCGACGTTCGGATCGAGCACGTTGTCTTCCCAGAAGAACATGACGTCGTCGGCGTTGAACGGCACGCCGTCCGACCACTTGGCGCCCTCGATCAGATGCATGGTCAGCTCATGCCCGTCGGCCGACCATTCCCAGCTCTTGGCGAGGTTGGGCAGAGGCTCAAGCTCGTCCGCCTTGACGTGAAAGAGCGGACCGGTCCGGGTCAGGCACTCCCACATCGCGTAGGAAACGCCGCCCCAACCCTGGACCTGCCCGGCCTGCCAGTTCCATCCCTGTGGCCGACCGCCGATCACGTGGCGGAGCGTGTCGCCGTAGACTCCGACGCCGTCAGGCATGTCGCCGGTCTTGAAGACCAGCGGTTCCTTGGGCAGCCGATCGGCCACCGGCGGCAGCTTGCCCGTCTCGACGAAATTCTTCGTGACCCAGTCGGGCTCGTGGTACGCCGGGAGCGCCTTGTACTCCTCGATGTCGTTCCGCCCGACGAAGGTTATCTTGCCCTGGGCGGCGAAGGTCGGCGCCGGCGGAAGCGCCGTCGGTTCCACCATTTGCGCTCGTACGGCGGTCATCGACACGCCGACCATGAGGCTTGCCCCAAGCAGGGCCAATACCGGCTTGTTCATAGTTCCTCCCTTTTCGACCCGGCCGGCGCGGACCACCACGCCGGTCTCGGATTTTCCTGAACAGGCTCACACTGTCTCGTCCGATACCGATACCGGACGATCATCCTCCCGGCGCGGCCTCCCTGCCGCTCCGGCCGATGCTCCACACTCCGCTACGAGGCCGCCTTGCGCGGCGGCTGGTCCTGGCTTTGGCTTGTCTCCATCGAGTGTCTTGCGCCGACGGCGTGAATCTCGCGCCGCGCCGCGCCTTGCCAATCCCGCGTCATGACGCGCTGCCGGGCGAGGCGCTCCTTCGCTGCCGGCACCGCGTCGGCGTATTGCGGCAGCCAGCGCGCCTGCGCCACCAGCATCTCGTCGACCATCTGCCAGACCTCTTCGGGCGAGCAGACGGCGCCGACCAGCGGATCGTGGAGAACGGCGAGCTTGAGCAGGTCGACGTCGCCGGTGAGCGCGGCGTGGACCGACATGCGCTGGACGTTGATCGAGGCGATGCACGTCGCCGCGCAGGCTTCCGGCAGCGTGATGCCGGCGGCCATGTTGAAGCCGAAGCGGTCGACATAGCCGGGGGATTCGACGATCGCGTCCTCCGGCAGGTTCGTGATCAGCCCGTCATTCCTGACGTTGAAGTGCCCGCGATAGGGACGACCGGTCTCGAGCGCCTCGATGATATGGCTCGCGTGCTCGGTCGAACGCGCCCGCGCGTCGAGCGGCTCGCCCGCCTCGGCGAGAAGCCGCGCGTGGTCGGCCTCGAACCCGCTGTTGCGCTCGATGCAGTGCCTGAGATAGCCGCCGGTTTCGCCGTGGATCCAGTCGCTCATGTCGACCCAGCGCGCGATGTCGTCCGGGCGCTTGCGGTACCAGGGCAGGTATTCGGAGAGATGGCCGTTCGATTCGGTCGAGTAGAAGCCGAAGCGTTTGAGGACGTCGATCCGGACCTTTTCCTGCCGGGAATAGACCGGATGCCGTTCGAAGGCCTCGACCAGTTCGTCCTTGCCGACGCGGCGGCCGTTGAAGCGGATGTCGATATACCAGGTCTGGTGATTGATCCCGGCGCAGACATATTCCAGCTCGCCGTCGCTCGCGCCGAGCACCGCCGCGATCTGCTCGCCGCCGTGCTGGACGCCGTGGCAGAGGCCGATCGTCTCGACCTTGCCGTGTTCGATGGCGGCCCAGGTGTTCATCGCCATCGGATTTGCGTAGTTGAGGAACCGGGCGCCGCCGGCGGCGACCTCGCGGATGTCCCTGCAGAAGTCGAGGATGACCGGGATGTTACGCTGGCCGTAGAGAATGCCGCCGGCGCAGATCGTGTCGCCGACACACTGGTCGACGCCGTATTTCAGCGGAATGCGGATGTCGTCGGCGTAAGCCTCGAGCCCGCCGACGCGCACGCAGCTGATGACGTAGTGAGCTCCATCGAGCGCCCTCCGCCGCTCCGTTGTCGCGGTGATGCGGGTCGTGAGCCGGTTCGCTTCGACGGTTCGGTCGATCAGCCGCCTGATGGCCGACAGGTTTTGTTCGCTGATGTCGGTCAGGGCAAACTCGACGTTGCGCAGCTCCGGCACCGAGACGATGTCGGCGACCAGCTTCCTGGTGAAGCCGATGCTCCCCGCACCGATGACCGCGATCTTCAGGTCTGCCACATGCGCACCATCAGCTCTGGCCTTGCCGGCGACCCCGCCGGTGAGCCGGAAACCGGCAGGATAGGCACTTCCGATGCCACTCGGCGGGAAGCCCGGTCCGCGCGACCCGGCTGATCGACGCGGCCAACGGGTGAATTTGGCTCCGCTTCTTGCACCTTCCTCGCGTAGTATCAGTCTCGCCAATCTGCGGACCAGAGAGGATTTGTGCTTCGATGGGTAATTCTGTGCTGGAACGGTTTGCCGCGAAGGCGCCGGTCATGAAGACCGTTTTGCTGCCGCGCGGGCGGCATCGCCTTCACGCAATGCCGACCACGACGGGCTACGAAATCCGCGGCGATTCGAGTTACGACTGGAACGGCCGGCTCCGCGGCCATACGCCCTTCACCGTGCTCCAGCACACCATCGCCGGCGCCGGCAATCTGCAATATGAGCGGCGGCGCTACCGGCTCCATGCCGGCGACACCATGCTGGTGATCGTGCCGCACAATCATCGCTATTGGGTCGAGAACGGCGGCTGTTGGGAATTCTTCTGGATCTCGATGAGCGGCCAGGAGGCAGTGCGCATCCACCGGACCATCCAGGCGACGACCGGGCCGGTCCTGCGGCTCTCGCCGGACACTGTCGAGCATATCGCCGACTGCTGCCTGCGGCTGATCGACGGCGGGGGCGAGACGGCCGGCGCTGCCTCGGCGATCGCCTACGAGGCGGCGACGGCCCTCTATGACGACGTCTTTGGCTCAGGCTCGGATCAGGAGGACGGCGAGGATGCAAGCATCCGTCGCGTCGTCGAGCACGTCCTCGCCAATCTCGATATGGAGCTCAACGTCGGCGAGCTTGCCGACATTGCCGGATTCAGCCGCGCGCATTTCTCAAGGCTGTTCGCCGGCCACCAGGGCATACCGCCGGCGGGATTCGTCCTCCAGGAGCGGATGCGCCGGGCGGCGCGCCTTTTGACCAGCCATTCGCATTTGCCGGTCAAGGAGATTTCGGTCATGACCGGCTTTGCCGATCCCAACTATTTCGCCAAAGTCTTCCGCCGTTATTTCGGCGCGAGCCCGAGCGACTTCCGCACGGCCGGCGTCTTCCCGACCAAGGGCTGAGCCAGTGAGATAATTTCGGTAAGGGAATAGGCCCAAAACCTTGGCGACCCCGGCAGGACTCGAACCTGCGACCAACAGCTTAGAAGGCTGCTGCTCTATCCGCTGAGCTACGGGGCCGTTCAGTGGGTCCAGGGCTGCGGCCGGTTGAACCGGAAATTGTCGGCATAGGACAGCTTCTTCGGTTCCCGGTCGTGCTCCTCGAACAGCCGGTAGGGTATGCCATTGCGCTCCGCATAGGCGATAGCCTCCTCGCGGGTGGCGAATTCGAGCCTGATCTGCCGCCGCATGTCGGAGGAGGACGTGTAGCCCATCAGCGGGTCGATCTTGAGCGGAACCTCCGGCTCGTATTCGAGCACCCAGACCTCGCTCTGGGCGCGGCCGGATTGCATGGCAGTCCTTGCCGGCCTGA
The DNA here is from genome assembly GCA_963792845.1 of uncultured Alphaproteobacteria bacterium. Classification (GTDB taxonomy): domain Bacteria; phylum Pseudomonadota; class Alphaproteobacteria; order Rhizobiales; family Kaistiaceae; genus Bauldia. The sequence goes on from CAWBXW010000013.1 coordinate 138,143, forward strand.
AGATTCGCGCGAGCATGCCCTCAATTCCCTCAGAAATGCCTCTTCGCGAACGCCCGTCCCGATCCCGTCTTGAGGTATCGCTCGAAGCGGTCCGCCTTCCGGTGATCAAGCAACGCGATGTAGCAGATCATACGCCAAGGCGCGAATTTTCGCGTGTGGGCGGATTAACGAGCATGCAGACATTTCATGAGGGTATCGCCGCCGAATGGCCTCGATTGCGCCGGTCCGCGCAGCATTCGAACCTACGAGCCCTGCTCCCAAACCAGATTTCCGCCGAACTGTCAATCCCATGATTTTGGCTGAATTCCGCCGTTTCCGAGGGGTTTGATGTTGACGTAACCGGGTCGAAAAAACCCGATTTGGACCATCTGGACCGATAAATCTGCCCCGAATTCGGTCCTGAATTTTTATGCCCTCTATTTCTTGAGCGCCGTGAAGCCGGGGATGACATCCGGCGGCGTCTTCGTCTCGGTCGACGACGGCGCGGTTCCGCCTTCCGGCGGCGTCGTCCGCGCCTCGACCAATTGTGGCGGCACCATCCTCCGGTAGATGCCGGGCGTTACCCACTCAATCCTCCCTTCCTTGGTCACCATGTGAAGCCGCTTCGGGTATAGAGCGAAACGACATCCTGACCGGTGGGTAGTGCGTCAGTTTGAAATTCACGGGTCTTGACACGCCGCCTGAGCCTCCCCCATTCCTAATCGTGCTTAGCGCAAAGCATTAAGGTTGGATGTCTCTCCAGTCCAAGCCGGACAAACTCCAGACGCCTAGCTTCGGTTTGGAGCCGGGATCGCTCGCGCCGAAGCGATTTGGAACGGCGCGAAACAGTGGAGCCTTGGCATGGCAGTGAACTTCACGCGCGTCGGTCAAGAGGTCCAGGTCAACACCGCCGTCGAATATCTCAAGTTTGACCCGGATGTAGCCGCTCTGACCGACGGCCGATTTGCGGTCGTCAATACGCGTGCGCTCTCCAACTACGATTGGGATGTCAATCTTCAGTTTGTGAACGCGGACGGCACTCTCTCCGGACAGCGCCTGCTCATCGACAATAATCTCGGCTACCAGTTCGACGCGGCGGTGGCGCCGCGGCTCGGCGGCGGCGCCGTCGTCCTTTGGACGGATCAGAACGGGTGGAAGGGGCTTGACTTAGCTAGCGGTGCGGTCAGCAACGCGATCCAGCTGAGGGTGGTCAACAGCGCTGGGACAATGTCTAATCCTCTGACCGTATTCGACGGCTTGGACGCGGCGAGTCTTTCCGATGTAGCCCTGTTGGCGGACGGGCGGATTCTGGTGACATGGGAGATAGACTACGGCAGCAACAGCGATATCGGCCTCAGAGTCCTCAACGCCGCCGGTACGAGTTTGGGAGACACACAGTACATCGAATTTTACCTCAGCTTCGACTCGGGGCATCCGGCCATTGCAGCTTCCGGCAACAACGCGCTGTTAGCGTTTGAGGAATATGATGCCAAGGACATTCGCGTTGAGCTGTTCAATGGCGCAAGTGAGACCTTCACCACGCCGGATACCGTGGCCGGCCAGTTGGTGGCGAGTGCTGGAAGTCTCAGATCGCCGGACGTGGCGGCGCTCGTAGGGGGGCGCTACATCGTCGTTTGGGAGAACGACACTAACCACCACATCGAAGGCCGCTTCGTCGATGCAAATGGCAATCCGACGGGAGCCGCCTTAACCATCGCCAACCAGACCGGATCCAACCAAGAACCTCGCGTCGCTGCCTTGCCGGACGGCGGGTTTATCGTTACGTGGCAGAACGATGGCGGCGTGATCGCGCCGGAGAACGGCGGCGACGACGCGGTGCTTGCACGACGGTTCGAACTCGACTGGCGCAGCGGCCGGCGACCTCTTCCTCGTCAACACAGGAGATCCAAACACGAACCAGTTCGAGCCTACCGTCGCCGTCAACCGCGGCACCGGCCAGGCTTTCATCGCCTGGACCGACTACCATTCCTTCACCGGAGCCGGGCAGGACAACCATCCGCCCGGCATTCGCGGCCACGCCTTCAAGGCCACCACCGACATAGTCAACGGCACGCCCGGCAACGACACGATCACGACTTATAGCCTTAGCGAGACCATCAACGGCCTCTCCGGCAACGACACGATCAACGCCAAGGGCGGCAATGACGTGGTCAAAGGCGGCCTCGGCAGCGACCTCATGTTCGGCGGGGTCGGCAACGACACGATGTATGGCGAAGACGGCGCCGACACTGTGAACGGCGAGGCTGGAAATGACCTTGTCAACGGTGGCCTCGGCAACGACGTGCTGAGCGGCGGCCCCGGCGCCGATCGCTTCGTCTTCGACACCGCGATCAAGCCGAAGGGCAGCAACATCGATACGATCGCCGACTTTTCCGCGGCCGACGACACCATCCTCCTCGACAACGCGATCTTCAAGAAGCTGAAGCAGGAAGGCGCGCTCAAGGCCAAATATTTCGAGGTCGGCAAGAAGGCGCACGATGGCAAGGACTACGTGGTCTACAACAACAAGACGGGCGACCTTCTTTACGACAAGAACGGCGACCACAAAGGCGGCGCGCTCGTCTTCGCCCATCTCGAAGGCAGTCCGGACGACCTGAGCGCCGCGGATTTCGTGGTGATCTAGGCGCACGCCGCGCGCCTCGGCGGGCCTACCGCCCGAGCGTCTCCTTGACCGCGCCCAAGGAACGATCCGGAACAGAAACCCGTCCTAAAATCTGTCCCGATAGGGGGGGTTTGGATCGGCTAAGTGTTGGTCGGGGCAGCAGGATTCGAACCTACGACCCCCTGCTCCCAAAGCAGGTGCTCTACCAGGCTGAGCTACGCCCCGACGGCGGATCACGCCGCCTCATGTACACATTCGCGCGCGCCCCATCAAGCCGAGCCGCCGGCGCCTCGTGGGATGCCAGCGTGCGGCCGCGTCGCCGTTGTCATGCCGTGGTCGGCGGCTATACTCGCGCCGGCGACCAAGGGAGTATCGTTTGCCAGCCAAGCGCGCCGCGCGAAGGGCCGCCACCGCCAATCGCCCCAGCCAAACCTCTGCAAGACCGCCGAAACCGCGTTCGGGCCTCCGCTCGGCGGTTCTGATCGGCATCGCCGGGGTCATCGTCGTCGCGGCGGTGGTCGTCTTCCTGCTCAATCAGGGCAGCACCGCGATTCCGCTTGCGACCGGCGGCGAGCCGGGCCTGCTCGCGCGCGTCGAGTCGCTCTATAACGACATCTACGTCTACAAGCGGCCCGACGGCGAATATGTGCTGACCTTCGGCGCCGAGCGCCTCCGCTATACCGAGTCGATCGTCAATCCGGACGACGAACTCGATCTTCCCGTCTACTACACCCAGTCGATGACCGCCGGCCTCGCCTATGCCTCGGGGCTCGACGATGCGGTCATCGTCGGGCTAGGCGGCGGCCGCACCGCCTGGTACCACCACAAGAGCGTCCCCGGGCTCCATATGACCGCGGTCGAGCTCGATCCCGCCGTCGCCCAGATCGCCGACCAGTTCTTCAAGGTCCGCCCCGAGAAGAACTTCGACATCGACATTTCCGACGGCCGCGTCTGGCTGAGCAAGGACGACCAGCAGAAATTCGACATCGTTCTGGTCGATGCCTATCGCGGCCCGTTCGTGCCCTTCCACCTCCTCACCCGCGAATTCTACCAGCTCATCTCCGAGCGTCTGAAGCCAGGCGGCGTGGTCGTCCAGAACGTCGAGCCGTCGACCATGCTGTTCGACCCGGCGGTCGCGACCATCCGGTCGGTCTTCGACCACCTCGTCTTCTTCGAGGGCCAGGGCAACATCGTCATCCTTGCTTATGACGGCGCGCTCAAGGACGAGGCGGAGATCGAGCGGATCGCGGCAGAACGGCAGGCGAAATACGGCTTCCGCTACGATCTCACCAAGATCCTCGACCGCCGCTACATGCCCGAATGGGACAGCACCGCCAAGCCGCTCACCGACGACTTCGCTCCGGTCGAGTACCTCAAGGCGATCGAACGCCACAACGCCAAGCAGACCTGAGCGTCGCCGCGGTCAGTCGACGGTGACGATGGTCTTGCCGATCGCGATCCTCCGCGCGTCCGGGGCGTCGCCGGCGGCGGAACCCGGCGCGCGGGTCACGAAGGTGAGCTTGAGGCCTCGTTCGACCGGAAACGCCACGTCCGGCCGCGTCACCATCCAGAGGCTGCCGAACGGGCCAGGGTCCAGTCGGAACCGTGCCGGCGCGTCGTCAATGCGAAGCCCGAGCATATCGACATCGCCGATGCGGGCGATGTGGATTTTGAGCGTGAACGGTTTCGTCACGCCGATATTGAGGAAATAGTTCGGGTTGGCATTGCGGTGCGACCAGCGAAATGCTCCGAGCTTGTCGTCGACCGTCACCGTCCGCCAGTCGCGAAGGCCGGGGCCTTCGTCGACGGGGATTTCGGCGGAGGTCTCGATTGCCAAAGGAGCCACCGGCGCGACGCCTTTCCCTTTCAGCAGGCGCTGACGCGTCTGTTGATAATCCTCCGCCGCATAGTTCCGATAAGGTCGCGGTGCGATGGTCGCCCCGCGCGAAACCCGTTCCAGGACTTCGCCGAGCAGACGGGCTTCCGACATCGGCTCGCCAAGCCGCTCGAGCATCGCCTCCTGTTCGGGTGCGGTGGCGAAGCGATAGGCCATGTAGCGATCGGCGGCAGTGAACTTGTGCACCGTGATACGGCAGGTGCTCGCGAAAGTGAGACCTGCCGCGACGGCGCGCTGGAGCAGTTCAACGTCGATCGGCCGGTCGAGGCCGGCGGGGTCGGCCCATCCGCCGATCCGCTCGAGAGCATCACGACGGTGGCCAATGGAAGACGGCGGGAAGAACTCCGCCCGCGCCGCAAGCGGATCGCCGAAAAGACCGGTGAGCCCGTAATCCCGCATCCCCTCGGGCGGGTGGAATATCGCCCCGCTCACGATGAAATCGGGGTCCTCGGCTCGGATGGTGGCAGCCATGGCTTCGAGGTGCGTGGGCGACCAGATGTCATCGTGACCGAGATAGGCGACGTGGGTTCCGCGCGATCGTCGTGCGCCTTCATTGTTGGGGAAGGATTGGCTGCCGCGGCCGGGAACCAGATTGATCCAGCCGACGCGGTCGCCGAAATGTGCGGTAACGACCTCGCCGGTATCGTCTGTGCAGCCGTCGCCGATGACCAGGATCTCGCGATCCTGCCAGCTCTGGCGCAGAATTCAACTCGATCGTGGGAACGATGCGCTTGCCGCGATTGAATGCGGCGACGATCACCGAGAATCGGATGGAGCTCATCCCGCACTCCAACCCATGATGGCCTATGTCTTGAAGCGATAGCCGATAAGCTCCGAATCCAGAGGGAGCCGGTATTTGTCAGGATCATCGCGGTAGAAAGGACGGGTGGGAAGGTTCACGAAGTTCGCGCCCTCGTTTCCGAGGTTCGCCACACAGTGAGCGACGAAAGCGGGAACGGTGAGCAGCACTTTTCGCTCCGCGCCAACGTTGAACTCATTAAGTTTCCGGTAGGTCGGCGAAGTCTCGCGAAGATCGAAAAGGACAACCCTGAAACTGCCGGTGGTGAATGCGAGGCGGTCGATCTGGCGCGCGTGGTATACCCAGCCTCGGATCGATCCCGGCTCCGCCCACACCTGGTAGACGTGTACGATCGGCTCGATCGGTGCGTCGCGCGTGGTCAGCAGTTCCAACAGAACGCCGCGGTCATCTCGGTTGTCTTGGATGGGAACCGCCGAGCAGCCTTCGATCGGATCTGCGATCAGATTCTCCGGACTGCCCCGATTGGCTCGATCCGGGTACGGAGAATCCTTGACAAAGAAATCCCTTATGGGTGTCGTCATGCCTTCTGACAGTCCAATCCGTTCCTGATGTCTGCGAACCCCACCCTTGCAACCCGAAGGGCTCGATTGCAAGGGAGGTCCTGGCTCGCCAATCCGCGCGAACGCCGGTGGACAACTCTTTTTTCCGGCAAGATTGACGATGCCACTCGCACGGCTAGGATCGCGCGGTCGTCGAGCGTGGAGCCCCGAAATGCCCAGCGCGAAAAGCCCGAGCGAACTTCCGCGAGAAGCGCGCAGGCCGCGTCTGCCGCGTCACTGCCGGGCAACGCGATCAAGCGAACTTTAGCCCATCCCGCGCATGGAGAACTCCGCCCCGCCCCTCTACCGACGGCTCGCCGTCGGCGCCGGCGCGGCCGCGCTCGTCGTCGCGGATGTCTTCACCCTCGGTTTCGTCACCCTCGGCTTCGAGATGGTGGCGAGTCGCATCCTGACGCCGCTCTTCGGCAGCGGCATCTACACCTGGGCGACGATCATCTCGATCGTCGTCGGCGGGCTGATGGCCGGCTACTTTCTCGGCGGCATCGTCGCCGACCGCTTCCCCGGCTTCGGCCTCGCTGCGGCGATCAAGTTCCTGTCCTCCGCCTATCTCTTCTTCATCTATTTCATGGCGCAGGGCGGACTCGAGGCATTCATCAACCGGATCAGCGGCGAATTCGCGGCGCTCTTCGCAAGCGGCTTCGTCGTCTGCTTTCCCCCGCTTGTCGTCCTCGGAATGTACTCGCCCCTCTCCGTCCGGCTGCTTCTCCGCCTGCCGAGCGACGCCGGAAAGGTCTCCGGCGGGCTCTTCGCCATCTCTTCGCTCGGCAATATCGTCGGCATCATCGTCACCACCTTCGTCCTCATCCCGTCGGTCGGGACGCGGGCGATCACGGCGGGCTTTGCGACCTTCCTTCTCGCATCGGCCTTTGCCTCGCTGGCGACGCGCGCATTCCGCTCGGCCGACGCATGAGGCGCCGCCGCAATGCCCTGCCGCTCTTGACGAAACAAGCGCCGGCCCGCGCCGGCGGGGATCAGTGCGAGGTCGGGCCGCCGCCGGTTGCGTCAGGCCGGATCTCTGCCGCCATCAGCCCCTTTGGTCCGGGGCCATGGCGCACGAAGACGGTCTGTCCCGGCCTGAGCTCGGTCAAGCCGAAACGCCGGAGCGTCTCCATGTGAACGAAGATATCCTCGGTCCCCTCGCCGCGCGTCAGGAAACCGTAACCCTTCATCCGGTTGAACCACTTGACCGTGACCCGTTCGAGTCCGCTTGTCGGGGCGACGGTGACGTGCGTCCGCGGCGGCTGCGCCTGCGGAGGATGGGCGGCGGTGGCGTCGTCCATGCTGATGATGCGGAAGGCCTGCATGCCCTTCGCCCGGTTCACCGCCTCGCAAACGACGCGTGCGCCCTCGTAGGCGGTCTGAAATCCGTCGCGTCGGAGACAGGTGACGTGAAGCAGCACGTCCGGCGCGCCGCTGTCCGGTACGATGAACCCGTATCCCTTCGATGCGTCGAACCACTTGATGACGCCTGCGACCTCTACAAGGTCGACCGGCGTCTCCTCCCCAACCTCGCCGCCGATCGGAAGTTCGGAAGAGACCTTCGCCCCCATGTCGCCCGGTGCCCCTGCCCTGCCCCGCCACCCCGGCGCAGCCACGCCAAGTCTCGACGTCAGAATAACATTCGCGTTGGTTGAGGCCAGCCCAAAATGGGACGGACATCGCTTCGTGTGAATAGGTGTGTGCGATGCGTGACAGTATTCTGACAGCATTGGACGATTGCCTTTGGAGCCGGCGACCTTATGCTGCCGCTTTCAACCGAAGCGACGGAGCCTGCCACGGATGAAGTACCTTCACACCATGGTCCGCGTGACCGACGTCGACGCATCGCTGCGCTTCTATCGCGACCTGCTCGGCCTCAAGGAAGTGCGGCGCCACGAAAACGAGAAGGCTCGATACACCTTGATCTTCCTCGCCCCGCCCGGCCAGGAGGACGCGCCCATCGAGCTCACCTATAACTGGGACCCTGAGGCCTACACCGGCGGCCGCAACTTCGGCCACCTCGCCTACGAGGTCGATGACATCTATGCGATGTGCGACAAGCTGATGAAGGCCGGCGTCACCATCAACCGCCCGCCACGCGACGGCAACATGGCCTTCGTCCGCTCCCCCGACAACATCTCGATCGAGCTTCTGCAGAAGGGTCCGGCCAAGGCGCCGGCGGAGCCCTGGACGTCGATGCCGAATACCGGCGTCTGGTAGTCTCGTCCGACGTGGGATCTTGATCTTGACGTGATCGGCTTGTGCTCGCCGCAATGCGGCGAGCGCTTACGAGGGGTCGGCCGGGCGCCGGCCTGACGCCGTCGGCCTATTCCTCCTTGCGCGGAAACACGCCGAGGCCGAGATCGTTCAGATCGTCGAAGGTGACCTGGGTCGCCTTCTGGTCCGGCCCCATCTCGAAGGTCACGGCAATCGCCAGGTCAGGCATCTCCGGGACCGGATTAAATATGAAAAGATCACGGTCGAAGTGCTTGAGCAGAAAGCTCTTTATGCCGCCGGGTCCGAGCCTCGCCACCAGCCCGCCCGCTTCCTCGGCAATCACTGCGTCGCCGAAATAGTCGTTGCCATAAGTACCGGCATAGGCCGAAAGCGGAAGCGCCGGCGAGGCCGATGCGGGCGGTGTCCCGAACATCGCCTTGCTCGCCTCGATCGCCGGGGTGAAGAGGGCGTCGAACTCCCGGTTCCACTTGCTGAGCCAGTCCTGCGTCACGTCGCCGGTAAAAACGAGGTCGAAGAAGCTGTCGGCAACGGCTTCCGGCGCCCCGGTCGGGAATGCGTTGGAAAGGACGATGATCCCCAGCTTCTCGTTCGGCAGGAGGCTGACCAGCGTACGAGCCCCGACGCTGAAGGCGCCGGCGTGTCCCCAACTGAGGCCGTAGCGCGTGTAGTCGACGGCCCAGCCGAGTGCGTAGAAGCTCTGCTCACCCAACGATGACACCCGCGCGATGACCGGGACGTGGGTCTCCGCGAGCGCATCGGCGGAGATGAGTTGCTTGCCGTCATACTTGCCGCCGGCCAGTTCGAGCCGCATCCACTCCGCAAGGTCGCGCACGCTCGAGCTGACCCCGCCGGCCGGCGCCTGGGCGTCCGGCATGCGTTTGGCCAGCGCCTGCCATTTGCCGTCATACCAGACGTGCAATGTGGCGCGGTTGGAACGGCTGAGAAAATCCGAATAGCGCGAGCTGGTCGAGGTCATGCCGAGCGGCTTGTAGAGAAGGTCCTCGGCGGCGTCCTCCCAGCTCTTGCCGATCGTCCTCGCCGCGGCGACGGCGCCCTCGGTGATGCCGAAATTGCTGTAGGAGTAGCCGGCGCGGAAGCTGCTCGACGGCGGCACGAGGCGGAGGCGATGGAGAATTGTGTCGCGGTCGTAGCCGAGTTCCTCGAGCTCGTTGCCGGCGTTTCCGGGCAGGCCGCTACGATGCGAGAAGAGGTCGCGGATGGTGAGCTGCTCGGTCGGATAGGCGTCATGCAACTGAAATGTCGGGTCGATGTCGGCGATCCGGCTGTCCCAACTCGCACTGCCGCCGCCGACGATCGCCGCGACCACGGTCGACGAGATCGGTTTGGAGAAGGAGGCGAGCTGGAACACGGTGTCGGCGTCGACCTCGTCCGGCTTGCCCTCTTCGCGGACCCCGAAGCCGCCGAGGTAGACGACCTCATCATCGAAGACGACCGCAATCGCCATTCCGGGAACCGCATCGTATTTGATCAGGTTGTCGACATAGGCCTCCATCTTGGGGATGGCGGCTTTGACCATGTCCAGGGTCGCGGTCTGCGCGCCCGCGGATTGCGGAACCGCCAACAACAGGAGGCCGAGGGGAATGGCAGCCGGTGTGAGCGGTTTGACGTATCGCATCATCATTCCTCCGCTTCTCCGCAACGGTGTCGATTGACGATTTCCTTATAGTCCAGAGCCGCGCCTCAAGACACCCGCGAAAGCCCGGCCGGAAAAAGACGCTCCGAACCGGCCGGTCCCCCTTGTCTCGCGGCCGGCAATCCCCCTAATAAGGCGGCCGACTTGAGCGCCCTTCGTCTAGAGGCCCAGGACGCCGCCCTTTCACGGCGGAAACACGGGTTCGATTCCCGTAGGGCGCGCCAGTCCTGCACTGAGCCCCAACGCCGTCGGCAAGATGCACCCGGCCACCGAGGTGCTTAATTCGCCGACCCGGGTCTGTTCTTTTTGCCCTCGGAATGCACTGAGCGAACTCGCCGATTCCTCGGCCCTCGTGGACCCAGTGTGACGAGCCGGAGGCGCGTACGGCCACGACCCAATTCCGGAGACGCCAATTCGGGAAAGCTGTCGGCAAAGAGATCGGCCGCGACTGCGTTCCGCCCAATCGTTTCCCAGGTCAGGTGATTGCTGACATTTCCTCCATGCAGGGTCTGCAAGAACATCGGCGCGGCGGTCGACACCGCGGTCAGCGGCGTCGCATTGTCGATCTTGTTGTGCGGGTGCCACGAGACCGAGCGCCACGGAGGCGTAGTCTCGACCACCGTCGCGAATGGACTGCGGATGACGTGCACCGGATGCGCCTTCATCGTTGCCAGATCGACGCGCACGCCGTGCGAGAAAGCTATCGCAGACCGGACGCCCTGATGATTGGCAAGCGCAACCCGACGGGCCTTGGCCATGAATTCGGGCACGATCGCGTCGTCGCTGTCGATGCGCGACGACACCAGGATACGACCGTCCCTTGGTATAAGGGCGTCGAGCTTTGTGACCGCATCATCGAGCCCTGATGCGCGTATGAGGGTGGCGTGCGGCTCGAGCGGCGCCAGGAATCTTTCCGGAGTATCCGGACTGACGAACATGATCCACTGAAAGTCGCGTATGGTCTGCCGCGCCACGGATGGCAGGCAAAACCTTTCGAACAGCATCCGCCGGCGTTCGAGCCACTCGGGATCGATCGGGTCAAATCCGGCGTCGATCCCGAACCGGCTGACAATGTTGTAGCGGGTAATGAGCAGATGCCGCAGGTCCGGATGGCTGTGGCGGTTTTTTCCGCGTCTGGCATCACGAAGCCTGTTCGGTTTCGGCATGATCGGAAGGCTGGAGGCTGTCGCCTCCGCCCGCACGTCTAAGCCAGTCCGCCTGGCCGATCCGCCAGTCTGCCTGGCGGCTTCTGTTCCATAGGAGGCCGAGGCCGTGCCGAAAAACGGACTCGCCCAGAGTTTGAACTCGGGAAAATCCTTCCCGAACAGCATATCACGCGTCAGTCTCAACTCCGCGTCCAGATACAAATCACCCAAGCGCCGATCCCATTCCGCGTTGAACCCCTCGAAATTGCCCGGCCTCGGGGTGAACTCGCCGAAATACAGTCCATCCTCCGCATTGAGAAAATCGATTCGAATAAATGGAAAAGGCAGCTTCGAGCTGAACGTCTCGACGAACTGCAGTTGCTCGCCGGTTGCCCCCCGGCCCGGAAAGAGCTCCTCCTCGAAATGCCCGGTTCTCGGGGAACTTCCGTCCGGCGCCCACCACGCATAGCGTAGGACCGGGTAGCGTTCGACTTCGAGCACCAAGCCGATCCGTCCGTAGAAACAGAAGAACTTCAGGTCCGGTGCTGGACAGTGCGGGTCGTCGGCCTTGGCGAGATATTGCTCGACCAGCCATTCCTCCCGCCGAGCGTCCGAGATCCTCGCTCGCAAGGTGTCAAAGCCGCCGATCCATTCGCGCTTCTGGAGATCGAGGATCGCGTCCGCGGAATGGACGACGAAGACGCCAAGCGACCCGGCGCCTCCGAGCGGCTTCACGAGAATGGGGAACTGCGAGCGCCGCGCAGTGGTCATCGCCTGGTCGGCGCTCATTGGACCTTGGCGCTTCGGAAGCTTTGCTCCAAAGGCCCCAGCCAGCCGGTAGCCGCTGTGCTTGTCCTTGGCGGACCATTCCAACGCCTTTGGCAGGCCCAGGCTGGTCCGTTCCAGGCTGACCTTCCAGCTCCAGGTGATAAGCGCCCGGCGAAGCGATCCGGCGGAACGAGCTTGAACCGATCTTCGCGAGATCAGAGAATCCGGGCAGCGATTGCATTCGATCAGGCGATCGACGGCGGCTTGTCGCACGTCTGCCGACCCGGTCGCTCGCGCCAGCCGGATCAGAGCGTCGACATAGGCTTCGAATGATTTGTCCAACGCCGGAAAGGCGTCTTCATCGCGACCGAGGATGCGCCAGCCCTCGACGTCGCTGATCGCGGAGCGATTTTGGCTGTCGTCCTTGTTGCCGCTCCAGGGAATGAAGATCGCGACAAACGAGGCAATGTCGATGAAGTCATTGCCGATGAGGGTGCGTCGAGGATCGACATCGCGGTACCGGTATGGCGCATCGAGGCCCTTCGAATAGCTCAGAAATGACGCATCCGATTTGTCGAGGGGGATCACCGCGAAACAGAAGCGCCGCGTCTCCTTGAGCGAGGAGGTGAAGCGGAACTGATCGACGGGGCGATCGGCGCTCTGCTTGATCACCGCAAGGCAAAGGCTGGCGGGCGACCCATGGAAATCTGCCCAGACCCATCGTTCCGGATCAGACAGGGCAGACAGCCTTTGCAGATGGAACCCATGCGTCGTCAACCGATCGGCGAGTGCTTCCTCGGCGAAAAGCATGATCCGGATCGATCCACGAAGGGCGATGGGCAAGCCGAACCCAGGCTCGGCCGCATCGTGCTCCGGCTCCTTCAGATCGACCCGTATCGTCTCGCCGCCTTCGCGCCTCGCGAGAACGACCAGTCCCTCGCTGGGGCAATCCGCCGCGAGGAATAATGAATCGCCTTCCCTTACCTCGAGCGGGACCTCGCCGAGGCAGCGAAGCTTCCGCAGCGCCGCCTTTTCGCGGCGCGGAACCGGAAGCGGCGCGGCGCGCTCCCAGGTGACCAAAGGCGGCTTGGCATAATCGAGTTGGTCGTCGAGGCGCGCCGGCGAGGGAATGCCGGCGCGGTCCAGATAGAGCTTCAGGATCGCGGCGAGGGTGCGATGGATCGCGGCATTGCGATAAAGAAGGCTCTTGGCCGAAAAATGCAGGAACGGGTACGGATTGGCCTCCCAAACCACCACCCGTCCGGCATCGTCATAGGCATAGTCGAAGGCGACCAGGTCAAGGCCGAGCGCGCGTCGCGCCTGTTCGAGGAGGTGGTGGTTCGGATCGGCCTGGCCGATATAGTCGAGCTCCTCATATCGTGCGTCATCGCTTGACGAGCGGCCTTCGCCGCGGGTGATCCAATCCGTCGAAATCTGCAGATGATGGCTTACGCCGACGTCGCCCGCGGCAATGAAACGATACTTGCGATAGAACCCGTCCTTGGGGCTGCGCGTCTCGATCAATTCGACCGCCAGCGGACGTTGGAAGCGGTCGATCGGAAGCGCCACCGCCGCCTCGCGGGTGTCGGCGCGAAGCATCTCCCCCTGATGCCCCCAATCGTCGCGGATCAGCAACGGCAGCGGGATGCCGAGAAGCGTGTCCCTGAACTCCTCGGGATCGTTTATGCGCGCCATCCGCGGCACGCGCACGCCTGTCGGCGCCATCAGCCTGGCCCCGATCGACTTCGTCGAATTGATCAGCCGGTCGACGCGGTTGACCACCGGTATCCCCCGGAGATCGCAGTCCCGCGCCAATCGGGTGGCTTCGTCGAAGACCTTCATCGACCAGCCTTCGACCGGGTCCTTCAGCCAGGCGATGTGCAGCGAAAAATCCGCGCCCGGCGGAATGGCATATGGCAGGGACTCGATCCGAAAGAGCGGCGAGAATTCGGGAAAATTCTCGGCAACCCACTCCAGCACCACGTCATAGGCATGCTTCCCGGAAGGCTGTGGCGCATCCCGAACGATCAGGAAGGGCCGGGGAAGAGGCGACGGCGTCTCCATGACGGCTAGCCGTCTTCCGCCCGCGAAACAAAATACGACCGCACATATTCATGCATGGCGGGCTTGTCCGTACTCCATTCCCAGACGCCACAGCCATCCGTGACGATATCGGTGTCGGGATCGAAGCCGTAGCCGGCGAGCCGCTCGTGCCGTTCGCGCCAGCGACGGTTCCTCAGGTCGCCGTGCCAGAGATGAAAGAGACTGCCATCGATCGCGTCAACAGAACCCGCGACCGCCTCGCGGTAGGGCTCGCCCCAGGCGCGATAGGCCGCCGCGCGGCGCTCATCGAGTTGGTGACGCTGGCGAACATAGTCGAAGAAACCAAAGGCGGCGCAGACCATCGCGGTGTCGCCGCCGCCAAGGATGCCGAGATCGAAGAAGCCATGTTGTTCGAGGAGTTCGCGGCGCGCCGCCCAAGCGAAACCGCGCGCGTATTCGCCGGCCGAAGGATGCCGCGGCTTCTCAAAACGCAGGGTCGGGTCGAGTCCGTTTTCGATCCCGAAGGCTACCGCCGTACAGCGCTCGATCGCAACGTTCGGGTCCAGCGCCGCCGAACCGGGGTCCGGCGGCATGTGATAGACGTCGCGAAAGAGCTGCACGAGACTCCGGCTTTCGAGGAGCTGCGATGCCTCGTCCGGCCAGTCGTCCCGGGCAAAGATCAGGTCGCAATCGATCCACGCCACTTTGCGGCAAGATGCGGGAAGGGCCTTCCGTGCGATGTTGAGCAACCGCTCCTTCTGCCACATGACATCGCCGCCGCGAAGCTGGACAAGGATATCGGCGTCGCCATCGCCGAGTTCGAACAATTCAAGGTAAGCGAGCTCCACCGTGACGAGGGGTACTGCGAGCCGCTCGCGGAATGCACGGTAGTTCTCGCGCCTCCGGCGATAGCCGACGGGATTGAAGTAGGACGTGATCGCCCAGAGTTCCGCGTCGACACTCCTGCCTGGACTATGCATGCGGTTCAGACTGTCCCTCGCTCATCCGTCCTCTTCGCGCGAGGCGAAATATCTCCGGACATAATCGTGCATTTCAGGCTTGTCGGAGTTCCAGCACCACACACCATTCTCGGACATGGCAATGTCGTCCCCTGGATCGAAGCCGAAGGCACTGAAGCCTTGATACCGCCTCCGGTGACCGCGCCGCTCAATGTCTCCATGCCAAAGGTGGAAGATGTCGCCGGCGAGCGCGCCGACATCGCCGGCAACCTGCCGATGGAACGGCTCGGCCCAGTCGAGATAACGCTCGGCTTGCGGCGCATGCATCTTCTGGCGCGCGAGAATATAGTCCAGGCAGCCATAGGAGGCACAGGCCATGGCCGAGTCGCCGCCGCCGATGATGCACGCGTCGAACAGGCCGCGCCCGTCAAGTATCTCGCGGCGCGCCGCCCAGGCGAGACCGCGCGCGTGCCGCGGGATGTTGCCGACAAGGATTTCGCCAAGTCTGGCTTCGGGGTCGCCGCCATTGATGGCGGCGGCGAGGCCGGTGCGATGGAGGATCGCCTCGTCGCGGCTGAGGCCGGCACGATCAAGATCGGCCGGCATGTAGTAAACCTGATCGAACAGCTGCACGAAGGCCAGCCGATCGAGAAGCCGACCGGCGGCTTCGGCCCAGTCCGTGCGATCGAACACGATGTCGCAATCGAGCCACGCGATCTTGCGGCAAGCTTCCGGCACCGCCGCGAATGCAAGATTGAGAAGCCGCTCCTTCTGCCACATCACATCGCCGCCGCGGAGCTGGATCAGGACGTCGGCGTCGCCATCCGACAGCTCGAATGTGTCGTCGAAGCCGAGCTCGACCGCGACCAGCGGAGCGTTCAGCCGTGCGCGGAAGGTGCGATAGTTCGACAGCCGCTGCCGGTAGCCGACCGGATTGAAATAGCAGGTGATCGCCCAAAGCACGTCCAACTCGGCATCCGCGGTCGCGCCTTTCATTCGCAGACCTCGAGTTCGGCATCGCTGCGTATGGCGAAGTATTGCCTGAGATAGGCGTGCAGGCCCGGCTTTTCCGAATTCCACCGCCAGCTCCCGTTTGCGGCGACGGTGATGTCGGTTGCGGGATCGAAGGCAAGCCGGCTGAGCTCCTCGTGCCGGCGGGCATAGAGCCGGCTTCCGAGTTCGCCATGCCAGAGGTGGAAGAGATCGCCCGGCACGAAGGCCACCGCGCCGTCGACGTCCTCGTAGAACGGCCGCGCCCAGGTCAGGTACCGCTCGCGCTGGGACTCGTTCATGTGCTGGCGCTTGATGACATGCTCGAAGCACCCATAGGCGCCGGAAAGGAGCGCCCGATCGCCGCCGCCAATGATGCAGGCGTCGTAGAAACCGTGACGGTCGAGGATTTCTCTCGGCGCTGCCCAGGCATAGCCGAGCCCGAGCTTCGGCCGGCTCACGCCGCCGTTTCCATCGACCCAGCCCCGCACTCCCATCCCCGCGTCGATGGCGGCTACGACCGCCGGCCGCGTCAAGACGGCGTCGCCGACGTGCATGTCACCCGCCGGCCAGGTCGCCGGCAGGAAGTGGACCCGACTGAAGAGCTGCACGAGCCGATGGCGCTCGAGCGCTTCGAGAGCCCGGACCGGCCAGTCCCGAGCGGCGATGATCACGTCGCAGTCGAGCCACGCGACAGTCGCGCAGGCCGACGGGAGCTCCGCCAAGGCAAGATTGAGCAGGCGCTCCTTCTGCCAGAGGATATCCTCACCGCGAAGCTGGATCAGACGGTCGGCATCGTCACCGCCGAGTTCAAAGGAGTCGCCATAGGCGAGTTCAACGGTCGCAAGCGGAACGCCGAGCCTCTCCCTGAAGCGCCGGTAGTTGGCCCGGCGTCGCTGAGATCCGGCGGGATTGAAGTAGCACGTGATTGCCCAAAGCCCCTCGGCGTCACGACGCTTGGAATGATCTCCGGATGCCCGCCCGGCCCGAGGGAGGTCCCCTTCCGTCATGGGTTCGCGGCGCCCGGCCCGACCTTGCGGACCAGTGAAACACCATCGCCGAAAGGGATATCGAAGACCTGGAGCGTCGGGTCGCTCTTGAGGCTGTCGACGTAGTCTTTCACGGTATGACGGTAGGTCCGGTCCGGCCCGTGCATGGCGGAAAGCCGGTGGCCTGCGGTATCGTGAAAAAGCGCCATCCCATGCGGCTCGAGCAACGGTTCGAAGGTCTCGAAGTCGAATCGAGCCTGGTCCACCGAATGATGGCCGTCGATGAAGACGAGGCCGACCCGACCGAGCGATCGATAGTCTTCCGACCCGGCAAACTCCTGCGTGGTCGCGAGAAAATGGCGAATGTTTTCCACGCCATGGCCGGCAAAGTGTGTCCGGACGGCGTCGCCATCCTTCCAGAAGTCGTCGACGAAGGATGGGTCGATGAAGATGACTTCACCGCCATCGAGGTTGTCCGAGAGCGCCTTGCCGATCACCAGGGGCACGAAGCCGCGGTACGAGCCGATGACTACGGCGAGCTTCGGCCGCATGGCGCGGGCGAGCCCGTAGTAAATCCATCCCAGCCCGAGATTGAGATCGGCGACGCGCTGGGCGTGGCCCATGCGGGTGAGTTCGCGGGTCTCGAAGAGCCGCGAAATCCAGTCGTGCAAGGAATACGCATCCCATTCAGCTTAACGCCGCATCTGGGAGAGGAGTGCCCCGCTTCGCCGTCGAAATCAACTGGTAACCCTTTCTCGGCCAATCCGAGCCGGGCACAGATTCGCTTTGGATGAGCCGGCCGCCAAAACGACCGTCGGCGGATCGGTTCTCTCGCCGACCCGTCAACCCGCTCGCGGCGCTTGCAGCTCCGCCACATCGAGGATGCGAAGCGCGGGTTGGCGCCGTCCTTGCCAGGGAATTGACGGAGAGGCATCCGGCGAGATGCACGGAGCGGCCGCGGGCCGCAACCAGAGCGCGCCCCAGTTCGGTTTCGGCTGAGCGGAAGGCAGTCGCCTTGAGCGTCGCCCCATCGGGACCGCGAACGGTCACCCGGACGTGACCGTTGGCGACCGCTTCGACATACGCGATCTGGTGGGCGGGAAAGGCGAAGATCGGCTCGGCGTGGCCCGACCCGAAAGGGCCGGCCTTCTCGATCAGGTCGAGAAGCTCGACCGTGGCGCCGTTTGCGGTCAGAGCCGCATCGATGGCGAGACCGTCGGCCTCGTCCGACGCTGATACGGATCGGGCCAGGGCGTCCACGAGGAAGGCGCGGAGTTCCCCGAGCCGTTGCCGCTCGACCGTCAGACCGGCGGCCATGCTATGCCCGCCGCCTTTCCTGAGGATGCCGCGCGCCACGGCGGCCCGCACCGCCCTCCCGAGATCAACCCCGGCGACCGAGCGGCCGGAGCCGGAGCCGATGCCGTTCGGCTGCAGCGCGATCGCTACCGCCGGCCGGTGGAAACGATCCTTGAGCCGCGAAGCAATCAGCCCGACGACGCCGGGATGCCAGCGCTCGCTGGCGGTGATGATGACCGGCGGCCCGTCGCCGTCACCGATCTCGGCCTCCGCCTCGGCGGTGGCTTCGTCGAGCATCGCGGTTTCGATGGCTTGCCGTTCCCGATTGAGCCGGTCGAGCTCGGCGGCGAGCACGGCGCACTCGGCCTGGTCGTCGCTCGCAAGAAGCCGCGCCCCGAGCGCTGCGTCGCCGATCCGTCCGCCCGCATTGATCCGGGGCCCGAGCAGGAAGCCGAGATGATAGGGCGTCGCCGGGCCGTTGAGCCGGGCGACGTCGGCCAGCGCCGCAAGCCCGCGGTTGGCTCGCCGCCCCATCGCAAGAAGGCCCTTGGCGACAAAGGCCCGATTGAGACCGCGAAGCGGCACCACGTCGCAAACCGTCCCGAGCGCCACGAGATCGAGCCACTGCAGGAGCTCCGGTTCGGGCCGGCCCGCGAACCAGCCGCGCGCCCGGAGGAGCCGGTTCACCGCGACCAGCACCAGGAACGTCACGCCGACCGCGGCAAGATGGCCAAGACCGGAAAGGTCGTCCTGACGGTTCGGGTTGACTATGGCCAGGGCCGGCGGCAGCTCGTTGCCGATCTGGTGGTGATCGACCACCACGATGTCGAGGCCGAGAGCGCGTCCCTCGGCGAGCGCCTCGGGGCTGGTCGAGCCGCAATCGACGCAAATCACCAGCCTGACGCCGGCGGCGGCGAGCGTTCGCAACGCTTCTATGTTCGGCCCATAGCCTTCGAAGATGCGATCCGGAATGTAGATGCGCGGGTCATCGCCGACGGCGCGCAGGTACCGTGCGGCGAGAGCCGACGACGATGCCCCGTCGACGTCGTAGTCGCCGAACACCGCAACGCTCTGCTTGCCGATGACAGCGTCGGCGATGCGGGCCGCGGCCTTGTCGAGGTCGGTGAGGACCGAGGGGTCGGGGAGCAGGCGCTTCAGGGCCGGGTCAAGGAAGGACGGCACATCGTCCGGGGCGACCCCGCGGCCGGCAAGCACGCGGGCGACGATATCGGACAACTGATGACGCTGGGCAATGGCCGCGGCTTGACGGGCTCCCTCCGCATCGAGGCGTTCCACCCAACGCCGGCCGGTGAGCGAACGCTCGACGCCGAGAAAGGCCCGGTGGGCGGCGGCATATCGGTCAAGGGTCATCAGCATGGGAAAGTCGGGCGAAAAATCGGGATCAAGTCAGCTTATCCGATTCGTCCGGATTCCCGGCAAGCCGCTTGCGGCGCGTCCTCACCAGAATAGCGCGACCTGAGGCCGCCGCCGCCACACGCGGGGCCCGAGGCCGACCCGAGGCGCCGGTCAGCCGACCAGCACAGCGTCGACCATCCCCGCGGCGGATTCCGCCCGGGCGATGATTCCGTGCCTCGCTTCTCGTCCCCGCGATCCGCCTTCGCCTTCGGCTTCGGCGTGACGAGGGGTGGCGGGCGCTCATGTCACGCCGACCGGGTAGTGCCGAAAAGGGCACTTCACGAGCGCCCGCCGCGACGACTTTTGGCTCCCGGGCTCGGCGCTCATCGCCGAAGGTTGGCCTTCGGGTTTAGCCTTAGAGGCGGCCGTCCGTAGTGACGGCGGTCCTCACCCGGGCCTCCCCACGGCGGCTGCGAACCGCCGTGAAGCGCCGCTCCCCGCTCCGCCGCAGGACCGCCTCCGGACGGCGCCCTTCATGAGCGAGGATGGCGTGGAATATATTCCTATAAGCGAGCCCTTGTCAAGCGAAGCTCGGCACGGGTGACGTAAGGATCTGTGTGTCAGGAGGAGAAGGGGGTACTCCCTGTGGTCTGCCAAGACCCAACAAAGGAGCACCCCCATGCCACAGCAAGCTGCGACGATTGAGAGTTTACCGATGGCGTTCGAGTTCGTGAAGGCGATGCGTGCCGACGGACTGGAGTGGGGCGAAGGCTACCGTGAGCTTGGCCGTCGGACGGTGGCGCGGCTGATCGAGGCCGAGATGGCGGCGGCGGTCGACCGCTATTTCGATCAGCTCGACAGCGAGGAGACCGCCGACCGGCGCAATGGCCATTACAAGCGCCATCTCCTGACCGTGCTCGGCGACATCGAGCTTTGTGTGCCGCGCACCCGCCGCTTCAGCCCGACCGGGGTGATCCGCGCCTATGCCCGCCGCGAGGCCGAGATCGACAACATCATCCTCGCCGGCTTCGTGCTCGGCCTGTCCACCAGGAAGGTCGGCGAGACGCTGCTTGCCCTGCTCGGACGCAAGGTCAGCGCCTCGACCGTCAGCACGGTGGCCAAGACCCTCGATCAGGCGGTCGCCGCCTTCCACCGGCGGCCGCTCAAGAACCAATATACGGCCCTGATGCTCGACGGCGTCGTGCTCGCCCGCAAGACCGGCGCCGGCGCCATCAGGCGACCGGTTCTGGTCGCCCTCGGCATCCGTCCCGACGGCAAGAAAGAGGTGATCGACTTCCGCCTGGCAGCGAGCGAGAGCGCCGTCGAATGGGAGCGTTTCCTCACCGACCTCTTCAAGCGCGGGCTCACCGGCGAGAGTTGTCTCGACATCATCTGCGTCGACGGCGGTGCCGGCCTGCTGACTGTGCTTCCCGCCGTCTTCCCCGCCATCGCCGTCCAGCGCTGTTGGGCCCACAAGATGAGGAACATCCTCGACAAGGTCAAAAAGGCCGACCGGCCTGCTGCCAAGCGCGCCCTCCACAAGGTGATGAATGCCGGCAATGTCGCCGAGGCCCGCTCCGCCGCCCGCCGCTTCAGGGATCGCTTCGAGGCCGTCTATCCAGCGGCTGTCGCCTGCCTGCGCAACGATCTCGACGAACTGCTCACCTGCTTCCGCTACAAGTCACAGGACAAGCGCCGACAGGTCCGCACCACCAACGCCATCGAACGTCGCTTTCGCGAGGTCAGGCGGCGAACCAGACCGATGGGCACCTTCCAGGACAAGACTTCCATGGACCGCATCCTCTTCGCCGTCTTCACCCACGAAAACAAATCACAGGGCGTCGCTTCCCCCTTCCCGCTGACACACAAAAATTGACGTTACCTCGGCACGTCGCAAGTGGCAATGCTGCGAAAGACGGAGCGCGCCCTCGTCACAGCGCGTCGGCGAACTTCTCGAGGTCCTGGTGCTCGGCCTTGATCCAGCGCACGGTTCCCGACGAGGACCGCATCACCACGGTGTGGGTGGTGATGGCGCGCCGGCCGAATTTCACGCCGGCGAGCAGGTCGCCGTCGGTGACCCCGGTTGCGGCGAAGAGCACGTCGCCGCGCGCCATCCCGCTCACATCGTATTTGCGGTCGAGGTCGGTCACCCCCATGCGGAGCGCCCGCTCGCGCTGCTCGCCCGAATTGATCACCAGCCGGCCCTGCATCTGTCCGCCGATGCAGCGGAGCGCCGCCGCGGCCAGCACCCCTTCCGGCGCGCCGCCGATGCCGATGTAGATGTCGACGCCGGTCTCGTCCGGGCTGGTCGTGTGGATCACGCCGGCGACGTCGCCGTCGCCGATCAGGCGGATCGCCGCGCCGGTCGCCCGGATTTCCTCGATCATGCGGGCGTGGCGCGGCCGGTCGAGGACACAGGCCGTGATCTCGTTGACCGGCGCACCCTTGGCCGAAGCAAGGGCTTTGATGTTGTCGGCGACGGGAGCATCGAGGTCGACCAGACCGGGCGGATAGCCGGGACCGATGGCGATCTTCGACATGTAGACGTCGGGGGCGTTGAGCAGGCTTCCCGCCTCGGCGATGGCGATGACGGCGAGCGCATTCGGCAGGTTCTTGGCGGCGATCGTCGTCCCTTCCAGCGGGTCGAGCGCGATGTCGACCTTCGGTCCGGCCTTGGCGCCGACTTCCTCGCCGATATAGAGCATCGGCGCCTCGTCTCGCTCGCCCTCGCCGATCACCACCGTGCCGTCGATGGGCAGCATGTTCAGTTCGCGGCGCATGGCGTCGACCGCGGCCTGGTCGGCGGCGCGCTCGTCGCCGCGGCCGCGAAGCCTGGCCGCCGCGACCGCCGCCCGCTCCGTCACCCGGGCCAGCTCCAGCGTGAGGATACGGTCGATTGCAGGCCCCTTGGGAAATCGCATCGCCTGGTTCATCGTGCGGCTCTTCGCGCTCACCCCAGCTCCTCAATCCGTATCATTTGCGGTTCGTCGGCGATATGGCCATCGGACTTGATGGTCTCGAGCGCCTCGCGAATCGCTTCTTCCGTCGTCTCGTAGGTGATCATGATCACCGGCTGCGGCTCGACCGGAACCAGATGCTCCGGCGCCGCCGACCGCGGCGCACGGCGGCGCTGGACGATCGATTCGAGCGATATGCCCTTGTCCGCCATCCGCCTGGCGATCGCCGCGAAGGCGCCGGGCCGGTCGTAGACGGCGAGGCGCACATAGTAGCCGCCTTCGTGCGTCCGCATGGTGGCGCGGCGGTAGGGGTCGAGATCGGACGCCGGCCGGCCGAAGGTGCCGACCCGGTCGCCGCGGGCGATATCGGCGATGTCGCTCATCACCGAGGACGCGGTTGCCTCGCCGCCCGCGCCTGGGCCGGAGAGCACAAGCTGGCCGACGAAATCGGCCTCCACCGCCACGGCATTGGTGACGCCGTCGATCCGCGCGATCGCCGAGGATTTCGGCACCATCGCGGGATGGACGCGCTGCTCGATGCCGGAATCCGTACGGCTCGCGACGCCGAGAAGCTTGATCCGGTAGCCGAGTTCGTCGGCGGCCTCGACATCCGCGGGCCGGATCGAGGAAATGCCTTCGACATAGATGGCGTCGGCGTCGATCTCGGTGCCGAAGGCGATCGCGGTGAGAAGCGCGAGCTTGTGAGCGGTGTCGTGCCCGCCGATGTCGAAGGCCGGATCGGCCTCGGCATAACCAAGCCGCTGCGCCGCCTTGAGGCATTCGTCGAAGGAGAGGTTCTCCTGCTCCATCCGGGTCAGGATGTAGTTGCAGGTTCCGTTGAGGATGCCGTAGACCCGGCTCACCGTATTGCCGGCGAGCGACTCCCGCAGGGTCTTGATGATCGGAATGCCGCCCGCCGCCGCGGCCTCGAAATTGAGGCTGACGCCCCTCCCCTCGGCCTGGCGCGCCAGCTCGACCCCACGGGTGGCGAGGAGCGCCTTGTTGGCGGTGACGACGTGCTTGCCGGCATCGATCGCCGCCGCGACCGCGTCAGCCGCCGGGCCGTCGGCGCCTCCGATCAGCTCGACGAAGACGTCGTTTCCCGGATCGCGCGCGAGGCCCACCGGGTCGCCGAACCAGACCGCCTGCGAGACATTGAGGCCGCGATCCTTGCTCCGGTCCCGGGCGGAGACGCCTGAGATGGTGATCGGCCTGCCGCAGCGCACGGCGAGATCGTTGCCGTGCCGGTCGATCAGACGGACGAGGGCCGAGCCGACGGTGCCGAGGCCGGCAACGCCAAGGCGCAAGGGAGAATTCATCGACACTCCGTCAGCCGCATATGGCGGAGGGGCGGCCTCCGGCCGCCCGGTGCGCGGCACGCGCGCCCTCCAAATGCCTAGCGCGCCGCCGTGAGCGGCACGACGTTGT
The DNA here is from genome assembly GCA_963792845.1 of uncultured Alphaproteobacteria bacterium. Taxonomy (GTDB): domain Bacteria; phylum Pseudomonadota; class Alphaproteobacteria; order Rhizobiales; family Kaistiaceae; genus Bauldia. Next base: position 161,824 of record CAWBXW010000013.1, read on the forward strand.
GCAACGTCTTGTCGGCCAATTCAAGGAAGCGCCGGAGATTGCGCGCCGCCTGGCGGATGCGCTGCTCGTTCTCGACCAGCGCGATCCGGACATAGTCGTCGCCGTGCTCGCCGAATCCGATCCCGGGCGCGATCGCGACGTCCGCCTTCTCGATGAGAAGCTTGGAGAATTCGAGCGAACCGAGCTGCCGGAAGCGCTCCGGCACCGGCGCCCAGGCGAACATCGACGCCCGCGGCGCGGGAATGTCCCAGCCTGCCCGGCCGAAGGATTCGACCAGCGCGTCGCGGCGGCGCCCGTAGGTCCCGCGCATGTCGTCGATGCATTGCTGCGGGCCGTTGAGGGCGGCGGCCGCGGCGACCTGGATCGGCGTGAACGCGCCGTAGTCGAGGTAGGACTTCACCCGCGACAGCGCCGCGATCAGCCGGTCGTTGCCGACGGCGAAGCCGATCCGCCAGCCCGCCATCGAAAAGGTCTTGGACATCGAGGTGAACTCGACCGCAACCTCCATCGCCCCCGGCACCTGCAGGATCGAGGGCGGCGGCTCGCCGTCGAAATAGACCTCCGCATAGGCAAGGTCGGAAAGCACGATCAGTTCGTTCCGCCGCGCGAAGCTGACGAGGTCGCGGTAGAAGTCGAGGTCGGCGACATGCGCCGTCGGATTGGACGGATAGCAAACGACGACGGCGAGCGGTTTCGGGATCGAATGCATCACCGCCCGCTCGAGCGCGCGAAAATAGCCGGCGTCGGGCGCCGCGGGAAGCGAGCGGATCACGCCCCCCGCCATGAGGAAACCGAAAGCGTGGATCGGATAGCTTGGATTGGGGCAAAGCACGACATCGCCCGGCGCGGTGATCGCCTGGGCCATGTTGGCGAAGCCTTCCTTCGAACCGATGGTGACGACCACCTGCGAGTTGGGATCGACCTTGACCCCGAAGCGGCGGCCGTAATAGGCGGCCTGGGCGCGCCGGAGGCCGTTGATGCCGCGCGACGCCGAGTAGCCATGGGTGTCGTCGCGCCGAGCGGTATCGGCCAGCTTCTCGACGATATGAGCCGGAGTCGGCAGGTCCGGATTGCCCATGCCGAGGTCGATAATGTCCGCACCGGCGGCACGCGCGCTGGCCTTGAGGCGGTTGACCTCTTCGAAGACATAAGGCGGCAAGCGCCGGACACTATAGAACTCGCTCATGGCTTCCTTTCCGCCCGTCGACATCGACACCGCGACCGTTCATCGTCTTATATCGGGGAGACCGCGCGACGTGCGGTCGCGAGGCTCAATTTTGCGGCGCACACTCCGGATACTTTTCGAGCGCGCCGTCCTCGGAGCATTTCTCGATCTGCTTGATCGCGTCGGGGCCATGCGTTTCGGCCTGCTTGGCGAGATCAGCGTTATCCCCGGGATCGCTGTCGCCGCTGCCGCTGCCCTGATGGGCACGGAGCTTCTCAAGTTCGGCGATGATGCGGGCGCGTTCATCGGCAGGCAAGAGCTGTCCGGCCGGCTGCGTCGGCGTAGCATTGACGTTCGGGAAACCGTCCTTGGTTGTCGTGGCGGCAGCGGGAGCGCCGGTCGGAAGCGGCTCGGTCGCGGGCTGGGATGACGCGGTCGCGGTGGCGGCCGCCGGCTGCGGCGCCGGGGCCGGTTTCGCCGCGACGGTTTGGGCCGCAGGCGGTCGGGCGGTGGCGGGCGCTGTTCCGGGGGCCTGGGCCACGCCCGTGTCGGTCGGCGGAGCAGGCAGGGGTTCGCTCGCCACCGTGCCGTTCGCACCGGGAGCGGAATTCAGCACCATCGGCCCGGTGACGGCCGCCGAGGGTGAGACCCCGGAATTCTGAGAGGTCTGGGTACATCCGCCAGCGCCAAGCGCCATTCCAAGAACCAGCGAGACCCCGCAAACACGCGTCGAAAAGCGCGAAACCGCCCTTCCCTCCCGAAGGTGATCGGCTATTGTGATCAAAGCGTTAATACCCGCTCGCTAACTCTGTCGGCGCTGACACTATCCTGCGATAATATGTCGAAAAAGCGGGTATTTATCGCAGATCACGGCCCGAAAGAGAATGACCACTAAAGATTTGCCCGGCCAGGGTTATGGCGTCAGGGACCCGGAGGCCTTCGCCCGCAACCTCGCCCGGGTCATGGAAGAGGCCGGCAAGGCCGCATCCGCCTACCTCAAGCCCCGCGAGGAGGGGAAGGCTTCCTTCGACTTCACCGACGGCCTGACCGAGGTCGTCAAGGTGCTTTCCAAGGTCAGCGAATACTGGCTCGGCGATCCGGAACGGACGGTCGAGGCCGAACGGCGGCTGTGGTCCGGCTACCTCGAACTGTGGTCGTCCTCGATGATGCGCATGCTGGGCGAGCCCGCCAAGCCTGCGGCCGAGGCGGACCCGCGCGACAAGCGCTTTGCCGATCCCGAATGGAGCGAGAATCTCTTCTTCGATTTCCTGAAGCAGGCCTATCTGATCACCAGCCGATGGGCTGCCGACCTTGCCGACGACGCCAACGGTCTGGATCCGCAGACCCGTCAGAAGGCCGGCTTCTACATCAAACAGATCGCCAGCGCGCTGGCGCCCTCCAACTTCGTTCTGACCAATCCCGAGCTTCTGCGCGAGACGGCGTCGTCGAACGCGGAGAACCTGGTGCGCGGCATGCATATGCTGGCGGAGGACATCAAGGCCGGGGGCGGCGACCTGAAGATCCGCCAGACCGGCGCCGGCGCGTTCAAGCTCGGCGAAAATCTGGCGACCACGCCGGGCACGGTGATCCACGAGAACGAACTCTGCCAGATCATCCGCTATGACGCGACCACCAAGAGGGTGCTGGCGCGACCGCTCCTCATCGTGCCGCCGTGGATCAACAAGTACTACATCCTCGATCTCACCCCCGAGAAGTCGTTCATCCGCTGGTGCGTCGATCAGGGGCACACCGTCTTCGTCATCTCCTGGGTCAATCCGGACCGTCGCCTCGCCCGGAAAGGCTTCGAGGACTACATGAAGTCGGGCGTCATCGAGGCGGTCGACGTTGCGCTCAAGACGACCGGCGCCGACGGCGTCAACACCGTCGGCTACTGCGTCGGCGGCACCATTCTCGCCGTCACCCTCGCCTATGCCGCGGCCAGGGGCGACGACCGGATCAAGACCGCGACCTTCTTCGCCACCCAGGTCGACTTCACCCATGCCGGCGACCTCAAGGTCTTCGTTGACGAGGAGCAGGTCGCCGACCTCGAGTACAAGATGAAGATGCGCGGCTATCTCGAAGGCAAGGAGATGGCGACGGCCTTCAACATGCTCCGCCCGAACGACCTCATCTGGCCGTACGTGATCACCAACTACTTCAAGGGCCGCGAGCCGCCGCCCTTTGATCTCCTCTACTGGAACTCCGACGCGACGCGCATGCCGGCGGCGAACCACGCCTTCTACCTCCGCAACTGCTACCTGGAGAACCGCCTGTCGAAGGGCGAGATGGAGGTCGGCGGCGCCGACCTCCACCTCGGCAAGGTGAAGATCCCGATCTACAACCTCGCCACCCGCGAGGACCACATCGCCCCGCCGGAATCGGTCTTCTACGGTTCGACCTTCTTCGGCGGCAAGGTGACCTTCGTGCTTACCGGCTCCGGCCATATTGCCGGCGTCATCAATCCGCCGGCGCGCAAGAAATACCAGTACTGGACCGGTCCGGCGCCGAAGGGCGACCGCTTCGCGGCCTGGTTCAAGAAAGCGAAGGAGCATCCGGGCTCGTGGTGGCCGCACTGGCAGGCCTGGATCGAGGCGCACGGCGCCACGCAGGTCCCCGCTGCCCGACCCAAGGGCCACAAGCTCAAGGCGATCGAACCGGCGCCGGGGCGCTATGTCACGGTCAAAGCGTGAGCTCGGCCGTGGACGGGCCGAGTTGATAGACGATGAGCGAGGCGGCCATCGCCTCGATCTCGCTGCGGTGCTCTTCGAAGTGATTTTTGTTGGCCGAAAGCGTCACCAGAATCCCGACATGCGACGTCACGGTGGCGAGATAGTAGGTATAGAAGCTTCCGATCTCGGATCCCGAATGCAGGGCCTCGACCCACTCATATCCGCCGAGCATTCGCCTGCCGATCTTTTCCACGGTTGAGGGTTGCCCTCCGCCCGCGGGGGTCTGCGGGAGGCGAAGGTGCTCTTCGTAAGCGTCGAGCGTGTCCTTGGCGTTCCGATACTTCATGGCGACGATGGCGATCGCGTCATAGGGAGGCGGCCCCGGGGGATCGCACACCTGTTCGGTTCCTTCCTGGACGCAGCTCCAGCCCCTGGCGAGCGACATCTCGAAGAACGCAGTCATCAGCCGCTCGGGCGGCGGCACGATGAGCGCCGTCGAAATCGCCCATCCGGTCGCGCCGAGAGCGACCAGCGTCAGGACGAAGGCGGCAATCAGGGCCGGCCAGAAGCGACTCATTTGACCAGGCTCTCCCGGGTCGAAACCCGGTTGCCGGAGAGGGCATCGAGGGTTTTTTCGAGCGAGGCGACCTGCTGGCGTTGCGCGTCCGCGAGATCGCTCAGCGCGGCGATCGCGTCGAGTTCCGTGCCGATCCGGGCGAGCGCGACGTCCGTGGCCGCCTCGCCTCCCGGATCGAGCGCCGCCAGCCGGAGCCGCGTGTCCACCGTCTCAAGCCTTGCGTCGGCCGACCTCGCGGCCGGATCGATCTGCTCGGCGACCGCAATCGAGCGGCGATAGGCGTCCGCCGCCTTGTCCGGTCGCTTCGCCTCCTCGTGACCGAACCCGATCCAGCGAAGGATATGCGACTGGCGCTCCAGATAGTCGGGTACCGGATCGACCGATGCCTTGCTGGCCGTGCCGTAGCCGTCAGCCGCCGTCTCCGCGCTCGCGATCGCGGCATCGGGGTCGCCGCTTTCCGTAAGGGAATCGGCGAGGTTGGCGCTGGCCTCGGCTGCCCGCGCGATAAGCTCGGGGTTTTCGAGGGCCTTGCCGATGGCTGCGAGCCTGTCGGCAAGATGGGCCAGCGCGTCCTGCTGGACCGGCGGCTGCTTCCTGGCGAGCGCGGTATCGGCGGCCGCCTGCCACGCCGCGGCGAGGGCGTAGGCGTCCGACTGGGTCGGCTTGATCGCGAGCGCCGCCTCGGCGATGCCGACCGCGTCGCGCAAAGTCGCATCGGCCAGAGCGCTCTCGCCCTGCAGCTCGTGGCCACGCGCCCGTTCGATCAGGCAGGTGACCCGCGAGTCGGTGGGGGCGGCAACGCTCGCCTCGCGCCCGAGGCGGTCGAGGAGGTCGCAGACCTGATTGAGGAAGTTGCCGCGGACTTCGCCGGTCGACCGCGGATCGAGCGCGCTCGCCGCCGAAACCATGCGGCTCGCGCTCTGGAGGCTCGTATTCAGCGCCTCCTGGGCCCGAAACCGGCTGTCGAGCGCATAGATCGAGAGTCCCGCCACCGCAACCAGGACGGCGAGCGTCACACCGGACGCGAGCCCGAGCCTGACCTGCTGGGCGCGCTCCTCCTCCTGGCGAAGGATGGGCATGTCACCGGGCGGAAGATCGATGAGCGGCGCGATGAGCTTGAGCTTCTCCGCGCTGAACCGGGCAGCGCGGGTCGGGTGGAGGAACCAGAGCCGCCCGACGCCACGAAGGTCGACGATCTCGAGGTTCGGGAAGCGGCTCGCAAGATCGCCCGGGAGCGGATCGCCGTCGCCGCCGGCGGCACGGACGGCCATCACATTCGCGCCATTCGGGCCGGAGCAGAAGTCGTCGATCTCGCGAGCGATCCAATCCTCGGCGCCGCCCGACCGTCGCACCGCCGCCGGCGTCGCCACGACGATCAAGTGTCGGGATGCGAGAAGGGCCGGCCTGATCGTGCCTTGATAGAAGTCGCTGGTGCCGCGCTCATAGGCGGTGTCCAGATAGATCCTGATTCGGCGGTCGCGGAGGGCGACGAGCCGCTTTGGCGCGCGGAAGCGTTCAAGCTCCCGTCTCAGCCAGCGCGCCGCCGAGCCGCCGTCGGACCGGCGGTAGGAAATGAAGGCATCGTAGTCCATGCGCGGGGACCCCCCGTCGCTCGCGGCAATCCAAGATTGCCATGACCGGCGACAGTTGCCTAGCAGCGGGCGCACTCTCGACAGGTGCTTTCGGAGACGGTCCGGTAGCCTCCCGCGCCGGGCGTGGCGCGGCCACCGCCGCATGCCGGGCGAGACTTCAGCCAGGCGCGCTCTACAACTCTGTCGATGCATTTTCGGCGGCCGTCGCCCGCGCCGGAAGCGAACAAGAGGGGAAGCCATGGCCATCGCGATCATCGGTAGCGGCCGGATGGCCGAGGGAATCGGAGAACGGCTCGTCGCGGGCGGCGAGGCAGTCTCGCTGCTCGGACGCGACGCGAAGAAGGCGGCCGCCGCCGCCAAACGCATCGGCGCCTCGGCCGGGTCGATTTCGGATGCGGCGAAGGCGGATGCCGTCGTCCTCGCGGTGCCCTACCGGGCGGCCGCCGACGCCCTGAAGGCCGCGGGCGATCTGTCCGGCAAGGTCGTGGTCGACATCACCAACCCGGTCGGGCCCGAGCTGTCGCTCGCCGTCGGCATGACGACGTCAGCGGCCGAGGAAATCCAGAAGCTCGTCCCGAAGGCCAGGGTGGTGAAGGCCTTCAACACCATCTTCGCCGAGCTCTATGGCCTCGACCTCGGGCCGGACGACATCCCGCCGCAGGTCCTCTATGCCGGCGACGACGCGGCGGCAAAAGACCGCGTCGCCGGCATGATCAAGGCAATGGGATTCGAGCCCCTCGATGCCGGCCCGCTCAGAAATGCGCGCCTCATCGAACCGCTGGCTCTGATGACCATCAATTTCGGCTACGCCCTCGGCCAGGGCACCCGCATCTCGCCGCGATTCGTGAAGTATTGACCGCGGGAGGGGCGGCTTCCAGCCGCCCGGCGCGCGGGACGCGCGCCCTCCTCGAACGTGGTTAGCTCAGCTTCGCGAGCAGTTCCTTCGTCGGGTAGGAATCCGCCGGGAGGCCGAGCTTGACCTGGACGTCCTTCACCGCCTCGCGGGTCAGTTCGCCGATGATGCCGTCGATCTTGCCGACATTGTAGCCGCGTTTGGTCAGGATGGTCTGGAGCTGCTTGATCTCGGCGACGCTGAGACTGTTGATCGGCCCCTTTCCCCGGCTCACGCGCGGCGCGCCGTCCATCCGGGTCGCGAAATAGGCGGCGGTCGTCGAATAGACCAGCGACGAGTTCCAGCCGAGGAAGACGTCGAAGTTCGGATAGGCGAGGAAGGCCGGTCCGTTCCGGCCCATCGGCAGAAGCAGCGCCGCCTCGAGGCTGTCGGAAGGCAGCGCGCCGCCGGCCCCCTTCACACCCGCCGCCACCCATTCCGAACGCGGCAGCCTGACGCGGAGGTCGGCCATCTCCCACGGGAAATTCTCCGGAACCTTGACTTCCTGCAGCCACGGCTCGCCGCGCCGCCAGCCGAGATGAGCGAGGTAGTTGCCGGCCGAAGCGAGCGCATCCGGCGTGCTTTTGCGAAGGTTCACCTTGCCGTCACCGTCGAAGTCGACGCCGTAATCGTAGTAGTGCGAGGCGAGGAACTGGAACTGGCCCATTTCGCCCGCCCATGGGCCCACCATCTCGTTGACCTTCAGATCGCCGCGGTCGATGATCTTCAGCGCCGCGATCAGCTGGGCGCGGAAAAGGTCGGCGCGCCGGCAGTCATAACCGAGCGTCGCCAGCGATACGATGGTCGGGTCGTCGCCCATCACCTGCCCGAAATCGGTCTCGAGCCCCCAGAACGCGACAATCACTTGCGCCGGAACGCCGAACTGCTGTTCGATTTGCTGAAAGGTCTTGGCGTTGCTCTTGATCCGGCCGGGTCCCTGCTTGACCCGGTACTGCTCGACCATGCGGTCGGAGAATTCGAGAAAGGTCTGCGAGAAGACGCCCTGCGAGCGGTCCTTCTTGACGACGCTTTCGTCAAATCGCGCCGCGCCGAGGCCCGACTTGATCGCCGCGGAGGAGATGCCCTGGGCGGCGGCCTCCTTGGCCACGCCTTGCAGCCAGGCATTGAAGTCCGCTTCCTTGTGGCAGCTTTCGGCGAATGCGGGCCCGGCAAGGCCGAACAAGACGAGGGGTAGAAGAAGCGCGCGTGGAATCATATCCGGAATCCGTCCTCCCGCGTTCGGGCCAGCCCTCGAATCGCGGCACTATATGGTCCTGTTGACGCGGCGGGAAACCCCCGCGTTCGACGCAAATGCCGCGATCGGCTATGGCAGGCCGCGCCGGAGACCTTGATGCGCCCGCCCGTTCTCAGCCCGCTCTTCCGCCCGGTTACCAGCCTTCCCGGGATCGGCCCGAAGCTGACCGAGGCGGTCGAGCGGCTGGTCGGCGCGCCGGAATCGGGTTTGCCGCCGCGGATCGTCGATCTCCTGTTCCATCTTCCCGTCGGCCTTATCGACCGGAGCCGCCAGCCGGGCATCGCCCTCTCGCCGGAAGGCGCGATCGTCACGCTTCGTGTCCGCGTCGACCGGCACCAGAAGCCGCCGCCCGGCAATCCGCGTATCCCCTATCGGGTCTTCTGTGACGACGACACCGGCGAGGTCGCCCTCACCTTCTTCCATGCCAACGCCGCGTGGCTGGAACGCACGCTGCCGGTCGGCGAGACCCGCTATGTCAGCGGCAAGATGGAATGGTTCAACGGCCGCCCGTCGATGGTCCATCCCGACCACATCGTCAGCGAGGCGGATTTTGCCAGCCTTCCGCTGATCGAGCCGGTCTACCCGATGACGGCGGGGCTGCCGCGGAAGACGCTCCTTCGCGCCGTCGACGCGGCGCTCGACAGCCTGCCGCCGCTTCCGGAATGGCTGGACGCCTCGCTGATCGTCCGGGAGCGGTGGCCGGATTTCCGCACGGCGCTCACCACGGCCCATCATCCGGCGAAGCTCGCCGAACTCGAACCGGCGAGTCCGCATGTCTCCCGCCTCGCCTACGATGAACTCTTGGCGAGTCAGCTCGCCCTCGCCCTCATGCGCCAACACCAGCGCAAGGCGACCGGCGCGGCGCGAGCCGGCTCCGGCCGGCTCAAGGCGCGGATCATCGCCGCACTGCCTTTCACTCTCACCCGGAGCCAGCAGGCCGCCGTCGCCGAGATCGAGGCCGACCTCGCCAAGCCCGAGCGCATGCTTCGGCTGCTCCAGGGCGACGTCGGCTCCGGCAAGACCGTCGTGGCACTTCTTGCCGCCGCCCCGGTGATCGAAAGCGGAGCGCAGGCGGCGATCATGGCGCCGACCGAGTTGCTGGTACGCCAGCACGCCCGCACGATCGCGCCAATCGCCGATGCCGCCGGCGTCACCATCGCCGTCCTCACCGGCCGCGAGCGGGGCCGCGACCGCGACGCGGTCCTCGCCGGCCTCGCCGACGGCAGCATCTCGCTTGTCGTCGGCACCCACGCGATCTTCCAGGCCGGGGTCGCCTTCAAGGATCTTGGCCTGGTCGTGGTCGACGAGCAGCACCGTTTCGGCGTCCACCAGCGCCTTGCGCTGACGGCGAAGGGGGGCGCCACCGACGTTCTGGTGATGACCGCAACGCCGATTCCGCGCACCCTCGTCCTCACCTATTACGGCGACATGGACGTCTCGCGGCTGACCGAGAAGCCCGCCGGGCGGAAGCCGATCGAGACGCGCGTCCTTCCCCTCGCCCGCCTCGACGAGGTCGTTGAGAGGGTGCGGGATGCGACCGCGCGCGGCGCCAAGGCTTACTGGATATGTCCGCTCGTCGAGGAATCGGAGATGCTCGATGTGGCGGCGGCCGAGGATCGTCATCGCGCCCTGGTGAAGGCGCTCGGACCCATGGTCGGTCTCGTCCACGGCCGCATGAAGCCGGCCGACCGCGACCGGATGATGGCAAGTTTCCACTCCGGCGACCTCCGCGTCCTCGTCGCGACGACGGTGGTCGAGGTCGGCGTCGACGTGCCCGATGCGACCATCATCGTGATCGAGCATGCCGAGCGGTTCGGGCTCGCCCAGCTCCACCAGCTTCGCGGCCGGGTCGGGCGGAGCGACAAGCCCTCGGTATGCCTCCTCCTCTACAAGGCCCCGCTCGGCGCGGTCGCGCAGGACCGTCTGCGGGTGATGCGCGAGACGGAGGACGGCTTCGTCATCGCCGAGGCGGACCTCAGGCTCCGTGGCGGCGGCGAGATCCTCGGCACGCGTCAATCGGGCATGCCCGGCTTTCGCATCGCCCGGATCGAAGTCCACGGCCCGCTGATGGAGGTGGCGCGCGACGACGCGCAACTCGTTGTCGACGCCGATCCCAACCTCGCCGGCGGTCGCGGCGAAGCGCTCCGTCTGCTTCTCTACATCTTCGGCCGCGACGACGCCGTTCGCCTGCTCAGGGCGGGCTAGCCGGCCGGCCCGGCCGGGCTCTGTTTTGACGGTCGGGACCAGTCCGGGGCCGCCGCGTCGGGTTCGGCGCGGTCCGCCCGGCGTCTTGATCGAAGCCCACGCATTGAATCGGGATTGAGCCGGCGTTCAGGACTGGCTGGTCGGCTCCAGGGCCCGCACTCGGCGGCCTCCGGCGATCACGGCCTTCGGAGGTCCAACGGGCCTGCCGTCCTCGTCGAGCTCATAATCCGGAACCACAAGCCCCGCGGAAATGACGAGCTTGGCGCCGTCCTCGACGCTCATGTCGAGATGGGTGACTTCGCTCCGATGGACGAAGAGAAGAAAGCCCGACGTCGGGTTCGGCGTGGTCGGCAGGAACACGGAGATCATCGGATCGTTCGGGCTGTCGAGCTTGTGGCTCACTTCGCCGCGCGTCGGCGTCGCGACGAAGACGAGGGCCCAGAGACCTTTCCGCGGGTATTCGATCAGCCCGACGGTCTGGAAGGACTTCGCCCAATTCGACAGAACCGTCTCGAAGATCTGCTCGAGTCCCCTGTAGAGGTTCCGCACCACCGGCATCCGGCCGAGGAGATATTCGCCCCACGACACCAGCTTTCGCCCGACGAAATTGGCAGTGAGGGAGCCGAGAAGGGTGAGGAAGACGATCGCAACGACCAGGCCGAAGCCGGGGATTGCGAAGGGAAGATAGGTGTTGGGGTTGTAGGCGTCGGGAATGAACGGCGTCACCCAGCTGTCGATCCAGACGATGAATCCCCAGGTGATGTAGATCGTGATGAAGAGCGGTGCGGCAATGATCAGGCCGGTCAGGAAATAGTTCCGGAGCCGGTGCATGGTGCTGCTCCGGCGGGTGATCTCGTGACCGGACGGATCGCTCATCCTGTTCCGCTGATCGTTCTCGGCGTCGCTGCGCTCCGCGCGAGCGGCGCGGCTATTATCTAAACATTCCGGGGTGGATTGATAGCCTCGACGGTCGCGAAGGCGGCTTTCGCCCCCCTCAGCTTGTATTGGTCCGCGGTTCCAACGGCGAATCGCGGCCGGGGCCCGGGCGAGGCAGTCCTACGGCGGCGGATTCCGGGAACTTCGAGCGAATCCGGAGCCTGCCGCCCCGGGGCACATGTCGAGTCTTCTTATTCATCTATGCGGCTTCGCGATGCGGACTCCATGTATGAGCCAGAAAATCCACGTCAGGGTCGTAAGCACGGCGATGGCCTGCGGGAGCCAGAAGGCTATGATCGCAAACATCGAATAAACCACAAGGGCGAAGTATCCGTTTCTCCTGTTGATCCGCATCGCCGCGGTCGATTTTTCATCCTGCGTGAGACGACTATTGAGCGCCGTCGCGGTCAAGGAAATCCACCCAATCGCTTGTAGTGCGAGCACGGCGTTATACAGAACCACGGCCGGGGACGAATATCCGGTAAGCAGGTACTCTCCCAGTAATGCGGTCGGAAAAGGGATGAACACAACGGAAAGCAACAACAGTGCGTTCGCATACACAAAAGACGACGACGATCCTGTGACGAGCTTAAGCGTCGCATGATGATTCATCCAAGTGATAAAGATAATCGTGAAGCTCAATAGAAAGGCAAAGATCGAAGGAGAAATATTTCTCACGGCGATCCACAAACTAGCGGCGCTATCAATTTCAATTGACCCAGGTATTCTTATGTCGATGATCAGTAAGGTCAAAGCTATCGCAAATACACCATCGCAGAACGCTTCCAATCGTGCGTTGGAGTTCGTTTCCATCGTGCTCCGTCTTGGATCCCCCAGGCGCTACGATGGGATGCCGTCGGCCGGGTCCGACCGTTCGACCGCTCGCAGAAATGACTCGAACTTTATTCGACGGTGACTGATTTCGCCAGATTGCGCGGCTGGTCGACGTCCGTGCCCATGAAGACGGCGGTGTGATACGCGAGGAGTTGCACCGGTAGAGCATAGACCAGCGGCGTAATCGCCGAGGGCATCGCGGGCAGGATCAGCGTCTCGACCGCATCGATCGCCGCTGCCTCATGTCCCTTCGGATCGGTGACCAGGATGATCCGCCCGCCGCGGGCCTTGACCTCCTGCATGTTCGAGACGGTCTTCTCGAAGATCTGGTCGTAGGGGGCGATTACCACCACCGGCATCTTCTCGTCGATCAGCGCGATCGGCCCATGCTTCAGTTCGCCGGCGGCGTAGCCTTCGGCGTGGATGTAGGAGATTTCCTTGAGCTTGAGGGCGCCCTCGAGTGCGATCGGGTAGCTCGTCCCACGACCGAGATAGAGGACGTGTTGGACCTTGGCGAGGTCGCGCGCCAACGCCTCGATCTGCGGCTCCAACCTCAGTGCCGCGCTCATGCAGCGCGGCACCTCGCTCAGCGCATGGACGAGATTCTGTTCCTCGTCCCCGGTGAGCACCCCACGCACTTTCCCGGCGGCGACGGCGAGCGAAGCCAGCGCCGCGAGCTGGCAGGTGAATGCCTTGGTCGAGGCAACGCCGATCTCCGGCCCGGCAAGGGTCGGCAGCACGAAATCGGACTCGCGGGCGATCGTCGATTCCCGCACATTCACGACCGCGGCGACCTTCTGCCCCTGCGCTTTGGCGTAGCGGAGCGAGGCGAGCGTGTCGGCCGTCTCGCCGGATTGCGAGACGACGATCGAAAGCCCCTTTTCGCTGAGCGGCTGCTCGCGATAGCGGAATTCGGACGCAATATCGATGTCGACCGGCAGCCGCGCGTAGCGCTCGAACCAGTATTTCGAGACCAGTCCGGCATAGTAGGCGGTGCCGCAGGCGGTGACCGAGAGCCGGTCGAGTCCGGCAAAACCGGCGGCGAATTCGCCCGGCAACGCCGAACGGCCGGCGCTGAAGTCGAGGTAGTGCGCGAGCGTGTGCCCGACGACCTCCGGCTGCTCGTAGATCTCCTTCGCCATGAAATGGCGATGATTGCCCTTGTCGACGAGAAGGTTGGTGACCAGCGTCCGGGTCACCGGTCGCGCAACCGGCTCGCCGCGCTCATTGAAGATTCTGGCGTCATGGCGGGTGAGCACAGCCCAGTCGCCGTCGTCGAGATAGGTGATGCGGTCGGTGAAGCTTGCGAGCGCGATCGCGTCGGAGCCGAAGAACATCTCGCCGTCGCCATGGCCGATGGCAAGCGGGCTTCCGCGCCGCGCCCCGATCATCAGATCGTCCTCGCCGTCGAAAAGGATGGCGAGGGCGAAGGCGCCCTCGAGCCGGCGAAGCGCCGCTTCGACCGCTTCCTCCGGCGACATTCCGCCTTCGAGATTGCGGTTGACGAGATGGGCGATGACTTCGGTATCGGTCTCGGTGTCGAAGCGCACGCCGTCCGCGACGAGTTCGTCCTTGAGCTCGCGGTAGTTCTCGATGATGCCGTTATGGACAAGCGCCAGGCGGCCGGTCGCGTGCGGGTGGGCGTTGGTTTCGGTCGGCGCGCCATGCGTCGCCCAGCGCGTATGGCCGATGCCGGAATGGCCCGCGAGCGGCGCACGGTCGAGCTTGGTCTCAAGGTTGAGAAGCTTGCCCTCGGCACGACGCCGGGTCAGATGCCCGGACTCGAGCGTCGCGATCCCGGCGGAATCATAGCCCCGGTATTCCAGCCGCTTCAGCGCATCGAGGAGAAGCGGCGCTGCCGGCCCCTTCCCGAGAACTCCCACGATTCCGCACATGGCAAGAAATGCGCTCCAACCATCCCGCCGGCAATTATCCGCCGCGCCTGACGCGGCCGGAAATCACATCCTGTTTCGGAGCTTTAATGATGAAGCGGTTAAAGAACGGCAAGAACGGCGTCATTTCCCGCTACTTCGCCTTGGTCTTGGACGGCATTTTCTGGGTGCGAAGCCGCGCCGCGTAGCCGGGCTTGTTGACCTGGCGCACCCGCCCGATCGCAAGCGCCCCTGCCTCGACGTTCTGGTTGATCACGCTGCCCGTGCCGACATAGGCGCCTTCGCCGATGGTGACAGGGGCGACGAGCGACGCGTTCGAGCCGATGAACGCGCCGGCTCCGATCTCGGTGTGGTGCTTGGCGACGCCGTCGTAGTTGCAGGTGATGGCGCCCGCCCCGATATTCGCGGCGGCCCCGATGTGAGCGTCGCCGATATAGGCGAGGTGGTTGGCCTTGGCGCCGGCATCAATCACGGCGTTCTTCACTTCGACGAAGTTGCCGATATGGGCGTTCGGCCCGATATCGGCGCCGGGGCGAAGCCGGGCGAATGGACCGACGATCGCACCCGAGGCGATCTTCGCCCCCTCGATGTGGGAGAAGGCGCGAACCGTGGCTCCGTCGGCGACGGTAACGCCGGGACCGAAGACGACGTGAGGCTCGACCGTCACGTCCGCGCCGAGCCGCGTGTCAAAGGCGAAGAACACCGTCTCCGGTGCAATCAGCGTCGCCCCTCCGTCAAGCGCGTCGCCACGCGCCCTCGCCTGAAACAGCGCCTCGACCGCCGCAAGCTCGGCGCGGGTATTGACGCCGATCACCTCGTCGGCAGCGGCGTGGAGCGCCACGACCGTCTTCCCGGCGGCATTGGCGAGCGCGACGAGGTCGGTGAGGTAGTATTCGCCCTTGGCGTTATCGTCGCGGATCTTTCGCAGGAGCGGCAGGAGTCCGCCGCGGAACGCCATGACGCCGGCATTGCAGAGGCCGATCGACCGCTCCTCGGGGCTCGCATCCTTCACCTCGCGGATCGCGACGAGCCGCTTGCCCGCGACGATCAGCCGGCCATAGCCGCCCGGATCGGCCGGGGTAAAGCCGAGGACGACCACGTCGGCGCCGCCCGAGAGCGCCCGGCGGAGCCGCTTCAGCGTCGCCGCCGTGATCAGTGGCGTGTCGCCGTAGAGCACCATCACGTCGTCGGGTGGACCGGCAAACGCCGCCTTCGCCGCAAGCACGGCATGGGCGGTGCCGCGGCGTTTCGCCTGGACGTGCAGGCTCGCCTCGGGCGCCGCTTTGGCGACGAATTGCTCGACCGCCCCGGCGTCCGGACCGACGACGACCGCGATCCGTCCCGCACCGGCGCTTCGTGCGGCCCGCAGGACATGTCCGAGCAACGGATCGCCAGCGAGCTTGTGCATCGCCTTCGGTACGGACGAGCGCATCCGCGTCCCCTCGCCCGCGGCAAGGATGACGGCAAGGCAGCTCCGTTTGGTCATGGCGGTTCGCCCCACTTCGCGACGGTGGCCGGATAATGCCCGAAACTACGGTGATTCGGCGGCGTCAGCCGATTTGGGCGAGGCCGGGAAAAAGCGACAGCATCCAGAAGGCGATGGTCGTGATCTGGCCGGTGACGAAGAGGATGCCGGTGACGACGAGCAGCGCGCCCATCGCCTTCTCGATCTTGCCGAGATGGCCGCGGAAACGCCGCATGAAACGCATGAAGGGTCCGGCGAAAAGGCCGGCCGCGATGAAGGGCAGACCGAGGCCAAGCGAATACACTGCAAGCAGCCCCGCGCCGCTCGCCACGGTCTCCTGGGTCCCGGCGAGGCCGAGGATGACCGACAGCACCGGCCCGATGCATGGCGTCCAGCCGAAGCCAAAGGCGAGCCCCATCAGATAGGAACCGAGCGCTCCGACCTGGTGGTTGCGGATCTCGACCCGCGCCTGGCGGTGGAGGAGGCCGATCCGAAATACCCCGAGGAAATGCAGGCCCATCACGATGATGACGCCGCCGCCGACCAGCGTCAGGATGTTGAGATAGCTCCGGACCAGTTGCCCGATCGCGGTCGCCCCGGCTCCGAGGACGACGAATACGGTCGAAAAGCCGAGGACGAAGGTCAGCGCCGAGAAGAACACTGTCCGCCGCTTGACGCCGCCCGGCGCGTCGCCGGTGAGCTGGTCGAGGCTGACCCCGGCGAGGTAGCAGAGATAGGGCGGAACCAGCGGCAGAACACAGGGCGAAATAAAAGAAATCAGGCCTGCCAGGAACGCGCCGCCATAGGTGATATCGATTCCCATCTTGCGCGCGGCATATCCTCTCTTCGCCGCGAGGCTCGCGACCCGGGAAGGGTTATAGGACCATTGGCCGGTGCCGCCACAGTCACATTTTCCGGAAGACGCGGGGTGACCCGGCGCGGTCAGTCCCAGGCCGGCACCCAGCTCGGTTCGTTGATCAGGTGGTGAGGTCGTTTCAGCCCGCCGATCCTGGTCATTTCCTCGTCGCTCAGGGAGAAGTCGAATACGTCGAAATTCTCCCTTGCCCGATCCGGCCGGGACGACTTCGGGATCGCGACGATGTCCCCTTGCTGGATCAGCCAGCGAAGCGTCACCTGCACCGCGCTCTTTCCGTGGACGGCGGCAATCGCCTCGATCACCGGATTGCCGACGACGCGGCCGAGTGCGATCGGGCTGTAGGCGATGGTCGCGAGTCCGCGGCCGCGCAGGAAGGCGAGGAGCTTGGTCTGGTCGACCAGCGGATGATATTCGATCTGGTCGGCGACGAGCGGCTCGGTCGCTACGCGAAGCGCCTCGTCGGCAAGGGCGATGGTGTAGTTGGAAAGACCGATATGTCGGGTCAGGCCGCGGCGCTTGACCTCGCAAAGCGCCGCGATCGTCTCGGCCACCGGAATGCTCGGATTGGGCCAGTGAGGCAACAGAAGATCGACGCGGTCGGTGCGTAGCTTGCGCAGGCTCTCTTCGACCGATTTCCCGAGAAGCTTCGCCGAGGTCCGGTCGGGCCGGACCTTGGTGGTGATGAAGATCGCATCGCGCGCGATTCCCGATTCAGCCAGGCCGGCGCCGACATCGGCTTCGTTCTGATATCCCTGAGCAGTATCGATATGCCGGTAGCCGATCTTCAAGGCTTCGGCGACCATACGGGCGCAGGTTTCGCCACGCATCGGCCAGGTGCCAAAACCAAGCGCCGGAATCTCGGCGCCGCCCGTGTGGACCGTAAGCATCGCCCCCTCCTTCGACCTCCGTCGGCACGCCCCGGCCGGCCGGATCAATCACGATCCGTTCGGAGCCGGGGCGCGTCAAGTCGGATGTCGGAAATCGGAAGGTCGCCTATCGCGTCAAGACAGCCATCGCGTCGTCGGGTCAGGAGGCGTAGGGCCAGCCGATATCCTTGCGAATGTGCATGGGCAGCGCTTCCACGGCGCGCTGGGTGACACGACGCCGGCGGGCCTCGGCGACTCTGGATGCGAACGTCTTCAGACGCGCGAACGGGCTCATTGTCTTCTCCAATCTTCGATCGTCGTGGGGGCGGTGCCGGGGCTTGCCGCCCCGTCATTGATCGATGCATATGCGACGAGCGTGACCCCGTCAGTGACACGGGTCACAATTCGCGGCGTCCCCCGAACGGGGGAGCCGGTTCAGCTCTTTGCGACTGCGGCAGTCACCGCTTCGATCACCCGATCCACCTCCTCGTCGGAGAGATCGGGATGCATGGGCAGGCTGAGAACCTGCCCGGTCAGCGCCTCGGCGACGCCGAGGTGCCGGCCGTCATATTGCCGGAAGGCGGGGTGCTCGTGGAGGGCGAGCCGGTAGAAAAGCCCGGTTCCGATCCCGGCGTCGTCGAGCAGCTGCCGCACCCGGTCGCGATGCCGGACGCGAATGGTATAGAGCGCGCAGGCGCTTTCCATGCCCTCCGGCGCAACCGGCACGCCGACTACGCCGGACAGCCCCATAGTGTATCGCGCGGCGATCGCCCGGCGGCGGCTCAGCTCCACGTCGAATACATCGAGTTTCACCAGAAGCACCGCCGCCTGGATGGTGTCGAGCCGGCCGGTCAGGCCGAGAACGATCGCTTCGTCGCCGGTGCCCTGGCGTCCGTGGGAGCGGATCATGCGCACCCTGTCGGCCAGCTCGCCGCTTTCGCTGAGCACGGCGCCGCCGTCGCCGTAACAGCCGAGCGGCTTGGTCGGGTAGAAGCTGGTTGCGGTGATCGGCGCGAGCGCCCCTACCCGGCCGTTGCCTGAGACGCCGCCGATGCTTTGCGCGCCGTCGGCCAGCACGCCCAGCCCGTGCCGCGCCGCGACCTTGCCGATCGCAATATAGTCGGCCGGCAAACCATAGAGATCGACCGGCATCACGACGGCGGGCCTGAGCACGCCAGCGCTCCCGGTTTCGGCGACCGCCCGCTCGAGGTCGGCCGGATCCATGGCGTAGGTCGTTGGATCGACGTCGACGAAGACCGGGCTTGCTCCGATCGAGACGACTGCCCCGGCCGTGGCGGCGAAGGTGAAGGCCGGGACGAAAACGGCGTCGCCATGCTTCACGCCCATCGCCATCAGCGCGATCATCAGCGCATCCCGCCCGCTCGACACGGCGACGGCGTGGTGCGCGCCGGTATAGGCGGCGAGCCGTTTCTCGAGCAGATCCACCTCGGGGCCGAGGATGAACTGACCGTGGGCGAGGACGGCGTCGATCCGCGCCTTGATCTCACCTTCGAGCCGCGCCCTTTGCCGCTGCAGGTCGAAAAGAGCAATGCGGTCGTCATTGGCGACCGACAAGGCCGCGGCGGAGCGGGCCGGCGTCATGCTACGCGAACTCCCTTACGCAATGGCGGGTCGAGGCTCCGGCCTTCGGCGGCCGCTGCAAGAATCGCTTCGGCGAGCTTCAATGCGTCGAGCCCGGCCCGTCCGTCAACCAAAGGCTTGGCGCGCCGGGAAACGCTCGCAAGAAACCCGTCGACCTCCGCCGCGAGATTATCGCTCCGCGGAAGCGGAACGCGTTCGGATGTCGCGGTGCCGGCCGTCCCGGTCAGGATCGTGAGCTCGGACTGAGCAAGGTCGGCGACAAGCTGCCGCCCAGGCTCGGTGACGGTGATGTTGCGTTCGCCCTCGGTGGCGACCCGGCTCGTCGCGAGCGTCGCGACGATGCCGTTGGCGAAGGTCACGCGCGCCTCCGCCACGTCGTTGGCCCTGGTGACGACCGAAGCCCCGCTCGCCTCGACCGCACGCACCGCCGAGCCGGCGAGCGTCAGCACGAGGTCGATATCGTGAATCATCAGGTCGAGGACCACATCCACGTCGGCGGCGCGTCCCGACCACGGCGTGCGGCGGACGCATTCGATCAGACGCGGCGCACGAACCCGCTCCTGGAGCGCGCGGAAGGCCGGTGCGTAGCGTTCAATGTGGCCGACCTGGAGGACCGTGCGGCGCCGGGCGGCGCGCTCCACGAGATCGACGGCCGCCGGGACATCCG
Organism: uncultured Alphaproteobacteria bacterium; assembly: GCA_963792845.1. GTDB lineage: Bacteria > Pseudomonadota > Alphaproteobacteria > Rhizobiales > Kaistiaceae > Bauldia. The sequence continues at coordinate 181,318 of CAWBXW010000013.1, forward strand.
CGGCAATCGGCTTCTCGACGAAAAGGTGGATGCCCGCCTCGATAAGCTCAGACGCGACGGCGTACTGGGCACCGGTCGGCACGGCGATCGACACCGCCTGAACCTTGCCGATCAGGGCACGATGGTCGGCGAGGGCCTCCGCACCGTGGGCCTCCGCGGCGCTCAAGGCGCGGCCGGGATCGGCATCGACCACAGCGACGAGCCGCGCCGACGGGTGCGCCGCGAAATGCCTCGCATGATGAGACCCGAAATAACCGAGTCCGACCACTGCGACGTCAATACGATCGGTCGTTTCCGTCACCCGCTGTTGCCCGCCGGCCGTTTTCCTGTCGAATCCGGTGCGACATTAGACGCGAGCCACGCCGCGAGCGGATAAACAATTGCAAGGGTGTGAAACATGCCGCGAGGGCAGTCAACCTGTCTCACAATAGGCCAAACCACCATCCCGCGAGTCCCAGGAACACCGAAAACCCGGTCATGTCGGTCACGGCGGTAAGCAGGACTCCCGATGCAACCGCCGGATCGACGCCGAGCCGGTGAAAGGCGAGCGGGATCGAGGCGCCGACGAGGCCGGCCACCAGCAGGTTGATCATCAGCGCCGCCGCGATCACGGCGCCGATATTCGGATCGGCGAACCACAGAGCGGCGCCGAGGCCGACGCAGATTGCCACCGCTACCCCATTGATGAGCCCGACCAGAACCTCCTTTCCGACCACCTGGCGGGCCGAGCGCGGAGAAATGTCGCGGGTTGCTATCGCTCGGACCGTGACCGTCATCGCCTGGGTGCCGGCATTGCCGCCCATCGAGGCGACGATCGGCATGAGCACGGCGAGCCCAACCATCTGCCGGATGGTCCCGCCGAAAAAGCCGATCACGGCCGCCGCCATAAAAGCGGTGACGACGTTGACCAGGAGCCAGGGGATCCGGCTCCGCGCCACATAGGCGACGGTGTCGGAGCTTTCCTCGTCGCCGACGCCGGCGAGCCGCCGGATGTCCTCGTCCGCCTCTTCCTCGATCACATCGACGATATCGTCGACGGTGATCACGCCGACCAGCCGCCCATCATCATCGGTCACCGGCGCGGTGACGAGATTGTATCGCTCGAACAGGCGCGCGACCCCCTCCTGATCATCCGTCGCCTTGACGACCTGCACGTCCCGGTCGGTGATATCCGCGATGGCCGTCGGCCGCTTGCTGCGCAGAAGCCGATCGAGGCTGACGGAGCCGACGAGATGGAACTTCGCGTCGACCACGAAGAGCACGTAGAATTCGTCCGGCAGCTCCTCCTCCTCGCGCATGTAGTCGATCGCCCGTCCGACATTCCAGAAGGGCGGCACCGCGATGAAATCCGTCTGCATCAGACGGCCGGCGGATTCCTCCGGATATTCGAGGCCGCGGGTGACGGTCGCCCGCTCGACCGGCGGCAGTTCAGCGAGGATCTCAGCCTGCTCGCGCGGCTCGAGGTCCTCGAGGAGGCTGACGACATCGTCGGATTCGAGCTCGCGGACGCCCTCCGCCACGACCTTGGGCGACAGCGCCTCGAGGATCTGGACGCGAAGCGTCTCGTCGAGTTCGGTGAGCGCGGTGAAGTCGAATGCGTCGCCGAGAATGCGGATGAGCCGCGGGCGCTCGCCCGGTTCGAGGGCCCCGAGAAGATCGCCGAGGTCGGCCTCGTGAAGCGTATCGACCAGACCGCGGAGGCCCGCGACATCCGCCCGGTCCACGGCCGATTGCACCGCGATGACGAATTCCGGCGAGATATCGCCGTGCCCGTCACGGATTGCCCGGACGGCCCCCGCCTCGGCCGCCGCGCCGGCATTGGGAGTGTCTTCCGCCATGCCGCGCTCCCGAAAAAATTCGCTGGATTGGCCGCCTTTCAACGACGGGCACGGACCCGGGGTTCACAAACACGAACGGCGGCATTTGCAGCCGCCGGTCATTACGTCACGGACTCTGGTGCGGTCGAGAAGACTCGAACTTCCACGGGAGTTACCCCACAGCGACCTCAACGCTGCGCGTCTACCAGTTCCGCCACGACCGCCTGAAATCGGTGGGTGATTTAGCAAATCGATTCCACGGATACAAGGCTTGCTCGACTTGCCTTATCGCGCCCGATCCCGGCCGAACGCCTTGCGCAGCTCCTGCTTGGCGTCTTCGAGGACCCGCCGCCGGTTTTCGGGAAGATTGCGGCCGGCCCGGTTGATGTAGAAGTTCAGCATCGACATCGCCGACTGGAAGGGCGTGCCTTTTCTCCGCCGGCTCTCCTCGGCCGATCGCTTCAACGATTGCGCGATCCGCCGCGGGCTGTCGAGTTTGAACACCCCAACGTCAAGGTCGAGTGCATTGCTGTTCCGGGTCACATCGCCGGACCAGTATTTCGGCTTGTTCGCCTTCCGCGACGCCAATCGAAGCTCCGTTGCTTCAGCCGCTGTGACGCTTGAAGTACTGGACCGCGCGCTCGTGCTTCTCGGCGGCCGCACGGGTGTCGAAGGTGCCGAGATTGCGGTGTTTGCCTGTCTTCGCCTCGGTCTTGCGCGAATAGAGGCGGTACTTTCCCGACTTCAGCTTGCGGATCATCGTCGGCTCTCCATCGGCATGGTTCCGTCCCCACAAACGTCGATCCGTTCCCGGCAGTTCCGATTGAAGCCGGGATCGCCGGGCGACGCGTTGAGCCAAGGCATAGCGGTGTTGCGATAAACGCACGCTTGGCGACCGAGTTGCCGGCGAGCGCAGCCGTCGCTTTGCTTTTCCGCGTTTACCGATATCATGACGGGCTGATCCGGGTTTCTGAAGGGGCTACCTGACATGCGCGCAGGATTCGCCGTGTTTGCGCTGAGTGCTTTCGCGCTCCTGGCTGCCGTCTCCGGCGCCGCGGCCGGTGTGCTGGTTTCGATCGACAAGGGCTCGCAGCGGATGACCGTCACCGTCGACGGGATGCCGAAATATGTCTGGCCGGTTTCGACCGGCGCGACCGGCTACACGACGCCAAGCGGATCCTACACGCCGTTCCGCATGGAGAAGGACCACTTCTCCGAGGAATGGGACGACGCACCGATGCCGAACTCGATCTTCTTCACCCCGAAGGGCCACGCCATCCACGGCAGCCTGGCGACCGGCCGGCTCGGCACCCGGGCCTCGCATGGCTGCGTCAGGCTGGCGCCGAAGAACGCGGAAATCCTCTACGACCTCATCGAAAAACGTGGCCTCGGCAACACCAGGATCGTGATCGCCGATCACATCACCCCGCCGACGCTTGTCGCCCAGAGCACGCCTCAACTGAAATTCGGCAAGGGCAAATTCGTCCGTCCGTTCTTCATGGACAACTGAGCCGCCCGCGAGCCAGGTCCGGACCGACGGGTGAGCCGGGCCTGACAGGCGCGACGGGAACGCCTACATTTCCCGAATGCTTGAGAGACCGGAGCCGACGCCGCGGACGGACGGGCAGCCCACCGGTGCGGGCTTGGCGATGCGGCAAGCCGCACCGGGCGAGCCGGTGGACTGGGCGGCGAGCCGCGGCCTGACCGACTATCCGGCGGCGGTGGCGGCGATGGAGGCGCGGGTCGCCGCGATCCGCGAGGGAGTCGCCGCCGAGCAGGTGTGGCTCGTCGAGCACCCGCCGCTCTACACCGCCGGGACCAGCGCCAACCCCTCCGATCTCCTTGATTCCCAACGGTTTCCCGTCTTCCGCAGCGGCCGGGGCGGGCAATATACCTATCACGGCCCCGGCCAGCGGGTCGCCTATGTGATGCTCGACCTGAACCGGCGCGGCGCGGATTTGCGCCGCTATGTCAGGACCTTGGAGGAATGGATCATCGCGACCCTCGCCGCCTTCGGCGTCGCCGGCGAACGGCGTCCGGGCAGGATCGGCGTCTGGGTGCAAACCCTTGGAGGAGATGAGAAAATCGCCGCCCTCGGGATAAGGGTGCGGGGCTGGGTGACCTTCCATGGAATCGCGCTGAACGTCGATCCCGACCTCGAACATTTCTCCGGAATCGTGCCCTGCGGGATCCGGGAGGCCGGCGTTACCAGCTTGAAAAGGCTGGGAATTTCGGCATCGATTGCGGAGGTCGACGCGGTGCTGAGGCAGGAATTCGAGACCCGGTTCGGCGCGACATTCATAGCGTCGGCAGGATCCTGAAGCCGTCTGGGAAAGGATCGTCGTAAGGCTTTGAGTTCAGTTTGAATACGATGGCCGCGCGCGGTCCCTGGCGGCACCGCGCCACGAACTCGTCGACGATCGTTTCGTCTCCGGAAATAACCGCCTCGACCGTGCCGTCCCGGCGGTTTCTCACCCAGCCGGAGAGGCCGAGCTGTTCCGCCTCGTCACTGACCCAGGCGCGAAATCCGACGCCGTGGACACGGCCGTGGATCGTGATTTGAACCGACTTGGATCGCATGCGGGCCGCCGGTTAGCCGCATGAGCGATAGGCCGGCGGGACACGGCCCGGCCCGCGGCCCAGATCGACCACAGGTTGCGCGCCGGGAACAGGCGGGAATGGCTTCCGGAAGGTGAAGGCATAGGCGGTCGGACCGACCCGGGCGAGATGGTCGAGCCGGTCGCGCCCGTCGGCGACCGAGGGCAGCGCCCCCTCCTCGACCCACCACAGCGCCAGGTAGGGTCCGTCGAACAGCGAGAACCATTCCTTCCGCCGCTGGACGAAGCGCCGGTGCGCCGTCTGGTAGGCGAAGCCGTAGAGCGCCTCGGGCGAGGCCCAGACCGACATGTTGACGATGATCATCGGGTCGTCATAGGCGGCGATCGAGGTGGCGTTGCCGGTCTCGTCCTTGAGCCGCCAGACGAAACCTTCGCTCTGCTCGGCGAGGGAGTTGATCTTGTCGAGATTGTCGACGAAGTCGGCTATGCGCGGATCGTCGAGCGGGTGAAGCAGCCGCCCGACATTGATTTCGCAGAGATGCATTATTCCCTCCCAACAACCGCCATAGTTGGTAACATAGTGCCAGCGCGGCGGGACACGATAGTTGTCCGGACGGAGCTTGCCCACCCGTGGCCCGCATCTTCCTCAGCCATTCGAGCGCCAACAACCCGGAAGCTGTCGCGCTCCGCGACTGGCTCGTCGCCGAAGGCTGGGACGATGTCTTCCTCGACCTCGACCCGACCCGCGGCATCGCCGCCGGCGAACGCTGGGAACGAAGCCTCTACGAGGCCGCGAACCGCTGCGAGGCGGTGCTCTTTCTGGTGAGCCGCGCCTGGCTCGATTCGGACTGGTGCCTCAAGGAATTCCGTCTCGCGCAGAAGCTCAACAAGCGGATCTTCGGCGTCCTCATCGAGGACATTCCGCTTGCGGATGTGCCGGCCGAACTGAAGTCGACCTGGCAGCTCGTCAACCTTGCGACGGGCGCCGACCACCTCATCTTCCGGCCGGTCCTGCCGGACGGCAAGGAGGGCCATGCGACCTTCTCCGAGGGCGGCCTTCGCGCGCTCCGGACAGGGCTGACCAGGGCCGGGCTCGACGCCCGCTTCTTCGCCTGGCCGCCTGAGGACGATCCCGACCGGCCGCCCTATCGCGGCATGCGGCCGCTCGAAGCCGAGGACGCCGGCATCTTCTTCGGCCGCGAGGCGCCGACCATCGAGGCGCTCGACCGGCTCCGCGGCCTCTCCGAAGCGGCGCCGCCGCGCTTCCTGGTAATCCTCGGCGCCTCCGGCGCCGGCAAATCGTCGTTCCTCCGCGCCGGGCTGTTGCCGCGGCTCTCCCGCGACGACCGCAACTTCCTGCCGCTGCCGATCGTCCGACCCGAGCGGGCGGCGCTCGGCGGCGAGACCGGCCTTATCCTCAGCCTCGAATTGGCGGCGAAACGGGCCGGGCTCGGCCTCTCCCGCGCCGTGGTGAAGGCCGCGGTGGAATCAGGCGCCGACGCGGTCGCGGGGTTGCTTGGGAGGGTCGCGGAGACGGTGCACGTTCCTGCGCCTGATCGCGAGGACGGCGTTCGCCGTCTTCGCGATCGGGACCCCCTCCCATCCTCCCCCTTGCAGGGGGGAGGGGGCGCGGTCGCTACGTGGCGATTCCACGGTCGATGCCGGCGTCGCGCCGACGACGAAAACGGGCACCCCTCCCCCTGCAAGGGGGAGGATGGGAGGGGGTCAACCCGGAACCACCGCCCGACCATCTGCTCCCGGAACCGGGGAGAGTGGGGCGGCATCGGAATCCGGCCCCACCGGTCTGCACCCGGCCGCGCCGAGCGAAGCCACCGACCCCCTGTCATCCGACGACCGCCCATCGTCGACGTCTGACCCCCTCCCATCCTCCCCCTTTCAGGGGGAGGGGGCGCGGTCGCTACGTGGCGATTCCACGGCCGATGTCGAGATTACGTCGGCGGCGCAAACGGGCACTCCTCCCCCTGAAAGGGGGAGGCCGGGAGGGGGTCAGGCCGGAACCACCGCCCCGCCACCTCCTCCCGGAACCGGGGAGAGTGGGGCGGCATCGGACTCCGGCCCCACCGGTCCGCACCCGGCCGCGCCGAGCGAAGCCACCCTCCCCTTGTCCTCCGACCCCCTCCCATCGTCGTCGTCTGACCCCCTCCCATCCTCCCCCTTTCAGGGGGAGGGGGCGCGGTCGCTACGTGGCGATTCCACGGTCGATGTCGAGATTACGTCGGCGGCGCAGACGGGCACCCCTCCCCCTGCAAGGGGGAGGATGGGAGGGGGTCAGGCCGGAAACGCGGCCGCCAACCTGTCTGACGGGCCGGATCAGACCGAAGGACGGCACGCCGACGGCGAGGCGCGGTCAGCGCCGCGGATCGTGCTCGCGATCGACCAGGGCGAGGAGCTGTTTCTGGCCGAGGGCGCGGCGGAGGCGGATGCCTTCCTGCGGCTTGTCCGCGACCTCGTCACCGACCCGGCATCGAACCTGATCGTCGTCTTCACCATCCGCTCGGACGCCTTCGAGCGGCTGCAGACGGCGCCGGCAATGGAGGGCCTCGGCCTCAACGCCCTGAGCCTGCCGCCGCTGCCCAGGGGCGCCTACCAGACCGTCATCGAGGGGCCGGCGGCGCGCCTCGCCGAGACCAGGCGGCCGCTCAAGATCGAGCCGGCGCTGACCGCGGCGCTCCTCGCCGACGTCGAGGCAGGCGGCGCCAAGGACGCGCTGCCGCTCCTCGCCTTCACGCTGGAGCGGCTCTACCTGGAGCACGGCGGCGACGGCGACCTGAGGCGGGCCAAATACGAGGCGACCGGCGGCATCAAGGGATCGATCGAGGCGGCGGTCGAGGGGGCGCTGAAGGCGGCCGATGCCGACCCGGCGGTGCCGAGGGACCGCGCCGCGCGGCTAGCGCTCTTGCGCCGGGCGATGATCCCGTGGCTCGCCGGCATTGACCCCGAAACCGGCTCGCCACGCCGGCGGGTGGCGCGGCTTTCTGAGATTCCGGCGGAAGCCCGGCCGCTGGTCGATCACCTGATCGCGGCGCGGCTGCTCGCCACCGACGTCTCCACCGCCACCGGCGAGACCACGGTCGAGCCGGCGCACGAGGCGCTACTCCGCCAATGGGGCCTCCTCCAGGGCTGGCTCAAGGAAGACTTCGCCGCGCTCTCGGCGCTGGAGGGCGTCAAGCGCGCCGCGCGCGACTGGGCTGCCAATGGCAGGGACGAGGCCTGGCTCGCCCACACCGGCGGACGCCTCGACGATGCCGAGGCGCTGCTCAAGCGCGACGACCTCGCCGCCTCCCTCGACGCAGCCGACCGCACCTACCTCGCCGCCGCGCGCGCCGCCGACACCGCGCGGCGGGACCGCGAACTAGAAGAGGCGCGGAAGCTCGCGGAGGCGCAGAAGGAGGCGGCCGAGCAGCAACGCAAGGTCGCCTCGCGGACGCGGATGGGCCTCGTCGCCGCGACCTTGCTCCTCGTCATCGCCGCCATCGCCGCAGCGTATGGCTTCTACCAGGCAAAGCTGGCCGCGGACAAGGCGACGGAAGCGCAACAGCAGGCGGACATCGCCCGGAAACAGACCGCTCTCGCCGACGCCCAGCGGAGCGAGGCGGAAAGGGAGAAGCGGATCGCCGAGCGGAATTTTGCCGCTGCACTTGCCGCCTATCAGGAGAACCTCGACATCGCCCGCAGGGCGGCAGCGCGGGACCCGCACAACGCCGACGCCCTGCTCGACCTGTCGGTCAGCGTCAACAAGCTCGGCGACGTGAAGCTGCAGGCCGGCGACGGCGCCGGGGCGCTGGCCGCCTATCAGGAGGGCCTCGCTATCAGCCGCAAGCTGGCGGCGCAGGACCCCGGCAATGCGCAAGCGCAGCGCGACGTGTCGATTGACCTCAACAAGCTCGGCGACGTGAGGCTGCGGGCCGGCGACGGCGCCGGGGCGCTCGCCGCCTATCAGGAGAGCCTCGACATCCTCCGTAAGCTGGCGGCGCAGGACCCCGGCAATGCCCAGGCGCAAACCGATGTTATGGTGTCGCTCACGAAGGTGGCGAGCGTCGCCGACGATCCTGCGCCGCTTTACCGCGAGGCGCTGGCCATCCTGCAAAAGCTTGACGGCGAAAACCGGCTCACGGCAGACCAGAAGGGCTGGATAGGCTTAGTCAAGGACTGGATCGCCGCATTGCCGACCGGCGGCGAGGCAGCGACGAAATGAGGCGCCGATCTGCGGCGACCATCCGCCGCTCCGGCCGACTGGCGGAAGCTCCAGTGAGGATGCCGGCCGCGTGGGCGCACCGCTTCGCGGCCCCCGCGCACGAGTGTGTGACGGGATCCCATACGCGAGGGCGAGCCTCGAGATCAAAGACGGCGACAAGATTACGGCCAGCACCTACGGGCGCGCATCCGAGCCGCTGAAGACCTATACGCTCTACGTCTACCGGGCGGTGACCGGGCCGGCGACGGCGGCGCCATAGCCGGCGCCCGCCCTACGCCAGTTCGAGGATCACCGCGTCGACGGCGAGCACGTCGCCGGGCCGCGCCTTGACCGCGGTGATCGTCGCGTCGCGCTCGGCGCGGATGACGTTCTCCATCTTCATCGCCTCGACGATGGCGAGCGGCGTCCCGGCGCTGACCGCCTGGCCCGCCTCGACCAGGATCGACACGACCAGCCCCGGCATCGGGCAGCGGACGTGCTTGCCGGCGTCGCTTGCCGGCTCGGCGCGCATCAGCCCGTCCAGCGCCGCGACCCGCGGCGTCATCACCCGGGCGACGAGGTCGACGCCGCGCCAGGCGAGGCGCATGCCGGCGACCGCCGGGCGGAGCTGCACCGTCAGCGGAAAATCGCCGACGACGCCGGTCCAAAGCGTCTCGCCGGGGCGCCAGTCGGAGACCACCGTCACCGGCTCGCCGGCGCCCGGCATCAGCACGTCGAAGGCGATGTCGGGGAGCGAGACGTCGCCGACAATGGTCAGCGGGACGCGGTGGTCGCCGAGGCGGACCACCCAATCCCGGCGCGCGGCGGCGGCCTCCCCGGCACCGCTCGCCATGCTCGGATAGGCGGGGGCTGGCTCACCGACGGTGTGACCCCCTCCCATCCTCCCCCTTTCAGGGGGAGGGGACGCGGGTTGCTCCGCTCCCGCAGACCCAAAGCCGACAGCCGATCCCGACGGCGCCACCGCGCCCCCTCCCCCTGAAAGGGAAAGGATGGGAGGGGGTCATCGGGCAACGGAATGCCGGGTCTCCGTCCGGCTGAACCGGCGCCGACGCTCGCCGCAGCATCCAGCCGTTGGCGCCGGGCGAGCGCGATCGACAGCGCTACGGCGGCTAGCCGGCTAAAGGTTTCCTGAGACGGCGAAATACTGGCAAAGCCATGCGGGAATTCCTCGGCGATGAAGCCGGTCGAGAGCCGCCCATCGCGCCAGCGCGGATGCTCCATCAGCGCCGCCAGGAACGGCTGGTTGTGGGCGACGCCGTCGATCTCGACGCCGTCGAGCACATCCGACATCGCCGCGACCGCGGTGGCGCGGTCGGGGCCGTGGGTGACGAGCTTGGCGATCAGCGGATCGAACCACAGCGAAATCTCGGAGCCCTCCTCGACGCCGGCGTCGATGCGGACGCTGACGCCACCTTTCCGGCCCGCGGGCGGCGTGCGGTAGCGGTTGAGCCGGCCGATCGACGGCAGGAAGCCGCGACGCGGGTCCTCGGCATAGAGGCGGGCCTCGACCGCCCAGCCGTCGATGCGGATGTCGTCCTGGCGCAGCGCCAGTTTCTCACCGGCGGCGGAGCGGATCATCTGCTCGACGAGATCGATGCCGGTGACGAGCTCGGTGACCGGATGCTCGACCTGGAGTCGGGTGTTCATCTCGAGGAAATAGAAGCGCCGGTCGGGGGCGAGGATGAACTCGACGGTGCCGGCCGAAATCGTAGCCGACGGCCTCCGCGAGCGCCACCGCCGCCGCGCCCATCCCGGCGCGGAGCGCTTCGTCGACCGCCGGCGACGGCGACTCCTCGACGATCTTCTGGTTGCGGCGCTGGATCGAGCATTCGCGCTCGCCGAGATGGATGAGGTTGCCGTGGCGGTCGCCAAGCACCTGGATCTCGACATGGCGCGGGTTCTCGATGAAGCGTTCGATGAAGACGCGGTCATCGCCGAAGGCGGATTGCGCCTCGGAACGGGCGCGGCTCCAGCCTTCGACGACCTCGCCCGGGCCATGAGCGATCCGCATGCCCTTGCCGCCGCCGCCGGCGGACGCCTTGATCATCACCGGGAAGCCGACCGCCGCCGCGGCCGCCACCGCCTCGGCCCTGGTCGCGACGGCGTCGGGGTGGCCCGGCACGGTCGGGACGCCGGCGGCCTGGGCGAGCCGCTTCGAGGCGATCTTGTCGCCCATCGCGGCGATCGCCTTGGGGCTGGGGCCGATGAAGGCAATGCCGGCGGCCTCAAGCGCCTCGGCGAAGGCGGCGCGCTCGGACAGGAATCCGTAGCCGGGATGGACCGCGTCGGCGCCGGTCTTGCGGCATGCCTCGAGGAGGTTCTCGACGGCGAGGTAGGAGGTCGCGGCCGGCGGCGGGCCGATCCCGACGGCCTCGTCGGCGGCGCCGACATGCAGCGCATCGCGATCGGCGTCGGAATAGACCGCGACGGTCGCGATGCCGAGCCGGCGCGCCGTCCGCGCGATGCGGATCGCGATCTCGCCGCGGTTGGCGATCAGGATTTTCCGGAACATGCCCCCTCCCCTCATGTCCCCCTTTTAGGGCCATGAGGGAAGCGGCGGCAATCGCATCGCCCCGTTTGCCGGTCAAAGCTCCGGGACGACGAGGAAATCGTTGGGGAAGATCTGCGTGAGGTTGGCCGCGACGGCAATTTCGACTGGCGCCGCGGCCCCCGTACCGTCGGGATCGTACCACAGCTCATGAGTGTTCTTCTGGAAGATGAGCTGGGCGGCGGCGATGGTCGCTGCGTGGTCGCTGGCCTTGTTGAGCACCTGCGACCCGGCGGCAAGCACACCGCCGATGGCGAAATCCAGATCGCCGAACTGGGCCTGCGGCAGCCAGAACAGGTCGGTCCCCTGCGAGAAGCCCTCGATGGTGTCGCGCCCGAGCCCGACTTCGAGGAAGAAAATGTCGCGAAGGCCGTCCTCCGTCACTCCGCCGAAGTTGTCGGAGAGGACGTCGATGCCCGGCCCGCCGCGGAGAACCTCGGTTCCGGCGGGGCCGCCAAGTATGCCGCTGTCATGGACATGATCGACGCCACCCCCCCCATAGGCGCGGCCGTTCCTAGCCGCGGTGATGTTGTCGTCGAAGGCGGAACCGAGCACGTTCTCGACGCTGCTATAGGTATCACCGGCGGCGCGGCCGCCGGAGACGTTGGTTGCGAGGCTGACGGTGACGGCGGCGCCGGCATTGCTGTAGTCGGCCCAGTCGGAGCCGGCGCCGCCGAAGAGGTGGTCGGCTTCCGCCTTGTCGCCCTCCGGCATCAGCCGGTCGTTGCCGGCGCCGCCGAAAAGCGTGTCCAGCCCGGCGCCGCCCTTGAGCAGGTCGTCGCCGCCGCCGCCGGAGAGGCTGTCGTTGCCGAGGGAGCCGTCGATGGTCTCGGCGACGCCGGTGCCGGTGATGGTGTCGGCGAACCTGGTGCCGATGATGAATTCGAATCCCGACCAGGTGTCGCCGGCAGCGGAGCCGCCGCCGACATTGGTCGCAAGGTTGATGGTCGCGCCCGAGGCTTCGTGCTCATAGACCAGGCGGTCGATGCCATTGCCGCCGATCAGGTGGTCGGCGCCGGTCCCGCCCTCGATCTGGTCGTTGCCGTCGCCGCCGTCGATCGTGTCGTTGCCGGCGCCGCCCTTGAGGAAATCGTCGCCGCCGAGACCCCGCAGCCGGTTGGCCGAAGCATCGCCCTCGATGGTGTCGCCGAACTTGGTGCCGTCGATATTCTCGATGCCTTTGAAGATGTCGAACTGGGCGTCGCCGGTGCCAGTGCCGGCGAGAAGCTCGATGCCGATGCCGAGCTTCGCGGCGGCATAGCTGACCGTGTCGATGCCGGCGCCGCCGATGAACTTGTCGTGGCCGGTGCCGGCGATCATCGTGTCGTCGCCCTTGCCGCCCTTGAAGATGTCGTCGCCGGAGCCGGCGTTGAGCTTGTCGTCGCCGCCGCCACCAATCAGCTTGTCAATTCCCTTCTTGCCGAACAACGCGTCGTCGCCGCCAAGCCCGAACAGCTTGTCGTTATGATTGGTGCCCTTGAGCTTGTCGTGTTTCTTCGTCCCCTTGATGCGGGCCATCCGGTCTCTCCGTGTTCAGTCGGGCTCCTTGGCATGCCGGCAACCGGCGCGGAGGTCCGCACGCGAGCCTTCCAAGGTTGTAGAGCGGCAGCGACTTGGGTTGCAACCGGCAACAGAACATGATCAGGCCGGCGCCGCGAGGCGAATGGTCCCCCGGCCGGACCCTTCGACACTTGAGCGCGGCCGAATGTCATCGGCGCGGACCGAATCGCCAAACCGGCGCGGCATCGCTTTGCGATGCCGAACGGCGCTGCTAGCTTGCCGCCGCGGTGGTCCACGCCGCGTTGTCATACCCCAGAGCGAAATCCCGATGCCAGAGCTCGATGCCATCGACCGCAAGCTTGTCGCGCTGCTCCAGGCCGACGGACGCATGTCCTATGCGGAGCTCGGCAAGGCCGTGGGCCTCGCGGTGTCCTCGGTCAACGAGCGGGTGCGGAAGCTTGCCGAGCGGAAGGTGATCACCGGTATCCACGCCCATGTCGCCCCCTCGGCGCTCGGCCTCGACCTTCTCGCCATGATCTTCGTCGGGTGGAGCGACCCATCGGTGGAGACGCGCTTCCTCGCCCGGATCGCGGACGAGCCGGCCGTGCTCGAATGCCACCATGTCACCGGGGCGTGGAACTATCTCCTCAAGGTACGCGTCCGCAACACGCTCACGCTCGAGGCGTTTCTCGGGGCCGTGATCAAATCGGTCGACGGCATCGAGCGCACGGAGACGCTGATCGTGCTCTCCTCGCCGAAGGAAACCTCGGCATTGCCGCCCGAGCCGCCCGACTGGGAGCGGTAACGCGAGCCCCTCCTTCCCCTCCCCGCGCACTACTTCTGTCCGCCGGCGCAATCGCTGCCCCATGCACCCCGCTCATTCCCGCGCAAGAGCCTTTGAAGAAATCGGACGCCGAGTCCGAATTCGCATAATTCGCATCATCTCGAACCGCCACTATCTGCGCCGGTGCCGGGCCCCCGTCCCCGTCATCCCCGCGAAAGAGGTTGTGGGGAAATTACGGCCGCGAGGAGCAGTAATGGCACCGCACCGGAAATACTCAATATACCGTCATCCTCCGGCTTGACCGGAGGACCCATCGCGGACCGCGCCGGATATCTCTTTCTCCGTTTGCGGCATGGCAAGTCGGGGCCTGGGGCGTCCTCTCTCCGTCGGCGTGACAGGTGACCTCAATACAGCTTCTTGCGCAAGCGATGGGTCCTCCGGCCAAGCCGGAGGATGACCGTGTGGAGATGGCAACGACGCGGGTCATCACATCGGTCCAGGGATGGAATTCCATTCACAGCTCGCAAGCGGGAATCCAGTTTTTCAATGTCATGCGGTGGGTGGGTGAGAACTGGATACCCGCTTGCGCGGGCATGAGCGGAGGTCGGGGAGTTGCGTTATCAAATCGTCAGAGAAGGCATCTTCCGATTTCTTCACAGGCTCCAGCGACTTCGATCGATCCTCCGGTCAAGCCGGAGGATGACGGTGTTGACTGCTTCCCAGGCGGCGCCGTGCTTGGCCGCTGCCGGTCGCTTCTTCACACGCTCGCAAGCGGGGACCCGGCAAACGACGCCCATGACGGGAGGAAGCCAGCCGCGAAACGGGGTCGCGGCCGGCGGCACCGTCCCGCTTTCCGTCAAATCTCGGAGACGAGGAGAAAGTCCGACTTGGTGATGCCGATGAGGCCGTTGATCAGCGCGACCTGGACTTCGGGCGCAGAGCCGGTTCCGTCGGGATCGAACCACAGGATGTGGGTATCGGTCTCGTAGATCAGCTCGGCATGGCCGGCGGTCGCGACGGGATTGTTGCCGTAGTAGACCTGGTTGTCCTTGAGCGTGCCGTTGGCATTGTGGGCAAGAGCGCCGAACTGATCGAGGCGCAGCCAGAACTTGTCCTCGCCCTGGGTGAAGCCGTCGACGGTGTCGAGGCCGAGACCAAACTCAAGGAAGAAGATGTCGGGTTGCCCATCCTCGGAGATGCCGAGGAAGTTGTCGCTCAGATGGTCGACGCCCGCGCCGCCCCGCAGGATCTCGGTGCCGGTATTGTCGAAGACATAGTCGTCGCCGCCGCCGCCATAGGCGCGACCGTTGTGACCGGCGATGAGCGTGTCGGCGAAATCCGAGCCCTGCACGTTCTCGATGCTGCTGTAGGTATCGCCGGCCGCGCGCCCGGCGCCGAGGCCGGTGCGCAAATTGACGGTGACCGCGCCGCCGGCATTATCGTAGTCGACCCAGTCATTGCCGCTGCCGCCATACATGTGGTCGGCCTCGGCGACATCGCCCTCCGGCATCAGCCGGTCGTTGTCGGCGCCGCCGTAGAGGTTGTCCTTGCCGACGCCGCCGACGAGCGTGTCGTCTCCACCGCCGCCATAAATGGTGTCGTTGCCCAGCCAGCCGTCAATGTATTCGCCGACCGAATTGGTGCCGGTGATGGTGTCGGCGAATTGGGTGGCGAAGACGATCTCAAATCCCGACCAGGTGTCGCCGGCGGCCGAGCCGGCGCCGACATTGCTCTGGAGGTTGATGGTCGCACCCGAAATCTCGTGCGTGTAGACCAGCGTGTCGGTGCCGTTGCCGCCGATCAGCTGGTCGGCACCGCGGCCGCCTTCGATCTGGTCGCGGCCCTCGCCGCCGTCGAGGATGTCGTTGCCGTCGCCGCCTTTGATGTAATCGTCGCCGTCGAGGCCACGGAGATGATTGGCGGAGCCGTCCCCGTCGAGCATGTCGCCGAAGCTGGTGCCGTCGATGTTCTCGACGCTCTTGAAGGTGTCGAACTGGGCGTCGCCGGTGCCGTTGCCGTCGAGGAGCGAAATCTGCACGGCAAGCTTGGCGGCCGCATAGCTGACGGTGTCGATGCCGTCGCCGCCATCGAACTTGTCGTGGCCCTTGCCGGCGACCATGAAGTCGTCGCCGCTGCCGCCCTTGAACTTGTCGTCGCCGCCGCCGCCGTCGAGGGTGTCGTTGCCTTTGCCGCCGTTGAGCCTGTCGTCGCCCTTCTTGCCGACGATATCATCGTCGCCGCCGAGGCCAAAAAGCTTGTCGGCATGCGAGGTGCCCTTGATATGATTGTTCTTCCCGTTGCCCTTGATCTTGGCCATTGCTCATCTCCATCGTGTTCGGTCGCCCCGATTGCACGGTGATCGCCGGCGATGTGTCGGACCGGCGAGCCCCAGCCCCCCGCTTCGCCGGCAGGCCCCGCGTTCGTGACGGTATTATTCCGGAGTTTCCCCGGTATCACGTAAATTATTCGGCGGCCTGCCTATACTTACGAACATGCGTCGACGCTATGACGTAGTTCACACCCCGCCTCGGCCGCCACGCCGCCGGCCGGCGCGGACGCTGTGACGCGCTGACACGAGGGCCGGGAACCGGCTACCAATCGCCTGCGGTAACCGGGCGAGCTATCGCAGCCAGTGTTTTGGTGGTTCAATTCAGGGGCAAATCCGCGCCGTCATCGAATTGCCGCCAGCGAGTTGGGGAAACCGCGATGGCCAGCATCTTTACGGGAACCAGGGGCAATGACGAGCATCACGGCCGCCAGCTCACGATGTATGGCGGGGACGGCTACGACCTCCTCCAGCGGCAGGGCAAGTACGACGAGAACGGAGTGTTCGTGCCGCCGAAGCCCGGCGGCGTCCTCTACGGCGGCGACGGCAACGACTTCCTGATCGCCTATGACGGCAACGACCGCCTGTACGGCGGCGCCGGCGACGACCATGTCGACGGCGACCGCGCCTATGGCGGCGACGGCAACGACGAGATCAAGGCCGGCCGCGGCTATGTCCCGGCCAAGGCGGCCGATGAAACGGACCCGGCGACCATATCCCGGCTGAGCGGCGGCGAGGGCGACGACACCTTCATCTTCGACGCGTCGCTGACCACGGCGAGGCTGCCCGACTTCCGCAATGGCGAGGACAGCATCGAGTTGACCTTCACCGACAACACCGGCACCGGCGCCGAATACAACCATCACCTCCGCTACGACAGCGACAGCGGCACGCTCTACCTGAAATATCGGGTCTCCGCCAATTCCAAGCACCATCGGAAATCCGACGCGCACGAGACCGTGGTCGCGGCGAAGCTGCACGACGGGACCAAGCTCGACATCGCGCACGACATCCATTTCCACGTCGAGGTCGTCATCGCCTGAAACATCGCCGGCCGCGGGGCAGGACCGGCCGCAGCGCCGGGCTGGGGCGAAACTACACCAGCTCGACCTGCACCACGCCCTTGACCGCACGCAGCGCGCTCGCGATCTGCGGCGTCACCTGGTAGCGGCCGGGCAGGCTCATCTCGACCTCGCGGCGTCCCTCCTCGAGGAGCAGGATCAGGCTGACCGACCCCTCGCCACGCCGGCCGCCGAGCTGCTTGTCGAGGCTCGGAAGCGGCGCCTCGTCGCGGAGGAAGACGCGGATCTGCTTGAGGCCGGCCATGAACCTGTCGAGCGGCTCGACCGACTGGATGCGGACATTGATCCCCTCCGGACGCTCCTCGGCGCCGACCAGGACCACCACCGACCGCCCCGGCTCGAGCAGGTCGCGATACTCGGTCAGGCCCTCCGAGAAGAGCACCGCCTCATAGGAACCGGTCGGATCGGAGAGCTGGACGGCGGCCATGCGGTTGCCGGTCCGGATACGGCGCTCCTGCTTCGCCGTCACCGTGCCGGCGAGGCGGCCGGCGGTGGCGCCGCGGCGGACCAATTCGACGAACTCGGCCCAGGTCTGGACCCGCATCCGCTGGAGCACGGCGGCATATTCGTCGAGCGGGTGGGCGGAGAGGTAGAAGCCGACGGCGTCATGCTCGCGCTGGAGCTTCTCGGCCGGGAGCCAGGGCTCGGCCGCGGGCAACAGGACCGGCTCGGCGGCGACGGCCGCGCCGAACAGCTCGGCCTGGCCGACGGCGGCGCTGTCCTGAAGCCGCGCGGCAAGGCCGAGGATGCGGTCGATGCCGGCGTGGACGCTGGCGCGCTCGGGCGACAATTCGTCGACCGCGCCGGCGGCGACAAGGCTTTCCAGCGTGCGCTTGTTGATCACCTTAGGGCTGATGCGGCGGCCGAAATCGGCGAGGTCGCGGAAGCCACCGCCGCTGTCCCGCACCTCGACAAGATGCTCGACGGCCTGCGCCCCGACGCCCTTGATCGCGGCCAGCGAATAGAGGATGCGGCCGCCGGCGACATCGAACTCGACGCCGGACCGGTTGACCGACGGCGGCTCGACGGCGATGCCGAGGCGGATCGCCTCGCGGCGGAACTCGGCGATCTTGTCGGTGTTGCCGGTCTCCAGCGTCAGCGAGGCGGCGAGGAACTCGACCGGGTGGTTCGCCTTCATCCAGGCGGTCTGGTAGGTGATGAAGGCATAAGGCGCCGAGTGGGATTTGTTGAAGCCGTATTCGGCGAACTTGGCGCAGGCCTCGAAGATGGTGACGGCGGTGTCCTCGGCGACGCCGCGCTCGGTCGCCCCCTTGAGGAAGCGGCCGCGCTGCGCATCCATCTCGGCCTTGATCTTCTTGCCCATGGCGCGCCGGAGGAGGTCGGCCTCGGCGAGCGTGTAGCCGGCAAGGTCGCGGGCGATCTGCTGGACCTGTTCCTGGTAGGTGATGATGCCGTAGGTCGGCTCCAGAATCGGCTCGAGCTTCGGATGGAGGTAGGTGACCGGCTCGCGGCCGAGCTTGCGGGCGCAATAGGTCGGGATGTTGGCCATCGGACCCGGCCGGTAGAGCGCGACCAGCGCGATCAGGTCCTCGAAGCGGTCGGGCCGCATATCGACGAGCGCCCGCCGCATGCCCGCACTTTCGACCTGGAACACCCCGACCGTTTCGCCGCGGGCTAGCATCTCATAGGCCTTGGCGTCGTCGAGCGGAATCCGCGAGAGATCGACCGCGATGCCGCGGCGGCGGAGCAGCCTGACGGCGATGTCGAGCACGGTCAGCGTCTTGAGGCCGAGGAAATCGAACTTCACCAGTCCCGCCTGCTCGACCCATTTCATGTTGAACTGGGTGACCTTCATGCCCGAGCGCGGGTCGCGGTAGAGCGGCACCAGCCGGTCGAGCGGCCGGTCGCCGATGACGATGCCGGCGGCATGGGTCGAGGCGTGGCGGTAGAGGCCCTCGAGTTTCTGGGCAATCATGAGCAAGCGGCCGACCACCGGCTCCTCGTCGCGCATCGCCTGGAGCCGCGGCTCGTCGGCGATCGCCCGTTCAAGCGTCACCGGCGCCGCCGGATTGAACGGGATCATCTTGGCAATGCGGTCGACCTGGCCGTAGGGCATCTCCAGGACGCGGCCGACGTCGCGGATCACGGCGCGGGCCTGCAGCGTGCCGAAGGTGATGATCTGCGCCACCTGGTCGGCGCCGTACTTGCCCTGGACGTAGTGGATCACCTCGTCGCGACGGTTCTGGCAGAAGTCGATGTCGAAATCCGGCATCGACACGCGGTCGGGGTTGAGGAAACGCTCGAAGAGCAGGCCGAAGCGGAGGGGATCGAGGTCGGTGATGGTGAGCGCAAAGGCGACCAGCGAGCCGGCGCCGGAGCCCCTCCCCGGTCCGACCGGGATGCCTTGCGCCTTGGCCCACTGGATGAAGTCGGCGACGATCAGGAAATAGCCGGGATATTTCATCCGCTCGATGACGCCGAGCTCGAATTCGAGCCGCTCGGCATAGGCCGGCTCGTCCAGTCCGGGGGCGAGGCCGTGGCTGCGCAGCCGGTCCGCGAGCCCCGCCCGGGCCATCTCGCGGAGAAGCACCGCTTCGCGTTCGGCGGCAGCATCCGGATCGGCCTCGCCGCCGGCGAAGCGCGGCAGGATCGGCCGGCGCACCGAGGGCCAGAAGGCGGAACGCATCGCAATCTCGACGCTGTTGCGGAGCGCCTCCGGCAGATCCGCGAAAAGCGCGATCATTTCGGCGCGCGTCTTGAACGAGTGCTCCGGCGTCAGCCGACGGCGATTGTCGTCGCCGATGACGGTGCCCTCGGCGATGCAGATCAGCGCGTCATGCGCCTCATAGTCGTCGCGGGCGGCGAAGAAGGCCTCGTTGGTGGCGACGAGCGGCAGGCCGCGCCGGTAGGCAAGATCGAGGAGATGCGGCTCGACGAAGGCCTCGCCCGGCGTGCCGTGGCGCTGCAATTCGACGTAGAGCCGGTCCGGGAAAAGGTCCGCGAGCCGCCCGAGGCGCGCCGCCGCGAGGTCCTCCTGTCCCGCGACGATCGCCCGGTCAACCGGGCCGCCGGGGCCGCCGGTGAGCGCGATCAGCCCCTCGCCCGCGCCGGCAAGCGCCTCGATCGTGACATGGGCGCGGTCGCCGGCGGGCGTATCCATGAAGGATGACGAGACCAGACGGACGAGGTTCCAATAGCCAGCTTCGCTCGCCGCGATCAGGACGATATCGCTGAGGCGTCTCTGGCGCGGCACGCCCGGCCGCTCGCCCTCGGGCGTATCGCCGAAATCGACCGCGACCTGACAGCCGACGATCGGCTGGATGCCGCCTTCCACCATCTTCTCGGCGAATTCGAGCGCACCGAAAAGGTTGCCGGTATCGGCAAGGCCGAGCGCCGGCATCCGGTCGGCCCTGGCGAGGCCGGCGAGCTTCTTGATCTGAAGGGCGCCCTCGAGCAGCGAATAGGCCGAGTGAACCCGGAGGTGAACGAAGCCGACCTCGTCGGCGATGCAACTCATGGCGCGATCCTCTTCCGCGAGCCGAGTGTCGCGGAGGAGAGACGGCCTGTCCACGCGCCATGTGGCCGTCCCTCCGGAATCGTTCACAGGAGCAGTTGCACCGCCTGGGAGACGACCGCGATCGAGGCGACGAAGGCGGTGACGACGATGAAGGCGACGACATCCTTGAAATACGCGCTCATACTCGTTCCCCTTTTGTTTCGCCCGACCTTGTTCCCTTTCTGTTCCCGAGTCAATAGGAATTTATGCGGGGTAGTGTCTCAGTTTGAATTTTGGGGGCCGCCGCCCTTGTTCCTCGCCGCCGAATTGACGCCGGACGCGCGCCGATGGAAAGGAATAGGGGTGGCGACCACGCCCGTCCCGGTTCCCCAGGGCGGGCGCGTGGACGGAGGCATGCCGCAGCCGATGCGGATCATCGTCCGGCCCGGCCGGGCGGCATCGCGATCCTGGACCCCCGCTCGGGCCAGGGGGCGGTGGGGAAAGTCTTATGCGACGATATGGAAATCGTTGGCCGTGATGTCGAGGTGCTTGTCGACGATGGCAAATACTATGCCCTTGTTGCCTCCCTTGGCGTCGGCATCGTATTGGATGGTGCCCTTGTTGGCGTTGTAGATGACGTGATCATTCTTGTCGTGCGCCTTCTTGCCCACGAAGAATTCCTTTTTCAACAGGGCACCGGGGGTGAGGACCGCAAAGATCGTCGCGTCGAGCTGGATCTGGTCGTCGGCGGGCTTGAAATCGTCGATCGTGTCGACGTTGTTGGTCGCGTCAAGGGCGGTTGAGAACTGGAACGTGTCGAGTCCGCGCCCGCCGTGGAGAAGGTCGTTTCCGAACGCGCCGTCGATCAGATCATCGCCGCCGTTTCCCTCGATGGTGTCGGCAACAGGGCCGCCGATCACGATGTCGTCGCCTGAGCCGCCGTAGAGAAGATCGGGACCGCCGCGATTGACTATCGTATCGTTGCCTTCTCCGCCGAGGACGGTGTCCGGGGCCACATGCGATATGATCGTGTCATTGCCGCGACCACCGTCGAGATAGGAGGCAAATGCAATTGTGGGGTCGATGGTATCGTTGCCGTCGAGCCCATACTGGACGGGATCGCTGTCGTTGTAGAAGGGAGGCGCGAGAGGATTGAACGTGGGATTGTCATCGCCGTTGGTGTAGATCGCCATGTCGGTTCCTTTGAGCCGTTGGTCGTCGCCCTGAGGGGTCGTTCCCCAACCCTTCATAGCATATGCCGCAATCATCGGTGGCGGTGACGTCCTCTATTTTCGAGTCATTGCCAGGTCGGATTCGGACAAGCGGGATGCGGTTTTCGCGCGGCGTCGCCGAACCGAAGTCTACGGTTCGGGAAAGGTCATCTCCGAGGCCGGCGTTCGGGTTCCGGCCCCGACCCACCCGCTTGCATTCGCCCCGCGTCGCGGGGACACTGCCGCCCGGGGAACGGAGGCGGCGGTGATGAGCAAGCCTGAAGCGCGGGCCGGCGCGGCGGTCGGCTATGCCGATGCCGGCGTCGATATCGGCGCCGGCAACGACTTCGTCGAGGCGCTGAAGCCGATCGTCGCCACTACCCGCCGGCCGGGCGCCGACGCCGAGATCGGCGGCTTCGGCGGCCTCTTCGACCTCGCCAAGGCCGGCTTCCGAAATCCCATCCTGGTCGGCGCCACCGACGGCGTCGGCACCAAGCTCAAGATCGCCATCGAGACCGGCATCCTCGACACCGTCGGCATCGACCTCGTCGCGATGTGCGTCAACGACGTCGTCGCGCAGGGCGCCGAGCCGCTGTTCTTCCTCGACTATTTCGCCACCGGCAAGATCGAGCCGTCGGCGGCGATCGCCATCGTCGCCGGCATCGCCCGCGGCTGCCGGATGGCCGGAGCGGCGCTGATCGGCGGGGAGACCGCGGAGATGCCGGGCTTCTATGAGCCCCGCGACTTCGACCTCGCCGGCTTCGCGGTAGGCGCCGTCGAGCGCGACCGCCTGCTGCCGCGCCGCGATATCGTCGCCGGCGACGTGGTTTTCGGCCTCGCCTCGTCGGGCCTCCATTCGAACGGCTTCTCGCTGGTCAGGCTGGTCGTCGCCCGTTCCGAGACCGCCTACGACTTCCCCGCGCCGTTCGGTTCGGGCCTCATCGGCCGGAGTCTCCTCACGCCGACGCGGATCTATGCGAAGCCGCTCCTTGCCGCGATGAAGGAGCCGGGGCGGGTGAAGGGGCTCGCCCATATCACCGGCGGCGGCCTCATCGACAATGTCCCGCGCGTCGTGCCGCCGGGGCTGGCGGCGCGGATCAGCCTGTCGGCGATTCCCGTCCCGCCGGTCTTCGCCTGGCTCGCCGCGTCCGGGCCGATCCCGGAGGCCGAGATGCTCCGGACCTTCAACTGCGGCGTCGGCATGGTGGTGGTCGCGGCCGCGGCCGAAGCCGACGCGGTGGCGGAGATCCTCGCCGCCGAAGGCGAGACGGTGTTCCGTCTCGGGCATATCGAGGCCCGATCGGAGGCGGCGGTCGTCTTCGACGGAAGACTCGACCTGCGGACCGGCTGACTTGGCCCGGCGCCGGACCGCCGTCCTGATTTCGGGCCGCGGCAGCAACATGGCGGCGCTCGCCGCGGCTGCCGCCGACCCCGGCTACCCGGCAGAGATCGCGCTCGTCATCTCCAGCAAGGCCGACGCGCCGGGACTTGCGAAGGCGCGGGCCGCAGGCATCCCGGCGGAGACCTGCGACTACGCCTCGTTCGCGAACCAGGCGGGATTCGAAGCCGCGATCGAGAAACGCCTCGCCGCGGCCGGCGTCGAACTCGTCTGCCTCGCCGGTTTCATGCGGCTCCTCTCGGAGGATTTCGTCCATCGCTGGCTCGACCGGGCGATCAACATCCACCCTTCCCTCCTCCCCGCCTTCACCGGCCTCAGCGCCCATCACCGGGCGCTCAACGCCGGCGTAAAGCTGCACGGCTGCACGGTCCACTTCGTCCGCGCGGCGATGGACAACGGCCCGATCATCGCCCAGGCGGCGGTGCCGGTGATGCCGAGCGACACCCCCGAGACGCTTGCCGCGCGCGTCCTCGCCGCCGAGCACATTCTCTATCCGAGGGCGCTGGCGCTGGTTGCGGCGGACCGCGTCCGCGTCGTCAACGAGCTTTGCGTCTTCGACGTGCCGGCGGGCACGGCCGACGACAGCGCGATTCTCCTGTCGCCCGGGATATGATCCTCCGGCGGCCGAAGCGGAGCTTGCCCCCGTGATCGCGGGACGATATGGGGCCTGATGCTCGACCGCCTCATAGCCAACAACCGCGCCTGGGCAGAGCGGATGGTTGCCGCCGATGCCGGATTCTTCAAGCGCCTCGAACGCCAGCAGGCGCCGGAACATCTCTGGATCGGCTGCTCGGACAGCCGCGTGCCGGCGAACGAGATCGTCGACCTCGACCCGGGCGAGCTGTTCGTTCATAGGAACGTCGCCAACCTCGCCCCGCCCCAGGATGCCAACTATCTGTCGGTCCTGCAGTTCGCCGTCGACGTGCTCAGGGTCAAGCATATCCTGGTCGTCGGCCATTACGGTTGCGGCGGCGTCGCCGCCGCGGTCGACGGCCGCCGGCGCGGCCTCGTCGACCATTGGCTTCACCCGATCCGCGAGGTCCATGCCGAGCACCGGGGAGAGCTCGAGGCGATCGCCGACCCGCACGTCCGCCTGAACCGCCTCTGCGAGCTCAACGTGATGCGCCAGGTCCACAACGTCGTCGCCGATCTCTTCGTCCAGGACGCGTGGGCGCGCGGCCAGGACCTGCACGTCCATGGCTGGGTCTATTCGATCGCCGACGGCCTGGTGAACGACCTCGGCATCACCGTCGGCCCGCACGCCGCGGGGTGAATCCGGCAATGTCGCGACCGACCTACGCCGCCTCGATCCACACCCGGTTGTCGTGGAAGGCGGCGCCGCCGAACGGCGCGACCGGGTCGGCGCCGGTCAGCGTGTTGATGCCGTTTCCGCCGGCGAAGGCGGCATTCGGCCAGACACCCTCGGCAACCAGCACGCCGCGGCGGAGCCCGTCGAAGTGGCGCGCGTGGAGCGTGACCGCGCCGCGCGGGTTGCCGAGGCGCACGCGAGCCCCGTCGGCAATGCCGTGTTCCGCCGCATCGTCAGGATGGATCATGACCTCGGGCCTGCCGCCCTCCTTCCTCCGCGAGGACGGCGTCTCGTTGAACGACGAGTTGAGGAACGAGCGCGCCGGCGAGGTGGCGAGCCGGAAGGGGTGGCGGGAATCGGCTTCCTCCACCGCCGGCCAGTAGTCGGGCAGGGCCGGCAGCGTTTCCCATGGGCCCATCGGGCCGTTATTCGCGGCCTTGACCCGCGGCCAGTCCGGCTTGAAGCGGAATTTGCCGTCGGGATAGGCGAAGCCGTCGAGGAAATGCGAGGTGCGGAAATCCGGCTGGCAGTCGATCCACTTCGCCTCTTCCAGTTCGGCCAGCGTGCCCCGTCCGGAGTTCCGGAGCATCCAGTCGATGTGGTCGCGCTCGCTCATCGCGAACCCCGGATGGTCGAGGCCGAGCCGTTCGGCGAGCCCGGCGAAGACCTGGTGGTTGGTCCGGCATTCGCCGGGCGGCTCGATCAGCTTCGGCCCGAGGAGGATGTATTGGTGGCCGCCGCCGCGATAGATGTCGTCATGCTCGAGGAACATCGTCGCGGGCAGCACGATGTCGGCGATCGCCGCGGTCTCGGTCATGACCTGCTCGTGGACGCAGACGAAGAGATCGTCGCGGCCGAACCCGCGCTTGACCCTCGCCTGCTCGGGGGCGACCGACACCGGGTTGGTGTTCTGGATCAGCATCGCCGAGACCGGCGGGCCGCCGAACATCACCTCCGGTTCGCCCGAGAGCACCGCGCCGATCCGCGATTGGTCGAGGCGGCGGATCGCCGGATCGACGAGGTCGTGGCCCTCGATCATCGCCTTGTTGAGGCCGAAGACGGCGTGGTTGGAATGGAAGGCGCCGCCGCCTTCATGTTGCCAGGCGCCGGTGACCGCGGCGATGCATGAGGCCGCATGCATCGAGACGGCGCCGTTCCGCGAGCGGGTGAAGCCGTAGCCGAGACGGAAATAGGTCCGCCTGGTGGTGCCGACGGCCTTGGCGAAGGCCTCGATCTCGTCGCTGGAAAGGCCGGTGATCGCCGACGCCCATTCCGGCGTGCGCGTCCGCAGATGCGCCTCCAATTCCCGCGGCGCGTCGGTGAATTTGTCGAGATAGGCCCGGTCGGCATGACCGTCGCGGAAGAGAACTTGCATCACCGCGCAAGCGAGCGCGGCGTCGGTTCCCGGCTTCAGACAGAGCGCGATGTCGGCCTGCCGCATCGTCTCGTTGCGGTAGACGTCGACGACGGCAATCCGCGCCCCCCTCTCCTTCCGCGCCCGAACCGCATGGGTCATCACGTTGACCTGGGTCGCGACCGCGTTGGTCCCCCAGATGACGATCAGATCCGACTTCGCCATTTCGCGCGGGTCCGGCCCGGCGAGGCGGCCGGTTCCGGCGGTGAAGCCGGTCCAGGCCGGGTTGGTGCAGATCGTATCGAACTGGCCGGAATAGCGTCCGGCATGGCGGAGCCGGTTGATGCCGTCGCGCTGCACCAGGCCCATGGTGCCGGCGTAGTAGTAGGGCCACACCGTTTCCGAGCCGTACCGCGCCACGGCCTGGGTGAAGCGTTCGGCGACGATGTCGAGCGCATCGTTCCAGCCGATCGGCTGCCACGCCGTCGAATCGCGCCAGTCGGCATTGCCCTTTTCTCCCCTCCGGCGAAGGGGATGGAGCAACCGGTCGGGATTGTGGATGCGTTCGGCATAGCGCGCCACCTTGGCGCAGATGACGCCGGCCGTATAATCGTTGGCGGCGGAGCCGCGGACCCGGCCGATGGTCCGCCCGTCGATCACCTCGACTTCGAGGGCGCAGGTCGACGGGCAGTCGTGCGGACAAGCGCTGTGGCCGATCGAGGACGGCAGCGGACGGTTCATGGGCTCGGCTCCGGCGCGACAGTCGAAGGCGCCACGGCCAGAGTCAAGCGATGGCGATCCCGGCGGGCCGGGTCAGGGGACAAGCAGGCCGTCAGCCGAGACAGTCGGCGTGGTGGTCGAGAACGACGGCGAGCCTGGCAGCTGTGCCGCCCTTGCAGTCAGGACGTCGCTGCCGGGGGAAACCGACGATCGACTCGACGGTTTCGGGATGATGGTCAGTCATGCGTGCTCTCACGGGTCGCAGTGGGGGCTCCGGGAGATGCCCGCGATGGAAGGGGCCCGGGGTCGGCCGTCAGATTGAAATAGACATAGCCCGAATAGGCATAATCGACGCGATCCCTCAACATCTCGCCGCGGATGTACTTGACGCGCCGCCGCCGGAAAACAATCCCCTTCGGGCGTTCCCTGCTGTGGATGTCCATGGTCAGTATCGGCATGCCTCGTTTCAGGAGGAAGTTGGCGATCGAGCCGCGATTGTCCAAAACGTCCCGGCGGTTTTCGGCATAGATCACAAAGCCGCAAGGTATCCGCTTGACTTTCCGGCGAGCGAAAACCAATGGCCGCCATGCCTCGCCGGTATCGAGCGCGGCCGCGACAAACCCCAGGCGCTCGTGGTCTTCGAGAAGCTTGCGGTCCAGATCGTTCAGCGCCGCCGCAGGAAGGTGGCGCAAGGCCACCACCGACGAGCGTTTGCTGCGCGCCGCCAGAGCTTCCGGCCAGGAAATCAGCAGTTTCCCGTCGGTCCATGGCTGGAAGCCAAGGTGCGTCAGCATCCGCTCGTAGCCGGGATGGGGGAACAGCTCGGTAAACACAAAAGGGCCGGATGCGAGCAGCTTCGGCATCGTCAATACGGAGCGAGTTCCGAAATTCCGGCTCGACATACCAGTTGGAAAGGTCGACGACGACCTGCGAACCGCCGCCGGGCAAGGACCGCCGGCTGGAAAAGGTCAGTAGCGCCCCGACGGCCTTGCCTTCGTGCACAAACAAGTATCCGAGTGGCCACCCCGTGTCCGTGAACACGCACGACCGGGCGTGATCCAAAGACTCTGTCCAACTCTCCGGTGAGCCGCCGAATCCGCGGATCAGAAGGGTGATCGCCTCAGCGATATTGGTTTCGTCGATCGGCTTGAGCATTGGCGGCCTGACGAACGGTCGACCACTGGAAAAGCCTGCGTCGGCCCACAGCTGCGACCTTGTCGCCGAAGCCGGGGAAACGGTCAAGGCAAAGCCCGATTCCGCGGTCGCCGCTCCTTCGGAATGCCGCCCTTCGGAGCGCGGCCTGCGCTTTTCTGCCGGACGCTCTTAACGTCTTGAGGGAAGTCATCGGCGTCCGTCCGTCAAACCGGCGATCCACTATCAAGCCGCCCGCCTGCCGGTCATCCCTTCTGCGCCGCGAGCAGCGCCGCGCGCAGCGCGTCGCGCATGCCGGCGCTGAGATTGGTGTATTCCTCCTCGAGCGAGATCGACTTGCCGCCTCCGAGATTGAAGACGGTGAGCGTGTCGAAGCTCTCGGTGATCTCGCCGAGGTCGGTTTCCTTGTTCGACAGCGAGATGATGGTCGCCGGGGCGATCCGGCCGGCGAAGGGCATCGGACGGGTCGTCTCTTCGACAAGCGTCATGTCGCCGAGATCGATCTTGGGCTGCTTGAAGCTCTTGTCGGGGTCGTAGTCGTTGTTGGCGATGCGCAGCGTCATGGTCACCTCCCGAACCGGGTTGTCGTCGTCGAGAAGCGAATAGGCGCATAGTCCGGTAACGCCGGGCTCGATCGAGGCGAGCGCCGTCGAGATCAAATCGGCATCTGCGACCTCGTTGGGGCAGACCAGACCTTCCGGCACGGCCTTATCGGCGGCGGCCGCCGGGAGCACCGTGGCACAGAGCGCGAACGCGGCAGCGACGACAGGATGGCGCATCGAACAATCCCCTAGAAGTCCGGAGTTGGTTGCTGTCCCGCGGAAGCGCGGCGGATAAAAGGCATCGGTGGAGGTTGCCGCGGTTGGGCAAAACCGGGGGAAGCCCTCACCCTGACCTCTCGCACCGGATCCTCACCGAATCCTCACCGGACCGCGCCTTGACCCGAAACGCCTTGCAGCGCATGCTCGATTCGAGGTTCGAGAACGGGGTTCGGGCCATGAAGCGCCTCCTGATCGCCTGTCTTGTCGCGTTCGGCTTCGCCGCGCCCGCGCATGCCTGGTTCAAGCCGGGAAATCCGCCGCCTTGCGATTCGGCGAACGTCGTGTCGCGGGTCATCCAGCGGTTCGCCTATGCCGACCAGCGCACCTTCCACTGGGGTGTGGCGATCGCGCAGGTGACCGATATCTACGAGACCCCCGAGGTGATCCGGAACACCAGCCTGATCGGACGCCGGTACTGCCGCGGCACCGCCTGGCTCAGCGACGGCCGGCGGTCGCAGGCGGTGTGGATCATCGAATCGAAGCAAGGCTTCGTCTCGATCGGCTACCGCGTCGAATCCTGCCTCCCCGCCTATGACCCGTGGCACGTCTACGGAAGCTGGTGCCGCTCGATCGAGCCGTGAGAGGTCCGCTCGCCGCACTCTCCCTGTCGCTGATTTTCGCGCTCCCGGCTCTCGCCGACGGGACGCCCGGCCGATTCGATTTCTACGTCTTGTCGCTCACCTGGGAACCGAGCTACTGCGACAACACCGCTCATCCCGATCCCGCCCAATGCGATTCGGGTAACGAGGGGTTCGTCGTGCACGGCTTGTGGCCGCAATACGAGCACGGCTACCCCCTCTCCTGCGGGCCATCCGAGCGCCTGCCGCAAAGCACGATCGCCGAAATCGCCGATTTGATGCCGTCGCGCGGCCTCGCCCAGCACGAATGGGACGTGCACGGCACCTGCTCCGGGCTGCGTCCCGAATCATATTTCGCGCTTGTCCGCCGCGCGCTGTCGGCGGTCGTCATTCCCGATGGCTATCGCCGCCTGAACGACGATCTGGCGACGACCGGCGACGAGATCGAGAACCAATTCATCCTCGCCAATCGCGGCCTTTCGGGCCGCGGGATCGCGGTGACCTGCAGTCGGGAGGGGGTGATCGACGTACGGCTCTGCCTGACGCGGGAACTGAGCTTTCGCCGCTGCCCGGAGGTCGATGCCGACCATTGCCGACGCCCGGCGATCACGCTCCCCGCGGCGGCGGCACCGCGCCCATAAAAGCCAAGCCCCGCCGAAGCGGGGCCTGGCCTTGGCTCGATCGAACCGGGTTCAGAACTTGAAGCCGACGCCGGCGAGGACCGCGCTCGAAGTGTAGCCCACCTTGGTCTTGGGCGAGGTGCCGTAGCTGTGCGTGCCGAGGTCGGTGTAGCGATACTCGAGGCGAGCCGTGACCTTGTTGGTCAGGGCAGCCTCGACGCCGGCGCCGAGCGTCCAGCCGACATGGGTGCTGGTATCACTGCTGCCCGGAATCTTGACCTTGAGACCATCGAAGGCAAGACCGCCGGTCCCGTAGACGAGGAAGCGGTTGATGGCGACGCCGGCGCGGGCCCGCAAGGTGCCGCCCCACTTGTTCTCGACGGTGACACCGGACGACGAATCCTTGCCGCCGTTCAAGGTCAAGTCGCCTTCGACGCCGACCACGAAATTGCTGCTCGGCTGCAGGTTGTAGCCGCCGTACACACCGCCAAGCCAGCCATTCGGGTTGAGATTGGGACCGCTTTTGACGTTGGCGCTGTTCCAGCCGTAGCCGACGATGCCGCCGACATATCCGCCGGTCCAGCTATAGGCAGGCGCCGGGTTGTAGACCACCGCCGGGGACGGCGGCGTGTAAAGATCGGCGGCGCTCGCCCCGCCGGCGCCGGCCATCAGGGCGACAAGGCTTGCGCCCAGGATTCGGATACGCGACATAGTTACCTCCTCAACAATCCAACGGCATTGTGTAGCGGAGGCTTCGCCTGCAACGAGTGCCCCCCACGTCCACCGGATGGAAGCCCAGCAATATGGCGTAAGGGTTAAGAAAATGCGGCGATACCTTGTCCTGCGGCCAATCACCGAGACCGTTGCAAAAAAGCAGCATTTGGCTGATTCCCGCCATTCCGTAGGACAAAAGTAAACTCAGAAGCCCCCACAAGGTTCCTGGCGCCGTCCCAAAACGGGAACTTTGGCGCGCGAACCCCGTCCAAGGCCCATGACAGCATCAGACAGGGTAGCAATTGTCACCGGCGGCGCCCGCCGCGTCGGCAAGGCGATCGTCGAAGATCTTGCCGCGAACGGCTGGTCGGTCGCAATCCATTGCAACACCTCGGAAATCGAAGCCGAGGCGTTGGCTGCCGCGATCCGGAAGTCGGGCGGGCGGACGATCGTCGTCAAATCCGACCTCGGCGATCTCGATGGCGTCGGCCGCGTCGTTTACGAGACGGCAAGCACGCTCGGTAAAGCTTCGTTGTTGGTAAATAATGCGTCAATCTTCGAGGAGGACCACGTCGGCAGCCTTACGCCCGGCCTTTTCAACCGCCAGATGACGATCAACCTCTCGGCGCCGGTCTTCCTCACCCAGGCCTTCGCCGAAGTCCTCGATGACGATGCCGAGGGCAATGTCGTCAACATCGTCGATCAGCGGGCGTGGCGGACGGCGCCGACCTATTTCTCGTACCAGCTTTCGAAATCCGGCCTCTGGGCGGCTACCCGGACGATGGCGCAGGGGCTCGCCCCGCGCATTCGGGTTAACGCCATCGCGCCGGGGCCGGCGCTGAGGAACGTGCGCCAGGATCCCGCCAAGTTCCGGATGCAGACCGAAGCCGTGCCGCTTCGGCGCGGACCCGAGCTCGCCGAATTCGGGCGAACGATCCGCTATCTGGTTGAAAATCGCTCGATCACCGGCCAGATGATCGGTCTTGACGGCGGCCAGCATCTTGTCTGGGAGACACCGGACATGGCCGACTTCAATTCATGACCGCGAACACCAAATCAACCGACCGCGACCTGTCGGCGCCGGCGATCCGGCCCGTCACCGGCCGCGATGTCATCGCCGGCATCATCAAACGCCTGCCGAACGGCCCCGGCGTCTACCGGATGATCGACGCCAAGGGGGCCGTGCTCTATGTCGGCAAGGCGCGGAACCTGAAGAAGCGGGTCCAGAGCTATGCCCGCCTGGTCGGCCAGCCGGGCCGGATCGCCCGCGCCATTTCGGCTACCGCCTCGATGGAGTTCGTTTCGACGCGGACCGAGACCGAGGCGCTGCTCCTCGAGGCTAACCTGATCAAGCGGTTCCGGCCGCGTTACAACGTGCTTCTGCGCGACGACAAGTCGTTTCCCTATATCCTGATCACCGGCGACCATCCGGTCCCTTCGATCGTCAAGCACCGCGGCGCGCACAGCCGGAAGGGGGACTACTTCGGCCCGTTTGCCTCGGCCGGCGCGGTCGGCCGCACCATCAATGCCCTCCAGCGCGCCTTCCTGCTCCGCACCTGCTCCGACGCATTCTACGAGAGCCGGACGCGGCCGTGCCTCCTCTACCAGATCAAACGCTGCTCGGCGCCGTGCACGGGCGTCATCTCGCACACCGATTACGGCCACCTCGTCGACGAGGCGAAGGCTTTCCTGTCGGGCAAAAGCCAGGCGGTGCGGACCGAGATTCAGCGCGAGATGGAGCGGGCGGCCGAGCGGCTCGATTTCGAGGCGGCGGCCGTCTACCGCGACCGCCTCGCCGCCCTGTCGCACATCCAGTCGCACCAGGGGATCAATCCGAGCGGCATCGAGGAGGCCGACGTCTTTGCCTGCCACCAGCAGGGCGGCGCCACCTGCATCGAGGTGTTCTTCTTCCGCACCGGGCAGAACTGGGGCAACCGCGCCTATTTCCCCCGCGCCGACCGCGAGCTCGACTGCGCCGCGGTGCTCGGCTCGTTCCTCGCCCAGTTCTACGACGACAAGCCGGTGCCGAAACTGATCCTGCTCTCCCACGAGATCGAGGAGCGGGATCTGCTCGCCGAGGCCCTGTCGGAGAAGACCGGCCGCCGCATCACGGTGCTCGTGCCCCAACGCGGCGAGAAGAAGGAGCTGGTCGACCACGCCTTCGTCAATGCCCGCGAGGCGCTGGGCCGCGAGCTCGCCGAGTCGGCCTCGCAGAAGTCGCTGCTCTCCGGCGTCGCCGAGCGTTTCGGCATTCCCGAGGCGCCGCAACGCATCGAGGTCTACGACAACAGTCACATCATGGGCACCAGCCCGGTCGGCGCCATGATCGTCGCCGGGCCCGGAGGCTTCGTGAAGGCGCAGTACCGAAAGTTCAACATCCGCTCCGAGGAGCTGACGCCCGGCGACGACTACGGGATGATGCGCGAGGTGCTCACCCGGCGCTTCTCCCGCCTCCTCAAGGAGAGCGGTCCGCGCGAGGCGTCGTCGGGAAACGGCGGCGATACGCTCGGCCCGTGGCCCGACCTTGTTTTCATCGACGGCGGCCGCGGCCAGCTCGGCGCGGCGCTGGAGGTGCTCGGCGAGCTTGGCGTTGCCGACCTCCCCGTGGTCGGCGTAGCGAAGGGGCCGGAGCGCGATGCCGGCAAGGAGACCTTCCATATGCCCGGGCGCGAGCCGTTCATGCTGCAGCCGCGCGACCCGGTGCTCTATTTCGTCCAGCGGCTCCGCGACGAGGCGCACCGCTTCGCGATCGGCTCGCATCGCACCCGCCGCCGGATCGACATGGCCCGCAACCCGCTCGACGAGATCACCGGAATCGGCCCGACCCGGAAACGCGCCCTCCTCCGCCATTTCGGGACCGCCAAGGCCGTGAGCCGCGCCAATCTCGAAGATCTCCTCGCCGTCGACGGCATCTCGCGGCAGATGGCCCAATCGATCTACGATCATTTCCACGAGGGGGCCAATTAGCCTGGACCGAAGAAGCGGGGCCTTAACCGGTCCCCCGCGCCTCCCGGGAGGGCAAATCTTTAACCGGCCGGGCTATTCTGGCGCCTCTTTTGAAACGCTCCAAACCCGATGATCGAGACCCCCGCCCGTCCGCCCGGCTCCGCCCAAGATTCCATGGCCGGAAGGCCGCGGCCGCTGCATGTGGTGGTGGTCACGACGCTCGGTCGAGGCGGCAAAGGCGGGATCGACCGCCAGATGGACGAGCTCAGGGCCGCATTCTCGGAGACGAAATATCCCGGCCTGGGCGTCGCGTTTCTCGCGACCCGCGGTCCCGGCTCGATCCTCTTGTCGCCGTTCTATCTCGCCCGCGCCCTCCTCATTCTGCTCATGCGGAAGCTCGGGGGCCGGGTGGACGTCGTTCACATCAACCTCTCGGTCCGCGGCAGCACCTATCGCAAGCTGGTCGTCGCCAAGCTCTGCCGGATCCTGAAGATTCCATATGTTATCCACCTCCACGGTTCCTATTACCATCGCTTCTGGGACGAGGCGCCGCCCGGCCTTCGTCGCTCGATCGTGGCGCTTTTCTCGGGAAGCGCGCGCATCCTGGTGCTCGGCGAGGTCTGGCGGAAGAGGGTGTCCGAGAGGGCGCCGCGCACCGCCGGCCGCATCGAGATATTTCCGACATCGACATCCGATCCCGGCGTTCTTGCGCCGCACAATGGCGATCGCGTCGAGATTCTGTTCGCCGGCCGGCACGGTGAGCGCAAGGGCGTCCTCCAGCTCGTGAGCGCCCTCGCCCGGCTTGCCGAGGACCGGTCCTGGCACGCAACCCTTGCCGGGGATGGCGCGTTCGAAGAGACGCGCACTTCAGCAAGCGAGCTGGGCATTGGCGACCGCGTCACTATCCCCGGCTGGCTCGGCGCAACCGAGATGGAGGCCCTGATGAGGAAAGCCGATATTCTCGCACTCCCGTCCTTCGACGAAAATCTGCCGCTGTCGGTCGTCGAAGCCTTCGCCGACGGCGTCGCGGTGATCTCAACTCCGGTGGGCGCAATCCCGGAGATCGTCACCAATGACGAGACCGGACTGCTGGTCGCGCCCGGCGATGTCGACGGGCTGGCGGACGCGCTCAGGCGACTGGTTCACGACCGGGAATTGCGGCGCCGCCTCGCGCGGAACGCGCGCCGGGTATTCGAGAGCCGGCTTGAACTTGCCGGTTATGCGGATCGTCTGGTCGCGACATGGCGCCAGGTTGCGGCGTTCGCGCCGCCCGACGTCGTGTGATCTAAGTCACCGACGTCAGGCGAAACCTGAGATAGATCAAATACCAAAGGCGATTAAGTGTTTAGGTTAACCCGACATGGGGTATTTCGCCTCAGCCGCGGGCTGGCTTTGTTGGATATGATGCCTCGCGTTAGTGTTCTCCTTTCACTGTTCTCCGCTTACCTGGGGCGACCGGGCGGACAACGGGGTTCCTGGGTGTCAGTGAGATGAGTTTCGGGAAGGAATCCACCGTGGCGAGCAAGGCCAAGGCGGTCGGCGGAGGTTCAACGGTCGTATTGCCCTTTCACGCCCCGGTTCAACAACCGGCCGGAAATACGGTAGGCGTCAGCATTTTTGGCTTGGGCTATGTAGGCGCGGTTTCGGCCGGCTGCCTCGCCGCCTCGGGGCACGCCGTCGTCGGCGTAGACCTGTCTCCGGCAAAGGTCGGACTGGTCAATCGCGGCGAGTCGCCGATTTTCGAGGATTCCCTCCAACGGCTGATTTCCGACGCCTTCGAGGCCAAGCGGATCAGCGCGACCCAGGATCCCGCCGCCGCCATCGCCGCCACCGATCTGTCGCTGATCTGTGTCGGCACGCCGAGCAAGCCCAACGGCGACCTCGACCTCGCGCACATCGTCAACGTCACGCGCGAGATCGGCGCGGCGATCGCCAAGAAGAACGCCTGGCACGCCGTGGTCATCCGATCGACGGTGCTTCCCGGCACGATCCGCAACGTGGTGATACCGCTCCTCGAGGAGATCAGCGGCAAGAAGGCGGGAGTCGATTTCGGCGTCGGCATAAACCCGGAGTTCCTCCGGGAAGGCACTGCCGTTGACGATTTCTTCAACCCGCCGAAGGTGGTGATCGCGGCGACCGACACCCGCACCGAGGATCAGGTCGCCGGCCTCTACCGCGGGATCAAGGGGCCGATCGTCCGCACCTCGATCGAGGTGGCGGAGATGGTGAAATACTCGGACAATGCCTGGCACGCGCTGAAGATCGCCTTCGCCAACGAAATCGGCACCATGGCCAAGGCCCTCGCCATAGACAGCCACGAGGTGATGGACATCTTCTGCTCCGACCGGAAGCTCAACCTGTCGGCGCTTTACATGCGCCCGGGATTTGCCTTCGGCGGCTCCTGCCTGCCCAAGGACGTTCGCGCCCTTCTGCACAGGGCGAAATCCCTCGATCTCGAACTGCCGGTTATCGGCGGGATCCTTCCCTCGAACGCGCGCAAGGTCACGCAAGCCCTCGATATGATCGTCGGGCGCGGGCGGCGGCGGGTGAGCATCCTCGGCATGAGCTTCAAGGTCGGCACCGACGACCTTCGCGAGAGCCCGCTTTTGGAACTGATCGAAAGGCTGATCGGAAAAGGCTTCGACGTTCGCGTCTTCGATCACAACGTCAACATGGCGAGGCTGGTCGGCGCCAATCGCGAATTCCTTCTCAAGGCGATTCCGCACATTTCGGCGCTGCTCGTCGAAAGCCTCGACGAGGCGCTGGCCCACGGCAACACCATCGTCGTCGGACACGCCATTCCGGAATTCATGAACATCGCTTCGCGGCTTCGCCCCGATCAGAACCTCATCGATCTGGTTCGGATCGACGGCGCTGACCGCCTCGGCGAGCGCTACGAAGGGATCAGCTGGTAGGCGTTGCTTTGCGACGCCCGTCCGCCCGAATGGGAATTGACCGCTCCGCTGCGGTCGGCCGCATTCGCCAGACGTGGAGATGATCTCGGCCATGAGATTGGCCCCGACTGCCGAAATCATAACCGATTCCGCGGGATTCACGGCGCTTGCGCCGCAATGGGCGGCGCTTGCGCGGAACTTGAAGACGCCACTGGCCAGCTTCGCTTGGTACGACGCCTGCCGTCGGTTCCTCCACCCGAATCAGGAGCCGGTCGTGTTCGTGGTGCGCGAAGGAGAGCACGTTCGCGCCATCGCGCCGCTGGTCCTTGAACAAAAGGGACGGGTCGGCCGGCTTGTGCCGCTGAGCCAGGGGACGGGGGAGCCGGGAATGTTCCTCTACGACAGTCCGGAAGCGCTGGCGACGGTGTGCGAGGCCATCACCGACTTTGCCGTGCCGGTGGCGCTCACGCATTTCTATGCGGACGCCCCGGAGATCGCGAGCCTCGGCAGCATCGCGAAATCGGGTGGACGGACGCTGCATCGAACCAGCGACCAGGGCAGTTCACGCGTTCTCCTCGGGATCGACCGAGAAACGCTTCTGTCGGGAATGTCGTCAAGCAGCCGGACCTTCATGCGGCGGAAACGCTCGATCGCCCAACGCGACGGGCCGGTGAGCTTCGAGGCGGTGTCGCCGGACGAGGCAAGCCTCGGCAGCTACCTCCAGGAAATATTCCGCATCGAGAATTCAGGATGGAAGGGCCGCGCCGGCACGTCCATTTCGAGCGAGCCGCTTCGCAGCCAATTCTTCCTCGACTACTGCCGGGACGTCGCCCGCGAGGGCATCCTCCGGCTGTTCTTCCTCCGCGTCGGCGAGGAGACGGTCGCCTTCCGCATGGATCTCGAGCATGGCCGCCGCCTCTGGGAGCTGAAGATCGGCTACGACGAGCGTTTCTCGAAAAGCTCTCCCGGAATCGTGCTGATGCACGAAACGCTGGGCTACGCCTGCGACAAAGGCCTCGAAGCCTACGAGTTTCTCGGCAATTTCGAGACCTGGCACACGCACTGGCCGATCGAGCGCTACGGCTTCGCGACCCTATACTACTATCCGCGAACCCTGTTCGGCCTGGCGCTTTTCGCCCAGGATTCCTACAGCTATGTGCGGAAGAATCTCAATCGGCGCGGACTTTTCCGGCGCGCCGCCGACGCCAAGCCACAGGAGTCCGGCCAGCCGCTCGAGCGGGACTGAACCGGCCGATTCTGCGATCCATCCGGTGCGATCACCTTGACGCGCTCATCGGCTGCCGCGCAGGTTCGAGCGCAATGCGGATCCGTGAGACGGTAGTCTCCCCGGCTACCATCCTTTCGGACGCGATCAGACGAGCCGCATCGGTCCGGACATTGAAGGCGGCCGAGAACACGCCCTCGCCGACTTCCCAGAGCGGACCTGCGCCGCCCGGTGTTTCGTCGATCAGCCGGAGCCGGCGTCCGCCCGGCGTGACGGCATTCGCCTCGCGCCGCGCCTCGAGCGCCACGGAAATGCCGGGCGCAAACGTGAAGCCGAGCGTCCAGGCCGTGCCGGCGGCGGCTGCATCGGCGACACGGAGCGAATCCTCGATGACGAAGGCGTCCGCGAGGAAGCGAACCGACCGGCGGTGGATGACGCCGAATGCTGCCGCGTAGCCGTCGTGCTCCGCGATCACTTCCGACTCGCTCGCCGCGATGACCCGCGTCGTCGCCCGTTGCTGCGCCCAGTTGAACGCACCGGTCATGCGGCTCTGGTCGCGATCCCCGACGGTGAGCGTGTTGTGCGCCGCCGTGCCGCGAAACCGTGTCCGCCAGTCGCCGCCGGCGTGGTAGAGGAACGTGCCGGCATCGACGAGCACAGGCTCGTCGCCCCAATGGAGCCACACCGACAGCGCGTCGGCATGGCCATGGGCGGCGATCGGCCCGAAACCGAGCGGGCCGTGATCGAAGACGAAAAGCACGAGGCCGAGCGGGTTCGGCGAACGGCTCACCGAGTAGCCGCCGTTTTCGAAGAAGCGAAACCCGAGCGGAGAACTCGGCTCGACCGAGGCTTCATCGGTCTTGACGAGATCGCGCAACGCCGGGTCGCGAAAGGCCGGTGGAGGCTGCGGCCGGCCGAGCCAGCGTTGGGCGAGCGCCACCACCGAGCTGACGTAACGGGGCTCCGGATCGAGGCCGAGGGCGAGCACCCTGCCCTCGTCGTCATCGCCGATCCGCGGCGCGTGGCCGCCGCCGTCGAGCATCCACCGCAATGCGACAGCCGCGGCAGCGCCGCGCTCCCTGAATGCATCGGAAAATGGCCGGCCCGTCGCATCCCCGGCCGCGGCCGAGAGCACGAACCATTCGAGACTGTACGCGGCATAGGTGGGCGACTGCTCGGCGCCGACACCGTCCGGGTGGAACTGGCGGAGCATCTCCCGCTCCAGTCCGGCGCGGCCTGCTTCGCGGTATCGGCCGGCCTCGGGCAGGCCGGGAACGCACGACCCGACCAGGAACAGCGCCGCGAGTTCCGCGACGCGGTGGTTGTTGGCCGAAGAATGGAGCGAGGGATAGCGATCGAGCCAATAGGCGTGCGCTTCGAAAAACGCCAGGAGCCGCTTGCCTTCGGCCGCCGGAATCTGTTCGGCGGGCAGGAAGACGAGCGCCGCGAGAACCGCAACGACGCGCGTGGCAAGCTCGATTCCGTTGGTCCAGTTGACGCCCCGATACGGCGGATTGGCCTCCATCCAGCCGCCGATGATCGCCAAGACATCGCCGGACCGGCCGGCGCCGTCCGGCGTCGCGGCCGCCGCCAGCGCCATCGCCGCCAGGAACTGCAAACGGTTCAGTTCCCAAACGAATTTTACGTCGCCCAGTCCCGGCCGGTGCCGGTAATCGACCGAGAACGCGAACGCCTCCGATCCCGGCCAATGCCCGGAAGAGACCGGGTCGAGAGTCCAAGCATTCGTCAACCACCATCGGCTATCGTCGAACCCGGGCCAGTCCTGGCCGAGGAAGGCGAGCCTGCCCTCACGCACTCTCGCGGCGGTTTCCGCGGCGGCGGCAAGAATGGCGGGGGCGGCATGCGGAAATGCGAGACAGGGGAGCCCGATCAGGGTGCTTTCATATTTGCCGAAACCGTCCCAGCCCCAGTTCCTGACCGCATCCGAGCGGCGTTTGATCTGCTCGCCCATCCGATGCATAAGCTCGGCGCGCGACATGCCGCGCAACCTGTGGCCGTACCAGCGAAGCCTCTCCAAAATCATGGTGCGAAACGGCAATCCGGTGTGAGCGCCGGAACCTGAGTTAGAACCGCATGCAAGGCAAGCGAGTGCTGATCATCGTCGAAAACCTGCCGGTCCCGTTCGACCGGCGGGTATGGCTCGAGGCGACGACGCTCACCCGCGCCGGCTACCAGGTCTCGGTGATTTGTCCGAAGGGCCCGGGCTACGACGCCTCGTTCGAGATGCGCGACGGCGTCGCCATCTATCGCCATCCCCTGCCGCATGAGGGCTCCGGCCCCCTCGGCTATCTCGTCGAATACGGCACCGCGCTGTTCTGGCAGTTCGTCCTCGCCACCCGGATCGCCTTCACCCGCGGCTTCGACGTCATTCATGCGTGCAACCCGCCGGATCTGATCTTCATCGTCGGCGCCGCCTTCAAGCTCCTCGGCAAACGCTTCGTTTTCGATCATCACGACCTTTCGCCCGAAATGTATGAATCGAAGTTCAACAAGAAGGGTACCTTGCACAGCCTTCTCGGCTTCTTCGAGCGGCTCACCTTCAGGACTGCCGACGTGGTCGTCTCGACCAACGAGAGCTACCGGAAGATCGCCATGCAGCGCGGCAGCAAGAGCCCGGACAAGGTCTTCGTCGTCCGCACCGGGCCGGACGTGTCGCGATGGCCGGAGCGGCCGAGTGTCGATCCGAGGTGGCGCAACGGACGCCGCTATCTCGTCGGCTATGTCGGCGTGATGGGCGAAGCCGAAGGCCTCGACCTGTTGCTCGAGACGATCCGCATCATCGTCTTCGAGCGCGGCCGCAGGGACATCCAGTTCGTGCTCGTCGGCGACGGCATCGTGCGCAAGGAGATGGAGGCGCTCGCCCATCGTCTCGGCCTCGACGGCTACGTCACTTTCACCGGGCGGGTTTCGGACCAGGAACTGATGAGTGCGCTGGGCAGCGCCGACGTTTGCGTCAACCCGGACCGCTTCACCGCCTGGAACGACAAGTCGACGATGAACAAGATCCTCGAATACATGGCGCTGTCCAAGCCGATCGTGCAATCCGACCTGACTGAGGGCCGGGTCAGCGCCGCTGAATCCTCGCTTTATGCGCGACACGACGACACCGGCGATTTCGCCGACAAGATCCTCGAGCTCATCGACGATCCCGCGCGCCGCGCCGCGATGGGCGCGGCGGGACGGCGGCGGGTCGAGCGCGAGCTCGCCTGGCAGCATCAGGCGCCGAATCTCCTCGCCGCCTACCGTGCCGTTTTCGCGCCGTCCTGATCCCATCGTGTCCCTCGGCGCCCGGCAGATCGGTGCGAGACGTCCCTGCCGGATATGTTCATCGATCCCGGACCCCGGCCGGGCTTCGCCTGATGGGAGGCGGGGCCGATGCTGAGAATTGGACTGCTCGTTTCGAGCGTATCCTCATCCAAGTACGCCCATGACTTCGCCGAATGGGCGAAGGTCCAGGACGACCTCGAGATCGCCGCCCTGATCGTCTGCGGCGATGCCGAACGCACGCTGGCTGCCCGACGAGGCGGGCCGATTGCCCTGGTCCGCCGCATGGCCTGGAGGATGATTCTGGCGGTCGAGCGGAGGATGCTGCGGCGCTACACCGCCTTCCGCGATCATTATGCGCGCTTCGATCTTTCGCGCGTCGTGAAGGCCGAGATTCATCTCGGCGAGGGGACGAGGCCGGCGGTGCCGGACTTTTCCGGCGCCTCCGATCTCCGGAGCCTCGCGAACGCGCAACTCGATTTGCTCGTCATGCTCCATCCCGT
This sequence comes from uncultured Alphaproteobacteria bacterium, assembly GCA_963792845.1. GTDB lineage: Bacteria > Pseudomonadota > Alphaproteobacteria > Rhizobiales > Kaistiaceae > Bauldia. The sequence continues at coordinate 222,337 of CAWBXW010000013.1, forward strand.
CGCCCTTGACCGAAGCATCCTCGGCGCTTCGCGGCTCGGCGTGATCGCGTTGGGATCGGCCGATCAGCCGGCGATCGTGCCTTGGGGTTTCGACGGGTTCCGGGAGTGTTGCGGCGGACTGCCGAGCACGAAATTCGCGGTCCGGAGATACGCTGCCGGCCGCGACCGGCCGGCGACCCTCATGCGCGGCGCCGTGCGGACGGAGTGGTTCTTCTCGCTGAACCAGGCGGCGCTGTTCACCAAGTCGATGGTCTACCTGAAGGACGTCCTGAAGCGCATGGCCGGCGGCGAAGCCGCCGCCGAGCGCGGCGACGGTGACGATGATGATGACGCTGCTTCCCGGCCGCCGGGGCTTGGTCAAACGGTAACCTACGGAATCCGGTCGTGCCGGCGCGAGGCTCAACGGCTTTGGACACGTCTGGCTCGACTGACGCCGCGCTGGTCGATCTCGGTTGCCCGCAGCGGATGGGAGAAGCTCGACCCGGCGCGGATGACGAAGCTTGCCCCGCCCGCCGGCCACTTCTGGGCGGACCCCTTCCTGTGGTCGCGCGACGGCAAGACCTGTTGCTTCGTCGAGGACTATGTCTATACGACCGGCCGCGGGCACATCGCCGCGCTCGAGCTCGGCGAGGATGGCGCGACCGAACGCGGGGCCGCGCTCCGCGAGTCGTTCCACCTCTCCTTCCCGTTCCTGTTCGAGCATGACGGGCAGCTCTTCATGTGTCCCGAGTCGGTCGAAGCCGGTCAGGTCAGGCTCTACCGCTGCGTGGACTTCCCGCTCGGCTGGGAGCCGGCCACGGTGCTGATGGAGATACGCGCCGCCGATACGATGATCTTCCCGCACGGCAGGCGGTGGTGGATGCTGACCAGCCTCGACCGGTCGGGCGTTGGCGACTATTGCTACGAGCTGAACCTGTTCTCCGCCGACAACCCCCTGTCGCGGACATGGACGCCGCATCCGCAGAACCCCATCCGGGTCGATTCGATCGGCGGGCGGAATGCCGGCATGACCGTCCGCGACGGGACGATCTACCGGTTCGCGCAGCGCCAGGGCTTCGACCGCTACGGCGAGGGCCTGATGGTCTTCGAGGTCACCGAGCTGTCGCCGTCGCGATACAGCGAACGGCTGGTCAGGGAAATCCTGCCGGACTTCGGCCGCGGACTGATCGGATTGCACCATATGACGACCGACGGCCGGCACACCGTCATCGACCACCTCAGCCTGGAACGTGTTGATCGGTGAGCGGACGCCGTCGTGGTTGGGGCGCCGGATGGAGCCGCCTCCCTTACCCTTTGGCGGGGGCGTCGATCGATGGATCCATCAGGCGCTCGAAGAGCGCCTCGTAGCAGTCTGTCATCAGCGCGTCGGTAAATCGCGCGCGGACCGTGGCCACCGCGGCAGATGAGAAGCGTTGCCGCAACCCCGGATCCGCCAGCGCCGCCAGGCCGGCGACAAGGCCATTCGTATCGCCAGCGCGAAACAGCATGCCGTTGACGCCCGCCTCGACGATCTCGGAGGCGCCGCCGATGTCGCTCATCACCATGGGCACGCCCATCGCCATCGTCTCGAGCGCCGCGAGCGACAGCGTCTCCACGGCCACCGAGCAGATGACGCCGGCATCCATCGCGGCGATGAACGGACGGACGTCGCTTTGTTCGCCGGCGAAAAGGACGTGGCCGGAGATGCCGCGCGCCGCGGCATGGGTTTCCACGGATGCCCGCAGCGGCCCGCCGCCGACGAGCAGGGCCACCGCCGGGACGCCGCGGGCGCGGAGGGCGGCGACGGCATCGACAAGCTGGGTATGGTTCTTCTCCGGCCGGAAGGTCGCGACGAGCCCGACGACAAAGTCCCCGGGCCCGATCTCGAGGCGCCGTCTCGCTTCCCCCCTCGCCGCCGCATCGGGCGGGGTAAACCTCGTCGTATCGATGCCGTTGTGGATGACCTCGGTGCGGCGGGAGACCAGGCGGCGCTCCGCCCAGTATTGCCGCTGCTTCGCGCTGATGAAGACAAGACAGTCGAGCGCCGGCAGCGACCAGCGGAACAGCGCAAGCTGGGCTCTCGCCCGCAGCGACAGGAGCCTCGTCGAATGGAAGACGCCGACGACGGGCGCGCGATAGCGCCGGCTCAGCTTGCCCCAGGCGCCGAGCACCGAAGGCGTCTGGTTGACGCAGACGAGAATCTCCGGGTCTGCGGCGGCGATCGCCCGCCAGATCCGGCGGAATGAGCGCGGGTCGAGCATCCGGTGCCGGCTTTCGACGAAGGTCGTGTGGGCGAGCACCTCCGCGTCGGCGACGGCCGACCGAACCGGGCGGAATGCAAGGAAACGGCAGTCGTGACCGCGCGATCTGAGGCGCCGTGCGAGATCGATCGTCTGCCGCTCGGCGCCGCCTGTCGCGAACCCGGCGAGAAAGAACACTATGCGGCGAGGCATGGTGTGCGTCCGTGAATGCGCCGGGGCCACGTCGCGCGCCGCCACCCGCGGTTAATTCGGCTCAGAAGCTCCAAATCAGCCTGGCTTCCTTGATCGAGTTCACCAGGCTCGCGAATCTGGCGAGGTGAAGAGCGCATCGCGGCATATCGCCGGCCTTCTTGAATTTCCTGGCGCGCGCCAGATGAAAGGCCGCAAGATTTGACCGTCGCTTTCGCCGATCATTGGCGAAATGTTTCGCGGCAAACTGCAGGTTGGCCGTTGCCATGCGGTCATCGTCTCGCGTCATCTGTTCGCCGTGCAGCCGATACATCGCGACCTTGCCCGGCAGGTAGAGGAAGGGCGTGTGCTGGGCGCAGCGATACCAGTAGTCCCAGTCCTCCGCCGCGCGGAACGCCTCGTCAAAGCCGCCGACGCGCTCGACCAGGCGCCGGCGCAACAAAGGGACCATCGGCCCGAACCAGTTCCTGTAGACGAGCACGTCGGGAAACGGCGCCGGAGGTCCGCCCGTCCCCATGTCGATCACGGTCTCCGTGTCTGCGTCGTCGACGTAGGCGATGTCCGAGAAGACGAGATCGACATCGGGCCGCGCCTCGAGCGCGGCAACTTGCCGGCTGAGCTTGTCCGGCAGCAGCCAGTCGTCGGAATCGAGAAAATTGATGTAGGCGCCGCGGGCCAGCGCAATCCCCGTGTTCCGCGCCGCCGACAAGCCGGCGTTCACCTTGTGGACGACGCGTATTCTGCGATCCCTTGCCTCGATCTCGTCGAGCATCGCGCCGGAGCCGTCGGTCGAGCCGTCGTCGACGACGATTACCTCGACCGCCGGGTAGGTCTGATCGAGGGCGCTGTCGATCGCCTGCCGGACGAAGCGGCCGTGGTTGTAGGTCGGGATGATGACGCTGACCAGCGGCTCCCGGTTCACGACAGACCCCGCTCGGCGATGACCTTGCGGAGCCGGGCCCAGGCGGCCGGAACGCCGACCGTCGCGTGAATAGAGTAAACCGCAAAGGCTAGAAGGATCGCGAATCCGAGGAGATAGCGGCCGGCATCGAAGATCGTGCCGGAGCCGAGATAGGCCAGTGCGACGATCAGTCCGCCGCCGAAGCAGACCAGAACGACATTCTTCGTGGCGACCGTGAACCCTTGGGACAGGAACCAGGTGGAGGTCGTCGCGAGGTGGAGGACCGAGGCGATCAGGTAAGAGGCGGCGAGCCCGGCGGGGCCGTACCGGGGAATGAGCCAAATGGCGAGGAGCACGCGCGCGGCGACGAAGATGAGGTCGAGGGCCATCCACACGCCGAGCCGATGCAGGGCGATCAGGGGAGCGCCGACCACCCAGACCACAGTCCAGAGAAAGTCGCCGAGCAGGATGAACGGCATCAGTCCCTGCGCGGCGAGGAACTGATGCGAATAGGTGATCAGGATGGCGGGTCCGGAAAGAAGGCCGAGCCCGGCGAAGGCGATCGCGCCGATCGGCACGATGACGGAGAGGAGCTGGTCCGACGTGTTGACGACGCTGCCCCGCGAGACGTCGCGGCTGAGCATCGCTATCGAATAGCTGCCGACGCTGCTCAGAACGATCGCCTTGACCTGGCCGACGATCGACCCGGCGGCCTGGTAGAGCCCGTTGTCGGCGGCGTCATAGGCGCGGATCAGGATGGAGCGGACGAAGAGCTCGGAGAATTGGCTGACAAACCCGACGAAAAGAGAGGCCAGGCCGAAGGCCGCGAGGCTGCGAAACACGCGCCAATCGAACACGATGCCCCAGGGTCCGTAGCCAAGCGCCCGGCAGCGTCGATCGAGGAAGACCAGGATCATCGCGCTGATCAGGACGATCTGGACCGCGGCACCCTCGAGATCGAAGAACCATACGATCGGCACGGAAAGACACGTCCCGGCGATGAGCGCCAGGCTCCGCCCCGAGGTAAGGCCCTTGATGTCCATCAGCGCGGTCAGAAACGCGACCCGGTGCCGCACGGCGGCGTCGAGAGGAATGAACAGAAGCATGATCAGCGAAGCCGCCAGCACCGGAGGACTGGGGCTCACCCCGAGCCCGGTGAACACGCCGGGTTCGGTGAGGATGAGCGCCGCCGCGATCGCGAGGGTGACCAGGCTCAGCGTGAGATTGACGGCGTTCGCCTGGCTGAGCAGGCGTTGTCTTTCGGCGTGTTCGGTGACACCCGCGATGTTGCGGTTCAGGCTCAATTCGAGGCCGAACCCGACGATGACGGTGGCCGACGTGACCACGAGGAGAAGCTGGCTGAATTCGCCGTAGCCGTCGGCGCCGAGCTTCAGCGCGACGACCTTGTTGCGGACGAGCGCCGTCAGCGCGATCACCGCCTGCATGCCGCCGAGACGCGCGAGGTTGACGAAGATCGTCCACATCCCTCAGACCGTCAGTGCCGCTTCGCGTCGAGGCCGGGCCATGGAGCGCGGCATCCTTTGCTTCGTCCCCACATGGGCGGGCCGAGGGTTTACGAAGTCGCTAACGCGGCGAAGAATATCGCCGTCGCTCGCCGGATGCGCCGGCGCTGTCGGCACGCTCCATTTACCATCGGCCAAAAGGATCACCGCGGCCTCGGCGCCTCCGGCGCCTTTTCGTCCCGATTTTCTGCTACAAACCCGAAAGATTTCCGATTTCCACGTCGAGTAGATGGGCACCCGCTCCGACCTGATTTTTGACGTTGGGCTCCACCGCGGCGAAGACACGGACTATTACCTCAAAAAGGGGTTCCGGGTTGTCGCCTTCGAGGCGAATCCCGATCTCGTCGCGTATTGCACCAAGCGTTTTTCCGAGGAGATCGGGGACGGCCGGCTGACCATCGTGGAAGGCGCGATCACCGGCGGGCGCGCCGGCGAACAGGTTTCGTTCTTCATAAACGACGTCAATTCGACCTGGGGAACGATCGATGCGTCTCGGGCGACCCTGAACGAAGGTTATGGGGCGTCCAGCCACAAGATCGAGGTGAACGTCATCGAGATGACCCCGGCGTTCGAGGCCTACGGGATGCCCTACTATCTCAAGGTCGACATCGAGAGCGCCGACGACTTCGTCCTCGGTCAACTGAAGCTTCAATCCGACCGGCCGCAGTACATTTCCGTCGAGACAAGCAAAGTCGATTTCTCTGAAGTTCAACGGACGCTAAGCATGCTGGTCACGCTCGGCTATAGGCGGTTCAAAGCGGTGGAACAAGGCTGGATTCCCGGTTCGGAGATCGTGACCAGCCGCCTCGACGGGACGGAATTAAAGTACAAGTTCGAAGAGGGAGCCTCGGGTCGGTTCGGCGGCGATCTTCACGAGGGTTGGCTCGACTACCAGCACTGCCTTGCCGCGTATCGCAAGATCTTCTGGAAATACCGCAACATCGCCGAGAATAGGTTCCTCCCCCGCCTGCCCAAGGGGGCGAACCTGGCAAGGCTGATCTTCGGTCGAAGCGGATGGCACGACCTCCACGCCTCCCTGTGAGCCGGCCGGACGACGAGCTTGCAATCCCGACCGTCGCAAGGCATGGTCGGCGGACCGACGGGGAGTTCCCTTGATGCGTGGGATCATTTCGTAGCGCTGGACTGCGCCGCTGACCGGCCCGAAACGGGCTCGTCTCATCCCATTCCATTCTCGTCGGTCCATCCCATGGCATTCTTGCGGAATGACGCGATCAATCGCGTCAACGTGCATTCCGGCATCCAGGCTTTGGCCCAGGGCGCCGGCGCCGTCTTCTTCCTGGTGTTCCTCCTACGCGCCGGGGTCTCGGTCCCCGCCACCCTGACCGCCCAGGCGGCGATCGTCATGGGCCGCTTCGTTCTGCGTCCGGCGGCGTTGCCGCTTGCCAGGCGGTGGGGCATCAAGCCGCTCCTCGTCGCCGGCACGCTCATTCTTCGCCCTGCAATATCCGCTGCTCGCGGAAGTGCGCGGCGTCGACGGCACGCTCTTGGCGCTCTGCATCGTCGCCTCGGTCGGCGAGGTCCTCTACTGGCTGGCCTACAACGCCTACTTCGCCGCGCTGGGAGATCCCGAGCATCGCGGTCACCAGATCGGCGCCCGCGAGGCGCTGGTCGCCGCGGTCGGCATCTTTGCGCCGCTTGTCGGCGCCTGGGCTCTGGTCACCGTCGGCTCGCGCGCGACCTTCGCCGCCGTCGGTCTCGTCCAGGCGCTCGCCGCCGCGCCGCTTCTGGCGGTGCCCAATGTCAGGGTCAGCCCGGCGGTTCCGGGAGGCTTCCGGGCGGCGCGATCGGCCGTCCTGATCCTTGCCGTCGACGGCTGGTTCGATGCCTGCTTCTTCTTCGTCTGGCAGATCGCGCTGTTTCTCGCGCTCGGCGAGAGCATCCCCGCCTATGGCGGGGCGATGGCGCTCGCCGGTCTCGCAGGCGCGGCGTGCGCGCTGGTCCTCGGGCGGCACGTCGACGCCGGCCACGGCCGCCGGGTGGTGGCGATCGCCTATAGCGTCGCCACGGGGCTCGTGGTGCTTCGCGCGGCGAGCCTGGGCTCGCCCTGGCTTGCGGTCACCGCCAACGCGCTCGGCGCGCTGCTCATGCCGCTCCTCCTGCCCGCGCTCGCGACCGCGACCTACAACTTGGCGAAAGCCTCGCCCTGCCCGTTCCGCTTCCAGATGGCGACGGAAGCCGGCTGGGATATCGGCTGCGCCACGGCCTGCCTCCTCGCCGCGGCGATCTCGGCGCTCGGCGTGTCGCTGTCGGTTTCGGTGCTTCTCGCGCTTCCCGCGATTGCGACCGGCGCATTCCTGCTCCGGCGGCAATATCCGCGGATCGAGGCAAACGAGGCATCCGGTCTGAAACGGGCTTAGCGATGCGTCAGCCTGGAGGCAAACTCGTCAAGGCTTGGGCCTTGCAAAATCGCCGCGGCCAAAACCGGGGTTGAGGTTTCGGCCCAGCGTTGTCGTCCCGTGCGCGCGGAAGCGCGGAGCGGTGCTGCGCCCGGGACGCCACCCTGGTTCAGCCCCACACCGCCCCCGCCACCTGCTTGACCGCGGCGTTGAGCCGGTTGAAGACGTTGATCAGGCCGATCTGGAAGACCAGCGCCGCGAGCGCCGGCTCGTCGTAGTGCCGGGCGGCCTCGGCCCAGACCGCGTCGGACACCGCGTCGGACCGGTCGCTCAGCCGGGTGACGGCTTCGGTCAGGGCCAGGGCGGCGCGCTCGGCGTCACTGAAATAGGGCGTGTCCCGCCAGGCCGCGACCGCGAAGTGCGCGCGTCCTTTTCGCCCGCCTTCTTCAGTTCTCGCGAATGCATGTCGACGCAGACGCTGCAGCCATTGATCTGGCTGGCGCGGAGATGGATGAGCTGCAGCGTCACGTCGGGCAGGCCCCCTCGGTCGCCTTGTCGACCGCGAGCAGCGCCTGGAGGGCGTCGGGGAGGATGATCGCCGGGTTCTTCATTCGGGCTTGCATGTCGGTGTCCTTTCTCGGTCTCGTTCTCTGAGTTTGCAGTTGACGGCGCCCGCCCGGACCGATCTCCTGTCACATCGGCTCGGCGTCGTTCGTCAGGCCTATGACGAAGCGGGACGAAGGAATGTGACCGATGGACGAGGACAAGCTGCTGGCGGAGCGGTTCGAGACGAACCGGTCGCATCTCCGCGCCGTCGCCTACCGCATGCTCGGCTCGCGGAGCGAGGCCGAGGATGCCGTTCAGGAAGCGTGGATCCGGCTCGGCCGCTCCGACACGCGCGAGGTCGAGAACCTCGGCGGCTGGCTGACGACGGTCGTGGCTCGCGTCTGCCTCGACATGCTGCGCTCGCGGAAATGCGCAAGCGAGGAACCGACGCGAGGCGCATGCCCCCGACGCCGATGCCGAACCGATGCGCCCGGGATCGAAGCGAGGCGGTGCTCGCCGACTCGTCGGTCTCGCGCTCCTCGTCGTGCTCGAGACGCTGACGCCGGCCGAACGTGTCGCCTTCGTCCTCCACGACATGTTCGACCTTTCCTTCGACGAGATCGCCCCGATCGTCGGGCGCACGCCGACGCGGCGCGCCAGCTCGCGAGCCGCGCCCGCCGCCGCGTCCAGGGCAGCGACGCAGGCTCCCGCGGCCGACCGCGACCGCCGGCGCGAGATCGTCGACGCCTTCCTCGCCGCCTCGCGCGGCGGCGATTTCGGCGCGCTCCTCGCCGTGCTCGACCCGGACGTCGTCTTCCGCGGCGACCGGGAAGCGGTGCGCCTCGGCGGGCCCCCCGAGCTCAACGGCGCCGAAGCCGTTGCCGGCATCTTCCAGGGCCGCGCGCAGGGCGCCCGTCCGGCCCTCGTCGACGGCGCGCCGGGACTGGCGGTGATGTTCGGCGGCCGCCTCCGTATCGTGCTCGCCCTCACGATCGAGGGGGACAGGATCGCCGCGATCGAAGCCATCGCCGATCCCGAACGGCTTCGCGGCCTGGAGATCACGATGCTCGACGGCTGAGGCCAGGCATGACGGCCGCCCGGGGTCACGCGCTCGGCCCCCGTCCCCGCCGCCGCTCGTCCCTGCGAAAAGGCCCGAGCAAGCGTGAATCCCGAAGCCGTCAGGACCCAGCGCCTATCTTGATTCGCCGTCCGTCTCCGACGTCTTCTTGTGGCAACGGCGGTTGCTCCCTATTATCCCGCCGCTTTTGAGACAAACCGGCGTCCGAAAACGCCGGGACAATCACCGAGGTTCAGATGCTTGACTGGCTGCGCAAGGGGGCGAGCGGATGGGTGGCTCAACTCCTCATCGCGCTTCTCGTGGTGGCGTTCGCGAGTGTGGGGCGTGTCCGGTTTCTTCACCGGCTATCACGCCGACACCATCGCCACCGTCGGGCGGAGCGACATCACCATGCAGCAGTTCGCGCGGGCCTACGACCTGGCATTGCGCCAGCTCACCCAGCAGCTCGGCCAGCAGATCACCCCCGACCAGGCCCAGATGTTCGGCGTCCCCAATCAGGTGCTCGGACGGCTTGTCGCCGAGGCGGCTCTCAACGACGAGGCGCGCACGCTCGGCCTCGGCATCTCGAACAGCACGCTCACCAAGGAGATCGCCGACGACCCGAACTTCAAGGGGACGGACGGCACGTTCGACCAGAACCTCTTCCAGCAGTTCCTCCAGAACGCCGGGCTGACCCAGGACCGCTATGTCGAGGAGCTCCGCGCCGGATACATCCGCCAGCAGATCATCAACGGCCTGGCCGGCGAGACGATGGTCCCCGACGGCTTCATGAAGGCGCTCAACGAATACCGGAACGAGGAGCGCAAGGTCAGCTACGTGATCCTGACGCCGGCCGTCGCCGGCGACGTCGGCGAGCCCGGCGACACCGAGCTCAACACTTATTTCGAGGCCCACAAGGCCGACTGGCGCGCCCCGAGTTCCGCGCCGTCAACCTCATGAGCCTGACCCCGGCCGACCTTGCCGGGTCGGTCGAGGTCAGCGACCAGGACGCCAAGGACCTCTACGACAAGCTGGCCGCGACCCGCTTCACCACGCCCGAGCTTCGCGACGTCCAGCAGCTTGTCTTCGATTCCCAGGCCGATGCCGATGCCGCCGCCGCCGATCTCGCCGGCGGGATGAGCTTCGACGACCTACTCGCCAAGCGCAACTTGAAGCCGGCCGACATCGACCTCGGCCTCGTCTCAAAGGACAAGCTGATCGACCCCAAGGTCGCCGATGCCGCCTTTGCCCTCGCCCCGGACAGCGTCAGCGGGATCATCGCCGGCCAGTTCGGCCCGGTCATCGTCCGCGTCACCACCGTCCAGCCCTCGGCCGTCACCAGCTTCGAGGACGCCAAGACCGACCTCAAGAAGGAGATCGCCGAGACGCGCGCCGCCCAGGAGATCACCGATGACGTCAACGCCATCGAGGACGCGCGGGCCGGCGGCTCGACGCTTCAGGAGATCGCCGACAAATACGGCCTCAAGGTCAGGACGATTCCCGCGGTCGACGCCGAGGGCAAGGACACCAACGGCGACGCCATCCCCGACCTTCCCGGCGGCCCCGCTCTGGTCAAGGCGCTCTTCGACACCGATGTCGGCATGGAGAACAATCCCCTCCCCGTCGACAAGGGCTATGTCTGGTACGAGGTGACCTCCGTCGCGGCCGCCCGCGACCGCGAGCTGAGCGAGGTCCGCGACAAGGTCGCCGCGGCATGGAAGGCCGACGAGGTGGCGAAGCGGCTCACCGCCAAGGCCGACGACATCAAGTCGCGTCTGTCGGGCGGCGCCGACATCGCTTCGGTCGCCTCCGACATGGGCCTCGAGGTTAAGACGGCCGACGGCGTCAAGCGCGGGGCCCAGCCGCCGGCGGGGCTGACCGCGGCGGCGATCGGCTCGGCTTTCGACGGCCCGAAGGGCTACGTCTCGGTCGCCGACGGCGCCGACGGCGCCAAGGTGGTCCTGGTTGCGACCGATGTGACCATTCCGCCCTATTTCTCCGGGGCGCCCGACCTCGCCGACGCGCAAAACCAGTTCTCCGACCAGTTCGCCAACGATCTCCTGCAGCAATACGTCTCGCAGCTCCAGGAGCGTCTCGGCGTCCGGGTCAACCAGACGGCGCTGCAGCAGGCGATCGGCTCGGTTCAGCCCGGCGCGTGACCTGAAGCGCGGCCCGCGATGCAGATCGCCCCGTCCGAGAGCCGATTTCGCGCGCCTTCACGAGGCCGGCGCCGCGCAAGTCGTCTGGACGCGGCTCGTCGCCGACCTCGAGACGCCGGTCTCGGCGATGCTCAAGCTTTCCGCCGGCCGCGCCAACTGCTTCCTCCTCGAATCGGTCGAGGGCGGCGCCGTCCGCGGCCGCTATTCGATCATCGGCATCGAGCCGGACCTGATTTTCCGCGTCCGCGACCGCAAGGCCGAGCTCAACACCGAGCCCGCCTCCGGCCTCGACTACGCCCCGCTTGCCGAGCCGCCGCTTGACGGCGCTGCGCACGCTGATCGCGGATTCGCGCCTCGAATTCCCGAAGGGCTGCCGCCGATGGCGGCCGGCATCTTCGGCTATCTCGGCTACGACATGGTGCGCGAGATGGAGGCGCTCGGCGCCGCCGAAGCCCGGACCCGCTCGGCTTTCCCGACGCGATCCTGATCCGCCCGACGATCGTGGTCGTCTTCGATTCGGTGCAAGGACGAGATCACCGTCGTGACGCCGGTTCGCCCGGCCGCCGGCGTCGCCGCCGCGTCCGCCTATCGCCGCGCCGTCGACCGCCTGACCGACCGTCGTCGATGCGCTCGACCAGAGCCTCGACAAGTCGGCGCAGTACACCGAGGTCTCCTTCGACCGCGACGTCGTCTCGAACACGCCGCCCGGGCGCTACCTCGACATGGTCGCGACAGGCGAAGGAGTACATCGCCGCCGGCGACATCTTCCAGGTCGTCCTGTCGCAGCGCTTCGAGGCGCCCTTCACGCTATCGCCCTTCGCCCTCTACCGGGCGCTCCGCCGGGTCAACCCCTCGCCCTATCTCTACTATCTCGATTTCGGCGGCTTCGCCGTCGCCGGATCGAGCCCGGAGATTCTGGTGCGCGTCAAGGACGGCGAGGTGACCATCCGCCCGATCGCCGGGACCCGCCCGCGCGGCGACGACGCCGGAGGAGGACCACGCGCTCGAGGCCGAGCTCCTCGCCGACCCCAAGGAGCGCGCCGAGCACCTGATGCTTCTCGACCTCGGCCGGAACGATGTCGGCCGCGTTGCCGAGATCGGCACGGTCAAGGTCACCGCCTCCTTCTTCCCGGAATACTACAGCCACGTCATGCACATCGTGTCGAACGTCGTCGGCCGCCTCGCCAAGCGGCGAGGACTCGCTCTCGGCGCTTGCCGCCGGCTTCCCGGCCGGCACCGTCTCCGGCGCGCCGAAGGTGCGGGCGATGGAGATCATCGACGAATTGGAGGTCGAGAAGCGCGGCATCTATGCCGGCTGCGTCGGCTACTTCACCGCCAATGGCGACATGGATTCCTGCATCATCCTCCGCACCTCGATCATCGCCGACGGCAAGATGTATGTGCAGGCCGGCGCCGGCATCGTCGCCGACTCCGTGCCGGAGAAGGAGCACGACGAGTGCGTCGCCAAGGCCCGCGCCCTCTTCCGGGCGGCGGAGGAGGCGGTGCGGTTCGCGTCGGGCGTCGGGAGGGGCAATAGCCGCGGGCGCCTGCGCTTTGGCTGCCTGCGCGGCTCGGCGTCGCTTCCTTCGCCGCAGCGGCCTGCGCCAGCCTGCGACGAGTCCTCTGCACCATGGCGTCGAGGCGGCAGACGCCAACGCCGCGGGCCGGTGGCGGTCGACGCGGTCACGACGCAGGAGAGCGTTCGGCGCGTGCGAGACGAAGACGATTCTGACGCGTTCTCCGCACGGACACCGCCGCGGCCAGCCCGACGGATGGCAGGCGATTGGCAGGGAAGCTGACGCGTCTATTGCGGCGATGCCGCGACCCGCGACATCATTGCCAGCGGCTGGACCTCGCCGAGAGTACGAAGTTCGCCGAGGCGCCGCGTTCGAAATCAAGGCCATGCGAATGATCCTCGTCATCGATAACTACGACAGCTTCACCTACAACCTCGTCCATTTCCTGGGCGAGCTGGGCGCCGAGCGTGACCGTCCGCCGAAACGACAAGGTCAGCGTCGACGAGGTGGTGGCGATGCGCCCCGACGCGATCGTCATCTCCCCCGGCCCCTGCACCCCGAACGAGGCCGGCATCTGCCTCTCCCTGATCGAGGCGGCCGGGCCGCGGATCCCGATCCTCGGCGTCTGCCTCGGCCACCAGGCGATCGGCCAGGCCTATGGCGGCCGCGTCGTCCGCGCCCCGACCCTGATGCACGGCAAGGTCAGCACCATCCGCCACACCGGCCGCTCGGTCTTCCGCGGCATTAACGGCGACTTTCCGGCGACCCGCTACCATTCGCTGACCATCGCGCCGGACAGCCTGCCGGCCGACGCTGGAGGTGACCGCGAGCGCCGACGACGACGTGATCATGGGCGTGATGCACCAGACCCACCCCGTCCACGGCGTCCAGTTCCACCCCGAATCGATCGCCTCCGAGAACGGCCACCAGGTCCTGAAGAACTTCCTCGACCTCGCCGCCGACTGGAACGCGCGCCAGCGCGCCGAACCGGCGGTGGCCTGACCATGCCGACCTCAAGGCCATCATCGGCAAGGTGGCGGCAGGCGAAACGCTCACCCGCGCCGAGGCCGAGGAGGCCTTCGACGTGATCATGTCCGGCGAGGCGACGCCGGTGCAGATCGGGAGCTTCCTCACCGGCCTTCGCCTCCGCGGCGAGACCGTCGACGAGATCGCCGGCGCGGTCGCCACGATGCGCGCCAAGATGATCCGGGTCGAGGCGCCGGAAGGCGCCATCGACGTCGTCGGCACCGGCGGCGACGCCACCGGCAGCTACAACATCTCGACCGCCGCCGCCTTCGTCGTCGCCGGCGCCGGCGTGCCGGTCGCCAAGCACGGCAACCGGGCGCTCTCCTCGAAGTCGGGCGCCGCCGACACCCTCGTCGCGCTCGGCGTCAAGATCGACTTGCCGCCCGAGGCGATCGCGGCTTGCATCCGCGAGGCCGGCATCGGCTTCATGTTCGCGCCGGCCCATCATTCGGCGATGCGCCATGTCGGCCCGGCCCGCTCCGAGCTCGGCTTCCGCACCGTCTTCAACCTGATCGGTCCGCTCTCCAATCCGGCGAGCGTCAAGCGCTACCTGATCGGCGTCTTCTCGCCGGCCTGGGTCGAGCCGCTCGCCCGTGTCCTCGGCACTCTCGGCGCCGAGCGGGCCTGGGTCGTGCATGGCGCCGGCGGCTTCGACGAGATTTCCCCCGCCGGCGAGACGACGGTCGCCGCCCTGGACAACGGCAGCGTCACCGTCTTCACCGTCGCCCCCGCCGACGCCGGCCTCGCCGTGTCGCCGGCCGAGGCGATCCGCGGCGGCGACGCCGCGCACAACGCCGAAGCGCTCCGCGCCGTCCTCGCCGGCGAGGCGAGCGCCTATCGCGACACCGTCCTCCTCAACGCCGGGGCGGCGCTGGTCGTCGCCGGCCGCGCCGCCGGCCTCGCCGAGGGCGCCCGCCTCGCCGCCGCTGTCATCGACTCGGGCAAGGCCCGCGACCGGCTCGACCTGCTCGTGGCGGTGTCCAATGCGTGATGTACTTCGCTTTGCCTACTCCACCACCTGTCATTCCCGCGAAAGCGGGAACCTAGACCATCGTTTCCAAGGTTCGAATCATAATCATGCGGCCGTGTTGAGGAGGTAGGACCAGGTGTGGGCGACGGGATGTCGATTGATGTCGTCGATGCCGGCCAGGATGCGATCCTTGAGTTCGTGTTTCGAGGCGACCCGGATATGTCGAAGAACCGAGCGGGCGAGCTTGGAGAAGAAGCCCTCGATCAGATTGAGCCAGGAACCGTGCTTAGGTGTGAAGGTAAACGTGAAGCGGCCGGCTGGCTGGGCGGCAATCCAGGCTTTGGTCTCTTTCGAGATATGGGCGGAATGATTGTCGAGGATCAGCCTGATCGCGGTGTCGACCGGATAGGTGGCATCGAGGAGCTTGAGGAACTCGACAAACTCGCGGCTGCGATGGCGATCTTTGACCAGAGCATGGACGCGACCGGTGAGGAGATCGATGCCGGCCAGCAGGCTGAGCGTCCCCAGGCGCCGGTACTCATGATCGCGGGCGAAGCTCGAATATCGGCCTGGCTGAGGCGGCAAATCGGGTGCCGTGGTCGCGATGGCCTGGATACCGGGCTTCTCGTCATAGGAGACAACCGCCACCGGCTTGCTCGGCTCCAATGCCGCGGCGGCAGTCTCCTTCAGGATGGCAACTTCGCGGTAGACGCACAGCACTTCGGCCATCTTCGCCTCGAACTCGGGATCACGGCGTTCGAGGTAGTAACGCAGCTTGTGCGGCTTCACCGCCTGTCGGTCGAGGATCTTGCACACGGTTCCCTGCGCCAGCCTGGCGAGGCAATCGTGTCCCGCCGCCGGGCCATGCTCCCGCGCGTGGCGAGCCAACAACGCCGTCGTCCACAGCTCGTGCGGATAACCCAACGCCTTCGCCTTGCAGCAGGCCAGCGAGACCAGCCAAGCCTTGGCCTCGCTCGTGATCGTTGGTTCCCTGCCGGGACGCGGGCGGTCAGCGAGGGCGGCCATCGCGCCATCAGCAATCGCGCGTTCGATGCAACGCTGGACCGTCTGATGATGCACGCCCAATCCCCGGCCCACCGCAAAGAACGACGGGTCGTCGCGATAGGCAAGAAGCATCCGTGCCCTCTCCACCCGACTGGCCAATTCCGTCCGCGAGCGGGCAATCGCGCTCAGCCGCACCACGTCCTCATCCGAAATCGCCAATGCCAGAACCCGCCGTTTCGCCGTCATGATCGTCAGCCTCGTCTTGCAAATCACAATTCAGGCTACCGCGCAGCGAGTCCTGACAAAATCCCCCTTCAACTGATCCGTTTCTAGGAATCGATGGTCTAGTATCCACTGTCGGTTCAGAATAAGAACTCGGCGTCATTTACTGGGTCCCCGCTTTCGCGGGGATGACAGTCGGAAACTCCATGACCGACATCCTCAACAAGATCGAAGCCAAGAAACGCGCCGAGATCGCCGCCGCCAAGGCCGCCGTCCCGTCCGCCGAGATGGAGCGCCGCGCCCGCGCCGCGCCGCCGCCCCGCGGCTTCATTGCCGCGATCGAGGCGGCGGCCGGCGCCGGCCGCACCGCGCTCATCGCCGAGATCAAGAAGGCGAGCCCGTCGAAGGGCCTGATCCGCGCCGATTTCGACCCGCCGGCGCTCGCCCGCGCCTATGCCGAGGGCGGCGCGACCTGCCTGTCGGTGCTCACCGACGCGCCCTTCTTCCAGGGCGCGCCCGGCTATCTCGTCGCCGCCCGCGCCGCCGTCGCCCTCCCCGTGCTGCGCAAGGATTTCCTCTACGAGCCGTACCAGGTGCACGAAGCCCGCGCGCTCGGCGCCGACTGCATCCTGGTCATCATGGCCGGCGTCGGCGACGTCGAGGCCGAGGCGCTGGAGCGAGACCGCCCACGGCCTCGGCATGGACGTGCTCGTCGAGGTCCACAACGAGGCCGAGCTCGACCGCGCGCTCCGCCTGTCGTCGCGGCTGATCGGCATCAACAACCGCGACCTCCATACCTTCGAGACGACGCTTGCCGTCAGCGAGCGTCTCGCGCCGCTGGTGCCGCGCGAGCGCATCGCGGTCGGCGAGAGCGGCATCTTCACGCCCGCCGACGTCCGCCGCCTCGGCGCCGCCGGCGTCAACGCCATCCTCGTCGGCGAGAGCCTGATGCGCGAGGCCGACGTCGCCGCCGCGACGGCGCGGCTCCTCGGCGTCACGGTCTCGGCCTGACCTCCGCCGATGGCCAGGGCGAAGCCTCACCCACCTCGACAAGACCGGCGCCGCCCGCATGGTCGATGTCGTCGGACAAGGCGGTGACCAGCCGCGTCGCCGTCGCCGAAGGCACCGTGACCATGCGGCCCGCGACGCTCGACGCGATCCGCGCCGGAACGCCAAGAAGGGCGACGTCATCGCCACGGCGCGGATCGCCGGCATCATGGCCGCCAAGCGGACCCATGAGCTGATCCCGCTCTGCCATCCGCTCGGCCTTGCCAGCGTCGACGTCGAGATCGAGCCGTTCGACGACCTGCCCGGGCTCAAGGTCAGCGCGACCGCCAAGGTCGCCGGCCGGACCGGCGTCGAGATGGAGGCGCTGACCGCCGTCTCGGTCGCCTGCCTCACCATCTACGACATGGCGAAGGCGATCGACCGCGGCATGGCGATCACCGGCGTCCGGCTCGTCGAGAAAGCGGGGCGGCCGGTCCGGCCATTGGCGGCCGAGGGACGAATGAGCCTGATCCCGGTCGATGAGGCGATCGCCCGCTCGTTTCCGGCGTTGCTCCGGTCGAGGCCGAGACCGTCCCGCTCGGCGATGCGGCCGGACGAGTCCTCGCCGAACGATCTTGCCGGCACGAGCGGACCCAGCCGCCCTTCCCCGCCTCGGCCATGGACGGCTACGCGGTTCGGGCGGCGGACGCCGTCGCCGGACGCGACCCTTCGCGTCATCGGCATGGCGCGCCGCCGGGCATCGCTTCGCCGGCACAGTCGGCGCCCGGCGAGGCGGTGCGCATCTTCACCGGCGCGCCGGTTCCGGAGGGCGCCGACGCCGATCCTGATCCAGGAGAACGCCGAGCCGCGGCGACGCCGCGATCCGCGTCCGCGAAGGCGTCGCAGCCGGGCCGGCACATCCGCCGCGCCGGGCTCGATTTCGCCGCCGGCGACGTCCTGCTCGCGCCGGCACGCAGCTCGACTTGCGCGCCGTCGTCGCTCGCCGCCGCCATGGGCCATGCCGCCCTTCCGGTCCGCCGCCGGCCGCGTGGTCGCGATGATCGCCACCGGCGACGAGCTGGTGCCGCCCGGGGCGAACCGGGCCCCGACCAGATCGTCGCCTCGAACGGGCTCGGCGTCGCCGCCCTCGTCGGCTGCCCTCGGCGGCGACGGCGATCGACCTCGGCATCGTCCATGACGATGCCGCGCGCGATCGCGGCGGCGATCCGGCGCGGCGAAGGACCTGCCCGCCGACGTCATCGTCACGCTCGGCGGCGCCTCGGTCGGCGAGCACGACCTCGCCCGGACGGCGCTGGAAGCCGCCGGGATGCGCCTCGATTTCTGGCGGATCGCCATGCGGCCGGGCAAGCCGCTGATGTTCGGCCGGCTCGCCGATCGGCGCGGCGCCGGTGCGCGTTCTCGGCCTGCCCGGCAATCCGGTCTCGGCACTGGTCTGCGGTCTCCTGTTCCTGCCGCCGCTCGATCGCGGCCCTGCTCGGCACGCCGTAGCGCGACCCGGCCGAGCCGGCGGTGCTCGCGCGTCGATCTCCCCGCCAATGATGGCCGCCAGGACTATGTCCGCGCGCGCCTCGCCGCCAGCCGGCGGCGGCCTGCCGCGGGTGACCCCCTTTGCCGTGCAGGACAGCTCCATGCTGTCGACGCTCGCGGCCGCCGATTGCCTGCTGATCCGCCCGCCGCACGCCGCGCCGGCTCGCGCCGGCGACTTTTGCCGGATCATCCGGTTCCTCTGACCCTCGCTCCAGTCGACGGATCGTCACAAATGAACGGCGCCGAAAGCCTCGTCCGCACCCTGCTCGCCTGCGGCGTCGACACCTGCTTCGCCAATCCCGGCACCAGCGAGATGCACTTCGTCGCGGCGCTCGACCGCGTCGCCGGCATGCGCTGCGTCCTCGGCCTCTTCGAGGGCGTGGCCACCGGCGCCGCCGACGGCTATGCGCGGATGGCCGGCAAGCCCGCGGCGACGCTGCTGCACTGCGGGCCCGGCCTCGCCAACGGCCTCGCCAATCTCCACAACGCCCGCCGCGGCCCGCTCGCCGCTCGTCAACATCGTCGGCGACCAGGCGACCTACCACCGCCGCTCGACCCGCCGCTCGCCGCCGACGCCGAAGGCTGGGCGCGGCCGCGTCTCGGTCTGGGTGCGCACCGCCACGACGCCGCAGGCCGTCGGCGAGTACGCCGCCGAGGCGGTGCGCGCCGCGACCACCGCGCCGGGCGGCGTCGCCACCCTGATCCTGCCCTCGGATGCCTCGTGGGGCGAAGGCGGCGTCGTCCAGGGCCGCTCCGCGTGCCGCCGGCGCCGGTCGACCGGAAGGCACGGTCGACGGAGGTCGCGCGTATCCTCCGCTCCGGCGAGCCGGCCGTGCTCTTTCTCGGCGGCGATGCGCTCCGCGCCGTGCCGCTCGCCGCCGCCCACCGTATCGCCGCCGCGACCGGCGCGCGTCTGCTCGGCCGAGACCTTCCCCGCCCGGATCGAGCGCGGCCGGGGGCGCTTGCCGTCGAGCGGCTGCCCTACGCGGTCGATGCCGCGCTCGCCGCGCTCGGCGGCGTCCGGCACCTCATCCTCGTCGGCGCCGACGATCCCGTCGCCTTCTTCGCCTATCCCGGCAAGCCGGGCCGCCTCGCGCCGGCCGAGGCGGCGGTGCACGCGCCTCGCCCGGCCCGAGCGAAGACAGCGCCGACGCGCTCGCCCGCCTCGCCGACGCGGCTCGGCGCGCCGATGCTGAAACCGCCCGCTGCGCCGGACGCCGGCGCCGGCCACGGGTGCGGTGACCCGGACGGCGGTCGCCGAGACCCTCGCCGCCCTCCTGCCCGAACAGGCGATCGTCGTCGACGAGGGCGTGACCTTCGGCTTCGGCTTCTATCGCGGCGATGGCCGACGCGCCGCCGCACGACTGTCTCCGCCTGGTCGGCGGCGCGATCGGCGACGGCCTGCCGCTCGCCACCGGCGCCGCGATCGGGGCGCCCGGCCGCCGCGTCATCAACCTCGAGGCCGACGGCTCCGCCCTCTACACCATCCAGGCGCTCTGGACGCAGGCGCGCGAGCGGCTGGCGGTGACCACCGTGATCCTCGCCAACCGCAAATACGCCATCCTCGAGGACGAGATGCGCCAGATGGGCGCGGCGATCCGGTCCCGCCGCGCGCAGCCTTTTCGACCTCGGCAATCCCGATCTCGACTGGCTCAGGATCGCCGGCGGCTTCGGCGTCGAGGCTGCCCGCGCCGAGACCATGGAAGCCCTGGCCGACTCTTTTCGTCCAGGCAAACCGCCGGCCGGGCCCGTTCCTGATCGAATTGGTCATTCCGTGAGCCAGGACCGCACCGCCTTGCTCATGTTGTGGCTCCCGCCGCGTTGACATACCGACATATGCCCCATATGTCTTGACATATGATCGAGCGCACCACCGTCCGTCTTCCCAGCGACCTTCTCGACCGCGCCCGCCGCAAGGCCGCCGCGGAGGGGCGGACGTTGACCGCGCTGATCGAGGACGGTTTGCGGCTGGTGGTCAATGGTGGCCGTCGGGGAACAAGGCCAGTCCGCAGACCAATTCCCGTCAGCAACGCGACCGGTGGCGTCATGCCCGGCATCGACTTGACTGACGACTCGGCGCTCCAGGAGATGGACGACCTCGAATATCTCGAGCGGATGAAGCGGTTTTGATGGTCCTCCCGGACGTAAACGTCCTCATCTACGCATTTCGACAGGACACGGCGCAGCATTCTCTCTGCCTTGGATGGCTTCAGTCGATTGTCGACGGCGACTCGGCTTTCGGGATTTCTCCTCTCGCACTTGCCGCGGTCATTCGCATCACCACCAACCAGCGCAGCCATCGGCAGCCGAGCACGCTGGAAGAGGCTTTTCGTTTTTGCGACCATCTCCTTGCAACGCCGAATAGCGAGGTCGTCGAGCCGGGCGAGCGTCACTGGGAGATTTTCGCCGGTTATGTAAGGACGCCGAGGTCCGTGGCCCAGACCTCACCGATGCCTGGTACGCCGCGCTCGCCATCGAATGGGGCTGCGAGTGGATCACGCTCGACCGCGACTTCGCCCGCTTCCCCGGCCTCAAATGGTCGATGCCGGCCTTGCCGGCCTGAGTTCCGCCGCCGCTCACAGCACGAAGTCGCTGTGGTGCAGGTGGATCAGCCCCTTGAGCTGGATCGCCATGTCGGCCTTGTGGTCACCGTTGGTGTCGGCATAGATCACGGTCATATCCTTGGCGGCGCCGTGCTTGTCGATCTGCTCCCAGATGACGCTGCCCGGCTTGTTCTTGAACGCACCGCCTTCTTTCTTGACGAACTTGAACTTCTGGTCGCCGTCCTTGCCGACGTTGGCGTCGATGAAGGACAGATCGATCTTGTCGGCCTTGGCCTCGAAGTCCGTGATGGTGTCGCGCAGCGCCTTCTTCTTCGGGCTGTCGCTCGTGGCGGCGAAGTAGAAGGCATCGTCTCCGGGGCCGCCAGTCAGCGTGTCTGGCCCGCCGTTGCCGATCATCCCGTCGTCGCCATCGCCGCCGTTGAGGATGTCGGCCCCGAGGCCGCCGCCGAGAGTGTCGTTGCCGCCTTCGCCTGAGACGACGTCGTTGCCGGTGTCCGATGCCGGATCGTCGTCGAAGGCACCGAGTAGATCGTCGAATTTTGATCCGGTGATCGTGTCGTCGCCGCCGGCGCCGCCCACGGCGATGAACGCCCCGGGGGCTATCTCCGTTATTCCGCGAAGGTCGAAGGCGTTATCCGCGGCGTTGCCAAGGATGCCGGTTAATGCCCAGCCCTCGATCGATGCGGATTTCGCGCTGGAATCCGTTCAGGACGGGCGGATCGCCATCTCCGTCCCCGGAACTGACCAGATAGTCCGTTCCCGCCCCGCCCTTGATCGTGTCGAACTCGTCCTCGCTGCCGGTGAGGACGAAAACATCGTTGCCGCCACCGCCCTTCATCGTGTCGGTGCCGGGTCCCCCGTAGAAAGTGTCCGTCCCGTTGCCTCCGGTGAGGACGTCGTTGCCTTCCTCGCCGCGCATATCGAGGCCGGCACTCGGCGCGAAGACGATGTCGCCGCCGCCCCCTGCCCGGACCGTGAAGCCGGTCGTGCTGACGCCGCGAAAGTCGAACACGTTCGCGCTGTTGTTGCCGCGGACGTCACCATCCCACACCTCGATCGACGCGGCGCCTGCATCGAAGCCGTTGAGGTAGACGACAACGGGCGATGACGCGGTGTCCACCGTGTCGATGCCGGCGCCGCCGTTGACTGTGTCGAACTCGTCGGCCGTGCCGGCCAGGAAAAAGGTGTCGTTGCCGCCGCCCCCGTTCATCGTATCGGTGCCGGTTCCCCCGTAGAAAATGTCCTTCCCGTCGCCGCCGTTCAGGACGTCGTTGCCTTCCTGGCCGCGCATCTCGATACCGAAGCTCGGGGCAAAGACGGTGTCGCCGCCGCCGTGGCCGTAAACGGTGAAGGTGGCCCCCGGGGTGTCAGGCATGGTCAGGCCGCGAAAGTCGAACACGTTCCCCGACGCATTTCCGTCCACGTCGTCGCGCCAGATCTCGATCGACGCCGCGGCGGCATTGAAACCGTTCAGGACGAGGGCCTCGCCGTCAAACGAAAACACCCGGTCAACGCCAGGGCCGCCGTTGATCGTGTCGAACTCACTCTCGTTGCCGGCAAGGAAGATCGTGTCGTCGCCGCCGCCGGCGTTGACGGTGTCGATGCCGGCGCCCGGAATGAACGTTTCCGAGTGGCCGCCGCCGACAAGGGTCTCCCCGGACGTGCTGCCCCACACCTTCAATTTTACAAGGTTTTGGACGTCGAGACCCGACACGTCGAGTGCGCCGCCATTGGTGTCCTTGAGGATGGCGAAGTCGCCTGCCCCGGCGGCGGCCGCGATGGAGGCGGTGCTCGAGATTTCCGCTGCCGAGCTGGCTCGAATTGATGGTCGCGCCGGTGCCGTCCGTCAGCACGATCTTGTCGATGCTGGTCAGCGTCGACCCGCGCAGGTCGATCTGCGTCGCCCCTGTGTCGAAGAGGTTGGGGAAGACGAAGAGCGTGTCGGTGACGCCGGGAGCGCCTTTGATCGTCAGCGCCGGAATCCCCGCCCGATTCGAGATCGCAAATTCGTCGCCGCCGCCCTTGCCGTCGAGCGTATCGTTGCCGGCGAAGCCGCCGAACAAAAAGCCGTCGCTTACCGTGCTGCCGTTGATCGTGTCGTCTCCGTCGAGGATGTGAAAAGCGGAGTTGTTGACGATGTCGGCAAAGTTGTTCGCCGGACTGATCCCGGAGAGCGTCCCCATCCCGTCCGCAATGATTTGCGTGAAGGTGCCTCCGGTCGGAACATTGCCCGCCGCCGTCAGCCCGGAACCAACGTAAATGAGGTTGATGGTCGATCCCGCATTGGAGACCGAGGCCAGCGTGCCGTCGGTATTGATCGTGGCGATGGCGGTGCCGGTCCACGTCAAGAGGGGACCCGTGCTGACGGACGCGTTCGGGTTGGCTGGATTGAAGACCGCCATGTCGTGATCCGGCCTCCCGGCCGTCCCCCATCGCGCACGCAAGGGCATTGCGGGCGATTTCTCCGCGCCTCCTCGGAACGGAGCGATTCCCTGCCGCGCCGCGAACTTGCCAAGAGCGGGGCGGGCCGTAATTAAGGGTGGCTGAAAAGTTCCAAAAAGCTGCAAAGCCGCTACTATCCCTACCGATGTCGGAACGCTTCAAATTCGGTCCGTTCGTGCTCGATGGCGAGGTGGGGGCGCTTCTCCGCGACGGCGCGCCGGTTCGGGTAAGCCACCGCGGGATGCTTCTCCTGACCGCGTTTGCGAGAGAGCCCGAGAAGGTCCTGAGCAAGTCGGAGCTGACCGACGCGGCTTGGCCGGGCCTCGCCGTCGAGGAGGGCAACCTCACCGTCCAGATCGCGTCGCTTCGGAAGGTGCTTGGACCGGGGCCGAACGGCGGCGAGTGGATCGTCACCGTGCCGCGGGTCGGCTACCGCTTCGTTGGTGAGATCGTGCGCCTCGATGGGGCGAAGCCCGCATCTCCGCCCGCGACCTTGCCGCCTTCGGTTGCGGTCCTTCCCTTCGACAACATGTCCGGCGATCCCGAGCAGGATTACTTCGCGGATGGCGTCGCCGAGGACATCATCACCGCGCTCAGCCGCTTCAGGTCATTTGCGGTGATCGCTCGCAACTCCTCCTTCGTCTACAAAGGCCGCGCCGTCGATGTCCGGGAGGTCGCGCGGGACCTCGGGGTGCGCTATGTCCTGGAGGGGAGCGTGCGGCGCGCCGGCGACCGCCTCAGGATCACCGCCCAGCTCATCGACGCGGGCTCGGGCGCGCACCTCTGGGCGGATCGCTTCGACGGCGACGTCAAGGATGTCTTCGAGGTCCAGGACCGGATCACGGAAAGCGTCGCCGCCGTCGTCGAGCCGGAGATCAGAGAAGCAGAGATCGAGCGGTCCAAGCGAGAGCGCCCCGGGAGCATCGAGGCCTACGACCTCTACCTTCAGGCGCTCCCCAGGTTCCGTGCCGGCAATCCGAAAGCGAATGCGGCCGCCTACACGCTCCTCGTGAAAGCCACCGCAATTGAACCAGACAACGGCATATTCCTCGCCGAGGCCGCGCGCGTGCTTGAGCGAGGGCTTGTGATCGGGTGGCCGCCGCTTACAGCCGACGATAGATCCGCCTGCATCAATCTCGCCCGCCGCGGGCTTGCGAATGCCCACGGCGACGCATCAGTAATCGCGACGTGCGGGCTCGCCTTGATCCATGCGAACGCCGAGTATGAACTCGGGCTGGCCACACTCCGGCGCGCGACCGAGGCCAATCCGAATCAGTTCCGCGTCCTGATGTGCGCCGGCATCGGTTACCTCCATTGCGGAAATCTCGACGACGCGCTCGCATGTCTGCACCGCGCGGTGAAGCTGAGCCCGGCGAGCCCGGGTGCCTATGTCGCTTTCACCGGAATTGCCCACGCCCAACTGGCGAAGGGCAAGTGCGGGGAGGCCGTGGAATGGGCGCAGAAGTCACTTGCCTTGAGTTCGGACTACCAACCCACCTACTGGATACTCATCGCGGCCAACGCAAAGCTTGGATTGATGCAGGAAGCGAGCCGTTGGCGCCTGAGACTCCTGGCGCTTGCGCCTGAGGTCACGGTGGCGCGCATAAAGGCCGCCCAGCCGGAGAACGCGCGCGTGGAGGCGATGCTCGATGGGCTTCGGCTGGCGGGACTGGCGGAAGGCTAGTTCCTCTGCACGGAGTCGCTGTCGGCCTATGCCCGCCGGTTCCTCGAGATGATGCAGAAGCCGGGCGTCGACCGGATCGACGGCCTGTCGCCGTCTCGATCGCCCCCCGCCCTACCCGGCCCGCCTCAGCGCCAGCCGAGCCCCGGCGCGACGTGGGTCAGGATCGCCTCGATGACGTGGGCGTTGTAGTCGACGCCGAGCTGGTTCGGCACGGTGAGGAGCAGCGTGTCGGCCTCGGCGATCGCCTCGTCGCCCTTCAGTTCGTCGATCAGCCTGTCCGGCTCGGCGGCGAAGGAGCGGCCGAAGATCGCCCGCGTGTTCTCGTCGATCATGCCGATCTGGTCCTCGGCTCTCGCCGCTCCGCCCGAAATACATGCGGTCGCGGTCGTCGACGAGCGCGAAGATCGAGCGGCTGACCGAGACGCGCGGGCTCGCGCGCATGCCCGGCCGCCGCCCAGGCGGCGCGATAGGCGCGGATCTGCTTCGCCTGCTGGACGTGGAACGGCTCGCCGGTCTCGTCGAACTTCAGGGTCGACGATTGCAGGTTCATGCCGAGCTTCGCCGCCCATTCGGCGGTGGCGTTGGTCGCCGAGCCCCACCAGATGCGCTCCCGCAGCCCCTCCGAATGCGGCTCGACCCGCAGCAGCCCCGGCGGGTTGGGGAACATCGGCCGCGGGTTCGGCTCGGCGAAGCCCTCGCCCTTGAGCACCTCGAGGAAGACCTCGGTCTTCTGCCGCGCCATGGCGCGCGTCGTCCATCCCCTCCGGCGGCGCGAAGCCGAAATAGCGGTAGCCGTCGATCACCTGCTCCGGCGAGCCGCGCGAGATGCCGAGCTGCAGCCGCCCGCCGGCGATGAGGTCGGCCGCGCCGGCGTCCTCCGCCATGTAGAGCGGGTTCTCGTAGCGCATGTCGATGACCGCCGTGCCGAGCTCGATCCGCGACTGGTCCGCGCCCCGCACGCCGCCAGCAGCGGAAACGGCGAGCCGAGCTGCCGGGCGAAATGATGCACCCGGAAATACGCCCCGTCGGCGCCGAGCTCCTCCGCCGCCACCGCCAGCTCGATCGACTGCAGAAGCGCATCCGACGCCGACCGCGTCTCCGACTGCGGCGACGGGGTCCAGTGACCGAAGGAGAGGAAGCCGATGTTTTTCATGGGAGGGCCGTCCGAAGCTGCGGGGTTCGGCCCATGCTAGAGTACATTCCGAACAGGTTGAATGGGCTTGGGTTTGAGGCCCCCTCCTGTCCTCCCCCTTTCAGGGGGAGGGACGCGTCGGGATTGGCGATGCCACCCGCGGCCGATGCCGCAGGTCCGTTGCGTCGGCCCTGGAGGCGCCTCCTCCCCCTGAAAGGGGAGGCCGAGAGGAGGTCTCTCGCCACCTGCGTCACGTCGATCGGCGATTGGCCTATCGCAGCGGCGTCATCGGGGGAACGGCCGGTGACGCGCGATCGCGCGCGGCCGAGACCTCGCGTCCGCCCCGTCACCGGCAGATCGGCAATTGCCCCGGCGGCGCCTGGCGGCAGGGACGCCCGCCATGCGTCGATGATCGGCTCGAGCGTTCGCCTTGGGCCAGAACTTGGGCGCGCCGATGGCGCCGCAGGCACGTCGCGTTCCAGTAGAGCCCGGCGTCCGACAGGGACCGTCGCGGTCCTTCACCGCATGCGCGACGGCGTCGATGTCGCCGGATTCGGGATAGATGTAGAGCGTCGTCGGGTTGTCCTGCGACCATCGCGAGGATCTCCTCGGACATCGGACGGCGACCAGGATGTGCAGCCGTTGCTGCGGCCGCCGGTGTAGTTCACCAGGCTGCCGTAGGGAACGTAGCCCTCCTCGTCGGCATAGGGGCTGTCCGGGTTCTTGTAGCGGCACTGCCACTTCACATAGGCCGCCGGATGCCCGCCGATTTCCCGCTCCCTGGCGTTGGCCGTCTCGCCCTCGCCCTCGAACTGCAGGAAGGTGCGGAGGAACGGCGTCTTCTTGCCCGACAGGGTGGTGTAGCCCTTGAACGACGTCCTCGGTTCGGCCGTCACATAGGCCCCGCCCATGGTCAGCTTGGACCCTTCCGCGTTGCTGAAGTTCTGCGCGCATTCCCGGCCGTTCGAGAAATTCGCCGCGGCTGCAGCTTCCGCCCGTTGCCATAGCCGGACGAAACCGCGCGGAACGACTGGTCCGCCTCGCAGATGATGTAGAACCGGCGGCCCGGCGCGCCATCCGCGCGACGTGCTGGGCCGCGTCGCGTCCATGGCGAAGTAGCAGGCATTGTGGACCGCGCCTTCGCTGACCTTCCGATGGTGAAGGGCGCGCGCCCGCTGCAAGACCACCGGCGCGATCTGGCCCTCCCCCGTGCCGACATGCGCCTGCAGCCAGTCCGGTATGTCCAGGGGCTCCGCCGCCAGCGACGGCGACGAACCCGCAACCAAGACCCATGACCGCAAGGATCAGAGGGAGCATCGTCAACCGCAACGGGCGGTTCTCCTGCCAAATCGTCCTGGGCATCAGGCTAGCACGAGTCGGTCAGGCAAGAAGAAGCACGCAAGGATCGCCTCTAGGGGTCAAAATGGTAGTCCGCCGTTTGCCCCTGGTCACGCTCACCCGGAAATTCTGCCGCGCCTGATCGTCGATCTGGTCCCCGGAATTGAAGCGCACGATCCTGTCGGCATTGTAGGGCGGCTGCCCCTTGCGCTTGATCGGCCAGCCTTCAAAGATGATGACCTCGTCGAACTGCTTCCCCTTGGCCTTGTGCATATTCATCACCACGACACCAGACTCGGGCTTCGAGGTCGTCGAGAAGTGCTCTTGAATGAAGGCCTGCCGCGTGATGGCCAGAGCATTGCGATAGCCGCCATTGTCGCGCCAATCCTGGGACAACCCCTGACGAAGATGAGTTCCGCGTTCTAGGATGCGGAGATTGCGGACTTCCAGTGCAATCTCCTTGAGGCGGGTGCAGTCCCCCTCCCACAGAACCCGCCGCATGGCCCGCCAGTCTTTGTCGGGGTCGCCCGTCAGCACGAGGGCACGGGCCTGCTCGTAGACGGCAATCACCTTGACAAGGATACTGTTCCTACGGATGGCCTTGCCCGCCGCCTGACAGGCTAGCCACTCATCGTAGGCTTTGCGGATATTTGCGGCTTCCTTGAGCGCACTCTGTGTTGGCTCATCGCCGCCCTTACCCTGATAATAGCCGCACATCAGTTCGATGAACTGGCCGAACTGGCGGTCATCGGCTGGCTGCATGAGAACTGCGATGATCTCCGCTCCCAAAATGGCACCCTCCAGCTCGATAGCTGCCGAGTGAGTCACGTCGGTCATTCCGGCAGGTGGCCGGCGTAACGCATCGGATACCAAGCGTGTCATCTTCTTTGTCGGCACTAGGATGGCCAGCGACCAGTTGACGATACCCGCATCCACGAGACGCTTCCGTGCCGCGTAAACCGTCGTTACCAGCTTGGTCATCGCGGGATCGGGAAACGGGTCGAAGATATCGAGGTTGATGCCTTTGTAAGAATCCTGGCGGAATTTTCCGGTGAGCACGTCGTTGCCGAAGAGAACGATCTCGGTTCCGGCGCTGCGGTGATTGTCGGTGCTCAGGTCCACTTCCGTCGGCCTGAAGGCTTCCCGGAAATGGTCGAGGCGGGCAGGATCAGCGCCGATCCAGTCGTAAATGCGTTGCTCCGGGTCCGCCAAGGCGATCAGGCGGCAGACCTTGCCCAGTGCCTGGACGACACGCCACTGGGCTTCGTTGGTGTCCTGGAACTCATCGAGGATAATGACGGGGTACATGCTGGCGTACAGGCTTCGGATCCGCACGCCGCCGTGAAGAAGGTCGCCCACATAGGGGGCGAAGAGGTCAAAGCACACGCGGCCGTCTTGCATTGCGAGGCGCGCGCGTTCGGCCTCTTCCGCTGCCTTTTTCGCTACCTTTTGCCCGTCCGTGAGATTCCGGACGGGGAAGTCCGACCGGGCGGCAGAGAGCGCGATGGCCTCCCCGGGTGGCGTGAGAATGAAGAGTCGGCGCGGTAGGCCGATCAGATAGCCGTGGGCCTTCAGGATGCGCCAGAAGAACGAATGGTACGTTTCGACATCGATGAGGCGCTTCTGTGCGGGTGGAATCTGCTGCTCGTACTCGATCGCCTCGACCACGCGGGAGACCGTCGCACGGGCAAAGCTGAGGAACAGGATCTTATGACCGGGGCGAAGGTCCTGCGCGGCAATCTGCGCCGCCTTGAGGATGGCGATGGTGGTCTTACCGGACCCCGGCCCGCCTGTGACGAGCAGATGGCCGCCCGCCTCCATGACGTCCCGTTGCCCCTCAGTCAGTTCCATGGACGGCTGTTTCCTGGTGCTCCTCTGCAGCGGCAGGCGCGGCAGATTGGCCGCCATCCGCAGAGGCGGGAGAGACAGGCATCCTTCAATTTGATCGCCGCATCCCGGAGCCATGGGGGAATCTCCGCCTCGCTGCATTGCGCGAGAAAATCGGCGATGCCCCAGTTCCCCCTCGACCTAGCGAAATAGTCCGTTAGGGCGGCGGCGGCCTGCGCCCCTGGATCAGGATATTTCTGAGCCAAGTCTTGGGGCCAGTCGATCAGCTTGGCGAACCGCGTCAAGGCTGCCTCTGTGGTGCCCTTCATCACCATGGCCTCAAAGCCTTTTTCCTCGTGCATTAAGAGAAACTCGACCTGCGCCTTGATGAGGGCCTCTTTCGCGTCGCTCTGCTTGTCGCAGATCGCGAAGGTCCGTTTCCCGAGGTCTCGGTAGAGCTTTGCCATACCTGGGATTTCCGTCTCGCCGCCGGCATCAACGATGCAAACGCCGAGCGCCTCAAGGGATGCGTAGGTATCGGATTTAAGCTCGGCAAGGCGACGACACGCGACGGGAAAGGCCGAGGTTTCCGTGGCACCCTCCGCCACAAGAACACGGCGGGCGAGCAGTCCTTCGCAAAAGCGGGTGCGAAACTGCTGCCGATACCGTTTCAGCTTAACATTCTGCGGAAGGGAGATGGCCTTTTGTCCCAGGAATCCTTCTCCATCGCGCCCGAGCACCAAGGTCTCCTCGACTGCGAACTCCTCCAGCACATAGGGAGAGTGGGACGTGAAGAGCGTCTGGGACGCGAGCTTCCTCACTTCGTGAACGATGCGCTTCTGCGCGTATGGCGGGATTGCCGTCTCGGGCTCCTCCATGGCGAATATCACGTTCTGTTTGTCCTGGGCGATCTGGGACAGCATTGACAGGACGAGCATATTGATGGTGCCCGTGCCCTGTCGGTAGAACGGCGCCGCATGGTCTCCATCACCCGTTGCGATGAAGGCCGTGATCACCTGCCGCAGGTGCTCGCGAGTGAGATTAGAGACCTTAAGATGGGGCTCAACCCCCCACTCTTTCGGTACGTACTTCTTCAGCGCGGTGTTGATGCTCTCCAGTACGGGAGAGATGCCGAGCTCCGGATCGCTCGCGACCGAGATGCCGGCCAAGGTACCGAGTGTGGCCTCCCACATCTGCGGCCTGACTTCTTTAAGGCGCAGGATGATGTCGAGCAGACTGCCCCGCTCCAGGCTCAGGGCGCGCGAACCTGTGCGAAGGGAGCGCAGGTACAGGAAGCCGCATACCTGCTTGTGCCTCCTGGAAAACAACTCCGGCCGGTCGCCCTCGATCAGGCTGCGGGTGAAATAGGTCTTCCCCTCGAAATCGTCCTCCTCGGCGTCGTACCAGCCGAGGAACGTGACGCGGAGCGCTTCGGTGATGGCGGCGGCATCCACGCCGGCCGGATTTGGCTCGTCGTAGAAGGTGTCCGTCGCCCCATCCCAAAACTCAATATAGTCCCCGAATTTCCCCTTCTGCTCCTCGGTGAGGTCGGCGACCGTCACCTCGATCTCGATCCTAGGTGGTTCGGCGAAGACTTCCTCCGCCGGTGGCACCGCCTCGCCATCACCTTCAACCGCCTCCGCTACTTCGGCGGGAGGCGCGGTGGGCTTGAGAAGATAGACGCCCCGGAAAAAGTCGTGCTCGTTGATGGGCGGCTGACGATTAAGTCGATCAGGCCCGAGAACCAAATCGAGCGCTTCTAATATCGTCGTCTTACCGGTGTTGTTATCACCGATCAGCACACCATGCTGGGGCAGTATCACCGCCGCAGATTTTATGCCCCTGAAATTTTCTACCTTGACGCGGCATGCCCTCACCGCCAGCTCCTTTCGGGTCGAGCTATGTTCTGCTGGTTAGTATCTCAAAAGTTGCATATCGAAAACACCCGGCCAATGGCCGAGAGATGGCACAAGGTCTCAAATGCCGCTGTTGGCCCGGTCGCTACCAGGCTACGTTCCCATTTTGTTCTTTACACGGCTGCGCGGACCGTGCAGCATCCCCCGCGGCGGACTCACCCACGCGTTGCCCGCATGTCAGCATCATACCGAACCGTGGGGACAATCCGCCCCGGCGCTTGTCTCGCGCCCCAAGAGCATAAGTTTGGGGGGCGGTCCTCGCCGCGCCTCCCCGTCGGACAACACGCACCATGGCCAAGACCAAGCCCGCCCCGGGCAAGTTCATCTCGATCCGCGGGGCGCGCGAGCACAATCTCAAGAACGTCGACCTCGACCTGCCGCGCGACAGCCTGATCGTGCTGACCGGCCTGTCGGGCTCCGGCAAGTCGTCGCTCGCCTTCGACACCATCTATGCCGAGGGCCAGCGCCGCTATGTCGAGTGGCTGTCGGCCTATGCCCGCCAGTTCCTCGAGATGATGCAGAAGCCGGACGTCGACCAGATCGACGGCCTGTCGCCGGCGATCTCGATCGAGCAGAAGACCACCAGCCGCAACCCGCGCTCGACCGTCGGCACGGTCACCGAGATCTACGACTACATGCGGCTCCTCTTCGCCCGGGTCGGCGTCCCCTATTCGCCGGCGACCGGCCTGCCGATCGAGAGCCAGACCGTCAGCCAGATGGTCGACCGGGTGCTGGCGCTGCCCGAGGGCACGCGCCTCTATCTGCTCGCCCCGATCGTCCGCGGCCGCAAGGGCGAGTACCGCAAGGAGCTCGGCCGAGCTGCAGAAGCGCGGCTTCCAGCGGGTCAAGATCGACGGCGACTTCCACGAGATCGCCGAGGCCCCGGCGCTCGACAAGAAGATCAAGCACGACATCGAGGTGGTGGTCGACCGCATCGTCGTGCGCGCCGACATCGCCACCCGCCTCGCCGATTCCTTCCAGACCGCGCTCGAGCTCGCCGACGGCATCGCCATCGCCGAATTCGCGGACGCGCCCGCGCCCGCGCCGGGCAAGGAAACCGACCATTCCGCTCGCCCCGTCCTCTCCGCGGGAAGCAGGAAAACGGCCGCGGCCCGCGCCAAGCGCGCAAAGGTCCACGGACAAGGCCGGCGCGCTGGTGGCGCGACGTCTCCTCGCCCCTGAAAGGGGGAGGGTCAGGGAGGGGGCTCAACGCCCTCGCCGCGGGAAATGGCCCCTCACCCGATTCTCCCCTTTCAGGGGACGGCGAGCGGCCCGAGTCGCATCGTCTTCTCCGAGAAATTCGCCTGCCCGGTCTCCGGCTTCACCATCCCCGAGATCGAGCCGCGGCTGTTCTCGTTCAACAATCCCTACGGCGCCTGCCCGGTCTGCGACGGCCTCGGCTCCGAGCGCACCGTCGACGCCGGCGCTGGTCGTCCCCGACGACACGCTGACGCTCCGCAAGAACGCCATCGCGCCGTGGGGCAAGACCTCCTCGCCCTATTACCTGCAGACGCTGGAGGCGCTCGCCCGCCACTACCGCTTCTCCCTCGACACGCCGTGGCGAAGCTGCCCGAGGCCGGCGCGGCAGGCGATCCTCTACGGCACCGGCGAGGAGGAGGTCACCTTCCCCTATGACGACGGCCTGCGCGACTACAAGACGACCAAGACCTTCGAGGGCGTCATCCCCAATCTCGAGCGGCGCTGGAAGGAGACCGATTCCGCCTGGATGCGCGAGGAGATCGAGCGCTACCAGTCGTCCGTCCCCTGCGCGGCCTGCCACGGCAAGCGCCTCAAGCCCGAGGCGCTGGCGGTCAAGCTCGACCGGCTCGACATCGCCGAGGTCTCCGACTTCTCCATCCGCCGGGCCAATGACTGGTTCGGCGACCTGCCGGCGACGCTGACCGCCCAGCAGAACGAGATCGCCGGCCGCATCCTCAAGGAGATCCGCGAGCGGCTGCAGTTCCTCGTCGATGTCGGCCTCGACTACCTGACCCTGTCGCGCGCCTCCGGCACGCTGTCCGGCGGCGAGAGCCAGCGCATCCGCCTCGCCTCGCAGATCGGCTCGGGCCTGACCGGCGTCCTCTACGTGCTCGACGAGCCGTCGATCGGCCTCCACCAGCGCGACAACGCCCGCCTGCTCGACACGCTCAAGCACCTCCGCGACCTCGGCAACACCGTCATCGTCGTCGAGCATGACGAGGACGCCATCCGCGAGGCCGACTACGTCGTCGACATCGGCCCGGCCGCCGGCATCCATGGCGGCGAGGTCGTCGCCGAGGGCACGCCGGCCGAGATCATGGCCAACCCGAAGTCGCTGACCGGCCAGTATCTCTCCGGCGTCCGCGAGATCGCGACGCCGCTCTTCCGCCGCCCGCCGCAGAAGGGCAAGCGCCTCCGCGTCGTCGGCGCCACCGGCAACAACCTCAAGAACGTCACCGCCGAGATCCCGCTCGGCCTCTTCACCTGCATCACCGGCGTCTCCGGCGGCGGCAAGTCGACGCTGCTCGATCGACACGCTCTACAAGGCCGTCGCCCGCCGGCTCAACGGCGCCCGCGACGTCCCCGCCCCGCACGAGCGGATCGAGGGCCTCGAATACCTCGACAAGGTCATCGACATCGACCAGTCGCCGATCGGCCGCACGCCGCGCTCCAACCCGGCGACCTATACCGGCGCCTTCACCCCGATCCGCGAGTGGTTCGCCGGCCTGCCCGAGGCCAAGGCCCGCGGCTACCTGCCCGGCCGCTTCTCCTTCAACGTCAAGGGCGGCCGCTGCGAGGCCTGCCAGGGCGACGGCGTCATCAAGATCGAGATGCACTTCCTGCCCGACGTCTACGTCACCTGCGACGTCTGCAAGGGCAAGCGCTACAATCGCGAGACGCTGGAGGTCACGCTTCAAGGGCAAGTCGATCGCCGACATCCTCGACATGACGGTCGAGGAGGCGAAGGGCTTCTTCGCCGCCGTCCCCGCGATCCGCGAGAAGATGGAGACGCTCGACCGCGTCGGCCTCTCCTACATCCATGTCGGCCAGCAGGCGAACACGCTGTCCGGCGGCGAGGCCCAGCGCGTCAAGCTGTCGAAGGAGCTCGTCGGCGCGCCACCGGCCGCACCCTCTACATCCTCGACGAGCCGACCACCGGCCTCCACTTCCACGACGTCGCCAAGCTCCTCGACGTCCTCCACGAGCTGGTCGAGCAGGGCAACACCGTCGTCGTCATCGAGCACAATCTCGAGGTCATCAAGACCGCCGACTGGATCATCGACCTCGGCCCCGAAGGCGGCGACGGCGGCGGCGAGATCGTCGCCGCCGGCACGCCGGAGGACATCGTCAAGGTCAAGCGGAGCTATACCGGCGCGTTCCTCAAGCCGGTCCTCGCCCGCAGCCGGCGCTCACGGGAGCGCGGCGGCGAGGAGGCGGAGGCGGCGGAGTAGGAACCTACTTTGTCGACCCGCGATGTTAGCTAAGGTTGCCGTTGTTGCGAACCACGGGGGAAACTGGTTGTGCGCGGAAGTCTTGCCATTTGGTATCGCCCAAGCGAAACGGTCTCGGGACCTTCTGTCCCTCACATCGTCACACATTTCAACATTTGGAGAGACCTACCGAGCAAAACTAGTGACGCTCTCGACTTCGGCATTCGATTCGTATCAGCTGCTGGTATGGGTGAACTTTTCATCAGCTTTCCATGTAAGATCGAATTGTCTCAAATTTCCGATCTCTCTGGAGTGCTTAAAGATCAAACTACTCTTAGTGCCGTATTTAACGATACACTAAGGATTTCCGACGGTCCCGACGACATTCATAATTCTGGCTTTGGTGTGTGCGGTGATGATAATTCTTCTAGCGAAGAATTCTTTGTGTGTAATGTATCACTGAATTCAGACATCATCCTAGAAGCTCTCCCAACATTGGCGGATCATCAGGAAACAGTTATAACTTTCAAGAAAGATTTCATTTCGAAGATCCATTCTATCCCTAGTCAGTGCTATATACGACTGCGTGTTAAGCTGACTGGCGAATCAGCTTCTCTGTTTGTTACGGATGTCGAACCATCAGATCGAGCGTTTCTTAGCTCATTTTACAAATCGCAAACTATCGAGTTTCGAGTTAACGAACGTCGGAACCTCAGCCCCGTACTCCGGCACGCCTATCCGGAAATGCAAATGCCTGTCGTCGATCGACTCCAGTACTTTCTGGTGCGTGATCTTCGCGCCGAGATGATTCAAGCGCACACGCCCTTCCGAAAAATGCGCCGCTTGGAGCCTGGACTGTGGACCAACTATCTCAGAGACCTTGGAGCACCCGATCCTCATAACATGATCATCTATCACTGGCGCCCCGAAGCCAATGGAACGGACGAAGGCGGAGTTGAAGGGGGGTTTATAGCGTTGGCGGTCTTCAGACGCGCAGAGCCAAACATCCCACTCTTTGTTTTTGCCATCATTCTCATGGGGGCCGCCGGAAGTGCGAGCCAAGCCCTTCTGACCGGACTTGTCGCTCCCTTGCTTGAGCGCCTTGACCTCCCGAAAATCGTGGTTGGAGCGACCTCCCAAGCCCTTATCATCGCATTTTTGGTTTTCTTACTTTGGCTGTTTGGTTCAAATGGGGCTATCGCGAATCGAATTAGGCTGTTTCCAGTCCGCTGGCTATGGGGACCGAAATGACAGGCTCGGGATAGGACAGTCATGGTCATCCCAATGGGCTTCCACGTTGAGGTGGCAGCACCCGCACACGTCGCCGAAGTGTCGAGGATAAGCAGCGCGTTCGCCGGAGAGTTCTATCCGGGTTTTGACCAATGGTTCGCACTACGCGTTTCACCTGGGTTGCTGACGAATGAGCGCGCCGTGTTTATAGGGAGCGCCGCTGGAACCATTGTTGGCTTGGCTATAGCAAAACGCAGTGAGGAGGAACGGAAACTTTGCGCATTGTGGGTGGCTAGAGACTTTCGGAACCTCGGCCTCGCGACATCTTTAGGCCAGACCGCGTTCGCTTGGCTAGGAACAACTCGTCCCCTTTTCACCGTGCCGCAAGAACGACTCTGTTTATTCCGGGGATTACTATCGGCTTGGGATTTCGCATTAACTGAATGTCGTCGCGATTATTATCGGTATGCAGGTGTCGAATATGTCTTCAACGGCTCACTTTCTTATCCGGGCCACAAATCATTCTTAGCGACGACACAAAGCCTTGTGCGTCGTTAGATTTCAACTGTACCAACTCAACTGAACAACGTCGGGCAATCCGTTGCGCTACGGCTAGCTCGATTTTCGTCAACTCACTAGCCTCCTCTGCAGATATCCATAGTTCTGACCCTTTGCGACGCTCGGAAATCAATGCTGGATCATCGGAAACGAAGATTACTCCCGCAATAGGAAGGCCAATCATGAAATAATCTTGCACTATTTGCGGACCAGCGATGGTTTCAATCAGCAAGTGACCGTCGATGACAGTCGTCGCTAAGCTTGCAGCGAGTCTATCTAAAATCATCGGCAGTACTATGAACTGATTCTCGACAGCATCTTGAAAGGTCAAGCTCCGAATTGGTCGACCTATATCGTCCAGCAATTTGCTGACTTTAAGATGCTTAAAATACATACCGCCTCTATCAGAGCATTGGTCTATTAAACTACTCTTTCCACTTTTAGAAAGCCCACATACGAAGACGTTCATGAGCACTGCTCGACGTATTGAATTAGGGCTTTTGAAGCCTTGGACCACGACTGCGGTGGCCGGAAGCCGACGGCGATTCTGAGAGTGCCTAGAGACAGATCACCTCCGACTAACGCAACAACGTCGCCTAGTTCGATGGCATACGCCCGCTGTGAGCCCGCGAAATAGTGCTCAAGTTCAGACCTCGACACACACGACCGGGCCCCGAACCTTTCCCACGCATCGCTCACCGGCGAAGTCTCCACGGGCCCCACAATGCAAGTTAGGCAGAGTCGGCTCCTTGGGGACGTTGCATAAATGAATGCGGGAGCGGGGGTATCGAGCCTAGGAGGCCGCCGCCTTAGTTCGATGGTTTTGTCGCCCCGTAATATGAGGTCGCACCAACTGGGTGCTATGCTGAAGATCAACACGGCACCTCCCTTGGAGGGAACGTAGGGCGGATTAGCAAGGCGCAATCCACCTTCTTCTCACCCTCCACGGCGGAACGCCTTCTGCTGTTTCGTCCTGCATCGCGTCGCTCGCGGAATTTCCCCACATACCGATGTTGGTCCTCAATCGTCCGCATGGCAAGATTGGAGTGATTAGCGAAGCGCAATCCGCCTCTTTTCACCCGCGAACAACGCGGCTGGATACGCGCCTTGACTCGGCATTGCCTACAACTGCCCGATCATCGATCATCGCGCACCCAAATTGATTTTGGTCATCCCGTAACCACACCGGAACCCCGCCCGCCTCTCCCTCGTTTCTCCCCACCCCTGACACCCCCGTGGGAGGACAGACATGGCGAAGTCCCCGAGCCTCATTGCCCTTCTCGGCCTTCTGGCCGTTGCCGGCTACGCGAACCGCGACAAGATCGGCTCATGGCTGGATGGCATGCGCGCCGGCGGCGGCGATGCGGGGCCGCGCGCCCGGCGGTGACCGCACGGCTGCGGGCGGTGGCTTCCTCGACAGTCTCGGCGACAGCAAGCGTAGGGTGGGCAAAGCGAAGCGTGCCCACGCGGCTCGTGTGACTCCGGTCGCGTGGGCACGGCGCGTTCCGCGCCTTTGCCCACCCTACCGCCCTCACCGCCCCGGCATTGGCAGGCACTCCATGATCTCCACCGCGTCTCCGGGGAAGCAAGCGTAGGGCGGGCAGAGCGAAGCGTGCCCACGTAGGCGACGGCGCGACCCTCGCGTGGACACGGCGCATCGCGACCTTTACCCGCCTGTACCCACCCCTACTCGCAGGTCACGTCGAACCGGAAGGTGAAGTCGACGCCGTCCACCGTCGTCTTCAGCATGCCGCGCGCGCCGGCATAGGCGCCGGTGCCGCCGACCACCTGCCGTTCGGACCCGGTCGGCACGATGATCGTCCCGGTGGTCTCGAAGCTCGTCGACAGCGCGAGGCTGGTCGCGGTGAACAGCGCCCCGTCGTCGAAGACGAAGACCTGCACCTCGTCGTAGTCCGTCGGCTTGCCCTCCGCATCGACCGCCCGCACCGTCGCCAGCCAGTATTCCTTGCCGAGCGGCTTGCCGCCGGACTGGAGCGCGATCTCGCCGTTGCGGGTGTCGCCGAGGCTCGCGCCGCCGCTCCCGTCCCGGTCGACGAAATGCGCCTCGCGCGTGCCCGGTATCGACTGCATGGCCAACGGGTCGCAGGCCGCTGCCGCGTCGCCTGCCGCGAGGGTCACCGCAAGCGCAGCCGCAGTCGCCATCACCCGGTTCGTCGTATTCATGTCAGCCTCCTCCCGGTGTCCGCACGCCGCAGGTGTGCACGAGCAAGCGCAGGGTGGGCAAAGCTTGTCCCCGCGAAGGCGGGGACGAAGCGTGCCCGCGCGGGCGATGGGCTGGCGATCTAGCACGCGTAGGGGGAATAGCGAAGCGTATTCCGCCGTTACCCACGGTCAACGCTCCGGTCATGGGACGTGACCGCGTTCCTTCGCCCCGCCCTCGCCCGGACCGAACCGTCGATCGGCGGAATACGCCTTCGGCTATTCCGCCCTGCATCGCGCCTTACGGCGTCATCGCCTTTCGCCGAACTCGCCCGGCAGATCGGTGTCGGTGCCCCAATCCTCGCGGAAATTGCCGCGGCGGACCTCGCGGTGGAACGACGAATACGGCCAGCAAGCGTAGGGTGGGCAAAGCGAAGCGTGCCCACGCGGCTCGTGTGACTCCGGTCGCGTGGGCACGGCGCGTTCCGCGCCTTTGCCCACCCTACCGCCCTCACCTTCCCGGCATCGGCAGGCACTCCATGATCTCCACTGCCTCTCCGGGGAAGATCGTGAAGTCCGGGTGGTCGGCGAAGAGTTGCGCCGCCGCCGCGTGGCTCTCGGCCTCGACGATGGCGTAGGCGGTCATCGCGTTCCGGATGTCGGCAATGCCCTCGTGCGAGGCGCGCTTGGTTCTGCCGAGCGGGCTGCCCGGGTCGACGATCGACGCCGCATTCGCCGTCCCCCAGTCCATCCAGGCCCGCATGCCCGCCTGTTCGCGCGCCTTCCGCGCCGCCGCGTCCAGCTTGTCCCAGCCCGCCCGCGCGCGGGCCTCCTCGCTGCCAACATAGATCGCCAGAAATCGCTTCATCTCGTCCGCTCCTT
This sequence comes from uncultured Alphaproteobacteria bacterium, assembly GCA_963792845.1. Lineage (GTDB taxonomy): Bacteria > Pseudomonadota > Alphaproteobacteria > Rhizobiales > Kaistiaceae > Bauldia. Next base: position 261,727 of record CAWBXW010000013.1, read on the forward strand.
CTCCGGTTCGCCGCACATGCGGCCGCGTCGATTGGCCTCCAAACGAAGCGACGATCGACGAGGGGCCGGATCGACACCGACAATGTCGTTCCGGGAGCAGCGCACCCCCCGGACTCGATCCGGGGGGTGCGCTGCTGACCCGGGATCTCGTTCGGAAAGACTCGCTCAACGGTCGAGAACGAGGTCCCGTATCTGCGGGACGACAATGGCGCGCCCATTCCCCCGTGTCCCGCTCGTTCCCGCGCACGCTGAATCCAGCTTTCGCCTACCACCCTATGCCATAGAAAAACCCTGGATTCCCGCTTGCGCGGGAATGAACGGCGTTGCGTTCGAGGACACCCCAACCGGGCATAACCCGCCGGCTTATCCCCGCCCGCCGAACCGCATTTATGGTCGCGCCCATCCCTGCTCGCGGGGGGCGCCGTCCGGAGGCGGTCCATCGGTGGAGCGGGGAGCGGCGCTTCACGGCGGTTCGCAAGCCGCCGTGGGGAAGCCCGGGCAAGGACCGCCGTCACTAGGGACGGCCGCCTTCAAGGCTAAACCCGGCCCTCGCGGGGGCCGGCGATGAGCGCCGAGCCCGGGAGCTCAAAGCCGCCGCGGCGGGCGCAGGTGTTGCGCCCACTTCGGACTACCCGACGGCGCAGCATCAGCGCCCGCCACCCCCTGGCTATCCAGGGGACCCGTAGGATGGGTTGAGCGAAGCGAAACCCATCGTCGAGCGACATCCCCCGGCCCGCTGATCCCGGGCGCGGCAACGAAGGAGTGTGTCCGTGAAGCTACCCGAGCTCCCCGAGATCGAAGGCTGCATCCTCGCGCCCGAACGCTTCCCGCCCCACCCGGACGAGCTCGATCTCCGCCGCGCCATCGTCGACCTCCTCGAGCTCTGGGACGACTGCCCTCGCTCCGCCTGCCGCCATGCCGGCGCCTGCCGGAGCCGTGGTGTGGCCTGCTTCGACGAGCGCCGCCCGGTCATCGCCGATTGCATGAACACCTTCCTCTATGAGGGCTACCTCGACGAGGACGGCGAGGAGCTCTGACGCGCGTCGCCTCGGCCGGGCCATGTCGACGCCGCCGTCACCGCCCGCTCGCCTTCCTGACGTCGTCCATGGTGCAGCGGTTCGTCCGGTCGGGGCCACGGCGGCCCCCGCCACCTCCTTCGCCTGGCCCCGCCGCTCCTCCGGCAGCGCCTCGTGTGCCGCCGTCGCGGTGCTCGCCGGGATGAGGATGATCGGCGCGGTCCCTCCCCCAATCGTGATCGGGCGTGATCGCCCGGTTGTGTCGCATCGGGCTATACTCGGGGTACCGCCGGTCGGGCTTTCGCTGACCATAACCGGTGGCCGGCCCGAGCCTCGACCGCTCCCCAAGTGGCAGCAAGGGAGGTTTCTCGCCATGGCCACCACCGACATCGACACCGCTCCCCGCCTCGCCCTCGCGCTTCCCGCCGTCCGCCGGATCGGTCCGGCCGATCTCCGCGACGCGCTTCGCGCCGGCTTCAACGATTTCCGGGCAATGCCGACTCACGTCATCTTTCTCGGCCTGCTCTACCCGGTTGTCGGCCTGGTGCTCGCCCGCCTGGTCTTCGGCTATGACGTGCTGCCTCTCCTTTTTCCGTTGGCCGCCGGCTTTGCCCTGGTCGGCCCCTTCGCCGCCCTCGGCCTCTACGAACTGAGCCGGCGCCGCGAAGCCGGCCTCGACACCCGCTGGACCGACGCCTTCGCCGTCATCCATTCCCCCTCATTTGCCGCGATCGTCGCCCTCGGCTCTCTGCTCCTCGTCGTCTTCCTGGTCTGGATCGCGGTCGCCGACGCCATCTATGTCGCCAATTTCGGCTATGCGCCGGCCGCCTCGATGCCGGATTTCCTCGACCAGGTGCTCCATACGCCGGAAGGCTGGCGGCTGATCGTGGTCGGCAATCTCGTCGGCTTCCTGTTCGCGCTACTCGTGCTGGTGATCAGCGTCGTCTCCTTCCCGCTTCTCCTCGACCGGCCGGTCAGCCCCGCCGTCGCCATCCTCACCTCGGTCCGGGCGGTGGCGAAGAACCCGCTGCCGATGGCGCTCTGGGGCCTCATCGTCGCGGCGGCGCTGGTGGTGGGCTCGATCCCGCTCCTCTTCGGCCTGGCGGTGGTGGTGCCGATCCTCGGCCACGCCACCTGGCACCTTTACCGGGCGGTGGTGGCGCCCTGAGCGAGACGGGAAGCGCGGGCGGCAGCGACCCCCCTAGCGCGGGGCGACGTAGGTCCGGGTCGCCTCGGGATCGCCGCGATCGGCCGGCAGCGCCGCGATCTCGTCCCACACCGCCGCCGGGATCGGCCAGTTCGCCCATTCGGCGATGCCCGTCACCTCCTCCGGGCGCCCGACGCCGACGATCGTCGAGGTGATGCGCGGGTCGCGCATCGAGAACTGAAGCGCCACCGCACCCGGCGGAACGCCGTGCCTCTCGCAGATCGCCTCGACCGCCCGCACCGGCTTGAGCATCGCCTCGCTGGCCTCCTGGTAGACGTAGCGCGGGCTCGCGGCGCTGCCCCTGGCGAAGACGCCGCCGGCGAACGGCGCCGCGTTGAGGACCGCGACGCCTTTCCCCGCCGCATAGTCGATCATCGCCTCGGCGTTGCGGTTGACCAGGGTGAAGCGGTTGTGGGTGATCATCGCGTCGAAGTCGAAGCGCTCGAGGATCGGCATCATGACATCGACGCGACCCGCGGCGAGACCGACCGCGCCGCAGAGCCCCTCCGCCTTGATCTTGTGGAGTTCCGCGATGCCGCCGCCCGGCGCCGTCACCTCGGCGAGGTCGGCGGCATATTCCGGATCGTGGATGTGAAGCAGCCCCACCCGGTCGATGCCGAGCGCCGCGAGGCTCTTCTCCAGCGAGCGCCGCATCGCGCCGGCGTCGAAGCGGTTGCTCTCCGGGTCGCGGTCGAGCTTGGTGGCGAGCACGAAGCTTTCGGGCAGCCCGCCCAGTTCGCGGATGACATGGCCGATCCGCTCCTCGCTCCGTCCGGCGCCGTAGTTCCGCGAGGTGTCGAGGAAGTTCGACGGCCCGGTGAGGATCGCCCGCACGGCGGCATGCGCCTGCTCCTCGCTCGTGCCATAGCCATATTCGATCGGCATGTGGCCGATCGGCGCCGTGCCGAAGCAGATGCGCGACACCATGAGGTCGGTTCGGCCAAGTCTCGTCTTCTCAATGTCGGTCGTCATCACGTGGTCACCCCCCTCGCTGCGGTGGCGCATCATCGTCGAGGCGACCCCGCCTTCGCAAGCGGCGGCGCGAACACGTCTCCCGGCGCCCGATGATCGGGAGCGTGTCGCCCAACGCTTTTTCCTTGCTCCGGCAATCGTTCCTCTGCTTCAGTGCCCGTCATGGTAAAAGCGGCAGGCTAGTGATCCCTGGGGTTGAGGAGGCCCAAACATGGCAAAGGCGACGAAGCCAAAAGGCAAGTTTTTCGCGAAAATCATCAAGGTTCTATTCAAGAAAGACGTCACGCCGAACAAAAGCGACGACGAGGAGGCGGCGACGCCCGGGACGGGCGGAGGAGCCCCGGCGATCCTTCAGGACGATGTCGACGGATGGCGGCCGGCCGAAGCGATCCTGAAGCTGCGCGCGCAAATCGACAGGATGGCGCCGAACCGGAGCAAGGCGAGCGACGGCATCATCGGTGACGCCAGCCATCAGACGCGGAATTCCGATCACAACCCGTGGGTCATCGACGGCAAGACCGGCGTGGTCACGGCGATCGACATCACCAACGACCCGAAGCACGGCTGCTCGGCCGAGGCGATCGCCAATGCAATCGTCGCTGCGAAGGACCCTCGGGTGAAATACGTCATTTGGAACAAGCGGATCAACAACTCCCAGGTCAGTCCCTGGAAGTGGCGGGCCTATACCGGCAAGAACCCGCATACCAAGCACGTCCACGTCTCCGTCCTGCCCGACAAGGCGCACTACGACGACACGTCCGACTGGAACGTGACCGGCGCCGCGGTCGAGACCATGAAGCTCAGCTTCGGCGTCGCGAGCGTCGGCGAGATGCAGCTCGCATGGGGCAAGAAGGTCGACGCGGCCTTCAAGATGCGGGTGGTCGAGATCGCCGCCCGGATCGGAGTCGATCCAAACGATCTGATGGCCTGCATGGCTTTCGAAATCGGCACGGTCGTTCAGTCCCTCGAAGGAAAATCCGATCAGCCACGCGATGGGCCTGATCCAATTCATGCCGTCGACCGCCGAAGGGCTTGGCACGACGACCGCCGAGCTTTCGGCAATGACCGCACTCGGCCAGCTCGACTTCGTGGAGATGTATTTCGAGCCCCACATCGGGAAGCTCAAGGACCTCAACGACCTCTACATGGCGATTATCTGGCCGAAGGCGGTCGGCAAACCGGTATCGGAAATCCTCTTCCGCTCGCCCGAGACTGCCTACAAGCAGAACCAGGCGCTCGACGCCAACCACGACGGCACCGTCACCAAGGCCGAGGCGGCGGCGCTGCCGCAGCAATATCTCGTCGAAGGAATGCGTGACGATCTCCGCGGATGACGGACAGCGCGGCGCCAATCGTCCGGCGACGCCGGCGCCGCGCCGACCTTGCGGGTCACTCCGGGGTGATCGACAGGGAGGCGATGCTCTTGCCTCTCAGGCTCATCACGTAGTTGGCCTGCTGGGCGTCGGCACTGTCCGGATCGTACCAGGAAACCAGGAGCTGGACGCCGTCCTTGCCCGGGGTGATCCCGTCGATCCGATAGGTCCGGCCGATCACCGTCTGCCTGATCCAGTCGATGATCGCGTCCCTGCCTTCGATGGTGCGGTCTCCGTCGAAGACCTTCGCATCCTCGGCCATGCAGGCGCCGGCCGCGTCGGCGTCGGCGGCGGCGACCGCGTCGAACCAGCACTGGGCCTCGGGCGGAACCTGCACCTCCGCGGTCGCCGGCCAGGCGGCAAGGATCAGCAGGAGGCCGGCGAAGACCCGCACGATGAACTGCATCATAGGACGCTCCCCTCATGACGTCGCCGGGCACGGTCCACCGCCATCTTGTCCGCTTCGCGGCGACGGGCGGCGCGACGCCGATGCGCTATAGTCGCACTCGTTTCTTACCCGGAATCGCGCATGGAATCCCAAATCCGTGACGACCGCGAACGCCACCGCTACGAGCTCGCCGTCGACGGCGAGATCGCCTATGTGCGATATCGCCGCGCGCCCGGCGTCATCACGTTCGTCCACACCGAGGTGCCCGAGAGGCTCGGCGGACGCGGCATCGGTTCGCGCCTCGCCCGCCACGTCCTCGACGGCGCGCGCGCCGACGGGCTCAAGGTGGTGCCGCTCTGCCCCTTCATCGCGGCCTTCATGAACAAGCACCCGGAATATGACGATCTCCGGCTTTCGCCCGGAGACGGCGACGCCGCCGAGGAATAACCTGATTCGAGGTTTCGAATGTCGGAAGGGAGACGGCGCCCATGATCTTCGAACCCATCACCATCAAAAGCGTCACGTTCAAGAACCGGATGCTCCGCTCCTCGATGGGCGGACGCATGAGCTACTTCGACGGCTCGCCCAGCCCGGCCTGGGCACGCTTCGAGACCCGCTTCGCCGAGGCCGGCGTCGCGGCGGTGATCTCCACCACCGTCTCGGTCGACGACCGCCGCTGCGCGCCGCTCAACTACCCCAAGATCTCGCAGGACCGGTTCATCCCGGCCTATCAAGCGGGCGTGAAGTCGGTTCAGGCGCATGGCAGCCGCTACATCATGCAGATCGGCGACGGCGGCTACCACGCCCAGATGAGCCTCTTCGCGAAGGACGAGGACCGCAAGACTTCCTCCCCCGTATTCGACTTTGTCTTCGGCTACGGCACCCGGTCGATGGCGATGACCGAGGAGGAGATCGGACAGGTCATAGGCAACTTCGCGGAAGCCGCCCGCCGCGCCCGCGAGGCCGGCTGCGACGGGATCGAGATCGCCGCCCACAAGGGCTATCTCATCCACCAGTTCCTCAATCCCGGCGTCAACCGCCGCACCGACCAATGGGGCGGCTCGGTCGACAAGCGCTTCCGCCTGCTCCGGGAGGTCGTGCTCGCGATCCGGAAGGCGGTCGGCGAGGACTATCTTCTCGGCGTACGCCTGGCTGCCGCCGACTACAACTACCTGCCCCTGAATATCCGGCTGCCGGTGGTCTTCCCGCTCCGCCATTATGTTATGGGCAATGGCCTCAAGGAGACGCTCCATTACGGCCGCGAGCTCAAGGGGCTCGGCGTCGACTATCTCCACATCACCAGCGGCTTCGGCTTCGTGCATCCGCGCAATTCGACCGGCGACTGGCCGGTCGACGAGTTTCGCCTCTTCGTCAACGCCGTCCGCCACCTGAGCGGCAAGGCGCGGGCGCGTGCGATCATCCTCAACGGCCTGCCGCAATTCCTCGTCAAGGCGATGGGCGGCCTCGGCTGGCGCTATCGGCCGGCCGTCAACGCCGACTATGCTCGCGCCTTCCGCGACGCGACCGGATTGCCGGTCATCGCCAATGGCGGCTTCCAGGAGCGCAGCCGGCTCCAGTCGGCGCTGGATGACGGTCAATGCGACCTCATCGCCATGGCTCGCCCGCTTCTCGCCAATCCGGACCTGATCAGCTTCTACCGGAACGGCGTCGAACTGCCGCCGCGCCCCTGCAATCATTGCAATCGATGCTCGGTGGCGACCGCCGTCCTGCCGCTCGGCTGCTACAATCGCGACCGCTTCGGCTCAAGGGAGCAGATGGAAGCGCAGATCCTGTGGTGGTCGGGCGGCCCGATCGCCGCCGACGCGATCCCGTCGCCCCAGTCGGCGCTATGACGCCGCCTGGGTTTCGGCGGCGGCGCGATCGGCCTGACGCTGGCGAAACTCGTCGGTGGTGTTGACCGCCGGGAACGGCGTCTCCGGCACCGGCACGCCGAGGAAGTCGCACAGGGGTCCCCAGCCATCGCGAACTTCGTAGACAAGCAGCCGTTCGGGCGGCAGCGCGGCGCGCACCGTCTCGTTATGCCGCCGGTAGACCGCGGTCGCATGCGCCCGATCGTCGAGCCTGCCGCCGAAAGTGTCCTGGTCGATGATCTTCCGCGCCATCCGCGCCCATGGCGTGTCTTCGGCGACCCGCTTGTTGACCTGCTCGTTGAAGATGGTCGCCTGCGTCAATCGAACCAGCGATCCGCGTCGCGGAGCGTGAGGATGACCTTGGCGTCCGGATAGTAGGCGGCCTGCTCCCGCCAATAGGCGCAGGAGGGCCAGTCGACGGTCGAGCGATAGCCCGCGAAGACCTCGTCCCACGGCACCGCCTCGCCGGCGGCGACGCGCTCCCATCTGGCGGTGAGCGCCGGACCGGTCCCGTCCTTGAACAGTTCCATCATGTGGTGACAAGGACCGAAGCCAAGCTGTTCCAGCGCGAGCTTCAGCGACGCCGTCCCGGTCCGGCCGAAGCCGGCGCCAATCACGCTCAAGGTCACGAGCCGTTCCCCCTTTTCCCGATGCCGGAGACAAGCCCTTGACGTCCCGCAAGCTCAAGACCGCGCGAGGCGCGTTGTTGACGCGGCTCGCACGTAGACGAACGTGGCTCAGCGGGGGCAACCGCCGGTCGGGCATCAATGCCAAATCAGACCTCGGGTCCGTTCGGCACCTGCTGCCAGCCGTCGCCGGCCGCGAGGATGCACGCCGCGCCCTCGGGGGTCGTGACGATCATCGTCCAGGTCCCGTCGGTCGAGGCGTAGATCTCGAGCAAGGCGCCGCTTTGGGTGAGGCCGACCGTCGTCTGATGTTCCTTGAAGTTGGCGTCGAGAGCCTTGACGATCGCCTCATGCTGACCGCAGACCATCGCCGAGGCGGCGTCGACCGTGGCGAAGAGGGCGCCTGCGGCGACAACAAATGCCGAGAGGATTCGCATGACTGTCACTCCTTGCCGTCGCCGCGCCGATGCCGGGAGCAGGCAAGGAGGTGGGCGTCGGGTCCATCGCGATGGCCGGGCTGTCCCCGGTTGTCGGGGACCGGCGCCCATGCATCGTCCCCTGCTAACGACGGTGGCCGACCGCGGGTTCCCGTTGTCTTCGGTTCGGCTGGGGGCCGTCGCGCCGCGCCTGGACAGGCGCCCCGGGAGCATCGGAGGCTGAGCATGGCCGAAACGAGCGCAGGCATCCTGATGTACCGGCGAACCGGTCCGGCGATCGAGGTTTTCCTGGTCCATCCCGGCGGGCCGTTCTGGGCGAAGAAGGATGATGGCGCCTGGTCGATCCCGAAGGGCCTCTACGACGCCGACGAACCTCCCGATATCGCCGCGCGGCGGGA
>CAWBXW010000014.1:0-113527 GCA_963792845.1 uncultured Alphaproteobacteria bacterium
CCTCGTCCGGCGTCCAGACCGTCACCATCACCGTCAACGGCGCCGACGAGGCGGCCCACCTCGATGCGGTCTCGGCAAGCGTCACCTTCGCCGAGAGCACGGTCAATGCCGGCCCGCAGGTGATCGACCCCGACGTTGTGCTGTTCGACCGCGAGGGCGATTACAGCGGCGGCGCGCTCACCGTCTCCGGCCTGCTCGCCGAGGACACCGTCGCGATCAACGACCAGGGCACCGGCTCGGAAGAGATCGGCGTCTCCGGCGGCACCGTCACCTATGGCGGCGTCGCCATCGGCACGGTCAGCGGCGGCCACGGCGGGTCGCTGGTCGTCACCTTCAACGGCAGCGCCACCACCGCGGCGATCGACGCCCTCGTCCAGAACGTCACCTTTGCCGATGCGTCCGACGCCCCGACCGCCGCCCGTACCCTGACCTTCACCCTCACCGACCACGGCGGCCACAGCGCCGTGCAGGACGTGTTCAGCGAGCTGACCGGCGCCGCCAACCCGCTCAACGTCATCGTCGGCCAGTTCGCCGCGCCCGCCTTCGCCGACCTCGACCACGACGGCGACCTCGACATGGTCCTCGGCGAGAACGGCGGCACGCTCTCCTATTACCAGAACACCGGCTCGGGCACCGACCCGGTGTTCGTCAAGCAGACCGGCTCCGCCAATCCGCTCAACGGCGTCGACCTCGGCGACCAGAGCACCCCGGCCTTCGGCGACCTCGACGGCGACGGCGATGTCGACCTCGTCGTCGGCGACCTCACCGGGACGATCGCCTACTTCAAGAACACCGGCACGGCGTCATCGCCGATCTTCACCCAGCAGTCGGGCGGCGCCAACCCGTTCAACGCCATCGACCTGCCGAACAGCAGCGAGCCGGCGCTCGCCGACCTCGACCATGACGGCGACCTCGATCTCATCGTCGGCACCGGCTCCGGGCATATCGAGTACTTCCTCAACACCGGCACGTCGACATCGCCGGTGTTCGCCCAGCAGACCGGCGGCGCCGAACCCGTTCAACGGCATCGACGTCGGCGACGACGCCCTGGCCGACCCTCATCGACTTCGACCGCGACGGCGACCTCGACCTGGTGGTCGGCGAGCACGACGGCGTCTTCAACTACTTCGAGAACACCGGCACCGCGTCGGCCCCGGTCTTCGTCCAGCGCGTCGACGCCGACAATCCGTTCGACGGCGTCGATGTCGGCCAGGAGAGCGCGCCGGCCGTCGTCGACCTCGACGGCGACCGCGACTTCGACCTGGTCACCGGCGAGAACAACATCGCGACGCTGCATACCTACGAGAACCTTGGTTCGCCGGTCACAGTGACGGTCAACGTCACCGCCGAGAACGACGCGCCGGTCGCCCTCGACGCGGCCGCGACCACCCGCAAGGACGCGGTGCTCAGCGCCGCCGTCCACGCCAGCGATGCCGACGGCAGCGTCGACCACTACGTCCTCGACACCGATGTCGGCCGCGGCGTCCTCACCTTCGACACCAGCGACGGAACCTACAGCTACGACCCCAACGGCGCCTTCGCCAATCTCGGGCCGAACGACAGCGTCGACGTGACCTTCACCTACCACGCCGTCGACAACGACGACGCCGCCTCGGGCGTCCAGACCGTGACGATCACCGTCTCCGGCCTCAGCCATCCCTCGCTCGACGGCGTCACCTCGCCGGCGACCTTCGCCGAGAACACGGTCAACGCAACGCCGCAGGTCCTCGACAGCGACGTCAGCTTCAACGACCAGCAAGACCTGTTCAACGGCGGCGCGCTCACCGTCGCCGGCCTCCTCGCCGAGGACGTCGTCTCGATCCAGACCCAGGGCATGGCGTCAGGCGAGATCGGCTTCGCCTCCGGCGATGTCTATTACGGCGGCACGCTCATCGGCACCGCGACCGGCGGCGCCGGCGCGACCTTCACCGTCAGCTTCAACAATGCGGCGACCGCCGATGCGATCGACGCGCTGATCCAGCATCTCACCTACGCCAATACGTCCGACACCCCGACGGCGAGCCGCGGTCCTGTCGCTGTCGGTCACCGACGCCAACGGCGCCGAAGCGGCGCGGCCGCTCTTCGTCCAGGAGACCGGCGGCGACAACCCGTTCGCCGGCGTCGACGTCGACTACAACAGCGCCCCCGCCTTCGCCGACATCGACGGCGACGGCGACCTCGACCTCGTCGTCGGCAGGGACCAGACCAGCCACCTCTATTATTTCGAGAACACCGGATCCGGCGGTTCCCCGAACTTCGTCTTGCAGACCGGCGGCAGCGATCCCTTCAACGACCTCGACACCGGCCGCTACAGTGCGCCCAGCTTTGGCGATCTCGATGGCGATGGCGACATCGACCTCGTGGTCGGCACCGGCGGGCTCAGCGGCGGCGTCATCAAGGTCTTCGAGAACACCGGGACCACCACCAGTCCAGCCTTCGTCGAGCTGACCGGCGGCAGCAATCCCTTCGACGGGGTGAGCCTCGGCGGGAACACCACGCCAACCCTCGGCGAGATGTCGACGGCGACGGTGATCTCGACGCCGTGTTCGGGACCTTCGACGGCACCATCCACTATTTCGAGAACACCGGAACCGCCTTCGCGCCGGCGTTCATCGAGCGGACCGGTATCGACAATCCGTTTCCGACCATCGACTTCGGCCAGCAGAGCACGCCGAGTTCCGGCGATATCGACGGCGACGGCGACCTTCGACCTCGTCGTCGGCGATCTCGACGGCGATTTCCGACTGTTCGAAAATACCGGCTCGGCGACCGCCCCGGCCTTCATCGAGAGGACCGGCCTTGGCCAATCCCTTCGCCACCACCACCAGCGAGCTCGACGCCGACGTCGGCGCTCGCCGACGTCGATGGCGACGGCGACATCGATCTGGCCGCCGGCCAGTTTCAGGGCGGCATGATCTATGTCGAGAACGTCGGCTCGACCTACTTCGAAATAGAGGTCGACGTCACCGCCGAAAACGACGCGCCGACCCTGACCGGACTCGCGGCGAGCGTCACCTTCGCCGAGAACACGGTCAACGCGGCGCCGCAGCTCATCGATACGAGCGTCACCGTCAGCGACCCGGAAGGCAATCTCGACGGCGGCTCGCTGGTCGTCTCCGGCGTGCTCGCCGAGGACACCATCTCGATCCGCGACCAGGGAACCGGCGCCGGCGAGATCGGCTTCTCCGGCAGCAACCTCACCTATGAGGGCGTGCTGATCGGCACCGCGACCGGCGGCGCCGCGCCAGCCTCGCCGTCACCTTCAACGTCAACGCCACGCCGGCGGCGGTCGAGGCGCTCGCCGAGAACCTGACCTACGCCAATTCCTCCGACACACCGACGGCGAGCCGCGAGCTCTCGATCAGCGTCGCCGACAGTGCCAACTCGACGACCAGCCACATCACCATCAACGTCACCGCCGAGAACGATGCCCCGGTGGCGACCGGCGACGCCCAGACCACGAACGAGGACAACCCGCTTTCGGCATCCGTGCCGGCGGCAAGCGACGTCGACGGCACGGTCGACCATTACGTCCTCGACGGCGACGTCGCCAAGGGCGAGCTTACCCTCAACCCGGACGGCACCTACACGTTCGACCCGAACGGCGATTTCGAAGCGCTTGGCGACGGCGACAGCGAGGAGGTCAGCTTCACCTATCACGCTGTCGACGACGGCAGCGCCTCGTCGGCGACCCAGACGGTCACCATCACCGTCACCGGCGTCAACGATCCGGCCTCGATCGGCGACCTCGCGACTAGCGTCACCTTCGGCGAGAACGCGGCCAACGGCGCGCCGCAGACGATCGACAACGACGTCAGCGTCGCCGATCCCGAGGGCAATTTCGACGGCGGCGGGCTGACCGTCTCCGGCCTCCTTGCCGAGGACAGCGTCTCGATCCACAACCAGGGCAGCGGCGCGGGACAGATCGGGTTCAGCGGCGGCATCTTGAGCTATGAAGGCACGGCGATCGGCACAGCCACCGGCGGCAGCGCCGGAACCGACCTTGTCGTCACCTTCAACGACAGCGCCAGCACAGCGGCGGTCGACGCCCTCGTCCAGGACCTGACCTACGCCAATTCCTCGGACACGCCGACCGCGAGCCGGACGCTGTCGATCACGCTCCACGACGGCAACCTCTTCCAGGAGCATTCAGGGAGCAGCAATCCCCTAGCCGGGATCGACATCGGCAATTACAGCGCCCCGGCCTTCGTCGATATCGATGGCGACGGCGATCTCGACCTGGTGCTCGGCAACAACACCTACGACCCCGTCACCGAGCTCGTCTTCTATCGCAACACCGGCTCGGCGACATCGCCGGCCTTTACTCTGGAGACCGGGTCGAACAGCCCGGTCCACGGCCTCGTCGGCGACTATCCGAGCCATCCGGCCTTCGCCGACATCGACGGCGACGGCGATGCCGATCTCGCCGTCGGCTTCCCGTTCACCTCGATCGACCACCTGCTTGGCTACTTCCGCAACGACGGCACGACAAGCGCGCCGTCCTTCGCCGAGCAGACCGGAGCGGACAACCCGTTCGACGCGGCCTCGATCCGCGACGCGGCGCCCGCCTTTGGCGACCTCGACGGCGACGGCGATCTCGACCTGATCGTCGGCGAGAAATACGGCACGCTGCACACCTTCGAGAACACCGGTTCGGCGGCCAATCCGGTCTATGTCGAGCAGACCGGGAGCGCCAATCCCTTCAACGGCCTCGACGTGGGCAACATGGCGACGCCGGCGCTCGGCGACGTCGACGGCGACGGCGATCTCGACCTCGTCGTCGGCGAGCACGATGGCAGTCTCCACTACTTCGAGAATACCGGCTCAACATTGCTCCCCGCATTCACCGAGCGGACCGGATCGGCCAACCCCTTCAACGGCTTCGATGCAGGAGCAACCTTCCCCTCGCCGGTGCTCACCGACCTCAACGGCGACGGCAACCTCGACGTCGTCGTCGGCGACTTCAACGGCACGCTCCACTACCTCGAGAATGCCAAGGCAACCTACCAGGTCACCGTCAACGTCACCGCCGGGAACGACGTCCCGGTCGCCCTCGACGAGGACACCCAGACCACCGGCGAGGACACGCCGCTCGACGCCAGCGTTCCGGCGGCGAGCGACGTCGACGGGACGGTCGACCACTACGTCCTCGACACCGGCACCGCCAAGGGCGGGCTCACCTTCAACAGCGACGGCAGCTACAACTTCGACCCGAGCGGCGACTTCGACGACCTCAATGTCGGCGACAACGAGGACGTGACCTTCACCTACCGCGCGGTCGACGACCAGGGCGGCCAGTCGGCGGCAAAGACGATCACCATCACCGTCACCGGCGTCAACGACGCGCCGGTCGCGGCCAAAAGCAGCGCCAGCGTCGGCGAGCACACGTCGCTCAACGGGGCGGTTCTGTCGGCGACCGACGTCGACGGCGCGATCGATCACTATGTCCTCGACACCGGTGTCGCCAAAGGCAGCCTGACTTTCCACGCCGATGGCGCCTACAGCTTCGACACCAACGGCGCCTTCGAGAGGCTCGATGCCGGCGACAGCGAGCAGGTCAGCTTCACCTATCACGCCGTCGACGACCACGGCGCCGCATCGACGCCGAAAACCGTCACCATCACCGTCGACGGCGTCAACGACGCGCCGGTCGCGGCGAACAGCAGCAAGAGCACCGGCGAGAACACGGTCCTCAACAGTTCGGTTCCGGCGGCGACCGACGTCGACGGCACCATCGCGAGCTACGTCCGCGACGGCAACGTCGCCAAGGGCGCGCTTACTTTCCACACCGACGGCACTTACGCCTACAATCCGAACGGCGCTTTCGAATCCCTCGACACCGGCGACAGCCAGCAGGTCAGCTTCACCTACCACGCGCTTGACAATCACGGTGCGGCCTCGGCGACGAAGACCGTCACCATCACCGTCACCGGCGTCAACGATCCGCCCGCCATCACCTCCGGGGCGAGCTTCTCGATCGCCGAGAACAAGACGGCGGTGACCAAGGTCACGGCGACCGATCCCGACGACACCCCGACCTTCACGATTGCCGGCGGCGCCGACCGGGCGCTGTTCAAGATCGACGCCACGACCGGCGCGCTCGCCTTCAAGGCGGCGCCCGACTTCGAGAATCCCGGCGATGCCGGCGGCAACAACGTCTACCAGGTCACCGTTCGTGCATCCGACGGGACGGCGAGCGACACCAAGGCGATCACGGTCGCGGTCAGCAATGTCGACGGCAGCAGCATCACCGGGACCAAGGGCAACGACGTTGTCGACGACGGCCACACCGCCCACGGGCAGCCGTCGCCGACCGGGGAGGAGGACCGGATCGATGGCGGCAAGGGCAACGACCGTCTGAGCGGTCTCGGCGGCGACGACGAACTCACCGGCGGGGCCGGCAAGGACAAGCTGTTCGGCGACGACGGCAACGACACGCTCACCGGCGGTAAGAAGAACGACCAGCTCACCGGCGGCGGCGGCAGCGACAGCTTCGTCTTCGACCAGAAGCTCAAGGCCGACGCCAAGGTCGACAAGATCATGGACATGCAGGCGGGCATCGATACCATCGTCCTCGACAGCCACATCTTCAAGAAGCTCGACGTCTGCGAGCTCGACTCGTCGGCGTTCCTCGTCGGCCACAAGGCGAAGAACAAGGCCGAGCACGTCGTCTACAACGACGACAAAGGCCAGCTCCTCTACGACAAGGACGGCAAGGGCGGCCACGACGCTCTGCTCGTCACCAAGCTCGCCAAGCATCTTGATCTTCACGACACCGATTTTATGGTAATCTGATCCCGCCGGCTGGGGGGCGGTGACGGTCCGGTTGGTGTCGCGGGGGAAGCGGCGCCATCCGGGAAAGGGGCGACAATGGTAGCATTTTCATTGATCTCCGGCGCGCTCCTCGGGGTTCGCTGCCGGGCCGGGCTCGTCACGGCAGCGTCCGCGCTTCTCCTCCTCATCGCCTTCTGTGTCGGGGTCGCCGAGCACGCCTCGATCGGCGCCGCGCTGCTTCTTGCCTGGCTTTCCGCCGCGGTTCTGCAATTGGCCTGCGTCGGGGTCCACGCGATGGGAGCCGGTCTTCGGCCCTCGGGTTGGCGCGAACGGTTCTGAGGTCAGCCCGCCGCTGACGGCGCGGTTCTTCCCGGCGTCCACCACGCCGAGGCGGTCGGCTTCGTCGCCGACGAATCCAGCGCGAGATCAGCGCCGCGTAAGGCGCCGGTCAGGTCTCGGAATATGGATTGAATACGGGCACGCCGGTCGGCGTGAAGTGGCGCACATTGCGCGTCACCACGGTGAGGCCGTGTTCCAGCGCCGTGGCGGCGATCGCCAGATCAATGCTCCGGTTGCCGGTCCTGGCGGCAAGACGGCCCCAGCGCCTGGCGATCGGCACATCAACCGAAATGATCCGGTCGCCGTAGGCTCGAACCGTATGCTCTATCCACAGCGAGAGCTGTGCGGCAAAGGCAGGGTTGGCGGACTTCTGCTTCTCGATTCCGATCTCGATTTCGCCGATCGTCACGGCGCTCAGAAACAAATCCATCGCATCGACTGAACCCAGCCACGCCGTCACGCCGCGATGACGTCGCCTTTTCTGCAATTCCGAGAGCACCATGGTATCAAGGACGAACACCTTTCAAAATTCCGGGTCGCGCAGCTCGCCGCCAAGCCGTTCAAATTCGCCATCATCTCTTGGCATGGCGAGAAGGTGTTCGACGAAGGATCCTGTTCCGGTCGCCGAAACCCGCGACAGCCGCGCAAATTCATCAGCATCGACGACCACCACCGCCGGCTTTCCGTGCTTGGTGACCATCTGGGGCGCCTTGCGCGCAGCCGCCACGACGGCACTGAAATGGTCTTTTGCCTCTTGCAGGGACCATGAGGACGGGGGCATTTCACAGCTCTCCCAAAACTAGCCAGAATTTCTGGCCTGAATATGAACTGCGTGGCGGGACTCGTCAACCGACCCCGGCGAATTCCTCGTCGAAGGAATAGCCCGAGCCGCGCACCGTGCGGATCGGATCGCGACCGTGTCCCAGGGCCTTACGCAGGCGCCCGACATGCACGTCGACGGTGCGCTCATCGACATAGACGTCGCGGCCCCAGACGCCGTCGAGGAGCTGGGCGCGGGAGAAGACCCGTCCCGGCGACTGCATCAGGAACTCGAGCAGCCGGAATTCGGTCGGCCCGAGGTGCAGTTCGCGGCCGCGGCGACGGACGCGATGGGTCTCGCGGTCGAGTTCGATCTCGCCCGACCTGAGCACCGAGGCGATCAGTTCGGGCCGCGAACGGCGCAGGATGGCGCGCACTCGCGCCATCAGTTCGGGCACCGAGAACGGCTTGACCACATAGTCGTCGGCGCCGGTGGCAAGTCCGCGCACCCGCTCCTGCTCTTCGCCACGCGCGGTCAGCATGATGATCGGCAGCGACCGCGTCGCCTCGCGGCTGCGCAGCCGGCGGCAGAGCTCGATTCCCGAGACGCCGGGAAGCATCCAGTCGAGCAGCAGCAGGTCGGGCACGTTCTCGCGGAGACGCGTCTCGGCGTCGTCGCCGCGCTCGACCGTATCGACCTGGTAGCCCTCCGCCTCGAGGTTGTAGCGGAGCATCAGCGAAAGCGGCTCTTCGTCTTCGACGATCATGACGCGGGGTGTCATGCCGGCGATCAGTCCTTCCGCGGATACTCGACCGCCGTGGTGCTGGTCGTATCCTTCTTCGGCCGCTCGTCGGTGAGCGGCACGCCGGTGATCAGGTAGTGCACCGTCTCGGCGATATTGGTGGCGTGATCGCCGATCCGCTCGAGGTTCTTGGCGCAGAAGAGGAGATGGATGCAGAAGGTGATGTTGCGCGGGTCCTCCATCATATAGGTGAGGAGCTCGCGGAACAGCGAGGTGTACATCGCGTCGATCTCGTCGTCCCGCTCCCACACCAGGTGAGCGGCGGAGAGATCGCGCGCGGTATAGGCGTCGAGCACGTTCTTGAGCTGGCCCAGTGTCAGTTCGGCGATGTGCTCGACCCCGACGACCATGCGCTGGCCGGCGAAGTTCCCCTCGATGGCGAAGACCCGCTTGGCGGTATTCTTGGCGAGGTCGCCGACCCGCTCGAGATCGTTGGCGATGTGGATGGCGCCGACGATCTGGCGGAGGTCCTGCGCCATCGGCTGGCGCTTGGCGATCATCAGCGTCGCCCGGTCCTCGATTTCCCGCTGCAGCTGGTCCATGCGGCGGTCGCTGGCGATGACGCGCTGCGCGAGGTCGGCGTCGCGGCGCGACAGCGCGGCGATCGAGTCGCCGACCTGCTGCTCGGCGATGCCGCCCATCTCCGCGATCTTGAGCGCGAGGTCGTTGAGTTCTTCATCGAAGGAAGCGACGATGTGTTCCTGTAGCGCCATGACGCCGTGCTCCTCAGCCGAAGCGGCCCGTGATGTAGTCCTGGGTGCGCTTGTCGCGGGGCGCGGTGAAAATTCTGTTGGTCTCGTCGAACTCGACGAGCTCGCCGAGATACATGAAGGCGGTGTAGTCGGAAACGCGCGCCGCCTGCTGCATGTTGTGGGTGACGATGACGATCGTGTAGTCGTGCTTCAATTCGTCGATCAGCTCCTCGATCTTGGACGTCGAGATCGGGTCGAGCGCCGAAGCCGGCTCGTCGAGGAGGACGACCTCGGGCTGGGCGGCGATGGTGCGGGCGATGCAGAGGCGCTGCTGCTGGCCGCCGGAAAGACTGAGGCCGCTGGCTTTGAGCTTGTCCTTGACCTCGACCCACAGCGCGGCGCGGGTGA
The DNA here is from genome assembly GCA_963792845.1 of uncultured Alphaproteobacteria bacterium. Taxonomy (GTDB): domain Bacteria; phylum Pseudomonadota; class Alphaproteobacteria; order Rhizobiales; family Kaistiaceae; genus Bauldia. Next base: position 9,776 of record CAWBXW010000014.1, read on the forward strand.
GCGCCGCCTCGACCCGGTCGCTCAGCTCGGACCGCGGCAGTCTCTCGTAGAGCAGGATGCCGAAGGCGACGTTGTCGAAGATCGACATCGGGAAAGGCGTCGGCTTCTGGAAGACCATGCCGACCTTGGCGCGGAGCAGGTTGAGGTCCTGCTTCGGCGACAGGATATCTTCGCCGTCAAGCAGGACTTCGCCCTCGGCGCGCTGGTGCGGGTAAAGGTCGTAGATGCGATTGAGGACACGGAGCAGCGTGGACTTGCCGCAGCCCGACGGCCCGATGAAGGCGGTAACCTTGCGATCGGCAAGATTGACGTTGATGGTTTTGAGGGCGAGCGAGTCGCCGTAGTAGAAGCGAAGGTTGCGGACGACCACCTTCTGGCCCGCTACACCCGTGACCGGCCTGGCTTCGCTGACGATGGAGACGGTGGCGGCCTCGTTCATTTCGATTGCCCCAAGCTCGAGATATAGCGCGCCACGATATTGAGCGCGAGGACGGCGACGGTGATGATCAGCGCGCCGGTCCAGGCAAGCTGCTGCCACTCCGGATAGGGGCTGAGCGCGAACTGGAAGATGGTGACCGGCAGGTTCGCCATCGGCGCGTTGGGGTTCAGGCTCCAGAACTGGTTGTTGAGCACCGTGAAAAGGAGCGGTGCGGTTTCGCCTGAGATGCGGGCGACGGCGAGAAGGACGCCGGTGAGGATGCCGGCGCGCGCCGCGCGGTAGGCGACGCTGCCAATCACCTTCCATGGCGGCGCTCCGATCGCCGCGGCGGCTTCGCGGAGCGAATTGGGCACCAGGAGAAGCATGTTCTCGGTCGTCCGCACCACCACCGGAATCACCAGCATGGCGAGCGCAACGCCGCCCGCCCAGGCGGAGAAATGGCCCATATTGACCACGAGGATCTCGTAGACGAAGAGCCCAATCACGATCGACGGCGCCGAAAGCAGGATGTCGTTGATGAAGCGGATGACCACCGACAGCTTGGTGTAGCGCCCGTATTCGGCGAGGTAGGTGCCGGAGAGAAGGCCGATCGGCGTACCGATGACGAGGCCGAAGAAGGTGAGCACCAAGCTGCCGACGATCGCATTGGCGAGGCCTCCGGCGCTGCCCGGCGGCGGGGTATTGGCGGTGAACACTTCGAGCGACAGGCCGCCGACGCCGTTCCACAGAAGGGTGCCGAGAATCGCGACCAGCCAGGCGGCGCCAAAAGCGGTCGCGGCAACCGAAAGCCCCATCACAATATAGTTGCGGCGCCGCCGGCGCCGATAGAGCGCCATCGACCTCATTTGCCGGAGCTCCGCTCAAGGCGCATCAAAAGAAGCCGCGCCGCCGCGAGGACGATGAAGGTGATGACGAACAGGATCAGCCCGATTGCGATCAGCGACGAGATGTAGAGCTCGCCCGTCGCCTCGTTGAACTCGTTGGCGATCGTCGCCGAAATGGTGGTCCCCGGCGCGAACAGCGACGGCGAGATGCGGTGGGCGTTGCCGATGACGAAGGTCACCGCCATCGTCTCGCCAAGTGCGCGGCCGAGCCCGAGCATGATCCCGCCGATGACGCCGGTGCGCGTATAGGGCAGAACCACCTTCCGCACGACTTCCCAGGTCGTGCATCCGAGCCCGATATGCCGCCTCCTTCACCACCGGCGGCACGGTGGCGAAAACGTCGCGGGTAATCGCCGTGATGAAGGGCAGGACCATGATCGCGAGGATCAGTCCGGCCGTGAGAACGCCGATGCCGTAAGGCGGGCCGGCGAACAGCGACGACAGCACCGGGATCCCGTCGAAGGCATCGATCAGCCACGGCTGCAGCGTCGCCTGCAGGAACGGCGCGAACACGAACAGGCCCCAGATGCCGTAGATGATCGAGGGAATGCCGGCGAGGAGCTCGATCGCCGTGCCGATCGGCCGGCGCAGCCAGTACGGACAGAGCTCGGTGAGGAAGACCGCGATGCCGATCGACACCGGGATGCCGATGAGCATGGCGATCAAGGATGTGACGACGGTGCCGTAGATCGGTGCGATGGCGCCGAACTTCTCGGTCACCGGGTTCCACGACTGGGTAATCAGGAAGTTGAGGCCGAAGGCGCGGAATGTCGGCACCGATCCGATGATCAGCGACAGAATCACGCCGCCGAGAGAGCAGAAGCACGGCGACGGCGGAGATGAAGGTGGCGCTGCGGAAGACCGTATCGAGGACGTTGAAGCGCCGGAGCGTACCGGACCGGCTGGTCTCGCGCGCCGCGATCTCGGTAGACGCTTCCAACGCCGCCTCGGTCATTCGCCCCTACTCTACTTCTAGACCATCAGGACCGGGAACGGGAAGGTCATCCGGCTCTCGGCTCTCGTCGCCAAGGCGACAGGGGAGGAGGACACGGGCCTTTCTTCCGGTTCTTGTCGCCTGGACAATCGTCGATCCCGGGCGTCGCCCCCGCCCGCGCAACGGCGGGCGGAAGCAATGGGTTGGCGCGTCGCGCGATACGCGGATTACATTCCCGCGTAGACCGGCTTCCCGTCGGGACCGACGATTTCCGACGCCCATACCGCCTCGACATCCTTGACGACGCCGTCCGGCATCGGGATGTAGTCGAGGGCAAGAGCCGCCTCGTCGCCCTTGTTGTAGGCCCAATCGAAGAACTTCAGGGCCTCCGCCGAGGCGGCCACGTCATCCGGCTGCTTGTAGAGGAGGATGAACGTCGCGGCGGTCATCGGCCAGGTTTCGGCGCCGGGCTGATCGGCAAGGATGACGCCGTAGCCGGGGGTGCCCTTCCAGTCGGCATTGGCGGCGGCGGCGGCGAAGGCGTCGGCGGTCGGCTGCACCGCCTTGCCGTCCTTGTTCACCATGCCGGTGTAGGTCAGGTTATTCTGCTTGGCGTAGGCGTATTCGACGTAGCCGATCGAGTTCTTGGTCTGCTGGACGTTATTGGCGACGCCCTCGTTGCCCTTGGCGCCGATACCGACCGGCCACTCGACAGCGGTGTTGGCGCCGACGCCGTCTTTCCAGGCCGGGCTGACCTCGTTGAGATAATAGGTGAAGTTGAAGGTGGTGCCCGATCCGTCGGAGCGGTGAACCACGGCGATCGCTGCGCTCGGAAGCGCCGCGTTCGGGTTAAGCTTCTTGATCGCTTCGTCGTCCCACTTGGTGATGTTGCCCATGAAGATGTCGGCGAGCGTGGCGCCGTCGAGGACGAGTTCGCCCGGCTTGATGCCCTCGACATTGATCACCGGAACGATGCCGCCCATCACGGTCGGAAACTGGAGGAGACCGTACTGGTCGAGCTCCTTGGTATCGAGCGGCTTGTCGCTGGCGCCGAAAGTGACGGTCTTGGCCTCGATCTGCTTGATGCCGCCGCCGGACCCGATCGACTGATAGTTCATGCCGATGCCGGTGTCCGTCTTGTAGGTGTCGGCCCACTTGGCATAGATCGGGAAGGGGAACGTGGCGCCCGCGCCGGAAATGTCGGCGGCGTAGGCGGAAGTTGCGGCAAGCGCGGCGGCAAATCCGGCCGCGATGGCAAGGTTGAAGGGTTTCACCTGGCCTCTCCTGTGTTCGGTGGTTCGGAGGAACTTGCGTGTCAGACGCAGCTTTTTGGTTGCGCCGGCGGCCATGACGCCCCTGACGCAGGCTCACGCTAGCCGCACCGGGTGATGTTCCTATGACAGCCGCACGACAGTTTTACGACAGATCAAGCCCCTGATCGGAATGGCTTAATTGTCGATGCTCGGACTGCTCCGCGACCGGCGCCTGTGGAAAAATGACGGAGAAGGAAGAACCCTCGCCGAGGCGGCTCTCGATCGTCATCCGGCCCTGATGGCGGGCGAGGATGTGCTTGACGATGGCCAGCCCCAAGCCGGTGCCGCGATGCTTGCGGCTGGTTTCGACGTCGATGCGATAGAAGCGCTCGGTGAGCCTCGGGATATGCTCTTCGGCGATGCCCGGCCCGTGGTCGATGACGGTCACCGATGGTCCCGTCCCGTCCCCTTCGGGCCGCACCACGACTTCGACCTTGCCTCCCGACTGGCCGTATTTGCAGGCGTTCTCGATCAGGTTTTCGAAGACCTGGATCAGCTCGTCCCGGTCGCCCGTTACCATCACCGGGTCCGGAGGGAGCTCGGTTTCGATCGCGACACCCAGGTCGCGGGCCGGCGGCTCGAGGGCGTCGGCGACGTGGCGGACCGTCGCAACCAGATCGACAGCGCCTGCCGGCTTGAGGTGCGCCTTCATCTCGATCCGCGACAAGGAGAGGAGATCGTCGACGAGCCGGCTCATCCGGGTCGCCTGATCCTGCATGATTTTCAGGAAACGCGCCCGGGCTTCGGCGTCCTCCCGCGCCGGCCCTTGCAGCGTGTCGATGAAGCCGGAGAGGGAAGCGAGCGGGGTTCGCAATTCGTGGCTCGCATTGGCGACAAAGTCGACCCGGATGCGTTCGCTGCGCCGGCGCTCGGTCAGGTCGTCGAGGATCAGCGCGACGAAGTTTCCGGCGCGGAGGCCGTCATCGAGACGCGCGAACCACGCCCCGAACCAGCGTTCCGTCGGCACCCGCTCGGCGAACTCCACCCGTTCCGGCGCGCCTCCTTTCGCGACCCGGTCGAAAGCGGCGACGAGGTCCGGCACCCGCAGCCGGAACGTGAACGGATCCCCGGGCCGGATGGCGAAGGCCTCGCTCGCCCGCCGGTTGGCGTAGCGGATGATGCCGCGCCGGTCGAGCACGATGCAGGGATCGGGCAGCGCCTCGGCGAACAGCTTGATGCCGGTCTCCGGCCAGGTCTTTCCGGCCGGAACCGGACGCTCTGCCCGTAACCGTGGCGTCGGAACCGAACGCGGCACGATTGCGGCCAGAATGATCACACCCGCGAAGATCACGGCGCCTGAGACCGGCGAGAGGTAGGCGACGAGAGTGAGGAGGACCAGGAGGGCGGCGACGGCCGCAATCAGCAGGCGCGCCTCGGAAAGACGCTGCCACGCCGCCGTCAGGAACGGCAGCTCGCGACTTCCCTCGTCGTCGGCGTAGTTCGCCGCCATCAGACCGGCTCCGCCTTCGGCTCACGCCACGAGTTTGGCCCAATCAACACGATAGTGGCCGCCCGCGCACCGGCGATATAAGGGGTCTCATGCGAACGCGCCAATCTCGCGCGGGCGAATTCGGACGGTTCAGGATGGCGAAAAGTCAAGCAAACCGCAAAGCCCACGACAAGGACGATCACAAGAGCGCCGCCTTGACCCTCCCCAAGGTGATCGAGCCGACGGTCGACGCCGCCCCGATCAAGACGCGCCACGGTCTGTTCGATCTCGACGATCCCGTGCTCCCCGCCTGGATCGAGAAGGAGGCGCTCGGGTCGGGCGGCTACCCCTATGACGCGCCGCTCAAGGAGAACACCTACGAAGAACAGCTGACCCTGCTCCAGGTCGAGCTCGTCAAGCTCCAGCGGCACGTCAACGATGCCGGTCTCCGGATGGTGGTGCTTTTCGAGGGGCGCGACGCCGCCGGCAAGGGAAGCTCGATTTTCGCCTTCCGGCGTTACCTCAATCCGCGATCGGCGCGTCTGGTCGCACTGCCCAAGCCGACCGATGTCGAGCGCGGCCAGTGGTATTTCCAGCGCTATGTGTCGCAGCTTCCGACCGCCGGCGAAATGGTGCTGTTCGACCGCTCCTGGTACAATCGCGGGGGCGTCGAACCCGTGTTGGGCTTTTGCACCGAGGAGGAGCACCGCATCTTCCTCGACTCGGTCGGAGGGTTCGAGGAAATGCTCGTCGGGCAGGGCCTGATTCTCTTCAAGATCTGGCTGAGCATCGGCTTTGCGATGCAGCTCAAGCGCTTTCACGAGCGCCGTCACAGCCCGTTGAAGATCTGGAAACTGTCGCCGGTCGATTATGCCGCAATGAGCAAATGGCAGGCTTTCACGGTCGCGGTGAAGGAAATGTTCGCCGCCTCGGATACCGAGGCCGCGCCCTGGGCGGTGGTGCTTGCCAACGACAAGCGACGGGCGCGGCTCAACCTCATCCGCCACGTGCTCTCGGGGGTCGACTATCCGGGCAAGGACAAGAAGCTGGTCTCTGCAATCGACCCGCGGGTCATCGGCGGGCCCGAGCTTATCGCGGACTTGGGGAGATGAGCCTGCCCGTCGTCGACCGCGGACACACCGGTCGCGCATGAGCGACTTTTACTCCGTCCTGAAGCAGTCGATCATCGACCGCGATCTGCGATCGCTCGCGGAGCGCGAGGAGGCCTATGTCGAGGCCCGCAAGGCGATGAGGCGCCGGCTGTGGTCCTATCATCCGCCGCTCGCCGAGGACGAGATCGACGCCCGGATCGGGCTTTTCGACACCGCGGTCGAGCGGATCGAGAACGAAGTCGTCGAGGTGTTCGCCTCGCTGCCTCGGGCCTCGCGCCGAAAGACCAATCCGGCGACGGCGGCGCTTCTCTTCGGCGGCTACGATGACGGCGCCGGCTACGACCAGCGCGCCGACAGCTACGGTTCGGATCGGCATCCTCCACGCGAATCGGATCTGTTCGCCGGGCAGACCGCCGATGACAGCGAATTGCTGGACGTCGATGCCGACGGTGACGCCCCGGGTTCACTCGATGCGCGGAGCCTCGCCGTCGAAGCGGCGCTGAAGGCTCATGACGATCCGTTCGACGATGCGGCCACCCGGGAAAACGAGCCTTATCCGGAACAGCCGGCTTTCCGCGAGCCCGAGCCCTTCACGGCGGACGAGAGACCTCCGCCGGCGAAGGCCGCTTCGGCTGTCGGCGCCACGGCCCCAGCGCGATCGCGTCCGTCGCCGAGCCGGCCGGCAACGGTCGCGAGGCGAGCCCAGGCTCCGGTGCCGGCTCGAGGCCGCGACCGACAGAAAAAAGCCGGTAATCGGGGCTCGCATGTGCGTCTCCTGGTCGCCGCCGTCGCGGTGCTCGCCATCGGGCTGGTCGCGACCGTCGGCTGGCTCTTCGGACCGCGGCTGCTTGTCATGGTTGGCGCAGGCGCATCCAGACCTCCCGTCGTCCTGCAGACCAACGTTCCCGGGGGCATCAGCGACCCCGACACCGCGGTCCGCATTCCGACCGAGGACGTCGACATAAATCAGAGCTTCGCGATCTTCGACGGCACGGATCCGACGGTCTTCCAATCGGATCCGGACAATCCCGTCCGTTTCGACGGCGAATCCGCCCGGATCGCGACGTCGGTGAGCTCGGCGGGGGCGCGGGCGACGATCGGCCCAGGCCTCAGCAGCCGCCTTGCCGGCCGCACGGTCCGCGTCACCATCGATGCGCGCGCCGCTCGGGAGAATGGTGCCGCGACCCTCCGCTTCGCCTATCAGAGCGGCCTCGCCATCAGCCACTGGCAGGCGGCGAACCTCTCCTCCCAATTCACCCAATTCGGCCTGGTCTGGCGGGTGCCGACGCTCCGTACCGACCCCTCCGGCGACGCGATCATCATCGAGCCGGGGATTCCCGGGTCCGGCACCGGCGTCGAAATCCGGTCGATCACGATCGACCTGATCCGCGACTAGGACGCGCTAAGCTCGCCCCAGCCAGCCGGCGAGACGTCCGGTGGCCTCGGTCATCCGTTTGGTACTGCCCGCAAAACACAGCCGGAGGTAGCCCTTGCCAGCGTCGCCGAAGGCGGTGCCGGGCGCGACGCCGATGTCTGCCTCGTCGACCAGCCGCATGGCGAGGGCTCGCGTATCGTCTTCCCCGTCGACCGCGAAGAAGAGGTAGAAGGCGCCCGCCGGCTCGGCAAAGCGCACACGGCCGGTCGCCGCGAGCCCGGCGCAGACGATGTCGCGGCCGGCCCGCGCCCGCGCCACCTGCATGGCGACGAAGTCGTCGCCGGCGTCGAGCGCGACATTGGCGGCGCGCTGCATGAAGGTGGCCACCCCCGAGGTCGCATACTGGATGAGATTCTCGACGGTCTGGCCGAGAGCCGCCGAGGTCGACAGCCAGCCGATCCGCCAGCCGGTCATTGCCCAGTTCTTGGAGAAGGTGTTGACGAAAAGGATGCGGTCCTCGGGCTCGGCGATGTCATGGAAGGATGGAGCCCGCGCCGCGGCGTAATAGAAGCGGTGGTAGACCTCGTCGGCGATGACCCACAGACCGCGATCGCGTGCGAAGGCGAGGATCGCCGCAAGCTCGTCCGGGCTCGCGGTCCACCCGGTCGGGTTGGCCGGCGAGTTGATGAAGATGGCGCGGGTCCTTTCGGAGGCGGCGTCGAACATCCGGTCGAGGTCGAGCATCCACCCGCCATTGCCGAGCGAGATGGGGACCGGCACCGACACCGCGCCGGCGATGCCGATCGCGGCTGTGATGTTCGGCCAGGTCGGCGTCGGGACGAGGACCTCGTCGCCCTCGCCGGCGGTCATCCGCGTCGCGATCTGGATCGCCTGCATGCCGCCGCCGGTAATGAAGAAGCGCTCGGCCGGAAAAGCCCGGCCGTAGATGCGCTCGTGGTAGCGGGCGAGGGCGTCGCGGAGGTCGGGAATGCCGCGTTGGGCGGTGTAGAAGGTCTCGCCCTCGTTGAGCGACGCCACCGCCGCATCGAAGATGAAGCGGGGCGTCGGCAGGTCCCCTTCCCCGGCCCATAGGGGGATCAAGCCGGGCCGGCCGCGGCCATAATTGAAAAGCTCGACGATGCCGCTTTCCGGCGCCTCGCGCGCCTCCTTGCGGAGCGATCTGAGAAGAGGATGGTCCGGGTGTTCGTTCATGGCGCGCGACGTGGCTTGCACCCCCTGCCTTGCGCATGGGCAGCGAAGGGTCAAGCGGGAAACGCCGGCGGGGCTCCGCCCGGACGGCGCTTACATATCAGGCTTTCCTGGCAAGGAGGTCGCGGATTTCGGCGAGCAGCACCTCCTCGCGCGGCGGCGCCTTCGGCGGCTCCGGCGCCGCGGCCTGCTGCCGCTTCAACTGATTCATCGCCTTGACGATGAGAAAGAGCACCCAGGCGACGATCACGAAGTTGATGACCAGCGTGATGAAGTTGCCATAGGCCAGCGTCGCGCCGGCTGCGCGCGCCTGGGCGAGGGTCGGTTGCGAGGGACCGGAGAGCTGGATGTACAGCTCCGAAAAGTCGACGCCGCCGGTGATGACCCCGATGATCGGCATGATGATGTCGTTGACGAGGCTCTGCACCAGCCCGCTGAAAGCAGCGCCGATAATGAAGGCGATTGCTAGGTCGACGAGATTCCCCTTGAGGGCGAACTCCCTGAATTCTTTTAGCATTTCTTCACCTCCACGAATGGCGGAGCATCCCTCGCTCGCCGCTCGCGGGTGAGGATCGCCGCCGCTTCCGTGGTAGCGGCGATCGCGGGAATTATCAATGATGGAGGGGCCGAACCAGCCCTGGAGCCGGCGCGGAAATGTGCCGTCGCCAAGCGGCCATGACCGTGCTTTCTTGCGCCTCTGACGACGAATCATTCGGGAACGGCAAGAAATGAGCGATGTGAACCAGGCTGGACGATGGCGTGAAACCCGCCGCCTCGCCGCCGCCGTGCTGGTCGCGGGCGCCATCCTCGTGCTCTTCCTGCTCTCCATCGTCGAAGCGCCGGCATCGATTGGATATCCGCTCGGCTTCGTGCTCGCGGCAAGCGGCGTTCCCGGACTGTTGACCGTCGTCGTGTTCTGGTTTGCGGAGCGCCAGGAGGCGACCGACCGCCGCCATGGCCTGTTCGAGGACTAGGCATGGCGGGCGGAACCGAACGGGCGCGACAGATCGCCAAGGTCTATGCCCTGCTCACCGGCGCCTTCGCGCTGTTCGTCACCGTGATCGCGATGCTCGCCCAGCTCGGCCTTCCCGAGCCGGCGATCGGGGTTCTCGTCGTCATGATCACCGTGGTCGCCTATGTCGTAATCGGGGTCGTGACGCGAACGCTGTCGCTGCCGGAATTCTATCTCGCCGGCCGCGGCATTCCCGCCGGGTTCAACGGCATGGCCACCGCCGCGGCCTTCCTTTCCGCGGCCTTTTTCGGCCTCGCCGGCGCCTTCTTTGCCGATCGCATCACCGGCCTGGCGATCGTGGCCGGGCTCACCGGCGGCTTCGTCCTGATCGCGGTTCTGGTGGCGCCCTACTATCGGAAGTCGGGAGCGGTGACGCTGCCCGATTTCCTTGCCGTGCGCTTCGGCAACCCGCTGGTGCGGATCGCCGGCGTCATCGTTCTCATCGCCGTATCGCTACCGCTTCTCTCGGCGGCAATGGCGGTCGCTGCCGCGATCGCCGAGCGGAGCCTTGGCGTGCCGGCCGGGGCGGCGATGATCGCGGTCTCGGTCGTGCTCCTGCTTTCGTCCCTGCTCGGGGGGATGCGGTCGATCACCTATGTCGCCGGGGCCCAGGCGATCGTCCTGGTTCTCGGGATCGTCGTACCGGCGGTGCTCCTGTCGATCCAGGACTACGGATTCCCGGTGCCGCAGATCACCCTGGGCTACGCCGCGGCGGCCGCGGCCGCGTCCGCCGGCACGCCGATCGGCATCATGGCCGGCGAAGCGCTTCCGGTCGCGGGGCTCGACGGGTTCAATATCTTCTGCCTGGCGCTTTCGCTCGTGGCCGGCGTGGCTTCCCTGCCTCAGGTCGTGGCCCGCAGCGGAACCGCGCCCGGAATTGGCGAGGCCCGTCGCAGCCTCGGGTCGGCGCTCGTGGTGGTCGCGCTGGTCGCCGCGACGGCGCCGGCGATCGCCGCCTTCGTCAAGCTCGCGATCCTGAGCGATGTCGTGGGCGTCGACCTCGCCGACCTGCCGGCATGGATATTCGACTATGGCCGCCATGGCCTCGTTCATATTTGCGGCGCCGCCCCCGTGTCGGCCGCCGCCATCGGCACCGCCTGCGGGGCGTCGACCGTCCTCAATGGGCTTGCACCCGGCCAGATCGAGCTCAGCGCCGATGTGGTGATGCTCGCCTTTGGCGGGATCGTCGGGCTGCCCTATGTCGTCACTGCGCTGGTTGCGGCGGGCGCGATCGCCGCCGCCTGCGCCACGGCCGGCGCGGCGCTTGTCGCCATCGCGACATCGCTTGGACATGACGTATATGGCAGGCTCATCGGCGGCAGGGCATCGGCGGGACGGCGGCTCATCGTGTCGCGGCTTCTTCTCATCCTCGCGCTTCTCCTCGCCGCGTGGCTCGCGCTCAGCCGGCGGAGCGAAATGCTCGGATACGCCTTTGCCGCGCCTTCACTTGCCGCGGCCGGCTTCTTCCCGGCCATGATCCTCGGCGTCTGGTGGAAACGCACGACCTTCTGGGGCGCTCTCGCCGGCATGATCGCCGGATTCGTCGTGACGGCGGCCTATGTCGTCGCGGTGCGCGCCGGCGTTGTCGCCCCCCTCCGCCTCTTCGGCCTCACCGATTCCGGACTCTCGCCCGCCGCCTCGGCGATCATCGGGGTGCCGCTCGGCTTCGTCGTCGCGGTTGTCGTCAGCCTGGCTTCGCCCGAGCCGAGCGAAGCCCGCCGCGAAGTCGTCGAAGCCATCCGGCGGCCGAGCCCGGATCCGGTCCTCGAAGATCACGCCGCCTAGGAGCCGCATGACCCAGCGCAACGTCCTGTTTCCGCCGATCAAGCCTTACCGCGTCCATCGCCTCAAGGTTTCGCGATCTCCACGAGATCCATGTCGCGGAGTTCGGCAATCCGGACGGCAAGCCCGCGATCCTTCTCCATGGCGGGCCGGGCGCCGGCACCAACCCGACCATGCCGCGCTTCCACGATCCGGCCGCCTATCGCATCGTCATCTTCGACCAGCGCGGATCGGGAAAATCGACGCCGCATGCCGAGCTCGGCGGAGAACACGACCTGGGACCTCGTCGCCGACATGGAACGCGATCCGCGAGCATCTCGGCATCGAGCGGTGGCAGGTCTTCGGCGGCTCGTGGGGATCGTGCCTGGCGCTCGCCTATGGCGAGACCCATCCCGACCGCGTCAGCGAATTCGTGCTCCGCGGCATCTTCACGCTCCGCCGCAAGGAGATCCTGTGGTTCTACCAGGATGGCGCGTCGTGCCTGCTGCCCGATGCCTGGGAGGATTTCATCGCGCCGATCCCGGAGCAAGAGCGCGGCGACTTCATCGCCGCCTATTACAAGCGGCTGACCGGCGGCGATCCCGAAATTCGCCTCGCCTGCGCGCGGGCCTGGAGCATGTGGGAGGGCGCCGCGCTGTCGCTCCTCCCCGATCCCGGCGCGGGTCGCCGCCTTCGGCGAGCCCGAATACGCCATCGCCTTTGCGCGGATCGAATGCCACTATTTCGTCAATCGCGGCTTCTTCGAAAGCGACGGCCAGCTCATCGCCAATGCCGATCGTACTCCGCGACATTCCCGGGATCATCGTCCACGGCCGCTACGACTCTGCACGCCGGTCGCCATCGCCTGGGACCTGCACCGGGCGTGGCCGGAGGCGGAACTCCGCATCGTGCCGGACAGCGGCCACGCGATGACCGAGCCCGGCATCGTCCACGAACTCGTCGCGGCGACCGAGCGGTATAAGTGAGGAGTAGGGAATAGGGGATAGGGAATAGCGAATAGCGCGTGGTGATGAGGTGAGTGGATTCAAGAATTCCCCTATTTCCTATTCGCTATTCCCTGCTCGCCGGCACGGCTCAACTTGCCAGCACGGCCCTTTCATGTCCCGGACCATCTCGAAGAAACGGCGCATCATCAGCTCGGCAAAGCTCGCCGGCGGCGCGGCTTGGGGCGGCGGCGCGACCGCCACGGGTTTCCGCGCCTCGAGCGCAGCGATCCGCGCCGCGAGCGCCGCGACCTCTGACCTGAGCCGGGCGACGTCGGTCGAAAGCGCCGCGATCGCCGAGCGATCCTCGGCGAGGATGTCGCAATGCCACACCCCGTCGCGCTTGCTGCAATGGGTCATCGCGCCGGTGTCGGTATCGAGGCGGATGAAGCCATCGTCGCTCGGCTTGATTTCGTAACGGCCGGGGCCGGCGTCCTGCGCCAGCGCCGCGGCGGCGGTGCCCATCGCTCCGGCGGCGACAAGAATGAGGCTGAGGCGCATGGCGTCTCTTCGGATAATGCGTCGTGGCCCCTGATACTGTTACCATGAATCCGGCGCATTGGGAGTCCGGGACGGGCGAGGGCCCGCCAAGGGACGCAATCGGGCATGGCCGTCGTCTACAAGATCAGCCCGCGCGCTCTGTGGCGCGAAGCCGAGGCGGCCGGCGTCTTCTCCGGTTCCGAAGTCGATCATGCCGACGGCTTCATCCACTTCTCGACGGCGGCGCAGGTGGCGGAAACCGCGGCACGGCATTTCGCCGGCGAAGACGGACCTGGTTCTGGTCGCGGTCGACGGCGACCGGCTCGGCCCTGCGCTCCGCTACGAGCCGTCGCGGAACGGCGACCTGTTTCCGCATCTCTACGCGCGGCTCGATCTCGCCGCGGCGCTCTGGGTCAGGCCGCTGCCGGTCGGACGCCGACGGCCGCCATCAATTCCCGGACGATCTGTCATGAACCTCGCCTGGCGACTCGCCCGGCCGCTCCTCTTCGCGCTCGATCCGGAGACGGCGCACCGCCTCGCGATCCGCGCGCTGGCCTCCGGCCTCGTGCCGTCCGCTGCCACCGCCCGACCCGACGCTCCGGCAGCGGCTCCTCGGCCTCGATTTTCCCAATCCGCTCGGCATGGCCGCCGGCTTCGACAAGAACGCCGAGGTGCCCGACGCGCTGCTCGCGCTCGGCTTCGGCTTCGTCGAGGTCGGCACGGTGACGCCGCGGCCGCAGGCCGGCAATCCGCGGCCGCGCCTCTTCCGCCTTCACGAGCACGGGGCGATGATCAACCGGCTCGGCTTCAACAGCGAGGGCCACGACGCGGTGCATCGCCGCCTCGCGGCGCGGAAACCGGCGGGCATCGTCGGCGTCAATATCGGCGCCAACCGCGACAGCCCCGACCGCATCGCCGACTACGCCGAGGGCGTCGCCCGCTTCGCCGACGCTCGCCGACTATCTCACGATCAACATCTCCTCGCCCAATACGCCGGGGCTGCGCGACCTGCAGGCGGCGGACGACCTGACGGCGCTGCTCCGCGCCGTCGCCGGCGCGCGCGACGCCAACCCGCGCCATGTTCCGCCTTCTCCTCAAGATCGCGCCCGACCTCGACGACGATGCGCTCGCGGCGATCTGCGAACATCGGCGATGGCAGCGGCGATCGAAGGGCTGATCGTCGCCAACACGACCACGGCTCGCGACGCCGTCGCCGGTCACGCGCATGCAGGCGAGACGGGCGGCCTCTCCGGTCCGCCGCTCTTCGCCCGCTCGACGGCGATGCTCGCCAAGGTCAGGCGGATCGTCGGCCGCCGGCTGGTGCTCGTCGGCGTCGGCGGCGTCGACTCCGCCGAGACCGCCTTCGCCAAGATCCTCGCCGGCGCCGACCTCGTGCAGCTCTATACCGGCATGGTCTATCGCGGTCCCGGACTGGCCCGCACGATCGTCGACCGGCCTTCCGGCGCTGATGAAGGCCAAGGGCTTCGCCGCCATCGCCGACGCGGTCGGGGCCGAAGCCGATCGGTTCGCCGCGGCCGGCGGGTGATCTAGACGATCGTCTCGGGAAAAGCCCGCGCCACCCGGCGGTAACAGCGCCAAAGAAGCGTGACGCCGCGCACGCCGACGAAAACGAGGAGCGCGATCCACAGGCCGGCAATGCCGAGGATCGGCGCAAGCAGCCACCACAGGCCGAGATAGACGACGAAGCGACAGCAGCATCATGTTGCGCATGTCGGCCGACCAGGTGGCGCCGATGAAGACGCCGTCCATCTGGTAGGCGAGCGTGCCGGCGAGCGGCACCAGCGCCGCGAAGGGCAGGTATTGCCGGGCCGTGGCGCGCACCGCCGGGCTCGTCGTCATCGCGTCGATCACCGCCGAGCCGGCGATCCACAGGACGGCGCTGACCAAGGCAGCGACCGCGAATCCCCAGGCGACGGTGAGGCAGGACGGAGCGCTCGAAGGCCGGCCGGTAGCGCGCGCCGAGGGCGCGACCGGCGAACTGCTCCGCCGCCGAGGCAAGGCCGTCGAGGAAGAAGGCCGCGACCATCGTCAGGTTGATGAGGATCTCGTTTGCGGCGAGCACGACGTCGCCTTCCGCCGCGCTCTGGGCGGTGAAGAAGGCGAAGGCGAAGAGCAGCGCCAGGGAGCGGATCATGATGTCGCGATTGACCGCGATCATCCGGAGGAACGCGGCGCCGTCGAAGATTCGCGCGAAGCGCGGCTTCGCGGCGGGTCGGACAGGCGGAGGACCACCATCAGTCCGAGCGCGAGGGTCGCCGCCTCCGCCGCGAAGCTCGCCCAGCCGACGCCGGCGACACCGAGGCCCAATCCGGAAACGAAGAGGATGCTGAGGAAGACATTGATGCCGTTGAGGACGGTCTGCAGCGCCAGCCCATAGCCGGCGCGGCCGAGGCCGATCAGCCAGCCGAGGATGACGTAGTTGGCGAGCGCGAAGGGCGTGGCGAGCACCCGCACATGCCAATAGGCGCGCGTCGCCGTCCGGACGGTCTCGCTGCCGCCGATCAGCCGGAGCACGATCTCGGCGATCGGTCCCTGAAGCGCGAGGATGACGAGGCCGAACCCGACCGCGAGCGCCAGGAAACGAAACAGCCAGGCGTCGATCTCGCGGCGGTCTTCGGCGCCGACCGCCTGGGCGACGAGGCCGGTGGTGCCCGAACGAAGGAAGTTGAGCGAGGCGAAGACGAAATCGAAGATCAGTGCTCCGATCGCGACGCCGCCGACCATCGCCGGATCGCCAAGCCGGCCGATCACCCCGAGATTGACGACGCCGACCAGCGGCGTCGACAGATAGGCCAGCGTCATCGGCAAGGCGATCGCGAAGACGGCGCGATGCGTGACCGCGAAGGGACGGATGACGGGATCGGCGACGGTCATGACTCGGCTGCCCGGCAAACCGGATAGCCTGTCGACGCCTCGCGGTCGAATTGAAAGCTCAGGTGGTCCGGTCTGACCGCCGGCCGGCCTTGAAGAGCCGCATGATCAGCCACACCGGGATGACGATCACGGCGCCGAGGAGGAAGTAGCGGAAGATCCACTCAACCGTGCCGAAGCCCATGTTGTAGATGCGCATCGCCAGGCGCTCGAGCCCGTCGAGGATGTCATAGGGCGACACCCCGAGAACGCTCAGGATGATGCCGACGATGAAAGACATCGCGACGAGCTGAATCGCCACGCGGCCCGGCGAGCCACCGATAAGGCGGGTGAGCGTATCGCCCATGCTTCGTTTCTCCGCTGCCCCTCCCTCGCCCGATATATAGAAAATCCGGCGCCGTTTTGAAACGGGCTTGCCGCCGCCCGGCCGTTCGGCCGGGCGACGAAGCAACCAAGACGCGCAGATCGCAACGAGGTTTCGGGCTGGGAAGGGCCGGTTTCAGGAACCACCGCTTTCGGCTGGACCGCCTTCCACGACCTCCGCGAGACCGGCCTGGCGGGCTGAGCCGATCTCGCGTTTTCGGACGACACGCCGCGGCAAGAGCCGGCGGCATCCGCAGGCGGCTCGAGCCAGCGTCTAGAGCCGACAGCGCACCGCGACGCCCGGCCTCGCAAAATAGAGATCGGTTGCGGGATTGTAGGTCCTGTAGCGGGCGAGACAACGCTGGACATGCGACCCCCCGGAATAGGCGTAGCGCGGATAGGGCGCGTAGCGGTACGCCGGCGGCGGATAGTACGGCCGATAGGCATAGTAGGGGTGGTAATACGGGTGGTAGTACGGTTGGTAATAACCGTACCCGTAGCGAGGATAGACGGCGGGATAGCCGACCCCGACGTTGACCCGGACCTTGGCATCGGCCGGTTGGCTCACGGACGTCAGCGTTGCCGTACCAAGAAGAGCGGCAAATGCGACGAGCGCCAGCTTTTTGAACATCTGTGCCTCCGTTGGCTGAAACCCTCCTCGGAGGAGCAACGCTTTGTCGCGCGGAGTGTTCCGCACAGGAAGCTGCCCCCGATCGCGAGTCAAACCCGCAACAGCTTCTCCAGCGTCTCCAGCCGGTCGGCCTCGGACGGCGGCTTGTCCCAGCGCAGCCGCGAAATGCGCGGGAAGCGCATCGCGATCCCGGAACGGTGGCGGGTCGAACGCTGCAGTCCCTCGAAGGCGACCTCCAGCACCAGCCCCTTCGCCGCCTCGTGGACGACCTCGCGCACCGGCCCGAAGCGGTTCACGGTGTTGTTGCGCACGAAGCGGTCGATCTGCACCAGTTCCTCGTCGGTGAAGCCGAAATAGGCCTTGCCGACCGGCACCAGCTCGTCGCCGCCGTCCTCGGCGTCGCTCCAGACGCCGAAGGTGTAGTCGGAATAGTAGGAGGAACGCTTGCCGTGGCCGCGCTGCGCATACATCAGGACCGCGTCGACGGTATGCGGGTCGCGCTTCCATTTGAACCACGGGCCCTTCGGCCGGCCGGGCTCATAGACCGAGTCCCAGCGCTTCAGCATCAGCCCCTCGATCACCGGGTCGGGCGGCGCGGAACGGAGCGCCGCCAGCGCCGCCCCGTCGGCGAAGGGGATGAGCGGGGAGAGGTCGATCCGCCGCGACAGCGAGCCCGCCACCAGCGCCTCGAGCCGGACGCGGCGGCTGCGGAAGGGCAGCGCGCGGAGATCCTCGGCCCGGTCGACCAGGCAGTCATAGGCGCGGATGAAGGCGGGATGGCTCTCCATCAGCTTGGTCGAGACGGCTTTGCGGTTGAGCCGCTGCTGCAGGTCGCCGAACGAGCCGAGGTTGAAGCCGTCCTCGGCGAGCGCCCCGATCAGCAATTCGCCGTCGATCGCGCCTTCGAAATCGAGGGCCTCGACAAGGTCGGGAAAGGTCCGGGAAATGTCGTCGGCGGTACGCGTATAGAGCCGGGCAACACCGTCCTCGCGAACCGCCTGGACGCGGATGCCGTCCCATTTCCATTCCGCGGCATAGGCTTCGGGGGTGATCAGGGCGAGCTCCCCGTCGGCGAGCGCATGGGACAGCATGACCGGGCGGAACGGGGCCCGGATGCTTGCCTTCGGCCGTTCGGCGCGTCCCTCCAGCCAGGCGAAGAGAGGCCGATAGGGCGGTTCGAGACCGGGCCAGGCTTCCTCGATCTCGATCACCGGCTTGTCGCCGAGGATGGCGAGCGCCTGTTTCGCAAGCCGCGCCGAAACGCCGATCCGGAGGCCACCGGCGACGAGCTTGATCAGGGCGTAGCGGCCGGTTGCATCGAGCTGGTCGAGCCAGGCCTCGACCAGCCGCGGCCCCTCGCTCCGCGACGCCCGCTGCAGCCGCTCGACGATCGTCGCGAGACGGAGCGGCTCGCGGTCGGCAAGCCGCAGATCGCCTCCCTGGCGCGCGGTTTCCGGCTCCTCGGATTCCCGCGGCCGCCAGACCAGCGACAGCGTTTCGGCGAGGTCGCCGACATAGTCGTAGGAATAGGCGAAGAGGACGTCGTCGACGCGTTCGGTGACGAGCGTCCGGAGCATTGCCGGCTTGACGCTCGGGATCGACAATTCGCCGGTCAGCGCCGCGAGTGCATAGCCGCGGTCGGGATCGGGGGTGGAACGGAAATAGTCCACCATCAGCCGGAGCTTGACGTTCCGCTGCGGGGTCAGCACGAGCCGGTCGAGAAGGGCGGCGAAGGCCTGCATTCGTGCTTATCTAGGCGCCAAGGCCGCCGGCCGCCAATCCTGGCGAATCGCGCCCAACGCGCAACCCGTCGCGCCCGAGCCGGTTGCCAATTCGCGGCGTTCCGACTAGCGCTATCGCCGGACGCTCGCCATCATCCCTTTTCGAAGATTTCGCATGAACGTCGCCTCTGATGCCGCTCCCGCGCGCGAACGTTTCCGCGATGCGCCGACCTGGTACTGCTACCTGCTGCTTGGCTATTTCACCTTTATGATGGCCATTCAGGGCAACATCCTGCCGTTTCTCCGCGCCGAGCTCGGTCTCACCTACCGGGCGGTCAGCCTCCATACCAGTGCGATCGCCGTCGGCATCCTGCTTTGTGGCCTGTTCGGCTACGCCGTCGTCCGGCGCTTTGGCCGCCAGACCATGCTTCTCATCGGCGGTCTGGGTGCGGCGGCGGCCGCGGTGTTGCTGACGCTCGCGACGGCGGCCTGGGCAAGCATCGGCAGCTGCCTTGTCATGGGTCTGTTCGGCGCCTTCATTCCCGTGATGGTGCCGGCAATCCTGTCCGACATTCACGGTCCGCGACGCGAAATCGCCTATGCCGAAATCGAACGCCGTGTCCTATGCCTTTGCGATCATGGCGCCGGTGCTCATCGGTCTGTGCGCGTGGCTCGGGTGGGACTGGCGGCTCGCCGTGCTTGCCGGCGCTGCCGCCGGAGTCGCCATCGTCGCGAGCTTCCACCGCTATCCGGTCCCGGCCAGCCGCGAGACACCCGAGGAAGCCGCCGTGCCGCTGCCGCCTGCTTACTGGTGCTATCTGGTGGCGCTCGGCATGTCGGTGGCGGTGGAATTTTCGATTCTGCTCTGGGCCCCGGCCTATCTCGAAAAGGTCCTCGGCCTCACCGCGTCGTGGGCGGCGATCGGCACCGCCGCGTTTTTCGCCGGCATGCTCATCGGCCGGGTCATCGGCACCGCCCTCTTCCACGTCGTCAGCATCAGGCGCCTCTTCTTCGCGACGTCGGCTCTGACCCTCGCCGGCTTCGCCCTCTACTGGGGCGTCAGCGATCCGAGGATCGCAATCGTCGGCCTTTTCGTGGTCGGCCTCGGCGTCGCGTCGCTGTTTCCGCTCGTACTAAGCTTCGCCATCGCCGCGGCCGGCCCGGCTGCCGATCGGGGCAGCGCCAGGGTGATGCTGGCGCCGGGGCTCGCGGTCCTGACCGCGCCGCCGCTGCTCGGGGCGATTGCCGACGTCTCCGGGCTCGCGACCGCCCAGCTGATGACCCCGGTGTTCATGGGCCTCGGGGTGCTCGCCTATATCGCCGGGAGCTTCGCCGAGCGAATTCCGGCCGGCCTTCCGGCAGGACGGTGACCCCGGTCAACCGGACGGACGCCACCGGGGCGGCGTCCGTCCCCATGCCCGCCCTAGGCGGCAAGCGGCGTTACGGCGCCGACCTGACCGAGCAGCGACAGCTCGTTGATGTGGAGCCAGGTTTCGACGATCAGGCCATTCTCGATCCGATAGAGCACCATGCCGTCGAATACGATGCGTTTGCCGGTCGGGTCCATGCCGGCGAACCTGCCGGTGTGGTCGACCGCGACCCGCCAGCGCATTGCCACTTTCTCTGCGTCGGCGACGGTCGCGAGCACCTCGAAGCCCATGTTGGAAAAGCCCGCCGCGAAGCTCGCGAACCAGGCCTTGTACTCCGCGCGGTTGGTGGGATTGCCGCCGGGGAAACCATGGCACACGATCTTTTCTGCAACCGTGCGGTCGATAACGTCGAGGTCTCCGGAATGCGTGCCGAGGATGAACTCCTCCGCGACGCGACGGTTGGCCTCGATCCTGTTCAAGTCGGTCATTTCCGTTTCTCCTGATTTGAGTGAACGAACTCGTTCACTTAATATCGGCCCCATAGCCGGCGACCGGCGACAAGTCAAGTATTAAATAAACGCACGTGTTCACTCAAAATGACGCCTCGCGAGGCCATCGGCGCGAGGCGAGAGCGACCTTCCCATACAGGCGCGCCGTTTGGGCCGCGTCTGTCGGCAAGAATGAGGTGGTGGTGGATTCGCGGACCGGAGGAGCGCCGGGTGCTGCGGCTGGTGACGTGCGGCGGGCTTACTTCAGCCAGTCCATGACCAGGGCGGCCTTGGCATCGTCGTCGAGCCCGGTTTCGTCGAGCGATTGCCAGGTCGAGAAACGCACGGCATGGGCAAGCGTCGCCGCCGCGCACGCCTTCCGCCCCGGGCGCGGCCTGAGCTGCGCGAGCAGCGCGTGGCCGAACTCCGCGAGGTAGCGGCGGTAACGGTCGAGCGGCGGCTTCAGGGCCGCGACGTCAGGCTCGTCGCGAAGGATGCTCGTCCACATCCGCCGTGTTCTGCTGTAGTAGCCATAAAGCGCGGCGAGCCCCTCGCGGCAGCCTTGCCTTCCCTCGCCGGCGATGGACGCCGGTTCGGGCGGCGGATTGAGCTCGCGCCAGCCCGACGAGCAGGCCTGGAGGAGTGCCGCATCGTCCGGGAAATGGCGATAGACGGTGAGCCGCTGGACGCCGGCGCGCTCGGCGATCGCGCTGATCGTTGTCTCCTTAGGCCCGACCTCCTCGTGGAGCGCGATCGTCGCCGCGACGATGCGCGCCCGCGTCTCGCCGCGGGCGTCGGCACGTTTGGTCATGCGGTAGGAGCGCTTGATCATTTCGATGAACATAGTTGTTTATTTAATCCTTGACAAGGAGCGGAACGACGGTTTAGACCCCCCGCACAGGAGAGTGAACATAATTGTTCACTGAATTGGCGCGCCGCCGTTCGCCGCGGGGGACGTCGCAAGGCATGGAGACCTGAAAATGGACGCACCCACCATGATCGGCGCGCACGCCGTCGCGCAGGACACCGTATCGCTCTCATCGTTCGTTCCGATTCCCGGACTGGGCATTCTGGCGATCAACGCCTTCGTCATCCGCGGAACCGAGCCGGTGCTCGTCGACACCGGCGCGGCGGCGCTCCGCGAGCCCTTCCTCACGGCGCTTTCGGAGGCAATCGACCCCGCCGACCTGAGATGGATCTGGCTCAGCCACATGGACGCCGACCATCTCGGCAACCTCGAGGCCGTGCTCGAGATCGCGCCGAACGCGGTCATCCTCACCAACTTCCTCGGCATGGCAAAGATGCGGCTTCAGGAGCGCGACGTGTCGCGGGTCCGGTTGATCGAGCCCGGCAAGCCGGTGGCGATCGGCGATCGCAGCCTGGTGCCGCTCAAGCCGCCCTATTACGACGCGCCGGAGACCACCGGGTTTTTCGACACCCGGACCCGCGTGCTGTTCAGCGCCGACGCCTTCGGCGCGCTGATCGAGGAGCCCGAGGCCGACGCCGCCGCGATTCCGATCGAGACGCTCCGCGAAGGCATGCTGAACTGGGCCGCGGTCGACGCGCCCTGGCTGTCGGCGGTCGACGCCCGCGTCTTCGGCGGCATGCTGGAGCAGATCGTCAGGCTCGATCCCTCGGCCATCGTCTCCGGTCATCTTCCCGCTGCGCACGGAATCACGCGGCGCCTTGCCGGCAATCTCCAGGAAGCGGTGACGGCGGGACGCTTCGACGTTCCCGACCACGATACCTTCGAGCGGCTGATCGCCGAGGCGGCGACCGCCGCCGCAGCCTGAAGCGGGTGGAGTCCCGACGGGTTCGCCCGGGTTCGCGGGGCCCGGCTTGCCGCCACCAAGGCGCGGGACCCGGGACCGGATCGCGATGGGCTGGATTCGTGCCGCTTGAGTGTTTCGGCGTCTCGTCTACAAGCGTTGCCGATCCACCAAGGCGGGGGACAGCCAGCCCATGACCTCACCCGAACAGACCGCGTTGAAGCCGGTGCTCCGCGACATCCATCGCTATTGGTTCGGCGAACTGAAATCGCCGACCGACAGCAACCTCGAAAAATCCGGCATCTGGTTCAGCCAGTCGGACGAGGTCGACGCCTATATTCGCGCCAACTTCGCCCGGCATATCGCCGAGGCGGCGAAGATCGACTGGGACCTCGACGACCTTTCGCGCGAGGAGCAGGTCGGTCTGGTCATTCTCTTCGACCAGTTCCCGCGCAACGTCTACCGCGAGAGCGGCGAAGCCTTCGCTTATGACGCCAAGGCGCGGGCGGTCGCGCTGGCTCTGGTCGATCGCGGCCTGGAGAACTACTACCTCGCCGAGCAGACCTTCATCTGGGTGCCCTTCGAGCACTCCGAGGATATCGCCGATCAGGACTACGCCATCCTGGTCGCTGCCAGGATGGCGGTCGCAGCGCCGGAGAACCACAAGGAAGCGAAGCGCGAGCTTCTCGACTACAGCACCAAGCACCGCGACATCATCCGGAAGTTCGGGCGCTTCCCGCACCGGAACAGGATGATCGGCCGTAAATCGACGCTGGCCGAGATCGCCTTCATGGCCGAGAAGGGCCGGGGCTATTAGCTCAGGGCGCTCGCGAAGACGCCTCCGCCCCCGGAGCCTTGCAGACGATGATCCTGCCGTTGGACGACTTGAAGGGGCAGTGGAAAAACGCCTCAGGGGTCTTCAGGTAATCGGGCGCGTTTCCGTAGAAGTTCAACTGGACCTGCTGTCGGGTTTGGTCGAGGGCGATCAGCCCGCCCTTGATGTCAGCTACCGGAAGCCATGGAATCCTCCACCCCCCGATGAACCGGACCTCACCGTGCCATATCGGGGCGCCATACCAGCGCAAAAGATACATGGGTAAGACCGCCGTGCCCGAAACCAGGAGGCCCTTATCCAACCACAACCGGTCATAGGCTCGCCCCTTGGTCCGCATGAATTTCCTGAACTCAAGATAGTCCGTATTGCCGCCTCGAACCAGGTAAGACGACCGGGCTTTGGCTAGAGTGTCGGGCGTCACAAGTACAGCAAGGACGACCATCAGCAGGCTGCCGGAAATTGTGCGCGGGTAAGGAATACGCAGCCGCTTGCCGGCGAAGGTAAGCGCAGCGATCAGTGCAGCCGAGAAAAGGATAAACATAGGTGGAAGCATAGGTCCCCAATACCGGAACTTCTGCAGGCGGAGGAGTGCATAGTGCTCGGGCATCAAAGCGGTCAAGACAGCAATAGCTGTAAAAATCACGAAGCTGGAAAAGCACCATATACCAAGAAATTTCCAAGGCTTGGCGCGCAAAAAGATGGCGCCGACAGAAATCGCCACTCCGATGCAGACGATAGCCACCCATAGTTCGCTGGTGATCGAATCGAAGAGGGTAAGGATCGCCTTTGTGTAGTCCTTCTCGATATAGAAGGATGATGCAAGTGGCCGATCAAGCTTGGCGTGGAGGATGGTCTCCAGGCGAGCGAAGGGATTATTATAGACCGCCCAATTCCAGCCCAACTCAAGCAGCCAGCAAATCAGCGCGCCCGCCGAAAACACGATCCATTGCCGGATCGGAGCCCGGATCAGAATAAGCAGCACCGCCACGACCGGAAAGAAAAGGACCATGTATTCTCGGACGAGGTAGCTCCAGCCCAGCAATGCACCTGCGGCGAAGTAAACCCAAGGACGCTGGGATCGCCGTTCGCCGTTCGGGTTCGACGTATCCATCGCACCGGCGCCACAGAGAAGTACCACAGAAAACAGAAAAAATACGGTCGAGGTGTAATCCGGAAGAACATAGCTCACCTCCAGAAGTACTTCCGGCATGAGCAGGATCAGCAGAGCCGCGATAGTTGCTTCCCAGCGGCCAAACAAGATCCTTGCGAGGAGCCAGACCCCAGCCCCGAGCCCCACAAACGTGAGCAGTGGAACCGTGTAGTAGGCAAGCTCGGAATAACCGGAGGCTACGATCAGAAGCGAGATCGGCCAGATCAAGCCGACCCTGGCATGCCGGTGGCTGAGCGTCGCCCCGAAAGGATCTTTGGCGGCAAGGAGATAGTCTACCTGGTCGCTAAGCGCAGGCGGCTTCATAAACATGAAAAACAGGCCGACAGCCATGACTATGACCCCCAGGACGAGGAGCCAATCGATCCCGCGGCGTGTCCAAAATGATCGGAAGATCTCCCCGAAGCGGCGGCGCGCTGCTGCAAATCCCGCCTCACCGGTCACCGCGTCCGCAGCCATGGCAACCCCCAAGGGGAAAGCGGCAACGGCCTTCGGCGAACCGAAGCGGACCAACGGAATCGCCATCAATTCACGGCCCGCTGATACCGCTTGCCGATATAGGCGACAAAATAAATCGAAGTTGCAAAAAGAACATCGCCGAGCACCGTGATGACGCGATAGGCGGTGGCGAGCACCGCGGCTGACCCAACTCCCGCAGCCTGATTGCCGAGAAGCATTACGATCACCGCCTCGCGGATGCCAATCCCGGCAGGCGCGCCGGGAGCAAGGAAACCCAATACCCAGGCAATGCAAATCGTCGCGATCGACAGGCCAATGGGCGGCGCGCCATGGCTGTCGAGCGAGCGGGCCAGCGCGTGGAAAATCACACCCGAGAGGATGAAGAAGCCGCAGAAGATAGCCGAGGCGGCCATGGTCGCCTTCCAGGCCTGTCGTGAGAGCAAACGGCGCATCGCTTCCCGCACGCGTTGGATTCGCATGGACGCGTAGCCGAGGCCCAGCGCGATCGCGAGGATTGCTCCGACGAGCAGCCAGAGACGGCTGATCTCGGCGCTTTCGAGGGCTGCGCGAAGATACGACCACCCGAATATTGCCGCGACCGCGAGCGCCGTTCCCGCCATAAGACCGGCCTCGGCGACCGTCGACCAGATGATTGCCGGATGGTCGACGCCAACCTGGCGGAGCATCGCATAGCGCCCACCGATATGAGCGAGGTTGGAAGGGATATATTTCAGAATCTGGAACAGTGCGAAGATGCGAAAACCGGCGCTTCCTTTTACCCGTACATCAGAAGACCCGCGCACCAGAGCGAGCCAAGCCGCTACCGGAAGAACCAAAATTGCAGTGTATAGCGCCGCCAGCGATACGATGATCCACCAGACATTCGGCGAAGACCAGACTGGCGATGCGAAGGCGCCGGTCCGAACCAATTCGACGACGACGAAAGCGATAGCGACTGTGGCCAACAGCGCCCCGGCGATGGTGGCCACTCTCGGCAGGTATAGCAAGCCCGCCTTCAAACCATCCTCGACGACGCCGTAACTTGCGCTGCCGCGATCGCACTTCCCGTGCAGGTCAAAGTCCGAATGAGCAAGCTCGCTCCCCGAAGTTCTGCTAAACACATGATCGGCAAGAGTAGATGTCTACCGGCGCTCGTCCGTTGAGGCAACCTGAATGCCCAAACTGATTATCCAGATACCCTGTTTCAATGAGGAGGAAGCGCTCCCCATCACTTTGTCGAGCCTGCCGCGTGCGGTCGAGGGGTTCGATGCGGTCGAGATCCTCGTGATCGACGACGGCAGCACCGACGGCACGGTCCGCGTCGCGCGCGAACACGGAACCCATCACGTCGTGTCTCTCGGCGTAAACCAGGGATTGGCGCGTGCCTTTATGGTCGGCATCGAGACAAGTTTGCTGCTGGGCGCCGACGTAATCGTGAATACCGATGGCGACAATCAATACTCTGCCGAGTGTATCCCGGATCTCGTCGCACCAATCCTTCGCGGCGAGGCGCTCATCGTGGTCGGGGCCCGCCCGATTGCCGAGATTGAGCATTTCTCGCTGGCAAAGAAGTTTCTTCAGCGACTGGGGAGCTGGGCGGTCAAGATTGCGAGCGGAACAAGAGTCGAGGATGCGCCGAGCGGCTTTCGGGCCTTTCACCGCGACGCAGCAATCCGACTGAATGTATTCGGCAACTACACCTATACGCTTGAAACAATCATCCTTGCCGGCCGCCGCAACCTGCGGATCGTTTCAGTGCCCATAAGGGTCAACGGCTACTTGCGGCCGTCACGACTGATGAGGAGTGTTCCTCAGTACGTCCGGCAATCTCTCCTAACAATTATACGAATATTTATCTTGTACAAACCGCTAAGATTCTTCGCAACGGTGGCAATGGTTCTTGCGATTCCTGCGATGATTGTTGTAATCAGATTCCTTTACTTCTACCTTGTCGGCGAGGGTGAGGGTCACGTCCAATCTCTTGTCCTCGCAACCGCACTGTTCGCGATTTCGGCAATCGTGGCGATTGGCGGATTGCTTGCCGATCTGGTCGCCGCCAATCGCACGCTGCTCGAAGATGTGCGCGCGCGCATGTTGCAGATTCAGAGCGACAAGTCGGCGAGGCCAAGATAAGTGGGCGACGATAGCACCTCGATCCCCGACAACAGGAACATCGCAGGAAACCTATACGACAAATATCGTTCCCGGAATCCCGCCATCCGAATGCTTATGCGGGGATTCTTTAGGGCCTTCGACGAGTTGACCGCGCGCACGGAGGCGCGCAGCGCTTTCGAAGTGGGGTGCGGCGAGGGATACCTCACATTGCACCTGCTGCGCCATGGTATCGATGCGCGCGGCTGCGATGTCGACGAACAGATCGTGGAGAAGGCAAACCGAGCCTCGACGGCGCAGGGGTTCGGAGATCAATTCACGGTGGCGAGCATCTATGATTTGCCATTCGATGCTCCGCCTGCGCGGCTGATCGTCTGCTGCGAAGTCTTGGAGCATCTTCCGCTGCCTGATGAGGCAGCGCGGCGCCTGGCTCTTCTGGCCGATCCTTATATGCTCGTGAGCGCACCGCGCGAGCCGATCTGGAGCGTCCTCAATGTACTGCGAGGGAAATACTGGAGCCGAATGGGGAATACCCCCGGACACCTCCAGCGTTGGACGAGCCGCGGCTTCACCGCCCTTCTCAGTCGGCACGCCGAGATCCTTGCGGTCCGTCAACCGCTCCCCTGGACTATGATCCTGTGTAAAACCCCGCGAGATTCGCGCTTCCACTAACCCTCGCCCCAGCCTTGCAGCGGCAGTTCCGGCGGTCCGTCGCTGTTGGCGGCCGGCGGCCGCTTCGCCGGTTTCGCCTCCTCCTCGATCTCGACGTCCTGGATCTCCCCGCCGCGTTTGGTGATCTTGCGGCTCGACACGACGATCTCGTCGATGTCCTTGCCGGCCTGGGCAAAGTGGGTCTGGAGCCGGCGGACCCGGTCGTCGAGGCGTGAGACGTCGTCGAGGAGCTTGACCACCTCCTGCTGGATGACGAAGGCCTGCTCGCGCATGTGGACGTCGCGTAAGAGCGACATCACCACCTGCACCGACAGCATCAGGAGCGACGGCGAGACGATGACGACGCG
Source organism: uncultured Alphaproteobacteria bacterium (assembly GCA_963792845.1). GTDB lineage: Bacteria > Pseudomonadota > Alphaproteobacteria > Rhizobiales > Kaistiaceae > Bauldia. The sequence continues at coordinate 37,555 of CAWBXW010000014.1, forward strand.
GGCGCGGTGCGCCCGCTGGACGATGTCCTCGAAGCGCTCATGGATATCGGCGAAGATCAATTCCGAGGGCACGAACATGAAGGCGGTGTCGTGGGTCTCGCCGGCGATGCGGTAACGGAGCGCGATGTCCTGGACGTGCTTCAGGGTATCGCGCCGGAACTGCGCTTCGGCGGCTTTCGTCGCCGCGGGCGCCTCGGCGCTGCGGATGGCGTTCCAGGCTTCGAGCGGGAACTTTGCGTCGATCACCAGCGCCGGCGCATTGTTGGGGAAGAGGACCAGGCAGTCCGGCCGGTTGCCGTTCGACAGCACCGCCTGGAATTTGTAGGCGCCCGAGGGAAGGCCGTCCTGGATGATCGCCTGCATCCTGGCTTCGCCGAAGGCGCCGCGGGTCTGCTTGTTGGCGAGCACCCGCTGCAATTCGACCACCTGGCTCGACAGCGCCGTGATGTTCTGCTGCGCCTTGTCGATCACCGCGAGGCGCTCGCCGAGCCGGGAGAGATTCTCCTGGGTATGGCGGGTCGTATCGAGCATCGACTGGCCGAGCTTGTGGCCGAGCCCGTCCATGCGCTCGGAAAGGCCGCGGACGAGGTCCGATTGGCGCGAGCCGAAAACCTCGGCAATCGTCTGCATGCGGCCCTGCATTTCGTTCTGGGTGCGGACCAGATCGGCCACCTGCTTTTCGAAGACAAGGCCGCGCTCGGAACGCGCCCAAGCCCGCCGCCAGGCGACGAGCAGGCTGGCGATGGCTATCGCGGCGAGGATCGCCGCGCCGGCGGCGACAATTTCCAACGTCGAAAAAACATGGCCGCCGATCTCAAAGGTTGCGCTCATCGTGCATGCCCTGGCCAATTCGCGGCGAGTATGGCACAAAACATGAACGAAAGCCTACGTCTCGTCGCCGCTGTCACCGGCCGCCGGTTTCCGGTGGCGCGGCCGCCTCCGGTAGGCGTCCTTCCGCTTCACAACCTTCGGCTTGAACAGGCCGCCGCCCAGCACCCTGGCATAGGGGTTGCGCGGTGGTTTCGGCGGTCGCGGCGTCTGTCGCTTCTTCCTCATCTCTTGCGGTCCGAACGGTTGACCCGGCTCGCCGCCTTTCATATCTGAAATGCGTGGCCCCGCTTGAAATCATCACCCTTCCGGACCGGAAGCTCCGCGCCGTCAGCGCTCCCGTCGAGCGCGTTGACGACGATCTCCGCCGTTTTGCCGACGAGATGCTCGCCACCATGTACGAGGCGCCCGGCATCGGCCTCGCCGCGATCCAGGTCGGCGTTGCCCGGCGAATCATCGTGCTCGACGTCGCCCAGCGCGAAAACGAAGAGGCCGAGCGCGACCCGATCGTTCTGGTCAATCCGGAGATTCTCTCGGTGTCCGACGAAACCGTGGTGCGCGAGGAGGGCTGCCTGTCGATTCCGGAGTACTACGCCGACGTCGAGCGGCCGTCCGCGCTCCGCGTCCGCTATGTCGACCGCGAAGGCAAGCCGCGGGAGATCGACGCCAAGGGCGTGCTTGCCACCTGCATCCAGCATGAGGTCGATCACCTCAACGGCAAGCTCTTCATCGACTATCTGTCGAAGCTGAAGCGCGACATGGTGATCCGGAAATTCACCAAGCAGGCGAAGCTTTCTCCAAAAGCCTCCGCAAAGGCCGCGGCGCTCTGACCTCGCATCAGTCCGTCGTTCCGGATTCTGCGGCCGACAGGGATCGGCGAGCGGCCGGCGCGGTCGCCCACTGCTCCTATCAACGCCGCGAGCGGCGGGTAATTGGCGCTCCCGGGAGTGGGGATGCGGCCGCGCCCTTGTCACCGCTTCCGGTCGGACGATAGAAGGCGGTCATGCTTCGCCGAACTCTATGACTGGACGATGCGCCTTGCCGCCAGCCGTCACGCGCTCCCGGCGCTGGCGGCGATCGCCTTCGCGGAGAGTTCGTTCTTCCCGGTCCCGCCCGACGTGATGCTGGTGCCGATGGCGCTGGCGAGGCCCGAGCGCGCGCGCTTTTATGCGCTGGTCTGTACGATCGCCTCGGTGCTCGGCGGCATGCTCGGCTACGCGATCGGCGCCGGCCTCTACGACACCCTCGGGCATTGGCTGATCTCGGCCTATGGCTACGGCGACCGCATGGCGGAGTTCCGCGCCGCCTATGGCGAGTGGGGCGCCTGGATCATCCTCATCAAGGGCCTGACGCCAATTCCCTACAAGCTCGTGTCGATCGCCTCGGGCTTCGCCGGCTATGACTTTCTCGCCTTCATTGGCCTGTCGATCATCACAAGAGGGCTCCGCTTCCTGATCGTCGCCGAGCTCCTCCGCTATTTCGGCGAGCCGATCCGGGACTTCATCGAGCGAAGGCTGAGTCTCGTGACCACCGGGCTCCTGCTGATCATCATCGCCGGCTTCGTCATCGCCCGCTACGCCGTCTGACGCGACGGGTTTTTCGGCGTCGTCGGTGGTCCGGGCCCGCTGCCGTCAAATCGCTCCGGTCAGAAAGGACGCCTTATTTGCGGGTCTTCGGCGAAATTGCCGCGGCGTGGGCGGGATGTGACCCGGCAGACACTTGGGTGGCGTGGCCAGTCCATGCAAGAATCCGGCAATGCGCGCGATGGTGATCGAACGGCCGGGAACACGACTCCGGCTCGAGGAACGCGAGGTTCCCGAGCCGGGGCCGACGCAGCTTCTCATCCGGATGCTCGCCTGCGGCGTCTGCCGGACCGACCTTCACATCGTCGACGGCGAGCTGCCGCTTTGCCACTACCCGGTCGTGCCGGGCCACGAGATCGTCGGCCAGATCGCACGGATCGGCGCCAAGGCCTACGGTTTCGAGGTCGGCCAGCGGGTCGGCGTGCCCTGGCTTGGCGGGGCTTGCGGACGCTGCCGCTTCTGCCACTCCGGCGAGGAGAATCTCTGCGACGAGGCGCGCTTCACCGGCTGCCACATCGACGGCGGTTACCAGGAATTCGTGCTTGCCGACTTCCGCTTCTGCCTGACGCTGCCGAACAGCTATGGCGACGCCGACGCGGCGCCGCTCCTCTGCGCCGGGCTGATCGGACACCGCGCCCACCGCATGGCCGGCGCCGCCGAGCGGCTCGGCATCTACGGCTTCGGCGCCGCCGCCCACATCATGGCGCAGGTCGCCCGCCACCAGGGACAGGAGGTCTATGCCTTTACCCGGCCCGGCGACGGCAAGGCGCAGGAATTCGCCCTCGGCTTCGGCGCCGAATGGGCGGGCAACTCGGACCAGCCGCCGCCCGAGCCGCTCGACGCCGCGATCATCTTCGCCCCGGTCGGCCCGCTCGTTCCGGCGGCGCTGCGCGCCGTGCGCAAAGGCGGCCGCGTCATCTGTGCCGGCATTCACATGAGCGAGATCCCGGCGTTCCCCTATTCGATCCTATGGGGGGAACGAATGGTCCGATCGGTCGCGAATCTGACCCGCGCCGACGGCGAGGACTTCATGCGCATCGCCGAGGAGCTGCCGATCATCACCACGGTGACGCCGGTGCCGCTCGAACAGGCCAACGACGCGCTCGACCAGCTGCGCGCCGGGGAGCTGAGCGGGGCGGCGGTGCTGGTTCCGTAACCCGGCTTAGCCGGGAAAGCCGCCACGCCGTCGCCTGATTCTCGTAACGAAGTTTCCATATCCCTGTCACTAAAGCACCGTATCCCCGGCCTAGCCTGATCCTATGGGCGCGGATACGAGGAGGGTACGATGTTTGCAGCGATCGCCAATCTGCCGGTCGGCGCCATCGGGTTCGAGGCGATCGGCAGGATCACCGAAACCGACCGGACGACAGTGCTCGATCCGACCATCGAGACGGCGCTCGGGGACGGCCACCCGGTGCGGCTCCTTTATCTCGCCGGACCCGATTTCACCGGCTACGACCGCAACGGACTGTTCGACGATGCCGTTTTCGGGACGCGTCATTTCGTCGATTTCGAGAAGATCGCGTTCCTCGTCGAAGACGGGCCGTACCGCCGCGCGGTGAGCGCTCTCGACGGCCTGATGCCGGCGGAGCTGCGCGTCTTCCCGACCGGCGAGGTCGAAGCCGCTAAGGCCTGGCTCGCGGAATAGCGCGCGGGCCTCAGAAAGGGGTCGCGTCGAACGTCCATCGGGTGCGACACGCTCTATCTGGCGCGGCGTCATCGGCTTGTCTTTCGACGACGGCCGCCGCATCCTCGCAACCGGGATCAATTTCCGCAATGATTCCGGCGCGCACCGGCGAGGCGCCAACCGCTTCGCCGTCAGCGCCTCCCAATTCGACAAGGAGAGGCCATGATAACCGTGATGGACGGCTTGCCGAAGGGCGTCATCGGCTTTTCGGCGGAAGGCGTGGTCACCGATGTCGACTACAAGTCCGTGCTCATCCCTGAAACCGAGAAAGCGCTGAAGCGCGAGGGCAAGCTCCGCTTCCTCTACTTTCTCGGGCCGCAATTCAGAAGCTTTGCGGCAGGCGCCATGCTCGACGACACGCTGTTCGGCGCGCGCCACTTTTTCGACTTCGAGAAGATCGCTTTCGTCACCGACAATCAGACCTTCGCGGCGATCGTTCACGGTTTCGGTTTTCTGATGCCAGCGGCCGTACGCACCTTCGCGGTCGAGGATCTGGAAGCGGCGAAGGCGTGGCTCGCGGAATAGCTGCGGCAATTCTGCCATCGCCGGCGCCGCGGCGCGAGACTCGCCGATGGCGCCAACCCTCTTCCGGATGCGGCTGGACTAGGCCGGGCTCCGGCGGCGCCTGCTGCCTAGAACCGCCCGCCAGTGCGAAAGCCTCCGCTCGGGCGCGGCGCCGGCGAGGGCGAAGCGGGGCGGCTCGGGAAATGCAGCCCGCCCCCGAAGCTCGAGCCGCCATGGTTCCGGCCGATCGAAAAGCCGCCGCGGGCGAAGCTGTCGCGGGCCCGACCGGCGGTCATCGAGCCGCGGATCACGCCTTCGATCATGCCGCCGATCACCGCGCCGTTATCGAAACGGCCCATCGGATCGTCGTAGCCGGACTGGCGGAAGGCGTCGCGCGACTCCTCGAGCTGGGCGCGCTTTCGCGCGAGGTCGACGGCGGTCTTCCGCACCTCCTCGGCCTCCGCCTCGCGGCGCTTGAGGGTGGGCTCGATGTCGCGGAGCGTCGCCACGATCTTCTCGTCCTCGGGCGACGGCGTCCTCAGCGCCGCCTGGTAGAGGGCGGACAGGTCCTCGCGGGCGAGCGCGGCGACGAGGCCGTCGATCGCCGCGGTCATCGCCGGATCGGTGGCGGGGTCGAGAAGCGCCGCCTGGTCGCGATCGATACCGGCGAGATCGGCCTTCCTGGCGTCGAGCCCGTCGTCGAGCTTCTTCCGGTTCGCCTCGATCGCCGTCGCCTCGGCTTCGAGCCCGGCGATGCCGTCGTCTTCGAGCGCCTTCCGCTCGAAGGCCTGGAGGTCGCTCTTCGCGGTTTCGGCCGCCGCCTTGAGCCGGGCGGCGTGTTCGCGGAGCCGGCGCGGGATCTCGTTGAGCATGTAGTAGTTCGGGCGCGCGGTGTCGTAGCCGACGAGCCGCGCGAGCTTCTGGTCGAAGAAACGGACGAACGGCCCGGCGCGATAGGCCGAGGTGCCGTAGCCGCGCCGCCAGAGATAGGTGAAGACCGGGTCGGCGTCGTAGGGTTTCCGCTTGGCGGCGAGGTCCGCCTCGGACTGGGCGGCCTTCTCCGCCGCCGCGGCCGCGGTCGCCTCGGCCGCCGCCGCGGCGTCGCGCATCGCGATCCACGCCTTGTCGCCGGCAAGCCGCGCTTTGGTCTTGTCGGTTAGCGCCTCGGCGGCGGCGAGCGCCGTCTCGAGCTTCTCGCCCTCGGCGTCGCGGCTCTTCTGGGCCGCGGCGAGCGCCTCGGCCATCGCGGCGCGTTTCGTGCCGATCTCGGCGAGCGCCGCCTTCCGCCGCTCCAACGCGTCGAGCGCGGCGCGCTCGGCGGAATCAAGCTCTCCGACAACCGCGTTCCTGGTCAATTCGTCGAGCTTGAGGCGGGCAAGCCCGCGCCAGGCCTCGGTCTGCCGGGCGCGGAGGCGCGCCGCCTCGTCGGTCGCCGAGCGCAGCATGGTCGTCAGCCGATCCTCCTCGCGGCGGAGGTCGAGGATCGAGGTCTCGATCGAGGACATCGCCTGCCGGGAGGACATGCTCACCACGAGGTGATCTCTCCTTCCTCGATCGGCATCAGATAGGTGACCTTCAACCCGCCCTTCGTCTTCTCGCCGAGCTTGTCGTTCTCGACGATGCCGTCGTCCTCTTTGTCGGCGCGGACGGCGTCAAAGGTCGCTTGCGGCACGCGGACGCCCCATTTCGAGACGGTCCGGGTCTGGTGGTCCTCCTCGCTGAGGATGGGCAGCGACAGGATCGCGCCGGAATCGTCGACCGCCTCGACGATGAGGTAGTAGTTCCTGGCGTTCTGGTTGACGTCAGGGATGCGGAAGACGCCGGTATCCTCGCCCGGCCGCGAGACGATGCGGAGCCGGTAGGTCCGGTTGAGCGCGGCGCGAAGCCCGTCGAGGGTGGCGGTCGCGGCGCGCATCGCCTCGGCGTCACCGGCCTTGATCGCGGCTTCGCCCTCGGCGATCGCCTGTTCGACCTTGGCCCTGGCGTCGGGATCGGTGGCCGCGGCAAGGGTTGCGGCGCCGGCGGCGTGGAGCGCGCTGGGCAGGGTCTCGGTGATCTCGATCCGAATCTCTTCGGCAAGGCGGGCGGCCTGGTTCGCCCGCGAGATCTGCCAGACGACGACGGCGGCGATCAGCACGACGAGGACGGCGAGGAGCGTGCCGACGGTGCGGCGCCTGATCCACATCCGCGCCAGAACCATGTCCATGCCGGGAGGCGGCGGGGTGTAGACGAAGCGGCTCTCGCGGAGCGCCTTGATGCCGTCGTCGAGGATGCGGTCGGAGACCTCCAGGCCCTGGCTCTCGTAGATCCGGCGGAGCCGCGCCTTGAGCGCGGCGTCGCGCTGGTCCTGGGTCAGCTCCTTCTCGACCATCGCCTCCTGGTGACGGAGCGTGTCGACCACGTCCATCGCCAGCATCAGGTCGTCGAGCTTTTGCGGCGGCACCTCCGGCGCCGGCGCGGTCGCGGCGTCAGCCATTGGCGAGCAGCGCGTTCCCTTCCGCGGCAAGGCGGGCCATCCGGCGCTTGCCCTCCTCCACGGCGTCGCGGATCTCCTCGGAGTTCTTGGTGGCGAGCGTCCGCATCTCGGCGATGATCTCGCCGGAGCGCTCCTGGAAGGTGACCACCGAATCGACCAGCTTCTTGACCGCGTCGGCGCGGATGGTCGGACCGTAGCCGGCCTTCAGCGCCTCCTCCTGGATCTTGCCGCCGATCTCGGAGAGGACCTCGATCGATTTCGACACGCCCTCCTTCATCTGGTTGAGCGTCTCGGTCGATTCGTGGAGCCCGAACATGCCGGTGAAGGAGGCTTTCAGCGCGGTCAGCACCGACTCGTTGGTGGTGAAGAAGGAGACGGCCTGCCGGTAGACGCGCTCCTTGGCGCTGGTCGTCTGGGCGAGCCGCGCCATGATCACCTCGGAGGTGTTGTAGCCGATGGTCAGGTTGTCCGCGAGGTCCTTGGCGACCTGGTAGCGGCCGTCCTCGGCCTGCATGGCGCGCAGCTTCTCGTCACGGGCAAGCTCCAGCTTCGCCCGTTCGGCGAGATCGCTGCCGGCGTAGTTCTTGACCGCATCGGCGGCGGTGGCGAGCTCGGCCTTGGCCTTGTCGAGGCGGCCCTCGGCGACCTTGAGCACTTCGAGCGCGCCGACCTCGGCCTGCTTGAGCGCGCCGCGGAAATCCATATAGGCCTCGAGGATGGTGTGCTCGCGCTCGATGTTGGCCTTGGTGTCCTTGGCGACCGCGACATAGGTGTCGCGGATCTTGTCGAAGCGGGCGGCGATGTCGCCCCGGGAAATCTTCATCCACGCGTTGGTGGCACGCTCGAACATGTCGAGCTTGCCGTCGGCGATCTGGTCGACCATGCCCTTGGCGTCGTCGCGGATCGAATTGAATTCCTTGGTGATCTGCTCGTAGCGCTGGCCGATTGACATTTCCGAGATCTGCTCGCGGACGATCTCGTTGAAGGCCGACATCTGGCCGAGGGTGCGGGTGATGACGGCGATCCTGTCGGGATCGAGGTCGCTGATCTTCTCGAGAAGGCCGGTGATCGGCGCATCCTCCGCCCTGGTTTCCGGCACGAGGCCGATTTCGCGCAGCCGGTTCATCGCCCGGTCGAGATATTGCAGCGGCGTCTTCACGGTTGCGTCGCCCATGACACTCCCCTCGTTTCTTTTGCCCGCGCCTCAATATGGCAATTCGCGGCGGTTTCAACAGGGTCGCATGCCCGGCTGTCCGCAGTGTGACGCGGTTCACTGACGGTTCAGGCGATTCCTGTCATGTCCTTTATCTGAGGCGGGGTGCCACTCCCACGGGAGGAGAGGCCGATGAGCATTCTGGTTGAGCCGGAATCCTGGCTCGGGCTCCGGTCCGAGCGGGCGGTTGCCGGCGACTTCACCGCGACAAGCCCCGCCGCGACGGCGGCGCCCAACCGCCGCGAACCGACGGTTGCCGGGCACTTGTCATGGCCGGCGATCCGCGCCGTCTTCCACCGGACCATCGGGATGATTCTCGGGCGGTAGGGGGTCCCCTCAGCGCGGAGCGAGGCCGAGGACTAGTTCCAGAGCCAGGTCGAGTTCTTCGAGATCCGCGGCGGCCAGTCGGCCGATGACCTGTCTCAGCCGCTCCCTCCTCACCGCGATGATCTTGTCGGTCATGACCATCGACGATGTCCGCAGCCCGTTCTCGGCGGATGGCTGCATCACCGGGCGGAATGCATCCGTCGCGTCCGTCTCCGACGACATCGGGCAGATGACGACCGTAAGACGATCGAGCCCCAACTCGTCGGCCTGAACGACCACGGCGGGACGAGGCTTGCCTAGATCGCCCTGGAGCACGGCGAGGACGATATCGCCGCGCCTCGCTCGCGCTCACGGTCTTCGAGCATGGCATCCAGCCACGCGTTGATCGCTTCGGTTTCCGGGTGCTTGTCGAGCAATGCCGCCTGTCGACGGATTTCCTCCCTTACTTTCGGATTGCGCAAGTCACGCACCCAACGTTGCACGGGCCTGAGACCCTTAGCGCGCTGGCGCGCGCGGTAGTCGCGCATCCGTTCGGCGGCGGTCTTAGGGCGCTCAGCCTTGCGCTTGGGGGGCATCGACGTCATCCGGACCTTTGTAACACGCTACATCATTTCACGACCACTCGGCGGGATCGACCACGGCCTCGATCCAGGCGTCGATAGCGTCATTGTCGGGATGCTTCGACAGCATCGCCGCCTCGCGCCGGATCGCTGCCCGCACCTTCGGGTCGCGCAGGTCAGGCACCCAATGCTGAACGGGACGAAGCCCTTGCGATCGCTGACGCGCACGATAAGCGCGCATGCGCTCCGTGGCGGTCAGAGGGCGCTTGGCCTTGGGCTTGGTGGGCATGGCTTCCTTCTCCAGAACGTAACATGTTACGCTTCCACCTTGTCCGTTCAAGGGGCCAACCAAGGCGATGATCGACGTACTTTCGCTTCGCGTCCTCGGCGACTTCCGGCTTGAGATCGAATTTTCCGATGGGACCGTCGGCGTCAAGCACTTCGACTTCGTCCAGCGGAAGACCGGGCCGATGGCCGAGCCGCTCAGGGACCCGGCCTATTTCGCGCGCGTCTTCCTCGAGGACGGCGCATTGACCTGGCCGAACGGCTACGACTGGGACCCGGACACGCTCCATGCCGAGATGAAGGCGGCGGGTCTCCTGAGGCGTGTTGCGGCGGCTGAGTAGGGCTCAGGCGACCTTGAGGCTCCGCTCCTCGCCGCTCGCCGGATCGACGACGATGATACGTCCGTCGTCAGCCGCCCGAAGCTGCTCGTTCGCGTTGAGCAGCTCGATGCCGTAAACCGAGCCGTCAGGCGCGAGATCGACATTGAGCTCGTCGCTCACGCTGATGGTTTCGACCTGGTCGCCTTCGGGCCGGAGCCGCAGGTAGGCGATATTGTGCTCGCGATCGTAGGTAAGCTTCATCTGCTGCGCCTTAGAAGAACTTGACGACCACTGTAATCACCAGCCAGTCACCGTCCTCGATAACCGCGAAGGCCTCGATTTGCTTTGTATCATATCGGCGGCCCCGCCAAGTGCCATCGAATACGAATTCGCACCTAAATCCGGATCGACCGTGCTTCGCGACGAACCGCACGCCGCGAAGGACCGTGGCAACAATTTCATCCTCGGTTGCCCCGCGCTCAATCGCGCGCTTGCGAGCATGAGGATGTATCGCGACCTTCACGGCGCCGTCACTCCTCCATCTTCAAGGCCGCGATGAACGCCTCCTGCGGGATTTCGACCTTGCCGAAGGCGCGCATGCGCTTCTTGCCCTCCTTCTGCTTCTCGAGGAGCTTGCGCTTGCGGGTGACGTCGCCGCCGTAGCACTTGGCGAGCACGTCCTTGCGAAGTGCGCGGATGGTTTCGCGGGCGATGATGCGGCCGCCGATCGCCGCCTGGATCGGGATCTGGAACATGTGCGGCGGGATCAGCTCCTTGAGCTTCTCGCACATCGCCCGGCCGCGGCGCTCGGCGTTGCTCCTGTGGACCAGCACCGATAGCGCGTCGACCGGCTCGGCGTTGACCAGGATGGTCATCTTGACGAGGTCGCCGGCGCGGTAGTCGGTGAGGTGATAGTCGAAGGAGGCGTAGCCCTTCGACACCGATTTCAGCCGGTCGTAGAAGTCGAAGACCACCTCGTTGAGCGGCAAGTCGTACTGGACCATGGCGCGGTTGCCGACATAGGAGAGATCGACTTGGATGCCGCGCCGCTCCTGGCAGAGCTTGAGGATCGAGCCGAGATATTCGTCCGGAGTGAGAATCGTGGCGCGGAGCCAGGGCTCGGAAATCTCGGCGATCTTGACCGGGTCCGGCATGTCGGCCGGATTGTGCAACTCGATCTCCTCGCCGTCGGTGAGCTTCATGCGGTAGACCACCGACGGCGCGGTGGCGATCAAATCGAGGTCGAACTCGCGGGTGAGCCGCTCCTGGACGATCTCGAGGTGGAGGAGGCCGAGGAAGCCGCAGCGGAAGCCGAAGCCGAGCGCGGCGCTCGTCTCGGTCTCCGAGGTGAAGGCGGCGTCGTTGAGACGAAGCTTGGCGATGGCGGCGCGGAGATTCTCGAAATCCGCCGCATCGACCGGGAAGATGCCGCAGAACACCACCGGCTGCGCCGGGCGGAAACCGGGAAGGGCGGTCGCGGTCGGCCGGCGGTCGTCGGTGATGGTGTCGCCGACGCGGGTGTCGGCGACCTCCTTGATCGACCCGGTCAGGAAGCCGAGCTCGCCGGGCTTCAGTTCGGGCCAATCGACCAGCTTCGGGGTGAAGACGCCGACCTTGTCGACCTCGTGGGCGGCCCCGGTCCCCATCATCCGGATGCTTCATGCCCTTCTTGAGCACGCCATCGACGATCCGGACGAGCACGACCACGCCGAGATAGGCGTCGTACCAGGAATCGACGAGGAGCGCCTTCAGCGGCGCCTCGCGGTCGCCCTCGGGCGGCGGCAGGCGCGTGACGATCGCCTCGAGCACGGCGTCGACGCCCTGGCCGGTCTTGGCCGAAATTTCGAGCGCGTCGGAGGCGTCGAGCCCGATCACGTCCTCGATCTGCTGCTTGACCCGCTCGGGCTCGGCGGCGGGGAGGTCGACCTTGTTGAGGACCGGCACGATCTCGTGGTTGTTGTCGATCGCCTGGTAGACATTGGCGAGGGTCTGCGCCTCGACCCCCTGGCTCGCGTCGACGACGAGCAGCGAGCCCTCGCAGGCGGCGAGCGAGCGGTTGACTTCGTAGGCGAAATCGACATGGCCGGGCGTGTCGATCAGGTTGAGGACATAGTCTCCGCCGTCTTTGGCGCGGTAGTTGAGCCGGACGGTCTGGGCCTTGATGGTGATGCCGCGCTCGCGCTCGATGTCCATGGTATCGAGCACCTGCTCCTTCATCTCGCGCGCCGAAAGCCCGCCGGTCATCTGGATGAGGCGGTCGGCGAGCGTCGACTTGCCGTGGTCGATATGCGCGATGATCGCGAAATTGCGGATGTTCTTCTGGGGCGATGCCGTCATGGGCGGGGTGCTTAGCACCCCGTTTCCGAAGCGGAAAGGATAAGGATGGAGGGTGGCGCGAAACCTGTTCGACGACGCGGCGTTCTCCCGCCATTATGTGCGCGGCGCCGGAAAAAGCCGACATTCGGCGCGGGTTCCCGGGGGACGATGCACTGACGCCGCAGGATGATGAGTTAAGACAGGCGTTTCCCATTCCAGGCTCTTGGTGCCGCCGCGGCTTTGGTCCTCGCCGCCGGCGGCGCATGGGCGGGAACGCCGTCGCCGTCGACGCCGAGCATTTCGCGAAGGCCGCCCGCCGAGTTCATGAGGGGACCGCATCCCGACCGCCAGATCGAGATGCTCAGCCGCAAGATCGGCCAGATGCTGATCGTCGGGTTCCCCGGCACCGAGCCGAACCAGGAATGGCCGGAACGGATCGCCGCCATGATCGGGGCGGGAGAGGTCGGCGGCATCATCCTGTTCGCCGACAATGTCCGGAACCCGGCGCAGCTCGGCCGGCTCACCGCGGCACTGGCCGGGGCCGCCGGCAGCATTCCGCCGTTCATCGCCGTCGACCAGGAGGGCGGCACCATCCAGCGGCTCACCTGGCGCAAGGGCTTCCAGGCGCTTCCCTCCGCCCGTGCGATGGCGCGGCGGCCGCTTTGCGAGGCGGGCGAGCTTTATCTCAAGACGGCGGAGGAGCTCGCCGCCGCCCACATCAACGTCAATCTCGGCCCGGTGGTCGATCTCGACGTCAACCCGGCGAGCCCGGCGATCGGCGCCAAGGGGCGGAGCTACAACCGCGATCCCGGAACAGTGGTCGCCTATGCCCGCGAGTTCATCGAGGCGCATGAGGCCGAGGGCGTCCTCACCATGGCCAAGCACTTCCCCGGGCACGGCTCGGCGGCGCGCGATCCGCATAACGCCATCGTCGACGTGACGAAGAGCTGGCAGGCGGACGAGCTCACGCCCTTCGCCGAACTGATCTCGGAACACCTCGTCCCGATGATCATGGTCGGCCACCTGATCCACCCGCTCTTTTCCGACGGGGACCGGCCGACCAGCCTGTCGCGGCGGGCGATCACCGGGGAGCTCAGGGGCCGCCTCGGCTTCACGGGACTGATCGCCACCGACGATCTCGGCATGGGGGCGATCGCCGAACGCTACAGCGCCGAGGACGCGGCGATCATGGCGGTGCGCGCCGGGGCGGATCTCCTGATCTTCGCCAACCAGACGGCCGGCGATCCGGGCGCGGTCGACCGCATCATTGCCGCCGTCGCCGGCGCGGTCGCGGAAGGAAGCATCCCGGAAGCCGCGATCGAGGCAAGCTACGCCCGGATCCGGGCCGCACGCGAGACGCTGGCGAGCCACGGTCCGCTGGCCCCGGCCCCGGCGCCATGTCCCGAGCCGGCGACGGCGCCTGCCGCGGGAGGCGACCGCGCCGCAGCCGATCCGGCGGGCGCGAAAAGCGTCCAGTAGCGGCTTCCGGGTCGCGGCTTCCGCCCTTTCTTGGTATGCTCGGGGGAAGGCGCCGTCCACGGATGGCGCCCCCGCCGGGCGAGTGTCCGGAAATATCGGGAGGTGGTCATGGCAAAGGCAATCGTATCGATCGTGGCGCTGCTTCTCCTCTCCGCCCCCGCGGCGATCGGCGCGGCCGGGGGCGCCGGCGCCGAGGAGGATATCGGCATCGTCCGCGAGCAGGCCGGCAACCTGCCCCACGACGAGGCGCTGAAACTGCTCGGCGAGACGCTCGGCAAGAGTGTCGAGGCGACGCAGTCCGATCCGACCATTCCGGACATCCTCTCGGCGCTGGACACCAATATTGCCGCGACGCGGAAGCTCCGCGAGATGGTCGACGCGGACGGGCCGGTGACGGCCGAGCAGATGGCGGAGATCGCGACGCAGATCAGCACCATCGCCAAGTCGTTTCAGGCGATCGCCGATCTTGCCCCCGGCGTCTTCCAGCGGCGGCTTGGCGAACTCGCCAATATCGACGCGATCGGACAGGAGGTCGGCTTCCGCATCGCCGACGCAAATGCGCGGCTAGAGGAATTGAAGAAGGACAACGCCGAGATCGATGGCCATTTGAAGTCCGAGACGCTGTCGCGGGCGGAGATCGAAAAGCTCCGCCTGACGCGGCAGGCCAACGACGCCGAGATGCACAGCCTCGACGCCGCCGTCGCCGCCTGGCGCTATTTCTCCGAGCGCCACGCCGACGTAATGGCGAAGCTCGACCAGCAATCCGAGGACCTCGACGTCTTCTTCCATGCGCTCAAGGAGAACGCCCGGGTCTATGACGCCGCGGCGCGCACCCTCAACATGGCCAATTCGCTCAACCAGGCGCTCTCCACGCTTGGCAGCGTCGAGGACCTCGATTCGCTCCGCTCCGACCTGGTCAAGTCGTGGACCGACTTGATGAAGATCGTCGACGAGGTGAATGACGGGCTGATGCTGAAGCCGGGGATGTAGCCGATGCGGCGGATCGGGCTGGTGGCGCTGGTCGCTGTGGTCGCGACCGGCGCATGGTGGCTGGCCGAGGACGGCAATCTCCGCCGTCAGCTGATCGAGGCCGGCCAGCACGTGATCGATCGGGCGCGCGGCAAGCCGCCGCCGAGCTGGGGCGACGTCGCGGCCAAGGTCGGCGAGTTCGCCGCCGAGGAGCGCGACCTCAAGAAGACCGTCGGCGATGGCCAGATTGCGCCGCGCACGCCTGTGCCGGATGCCCCGCCGAACCCATAGCCGCTTCGTTCAGCCCGGCGGGCGGGCAGCCGGGCCCTCTTCGGGAATGACGAGGGTGAGAAGAATTGCCGAGACGCCGGCGACGGTGATCGCCGAGCCGAAGATGGCGCGGACCGCATCCGGAAGCGCCTTGAGCGTGTCCGGCACCAGCGTCACGCCCATCGCGAGGCCGAGCGATATGCTGACCGTGAGCACCCGTTTGCGATCGAAATTGAGCGCCGCAAGGATGCGAATCCCGGCCGCGGCGATCGAGCCGAAGAGGACGACCAGGGCGCCGCCGATCACCGGCCGCGGTATCACCGAGAAGACGGCGCCGATGACGGGGAACAGCCCGAGCAGAAACAGGATGGGCGCGACATAGAGCGCCACGTGCCGGCTGGCGATCCCGGTCATCTGGATGACGCCGTTGTTCTGGCTGAACGTGGTGTTGGGAAACGTGTTGAAGACGGCCGCGATCGCCGAGTTGACCCCGTCGCCGAGAATGCCGCCGCGGATGCGCCGGAGGTAGACCGGCCCCTCGATCGGCTGGCCGGAAATCACCGAATTTGCCGTGAGGTCTCCCGCCGTCTCGATCGCGGTGACGAGATAGATGAAGGCGATCGGCACGAATAGCGTCGGGTCGAAGTCGAGGCCGTGGGCGAAAGGCAGCGGCAGATCCAGGACGGGCTGGCCGGCGAGCACGCCGAGGTCGACGAGACCCAACGGCAGAGCGGCGAGGAAGCCGGCGACCAGGCCGGCGAGCACCGCGGCGATGCGGAGCACCCGGTTCGGCTGGAAGTTGGCCACGACGATGACGGCGATAACCAGAAGGGCGAGAAAGAGGTTACGGGGATTGCCGAAATCCGGCGCGCCGCTGCCGCCGCCGACATCGGCAAAGGCGGCGCCGACAAGGCTCAGGCCGATGACCGTGATGACGACGCCGGTCACCGTCGGCGTGATGATGCGTTTGAGCCGCTCGATGAAGAAGCTCAGGCCGATCTCGATGATGCTGCCGGCAAGGCAGATGCCGAGGATCATCGCCAGCATTGCCTCGGGTCCGCCGCCGCGCGCCTTGACCGCGAGCCCGGCGGCGATGATCGCGCTGACGAAGGAGAAGCTCGTCCCCTGCAGGCTGAACAGGCCGGAACCGACCGGGCCGATCCGGCGGGACTGGATGAAGGTGGCGACGCCCGAGACCGTCAGCGCCGCCGAGACCAGCGAAGGCGTGAGTCCCCCGAAATCGAGAGCCGTGGCAATGACCAGGGTCGGCGTGGTGATCGCCACCACGCTGGCAAGCACGTGCTGCACAGCGGCGAGCAGGCTCGTCGCCGGGCCGGGACGATCCTCGAGGCCGAAGAGCAGGCCCGTGGGATCGGCATCGTCAGCTCCGCCCATCTCGCCTCGCGGTGCTCGGCTTGCACGGCGCGCATCTACCATATTGGCGGCCGCTCGCCGAATCGGCACGCCGTGGCGTAAGCTCGGCCTGGCGTTTGGGGCTCGTCCCACGGTTTGGCAGAATGACGGTCGTCCGATGACAATGATTGTCCGCCCGGCCGGCGTCGCCGACCTTCCCGCGATCGTCGCGATCTACAACGACGCCGTGGTCAACACCACCGCGATCTGGAACGACCGCACCACCGACCTCGCCGGGCGAAAGGCCTGGTACGAGGGCCGGATGGCGCAGGGATATCCGGTGCTGGTCGCGGCCGACGGCGATGCCGTGGCCGGCTACGGCTCGTTCGGCGACTTCCGCGCCTTCGACGGATACCGCTTCACCGTCGAGCATTCGGTCTACGTCGTGGAAGGGTCGCGCCGGCGCGGCATCGCCTCGGCGATCGTCGAGGCGCTGGTCGAGCGGGCGGTGGCGCTCGGCAAGCACGTGATGGTCGCCGGCATCGCCTCGGAGAACCAGGCGTCGGTCCGGCTCCATCTCGGCCATGGCTTCGTCGAGACCGGGCGGATGCCGGAAGTCGGGTTCAAGTTCGGCCGCTGGCTCGACCTCGTCCTGATGCAGCGAAGGCTCTGACCTCCCGCTCACGCGGCGTGGCGACTGGCGTCGGCGCCGTAATAGTTGATGTAGCGGGTGTTGATGCGCTCGACCGGGAGCACGATGAACACGTCGGTGGTGCCGAACTGCCAGTCGATCACCGCCTCTTCGCAGAAATAGGCGCCGAGGCGGAGATAGCCCTTGATCAGCGGCGGCAGCTCGCGGAGCACGGCCATCTCGCTGACCTGATCGCCGTGCAGCGCGTCGATCGGCACGCCGCGGCCGGGCAGCGCCTTGACGCGCCAGGCTTCCGGCGTCGGCGCGTGTTTGCGGAGGAAACCGAGCATCGGCGCGAGCCGCTTCGGATCGGTGCCTTCGAGCGAAGGGCAGCCGATCATCACGTCGACGTTATGCTGGCGCACGTAGCTCCAGATGCCGTACCAGAGCAGTTCGACTGTCCGCTTGGTGCGGTAGGGCTTAAGGACGCAGGAGCGGCCAAGCTCCAGAAAGACCCTGCCGGGGTGACGGGCGATGAGCGGGGCAAGGTCATATTCGCCGGCCGAATAGAAGCCCTTGCGCTTTTCGGCGACCTGTTGCCTGAGCAGGCGATAGGTGCCGACGATCTCCGGCGATCCGATCACCGCGTGGTCAAGGACGAGGAGGTGATCGCAGATGCGGTCGAAGGGATCGCGGTCGCGGCCCGAGAACATCGCCCTGACATTGGCGACCGCCGACATCTCCTCATAGAAGACGCGATAGCGCAAACGCTGCGCCTGCTTGACCTCCTCGCCCGAACGCGCGAGCCGGACTTCAAGGCTTCCCAACCGTCCGAGCGGACCGCCGCTCTGATCAAAACGCCGCCACGCCAAGCGCATGCCACCTGCAAAGCGCTGTGGCATCAGGGGCAGATATGCCATCTCGCCTCCCCCGCGGGACCAACCCGCCACCCGTAGCATCGCCGTCCCGACCGGCCTCGGCAAGGCCAATTCTTTCGGCGGATTCTAGCGGTTCGTCACCGCCTTGTCTTGGCCGTCGCCGAATTCAGTCCCCATGCTGCACAGCCCTGCAACACCGGTATGGAGATCACAAGCTCCCGACAATCCGGTGACAGCCGGAACCGCCGTTCGAGGGCGGCGGGCCCGCCTCAGGCCGCCATGATCTCGCCGAGCGCGCCGCGAATCGCGTCGGGCGAAGCCGGCTTATCAAGGACCATATCGATGCCGGCCGCGAGCGCCGCGGCCCGCGTCTCAGGCAGGGTATCGGCCGTCAGCGCGACGATCGGCACGCGAAGCGCGCCGGCGGCCCGCTCATGGTCGCGAATGGCTCTGGCGACCGCGAGCCCGTCAAGGCGCGGCATGTGCAGATCGAGGAGAATTGCCGCATAGGAGGCGCCCGGGGCGGTAGCCGCGGCGAGAGCGGCGGGCCCGTCGCGGGCCTCGCTGACGGTGTGACCGAGGCTTTCGACGACCGCCCGGGCGAGGAGGACGCTGATCTCGTTATCCTCGGCGAGCAGCACCTCCCGGCTTTCTCCGGCCGGTCGCGGAAGCGCCGGCGGCTTTCGCTCCGCGTCGCCCGGATCGGCGAGGAAATCCGCCGGTGACGCCGTCATCGCGCTGACGACGCGGAGGAGCGAGGTCCGCCGTACCGGCCGGAGGAGATAGGCGTCGAAGCCGATCCGGCGGAGGCCGTCAACCTCGCGCCGCTCGGCGGGTTCGATAAGCACCACGGCGGGCAGCCGGCCGCCGGCGGCCTCGCGAAGGGCGCGAAGCGCGGCGGCGGGGTCGGCGGCGGAACGACGGTCGATGAGGATGCCGTCATAGGCAAGCGACGCGGCGGCCGCGGCCCCGGCAAGGGCGGCGGCGGCATTGAGGTTCGCCGCGAGCCTGACCTCGGCTCCGGCGGCGGCGAGAGCGCCCGCCACCACGCCAGGCTCGGCCCCTTCCGGCATCACGACCAGGAGGCGGCGGCC
This sequence comes from uncultured Alphaproteobacteria bacterium, assembly GCA_963792845.1. Classification (GTDB taxonomy): domain Bacteria; phylum Pseudomonadota; class Alphaproteobacteria; order Rhizobiales; family Kaistiaceae; genus Bauldia. The sequence continues at coordinate 56,328 of CAWBXW010000014.1, forward strand.
GGCCAGGTCCGGCATCTGGCGGAGCCCGGCATCGGCGAGCCGCAGGTCGATCGTGAAGCGGAACACCGAACCCCCATCCGGGCGAGGGCTCACGGCCAGTTCGCCGCCCATCCGCCGCACCAGCCGGCGGCTGATGGCGAGACCCAGCCCGGCGCCGCCATGCCGGCGGCTCAAGGCGGTGTCGGCCTGCTCGAATTCGCCGAACAGACGCTCCGCGTCTTCCGGCGGAATGCCGGCCCCGCTGTCGGAAACCGCGAAGACGATCCGCGCCGCCTCGCCGGAGTCGCCCGGCTCGCGCTTTGCGGAGAGCGTGACGCCGCCGGAATCGGTGAATTTGATCGCGTTCCCGGCAAGGTTGACCAGAACCTGGCGGAGCCGCGAAGGGTCGACGATGACGGCGCGCGGGACCGCCGGGTCGCAATCGGCGGCGATGTCGATGCCCTTGGCGTGGGCGCGGCTCGCGAGAAGCTCGACGATTTCTGACATCAGCGCCGCGAGATCGGTCGGCTCGGGGCGAAGGTCGAGCCGCTCCGCCTCGATCTTGGCGAAGTCGAGCATGTCCTCGACCAGCGCGAGAAGCGCCGCGCCGGAGGAGCGAACCCCCTTCGCATAGGTCTCCTGGACGGGGGTGAGGCTGGTCTCGAGGAGGAGTCCGTTGAGCCCGAGAATGCCGTTGAGCGGCGTGCGGAACTCGTGGCTCACCATGGCGAGGAAGCGCGACTTGGCCTCATTTGCCGCCTCGGCCTTCTGCCGCGCCTGCACTTCGCTGTCGCGGAGCTCCTGTGACCGGGCGGCGGCGCGCTCGCGTTCGGCGACGAGCCGGGCATTGTCATCGGCGAGCCGGCCAGCCGTGCCGCGAAGGCGATGAACATCGATACGCGCCGCGCTCCACAGGGCGGCGGCGCCGGCAATCACCGCGATCGGCGCGGTCAGCGGCGATAGCGACGGATCGGCGTAGAGCGCCGCAAGCGCGGCGAGCCCCACCGCCGCCGCCACGGCCGGAAGGATCGCCGGGGCGGCGTCGCGGTCTTTGCTGGCTCCGGGCAATCCAGGCTCGGACATGTTCGGCGCTCCTCCACGCGAGGATGTCGGCAGCCGAGATTGTCAGGCGGGGCTTTCAAAATGATTGCCGAGGGCCCTCCGCCTCAGCCGATGACGAAATCACCGGCGTCGAGCAGCAGCCCCTTGTCGAGCTTGGCGAAAACCGCGTCGCTGCCGGCGGCAACCCCGTTCCGGTCGTAGATCAGGGCGCCGCTCTCCGGATCGTAGATGATGCGATGCGCGGCCTCGGTCGCCGCCGCGCCGACGTGGAAACTGGCATCGCCAAAGCCGCCGAGCCCCGGAAACGCCCTCCTTGCGAGCAGGATCCGATCGTCTTCCGGATCGAAATCCTTGATCCGGTCGTGATCATTTTTGTTGTGGGGCGCCCGGTCGAAGACGAACGTGTCGGCCCCGTCTCCGCCGCGCAGGAGATCGGTGCCCTTGCCGCCGGCGAGCTGGTCGTCGCCGTCGCCGCCGTCGAGCTTGTCGCGACCGCCGCCGCCGTGAAGGGCGTCGTCGCCGAGCCCGCCGCTCAGCCGGTCGTCACCGGAATTGCCGGCGAGGCGATCATCGCCGGGACCGCCGAACAGGCGGTCATTGCCGCCGCCGCCACGCAGCCGGTCGCCGACATCGGCCGCGTGCGGCTGCAGGACGAGATGGAAGATGTTCCCGGCGAGACTGACGGCATAGAGCTCGCCATGGCCGTCGGTGCCGAAGGAAGAGATCTGCTTGAACGCTGCGTCGGGGCTGACCACCTGCCCGGTCCGCTCGGACACGACGCCATGATGCATCGTCCACAGCCGGGCCGACCCGAAATCGGCGAAGAAGTAGTCTCCCTGGAAGGACGGCCCGGCGCCCCGGTAGACGTAGCCGCCGGTGACGGCGACGCCCTTGTCGTGGCCGTATTCGAACACCGGCAGGACGGAGCCCGGCGGCGGATCGCCGAGGGTCCCCTCGGCGCGGTCCCAGCCGTAGTTCTCGCCGCCATGGCTTGCCGCCGGCTGGAAATCGATCTCTTCGCGGGCGTTCTGCCCGACGTCGCCGATATAGAGATCGCCGTTCTGGTCGAAGGCGATCCGCCAGGGATTGCGGAGGCCATAGGCCCAGATCTCGTCGGCGCCGTCCTGGCCGACGAAGGGATTGTCGTCCGGGATCGCGTAGTTCCTCGCCGTCGAGAGGAAATCATCGCCGTCGACATCGAGGCGGAGGATCTTGCCGAGCAGGACGTCGAGGTTCTGGGCATTGCCGGGGGGATCGTTGGCGCCGCCGCCGTCGCCGAGCGCCACATAGAGATAGCCGTCATTCGGCCCGAAAGTGATCGTCCCGCCATTGTGGTTCTCGAATGTCGGGTGCGGCACGGTGATGATCGTGCGCACCGGGTCGGGGTCGGCGACGCCGCTGTCGTTGCGATGATATTCGAGGATTTCCTGATCGCCGTCGCTGTTGACGAGATGAACGAAGAAACGCCCGTTCTCGGCATAGTCGGGGTGGAAGGCGAGGCCGAGGACGCCCTGCTCGCCGCCGCCGGTGATCTGCTCGTCCGGAATATCGAGAAAGAGCGTCGACTGTCCCGTGCCGGGATCGAGGATGCGGATCTTGCCGACGTCTTTCTGGATGACGTAGAGGTGCTCGGGATCGCCCGGCGCGGAGCTTGCGAAAACCGCGCCATCGAAACCGCTGCCGACCCGCTCGGCGCGGATGGCGCCGGCGTCGGGTGCCTTGTCCTCACCGCCGAGACCGAAGATGCGGTCCCTGGCGTCACCGCCGGAGAGCGCGTCCGCTCCGTCGGTGCCAAGAATGACCTTGACCTTGGCGGCGTGATTCTCGGCCGCGCCGGATGCGGCATGATCTTCCGCCGTCGGAACTGAGCTCGTCAGCCCGAGAGCGGCGCCGAATCCTAACGTCTTGGCGAAGCTCAGGACCCCGCCGGGCATGACGCGCATCGGAGGCCTCCGGTCCAATCCGCATCGATCAACCGGAAGTTAGCGCCGGGCGCGACTGCATCAAGGGGTCGCCGAAGCGATTTCGGCCATGCTTGGCGATAGCTTACCGGGACGGCGTGGATTGAACGGATCAGGCGGCGGCGGCGAGAAGGTCGCCGACCGCGCGGTAGCTGAGCGCCTCGGCAAGGTGGATGCGGCCGACGCGGTCGACGCCGTCGAGATCGGCGAGCGTCCGCGCCACCTTGAGGATGCGGTGATAGCCGCGGGCGGAGAGGCGCATCGCCTCGGCAGCCTGGCGCAGGAGCGCCATCGCCGCGCCGTCCGGCTCGGCGATCTTCTCTATGACCGAGGGCGCGCATTGGGCGTTGCAGGTGAAGGGCAAGCCGAGCGCGGCAAACCGTTCGCGCTGGATCGACCGCGCCGCGGCGACCCGTTTTCCCACCGCCGCCGAAGGCTCGGCCGGCGACGGCAGGATCAGGTCGGCGGCGGTGACCGCCGGTACCTCGATCCGGATGTCGATACGGTCGAGCAGCGGCCCCGAGAGGCGGGCCTGATAGTCGCCGGCGCAGCGGGGTCCGCGCCGGCAGGTCTGTCCCGGTTCCCCGGCCATGCCGCAGCGGCACGGATTCATCGCCCCGATCAGCTGGAAGCGGGAGGGGAAGGTGACCCGGTAATTGGCGCGGGCAATCAGCGTCTCGCCGGCCTCCAGCGGCTGGCGGAGCGAATCGAGGACCTGGGGCGTGAATTCCGGAATTATGTAGCAGTCTCACCCGAGGCGAAGGGCGGACTTCGCACCTTTTAGGTGAGCCGCCCCGACAAAGCTCTAGAACGACCTTGCCAAATCCTGCATATTCGTGGCCGGTGGCGATTTGGGATCGTCATCTCTGACTTTTTTGGTGACTGCGCCTCCAACGCCAGGGGCGCTAAACCAGGAAAGGAAAGAGCATGACACCCCTACGCTACCTCACCGATGGGAAAACCGTCTATGTACGGGAGTACCTGAGGTTCAGATACGGAAAGTGGGAGGACGTTGCCTCCCACTTCCGCAAACCGCCCTTCCGACGGGCGGGTATCTGAAGATCGCAGACTGGCGGCCCTTCGGGGCCGCTTTTTTTGGACGATCGATTAAACGCTAGACCCAAGATAGAGTCACGCGACGAATTGCCTTCCGGGGGAAAATATACGACAATGTCTCGACCATGCCAAGACATTGTCGTGAGTAGGCGATGGCCGTCGCGCCGGGGAACACTCAGTTCTCAATCACGCTGCCCGACGAGGTGCTTCTGTTGATGAAGCAGCTTGAGAAAGACAAGCTGTACGGGGCCAATCGCGGTGAAGTGGCGCGGGCATTGATTCTCGACGCCCTAAAGGTGTTGAAGGCGCAAGGGATCATTAAAGAGCCGGGCGACTAGGGCGCTACTTCCCAAAGAACCGTGCGGCGCGGGCCGTCGAGCGACCGCACCAAGCCCTTCTCGCGGTGAAGCCGAAGGCACGCGCCGACGCGCTTGGTGAGCACCTTGAGCAACGGTTTGTCGGCCACGTTGAGGCTACGGGCGGCCATGACGGTCAATGTGATCTCATGCGTCGGGAGCGGTTTGCCAACCTTCCTGAGCGTGCTCAGGACGATCCGGGATATCTCCCCACGGAAGGCCGGACTACGTGCGGGGAGCGGCTTAGGCTTCACCTCGTCAAGGTCAATCTCGGGATCGAACATGCGGATCGTGGCGTCGAGACTGTCCAGGTCGATCAGCAATTGGCGAAGGGCTTGTTGAGCGTGTTCGATCTGGCCCGCCAGCTCGGCGCGCTTGGTGAGTAACCCGCTCAGGACATGCGAAGCGACCATCACCATTCTCCTATTTGCCGCACGCCGCGCTGCCAGTAGCCGCACCACTCGCGGCTCACGGGATGGGCCAGCGCGAGCGCGGCGACCTCGTTGAACTGTTCGCCGTTGCTCACGCGGCGACGATCCTCGCGCCACGCCATTTCCGAAGCGTAGCGGTGCAACAGACGAGCGCCGATCCTGTGATGGACGCCGATCGCCGAACGGCGAAGGCGGGCGAAGTAGGACTCGGCCTGATTGGTATCGATGCCATTGATGCTGTAGGCGATCGAATGGTTTACCCGGCGCATGTCGTAGTGCGCGTACAGGGCATCCCATCCGCTCGCTTCGTCGGCGTGAATGATACTGCCGAGGGCGACGCGCTCGCGGACCAGCGGGACGCCATCGCTCTCGCGGCGAACGACGAAGGGAAGGGTCCGGCCGCCGCGCTCGCGCATAACGACCACGACCTTGCGCTTGCCGGTCTGCTCCTCAGTGGTGCGACGATCGACGCGCTCGGCGGCTTTGTTTGTGGGCTTCTTGTGACCGGCAAAATATGCGCCGTCCACGTCCACGGTGGCCCGACAATTTTACGTCGGCTTGCTCCGCCGCGATGGCCTCGCGAAGCTTGTGGCTAAGCACGAAGGCCGTCTTGTATTGGCAGTTCAGATCGCGGCTCAATTGAAGGGCGCTATGCCCCTTCGCGCCATTGACGAAGATCGCGATGGCAAGGAGATAGTCGCGGATCGGGCGCTTGCGATTTTCAAAGATCGTGCCGGCGGTAACGCTGAATTGATACTTGCACGCGCCGCATTTCCAGACCCGGCGCGTGGCAAGGGCGGTGACCGTCACGCAGCCGCAGCGCGGGCAGTAGGGTTCGCCGTCGTTATCGGCCCAACGGATGCGCCGGAAGGTGTCGGCCGCCTCTTCGTCCGACATACGCGCGACGCCGCTCAGGGAGAGCGTCCTTGCCGCTGCGCTTAGGAGGAAGTGTTGGGCCACCGGAACACCACGAACGATGCTTTATAGCATCGAATATGATGTTATGCGTACGCCTTGTCAAGCGATAACTCATTGTTTATGATGTTTCTCGCATCGAATCCGCCGGACGATCATGACCGCGAAATCCAAGGATTGGCAAGCCCTGGTCAAGGGCATCCTGAAGGCCGAACTGAAGCGACGAAATCTGAGTTACGCCGACCTGGCCGAACGACTGAAGGTGATCGGCATCAAAGACAACGAGCGGAACATCTCAAACAAGATCGCTCGCGGCACCTTCACCGCCATTTTCTTTTTCCAGTGCATGGAGGCGATCGGTGCACGTATAATCCATATGGACGGCACCGACTAAAGCACTAAGAAACGGTGCCTCTCACTGATCGCCGCCTTCTTGAATGCATCCGATGCGATGGAGTAATCGGCGACCGCCTTCACAAAGCTCTTATCGTGCAGGGGGTCACCAGATAAAGCCTCAGCAGCTCTTAATAGGTCGACCATACGACTTGTCAGGGTCCTGAACTCTGGTTGTACTGAGGGCGCGGTGAGAACAATATTATACGCGCTATTCTTCACTCTGAGCAACTCATCTCCCAATTTATCAACGTCTTGCGTATTTTTTGGCCTTTCGCCAGCAGCTATACTCATGAATTGCTGAAACACGGAGTTAAGGTTATTCTCGTCTTGAATAACCTGATCATAGGCAACCTGTATCGCCTGCCGCCGATCGGAAAGGTTACTTGCATACACGCCCAAGAAAAAGGTAATAAGCGCAAGCAATATGCTAGCGCCAATGCCCTTGATATGGCTTAGTATCAGCAGCCAGAGTTTATTCATCTTTTATCTTCGCTTGGCTTTTAAGGCCGCCGCTTTCCGCAGCCGCCCTGGCGATCTCGCAGGCCCGAGCCCAGCGCTCTGCACCTAACAAGACCATTTGGTCGTAAATAAGCACTTTAACCTGGAGCGCACAGGGATCGTCCGGGGGCGCCGCGCTATTCCCGATGGTCAGGGTCCCGTCCTCTGTCTGGCCAAACGCTTCGGGGCCGACCTCGACGGCAAGTGCAAACATTGCGGCCGTGACCAACGGCGTTATATATTTTGATGCAAGCGTCAAAAATCCAGGCGAGCTTATCTCAATCGTGAGATCGGGTGCGTACTCTCCCAGATTGACAAACGCTGCCTCCGTAATCGAGATCGGTCATTTTTCGGCGACGTTTGCTTGAGTATGATTATAACTAATCAGTTTGAAGAAGCCGAGCGCATTAATGTCGTCGTCTACAGTATATCTTTGAGATTGAACGTTAAATTCTGTTACATATCGAGAGGTCTCCGACCAACTACCATATGCCTCACGATATACAGTCGGAATAAATGACTTCGGAACAGAGACTAAGGCGGTAGGCTTTTTTAATGCCTCCAGAATATCGCCGGGTAACTGATTTTTGGAAGCGACCCTAGCCAGCGGACACGACGACCAGACAAAGATGATCCCTCATATTGAGGGATGTCATAGCGCAATACATTCCCAGGCCCGTTAGTATATTCACCAATCCTCGCCAGTGAATTGAAGCTAGCCGGCGGAACGACTACAAGATCACCTCTCTTGGCGACATCGAAATAGTATCGTACTACACGAAGTAGTTGACGTACGCTATCCGTTACCGCAAGGCCGTCATACTCCGCCAAATCCTCCGGCGGCTTTTCGCCCTCGGGTGATCCACGACGATGCCAGTTTCGGATGGCGGCTGATCGCTTGATCTTCGCCACCTGAATGTTGGGTTCATCGCCAGGAGACCAATCTAAGTCTGGCAGGTCCGGACCAACGATCCGTCTGTCAATGAACGTGCCGGCAAGATGGTACTTCGCACCAGGCCGTGCGACCACCACACCATGCTCAACAGGAATGATCCGCGTGTTGAGGTCAACGTGAACCATCCGCTCCCGCCCCGGCCCCTTATCGAGGGGCCACGGTATCGCAAGTTGTCGCAGGCGCGAAGCGCTATTTGGGGAGGCCGGGTGAGACTGCTACATAATTCCGGTGAATTCCGGCATCTCGTCGAGGAAAAGGACGCCGTGATGGGCACGCGACGCCTCGCCCGGCCGCACGCGAATGCCGCCGCCGACCATCGCCGCCATCGAGGCGGAATGATGGGGGGCGCGGAAAGGCCGGCGCGACGTCAGCCGGCCGTTGTCGAGCGCGCCGGCGATCGATGCGATCATCGAGACTTCGAGGAGCTCGGCCGGCGAAAGCGGCGGCAGGATCGACGGCAGCCGGCTCGCCAGCATCGACTTGCCGGCGCCGGGCGGACCGACCATCAGCATGTGATGGCCCCCGGCGGCGGCCACTTCGACAGCGCGCTTGGCGGTTTCCTGGCCCTTGATGTCGGCGAGATCGGGGAGGGTTCCCGGCGGCTCGGCAAGGCCCGGCTCGGGCCGCGACAGGACCTGCGTCCCGCGGAAATGATTGGCGATGGCGATCAGGCTCCGCGGCGCGAGGATCGCCATGTCGCGGCTCGCCCAGGCCGCCTCGGCCCCGCAACCGGCCGGGCAGATCAGGCCGCGGCCCATCGCATTGGCCGCGATCGCCGCAGGCAGCACGCCGGCGACGGCCGAGATGGTGCCGTCGAGGGCGAGCTCGCCGAGGGCGACGAAATCGCCGAGCTGGTCCCCCGGCACGGCGCCGATCGAGGCCATCAATGCAAGCGTGATCGGCAGGTCGTAGTGGCTGCCCTCCTTGGGCAGGTCCGCCGGTGCAAGATTGATGGTGATGCGTTTCGGCGGCAGCGACAGGCCGGTCGCATGGAGCGCCGCCCAGATGCGGTCGCGGCTCTCGGCAACCGCCTTGTCGGGAAGACCGACAATGGCGAAATACGGCCCTCCCGGCGCGATCTGGACCTGGACGTCAACCGGAACGGCTTCGATCCCCTGGAAGGCGACGGTCGTGACGTGGGAAACCATTTGGGCGCCCCTCTCTCCCATCGCAACCATAGCGGAGGCCCGGCGGCCTGGCAAGAACAATTCGTGAACAGTCGGCGCCGGACGGCCCGCAGTGGCTGCCGCCGCTTGCGTCAAGTGCCGCCGGTCTCCACATTGGCCAAAGCCAGAGGATCGGAGCAGCGATGCAGTCTCAACGAACCGACGTCGTGCGGATTGGCTGGGGAGCCCGGATCGCGATCGTGATCGCGACCGCCCTTGCCCTCGGACTGGTCGCCGCGCTGATCCTGCTTTCAGTCGGTATTGCCGTGCTGCTCCTGCCGGTGATCGCCGTCATCCTCGCGGTCGGCTGGTGGCGCTGGCGGAAGATCGAGGCGCGCCTCCGCGAGGAGGCGGCGCGCGGCGGCGCCGAGCCGGAAGGGCGGGTCATCGAGATCGACTACCGTGTCATCGACGGCGACGGACCGGCCCGCAGCTAGGCTTCGACCGGGCTGCGGCTGAACCGAACAATGACGCTGGTGGTGGCGATCGCCAGAAACAGCGCTGCCGCGAGCAGCCATAGCGCCAGTCGCGGCTGGTGGTGGTCGAGGAGGAGCCCGACGGTGACCGGCGCGATCGCCGAACCGGCGTCGAGGCCCGAATAGACGAAGCCGAAGACGCGGCCGGTCGCTCCGCGCGGCGTCGCCTGGCGCACGATCATGTCGCGCGAGGGCATTGCCGAGCCGAAGCAGAACCCGGCGACGGCAAGCGCCGCGATGATCGGCGCGGCGGCGCTGAGATAGGAGACCACGACGATGAACGTTCCCGCGGTCGCGAGGCCGGCGGCGACGATCCAGTCGTTGCGGCCGGTGCGGTCGGCAAGCACCGCCCCCAGGACCGTGCCCGCCGAGGAGGCGATCAGGAAGGCCGTCAGCGCGGTGGTGCCGACGGAGAGAGTGAAACCCTCTACGATCAGGATCGTTGGAAGGAAATTCTGGATGCCGGCGATGGTGACCGCAAGCAGCGTGAAATAGATGAAGCAGAGCAGGATCGCCGGCGCGAGCACGAGGTCGCGAAGCGGAATCCGCGTCTGGCTGGCGCGGCGTTCGTGGTGGGTGGCGTGCCCGTCGCCGAGATGGGACCCTTGCGTCATCAGCGCGCCCAGCACCGCAAGTCCCGCGGCGCCGACGGCCACCAGCGCCCAGCGCCACCCCATCTGCGAGGCGAGCGAAAGCACGATGATCGGCGCGAGGGCCCAGCCGATATTGCCGCCGAGCGTATGGACGCCGAAGGCGCGGCCGAGCCAGGCTTCCTTCACCGAGGCGTTGAGGATGGCGTAGTCGGCGGGGTGGAAGACGCTGTTGCCGATGCCGGCGATCGGCATCAGCACGATGAGGAAGGCATAGGACGACACCAGGCCGCAAAGGAGGACCGAACCGGCGAGGAGGGCGATGCCGATGAACAGGATGCGCCGGGCGCCGAAATGGTCGACCAGGAACCCGGAGGCGAATTGCGCGAGACCCGAGGCGATATAGAAGAGCGTCGCCACCAGCCCGAGCTCGCCATAGCTGACCCCGAGCGAATCCTTCATCAGCGGAAACACCACCGGCACGGCGAGCTGGAAGAAGTGGCTGATGGCGTGGGCGCCGCCGATCAGGCCGATTACGTTGTATGGGCGCTGCGTGGTCGCGCCGACGCTCGCATCCATGGCGGATATTGTTCCCGTCGCTCCAGATTCGAGCCGTGACGACTTGCCCGGCCCGACGGCGCGCATCAAAGCCGAGCCGGGAGCGCCCGTCCAGCCCCGCGCCCGCCGGCGAATGCTTCAGCCGGTGATCTCGACCTCGAGGAAGCGAAGCTCGCCGTCGCCGTCGTTGACGACGTTGTGGTGGACGCCCGCCTTTCGCGCATAGGGAATGCCGTGCTTGAGCTCGGCCTTGCGCTCGGCGCCGCCCGGCTCCTCGAGGAGAAGGCGGCCGTCGGTCAGCGGCACGATCACGTAGTCGTATTGGTGGATGTGCCAACCGGTCTCGGCGCCGGGCGTGAAGGCCCACTCGGTCGCCTGCACCCGTCCGTCATCTTCGAGCCGCACGGTCTTCTTCGCCTCTGGGCGCGTCGCCATCCTTGTCCTCCGCGAGATCAGTTGGTCATGCCCGGGCCGCCGCCGTTGAAGCTGAGGCTGAGGAATTCCTGGAAGGCCCTGACCGCCGCAGGCTGGTCGACGCCGCGTCGCCAGGCAATGCCGACATCCATCGACGGCACCACGTCGTCGAGCGTCCGCGTCTCGATACGCTGCCCTTCGAGCGACCACGGCCGGTAGACCATGTCGGAGAGGATGGTGAGGCCGGTGCCGTTCGCGACCATGCTCCGCACCGCCTCGACCGACGAGGTGCGGAAGATGACCTTCGGGCGGTAGGGCGTCCGCTGCCAGTAGCGCTCGGCGGTCTGGTGCGCCTCGTCGACGGTCAGCATGACATAGGGCTCCTGGGCGACGTGCTCGAGGCGGATCTCGGTCATCCGCATCATCGGATGGTCGATCGGCAGCCACAGGCGCCGCCGCGAGCGGATCAGCGTCTCGATAGGCGAGCTCGCGCTCGTTCTCGAGGTTCGAGGTGAGGAGCACGGCGATGTCGAGCTGGCCGGCGAGGAGGTCGGCCTCGATCGCCGGCCGCGCCGCCTCGCGCATGTCGATCGCCGACGCCGGGATAGCTCCGCGCGAAGCGGGCGAGATGCTGCGGCAGGAAATAGCCGGCGACGGTGTAGGTGACGCCGATCCGCACCTGGCCCGCGATCGTCGCGGTGGAGGCCGGTGGGGATGCGGAGCGCTTCGTTGACCGAGGCGACGATGTTCCGCGCATGCTGGAGGAAGCGGCTGCCTTCGAGGGTCAGCGTGACGCCGGTCGCATGCCGGTCGAAGAGGCGGGCGCCGATGCGCGCCTCGATCTGGCGGATGGCGCCGGTCACCGCCGACTGCGACACGTTCAATTCGACCGCGGCGCGGGACACCTGGCCGGTGTCGGCGGCGGCAACGAAATAGCGGAGATGGCGAAGCGAGACGGTCATTTCTCAGGCAGGCCGAACGGTCGATGCAGCCTCGCGTAGGCATATCAGTTTTCCTGATATCGCGGCATTCGATTTTCATATTTCACAATACCCGACTCGCTGCGCAAAGATATATGCCGACCTGCGCGGCGTGCTCGTCACGCATCGCGGCGATCCGGGTCCAGGACGGAGGATATCCATGAATCGCTTACGTCACCGGCGCCGCGATGGCGGCGTTGCTCATGGGGGCTGCCGGGTCGGCTTCCGCGGCGGACTGGTTCCCCTATTCGGTCGAGGTCTGGGATCCGCCTTTCGACATGGCGAGCCCACGCACGACGGTCGACTACGTGCCGCTCGACAAGGCGGACAAGCCCTGGGAGATCTGCGTCTCCTTCCCGCACATGAAGGACGCCTACTGGCTCGCGGTCGACTACGGCGTCGCCGACGAGGCGAAGCGCGAGGGCGTCAAGATGCAGCTGGTCGAGGCCGGCGGCTATACCGAGCTCCAGAAGCAGATCTCGCAGATCGAGGACTGCGTCGCCGCCGGCGCCGACGCCGTGATCATCGGCGCCATCTCCTATGACGGCCTCAACAATCTCGTCTCCGAAATCCGCAAGAAGAACATCCCGGTGATCGACGTGATCAACGGCATGTCCTCGACGGAAATCTCGGCGAAGTCGCTGGTCTCGTTCGGCGAGATGGGCGCCAAGGCCGGCGAGTATCTCGCCAAGCTCCATCCCAAGGGATCGCCGACCGGTCAAGGTCGCCTGGTTCCCCGGACCGGCCGGCGCCGGGCTGGGTCGAGGCCGGCAATCAGGGCTTCATCGACGCGATCAAGGACAGCGCGGTCGAGGTGGTCGAGACCAAGTACGGCGACACCGGCAAGGAAGTGCAGGCGGCACTGGTCGAGGACACGCTCGAGGCCCATCCCGACATCAACTACATCGTCGGCACGGCGGTGACCGCCGAGGCGGCGATTCCGATCCTCAAGGACAGCGGCCTGACGGACCAGGTCAAGATCCTCGCCTACTACTACACGCCCGGCGTCGACCAGGGCCTCCGCCGCGGCGAGATCCTCGCCGCGCCGACCAACTCGCCGGTGATCCAGGGCCGCATCGCCATCGACCAGGCGGTCCGCATCCTCGAGGGCAAGGATTACCTGAAGCATGTCGGACCGGCGCTGCGTCGTCGTGACCAAGGACGACGTCGCCAATTTCGACAGCACCTCGACGCTCGCCCCGGACGGCTTCACGCCGGTCTTCCGGGTCGAGTGAGCCGGACGATCCGCGAACGCGCCGGGCTGCCGGCATGACCGAGGCGGAGGCCACAACGACAGGCGGCGCCGGGACCGGCGCCGCTCACCTCATCGAGGCCGTCGGGATCAGCAAGCAGTATCCCGGCGTCCTCGCCCTCGACCGCGTCGATTTCGATCTCCGCCCCGGCGAGGTGCATGTCCTCTTCGGCGAGAACGGCGCCGGCAAGTCGACGCTGATCTCGATCCTCGCCGGCGTCCAGCCGGCGAGCGGCGGCGAAGTCCGCTTCCGCGGCGCGCCGATCGAGCTCGAATCGGTGCATCAGGCGCGGGGGCTCGGCATCTCCGCCGTCTTCCAGGACTTCTCGCTGGTGCCGCAGATGACGGTCGAGGAGAATCTCTTCCTCGGCGCCGAGATCGTCCGCGGCGGCTTCCTCGACAGGCGCGACGCTCCGCGCCCGGGCGAGCGAGATCATCGCCCGGCTCGGCTTTCCGCTCCGGCCGGAGCAGCCGGTGCAGCGGCTCAGCCGCGCCGAGCAGCAGATGGTCGAGATCGCCAAGGCCTTCCGCTCCGACCTCTCGGTGCTCATCCTCGACGAGCCGACCGCATCGCTGACCGATCGCGAGACCGAGCAGCTTTTCGCCCTGATCGACCAGATCAAGGCGGAGGGCGTCGGCATCATCTACATCACCCATCGCATGCAGGAGATCCGCCGGATCGGCGACCGCATCACCGTGCTTCGCGACGGCCGCTACGTCGCGACCCTCGAGGCGCGGACGGCGAGCGACGAGGAGCTGGTGCGGCTGATGACCGGCCGCGTCATCGCCGAGCTCTTCCCGGAGATCCGCTTCGCGCCGGGCGAGCGAGCGCCTCAGGATCGAGCATCTCACCACCGCCAAGGGCACCGTCCTCGACGTCTCGCTCGCCGTCGCCGCGGGAGAAGTCGTCGGCCTCGCCGGCCTCGTCGGCTCGGGCAAGTCCGAGGTGATGCGCGCCGCCTTCGGCGTCGAGGAGATCGCCTCCGGCCGGGTCGTTCTCAAAGGCGAGGACGTGACCGGCGCCACCACGCACGATCTCCTCGGCCGCGGGCTCTTCTACCTCCCGCCGGACCGCCGCGAGGAGGGGCTGGTGATGATGCGCTCCTGCCGCGAGAACATCGCCCTCGCCGTCGCTCGACCGGCCGCCCTTCTCGCACGGGATCTTCCTCGACCGCGCCGGCGAGGCAAGGCGCGTCGGCGAGCTCGCCGAGCGCATGAACCTGCAGCCGCGGCGGATCGAGCGCGCCGTCGATTTCTTCTCCGGCGGCAACCAGCAGAAGGTGCTGCTCGCCCGCTGCCTCACCCGGCCGGTCGACGTCTTCGTCTTCGACGAGCCGACGGTCGGCGTCGACGTCGGCACGCGGGCGGCGATCTATGCCTTCATCCGCGATCTCTGCGAGGCGGGGGCGGCGATCGTGCTGATCTCATCCGACCTGCCGGAAATCCTGCACCTTTCGCGCCGCGTCTACGTGTTCTATCGCGGCCGGGTCCAGGCGGAGCTTTCCGGAGACGCCGATCACCGAGGAGAATCTCCTCCGGCATTTCTTCGAGCGGGAGGCGGCGTGATGTCGAGGCTCGCGGGCGGTCGCAACGGTGCTCTCGGGCGGGCTCGTCCGGCACTGAACCCCTCCCATCCTCCCCCTTTCAGGGGGAGGGGGCGTTGGGTAACCGCTGCTGGGTTTCATCGTCGATGCCGCCGTTGCTCGAAAGGCTGCAATCTGCGTCCCCTCCCCCTGAAAGGGGGAGGATGGGAGGGGGTCGAACTCCGCGCCGCCCGACGCTGCGCAAAGCGACCGCGGCCCGCCGACAGACGGAAGAAGTTGATGGCAGCCAGGACACCCGGGTCGCGACGCCGAAGCGCGACATCGTCTACTGGACGAGGGCGCTGTTCCTCCGCCTCGGCGTGCTCCCCTTCCTGCTCATCGTCGCGATCGTCGTCTTCACCCTGCTGTCGGGGAAGTTCCTGCCGACGCAGAACCTGACCAACGTCGTCCGCCAGTCGGTCTATCTGATGATCGTCTCGCTCGGGCAGATGTTCGCGCTTCTCACCGGCGGCTTCGACCTTTCGGTCGGCACGATCCTCGCCATCACCTCGGTGGTCGGCGCTTCGGTGATGGCGACGGTGTCTATGCCGTCTCGCCCGATGCGATGCCCGCTTGCCATCGCCGCTCGGCATGGTCGCCGGCATCGCCGCCGGCGTGGTGATCGGCGTCTGCAACGGCATCGGCGTCGCCGTGTTCGGCGTCTCGCCCTTCATCATGACCCTTGGCATGTCCTCGGTCGGCTTCGGCATCGCGCTCTATCCTCACCGGCGGCGTTCCGGTCTACGGCATGCCGGTCGAGTTCGGCGAGTTCTTCGGCTTCGGCGTCATCCTCGGCATCCCGGTGCCGATCTACGCCGCCGCGATCCTGGTCGTCCTCACCTGGCTGTTCGTCAACCGGACGCGGCAGGGGCGCTACTTCTACGCCGTCGGCGGCAACGTCAAGGCGGCGCAGCTCTCCGGCATCAATACCCGCGTTCACGCTGTTCATCACCTACGTGCTCTGCGCCTTCCTCGCCGGCATCGCCGGCATGCTGCTCACCGCGCGGCTGGACACCGGCGAGGCCAATACCGGCGGCGCTCGATGCCGCTCGAATTCGATCGCCGCCTGCGTCATCGCCGGCGTGTCGCTCCGCGGCGGCGTCGGCCGGGTCGAGAACGTCGTGCTCGGCGCGCTGTTCATCGTCCTCGTCCAGAACGGCATGAACCTCGCGCGGATCGAATCCTACCTGCAGATCGTGGTGCTCGGCGCGCTGCTCATCCTCGCGGTCATCGCCGACCAGTTCCGGCTCCGCTACATCGCCGGGGCGCGGGACTGACGAACGACGAAGAAGAAAAGACGACGAGGGAGGCGGCATGACCATCATCAACTGCGACATGGGCGAGAGCTTCGGGCTCTACCGCATCGGCGACGATCACGCGCTGATGCCGCTGATCTCGGCCGCCAACGTCGCCTGCGGCTTCCACGCCTCCGACTTCAACCACATGCGCGCCACCGTGCGCCTCGCCAAGGAGCACGGCGTCAAGGTCGGCGCGCACCCGTCGCTGCCCGACCTCCAGGGCTTCGGCCGCCGCGAGATGAAGATGCCGCGCGAGGAGCTGGCGAACTGCATCCTCTACCAGGTCGGGGCGCTCAAGGGCTTCCTCGACGCCGAGGGCATGCCGCTCAACCACATCAAGCCGCACGGCGCGCTCTACGGCATGGCGGCGCGGAACGAGGAGGTGGCGCAGGCCGTCGCCGACGCCGCCGACGTTTTCGGCGTGCCGCTGATCGGCATGGCCGGCACCTTCCACGAGAGCGGTCTACACCGCGCGCGGCCACGGCTTCATCGCCGAGTATTACTGCGACCTCGCCTATCGCGGCGACGGCGGCCTGATCATCACCCGCGAGCACGTCGCGGTCGATCCGGTCGAGGCCGCGGCGCGCTCGGTCGGGCGATCCGCGAAGGCAAGACGCTGTCGGTCGACGGCAACGACGTCGCCGTGCGGGCCGACGCGATCTGCGTCCATTCCGACACGCCCAACGCCGTCGAGGTCGCCATCGCCGTCCGCGACGCGGTAAGACCCTACCTCGAGGCGGCATGAGCACCGACTTCACCGAACGCGAAGAGACCGGAACAATGGCGACCAAGCAGATCCTCTCGCCGCTGCCGGGGACGTTCTACCGGCGGCCCGCGCCCGACAAGCCGACCTACAAGGAGCCGGGCGATGCGGTCGCGGTCGGCGACGCCCTCGGCCTGGTCGAGGTGATGAAGACCTTCTACGAGGTGAAAGTCCGACGTC
Organism: uncultured Alphaproteobacteria bacterium; assembly: GCA_963792845.1. Taxonomy (GTDB): domain Bacteria; phylum Pseudomonadota; class Alphaproteobacteria; order Rhizobiales; family Kaistiaceae; genus Bauldia. The sequence goes on from CAWBXW010000014.1 coordinate 73,197, forward strand.
GCCGGCAAGGTGACGAGGTTCCTGGTCGAGCAACGAGGAGGCGGTCCAGGCCGGCCAAGCGCTCGCCGAGATCGAGGTGTGAGCGGGTGACCCGGCGAGCCGCCACGGAGGGGCGGCGTCCCGCCGCCCGGTGCGCGGGACGCGCACCCTCCCGGCCGTAAACCATGCCGATCCGCAGCCTACTCATCGCCAATCGCGGGGAGATCGCGGTCAGGATCATCCGCGCGGCGCGCGAGCTCGGCATCCAGGACCGTCCAGGCGCACTCGACGCGCCGACGCCGATTCGCTCGCCGTCCGGCTCGCCGACGAAGACGATCGAGATCGGCCCGGCGCCAGGCGGCGAAGTCCTATCTCGAGCGTCGACGCGATCCTCGCCGCGGCGCGGACAGCCGGCGTCGACGCCATCCATCCCGGCTACGGCTTCCTCGCCGAGAACGCCGGCCTTCGCCGACGCGGTCGAGGCGGCGGGGCTGATCTTCGTCGGCCCGCGCGGCGACACCATCCGACTGATGGGCGACAAGGTCGCCGGCCGCGCCGCGGCGATCAGGGCCGGCGTCCCGACCATCCCCGGCAGCAGCGGGCGGATCGACGACTTCGAGGCGGCGCGCGCCGTGGTCGACACGACCGGTTTCCCGGTGATGATCAAGGCGGCGGCAGGCGGCGGCGGGCGCGGCATCCGCATCGCCCGCGATGCGGCGGAATTCGCGCAGATGATGCCGGTGGCGAGCGCCGAGGCGCAAGCCGCCTTCGGCGACGGCGGCGTCTATGTCGAGAAGCTGGTCGAGCGCGCCCGCCACGTCGAGGTGCAGGTGCTCGGCGACGGCCGCGACGTCATCCACCTCTTCGAGCGCGAGTGCTCGCTCCAGCGCCGCCGGCAGAAGGTCTGGGAGGAGGCGCCGTCGCCGGCGCTGTCGGCCGCGACGCGCGAGCGGCATTCTGCGACGCCGCGGTGGCGCTGGCGAAGGCGGTCGACTATCGCGGCGCCGGCACGCTCGAGTTCCTCTATGACGACGTCAGCCGGCGACTTCTACTTCATCGAGATGAACACCCGCATCCAGGTCGAGCATCCGGTGACCGAGCTGGTCACCGGCGTCGATCTCGTCCGCGAGATGCTCCGCATCGCGGGCGGCGAGCCGCTCCGCTTCCGCCAGGAGGACATCGCCCTCCGCGGCCATGCCATCGAGGTCCGCATCAACGCCGAGGACCCGTCCAACGGCTTCATGCCGTTCCCGGGCAAGGTCGGCGATCTCCAGCGTTCCCGGCGGCCCCGGCGTCCGCTTCGACACCATGCTCTATCGCCGGCTACCAGATCCCGCCCTTCTACGATTCGCTGCTCGGCAAGCTGATCGTCTGGGGCGAGGACCGCGCCCACGCCATCGCGCGGCTGAAGCGCGCGCTCCACGAACTGGAGGTCGGCGGGCGTCAAGACCACGCGGCCGCTTCATGCCGCGCTCGCCGACGACGAGGCGGTGCGCGCCGGCGCATTCCATACCGGCTGGCTGGAAACGTGGCTCGAGGCCAATGCCGCAAGGCTGAAGTGACGGGAGGCGAAGGCGACGATGCAGAACAGATATTCCTTCGGCGCCGACGAGCACGTCTTCGTCGAGGTCGACGAGGCGATGTCGCTCGAGGCGTTCTTCAAGAGCCTGTCGATGGCCACCGCCGTCCGCGAGGCGCAGATCAGGGGCGTCACCGAGATCTGCCCGGCCAACGCCTCCTTCCAGGTCAAGTTCGACCCCGACGTGATCGCCCCCGACGACATGCTCGCCGAGCTGAAGCGGATCGAGGCCGCCGCCGAGAAAGCCGAATCGCGGATCAGGACGCGGATCGTCGAGATCCCGGTGCTCTTCCGCGATCCCTGGACGACCGAGACGCTGATGCGCTTCCGCGAGCGCCACCAGGACCCCAAGGTGACCGACATCGAGTTCGCCGCCCGCATCAACGGCTACAATTCGGTCGACGGCTTCATCGACGCCTTCTGCGGCTCGCCGTGGTTCGTCTCGATGGTCGGCTTCGTCGCCGGCCTGCCCTTCCTCTACCAGATGGTCGAGCGCGAACGGCAGATCGAGGTGCCGAAATATCTCCGCCCCCGCACCGACACGCCGAAGCTGACGGTCGGCTTCGGCGGCTGCTTCGGCTGCATCTACTCGGTGCGCGGCGCCGGCGGCTACCAGATGTTCGGCATCACGCCGATGCCGATCTACGACCCCAACCAGGAGATCAGCTATCTCCGCGACTTCATGGTCTTCTTCCGCCCCGGCGACATCGTCAAATGGAAGCCGGTCGACCGCGACGCCTATGACGCGGCGGTCGAGGACGTCGAGGCCGGCCGCTTCGCGCCCACGATCCGCGACGTCGACTTCGACCTCGACGAGTTCAACACGGACATCGACGGCTACAACCGGAAGCTCCTGGAGGTCCTCCATGGCCATTAGAGTCAAAGCCCCGGGGCTCTCGACCACCGTCCAGGACCTCGGCCGTCCCGGCTACTACCATCTCGGCATCCCGCTCTCCGGCGCGATGGACCGCCTCGCGCTCGCCGCCGCCAACCTGCTCGTCGGCAACGACGAGGGCGCCGCCGGACTCGAGATCGTCTTCCTCGGCCCGGAGCTCGAATTCACCGCCGACGCGACGGTTGCCGTCACCGGCGCGACGATGACGCCGAAGGTCAACGGCGAGGCGCGCGACAACTGGGCGTCCTTCGCGGTGAAGAAGGGCGACGTCCTCTCCTTCGATTTCCTGAAGGCGGGCGCCCGCGCCTATCTCGCCGTCTCCGGCGGCATCGACGTGCCGGTCGTGCTCGGCAGCCGCTCGACCTATCCGCTCGGCGCGCTCGGCGGGCTACAAGGGCAGGCCGCTCCAGGCCGGCGACGAACTGCCGGTCGGCGCCGGCGCCGGCAAGGCGGCAGGCCGCACGGTCCCGGAGAATCTCCGCCGCATGCCGGGCAAGCCGGCGGAGCTTCGCGTCGTTCCCGGCCTCTACTGGTACCGGATCACCGAGCAGTCCGGCCGCGATTTCTTCGCCGACACCTGGAAGGTGGCGCCGGAGGCCGACCGCATCGGCTACCGCTTCCGCGGCGGGCGGCCGCTGCCAGTTCGTGCCGCGGACAGCAGCCCTTCGGCGCCGGCTCCGACCCGTCCAACATCGTCGACGCCTGCTATCCCTACGGCTCGATCCAGGTGCCGGGCGGCACCGAGCCGATCGTCCTCCACCGCGATGCGGTGTCGGGCGGCGGCTACATGATGGTCGGCACCGTCATCTCCGCCGACATGGACCTGATCGGCCAGCTCCAGCCGCACACCGAGACGCGCTTCGTTCCGGTCGACATGGCCGGGGCGCTGAAGGCGCGTCACGATCGCGAGGCGCTGCTCGGCAAGGTCCGCGCCAGGCGCTCGCCTGACGCTCCGGGCGGTGCCGGTTCTGCGCCCTCAGGCCTGGACGTGGGCCGTTATCCACTTGATGATGTCGCCCATCACCTCCTCCTTGCCAGTATCGGCGAGGAGGTCGTGGTAATGGCCCTCGTAGAGCTTGAGCGTCTTGTCCTGTGAGGCGGCGTGCCCATAGAAGAATTCGCTGCCGTGGTAGACCGTCGCATGGTCGTCGGTGCCGTGGAGGATGAGCAGCGGGATGGTGAATTTCTCGAAATTGTCATGGAGCCGCTCATCGGCACGGGCAAGTGCCGCTATCGTCATCGCCGGCTGGGTCTCGTGGGCGATCAGCGGGTCGTTGTTGAGCGCTTCGACGACCTTCGGATCGCGGGAGAAATCGGCGTTCTTGAGCGTGAGAACCGGAAGACGCGGGGCGACGTGGCTCAGCCACTTGATCGCCGCGATGGCGAAGCTCGGCGCCGGTACCTGGAAGGCGAAGTCCTCGCAAATGAAGCCCGACAACTCGGCCTGATTGTCGAGGGTGTAGACGGCCGATGCCACGCCGCCGGCGCTGTGGCCGAGCAGAAAGACCTTGACGCCGGGATTGCGCTGCTTGGCGATCTTCACCGTCTCCGCCACGTCGGCGACGTAGTCGGCGATGTCGTCGACGTAGAACCGTTCGCCTTCCGATTTTCCGCGGCCGCGCAGGTCCGGGGCATAGACGGCGAACCCGGCCTGCACCAATTGCCCGGCGACCCAGGCATAGAGACCGCTATGGGCGTTGAATCCGTGGCAGATGACAACGACCGCCTTTGGCGCTCCCTGCGGCTTCCAGGAGCGGAGAAGATCTTGAGGCCGCCTTTGCTGGCGAAAGTTTCCTCGTTGGCGGCTGGGCCGAGCGACTGATCCACGGGTGCATCTCCCTGGGGGTTTTTCGGTCGGCGGACCCTATCACAGGCGCCCATTCACGCGCCGCCCGAAAGATGGGCAGAGCCTCCGCCGACGATACCGACGTCATCCCGGCGTGACGGTAAGGCGCAAGGGAACTATCGAGAGGCAACGGATTTCAGGGAGGGGGTAACATGACGCGCGTGATCGGCACCGGCCTGTCGGCGCTCGACGAGCGGCGGGACTACGCAGCGCATCTCGACGAGCTCTGCGCGCTCGGCTGCGAGACAGTGGAGCTGCCGCTCTACGCGATGGATATCGTGGTCGGCGGCCGCGTCAGCGAGCCGGCGCTCCGCCCGATCCGCGCCGCCTGCGCTGGCCGGCCGTTCCGCTACACCGTCCACGGACCGCTCGCGATCAACTTCTTCGACGAAGCCTTTCGCCTGCCGCGCCACTTTGATGTTCTCAGGGCATCGATGGAGGCGTCCGCCGAGCTCGGCGCGATCCACTACGTCATCCACGCCGGGATGATGCCGGTGAAGGAGGTGCCGGGGATCGAGGACGCCTATCGACGGCAGCGGGAGTGGCTGGCCCGCGCCGGCGAGCTGGCCGAGTGCTCGGCCTCTTCGTCTGCGTCGAGAATCTGTTCCGCGGCCACGACGGGCGGATCTATTCGCCGACGCCCGTCGCGCCTTGCCGCCGAGCTCGCGGCGATCGGCCATCCGCGCGTCGTGGCGACGCTCGACTTCGCCACGCCCATCTCCAGGGCGCCTATACCGGCGCCGACCTGATCGCCGAGGTCGCGGCCCTCGCCCCTCATGCGAGGCATCTCCACATCCACGACAATTTCGGCCTCGCCGACGACATCTGGACTTACGGCGTCGGCGAGAAGCTCGCCTTCGGCCACGGCGACCTCCACCTGCCTTTGGGCTGGGGCAACGTGCCCTGGGAGGCGATGATCGATGCCTGCGCCTTCCCCGACGACGTGGTCTTCAACATCGAGCTCGAGGCCCGCTACTGGCACGCCGCCGCCGAGACCGTGGCGGCGACCAAGGCGCTCGCGGCGCGGGTCGCCACCCGGGTCCGCGCCGCCGCGTAGGACCGGGCCACGCTCACTGTCCGATCCGGCAAGGAGGGGCGGCGTCCCGCCGCCCGGTGCGCGGGACGCGCACTCTCCCGGTGTAACGCGAGGCCGGCGGGGAAGGTCTCCCGCCGCTGCCCTTTTTTGCGCTTTGCATTTTTCCGCTTGTCGGCTTCTCTCTTGTCGACCATTTCAGCGGGTGGCGACCGGGCGGAGCGTGAGGATGGCAGAGCGAGGCGAGCACCGCGGCCGCACCCGGAAGAGGCGCGGTCCCCCATATCGGCGACGCGGCGCGGCACGAGCAGACCTTCCCGACGCTCACGCCGCGCGAGATCGAGCGGCTCCGGCGATTCGGCGACGCTCCGCCGCTACCGCGACGGCGACGCGCTGTTCGAGACCGGCAAGCCGTCGCCGGGATGTTCGTCGCTCCTCTCGGGCCATGTCGCCATCACCCAGCATGACGGCCTTGGCCATGTGACGCCGGTTGTCGAACAGGGGCCGGGCCAGTTCCTCGCCGAGGTCGGCACGCTCTCGGGCCAGCCCGCCCTGGTCGACGGTCACGCCGAGGGTGAGGTCGAGGCGATGCTGCATCCCGCCCGAACACCTGCGGGCGCTGCTGGTCGCCGAGGCGGAGCTCGGCGAGCGGATCATGCGGGCCCTCATCCTGCGCCGCGTCGCGCTGATCGACAGCGCGGCCGGCGGTCCGGTCTTGATCGGTCCGGCGGCATCGGCCGGCGATCGTCCGGCTCGAAGGACTTCCTGAGGCGGAACGGCTATCCCCACCACCATCTCGATCCTGCGGTCGACAGGGAGGCGCGCGACGATCATCGACCGCTATGCGCCCGAGGCCGACGACTTGCCGCTGGTCGTGGCGTGCCCGGACGGAAGCCATCCTCCGCAATCCGGCCGAAGCGGAGCTGGCGCGGATGCTCGGCATGGTGAGCCGCCGCGACCTCGGACAAGGTCTATGACGTCGCGGTGGTCGGCGCCGGGCCGGCCGGCCTCGCCACGGCCGTCTACGCCGCCTCCGAGGGGCTGTCGGTGGCGGTGCTCGATTCTCGCGCCTATGGCGGCCAGGCCGGCGCCAGCGCGCGGCATCGAGAACTATCTCGGCTTTCCCACCGGCATCTCCGGCGCAGGCGCTCGCCGGCCGCGCCTTCGTCCAGGCGCAGAAATTCGGCGCCGAGATCGATGATCCCGGTCGAGGTGACCGAGCTCGACTGCGCGCGGACCGACGGCTGTTCGGCTCGCCGTCGACGGCGGCGAACCGGTGCGCGCCCGCACCGTCGTGGTGGCGAGCGGGGCGCAATATCGCCGGCCGGCGATCGCCGACCTCGCCGACTTACGAGGGCCGCGGCGTCTGGTACTGGGCCTCGCCGATCGAGGCGCGGCTCTGCGCCGGCGAGGAGGTCGTCCTCGTCGGCGGCGGCAATTCGGCCGGCCAGGCCGCCGTGTTCCTCTCCGGCCACGCGCGCGAAGGTGCGCATGATGGTGCGCGGCGCCGGCCTCGCCGCGAGCATGTCGCGCTACCTGATCGACCGCATCGCGGCGACGCCGACAACATCGACTCCTGATGCCCGGGACCGAGGTCGTCGCGCTCGAAGGATCCCGCGAGGCCGGCCTGGAGCGCGTGCGCTGGCGCAATCGTCTCAGCGGCGAGGAGGCGGCGACGCGAGGTCGCCAATCTCTTCCTGTTCTGCGGCGCCGATCCTGCCACCGGCTGGCTCAAGGATTGCGGCGTCGAGCTCGACGGCCACGGCTTCGTCGACGACCGGCGGCGAGCGGCGACGTCGGCCGGCGGCGCCGGTCCGCTGCAAGTCGAGCGTGCCGGGCGTGTTCGCCGTCGGCGACGTCCGCTCCGGCTCGGTCAAGCGGGTCGGCGGCGCGATCGGCGAGGGCGCCAACGTCGTCCCCTTCCTCCACGCCTTCCTCGCCGCCAATCCCCTGCCCGCATCCGCCAGGAGCGCGCCCATGTCCGAAGAGCTGCAGCGCATCTTGACACCATCCGCGACGTGACGCCGAGCGCGCCTCGGCTGCGAGGAGTGCCTGAAGACCGGCGACTGGTGGGTCCATCTCCGCGTCTGCCGGACCTGCGGCCATGTCGGCTGCTGCGACCACTCGCCGAACAAGCACGCCACCAAGCATTTCCACGCGACCGGCCATCCGATCATCGAGGGCTACGACCCGCCCGAGCACTGGGGCTGGTGCTATGTCGACGAGGCGTTCTTCGACCTCTCCGACCGGCCGACGCCGCAGAACGGTCCGATCCCGCAATTCGTCTGAGCCGGAGGTCGGGATCCCACTTCCATCGCCGCTATCGCCCGCGATGCGCGACGTCGGGCCGCGAACGCGCGCCCGCTGGCCTCAATTGAGGCTGATTGAAGCTCCGACACCGTCCTCCCGGCGTGAGACGAAGTAGTCGCGCAGATAATCGTGCATTGCCGACTTGGCCGAGTTCCAGCGCCAGGCCCCGTTGTCGTCGGCGACGATGTCGTCGAAGGGATCGAATTCGAATTCGGCCAGCGCCTCGGTGCGCGCGACGTAGCGGCGATCCTCGAGGACCCGTGCCAAAGATGCGCGACCCTGCCTTGGGCATACCCAAGATTGCCGCGAACCGCGTCATGGAACGGCTCCGCCCAGGCGCGAAAGTGCTTCTCCCTCCGATGGTTCATCCGCTGTTGCGATACGGCATTGTCGAAGCGTCCAAGAGCCGAACGAACGAGCAGGTTGTCGCCGCCGCCTATGATGCCGGCGTCGTAGATCGCCTGCGTACCATGCCGCCGCAGAAGCCGGCGTTGCGCCGCCCAGGCGATGCCAAGCGCTGTTGTCGGTGGTTCGCCGCCTTGGAGATAATTTCGCGACCGGCAGGCCCAGTTCGATACGATGAGCCACTGCCTGGAGCACAACCGCATCCCCGGGTAGGGCGTCACCGGGCCGCCAATCGGCATCGGTCAGAACGGCGTGGCTGAACGGCTGCACCAGCGGGTGGCGGTCGAGCAATCGAGCGGTGCGCTCCGGCCAGTCTGCCTCCTCGAATATCAGATCGGCGTCGAGCCAGACCACCTTGCTGCAACTCGGGGGGAGGGCCTCGATCGCGAGGTTGAGCAGGCGCTCCTTCTGCCACATCACGTCCTGCCCGCGAATCCGGATCAGGATGTCGGCATCGCTGGCGCCCAGCTCGAATTCACCGCCATAGGCCAGTTCGACGGTCGCCAGCGGCAGCCGTAAGTGCTTGCGGAACAGGTTGTAGTTCGCCCGCCGGCGCCGGTAGCCGACCGGGTTGAAGTAGGCCGTCACCGCCCAAAGCTCGTTCATGTGAAGTCCCCCCGTTGAGGCGAGCCATTATCATAGCGGTTCTCGCCGCCGACAAGTCATCGTCCGGTCCGGACCGGTCCGGAGAGCCCGCCTCCGGCGGCGGACGGCGGCTCCCGCCGAAGCTGGCGAGTCCTCGGCGCCTTCTCGCCCGTGAGGCCGGGCTTCGCTATGGTCGCGGCAATCGAAGCGCAGGGAGGGACGGGATGGCTCGGATCGTCGTCATCGGAGGCAGCGGACATGTCGGCACCTATCTCGTGCCGCGGCTGGTCAGTGCCGGGCACGAGGTGGTCAATGTCAGCCGCGGCGCGCGGAAGCCCTATTCGCGGCATGGCGCCTGGGGGTCGGTGAGACCGTCACGATCGATCGCGACGGCGAGGAGAAGGCGGGAACATTCGGCGCGAGCATCCGCGACCTCAAGCCCGACATCGTCATCGACATGATCTGCTTCACGCTGGCAAGCGCCCGGCAGCTTGTCGAGGCGCTCCGCGGCGAGGTCGCGCAGTTTCTCCATTGCGGCACGATCTGGGTGCATGGCCCGAGCGTCGCCGTGCCGACCACCGAGGCCGCGCCGCGCCGGCCGTTCGGCGAGTACGGCGTGCAGAAGGCGGCGATCGAGGCCTACCTTCTCGACGCCGCACGCCGCGGCGGTTTTCCGGCGACCGTCGTCCATCCCGGCCATATCGTCGGGCCGGGCTGGCATCCGCTCAACCCGGCCGGCCACTTCAACCGCCGCGTCTTTGCCATGCTGGCGCGCGGCGAGGCGCTGGCGCTCCCCAATTTCGGTCTGGAGACGGTGCATCACGTCCATGCCGACGATGTCGCCCAGGTCTTCATGCGGGCGATCGAGTTCCGGAGCGTCTCGGTCGGCGAGGCGTTTCATGCCGTCTCGCCGCGGGCGGTGACGCTCCGCGGTTATGCCGCCGCGATGGCCGCCTGGTTCGGCCGTGAGGCGCGGCTCAGCTTCCTGCCTTTCGATGCGTGGAAGGCCGGCTGGAGCGAGGAGGAAGCGACCGCGACCTGGGAGCACATTGCGCGGAGCCCGAGCTGCAGCATCGCCAAGGCCGAGCGGCTCCTCGGCTACCGGCCGCGCTATACCTCGTTCGAGGCAGTCGAGGAGGCGGTGTCCTGGCTGATCCGGGAGGACCTCGTCGCCATGACCTGACCCGGCGGCGGCCGGGCCATCGCCGTTGTCCGACGCCGTTTCGGAATCACTCCCCGACGCCGGTGGCCAACGCGATTCCCGTCGGGTAACGTCAATTTTTGTGTGTCAGCGGGAAGGGGGAAGCGACGCCCTGTGATTTGTTTTCGTGGGTGAAGACGGCGAAGAGGATGCGGTCCATGGAAGTCTTGTCCTGGAAGGTGCCCATCGGTCTGGTTCGCCGCCTGACCTCGCGAAAGCGACGTTCGATGGCGTTGGTGGTGCGGACCTGTCGGCGCTTGTCCTGTGACTTGTAGCGGAAGCAGGTGAGCAGTTCGTCGAGATCGTTGCGCAGGCAGGCGACAGCCGCTGGATAGACGGCCTCGAAGCGATCCCTGAAGCGGCGGGCGGCGGAGCGGGCCTCGGCGACATTGCCGGCATTCATCACCTTGTGGAGGGCGCGCTTGGCAGCAGGCCGGTCGGCCTTTTTGACCTTGTCGAGGATGTTCCTCATCTTGTGGGCCCAACAGCGCTGGACGGCGATGGCGGGGAAGACGGCGGGAAGCACAGTCAGCAGGCCGGCACCGCCGTCGACGCAGATGATGTCGAGACAACTCTCGCCGGTGAGCCCGCGCTTGAAGAGGTCGGTGAGGAAACGCTCCCATTCGACGGCGCTCTCGCTCGCTGCCAGGCGGAAGTCGATCACCTCTTTCTTGCCGTCGGGACGGATGCCGAGGGCGACCAGAACCGGTCGCCTGATGGCGCCGGCGCCGGTCTTGCGGGCGAGCACGACGCCGTCGAGCATCAGGGCCGTATATTGGTTCTTGAGCGGCCGCCGGTGGAAGGCGGCGACCGCCTGATCGAGGGACTTGGCCACCGTGCTGACGGTCGAGGCGCTGACCTTGCGTCCGAGCAGGGCAAGCAGCGTCTCGCCGACCTTCCTGGTGGACAGGCCGAGCACGAAGCCGGCGAGGATGATGTTGTCGATCTCGGCCTCGCGGCGGGCATAGGCGCGGATCACCCCGGTCGGGCTGAAGCGGCGGGTGCGCGGCACACAAAGCTCGATGTCGCCGAGCACGGTCAGGAGATGGCGCTTGTAGTGGCCATTGCGCCGGTCGGCGGTCTCCTCGCTGTCGAGCTGATCGAAATAGCGGTCGACCGCCGCCGCCATCTCGGCCTCGATCAGCCGCGCCACCGTCCGACGGCCAAGCTCACGGTAGCCTTCGCCCCACTCCAGTCCGTCGGCACGCATCGCCTTCACGAACTCGAACGCCATCGGTAGACTCTCAATCGTCGCAGCTTGCTGTGGCATGGGGGTGCTCCTTTGTTGGGTCTTGGCAGACCACAGGGAGTACCCCCTTCTCCTCCTGACACACAGATCCTTACGTCACCTTCCCGTCGCGGGGCCTTGCGTCGGAAGCCCTGGCCGCTTAAACTTGGTTCGCAAATCGTACAAGAGTTCGATAATCGAACAAATCGGGAGGAGGGGCGTCCATGGACGCAGTCGTACGGCCAGATCCCAAGGAATTCGCGGCGCGTCCGGAGACCACCGGCAACATCACCGGGGCGAAGCCGCAGACCGGCGCCGAATTCATCGAATTGCTGAGGGACGGGCGCGAGGTCTATATCTATGGCGACCGGGTCGACGACGTGACGACCCATCCCGCCTTCCGCAACACCTCCCGCATGATCGCCCGGCTCTATGACGGGATGAGCGACCCCAGGCACAAGGACAAGATCCTCACGCCCACCGACACCGGCAATGGCGGGATGACCCACGCCTATTTCAAGGCGCCGAAGACCCTCGACGATCTCCTGCAGGGCCGCTCGGCCATCGCCGAATGGGCGCGCATGACCTATGGCTGGATCGGCCGCTCGCCCGACTACAAGGCCTCGTTCCTCGCCACCCTCGGCGCCAATTCCGACTTCTACGAGCCATACCAGGACAACGCCAGGCGCTGGTACCGCTACAGCCAGGAGCGGGTGCCCTTCGTCAACCATGCCATCATCCACCCGCCGATCGACCGCGACCGGCCGCCCAACGAGGTCGCCGACGTCTGCTGCCACGTCGAAAAGGAGACCGACGCCGGCATCATCGTGTCGGGCGCCAAGGTGGTGGCGACCGGGTCGGTGCTGACCAACTACACCTTCGTCGCCCATCACGGCCTGATCCCGGTCCAGGACAAGAACTTTGCCGTCGTCTTCATGGTCCCGACCAACACGCCGGGGGTGAAGTTCATCTGCCGCACCTCGTACGAGATGACGGCGACCGCCATGGGCAGCCCGTTCGACTATCCGCTCTCCTCGCGGCTCGACGAGAACGACGCCGTCTTCATCATGGACAAGGTGCTGGTCCCCTGGGAGAACGTCTTCGTCTACGGCGATCTCGACAAGGCCAACAACTTCTTCCCGCGCACCGGCTTCCTGCCGCGCTTCGTCGTCCACGGCTGCACCCGGCTCGCGGTCAAGCTCGACTTCATCGCCGGGCTGCTTTTGAAGGCGGTCGAGGCCGCCGGCACCAAGGATTACCGCGGCGTCCAGGCCAATGTCGGCGAGGTGATCGCCTGGCGGAACCTGTTCTGGGGCCTGTCGGACGCCATGGTCCGCGACCCCAAGCCGTGGATCGGCGACTACGTGCTGCCCAACATGGATCCCGGCAACGCCTACCAGATCATCGCGACGATGGCCTATTCGAAGGTCAAGTACATCATCGAGCAGACCGTCGCCTCGGGGCTGATCTATCTCAACAGCCATGCCATGGACTTCAAGAACCCGGAGGTCCGTCCCTATCTCGACCGCTATCTCCGCGGCTCGAACGGCTACAAGGCCGAGGAGCGGGTGAAGCTGATGAAGCTCCTCTGGGACTCGATCTCGACCGAGTTCGGCGGACGGCACGAGCTCTACGAGATCAATTATGGCGGCTCGACCGAGGAAATCCGCCGCTACGCGCTGTTCGGCGCGATGGCCTCCGGCAATGCCCAGAAGTTCAAGGGCTTTGCCGAAGAGTGCATGGCCGAATACGATCTCGACGGCTGGAAGGTGCCGGACCTTACCGACCCGGGCGATTTGAGCTACCACGTGCTCCGGCGGCAATAGGCCGAGGCGACGCTCGTGCGTTGCATTCACGTTCGTTCCCGGGTCCGGCGGGGTGAGACCCCCTCCCAGCCCACCATGCTGCGCATGGTCCCCCCTCCCCGTTCCGGGGAAGCGGATGGCGCCGGCGACACCCCACACCGCGGCAAACCAGGCCGCGTGATCGCGATCAAGGGTGGTCAGGCGCGTCAAGGGGGAGCGCCGGGCGAGGCGGGATCAATCGCGCTCGCCTTGGACTGAACGGCGGTGTCCAGCGCGCCATCCCTCCCCCGGAACGGGGAGGGGGGACCGCGCGCCGAAGGCGCGTGGTGGGTGGGGTGCGGCGGGACCCGCGGTGATCTTTCCCCGGTGCCGAGATTGCCGTGGCGGGACAATCTGTGCCCCCTCCCCCTGTCAGGGGGAGGATGGGAGGGGATCAAACCGCTTTCATCACCCGCCATCACGTCAGTTGCGATCACCGCAAGTATGCGGCATGGGATGGCCCGATGAACATGCCCGAGCCGGCCCACGAGATCGACCCGGCCCATTTCCGCAGGGTGATGGGCCGCTTCGCGACCGGCGTCACCGTGATCACCGCCCGCGCCGACGGCGAGGTGCGCGGCATGACCGCCAACGCCTTCATGTCGGGCTCGCTCGAGCCGCCGCTCTGCATCGTCTCGGTGACCAAGCGCGCCCACATGCACGGGCACCTGATCGAGGCCGGCGCCTTCGCCGTCAACATCCTCGCCGATCGGCCAGGAGGACCTACGCGCACGCATTTCGCCGGCCGGCCGATCCCCGGACTCGACGTGCCCTTCGTCGACCTCAAGGGCGTGCCGACCCTCGCCGACGCCTCGGCCTGCATCGTCGCCGACGCTCGCCTCCACGGCGGACTGCGGCGACCACACGCATCTTCATCGGCCATATCCGCGCGATGACCGCCGACGACCGGCCGCCGCTCCTCTACCACGCCGGCCGCTACGCCTATCTGGTTCCGGCGCACGGCGAGGACGTGCCGCATCCCGAGTTCTGGTGAGCGGCGTGGCCTTCTCGCCGAGCGTCTTCGACCTCTTCCGCCTCGACGGCGAGGCGGCGCTGATCACCGGCGCCGGCGCCGGGCATCGGCCGGGCGACGGCGCTGGCCTTCGCCGAGGCCGGCGCGGCGGTCGCGGTTACCGACATCGACGCCGCGGCGGCGCAAAGGCGTCGCGGCGGAGATCGCTGCCGGCCGGCGGCACGGCGCAGGCCTGGCCGCTCGACGTCGCCGACGAGGCGGCAATCGTCCGCGTCATCGGCGAGGCGATCGCCGCCTTCGGCCGGCTCGACGTCCTCGTCAACAATGCCGGCGCGGCCAAGCGCGAGCCGAGCGTCGATCTCGCGACTCGACGACTGGCGCCGCGTCATCGACATCAACCTCACCGCGGCGTTTGTCGCGAGCCGCGAGGCGGCGCGGCACATGCTCGCCGCCGGCGGCGGCCGGATCGTCAACGTCGCCTCGATCATGGGGCTGTCCGGCGGCGGCCTCTACCCCAACGCCGCCTACCACGCCATCAAGGGCGCGATGGTCAATCTCACCCGGGCGCTCGCCGCCGAATGGGCGGCGCGACGGCATCCGCGTCAACGCGGTCGCGCCCGACCTTCCTCAAGACCAAGCTCACCGAGAAGCTCCGCGAGGATCCGGCGATGGTCGCGGCGATCGAGGCGCGGACCCCGATGGGCCGATTCGCCGAGCCCGAGGAGGTCGCGTCCGGGCATCCTCTATCTCGCCAGCCGCGCCTCCGCGATGGTGACCGGGCCACACCCTCGCCATCGACGGCGGCTGGCTGGCGATCTGAGGTATGGCCGGACATGGCGACCGCCGGCTTCGTCTACCAGGGTTCGCCGCAGCGCGTGGTCTTCGGCAGCGGCACGCTCGCCCGCGTCGCCGATGAGGCGAAGCGACTCGGCATCCGCCGCGCGCTGGTGATCTCGACCGCCGGGCAGAGCCGCAACGCCGAAGCCGTCGCCGCCCTCCTCGGCGACGCCGCGACGGCGATCTTCGCCGGCGCGCGCATGCACACGCCGGTCGAGGTGACCGAGGAGGCGCTCGCCGTGGTCATGCGACAAGCGGGTCGATGGCACGTGGCGATCGGCGGCGGCTCGACCACCGGGCTCGGCAAGGCGATCGCGGTCCGCACCGACCTCCCGCAGATCGTCCTCCCGACCACCTATGCCGGCTCGGAGATGACCAATCTCCTCGGCGAGACCGCGGCCGGCGAGAAGAAGACCCGGCGCGACCCGAAAATCCTGCCGGAAACGGTGATCTACGATGTTGACCTGACCCTGACCCTGCCGCCGGCCTTGTCGGCGACATCGGGCATGAACGCCATCGCCCATGCGGTCGAGGGCCTCTACGCCCGCGACGGCAACCCGATCCTCAGCCTGATGGCCGAGGACGGAATCCGGGCGCTCGCCGATGCCCTGCCGCGGATCGTCCGCGATCCCGCCGACCCGGACGCACGCAGCAACGCGCTCTACGGCGCCTGGCTGTGCGGGACGGTGCTCGCCGGCGCCGAAGTCGCCCTCCACCACAAGCTTTGCCACGTCCTCGGCGGAACGTTCGATCTGCCGCACGCGGAAACCCACGCAATCATTCTCCCCCATGCCGTTGCCTACAACGCCGAGGCGGCGCCGGAAGCGATCGGCCGGGTGGCGCGGGCTCTCGGCGTGAGCCATGCCGCGGCCGGCCTCTTCGACCTCGACATCGCGACCGGCGCGCCGACCGCGCTCCGCGACATCGGCATGCCGCAAGACGGGCTCGATCGCGCTGCCGATCTCGCGGTCGCCAATCCCTATTACAATCCCCGGCCACTCGACCGAACCGCCATCCGCGCGCTCCTCGACGACGCCTGGCACGGGCGGCGGCCGATGGGACATCGGCCGTAGGATGGGTTGAGCGAAGCGAAACCCATCGGCAGCAACCAGCATGACCCGGCCCGGATTCGCGCGCGGGCAACGATGGAGGCTGCTCGGAACCCTGCCAGGACGTATTTCCGGTCTCCCCATCGCGACGCTCGCCAATTGACTCGCCGCCGCCGATCGGACATGCCCGAGCCCATGGACAGCGCCATCGCCGACCGGGCGAAGACCACGCTCGCCGAGCTGAAAGGCTCCGGGCTCTACAAGACAGAGCGTCCGCTCGCCGGCCCGCAGGGCGGCCACATCGCGGTCGCCGAAAAAGGCGGGCGGCGCGAGCTTCTCAATCTCTGCGCCAACAATTATCTCGGCCTCGCCGACCATCCCGAGATCATCGCCGCCGCCCGCGCGGCGCTCGACGAATACGGGTTCGGCATGGCCTCGGTCCGCTTCATCTGCGGCACCGAGACGCTGCATTTGAAACTGGAGCGCGCCGTCGCCGATTATCTCGGCAGGGACGACGCCATTCTCTTCGCCGCCTGCTTCGACGCCAATGGCGGGCTGTTCGAGGCGCTGCTCGGCGAGGACGACGCAATCATCTCCGACGCGCTCAACCACGCCTCGATCATCGACGGCATCCGTCTCTGCAAGGCCAGGCGCTATCGCTTCGCCAACCGCGACATGAACGAACTGGAGGACCGGCTCAAGGAGGCCGACAGGAACGGCGCCAAGGCCAAGATGATCGCCACCGACGGCGTCTTCTCGATGGACGGCCACGTCGCCGGCCTCGCCGCGATGGCGGATCTCGCCGAGCGTTATGGCGCGACCATCATGGTCGACGATTGCCACGCCACCGGCCATCTCGGCGACAAGGGGCGCGGCACCCCGGCGCTCACCGGCGCCGGCAAACGCGTCGACATCATTACCGGCACCTTCGGCAAGTCGCTCGGCGGCGGCATCGGCGGATTCATCGCGGCGAGCCAGCCGATGATCGATCTTCTCCGCCAGAAGGCGCGGCCCTATCTCTTCTCGAACAGCCTGCCGCCGCCGGTGGTCGCCGGCGCGATCAAGGCGATCGAGATCGCCGAGGCGGCGGACGACCGCCGTTCCCTCCTCGCCGACCATGCCAGGCGCTTCCGCGCCCAGCTCGCCGAGGCCGGCTTCGATCTCCTCCCCGGCGAGACGCCGATCATCCCGGTGATGCTCGGCGAGGCCGAGCTCGCGCAGCGGATGGCGAGAGCCCTCGACGAGCGCGGCGTCTATGTCGCCGGCTTCTACTACCCGGTGGTGCCGATGGGCAAGGCGCGCATCCGCACCCAGATGTCAGCGGCGCTCTCGCCCGCCGACGTCGACTTCGCCGCCGGCGCCTTCATCGACGCCGGCAAGGCGCTCGGAGTGATCTGATGGTTTCGGTCCGGCAAATCTTCGCCTCGCCGGCGATTGCGGCATTGACCCCCTCCCATCCTCCCCCTTTCAGGGGGAGGGGGCGCTTGTCGAACCGGCTCAGCGACCCCGGCATCGAAGCGGAGACACAGGCGTTGCCCCGTCGCCCCCGCCTCCTGAAAGGGGGAGGTCGGGAGGGGGGCACATCTTTTGTCTCAATTGGCTGCGACACCGGCCCGCAACCGGCCCGGATGCAATGAAAGCCCTGGTCAAGCTCAAGCCCGAGCCGGGGCTGTGGCTCCGCGACGAGCCGGCGCCCGACATCGGCGACGACGACGTGCTGATCCGGGTTCGCCGGACCGGCGTCTGCGGCACCGATCTCCACATCTACAATTGGGACGACTGGGCGAAGCGCACGATTCCGGTGCCGATGATCATCGGCCACGAATATGCCGGCGAGGTGGCGGCGGTCGGCGCCGGCGTCAGGAACGTCAAGGTCGGCACCCGCGTCTCCGGCGAGGGCCATGTCATCGGCATGCGCAGCCGCGCCGCGCGCGCCGGCCGCTTCCATCTCGATCCGGAAACGCGCGGCATCGGCGTCAATATTCCCGGCGCCTTCGCCGAATATGTGAAGATCCCGGCCTTCAACCTCGTACCGCTTCCCGACGAGGTCGACGACGAGATCGGCGCCATCCTCGACCCGCTCGGCAATGCCGTCCATACCGCGCTTTCCTATGACCTCGCCGGCGAGGATGTGCTCGTCACCGGCGCCGGGCCGATTGGCATCATGGCGGCGGCGGTCGCCCGCCATGTCGGGGCGCGCCACGTCGTCATCACCGACGTCAACCCGGTGCGGCTCCGCCTCGCCGCCGATGTCGCCGATGTCGTTCCGGTCCATGCCGGCGACGAAGACCTGCGCGACGTGATGGCGACGCTCGGCATGAAGGAAGGCTTCGACGTCGGGCTCGAGATGAGCGGCGTGCCGGCGGCGCTCGACCAGATGCTCGATCACCTGGTGGTGGGCGGGCGCGTCGCCCTTCTCGGCATCCCGTCGGCGCCGGCGCCGCTCGACCTCAACAAGCTCATCTTCCGCCAGATCACCATGAAGGGCATCTACGGCCGCGAGATGTTCGAGACCTGGCACAAGATGCTGGCGATGCTGGAGAGCGGCCTCGATATCCGCAAGGTCATCACCCACCGGCTCGCCGCCGCCGACTTCGAGACCGCGTTTGCAGTGATGCGCAAGGGCGAGTGCGGCAAGGTGGTGCTGGAATGGTGAACCGGATCAGTATTCCCGCTCATAGGTGAGGCCGACCCGGCCGGAGCCGTCGGCGCCGCCTTGGACCTGCGCCTTGAGGTTCTTGGTGAGATCGAGGTCGATGGTGACCTTGCTGGTCCCGTTGGTCTCGGTCTGCACGCCGACGCTGACATTGTTGGTGATGCGCTTGCCGACGCCGATCGTGGTCCCGCCCTCCGCATTTTGCTGAATATCGAGGTCGTCGAGTCCGAGCGTCTGGCGAAGGCGGGCGAAGACGCCGTTGCCGCGGCCATAGGCGCCGGAAAACTCCGCGATCGCGTCGACCAGCTGCAGCGCCTGGACGGCCGAGAGCGAGCCGATGCTCCGCCCGAACAGGATGCGCGAGATGATCTCCTCCTCCGGCAGCGCCGGCGAGGAGGTGAGGACGATGTCGGGATCGCTCGCCGGGCCGCTGACCGTGACCGTCGCGGTGATGTCGGCCGTCGTGGTGGCGGCGACGAAATCGAGCACCGGATCGAGACTGCCGGTGAAGGTGAGATTGCCGCGCGAGAAATCGAAACGGCGGCCGAGCACCTGGATACGCCCGCGCCGCATCTGGAAGCCGCCGACGGCGCGGGGCGCGCCGATCGTGCCTTCGAGCCGGGTCGAGCCGCCAAGCTCGGCATCGAGGCCGAAGCCGCGGACGAAGATTCCCGAGGTGCTGTTGAGCGTGATGCCAAGGTTGAGGCCGCCACCGCCGCCACCGCCAGTGGCGGCCGTACCCGTGCTGGGTCGCGCGATGGTTTCCATCGGCGGCACGAAGCCGGGCGCGACGTTGATATGCTCAACGGTGATCGGCGGACCGCCGCCAAAACTGTCGGGTAGCAGGACCTCGGTGCGCAAGAGGTCGACCCGGCCGCCGATCGTGCCGTTGCCCAGCACCGGACCGGTAAGTGTCAGGTCGGCGTTGAAGGATGTATTGATCAACGTGCCGTCGATGTAGCGGCCGTTGCGGATGCGAATGGTCAGGTCGGCGGGAAAATTCGCCGCCGGATCGACCGTCACGGTTCCCGCCACGGCGATGTCCCCGCCTTGGGTAAGCCGCCCGCTCAGCCGTTCGATCCGCGCCGTGCTCCCGTCGAAGCGGACCCGGCCGCTGACGCCGGTGACGCCGATGCCCTGGGAGGCGTCGGCCGCCGCGGCATCGACCAGGTCGAAGGTGCCGGTGATCGACGGCTTTGCCGTCGAGCCGCTGACGCTGATATCAAGTCGCGTCGTGCCGGTAACGCGGAGGTCGCCGGCATCGCCGGCGAGCAGCGCCAGCGGCGCCGTGCCTTGCGCCCGGATACTAAGGCCGCTCCCGGCATAGGGCACATTGCCGGTGACGCTCAGCGACAGCCCGCCGCCGGCGAGCGTTGCATCGATGCTGCTGGCGGTGGCGGTGGCGTTACCGCTCGCGGCAAGGGCGAGCGCCGGCAATCCGGCGGAACGCGAGGCAGCGACGCCGAAGCCGGTCCAGGTCAATTGCCAGGCGATCTTCGGCTTGTCGGTCGTGCCGGTGACCGTGGCGCCGCCCGAAATCGAGCCTTCGGCGCCGAGGCCTTGGGAGAAGCGATCGACGAAGGAGCCGGCCACCGCATTGACGCCGAGCTTGAGGTTGAGCGCCGGGGAAATCGTGCCGCTCGCCGATACCCTGCCGCCGCCGGCGACCAGGCGGACATCTGAGATGCTGGTGCCCTTGCTCCCTGCCGTGACGGTTGCGGGCGCGGCAAGCTCGACCGGGAAGCCGAAGGCGCTGCCGGTGAGCCGGGTCAGTCGGATCACTTCGGCGCCGGCCTGATCGGAGAGACTGCCGGAGGCGGCGAGGTTGATCTCTGGCCCCTTGGCGGCGCCCTCGAACTTGGTCGCGCCGTTCTCGACGCTCGCGGTGACGCTGGCGCTGTCGAGCTGAAGCGTCCCGACGCTCAGCGCGCTTCCTTCGGCGTGTCCGCGGATCATCGGGATGGCGAGGGCGTTGGCGATCTCGACCTTACCGTCGATTCGCTTCGCCGCAACCGAAGGAAGTGCGATGTCGCGGCCGCTGAAGGCGACCGTTACCGATTGCTGGTCGCCGTCGGGGGTGAACGAAACCCGTCCTTGGGCGCTGCCGTTGGCTTCGACGAGGAGAAGCGCGGCGACACTCCTGATGTCGGGGGCGTCGACATCGAGGGAGCCGGACAGGAGGCCGGCGGCGGTGCGCTCGATCGCGCCGGTGATGTGGTTCTCGGCGACCGTCAGGTCGACCTCGGGAAAGGACAGTCCGCCGCTCGCCGCGAGCTCCGCCTTCGCCGTGCCGCTCAGCGCCCGCCCGGCCAGCTCGCCGGCGAGGGTCAGGGCGCCGCGCCATCCGCCATCTGTCGGCGCGCCGGCAAACTCCACCGAGGCGTTTCTGACCGGCTGGTCGAGGACCACTCCATCGGCCACCGCGACGGTGGCGTCGATGTTCGGCGTCTTTGTCGATCCCGAGATATTGGCGCTGAAGGCCATCGCGCCGCGCGATTGCGGGGCAAGCGCGCCGAGATCGGCGATCTTGCCTTCGACGGCGCCGGAGATGGCGGTTCCGTCGAGCGACAGATCGCCGGTGGCCGACATGGCTGCGCTCTCGACCGACAGGCCGTTGACGGCGACCTTTCCGGCCGAACCGACAGTGACGGTGGCGGCAAGGCTGGTTTCGCCGGTGAAAAGCCGGGCAAGGATTGGCTGGCCGACGTCGAGGCCGTTGGCTTTTCCGGAGACGCTGAGTTCGATATCGCCGCCGGAGAACGGCACGTTGCCGGTGACCGCGACCGCCAGTCCGCCGCCGGCGAGATTGGCGTCGAGCGAGGTCGCGGATTGATCGCCGCTCCCCTTCGCGGTCAGCCGGACCGGCGGCAGTCCGATCGAGCGTGACTGCGCGATGGCGAAATCTGTCCAATCGAGCTGCCATGCGATCGCCGGTTTGGCCGAGGCGCCCTTCACGGTCGCACTGCCGGTCACTGTTCCCGCGGCTCCGAGGTCGGGCGCGATGGAATCGATGAAGGAGCCGTCGACTTTGTCGACCGTTATCTTGAGGTCGAGCTGCGGCGCGACCATGCCGTCTGCGAGCACACGGCCTCCTCCGGCGGCCAGGGTGACTCCCGACAGCCGCGTTTCGCCTCCGCGCGCCGCGACGATGTCTGCCGGTGCAGCCGTCTTCACCGGGAACCCGTAGGCCGTCCCTTCGAGCCGCGAGACGTGGATGGTGGTCCCGGTCGCGTCGGTGTCGAGGCTTGCGTCGCCGTTGAGGTCGATATCGGGGCCTTTAGCGACGGCGGACAGGCGCGTCGCGCCGTTGGCGATGTCGAGGGTGACGATCGCGGTGTCGAGCTGGAAGGTGTCGATCGCGATATTCGTGCCCTCGGCCTTTCCCTCAACCGCAGGGGTCCCCAAGGCGTCGCTGACCGCGAGATTACCGTTGACCATCCCGAGGTCGACACCTTGGACGGTCAGGCCGCCGCCGCTGAAGGCGACGGACGCACCCTGACCCGGGCCTTGCGGCGCGAGAGTCGCCCTGATCTTCGCGGCGCCGGAGGCCTCGACCTCCAGCATTGCCGCGAGCGGCTTGAGGTCGCTCGCGTCGAGGTCCAGCGTCCCGGCGAACTGCCCGGCGCCGACCGAATCGAGCCGACCGGTGAGATGGTTCCCCGCAATAGTGAGGTCGACTTCAGGGAGGGCGATGCCACCACCGTCGGCAATCGCCAGACGCGCTGTGCCGCCGAGTTCCTGCCCGGCAAGCTTGCCGCCGAGCGTAAGCTTCCCATTCCAGCCTTCGGCCCCCGGCGATCCCTCGAAGCGGACGGAGCCGTCGGCGATCGACTGGCCCGCGAGCGCACCATTGGGCACCGTCACCGTCGCGTCGACATTCGGCGCTTTGATCGGTCCGGCCACCTTTGCCTTGACGCTCGCGGCGCCCGTCGAGCCGTCGGCGACAAGCGACAGGTCGGCGAGGTTCGCGGCGAGCGTGGCGTCGAGCGTGCCGGCGGCGAGGGCGACATCGCCGGCCACGGAAATCCCCTGCGCGTCGATCGTGAGACCGCTGAGCGCAATGCGATCGTCGGGGCCGCTGCTCACAGTCGCGGCGAACCGGGTCTCGCCGGAGATGAATTTGGCCAGCGCCGGCTCGCCGACATCGAGGCCGGTCGTCCGCCCGTCGACCTTCAGGTCGAGCCCGCCGGGCCCGGCGAAGCTTCCGTCGGCGGAGGCGGAGATGCCGCCGTGCGCGGCGAGGCCGGCAAGTTCGGCGAGTGGCGCGATGTCGGCGAAGTCCGCCTCGGCGGTGCCGGTGATCCCACCGGCCGCCACGGTGCCGGCATAGGTCGCCTTGCCGCCGGCGATGGTGAGATCGGCGGTCGCGTCGGCGGACATCGTCGCGAGGTCGAGCGTGCCTTGCCCGGTGAGAACCAGCGGCGTCGCCTCGCCGCCGGGAATGTGCGCGCCGGCGATGTCGAGGGCGTCGGCCTCGGCGCGGAACGCGAAGGGCAAGCTCGTGTCGGCGAGCGGGTCCTGACCGTCCGCCTCGACCGCGGCCGACAACCCGAGGGCCGGCACCGCGATGCCGTCCGAGTCGAAGTCCGGCGATCCGGCCGACGAGATCGAGGCGAGTCACCCCGTCGCCGGGAGCGACCCGTCCGGAAAGGCTGATCGCAGCGAAGCGGAGCGGCGAATTCCCGCCGAGCGGCAAGGCGAAGCCGCCGCCGTTCGGCCGGGAGGCGTCGAGGCGGAGCGTCAGGTCGGTCACCGCGCCGCCGAAGGTGCCGCTGGCTTCGCCCTTGACGGTGCCGGTGGTCACCCGGCCCTCGTGAATGATGATCTTCGGCAGCCGATCGCCGGGCGACCTGCTCCACTCGGCGTCGATCGCCACGTCGATGGCGCCGGAAAGGAAATCGGCGAGGGTCGGCGGCACCAGTTCGGCGAGGTCGCCCTTGCCCGACACCGTGAGCCGGTCGCCTGCCTCGCCGGCCGGCGCGAGCGTGAAGGTGCCGCCGAAGCGCGCGTCGCCGTCGGAGGTGAGCGAGACCGCGCCGTCAAGCGTGCTTCCGTTCAGCCCGGTCTTGGCGACCAGCCGGTAGCCGGGGCCCTGGTCGCGGCCGATCAGCCCGACGAGCATGCCGTTCGCCGCTTCCTCGAGCGTCAGGTCGATCATCAGCGGCGCGGCGGCCTTGGCGCGATCGAGTCTCGCGGTCAGCGTTCCGATGCGGCCGTCGATGCGTTTGGCGTCGATATTCGCGCCGATTCCGCCGGCGGAGGTGGTGCCGAAGCCGCCGGTCACGGTGAGCGTCGCGGGACGCCCGATGAGTCCGGCGCCGAGTTCCAGGCTTGCCACCGAAAACCGCTCGGCGGTGAGCGGGAGGAGCGCCGCATTGCCGCTTCCGCCGGTGCGGGGGAGCACCGGCTCGCGACTCACCGCGACGCGGTTCGCCTCGAGGCGGTTGAAGGCGATCGCGGCCCGAAAGGAGAGGCCCGGCGGCGAGGTCGACCCTGAGGCCGTCGATCTCGGCAAATGCGCCGTCCTTGTCGGAAAGGACGATCTGGTCGGCGCCGAACGAGAAGGGCGGCCAGCCGGAAAGGCGGCCGATCGATACGACCAGTCCATCGCTCGACAGGACCCGCTCGGCCAGCGAGGCGACGACCGCGCGGCCGGGCGGCGTCGCCAGGAAGGCGAGCAGAGCCGCAACCAGCAGCACAAGCGCGGCGAGGACGTAGAGTACGAAGCGAAGGGCGCGGATCATGCCGGTTAGACTGTTGCCTCCTCAAAACGCCTGGCCGAGGCCGACATAGAGCGCCGCCCACGGATCGCCTTGCGCCGGCTCCAGCGGGAAGGCGAGGTCGACGCGGAGCGGCCCGACCGGCGTCAGATAGCGCACCCCGACGCCGACGCCCACCTTGAGATGACGCATCTCCGGCCAAAGCGAGGCATAGGCGTTGCCGGCATCGACAAAGGCGGCGAGGCCGAAGGACGGGCTGACGCGGTAGCGGAGTTCCGCCGAGGTGGCGAACAGGCTCTCGTCCGCCGATCAGCTCGCCGTCGTGGTTCTTCGGGGCGAGGCTCTGGTAGGCGTAGCCGCGCACCGTTCCCGGGCCGCCGGCATAGAACCGGCGGTTCGGCGGCGACTTCGCGGATGTCGTCGGCGGTGAGCATGCCGGCCGTGCACGCGCCCGGCCAGCACGAAGCGGCGGTCGCTGTCGATCGCCTGGTAGATCGAGAAGTCGTTGGTGAAGGTCGCGAAGACGGTCGTCGTGGAGGAAATTGTAGGCCGGGGCCGCCTGGGTATAGATCCGGAAGCCCTTGGTCGGGTTGAGCGGGTTGTCGCGCTTGTCCCAGTCGAGCGACGTCGGTCAGCGTTGCAATCAGGTAGTCGTCCTCCCGCTCGACCGCGTTATCGAAATGCGACTGCTCGATCTCGAGATTCGAGTCCGCCGGTGAGCGAATTGGAGAAGTCCTGGGCGAGGCCCGTCTCGAATTCGTTGGCCGTCACCCGATAGGCGTCCGTCGTCTCGCGGTAGGTCTCGGCGCGGAGCGTGAAGTCGGTCATCGGGCCGATCACCGCCGGCTTCCGGAAGGTCGCCGTCGAGCCGGTAGTCGGGCTCGTCGAAGGCGCCCTCGAAGACGCTGCGAGACCGAGGCGGACAGGCGAAGCTGTTCGGCGCCGCCGAACAGGTTGCGGTCCATCCAGTAGACGTTGGCGCCGAGGCCCTCGGTGTTGGAATAGTACCCGCCGATGCCGACGACGTGCCGCTTCCGCTCGCCGACCTCGATCGTGATCGGGACGGTGCCGTTCGGGATCGAGGTGGTCGGCGGTGATCGACCCGGACGCTTTCGAAGACGCCGAGGTCGCGGAGCCGCTTCTCGGCGCGCTGGGTGACGTCGGAGGAGTAGAGCGTCGCCCGGCTCGATTCCGGCGCGTCTGGCCACGAGAGTTCGGATTGACCCGGTCGGTGCCGACAACCTCGACGCGGCCGAAATCGGCGGCCGGGCCGGGATGCACGCCGAGCGACACGTCGAGGATGCGCGTGCGGTGATTGGCGATGATGTTGTCCTGCGTCACCGTGGCCAGCGGATGGCCGAGCCGCTGCCAGCCCGCGCTGATCGCGGCTTCGGCGGCCACGATCGCGTCGGAGCCGGCGAGCTTGCCCGGAACCAGGCCGATATCCCTGAGCGACACGTCCGGCGGCAAGCGGCGCGGCGTTCACGGTTCCGAAATAGAAGGGCTCGCCCGGGATGATCTCGATGACCGACCGGCACGGGCTGCTTCGGAACCGGATCGAAGGGGCTGATCGCCGAAGCGGCCGCCCGCCGATATAGATGGTGATCTGGCCGGCATATCTGCGCTTCGCGGTAGAGCGCGGCCGTAAGCCGCGCGACGTCGTCCCGGGCCCGGGCGAGAAGGCCGACCATGCCGGACACCGGCTGTCTGCGCAGCGCATAAAGATTCGACGAGTTCCGAAGCCGTCGCGTGATTTTCCGGTCGCCGCCGATGACGTTCACCTCGACGCTATAGGGACCGCATCCGGCACCGCCTGGGTGTCGCGGCGGGTGAACGGCCAGATTCCGAAGGACGGGGAAACCGAGCCGAGGCTCACGGCAAGCGCGAGCATCAAGGCGGTCAATCCCCGGCCTGGAACGCGAAGGCGCAAGACGGCAACACCCCTCGTCGCGCGCGAGCGGACGGCGGCGCGCCCCGCTTCTGCCCCTGATGTCCCTTTGTACCCGCGCGATCATGCCGGAGTGATGTTTGATATTGAGTGTATCGCGGATTTCCGTGACTTGTGAATCAACCTTCGCCGGATCGGCTGATTGGAACAATCACCCGAACGAGTTTTTTACACAGTTCCGAGGCGGCGAGGAGGGATGTGATGGCCTGCGCCGGCAGGCTCGCGCTCAGGCCTCGAGGGTTCGGGCGACGGCGCGCTTCCACCCGGCATAGCGCGCGACGCGCTCGGCCTCGCGCATCTTCGGGGCGAAGCGCCGCTCCGACTTCCAGCGCCTGGCGAACTCGGCCGGGGGCGGGTAGAGGCCGGCCTTGAGGCCGGCGAGATAGGCGGCGCCGAGCGCCGTCGTCTCCAGGATCTTCGGCCGGTCGACCGGGGCGCCGAGGATGTCGGCGAGGAACTGCATGGTCCAGTCCGAGGCGACCATGCCGCCGTCGACCCGGAGCACCGTGCGCGCGCCGCCGGCCTGCGTCCCAGTCGCCGCGCATCGCCTCGAGCAGGTCGCGGGTCTGGTAGGCGACCGCTTCGAGCGCGGCGCGGGCGATCTCGGCGCGCGGTGGTGCCGCGGGTGATGCCGAAGATCGCGCCGCGCGCCTCGGCATCCCAGTACGGCGCGCCGAGGCCGACCAGCGCCGGGACGAAATAGACCGCCTGCTCGGGATCGGCCGTCGCCGGCGAGGCGCGCCGGTGTCGCCGGCGTCGCTTGATGATCTTCAGCCCGTCGCGCAGCCACTGCACCGCGGCGCCGGCGACGAAGATCGAGCCTTCCAGCGCGTAGGTGCGCTTGCCGTCGAGCTGGTAGGCGATGGTGGTCAGCAGCCGGTTCCGCGATGGCACCGCCTGGTCGCCGGTGTTGAGAAGCGCGAAGCAGCCGGTGCCGTAGGTCGATTTCAGCATGCCCGGCGCGAAGCAGGCCTGGCCGACGGTCGCCGCCTGCTGGTCGCCGGCAACGCCGAGGATCGGGATCGCGGCGCCGAGGATGCTCCGGCTCGGTCATGCCGAAATCGGCGGCGCAGTCCCTGACCTCCGGGCAGCATGCGCGCGCGGCACGCCGAAGAGGCCGAGCAGCGTCGTCGTCCCAGGCGCCGTCGTGGATGTTGAAGAGCAGCGTCCGCGAGGCGTTGGTGGCGTCGGTGGCGTGGACCCTGCCGCCGGTCAGCCGCCAGATCAGGAAGGAGTCGATGGTGCCGAAGCAAAGGTCGCCGCGCTCGGCCCGCTCGCGCGCGCCCTTCACGTGGTCGAGCAGCCAGGCGAGCTTGGTGCCGGAGAAATAGGGATCGAGGAGCAGGCCGCTGCGGGCGGTGACCTCCGGCTCCTGGCCCTCGCCGCGCAGCGCGGCGCAGGCGTCGGCGGTGCGCCGGTCCTGCCAGACGATGGCGCGGTGGATCGGCTTGCCGGTCTTGCGGTTCCAGACCACCACCGTCTCGCGCTGGTTGGTGATGCCGATGCCGGCGATCGTCGGCCGGCTTGATCTTCGCCTTGCGGATCGCGGCGCGGCAGGTGGCGACGACGCTGTCCCAGATCTCCTCGGGATCGTGCTCGACCCAGCCGGGCTTCGGGAAAATCTGGCGGAATTCCTTCTGGGCGCGCGCCGACCGATCCGCAGCCTGCGCGTCGAAGACGATGGCGCGGGACGAGGTCGTGCCCTGGTCGATGGCGAGGATGTGGGCGCGGCCATGGCGCGCTGGCGTCAGACCCAGCGGAAGACGGCGATGGCGTAGACGATGGCGATGCCGAGCGGCGCCCACAGCGGCGTGCCGACGAGGCCGAGCCAGGCGAGGAAGATGAAGGCGCTGCCGAGCAGCGAGATGAACAGCCGGTCGCCGCGCGTGGTGTCGAGGCCGAGGATGCCGTGGCGCGGCGCGCCGCCCGGCGAACGAAATACTCCCAGACCGTCATGCCGACGAGGCAGAGCAGGATGAAGACGAAGAACGCGGCGGTCGGCCAGGTCCAGGCCATCCAGGCGAGCGATCGGTGTCCCTGCATCGCGTCTCCTCCTAGACCCGACCGAGCGCGAAGCCCTTGGCGATGTAGTTGCGCACGAAATAGATGACGACGGCGCCGGGGATCAGCGTCAGCGAGCCGGCGGCGGCCAGCAGGCCGAGCTGGTAGCCGGAGGTGCTCGCCGTCTTGGTCATCAGCGCCGCGATCGGCTTGGCCGCGACCGAGGTCAGCGTCTTGGCGAGCAGCAGCTCGACCCAGGAGAACATGAAGCAGAAGAAGCAGGCGACGCCGATGCCGGCGGCGATGGTCGGCATGAAGATGCGGAAGAAGAAGCGCCAGAACGAATAGCCGTCGACATAGGCGGTCTCGTCGAGCTCCTTCGGCACGCCCGACATGAAGCCTTCGAGGATCCAGACCGCGAGCGGGATGTTGAACAGCGTGTGGGCGAGCGCCACCGCCCAGCGGCGTGTCGAACAGGCCGACCGCCGAATAGAGCTGGTAGAAGGGCAGCGCGAACACCGCCGGCGGCGCCATGCGGTTGGTCAGCAGCCAGAAGAACAGGTGCTTGTCGCCGAGGAAGCGGTAGCGCGAGAAGGCATAGGCCGCCGGCAGCGCCACCGCGACCGACAGCACCGTGTTGATGACGACGTATTCGATCGAGGCGATGTAGCCGTTGTACCAGGTCGGGTCGGTGAAGATGATCGCGTAGTTGTCGAGCGTGAAGTTGTGCGGCCAGAGGGTGAAGCCGCCGAGGATCTCGTTGGTCGTCTTGAACGACATGTTCAGCAGCCAGTAGATCGGCAGCAGCAGGAAGACGATGTAGACCAGTCGGGACCAGGATGCGCGCGCGCATGGTCACCTCGCCTCGTTGCGCATCATCAGCGTGTAGAACAGCCAGCTGAACAGCAGGATGATCAGGAAGTAGATCAGCGACATCGCCGCCGCCGGGCCGAGGTCGAACTGGCCGAGCGCGGTCTTGACCAGGTCGATCGACAGGAACGTCGTCGAGTTGCCGGGGCCGCCGCCGGTCAGCACCACCACCTCGGTGTAGATCATGAACGAGTCCATGAAGCGCAGCAGGATGGCGATGGTCAGCACGTATCTGAGCTTCGGCAGCTGGATGTAGCGGAACACCGCCCAGGGCCGCGCGCCGTCGATCTTGGCGGCCTGGTAGTAGGCGTCGGGGATCGAGACGAGGCCGGCATAGCAGAGCAGCACGACCAGCGACGTCCAGTGCCAGACATCCATCAGCACGACGGTGAACCAGGCCGCGACCGGCTGGCGCGTGTAGTTGTAGGTGAAGCCGAGGGCGTTCAGGCCGCGGCCGAGCAGGCCGATGTCGGGCAGCGCCATGATGTTCCACATCGCGCCGACGACGTTCCACGGGATGAGCAGCGGCAGCGCCATCAGCACGAGGCAGACCGAGACCCACGGCCCCTTGCGCGGCATGGCGAGCGCGATCGACCAGGCCGAGCGGCACCTCGATGACGAGGATGATGCCGGTGAAGAGCATCTGGCGGAGCAGCGCCGCAGTGGAAGCGCTCGGAGCGCAGCACCTCCTCGAACCAGCGCACGCCCGACCAGAAGAACATGTTGTCGCCGAAGGTCTCCTGGACCGAATAGTTGACCACCGTCATCAGCGGGATGATGGCGTTGAACGCGACCAGCAGCG
The DNA here is from genome assembly GCA_963792845.1 of uncultured Alphaproteobacteria bacterium. Taxonomy (GTDB): domain Bacteria; phylum Pseudomonadota; class Alphaproteobacteria; order Rhizobiales; family Kaistiaceae; genus Bauldia. The sequence continues at coordinate 102,958 of CAWBXW010000014.1, forward strand.
ACGACCGGCAGGACGAACACCAGGCCTTCTGGTTGATCGATCTTGTTCATCGCCGCCCCCTCACGTCACCATCCAGCCGTCCTCGGTAGATCCGGGTCCGATGCGCCGGATCGAAGCGGACATGGGCAGCTGCCCTCCGGAATCGGCTTGTCCTCGGGCACCAGCAGCTTGATGCGTGCTGGCCGGCGTGACTGGTCTCGACGATGCGGTAGCGCCCGGCATCGAGCACCTTGACGACCTCGACCGGGATGCCGTCGTCGGCGAAGCTGACGAACTCCGGCCGGACGCCGAGCTCGAGGCGCCCGCCGTCGCCGCGATACGCCGCCGGCGTTGGCCGTCTCGACCGGCTGGCCGGCGAAGATCGCCCTGCCGTCCCGCACCTCGCAGGGCAGCACGTTCATGCCCGGCGAGCCGATGAAATGGCCGACGAAGGTGTGGCTGCGGCCGCTCGAACAGCTCGATCGGCGTGCCGATCTGGACGATCTCGCCGTCGTTCATCACCACCACCTGATCGGCGAAGGTCAGCGCCTCGGTCTGGTCGTGGGTGACGTAGATCATCGTCCGGCGGATGCGCTGGTGCAGCTCCTTCAGCTTGGAGCGCAGCACCCATTTCAGGTGCGGATCGATCACGGTCAGCGGCTCGTCGAACATGATGACGTTGACGTCCGAGCGGACGAGGCCGCGGCCGAGCGAGATCTTCTGCTTGCCGTCGGCGGTCAGGCCCGGCCGCGCGTTGCTTGAGCATGGCGTCGAGCTCGAGCATCGCGGCGATCTCGCGCACCCGCTGGTCGACCTCGCGCGTCGGCGACGCCGCGGTTGCGCAGCGGGAAGGCGAGATTGTCGTAGACGGTCATCGTGTCGTAGATGACCGGGAACTGGAACACCTGGGCGATGTTGCGCGCCTCGGGCGACGCGTCGGTGACGTCGCGGCCGTCGAAGAGGATGCGCCCCTCGGTCGGCCTGAGCAGGCCGGAGATGAGGTTGAGAAGCGTGGTCTTGCCGCAGCCCGACGGCCCGAGCAGCGCATAGGCGCCGCCGTCGGCCAAGTCGATGGTCGAGCTGCTTCAGCGCCCAGTCCGTCGTCGCGTGTCGGGCTCGGCGACGTAGCTGTGGCGAAGGTCGTCGAGCGTGATGCTGGCCATCATTCGCCTCCCTGCGACGAGCCGGTCGTCGAGATCGAAGAAGAAGCGTGTGGTCGATGTCGACGTAGAGCCGGGCCATCGAGCCGACCTCGAAGGGATGGATGCCGGGCGACTGCGAGACCCAGGTCTGGCCGTCGAGGTCGAAGTGGACGACGCTCTCCGAGCCGCTGAGCTCGGCGATCAGCACCGCGCCCTTCGATCGCCGCGGCTCCGCCGTCTGCTCGCGAACGGGCGTGATGTGGTGCGGGCGGATGCCGACGATGTAGGCGCCGTCGGGAAGCGCCGCGCGCCGACCTTGCCGGCCGGCAGCCGGATCGCTCGCCGATCAGGACCTCGTCGCCGCGCTTGCTCGACCGCCGCGGTGTTGATCGGCGGATCGGAGAACACCTGGGCGCTGACCAGGTCGGCCGGCCGGCGGTAGATCTCGGCGGTCTGGCCGAACTGGGTGACCCGGCCGTCGTGCAGCGTCGCGGTGTTGCCGCCGAACAGCAGCGCCTCGGTCGGCTCGGTCGTGGCGTAGACGACGATGCAGTTGCGGCCGGCGAAGAACCGCGGCAGCTCGTCGCGCAGCTCCTCGCGCAGCTTGTAGTCGAGATTGGCGAGCGGCTCGTCGAGCAGGATGAGGTCGGAGTCCTTGACCAGCGCGCGGGCGATCGCGGTGCGCTGCTGCTGGCCGCCGGAAAGCTCGCTCGGCCGGCGCTGTCAGCATCGGCGTCAGGCGCAGAAGCTCCGCGGCCTCGCATGACCCGCGCCTCGATCTCGCGCTGCGGCGACGCCGGCGACCCGCAGCGGCGAGGCGATGTTCTCGTAGACGGTGAAGTTCGGGTAGTTGATGAACTGCTGGTAGACCATCGGCGACGTTGCGCTTCTGCACCGGAACGCCGGTGACGTTCTTGCCGCGGAACCAGATCTCGCCCGAGGTCGGCCGGTCGAGGCCGGCCATCAGCTGCATCAGCGTGGTCTTGCCGGCGAGCGTCGGGCCGAGCAGGGTGTTGAAGCTGCCCTCCTCGAGCACGAGGTTGGTCTCGTGGATATGCACCTCGGCGCCGACGCGTTTGGTGACGTTTCGCAGTTCGAGTGCCATCTGTCCGCGCTACCAAGTCCGTGCATGCCGCGTCCCAGTCTCTCGCAAAGTCCCTGCCGGAGCGCGCGCGCAGGCGCGCCCCGGAAGGTGATCTGTCGCGATCGAGCGGCTACTGGTTCTCGGTCCAGCGCTTGATCAGCTCGTCATAGGCGATGGTCTCGCCCTGCGGCTTCTCGTTGTCGAGCTTCTCCCACGGCGCGTGGTCGTCGCTGAGCCACTCGGACGGATCGCTCTCCGGGTTCAGCCGCGGGCCGCAGCCGTGGTAGACGTTGTTCGACTTCGTCCACCGCCTGCATGCGGGCCATCACCTGGTCCATCTGCTCGGCAAGACGATCCATGGCCTGCTGCGGCGTGAAGGCGCCGGAATTGACGTCGCCGATGTTCTCCCAGAACAGCTGGGCGAGCTTCGGATAGTCGGGCACGTTGATGCCGGTCGGCGTCCACGCCACGCGGTCGGGCGAGCGGTAGAACTCGATCAGGCCGCCGAGGTTCGGCGCGCGCTCCGTGAACGACTTGTCGCGGACCGTGCTGTCGCGGATGAAGGTCAGGCCGACATGGCTCTTCTTGACGTCGACGGTCTTGGAGACGACGAACTGGGCGTAGAGCCAGGCCGCCTTGCGACGATCGACCGGCGTCGAGTTGAACAGCGTCCACGAGCCGACGTCCTGGTAGCCGCGCTGCGAGCCTTCCTTCCAGTACGGGCCGTGCGGCGACGGCGCCATCCGCCACAGCGGCTTGCCGCTGTCGTCGACGGTGTTGTTGCCCTCTGCCTTCGGCGCCACCATGTTGGCGGTGAACGCCGTGTACCAGAAGATCTGCTGGGCGACGTTGCCCTGGCGCGAGCGCCGGCAGCGACTGGTAGAAGTCGAGGTCGGCCGCGCCGGGAGGAGCGTATTTGCGCAGCCACTCGTCCCACTTGGTGACGGCGTAGACCGCCGCCGGGCTGTTGGTGCCGCCGCCGCGCGAGACCGAGGCGCCGACCGGGTTGCAGGAGTCCTTCTCCATGCGGATGCCCCACTCGTCGACCGGGCGGCCGTTCGGGATGCCGACGTCGGCCTCGCCGGCCATCGACAGCCACGCGTCGGTCATGCGCCAGCCGAGGTCGGGCGCGCGCTTGCCGTAGTCCATGTGGCCGTAGACGCGGACGCCGTCGATCTCCTTCACGTCGTTGGTGAAGAAGTCGGCGATGTCCTCATAGGCCGACCAGTTGACCGGCACGCCGAGGTCGTAGCCGTACTTGGCCTTGAACTTCTCCTTGAGGTCCGGGCCGGTCGAACCAGTCCTTGCGGAACCAGTAGAGGTTGGCGAACTGCTGGTCGGGCAGCTGCCAGAGCTTGCCGTCCGGCCCGGTGGTGAACGAGATGCCCATGAAGTCGTCGATGTCGAGCATCGGGTTGGTGACGTCTGCCCCTCGCCGGCCATCCAGTCGGTCAGGTTGACCGCGCTCTGCAGGCGCGAATGGGTGCCGATCAGGTCGGAGTCGTTGATGTAGCCGTCGTAGAGGTTGCGGTTGGTCTGCATCTGCGTCTGAACCGCCTGCACCACCTCGCCTTCGCCGAGGATCTGGTGGTTCACCTTGATGCCGGTGATCTCCTCGAAGGCCTTGGCGAGGACTTCGGCTTCATAGTGATGCGTCGGAATGTCCTCCGACAGCACGTTGATCTCCATGCCCTGGAAGGGCTTGGCGGCGTCGATGAACCACTCCATTTCCTTCAGCTGCTCGTCCTTCGACAGCGATCGAAGGCTGGAATTCGGAATCGATCCACTTCTTCGCGGCTGCCATGTCCGCGAAGGCAGGGGACCGGTCCCGATCGCCACCAGCAGCGCTGCTGCTGATACGGTGTACCGGATCGACATGATCGCTTCCTCCATGACGTGCGCCTGCTTCGACTTCCCGCCCGGGCGCGGCGCGCGATCTCTCCGTCCCGGCATCTTTGCTGTCACGCGCTGCAGTGCGGCACCGACCGCCGCCGCCTGCAGTGCATCGAAACGTTGCTGCCCGCGGCGGGCTACGCTCATCACGCCCCCACCGCCTGTGCGATGTCGCGGCCGACCCGCGCGAGGTAGCCGTCGAGCGCGCCGCGGCCTCGTCTGGGTCGAGACGAAGGCCGAGCTTGGAGCGCCGCCAGAGGATGTCCTCGGCGGTCTCGGCCCATTCGTTGCTCGACCAGATAGTCGACCTCGCGCTGCGCTGAGCCCGGCGCCGAAATCGACGCCGAGATCGTCCGGCGCCGGAGGCGCCCGACAGGAGCACGTCGACGCGCGTGCCGTAGGCGCGGCAGAGCCGCCGCACGACCTGCGCGATCGAGAAAAGGGTAGCGCTGCGCCTTGTTGCGCTGCCCAGTCGTCGAAGCAGCGTCGCCTTGATGTCGCCGCCCGGCAGCGTCGCGCGTCCGGGTCCACGGCGCCGCGCATGTGCGGAAAGGTCGCGGCGAGATGGGCGAGCGCCTGCTCGGCAAGCCGCCGATAGGTGGTGATCTTGCCGCCGAAGACCGAAAGCAGCGGCGCCTCGCCGTCCGGTGCGTCGAGGGTCAGCACGTAGTCGCGGGTCGCCTCCTGCGCCTTGGTGGCGCCGTCGTCGTAGAGCGGGCGGACGCCGGCATAGGTCCAGCGGATGTCGTCGCGGGTGACCGGGTTTTCGAGATATTCGCTGACCGCGCGCGAGCAGGTAGTCGGTCTCCGCGTCGGTGATCGCGGCGTCGGCGGGATCGCCGTCGAAGTCCTCGTCGGTCGTGCCGATCAGGGTGAAATCCTGCTCGTAGGGAATGGCGAAGCAGATCCGCCCGTCGGCGTTCTGGAAGATGTAGGCGCGGTCGTGATCGAAGAGCCGGTCGACGACGATGTGGCTGCCCTTGACGAGACGCGTCGGCGCCGGAGCGTTCAGGCCGGCGACGCCGCGGATCAGCACCTCCGACACCCACGGGCCGGCGGCGTTGACCAGGGCGCGCGCGGTGATCTCGAAGCGGGCGCCGCTCGCGCTGATCCTCGAGCGTCAGCCGCCACAGCGCCGTCCTCGCGCCGCGCCGCGACGCATCTGGTCCGCGTGCGTGATGTCGGCGCCGCGGTCGGCGGCGTCGCGGGCATTGAGGACCACCAGGCGGGCATCGTCGACCCAGCAGTCCGAATATTCGAAGGCGCGGCGGTACGCCGGCTTCAGGCCCTTGCCGGCCGCGTCGCGGCGGAGATCGAGGCTGCGCGTCGGCGGCAGGATCCGGCGGCCGCCGAGGTGGTCGTAAAGAAAGAGGCCGAGCCGGATGACCGGCCACGGCCTCAGGCCGCCGTGGTGAGGGAGGACGAACCGCAGCGGCCAGATGATGTGCGGCGCCGAGGCGAGCAGCACTTCGCGCTCGCTCGAGCGCCTCGCGCACCAGCCGGAATTCGTAGAACTCGAGATAGCGCAGCCCGCCGTGGATCAGCTTGGTCGAGGCGGAGGAGGTGGCGCCGGCGAGGTCGCCCATCTCGCCGAGGAAGACGCTGAGGCCCGCGCCCCTGCGCGTCGCGCGCGATGCCGCAGCCGTTGATGCCGCCGCCGATGACCGCCAGATCGTATGTCCGGCCGGACACCATCTCCCTCCCCTTCCCGTCTCCGCGGGATTTTCGTTTTGCTGCGCTTGCGAAACAAAATCGCAGCGCTCATCTCGCAAATGCGAAAGCAATCCGCAACAATCGAAACTTGGAGGAAGGTTAAACGAAAAATAATCGAAACGCAAACGAAAATAACGAAGATGCGGCCGCTCCCGCGGCCTGTTCGGAACGGGAACCTGCTGTGGAAAAGGCGGTTGAGATCAGTCGCTGGACGGCGGCGTCTTCGGCCTGGATCTCGAAGCCGGGCACGACCTCGATCGTGACGCCGTTGTGGAGGCAGATGTCGGCGATGCTCTCCGGCGGCGGCCGGTCGGTGACGAAATAGTCGACCTGCGAGATGTGGCCGATGCGGACCGGCGCGGTGCGGGTGAACTTCATCGCGTCGGCGACGAGGATCACGTGGCGGGCATTCTTGATGATGGCGCGCGCCGCCATCACCTCGCGGTAGTCGAAGTCGAGCAGCGCGCCGTCGTCGTCGATCGCCGAGACGCCGATCACGGCGCGGTCGACCTTGAACTGCGAGATGAACTCGATGGCGCTCTCGCCGACGATGCCGCCGTCGGTCTTGCGCACGATGCCGCCGGCGATGATCACGTCGATCCGCGGCGACGGCGTCAGGATCTGGGCGACGTGGATGTTGTTGGTGATGACCAGCAGGCCCTCGTGATGGACGAGGTGGCGCGCCACTTCTTCGGTCGTCGTGCCGATGTTGACGAAGAGCGACGAATTGTTGGGGATGAGCGCCGCGGCGTGGCGGCCGATCCCCTCCTTCTCGACCTGCGCCAGGATGCGCCGGGCGTCATAGGCGACGTTCTCGACGCCGGAAGACAGGATGGCGCCGCCATGGGTGCGGGTCAGCACGCGCTGGCCGCAGAGATCGTTGAGGTCCTTGCGGATGGTCTGCGGCGTCACGTCGAAGCGCGCGGCGAGTTCGTCGACGATGACCCGGCCGTTCTGCCTGGCGATATCGAGGATCTGCTGCTGGCGAAAATTGAACTGGAACGACACGAGGCATTTCCCATCAGCGGAACGTCGAGCATACGATGGAAATAGCCCGCTGGCGACTTTTCCATGCGCCCGGAAGCGGGTGAGGCGGATGCGGCGAATCGGAAACCAAGCTTGACGAAGCGGGATAGAATAGATGCGCGCCCGGCCAAGGAGAGTCTGTTTGAAATCGCACAAACGCGCGGGGCGGCGGTGAGCGCGCCGCGTTTCTTCCGGTCGCGGGCCGAGTGGCGGAGCTGGCTCGACAAGAACCACGCAATCGCCGGCGAACAGGTCGTCGGCTTCCACAAGGTGGGATCGGGCCGGAGCGGCATTACCTACGCCGAGGCGTTGGACGAAGCACTGTGCTTCGGCTGGATCGACGCCAGGCGAAATCGGATCGACGACGCGCACTGGCAGATCCGCTTCACGCCGCGGAAGCGGCGCAGCATCTGGAGCCAGGTGAATATCCGCCGCATCGAGGAATTGAAGGCGGACGGGCGTGTCGCGCCCGCCGGCCTTGCCGCCTATGAGACGCGCGATCCCAAGCGGCAGAACCGATACTCGTTCGAGAACCGCGACATTGCGCTCGACGCCCAATACGAGGACCGCTTTCGCGCCAACCACAAGGCCTGGGCCTGGTTCGAATCGCGGCCGCCCTCGTATCGCCGCCCGGCGATCTGGTGGGTGATGAGCGCGGTCAAGGACGCGACCCGCGAGAAGCGGCTCGCGACCCTGATCGCCGACTCGGAGGCCGGCCGCAAGCTCAAGCACCTCACGCCGTCGGGCGGGAAACGCTAGTGATGGCGGACGCGGATCGGGATGACGCCCTCCCGGCCTCGCCGGCACGGCTGTTCATCTTCGGCCTCGGCTATACCGGACTGAGCTTCGCGCGGGCGATGCGCCGGCGCGGCGCGGCGGTCGGCGGCACCGTGCGGAACCCGGAGAAGGCCGCGGCGCTCCGGGCCGAGGGCATCGACGCGCTCGCTTTTGACGGCGTCGGGAAGAGTGAGGGTGTCGCCGAGGCGATCGCCGGCGCGACGCATCTTCTCACGTCGATCGCCCAAAGCGAGGCCGGCGATGCGGTGCTCGCCCTCCACGGCGAGGAGATCCTCGCGGCGCCTGAACTCGGCTGGCTGGGCTACCTGTCGACCGTCGGCGTCTATGGCGACCATGGCGGCGCCTGGGTCGATGAAGCGACGCCGGTCGACGCTCGCTCCGTCCGCTCCGCCGGCCGGATCGCCGCCGAGATGGCATGGAGCGGGATCGCGGCGCGGAAAAGGGTGCCGCTCGGCATCTTCCGCCTCGCCGGCATCTACGGGCCGGGTCGGAACGCCCTGGTCAATCTCGCCGTGGGCCGCGCCCACCGCATCGTCAAGCCGGAACAGGTCTTCAACCGCATCCACGTCGCCGACATCGCGGCGACCCTCGCCGCGGCGGTGGCGCAGCCGGCGACCCGCATCTACAACGTCGCCGATGACGAGCCGGCGCCGCCGCAGGACGTGGTTGTCTTCGCCGCCGGGTTGATGGGGGTGCCGCCACCTCCGGAAACACCGTTCGCCGAGGCCGAACTGTCGCCGATGGCGCGGAGCTTCTTCGCCGACAACCGCCGCGTCTCGAACCGTCGGATCAGGGAGGAACTCGGCGTCGGCCTCCGCTACCCGAGCTACCGCGAAGGCCTCGCCGCGATGTGGCGGGACGGAAGCTGGCGTGGGTAACGCGACCTAGCGGGAGGGTGCGCGTCCCGCGCACCCGGGCGGCGGGACGCCGCCCCTCCTTGCATCTATGCCGCGATCCCGATCTGGCGGAGGAATGCAAGGCTCATCGCGGCATCGGAGGCGGGCCTGGCGCCGGCGCGCGGGTCGGAATCCTGCTCGATTGTCGCGAAGCCGCGATAGTCGTGCCCGTCGAGGCTTGCCTTGAGCCGGGTGAAGTCGACGACGCCCTCGCCAAGCGGGCAGAAGACGCCGGTCGGGATGGCGGAGAAGAGATCGAGCTTCCGGTCGAGCGCGTTGCGGTGCGCCTCCCTGTCGATGTTCTTGAAATGGAAGTAGCGCACCCTCGGGCCGACCTTCTCGTAGAGCGCGATCGGGTCGACGCCGGCATAGGCGAGATGGCCGGTATCGATACAGAGCCCGACCAGATCGGCGGGAAGATCGCCGAGCGCGGCGTCGACCTCGTCGGCAAATTCGAGATAGCCGCCGACATGGGGATGGATGACCGGATCGAGGCCGTACTCGTCGCGCGCGATCCGGGCGACCTCGGCGACCGTCGCCATGAACGCCTTCCATGCCTCCGGCGACAGGCGCGGCGCGGCGTCGCTCCGCCCGGCGGTCGCGGCGCGCTCCTTCGGCAGGTCGTTGATGATCACGTAGTGCCTGGCGTTCTGGCCGGCGAGCACCCGGCAGGTACGGTGCGTCACCTCGCGGAGCCGCGGCCGCTCCGCGGGATCGTGGAGGGCATCGAAGATGAAGCCGGCGATCAGGCCGAGCTTCCGACGTGCGAGCTCGTCGCGGAGCCGGGCCTCGTCTTCCGGCAGATAGCCGATCGGGCCGAGCTCGGTATAGGCGAAGCCCGCCGCCGCGACCTCGTCGAGATAGGTCCGCCACGGCGTGTTGGTCGGATCGCCGCCATAGTAGACGCCCCATGACACCGGCCCATTGGCGATTGCGATTCCCACGTTCTTCCCCCCGGCGCTGGTTGATGTTTGTCCGTCACCGGGCGATCTTGCCACGCGCTCGCCGCGGGAGTCATCTTCGCGGGCGTCGAATTCGCCGGCATCCGCAACGACCGGCGCGAGGGGAAACGCTCGATGTCCGAGGCCGACAGCACGCGCGGGTTCAACGTCTCCGACCTCGGCGACAGCGGCCTGCCGAAGCCGGAGTGGCGACTTCGCGCCGGCATCGTCGGCGGCGGACGTGGCGGCTTCATCGGCGAGATCCACGCGATGGGCGCGCGTCTCAGCAACGCCTGGGAGATCGTCGCCGGCGCCCTCTCCTCCGATCCCGAGCGCGCCAAGGCGTCGGCCGCGGACTGGTACATCGCCCCCGACCGCGCCTACACCGACTACCGCGAGATGGCGGAGACGGAGGCGACACGGCCCGACGGGATCGAGGCGGTGGTCATCGCCACCCCCAACCACGTCGCACCATGACATGGCGGTTACGTTCCTCGACGCCGGCATCGACGTCATCTGCGACAAGCCGCTCACCACGACGCTCGCCGACGCGGTCGACCTGGTCGCCCGGGTGCAACGGAGCGGGCTGGTCTTCGGCGTCACCCACGCCTTCGCCGCCTATCCGATGGTGCGTCAGGCGCGGGCGATGGTCGCGAGGCGCGGTCGGTCACATCCGCCAGATCCACGTCGAATACGTTCAGGAATGGCTGACCGAGGATATCCCCGGCAGCAAGCAGGCCGGCTGGCGCACCGATCCGGCGCAGAGCGGCCCGTGGGCTGCGCCGGCGACATCGGCATTCATGCCCACCACATGGCGACCTTCGTCTCGGGGCTCCGGATGACCGAGCTCCGCGCCGAGCTCCTCGTCTGCGGCCCCCCCAAGCGGCTCGACGATACCGTCTATGTCAACGCCCGCTACGAGGGCGGCGTCCCCGGCTTGCTGTGGGCGACGCAGGTTGCGCCCGGCAACCGCTGTGGGCTCCGCCTCCGCATCTTTGGCGACAAGGCCGGGCTCGCCTGGGACCAGGAGAATCCGAATTTCTCCGCCACGACATTTTCAGCGAGCCGACCCGGCTGATCTCGCGCGGCGTCGGCGCG
>CAWBXW010000015.1:0-114685 GCA_963792845.1 uncultured Alphaproteobacteria bacterium
TAGATCCCCGTGGCGAGGCTTTGGAGCACGATGACCCACCAGCCGGTGCGAAGCGCCGCGATGTCGACGCCGCCGGCCGCGAGCCCCTGCGCGACGAGGACGAGGAGGATGCCGAGCGCCGCTGCGGCGAGCGTCAGCGTGGCAAGCGGCAGCGGCTCGCGGCCGACCGGCCAATTGGTGGTGCGATAGACGTTGCCGGCGGCGAGTGCTCCGGCGTCACCAGCGCGGCAAGGTACCAGCCGAAGGGGGCATCGACGTCGAGGGCGCCGGCGTTGCGGCCGACGAGGATGATCAGCGCACCGGCAAGCCCGGACGCGAGGCCGAGCGCCCGCATCGCGTTCGGCCGTTCGAGGCCGATGGCGAGAACGATGGCGAGGGTGACGATCGGCGCGAGCGACTGGAGGATCGCCGGGATGCCCGAGCCGAGATGCGGGATGACCGCGACCAGCGTGCCGAAGGGGATGGCGAAGGTGAGCTGGCCGGCGACCGCCGCGTAGACCGCCGTCCGCCGATCGAGAACGAGGCGGCCACCGAATGCGATCGTGATCGCGGCGAGCACGAGGCTCGCCCCCGCCGCGCTTGCGCCCGCGAAGACCAGCGGGGCGAGGCCGAGACTGCCGGCGATCTTGCCCAGGGGAAAAATCAGCCCAATGCAGAATCCCGCGGCGAAGAGAAGCGCAACCGGCTCCGCGCGCCGCCACGCAGGCCCGGGGCTCATCCGGGACGCCTCGTCCGCGTATCCATTGAGTGGATAGAGCGCATCGCCTATGAATAGCGCCGAAAGGACGAGGAGTATCCATGGAGGGGACGAGACGTGCCCGCGGCCGCACGGATGGGCGGCCTCTGGCCGGCCCTCCGGGCGAGGCGCGCAGCCGCCGGAAGCCGGGGCCTGCGGCAAACAACGCCCCTCCCCTTCGCGGCATGGCGCGATCCTTCGCCGTCCTGGAATACCTCGCCGCGGCGCCCGGCCGCGTCGTCGACGTGACGCGCGGTCTCGGTCTCCCCTGGGCGACCGTGCACCGCACGATCATCCAGCTCGAAAAGGCGCAGTTCCTCCAGCGCGACCCGAAGACCAACCGCTATGAGATCGGCCCGCGACTGTGGCATGTCGGCTCGGCCTATCTCGCCAACCACCGGGTCCTCAAGGTGGCGATGCCCTATCTCAGCCAGTTCCAGGATTCCGAGGGCGTCGCCGTTCAGGTCGCCGAGCGCATCGGCAATCTGGCGGTGGCGATCTATTCGGCGCAGCGGCTCGCCGAGGACATTACCAAGGCGCACTACGGTTATCATTTTCCGCTGCACTGCGGGTCGAAGGGACAGGTGCTGCTCGCCTTCGAAGCGCCGGACTTCGTCGAGGCCTATCTCCGGCGCGACCTCGAGCGGCTGACCAGCGAGACGATCACCGATCCGGCCGTGCTCCGCGCCGAGCTCGCCAAGGTCCGCCGCGCCGGCATGGCCCTCACCATTGCCGACGTCCAGCCCTTCACCGGATCGATGGCGGCGCCGATCCGCGACGGCACCGGCAAGGCGATCGCCTCGCTCTGCTTCATCTTCCGCAAGGGGCTCGCCCGGAACGACCGGCGCCGCGAGGAGCTTCAGGAGCACCTGATGCACATGGCCCATTCGATCTCCCAGGACCTCGGCTGGCGCCCGGACCACGGGTGAGACGGCGATCGCGGAGGGGCGGCGTCCCGCCGCCCGGTGCGCGGGACGCGCACCCTCCCGAAGGGGCTCGCCCGGAACGACCGGCGGTGCGGGACGCGGAACCGGAGGGGCGGCGTCCCGCCGCCCGGTGCGCGAGACGCGCACGCTCCCGAAGGGGCTCGCCCGGAACGACCGGCGCTGCGAGACACGGAACCGGAGGGGGCGGCGTCCCGCCGCCCGGTGCGCGGGGCGCGCACCCTCCCGAACGGGCTCGCCCGGAACGACCGGCGCCGCGAGACGCGGAACCGGAGGGGCGGCGTCCCGCCGCCCGGTGCGCGGGACGCGCACCCTCCCTACTTCCGCTCCTGATACGAGCCCTGCAAATTCCGGAACGTCTCCTCGAGCGAATCGACGACCGCGGCGATGAAGGCCGTGCCGGCCTCGGCGGTGGCCCTGGTCGGGTCGCCGAAGATCGCGGCGTGGCCGGCCTCGGGCCGCGGCCGGCGCGCATAGGTGCGGGTCGGGTTGGTCGGCGCGACCAGATCCCAGCCGACCGGGCCGTAATGGGCCCCCTTCAGGCGGTCCATCTTGACCAGCTCCGGGCGGGTGGCGAGCTGGAACGATGTCTCGAACTCGCAGCCGTGGCCCATGCCGCCGGGGACCGATTTCCGAAGCTCGTGGATGCGCGCCGCACCCGGCTCCCAGTAGCTCACCGCCGAGACCTTGAAGCTGTGGGCGTCGTCGAGCTCGTCGACGAGGAGCCGCGCCACCGCGTCATTGGCGGTGCCGTTGGGGCGGTTGCCGTTGAGGATGACGAGATGCTCGAAGCCCTGGCGGATCAGCGCCGCGCCGATCTCGAAGAGCATCGTCTGGTAGGTCGGGATCGAGAGCGAGATGGTGCCGGGGAAATACTCGAAGGTCTTGGAGATGCCGTAGGCGACCGGCGGCGCCACCAGCCAGCCGAGCCGTTCGGCGAGGAGGACCGCGACGTGCTCGGCCTGGTGGGTGTCGGTGTCGGTCGGCATATGCGGGCCGTGCGCCTCGGTGGCGCCGGTCGGGAGGATCACCGGGCGCTTCTCCGAGATCGCCCCGGCGATCTCCATCTGCGTCATCCGCGCCATCCGGTGTTCCATGCTCGCCCCTCCCCCGCCGGCGACCATGGCATCGGCCGCACTTCATAGTCGGATTGTGGATATGATATCTGCGATATGAACATTTGGCATCGATCCCGGCAAGGCTGACGCTTCTCCCATGAACTGGACCTATCGCGCCGATCCGTCGGTCACTTCGCTTCCGGCGCTCGTCGGCTCGCGGATCGCCGATCCCGGCAAAGTCTTCATCCGGAACGGCGACGGCCGCGACTTCACCTATGGCGGCATCTGGAGCCTCGCCGGGCGCATGGCGGGCGCGCTCCGGGCCGCCGGCATCGTGCCCGGCGACCGCATTGCGGTGCAGGTCGAGAAAAGCCCCGAGGCGGTCGTCCTCTTCCTTGCCTGCGCGCGGGCGGGCGCGATCTACCTGCCGCTCAACACCGCCTACACGCTGAACGAGCTCGACTATTTCATCGGCGACGCCGAGCCGCGCGCCGTCGTCGCGACGCCGTCCCGTCTCGCCGACCTCGAAGGCCTGGGCAAGACCCACGGCGTCGCCGCGGCCCTGTCGCTCGGCACCGCCGGCGACGGCACGCTGGTCGAGGCCGCCTCGCAACAATCACCGGACTTCGACGACGCCAGGATGGGCTGGGACGACCTCGTCGCCATCCTCTACACCTCGGGCACCACCGGCCGCTCGAAGGGCGCCATGCTCACCCACGGCAACCTCGCCTCGAACGCGCTGACGCTGGTCGACGCCTGGCGCTTCACGCCGAAGGATGTGCTGATCCACGCCCTGCCCGTCTACCACACGCATGGCCTGTTCACCGCGACCAACACGCTCCTCCTCTCGGGCGGCGCCATGCTGTTCCAGCCGAAATTCGACGCCGACGCGGTGGTGCGCCTGCTGCCCGAGGCGACGGCGATGATGGGCGTGCCCACCTTCTACACCCGCCTCCTCCGGCATGCCGGCCTGACCCGCGACGCCACCGCCCATATGCGCGTCTTCATCTCCGGCTCGGCGCCGCTCCTCGCCGAAACCCACCGCGAGTTCCGCGCGCGCACCGGGCATGCCATCCTCGAGCGCTACGGCATGACCGAAACCAACATGAACACGTCGAATCCCTATGACGGCGAGCGCATCGCCGGCACCGTCGGCTCGCCGCTTGCCGGCGTCGCGCTCCGCATCGCCGATCCCGACACCGGGGCGCCGCTCGAACCGGGCGCGATCGGCATGATCGAGCTCAAGGGGCCGAACGTCTTCAAGGGCTATTGGCGGATGCCGGAGAAGACGGCGGCCGAGTTCCGGCCGGACGGCTTCTTCATCACCGGCGACCTCGGCCGGATCGGCGGGAACGGCTATGTGTCGATCGTCGGGCGCAGCAAGGATCTCGTCATAACCGGCGGCTTCAACGTCTACCCGAAGGAGGTCGAGACCGAGATCGACGGCCTGCCCGGCGTGGTCGAATCGGCGGTGATCGGCGTGCCCCATCCCGACTTCGGCGAAGGTATCACCGCGATCATCGTCGCCAACGACACGCGGCTCGACGAAAACGCGATCCTCGCCGGCCTCGACGGCCGCCTCGCCCGCTTCAAGCTGCCGAAACGGGTGATCTTCGTCGACGACCTGCCGCGGAACGCCATGGGCAAGGTGCAGAAGAACGTGCTCCGGGACAGGTACGCCGGGCTCTACCGCTGACGCCGCAAAAATCCCCGCGACGGGAGGTGCGCTTTTAACCCTCCGTTAACCGTCTTCCGGCGACCTTGGCTAACCGATCCTTAACCCCGGTTAACAAGCCCTTGTCGCTCGCCCTCGCCGTCTCCCGCCCGAAGCTCCGCCTTGCCGGGCGTTCGTTCCTCGCCTTCGTGCTCAAGCCCTGGGCGCCGGTCTCCGACTGGCTTGCCGATCTCGACGCCGTCGCCCGCCAGTCCTTCGCTTTCTTCGCCAACCGGCCGGTGGTCCTCGACCTCTCCGGGCTCCAACCGGACAAGGGCGAGGCGGAGGCGCTTCTCGCCGCGCTGAAGGCGCGGGCGATTCGCGTGATCGCGGTCGAAGGCGTCGCGCCCGACATGCTCGGCCCGGCGCTCGCCCCGCTCGCGACCGGCATGGCGTCGGCCAAGATTATCGAGTTCCCCGGCGCGGCGGAGGCGAAAGCCAAGGCCGAATCGCCGGTCCCGGCGCCGCCGCAGCCGCCCGCCACGATGATCGTCGACAAGCCGGTCCGCTCCGGCCAGACGATCTACTTCCCCGACGGCGACCTCACCGTCATCGGCTCGGTCTCGTCGGGAGCCGAGGTGATCGCCGGCGGCTCGATCCACGTCTACGGGGCGCTTCGCGGCCGTGCCGTCGCCGGGGCGACCGGCGACGGCAACGCCCGCATCCTCTGCCGCCGCTTCCATGCCGAGCTGGTCGCGATCGACGGCTGCTACATGACCGCCGAGGAAAGCCCTCAGAAGCTCGTCGGCAAACCGGTGCATCTCCGCCTCGCCGGCGGTTCGATCTTGACCCACGTCTTGGACTGAAGATCCAAAGGAGATAACGGCATATGGGGACGGTTCTGGTCGTGACTTCCGGTAAGGGCGGCGTCGGAAAAACCACGTCGACCGCCGCCCTCGGCGCGGCTTTGGCGATGACCGGCGAGCGGGTGGCGGTCGTCGATTTCGATGTCGGCCTCCGCAACCTCGACCTTGTGCTCGGCGCCGAGCGCCGGGTGGTCTTCGACTTCATCAATGTCGTGCAGGGCCAGGCGAAGCTCGCCCAGGCCCTGATCCGCGACAAGCGGCTGGAGAACCTCTATCTCCTTCCCGCCTCGCAGACCCGCGACAAGGACGCCCTCACCGAGGACGGCGTGGCCTTCGTCATTGACGCGCTCCGCGCCGATTTCGACTGGGTGATCTGCGACAGCCCCGCCGGCATCGAGCGCGGCGCCGTGCTTGCCATGCGCCATGCCGATCTTGCCGTGGTGATCACCAATCCGGAGGTCTCCTCGGTGCGCGATTCGGACCGCATCATCGGCCTCCTCAATTCGCGCACGCTCGCCGCCGAGCGCGGCGAGGCGATCGAGAAGCACGTCCTGATCACCCGCTACGACGCGGCGCGGGCGGCGCGCGGCGAGATGCTGTCGATCGAAGACGTCCTCGAGATCCTCTCCCTGCCCCTGATCGGCATCATCCCCGAGAGCCAGTCGGTGCTGAAGGCCTCGAATGTCGGTTCGCCGATCACGCTGGCCGATCCGGCAAGCGCATCGGCTCGCGCTTACATCGACGCGGCGCGCCGGCTTCGCGGCGACAGCGTCGAGATGACCATCCCCGTCGAGAAGAAGAGCTTCTTCGGCAGCCTGTTCGGGAGGGCCGCATGATGTTCAAATTCTTCAAGCCCCGCCAATCGGCGCCGGTCGCCCGCGATCGGCTGAAGGTGCTGCTCGCCCACGAGCGCGCTTTCCTCGGCAAGCCGGACCTGATCGCGGTGCTTCGCGAGGAAATCCTCGCCGTGATCCGCAAGCACGTTCCGGTCGATCCGGACAAGGTCAAGGTCACCGCCGAGCGGGCGGCAAAGGTCTCGACGCTCAGCGTCGACATCGAGATTCCGATGGAGACGCCGAAGGCGCGGGCCGCCTGATCCGGTTTTCGGTTTCGGGGCCGCCGCCTAACCTTCGTCCCGCGGGGGTCGGAAGCGGACTTGACGGCCGGTCTTCCTGTCTTAGGCTCAGCGACGGCGTCCCATTGGGACGCCGTTTCAGCTGCCAAGACCAGGAGACCAGAAGATGCGGCTTCATCGATCCGGCCTCGCCCGGTCCTTCGCGCCGGCGCTTGCGCTATTTGCCGGGACTCTTTGCGACCACGGCCTTTGCCGCCGAATGCGCGCCACCCACTCCGGCCGAGCTGGAGGCAATCGGCCGCGCTTATTTCGACGCCTTCAACAAGGGCGACGTCGCCGCCCTCGATGGCCTGCTCGCGGCGGACTACAACCAGCCGCAGGGCGCGATCATGGCCCAGGACCGCGCCACCCAACTCAAGCGGCTGAAGGCGGTCCGTACCGCTTTCCCCGACGGGGTCTACACCATCGACTGGATGATGACCGATGGCGACAAGGTGGTGATCCGCAACACCTTCCGCGGCACGCAGGCCGACGAGTTCGCCGGCGTCCCGGCAAGCGGCAACAAGGTTGCGATCGGCGCTTTCCATATCCACCGGGTCGCCTGCGGCAAGATCGAGGAGACCTGGAACGTCGGCGATGCGCTCGGCCTGTTGCGGCAGATGGGCGCCATCGACCTCAACGTCTCCACCGACCCCGACGCGGAGCCGAAGGCGCCGGCCGCACCATCGGCCACCGAGTGCAAGACGACGACGGCCGACGATAACGCCGCTGCCGCTCGCCGCTGGTACGACGAAGCGCTGAACCAGGGCAAGATGGAGGTGCTCGACGAGTTCGTCTGGCCCGAGGAAGTCCACCACTCCGGACTCTTCCCCGACACGGTGGGGCTCGACGCCATCAAGGGGAGCCTCAACGCCATCCGCGCCGCGTTTCCCGACATCCAGTTCTCCGTCGACGACGTTCTCCGCTCCGGCGATCGCGTGCTCGTGCGCTGGACCGGCCGCGGCACCCACACCGGGACGCCGTTCCTCGGCGTCGCGACCAGCGGCAAGCCGGTCGAGTGGAACGGCATCAATGCCTTCCGGTTCGCCTGCGGCAAGATCATCGAAGGCTGGTCGGAGGCGAACGGGCTCTCGCTTCTCCGGCAATTGGGCGGCATGAAATAGCGTCCGGCTCCGCCGACGCGGTCAGCCTGAGCGACTGACGGCGCCGCCTTGCTCCGGGCGGCGCCGTCCGAGATGTTACTCGTTCACCGACTTCGCGCTCGCCGCCGCCAGAACCAGCTGCACGAACTCGCCGCGAATGCCGAAGGGGTCGTCGCCGCGGGCGCCGCGCGCCAGCGCGGCGATCTTGTCCCAGTCGAAGTCGGCGGTCATCCAGGGATCGCCGCGGAGCCGCTGGCCGTAGGCGGCGACGGCAAGCGCGAACCGCGTCGCCTCCGGCGCTTCCGAGAGCGTCGCCGGACGGTCGGCGTCGGTGATCGGCTGCTCGATCAGGTTCGAGGTCGATTCGCCCGGGAGCTTGTAGCGGATCTTCACAAACGCGAACTCGCCGCCCCGATCGGCCGGTCCCGCCTTGACCGGCTGGTAGCGGAGCGGATCGATCGACGACGGCCCGCCGACCGGCGTGATCTCGTAGAGGGCGGTCACCGATGCCCCTGCCCCGATCTCGCCGGCATCGACCTGGTCATTATTGAAATCCTCGCGGTTCAGAAGCCGCGTCTCGTAGCCGATCAGCCGGTACTCGGCGACCCGCCCGGGATTGAACTCGACCTGGATCTTGACGTCGTCGGCGATCGGGAAGAGCGAGCCGGAGAAGTCGTCGCGGAACAGTTTCCGCGCCTCCTGGAGCGTGTCGATATAGCCGGCGGTGCCGTTCCCCGACTGCGACAGGGTCTGCATCATCACGTCGTTATAGTTGCCGCCGCCGACGCCATAGGCCGAGAGATAGACGCCGGTCTTGCGTTTCTCGGCGACGAAGTCCTCGAGCTTCTCCGGGTCGGCGATGCCGACATTGAAGTCGCCGTCGGTCATCAGAACGACGCGGTTGACCGCGTTCCTGTCGAAGCTTTGCTCGGCCATCGCATAGGCGAGCGCCAGACCCTCGCCGCCGGCGGTGGAGCCGCCGGCATGCATGGCGTCGACCGCGCAGCGGATCTTGAGCTTCTGATTCCCCGGCGTCGGTTCGAGGACGGCGCCGGCGGCGCCGGCATAAACGACGATCGAGACACGGTCCTCGGGACGGAGCTGGTCGATCAGCACATTGAGCGCCCGCTGGACGAGCGGCAGCTTGTTCGGGTCGTCCATCGAGCCGGAGACGTCCATCAGGAAAACCAGATTGAGCGGCGGCCGCTTGTCGGGCGCGATGTCATAGCCCTGGAGGCCGATATGGATGATCTCCTTGCCCGGCGCCCATGGCGAGGGGACCAGGCTCGCGTGGACCGCAAACGGCGTGTCGGGAGAGGTCGGCGGCGCGTAGCCGTAGTCGAAATAGTTGACCATTTCCTCGACCCGCACCGCGTCGCGCGGCGGGAGCTGGCCGTCGTTGAGAAAACGCCTGACATTGGCATAGGACGCCGTGTCGACGTCGATCGAAAACGTCGACACTGGATCTTCCGAGACCCGCTTGACCGGGTTCGGCGTCGCGTCGGGATAGCGCTCGGTGTTGACGGCGAGCTCGTCCGCTACGCCGGCGATCGTGCCTTGGGCAACCGTGCCCAGCGGCGCCGACTTCGGCAAGGGCAGCGGCAGCGGCGGTGCGGCCGTCCCGGCCAGCGGCGCGATCAGCTTGCGCAACTGTCCGCCGCCCCCGGAACGAGTGCGGCCATTTTCGTCCGCGTCGTCGCGCGGCCCGAAACCGAGCTGGGCGCAGGCGGTTGCGGTCGGTGGACCGTCGACGACGTCGTTTGGCACGGCGGCCGCCTGGAACGTAGTCAAGGCAGTCGCGGACAAAAGCACCGAAAGAACGCAGAAGGAAGTCACGGGCACTGACAGATGGCGGCTCATGGCCTTGGGATCTCCGACAGCGCCCCCCGCCGCTGCGGAAGCTCGCAACGCATTTGGCGCGCTTTTGGGCCGGATCGCGGCGCGATTGTGAAGGGCGCCGGCTGTTGCAACCGCGCCACGACTCACCGGTCATGCCGGGAACCGGGTCGAGCGTCCATGCCGGAAGCTGCCCTCGGGGCGGGAACACTCTCCCGTCCGGCGCGTTTTGCCGGCGCCAGCCCCCGAAAGGCGCGCCATGCCCGTTCGCGAATCCCCAGCCCAATCCGCGCCGCCGCACAGGGAAGCGAGTCCCTATCCGGCAGAGAAAGCCCGCAGCGGCGAGATCATCCTGCGCACCCCACTCCGCCGCACCATCTTCATCGCCGGCCTGGTGGGTATTGTCGTTCTCCTGATCCTCCTCCGCATCTTCCTGATCGCCTGAGCGGACGACCGGAACCTCGCGCGGCCGACGACGTTTCCGGCGTGAGCGACCCACCTCGTTTTTCAGGGAGATTCCCGATGCAGGACCTCACCGGCAAATCGATCCTTATCCTCGCCACCAACGGATTCGAGCAATCGGAGCTCGAAGTTCCGCGCGACCGGCTGAAGGAAGCCGGCGCCACCGTCCATATCGTTTCGCCGGAGAAGGGCGAGATCCGCGGCTGGGAGAAGAAAAACTGGGGCCGCCCCGTCGAGGTCGACCTCGCCATCGAAGATGTCTCGGCCGCCGACTACGACGCAATCGTCCTTCCCGGTGGCCAGATCAACCCCGACCTGCTTCGCGTCAACACGCGGGCACTGGCCTTGATCAAGGCCTTCTACGACGACAAGAAAGTCATTGCCGCCGTCTGCCATGCACCCTGGCTCCTCATCGAGATCGGCGCGGTCAGGGGTCGCAATGCCACCTCTTACAAGTCGCTCCGCACCGACATGATCAATGCCGGCGCAAAGTGGGTCGACAGGGAGGTCGTGGTCGACCAGGGGATAATCACCAGCCGGAATCCGGGCGACCTTGAGGCCTTCTGCACCAAAATCGCCGAGGAGGTCACGGAAGGACGGCACCTCGGTCGCGCGGCGGCGTGAAATGCACCCTGCGTCGGCACGCCGCCCGACGAAGTTTGACGGACTTGCCAGGCTTGGCCGCGGCAGAAAGCTGCAAGCGGCGCGAAATCGCGATTGCAGATCGCTGCCTGGATGACAGCCAGAAACACAGCGACCAGAATCCGACGCAGTTTGCGCATCGGTCGCCTCGGATGCTCTGTTCCGGTTTCGGGGCATGGTAGCACGCCGCCACGTGGCTGCGTGATTTCGGAGTGGATGCTTGGCGCTGTTGAAGCTGCTCGCCGTCGGATTGCTTGCCCTCCTCGCGGCCTCGCCGGTGCCCGCTTTCGAGAGGGTCGGCGTCGTCCTCCTGCACGGCAAGACCGGCGTCCCCGATCAATTCGAGACCTCGCCAATACGCTCCTCGAATCCGGCTTTCCGGTCGAAACTCCGGAAATGTGCTGGTCGGCCGACCGCCTCTACGACGAGCCCTTCGCCGAATGCATGACGGACGTCGACAAGGCAATCGGCTACCTCCGCGACGACGGCATCACCCGGATCGTGGTCGGCGGCCACAGCCTCGGCGCGGTCGGCGCCCTCGGCTATGCGGCGACCCATCCGGGCCTTGCCGGCGTCATCGTGCTCGCGCCCGCCGGCGACCCCTCCGACTTCAACGGCAACCCTGCCGTCGCCAAGAGCGTCAAGACCGCCGAGGCGCTGGTCAAGGCGGGCAAAGGCGATGAGCCGGAGACCTTCACCGATCGCGTTCTCGGGCGGAATTTCGCGGTGAAAGCGACGCCGCGCGCCTTTCTCTCGTTCCTCGGTCCCGACAGCCCGATCGCGCTCAAGCGGACGCTGCCGGCAATCGATGCGCCGCTCCTCTGGGTGGCCGGCACCCGCGACTCGAGCCAGCACAACGCCGCGGCGCTGTTCAAGAAAGCGCCGGGCGATCCGATGAGCCGTTTCGTCACGGTCAACGCCAATCACCTCGGAACCCCCGATGCGGGGACGAGCGCGATGATCGACTGGCTGGAGAAGATCGAGGACCGGTAGGTCGCTCCGCAAGTTGCGGACATGCCGGTATCGCCCATTAAATCGCTCAGCCCAAGGATCCCGACGGCCACCTCTGGGAAGTCATTTGGAATCCACCGTCCGGCCGGTGAACGCGATCCCGACGGCTCCGGCCCGCTCGAAATGGCGCCGGATACCCTCCAGGCTCAACCATTTCCCGGTGGTTACATGGATCTCAGTTGTTCGATCAACGAAGGAATCTCAAGATATCTTGCGAGGATTTGGTCCAGCGAGAAGGGGGATCGGTCCGAAAGGGCCCGGAGCCGTCCCTCCTCTGTTCCCTCGTAGCCCAGGGCAACCTGGTTGCGTGCGGACTGCCAGACTTCGTCGATATCGATTCGCTGCTGCATCGATGGAGCGTATCGATCAAGCAGATCAGCATGGAAGACAGCAGCTTCCTGCGCCAATGTCGGGCTGACGGCACATCCGGCTCGAAGAGCGAGCTTGATGAGGTGGGACAGGATCAAACGAAGATAGCTCTTCACCGCCGCCAACTCGGACCGTCCCACGCTTTCGATCTCCTCGGCCACGTTCTCGATGTCCAGATCGTTGGGAAGGTCGCGCACGGTGCGTCTGAGCCGGCGGATGACCTCCGCCTGCTGTTCGGACCACAGCAGGATGTCGTCGTCGTAGAGGGTGGAGTCGCTCATCGGACGTGCTCCCGGCAGGCCTCGGCCGCCCCGGCGCCACGCCCTCCCCTAGTCTACACCAGCCGCACTGCTCCACAGCCGCGGCGATGAACGAGGCGAAGAGCGGGTGCGGCGCGAAGGGCCGCGACTTGAGCTCGGGGTGATACTGGACGCCGATGAACCAGGGGTGGCCCTCGAGCTCCATGCGTCTCCGGCAGGAGCCCGTCCGGCGACAGGCCGGCGAAGCGCAGCCCGTGCTGCTCCAGCCGGCCGCGATAGTTGATGTTGATCTCGTAGCGGTGGCGATGCCGCTCGGAGATCTCGGTCGCGCCGCCGTAGATCGCCGGCGATCCGGCTGCCGCGCTCGAGGATCGCGGGATAGGCGCCGAGCCGCATCGTGCCGCCGAGGTCGTCGCCGGCGTTCCGCCGCTCGAGCTGCGTTGCCCTGCACCCATTCGGTCATCAGCCCGACGATCGGCTCTGGCGTCGTCGCCGAATTCGCGTCGAGCCCGCATCGGCGATGCCGGCGAGGTTCCGCGCCGCCTCGATCGTCGCGAGTTGCATGCCGAAGCAGATGCCGAGGAACGGCACCTTGTGCTGCCGCGCGAAGCCGGCGGCGGCGATCATGCCCTCCGAGCCGCGCTTGCCGAAGCCGCCCGGCACCAGGATGCCGTCGACCCAGTCGAGCCGCGGCCGCGGGTCGCCGGTCTCCAGCGTCTCCGACTCGATCCATTCGAGGTTGACCTTGACCGTGTTGGCGATGCCGCCGTGGTGAAGCGCCTCGACCAGCGACTTGTAGGCGTCCTTGAGCCCGGTGTATTTGCCGACGATGGCGATCGTCACCTCGCCCTCGTGGCCCGAGATGGCGCGGCCGATGTCGTGCCAGCGCGCGAGGTCGGGCATCGGCGCATCGGCGATGCCGAACGCGGCCAGCACCTCGTCGTCGAGCCCCTCTGATGGTAGGCGATCGGCACGTCGTAGATGTTCTGACACGTCGAGCGCCTGGATCACCGCCGACGGCCGGACGTTGCAGAACAGCGACAGCTTCCGCCGCTCCTCGCTCGGGATCGGCCGGTCGGCGCGGACGAGCAGGAGGTCGGGCTGGATGCCGATCTGGCGGAGCGCGCTGACCGAGTGCTGGGTCGGCTTGGTCTTCAGTTCCCCGGCCGAGGGGATGTAGGGCATCAGGGTCAGGTGGATGAAGACGGCGTGGCCGCGCGGCAGGTCGTTGCCGAGCTGGCGGATCGCCTCGAAGAAGGGCAGGCCTCGATGTCGCCGACCGTGCCGCCGATCTCGCAGAGCACGAAGTCGTAGTCCTCGTTGCCGTCGAGGATGAAGTGCTTGATCGCGTCGGTGACGTGCGGGATGACCTGCACGGTGGCGCCGAGATAGTCGCCGCGCCGCTCCTTGGCGATGATGTCCTGGTAGATGCGGCCGGTGGTGATGTTGTCCATCCGGTTGGCCGAGCGCCCGGTGAAGCGCTCGTAGTGGCCGAGGTCGAGGTCGGTCTCCGCCCCGTCGTCGGTGACGAAGACCTCGCCGTGCTGGTAGGGGCTCATCGTCCCCGGATCGACGTTGAGATAGGGGTCGAGCTTGCGGAGCCGCACCTTGTAGCCCCGCGCCTGGAGCAGCGCGGCGAGCGCCGCCGAAGCGATGCCTTTGCCGAGGGATGAAACCACGCCGCCGGTGATGAAGACGTACCGCGCCATGGGCCTACATCTTATTCCTTCCGACCGCGATTCGGGGAGTCAAAATGCCGTGTGATGGTTAGTGGGTCGGACGGCGGATGGCAAAGGGCCCGTCGTTGTGGTTCGTTGTGGCGCGAAACCCGCTATCCGGGCGAATTCTGATCGAAATCCTATTCGGCCGGACCGCGCATCGGTTGCACGGGAGGAATCGCGGTACCGCCGCGGACGGGCCACGATCCGCGCGGGCGCGCGTACCAGCGGCGGCCGGCCGCGGACAGCTCCTCCTTATAAAGATAGATCACCGGCGTAATCTGACTCCGATGCCGGTGGCGGATTGGCGCCGTCATCGGCGCGTCGCCGCGACCGGCCGGAAAACCCGGTCTTCCTCAGGTCATATGGAAGGGCTTTGCTGCGGTGCAACGCAGCGCAAAATTAATATTCGGCCATGCGCGGGCCGGATTGGCGACCGGTCGAAGCCGGCTATTGCGAAGTCGGCACCTGCGGGGCTGCCGGCGCCTCGGCGCCTTGCGAGTTGGCATCGCCCGTGGTGGGCGCGGCTCCGGCGGGCGCACCCGTCGGGGCCTCACCGGCGCCGGAAGCCGAGGGGGCCGATGTCGACGGGTGGTTCAGGCCCTGGATCTGGTCGAGGATGCCGCCGGTGCCGGTTCCGGTGCCCGTGCCGTTGCCCGGGGTGACCGGCGCCGCCGCCGAAGGCACGTCCTGGAGGATGGCGCCCGGCCGTTCGGTGAAACGGGACAGCACCGTCAGCCCGATCGAGGTGGCGAAGAAGGCGAGCGCCAGGATCGCGGTCGTCCGGGTGAGGACGTTGCCCTGGCTCCGCGCCGACATGAAGTTGCCGCCGCCGCCGATGCCGAGCGCCCCGCCTTCGGAGCGCTGCATCAGCACGACCGCGACGAGCGCCACGATCACCATCAGGTGAATGACGATGATGACGGTTTCCATTGCCTATGCTGTCCTTGAAGCCGGTGCCTTGTACACGTCGGTCCGTTCCTTGCCAACCACGCTTCCCGTCGCCCACCCCGGCGTCACTTGGCCGCGGCGACGATACCGAGAAAGTCGGCGGCTTTGAGGCTGGCCCCGCCGACGAGCGCGCCATCGACATCCGTCAAAGGCAGGATCTCGCCGGCATTGTCCGGTTTGACCGAACCCCCATAAAGGATGCGGATCGCCCGCCCGCCGTCGCCGAAGCGGTCGGCCAGACCGGCCGCGTATATGGGCGTGCGCCGCCTGGAATGTCATCATTGGATGCGGTCAGCTCCCGTCCCGATCGCCCAAACCGGCTCGTAGGCGATGACCAGATCGGCGGCCGAGGCGCCATCCGGGACCGAGCCGGCGAGCTGCCGGTCGAGGACGGCGATGCGTCTCGCCGGCCTGCCGTTCCGCTTCCGTTTCGCCGATGCAGAGGATCGACGAGAAGCCCGGCGCGCCAGCCGCCTCGGCCTTGGCCCGCACCAGGGCGTCGCTTTCGGCATGGTCGGCGCGCCGCTCGGAATGGCCGACGATGACGAGCTTGCCCCCGGCATCGGCGATCATCTCCGCCGAGATATCGCCGGTATGGGCCCCGTTCCTTCGGGATGGCAGTCCTGGCCGCCGATCAGAAGCGCCGAGCCGCGTGCCCGCGCCGCCGCCGCCGCGATCAGCGTTGCCGGCGGGCAGATCGCCACATCGCAGCGGGCGCCGGCGATCCCCGCCTTGACCGCGTCGATCTCGGCGAGGCTCGCCATCGTCCCGTTCATCTTCCAGTTGCCCGCCACCAGCTGCTTGAGGCCCGCCATATTCCGGCTCCCGATCCCGAAAGAGCGGGAGGCCTAACAAAAGCAGGGGCAAAATACAAAGCCGGGGATTGGGGTCACCCCGGGGCGGCAGCCTGGTCCTGGATCAGGCCGATCACGTTGCCGTCGGCATCCTTCACCGCGGCGACCAGCCTGCCGCCGCCGACGGCCCGCACGTCCTGTTGTACGACCGCGCCGGCATCGGTGAGCGTCTTCAGGCTCTGCCGGATGTCTCCGACATGCCAATAGCCGACCGGGCCATCCGCTCCGACGCCGTCGCCGCCGGGAACAAGCCCGACATGCTGGCCGGCGATATCGAAGCCGACATAGGGGGCGCTATCCACGACCGGTTTGACGCCGAGGAGGGCGGCGTAGAACGCCTTGGCTTTGGCGAGGTCCTTAACCGGGTAGATGATCGTCTTCAGGCCTTCGGTCATGTTCATGATCCTCATCATCGTCGTGGCTGCCGGGACGCAGCCCGTTCTCACACCGCCATGACGGAAGCCGGCCGCGAAATGTGACGGGAAGCGCCGGAGATTCGAATTCGGCGCGGGACGAGCGGCCTGCGATCCCGACCGACGCAAGGCATGGGGACGAAATCGTCCGGGCCGCCATGGCACGGCTCATCCGCGCCGGGCGAGCGCCGCGGTGAACGCGGCCTCGAGCTTCCCGCACCCTCTCGGCGCCGGCGTGATTTTTTGCAACATAGAGCCGGCACCGCTCCGACATCGCCGAAAACCCGGCATCGTTCATCGTCGTGATCTGCCGGACCACGTCGATCAGCCCGGCTGCATCGTCGGCAACCAGCCCCAGGTTTCGCGAGGCAACGACGAGATCGGGATCGACCGTGCGCCGGGTCAATACCGGCGCCCCTGCCCAGAACAATTCCAGGAAGACATTGGAGAAGCCTTCGAAATCGGACGTGCAGAGCACGGCGACCGCGTGGGACAGGAAATCGTGAACCGCGCCGCGGCCGAGATAGCCGACGAATTCGACATTGGGCAGCGCTTCGAGGCCGGCAATCGCGGCCGCGGTGCCCGGATCGACCACTTTCGGCGGCATGCCGCCGACGCGAAACTGCACCGAGGGCAGCCCTTCCGCCACCCGCAGCAACAGCGGCAAGTTCTTTTCCTTCCTGAACACGCCCAGCCAGGCGACGTAGGTCCGCTCCCGCGGGGATGGGATCGGGCCGGGGACGCCGTCATAGGGATTGCGGACGATGGCAAGGTGGGTCTCGGGAAACCGCGCGCGCAGCGCCCCGATCCTGGTAGGCGTTCTGGCAAAGGATGGTTGCCGCCCGGTTCAGGCCGTATTGGAAGCCGAGCTGCTCGAACCACGGAAGCCGGTCCTTGTAGCGATCGTCGGAATCGGAATCGCTCGCGATGCGATGACCGAAGGGCACGCCGAGCCGGCCGGCGACATGGGCCATCATGCCGGTCTGGATTCCGGCGCAGGCCTGGATGATGGCGTCCGGCTGATAGCGCCTTGCGGCGGCCACCATCTTCGGAATGTAGGAATAGGCGTACTTGACGACGCGTATCCCCTGCTTCGGGTCGTAGGTCTCGACCAAGTCGCAGACGTCCTGCGGTCCGACATAGTCGTTCGCGCCCTTCCAGGTGAGAACGCCGGCGCGCCGGCCGCTGGCGTTCAGCGCCTTGAGCCACGACAGGAGCTCCACCGCCCAACCCCCGACCGGGAATTCGGCATCGCGCAGGAGATGCGGCAACGTAAAGTCGACAAACAGAAACTTCATGGCGGGTCGCGGTCAGGCGCGACGGGCGAATTGCCCGCGATAGGCCGGCGCGCGAACCGTCGCCAGCCGCCGGCTTGCCGCCGATCTTATCTGCCCGCCATTCGCCACCCAGACGCGGACGACGTTGAGCATCACCGCAAGGATCGGGAACAGGAACATATTGTCGACCGCGGGATAGAATTGGCGTTCGGTCAAGGTGCCGATGAGATAGGCGACCGGACACATGAAGAGCGCCCAGTAGAGCGGACTTCGCATCGCGGCGCCGACCCGCCGCGACCAGACGAGCCAGGCAATCACGCCGATGATCAAGACCAGGGTGAGGACGATTCCGCTGTCGAGGAAGAAGTCGATGAAGGCGTTATGCGCGTGCGTCGCCTGGAAAATGTCACCGGCCCTCCAGAGCGGGCTGGTCAGGATGCCGTATCGGCCGGCTCCGAAGATCAGCAAGGTCGGGTCGCGGAACCACTCGCTGACTAACGGGATCCAGATCGTATCGAGACGACCTGAAAGCAAGGCGTCAACCGACTGCACCGAGCCATCGTCGATCCCGACCGACAGAAGCGCGGCGGTGGTCGGACCGTGCCAGAAGGCGCAGGCTACCGCTCCAACCGTCGCGATTACCATGAGCAGCAGGGTCCGCCGGAGCACGATCAGCGTGAGCACCGCCGTGATCGCAAAGGCGAGGAGGGCCGAGCGCGACTGGAGTACCAGGAGAACAGCGACCGCCAGGCCGAGATTGAGCTTCGCGGCAACGCCTCGGCTCGCCGCCAGGTAGACCAGCAGGGGTCCGACCGTGATGTAGATGGTTCCGACCGGATTGTAGTGCATTCCGAGGAGCGACAGGCACAGGTCGGCCATGGCGTGGCGGCCGCGCGACAGGACGGAGGGATCCTGGAGGATTCCGACGATGATCGCGGCGGACAGCAGGAATATCGCCACCGATATCGCGGTGATCACGCGATTGGTCTCGTTGACCATCGTCTTCAGGATGAAGATGAAGAGCACCACGAAGAGCGCCGGCTTGACGAAGAACGACAGGGTGTAGCGAAGCAAATCGTCCTGGAACTGGTCGGGCAAAAGCGCATTGAACAGCTGCGGGTTGGCCATCGAGCGCGCGAATTCCAGCGCGAAAATGCCAAGATAAAGGCCGACGGCGATCATCGCGCGCCGTTCGATGGTGTCGGTCGACCGGCCGAGCCGGCCGATCGCATAGGCAAGCAGCAGAACGCCGGCCATGACGATGTTCAGAATCTTCGCGCCGGGAATGTGGAAGAGGTCGTTGCGTGAGCGCGGGAGCGTTCTGAAAAGGCAGGAGGAGGATCGCGATAGTAGGTCAGATTGCGTTGGTCGAAGGCGACGAACACCAACCCGACACGCCCACCACCGCCGGCAGGGCCAGCGCCGGCGCATAGACCGCGATGGCCGTGGCCAGCGCATGCAGCAGCCGGCAGCCGCCAGGAACAACAGCGACGAAGTCGCTAAATTCAACCTCATCTACGGCGACCGGCTAGCCTCGCGATCGGGCCCGAACTAGTTCTCGAGCGGCGGCGGCTCCGTGGTCAGAAGCGCCTCGAGGAACGGGAAGGTGATGATCGTGCCGTCGCACTCGATGTTGCTCGACGCGCAGAACGATTTGACCGCCTCCGTTGTCCTCGCGCCGTAGACACCATCTACCGCAATCGGCGTCGCCAGCAGTTGCGACAGGAACGCCTGGACGGTGAAGTAGAGCGACGGCGGGCTTAGGTTATACATGGCCTTGGCAACCGGCGTCGTCCCGAGACCCTCGGCCGCCCCTCTGTAGTGGTCGACCATCGACGTCAATTGCGCGCGTCCCGCCACTCGGGCATCGCTTTCGATGAGTGCCGCGGAGAGGCTGGAATCGGCATCGCCGGCAGCGGCCGCTTGCGCGTAGTACTTGAGCGCGGTCGTCAGATCGACGAACCGGGGAGGCGCATACCGATAGAGGTCGCCAAGCGCGCGGAACGCCCAGGCCTTGTTCCCGTCACCGACGGCGGCCGCCTTCTCCAGGAATGCGACGCCGGCGGCAAGATCACGGTCGGTGCCGTTGCCGGACGCGACCATGGTGCCAAGCTTGATCATCCCTCCGGTGTCGCCGAGGTCGGCCGCGTGGCGATAGGCGTCGACGGCGAGCTCGGCGCTGGCATGCGCGTCGTCGGCGTTTCGATAGATATCGCCGAGCGTCGACCAGGCCCAGCCGCCGTTGCCGTCGTTCTTCGCAATGGCGCGTTGGAGCAGGGCCGTGGCCGCGCCGAAATCCACCGGCATGCCGTCGCCGCTCGCCAGCATGGTGGCAAGGCGCACCATGGCGCCGGTGTCGCCGGCGTCCATCGCGTGGCGATAGGCGTCGGCCGCCTTGGCCGGGTCGTGCCTCTCGGGAC
This sequence comes from uncultured Alphaproteobacteria bacterium, assembly GCA_963792845.1. GTDB lineage: Bacteria > Pseudomonadota > Alphaproteobacteria > Rhizobiales > Kaistiaceae > Bauldia. The sequence goes on from CAWBXW010000015.1 coordinate 19,689, forward strand.
CGGCAGTGCGGTAAAGATCGCCGAGCGTCGACCAGGCCCAGCCCTGGGTGCCGTTGCCGGCCGCGAGAGCCCTGTCGATCAACGCCACCGCTTCATCGAAGTTACTTGCATTGTTCCCCTCACCAAGGATCCTGGCGAGCTTGATCATGGCACCGACATCGCCGCCGGCGGCCGCCTGCCGATAGGCGTCGATTGCCTTGGCGGCGTCGGCATGTGCCGGATCGGCAACAGCGTAGAGGTCGCCAAGCGTGGCGTATCCCGAGATGGTGTTGTCGCCGCCGCCGGCGATAGCCGTTTCAAGCAGCGATTTCGCCAGGTCGAAGTCTGCGGGGTCGCCCCCGACCAGGAGGTTCGCGTAGGCAATCATCGCTCCGGTATCGCCAAGCGCGACTGCCTGCTTGTAGGCATCCGCCGCCTTGGCGAGGTCCCGATGCTCGGGAATCTGCTGTAGAGATCGCCGAGGGTCGATAAGGCCCAGGCCTTGGTGCCGCCGCCGACGCCAACCGCGCGTTCGAGGAGCTGTCGTGCCGTGTCGAAATCGGCATCGACGCCGTCACCCCAGCCAACGATCCGGGCGAGATTGATCATGGCCGATGCGTTGCCGCGGTCGACCGCCTGTTTGTACGCGTCGGCGGCCTTGGGCAGGTGCCGGCTCGATGTGTCGGCTTCGCGGTAGAGATCGCCGAGGGCGTTCCAGGCCGCCGCAGCGCTCCTCTCGTCGGAAGCGGCCTTCTCCAACAACGCTATCGCGCGGTCGAGGTCGGCGGGGACGCCGTCCCCATAGCCGAGCATCTCGGCGAGGGCGATCATGGCCGGGCCGTCGCCGAGGTCGGCAGCCTTCTGGTACGCCTCGGCGGCCCTCATCGGATCCTTGCCGCCGGCGTCGCTCGCATAAAGGTCGCCAAGCGTCGACCACGCCCAGCCCAGCGTATCCGGATTTCCGGCGGCAACCGCCTTGTCGAGCCAGGCCCTGGCCTGGTCGAAATCCGGGGCGACATCGTCGCCGCCGCGAAGCAGCTCGCCGAGCTTGACCATGGAGCCGGTGTCGCCGCTCTTCGGCCGCATGCCGGTAGGCATCGACAGCTTTCGCGAGATCGCGCCGGTCGGGTTCGGCGTAGCGGTAAAGGTCGCCCAGCGTTCCCCAAGCCCAGGCGGCCGATCCGGGGTCCGGCGAAGCGGTTGCCTGCTCGAGGAGTTGTCTCGCTGCATCGAAATCGGTTTCGATTCCGTCGCCCCCTGCGAGCATCCGGGCAAGCTTGATCATCCCCGCGATGTTGCCGGTATCGGCTGCCTTGCGATAAGCATCGGCCGCCGCCGCGGGATCGCGATGGGCATCGTCGGCATTCAGATAGAGGTCACCGAGCGCAACCTCGGCCGCCGGGAGGGTGCTGTCCTTGGCGTCGATCGCCTTTTCGAGGAGCGCCTTTGCCTGGTCGAATTGGCTCGGATCGAGCACCAGGGCAAGCTTCAGCAGGGCCGTGGACCGGCCGCCGTCGGCGGCGCGCTGATAGGCATCGACCGCCCGCACCTCGTCGCGGTAGCCGGGGGCGCCCCTGCTGTAAAGATCGCCAAGCGCCTCCCAGGTCGCACTGTCGTTGTCGAGCTGGGCTCGGTTGAGATAGGCTTCGATCGCCTTGCCGTCGTCACGCTGGCCGGGTCCGCCGCTGGCATAAAGATCGCCGAGCGCACCCCAGGCCAGGACTACGTTCTCCCCGCCGGCGGCGATCACCTTCTCGAGAAGCGCCCGCGCCTGTGCGAAGTCGGCCGAAACGCCGTCGCCCGAGGCAAGCATCGTCGCGAGATGCAGCATCGCTCCGGTGTCGCCGAGGTCGGCGCCCTTCTTGTAGGCGTCGGCGGCGGCAGCGAGATCCTGGTGTTCCGTGTCGGCATTCCGGTAGAGATCGCCGAGCGTCGCCCAGGCCCACGCATTGGTGCCATGACCCGCGGCGATTGCGTTTTCGAGAAGGGTCCTGGCGCCATCGAAATCGACCGGAACGCCTTCGCCCCCGGCCTCCATGCGGGCGAGGTTGATCATCGCCGAGACGTCGCCCGCGGCAGCCGCATGCGCGTATGCTTCCGCGGCTTTTGTCAGGTCGCGATGGGCATCGTCGGCGTAGCGGTACAAATTGCCGAGCGCCACCCAGGCGGTGGTACCCTCTTCGCCGCCGAGCGAGGCCGCCTGTTCGAGGAGCTTTTGCGCCCGCTCGAAATCGACCGGAAGGCCATCGCCACCCAAGGCGACGATCTGGGCGAGATTGACGAGAACCTTGGTATTCCCGAGATCGATCGCGCGCTGAAAAGCCTCGGCGGCGCGCGCGAAGTTGCGATGGTCCGCGTCGGAGTCGAGATAGAGATCGCCGAGAGCGGCCCAAGCCACGTTTTGGCTGTCGCCGCCGAGGGCGATCGCCGCGTCGAACAGCTTCTTGGCCCGGTCGAAGTCCGGCGGGATGCCCTCCCCGGCCCCGACCATCTGGCCCAGCGTGACCAGCGACGTCGTGACCCCGAGGTCGATGGAGCGCTGATAGGCGTCGACGGCCTTGGCGGAATTGCCGGCGCTTCTGAAAAGATCGCCGAGCGTGACCCACGCCGCCGCGGCGTTCGGGTCCTTTGCCTCGGTGGCTTTTTCCAACAGATCGGCGGCCCGGCTGAGGTCGGCACTGCCCCCTCCGCCGGTCGCAAGCAGGGTCGCGAGATTGACGAGAACCGCCGTGTTCCCGAGATCGGCGGCCTTCTGGTAAGCCTCAACCGCTCGCGCCGGATCACGATGCTTTTCGTCGGCCTTGTTGTAGAGGTCGCCGAGGCCGGCCCAGGCGGTGTCGAGGCCGCTGACACCGGCAGCGATGGCGCCCTGATACATCGCCTTGGCCTGATCGAAATTGGCTGGGACGCCGTCACCCGTGGCGTACAAACCTGCGAGAATGAGCATCGCCTCGCCGCTGCCGGCGCTGGCCGCCTGAGCAAGGATTTCCGCGGCCTTGGCGGCGTCGCGCGGTTTTCCGTCGAGGTAGCGCTGCGCCCGCGCCAGCAGTTCGTCGAGGTAGCTGCCGCCGCCGCGCTGACTCTCTTGCGCCGAGGCTGTATCCAACAACGACACCGCCGGCTCAAAGAGGCCGGCAAGAAACATTACAGAAAAGACAGAAAAGGCGCTTCGACGCAACCAAGCTTTGCTCATCGTGGACACCGCTATACAACTCCAAAGGCTAAGGATGGCTCTTCCGCGGCCGCCCAACCGCTCGCGAATACCCTTAACATTTTTGATACAAAAAACCTAGATAGCCGAGCGGATTTTGCTCCGGATGGTAACTTTGCCGCCGGGCCGGTGCCGAAGGCGGCCTGGCAGGCGCGAAATCGCGAGCATGCCTCACGATTTGCCTGGTCCGCCGCGACGACCGACATCGCCGCTCGCCCCCGATCTCCCGATCAGCCGCGGTCTCATAAGGGCGCTCGCAATCAATTGATAGCAGTCGACCGCCGCCGAATTGCACCAAATGCGAGTCAATACTGCGATTAATTCTTTGGCAACGTTTGAGACTTTTTTCGAGAAATGCGTGGTCTAGTTTCGTTTACGGCCGAACAAGGTTGTGTTTGGCGGTCTTGCGGCGGGACTGGCCTAGATTATGACCATCGGATCCTCAGGCTTTTCGGCGGCTTCTTCTTATTCATCCGGTTCAAAAGCTAAAAAGAGCGCCGAATCATCGTCAAAACTGTCCGATTCACACAACGACGCGTTGAGTGCCGGAACAGTTGCCTCCGCCGATATTTCTTCCCCCACCTCGGAGGTGGCGGGAGTCACATCGTTCACCCCGGTAAGCGGCAAATCGTTCTCGGTCGGCGGCCTCACCTACTGGGTCCAGAACGGCAACCACGACTGGAGCTTGACCAATCCGGATTCCCAGACGCTGCGCTTCGAGGTGAGGTCGGGCGATCAATGGCAATACGATCCCGACTGGAAAGAGCGCTCCGAGATCGCCAGCGACGCGGTGTACGCCCCCGGTCAAGCGGTCTCGGTCAGCTACAGCGTCATGATCGAGCCGGGCCATGCAAATACCGCCGATTGGCTCGTGCTCGGACAATTCCACGCCGACGACGGTGTCACCTCGCCGCCGATGGCGATGGAACTGGTCGGCGACAAGATGGCGATCGTGCTGAGATATCAGCTCCCCGGCGGCGCCTATCAGACCCAGTATGTCTTCCAGGACACGAACGATATCGTTCGCGGCCACTACTACGACATGAAGATCTCCGCCAATTTTGAAAATGACAACAACGGCTTTCTCGATGTCTGGCGGGACGGCACCCAGATCGTCGACTACAATGGACCGATCGGCTACGGATACGACGTCTATTGGAAGATGGGTGTCTACCGCGCCGAATCGAAGGAAACCATCGCGGTAAACTACAAGGATTTCTTCTTCGACGACGGCACCGGCGGGGTCGTGATCGTCGGTACCAGCCAGGGCGATACGATTGCGCAGGATGAGACGCCGCCGGGTCAGCCCACCCCGACCAACAACGGCGACCAGATCTATACGAAGGCCGGCCAAGACACGGTGAACGCCGGGGCCGGCGCCGACCTGATTTCGTCCGGCAGCGGCAGCGACACGCTGAACGCCGGAAAGGGCAACGACGAGATCGTCGGTGGACCCGGCAACGACGTGCTCAAGGGCGGCCGGGGAAAGGACGCGTTCAGGTTCGCGGGCGACTTCGGCAAGGACAAGATCCGCGACTTTCACCCGAACCAGGACCTGATCGTGTTCGACAACGCCTTCAAGGACTACGCCGATCTGAAGACGCACATGGAAAGCCACAAGGGCGGCACGCTGATTACCGACGGCCACGACTCTCTGTTTCTGAGCAAGGTCAAATTCGCCAAGCTGGACGCGCACGATTTCATGTTCGCGTGACTTGCTTAGCCGGCATTCGCGTATTCCCGCTGTGACGCCGGTACTTGGCCGGATACCCGGAAAAACCCTTAGGTACTCTGCCGGAGCATGGTTGGCCATTATGCCGCACTTCCCGTTAAATCTGCTTGTTTTTTAGGCTGGGTTTCATTTCTGCGGATGAGCGCACGGTACGCGCGAAGCAGTTACGTAGCACTACTCACTATTGATCGCGCTCAATAGGCTGGCGGCTCGGCGCGCCGATACCTCCCCTGTGGTTGCATATCGGGAGGATCTGCCGTGACCCACCATGTTGAACACCGCCAGACCAAGTCGTCCGTGAAGAATGCGAGTGACGCTGGGATTAGGTGAAGAATGGCCAGCAGGCGCTGGAGAGCGGCGAGTTGGAATAAGGCGCATAAGAGCTCTGCGAACCATCGCAGGAGCAGGTGGAAGTTGTAGCCGGCGGCGGCGAGGACGGCGTTGCTGCGGTCGCCGTCGCGACCCTTGAGGTAATTGCGGCCCATGCGGTGCTCGGCCTTGAGGTGGCCGATCACCGGCTCGACGGCGGCGCGGCGTTTCATCTCGCGTTTGATGACGGCGGTGACCCGGCGGGCCTGACCGGAGATCCAGACCCGGAACTTCTCCGGGTGATTGTGACCGCGGTAGCCCTTGTCGACGTGGATGCGGCGGGTTTCCACGCCGGTCACCTGCTCCAGATCCTTGACCACCGGTCCGAGGGTGTGGCCGTCGAAGGGATTGCCGTGCAGCGCCTTGGCGTGAAGCACGAACTGGCCGCCCTTTGGCATCGTCACCGGTGTTGCGATCGACACCTTGCAGCCAAACTCGTAGGGGGCTCGCGCCTTGCCCTTGCCGATGCATTCGACCTCCGGCGCGTGCAGGGAATAGACCTTCTGGCCGCGCCGGCGATGGTCCTGGTGGCGGACCTTGATCGCCAGATCGAGGAGTGGGGCGAAGCGCGCCGTGAGTTCGGGATGGCCCTTGATCTTGCGATGGATGTCGCGGATCACCCGGCCGAGCCGGGTGCGCAGGAACCTCAGCGCCTTGCCGGCGCGCTTGTACTGATGGGCATGGCTGTAGCGCCCGACCATGATGGCGGCGCGCTTGGCGACCCTGAGATAACTCTGCCGCAGCCTGACGCCCTCTCGCCTGGCAAGCGCGACCAGCTTGACCAGCGCCCGATGCGCCAGCCGGGCATCGGTGGGGTGGGCGATCGCTTTCGGCTGCACCGTCGTATCCACCGCCACCCGCTCGAGGTCCCTGGTCGCGATGGCGCCGGTCTTGTGGGCCACCGACAAGCTCTCCTGGATCAGAGCAATCAACTGGTCTTCACCAAGCCGCTGGCGCCAACGAGTCAGCGAGCTGCGCTCGAAGGGCAGCTCGTGGCAGAAGCTCAGCTCGCCGCAGAAGTATTGGTAGTAGGGGTTCTCCACCCAGCGCGCGCACAGCACCTCGTCGGAGAGGTTCTCGGCATGCTTGAGGATGAGGAGGCCGGACACCAGCCGCGTCGGCAGACCCGGCTGGCCGGGGCCAGTCGCGCACACCGAGGCGAAGCGGCGATCGAGAAACTCCCAGTCGATCTTGTCGGCAAGCCGCACCAGCGGGTGTTGCAGGTTGATGATCTGATCCAGCGAAGGCCGCAACAGGTCCCTTTGGCGATTGTCTCTCGGTCTTGCCATCCGCCCCCCCAAATCCGAACCACCCGGCGCCGAGGAATCGAATCACAAATCGCCAAAAACCGGAATCCCAAAACGCAAGAAAGCGGGCCCCATCGACCCGCTTTCCTGCAAAATCCAACACTTCACCACGCCGATTTAGCCAACTGACTCAACCGCTTCCGAATTCTTCATGGACGACGACCAAGTCTGCTCCGGGGAGCGCGCCTTCGAGCGATATCTCTTCGATCGCCTCACCGGAAACGGGCCTGACCGGCGCTTCCGGCATCACGGGCTTCTCGCCGCTCACCGCTCACGAGATCGGCGTCGGTGGCCTCGAATACTGGGTGCAGAACGGCAACTACAACTGGAGCCTCTCAAATCCCGATCCGCAGACCCTACGCTTCGAGGTGAGGTCCGGAGACCAATGGCAATACGATCCGGATTACAAGGAACGTTCGGAGGTCTCCGGAGACGACCTCTACCATCCGGGGACGACCTTGACAACGAGCTACAGCGTCATGGTCGAGCCAGGCAAGGCCAACACTGCGGACTGGATTGTTCTCGGCCAGTTCCACGCCGATGACAACGTCTCATCGCCGCCGCTTGCCACCGAACTGATCGGCGAAAAGATGGCCATCGTGGTCCGTTACCACTTGCCCGGGGAGAGCGCCGTTCACGCCTTCTACGTATATCAGGATCCGAACAACATCGAACGCGGCCACTACTACCAGATGCAGATCGCGGTCAAATTCGAGAACGACGGCGGCGGCTTCGTAGACGTCTATCGTGACGGCAAGCAAATCGTCGATTACAACGGCCCGATCGGTTACGGCAACGACGTCTATTGGAAGGAGGGGGTCTACCGCGCGGAATCGAACGAGACCATGGCAGTCTCCTTCAGGGACTTGTCGATCACCAAGGATTCCGGCGTAACCATCGTCGGGACCGACCAGGGCGACACGATTTCCAAGACCGCCGCGCCGGCCGGACAGCCCACCGTCACCAACCACGGTGACGTGATCATCGGTCAGGCCGGTTCCGACAAGGTGCTCGCCGGCAATGGCAGCGACAAGATCGTTGCCGCCTCGGGAAACGACACCATCATCGGCTCGCGCGGCAAGGATCTGCTCGACGGCGGCTCAGGCGACGACGTTCTCAAGGGCAACAAGGGCAATGACACCCTTACGGGCGGAACCGGCAACGACAAGCTCTATGGCGGCGGCGGAAAGGACATCTTCTATTTTGGACCCGACTTCGGGAAGGACGTCATTCGTGACTTTCGGCACGGTTACGACAAGGTCGAGTTCGACCATGACCTGTTCGCCGATTACGCCGCGGTGGCGGCTACGATGCACAAGGCCAGCGGCGGCGTCATGATCACCCACGGCGACAACTCCGTTTTCCTCGCCGACGCCAAGATGAGCAAGATCGATGCTCACGACTTCATTTTCGTGTAGCCGCGCTCCGGCCGATTGATCGAAATGGCGAGGGTTCGCTTCAGGCCCCCGTCCGCGGAACACTCCTTAACTCCGCCGATTTCCTTTTCGTGCCGGCGAAAGTGCGCCGGGCGGGGCACGGCCCGACGCCTTCGTCCCGTACGGGACCGTGCAGGCGCGCGCGCAGAGGGCCTCTGCCTCTATTCAGGCCGCTCCGATCACTGCCCGGTTCCGCCTCTCAGCTCGCGCCACAAGGTGAGCAGAAGGATCCTGATATCGAAAAGGATCGAGAAATGGGCGAGATAGACGAGATCGCAGACGACCCGCATCCGGGCGGAACGAGCGCTCGTGGTCGGACCGCGAAAGCCGCGGAGTTGAGCGAGCCCGGTGATCCCCGGCTTGACCAATGTCCGGAGCGGGTAGACGACAACGAGGTCCTCGTATCTTTGACCGCCGGCACGCATGCCGATGGGGTGAGGACGCGGCCCGACCAGGGACATATCGCCGACAAGAACATTCCAGAGTTGGGGCAGCTCATCGATGTTGGTCCGCCGGAGCAGCCTGCCAAGCGGCGTAACCCGGGGATCGTCGACGACGGTCTGCCGCACGCCGGTGGTGTCTCCTTTGTCGGCGTAGAAGGTCCGGAATTTCAAAACCCGGATCGGCCGACCGTTCTGACCGTGGCGAAGCTGCGCGAAGATGATCGGTCCCGGCGACGAAAGCCAAACCGCAAGCGACACCAGGCTCAGCAACGGTGCGAGCAGGAGCAGGGCGAACAGCGATCCGCCGAAGTCGATGACCCGTTTTGCGGCAAGGCCGGTACGACGCCGGTCGAGCAGCGAAATGAGAAGCCGCTCGAGATTGCGGAGCTGGGCGGTTTCCACAGTTCCCCGGTTCAGATCCCGCGACGAGTAGCCTGCGAGATCCGCCAGGCGCAAAAGCTGACGCCGCGTTCCCTGCGGGGACGGCCTGCCGAGCCAGCCGAAGCCGGAGGCGACTTCGGCTCCGACGGTATCCGGGTTGACGACGGCCTCGCGACTATTCACCGGCACTCCCATACCAACTCCAGACCGTCGCCTTCCAAAGCCAAACCTTGCGCCGTAGTCTCGCTAGTCACGAATTTAACTCAACATTTAACACTTCTATACCGGACAGGGATCGTCGCATTCGATTAGATTTAGCCTCAACTTGTACCATAGTTAATCGACATCGTTACTCGCCGCGCATTCAGCCCTACAATCGTGCCCGCCGGTCAATTCGCTGGCCCAGCGGAAAACGCGGTTCGCCCAAGACGTGCCAAGCGAATTGCCGACGCTGTTGATTGCTTCCCCATCTATCCATGGCTGGTAAGCCGATGGTGTTCCTGCTGTTCTTCCTGCTCGGCGCCGCCCTGGGCTGTGGCTTTCGAGTCATTTCGGTCCTGGCTTCTTCGGCGCTGGCACTTGTCGCGGTCTTCGTGGTCTCGCTAGTTCAGTCTCACGGCATCATTTCGGCCGGCGTCGACGCGCTCCTGGCGGTCGGAGCCCTTCAGGCCGGGTACATTGTGCTGGCGATCGGGAGGGGGGTTATATTTCCAGAAAATGCGCCCTGGAACGCCTGGCATCAGCAGATCAGACCACCATCCAAACGGGATCGGTGAAACTTCTCAGCCCGATGCGACGAATGGCGTCCCCAACCAGCCCCAACGCAGGACGGAGGCGCAGCGCAACCCCTCAGCGTGTCTCGTGCTCTCCGTTGCTACTCTTTGGTTATTGGCAATTTGTCTAAACTCGATCTGAAATATGGTCAAGTGACAGATAATTAATGGATTCTGGTTCCGACACGATCTTTTCCCTTGTGGCATTTTTGTCTCGCGCCGCCTTGATTTCCTCATATGTGCAAGGAATTGCTCCCATCAGCTATCGCAATCCGTGAACTCGGTGTGCCAACCCGCGCGCGACGCAATGTATTCTTAGCAGGCAGATTTCGCCAATGATTGAGTTCGGCTAAGTTTCGTTGTGATGAGATTTATTCGAATTGTTGTAGTTCGACTGCTGACGACGGACTTCGAAAGGTCTGCGAAAGTCATGGAACTGTCGGCGACATCTCCTCGTTATTTGGCTACGGCCAGCCGGCCCTTTGATATTTAGACAAGAACCTGGCAAGAGGAGATCAAGTCATGACCAGATACCGTTTTTTGTTGAATACGGCATCGGCAGCGCTCCTGCTCGGCGCGCTTAGTCTTTCGGCCGAAGCGGCTCAGGTTACGTTCGGCGGCGTCACCGCCAGCGTCGGCGGGGGCGGCTCGGTCGCCACCGCGAATACCAGCGGCGGCAATCCGCAGGCGAATTTTACGGTCGGCGGCAAGAGCACGGCGCATGTCGACGCTACGGTCGCCAATGCGAAGGTCAACGCGACCATCGGCGGAGGCGGCGGCAATGTTGCCTCCGCACAGGCTCTCCTCGGCAACAACCAGGCGAACCTCGATGTCGGAAGCGGCAGTGGCCCATTGGTCAGCGGCAGCACCAGCGGCAATCCGCTGAGCGGCGGCACGACCACGGGCGTCACCGTCAATCTCGGCGACCTCGGCCTGGGGTTCGGCGGCGGCGGTCCGGGCGGCGGGATCACCAATCCCGGCGGCGGCGGCGGTGGGCTCGGCGGTGGCGGCAATGGTGGCGGAAACGGCGGCGGGAATGGCGGCGGCGGCGGCAAGTTCATTCCGACCAATGTCCAGGCGGCGGTTGCCGGGATGTCGCAGGCTGAAGTTATCGCCATGAAACGCCGCTGCGGCAGCATCCTCGCCGAGCCGGCCGCGTACGATTCCGACCTCATCCAGCTCTGCAACGTGCTGCGGAGGCTTTGATCTCACGGCTGGGCGACGCTCGAGACGTCCGCCGCGCAGGGATGCGCGGCGGATTCCGTCGCTGCCGGCTAGACCGACGGCGGCGCGCGGCCGAGGCTTCGGTAGGCGGCGGCGAGCGTATTTGCCATCAGCATCGCAATCGTCATCGGCCCGACTCCGCCCGGTACGGGCGTGATCGCCCCGGCGACTGCCCTCGCCTCGTCGAAGGCCACGTCTCCGAGCGAGGCGGGTCTTTCCCTCGCCTCGCTCGGGGGCCGCGAATTCGGTTCATGCCGACGTCGATGACGGTTGCCCCCGGCTTGATCCAGTCGCCGCGCACCATCTCGGCCCGCCCGATCGCCGCGACCACGATGTCGGCCTCCCGCACCACCGACGGGAGGTCGCGGGTCTTCGAGTGGGCCATCGTGACCGTGCAATTCTCGTCGAGGAGGAGCTGCGCCATCGGCTTGCCGACGAGAGTTGGAGCGGCCGAGGACCACCGCGTTCAGCCCCGCGAGTCGGCGCCTGATCGCCTCGCGGATGAGAAACATGCAGCCGAGCCGGCGTGCACGGCACCATCGGCGCTGCCGATCCCGGTCGGCGAGCCGGCCGGCATTGACCGGATGAAGGCCGTCGACGTCCTTTTCCGGCCTGATCGCGTTGATCACCGCGCGCCCGGTCGAGCGCCTCGGGCAACGGGAACTGGACGAGGATGCCGTGGATATCGGGATCGCGGTTGAGGCCGCCCGACGAGCGTCGAGCAGATCGGCCTCGGTCGTCGTGGCCGGAAGCGTGTGCTGGACGGAATGGAAGCCGAGTTCCTCGGCCTTCCGCGCCTTGCGCCGACGTAGACCTGGCTTGCCGGATCCTCGCCGACGAGCACCACCGCCAGCCCGGGAACGACATGGGTCTCCTGCTTGAGGCGGACCGTCTCCTCGCCGACCCGGTCGGTGACCCGCGCGGCGACGGCACGCCCGTCGAGGATCCTTGCGCCTTCGCTAGCGGAAGACGACGGTGCGCTCGCCATTGATCAGCACCCTGTGCTCGAGATGGAACTTGACCGCCCGGGCGAGCACCGTCGCCTCGATGTCGCGGCCGATGGCGACGAACTCGTCGGCCGACATGGCGTGGTCGACCCGGCCGACGTCCTGCTCGATGATCGGCCCGCCGTCGAGCACGGGCGTCACGTAGTGGGCGGTCGCCCCGATCAGCTTGACGCCGCGCTCGTGGGCCTGGTGATAGGGCCTGGCGCCGACGAAGCTCGGCAGGAACGAGTGGTGGATGTTGATGGCGCGGCCGGAGAGCGCGGCGACGCCATCTCGGCGACAGGACCTGCATGTAGCGGGCGAGCACCACGAGGTCGATGCGTTCGGCTCGACGAAGCGCGGCGAGCTCGGCTTCCTGCGCGGCCTTGCCGCGGCCTGTCGACCGGCCAGTGGACATAGGCGATGCCTTCCGCCTCGACCCGGCGCCGCATCGTCTCGTGGTTCGAGCCGACGGCGACGAGCTCCATCGGCAGGTGGCCGATCTCATGCCGGTAGAGCAGATCGTTGAGGCAATGACCGAATTTCGAGACGAGGATCAGCACCCGCGGCTTGACCGCGAGGTCGTGGAGCTGCCAGTCGAAGCCGAAGCCGAGGGCAACCGGCCCGAACCCGCGGGTGAAGCTTCCGCGGTGACCGACAGGCGGCGCCGAGAACGACACCCGCATGAAGAACCGCTCCGTCTCGGGATCGCCGTATTGCGCGCTCTCGACGATGTTGCAGTCCTGCGAGGCGATCGAGTTGGCGACCGCCGCCACGATGCCGCGCCGGTCCTCGCAGGCGAGCGTGAGCACGAAGCGGGCCGGTTCTGCTGCCATGGCGGGACATTCCTGATAGTGGAGAATTGTGAACACCAGTAGCGACGCCGCGCGACCGCGCCGCAACGCGCATATTCGCCGCTGCGTCAGAAGCTCGCACGGCGCGCGACGAAATGCGCTACGTTCTCGACAACTGGCAGCAAAAGCGGAGACGATGACCGCCATGGCGGATCTCGACCCGGCGAGCAGCAAGAAGCTCGCCCTCCTCATCGACGCGGACAATGTGCGCTCGAGCTTCCTGCCGATCATCATCCGCGAGGCCTCGGCGATCGGCACCATCGTCGTGCGGCGGGTCTACGGCCATTTCGCCAGCGCCGAGCATGGCGCCCTGGCAGTCGCTGCTCCACGAATACGCCCTCACCCCGGTTCACGTCCCTCCCGCCTCGCGCGGCAAGAACGCCACCGACATGAAGCTCGCGATCGAGGCGATGGACCTTCTCCACCAGAAGAACCTGCAGGGCATCTGCATCGCCTCGAGCGACAGCGACTTCACCACGCTCGCAAGCCGCATCCGCGAGGACGGGCTCGAGGTCTTCGGCTTCGGCGAGAAGAAGACCACCGCGCCCTATGTCGCCGCCTGCGACCGCTTCTTCTATTGCGATCTCCTCCTCGACCAGGAGAAGGCGGAGAAGGAGGCGACCGCCACCCGGCCGCACCAAGGTGCCAAGCTGCCGGTCGACGAGATCGAATCGGCGGTCGACGACGCCTCCGGCGACGACGGCTGGGCGACCCTCGGCATGGTCGGCCACGTCCTCGTCAAGCGCATGCCGGATTTCGACCCCCGCAACTTCGGCTACAAGAAGCTCTCCGACCTCGTCGCGGACGTCGGCAGCATCGAGGTGCGCCGCGAGGAGACGCCGAACGGTCCGTCGATCCTGGTCGCGCGGTCCAAGCCCGGCGAGCGCCGCCGCTGAGCGAGGCGGCGACGGAAGCCCGGTCGCGTTGGAAACGACCGCGTCGGCATGCTACGCCCGGCCGCGCCGGATTCGGGGAGAACGCATGGCGCGCGGCGGACAGGAAACCGAAGGCCATCGCCTTCATCGCGGCGGCGACGGACGAGGCGCGGGCCGCGCGCGAAGCGTCTCGCTGCGCCGCTATGACGGCGTCGCGCCGGAGGCCGCCGACGTCGTCGTCGCCCTCGGCGGCGACGGCTTCATGCTGCAGACGCTCCACGCCTTCATGAACACCGGCAAGCCGATCTACGGCATGAACTGCGGTTCGGTCGGCTTCCTGATGAACGAGTTCCAGGAGGACGGCCTTCGCGAACGTCTCGACGCCGCCGTCACCACCGCCGTCCACCCGCTCGCCATGCGCGCCACCGACGCCTTCGGCACAACCCACAGCGCCTACGCCATCAACGAGGTGTCGCTGCTGCGCCAGTCCTACCAGGCGGCGAAGCTCCGCATCTCGATCGACGGCCACGTCCGGATGGACGAGCTGATCTGCGACGGCGTGCTGGTCGCGACCCCCGCCGGCAGCACCGCCTACAATCTCTCCGCCCACGGTCCGATCCTGCCGATCTATGCGCCGCTCCTCGCGATCACGCCGATCAGCGCCTTCCGCCCGCGCACCTGGCGCGGCGCGCTGGTGCCGGACCGGGTCGAGGTCAGGATCGAGGCGCTCGAGGCGGCCAAGCGCCCGGTCAACGCCGTCGCCGACAATGTCGAGTTCAAGTCGGTGGTCGAGGTGATCGTCGCCCAGGACAAGGAGGCCGAGAGCCTGATCATGTTCGACCCGGACCATTCCTGGGACGAGCGCATCCTCACCGAGCAGTTCAGGTACTGAGCGGCGCCGCTACGGCCCGGCGGCCCGTTCCAGCGCGTGACGATGTCGGCGAGGTCGGGCCGCGGCCGGTCCTGGTAGGGCACCGTCGACGTGCCGATGTGGATGAAGCCGACGAAGCGCTCGCCGCGGCTCGAGCCCGAGGATCTTGCCGGCCTCCGGGTCGTAGGCGATCCAGCCGGTCACCCATTGCGCGGTGAAGCCGAGCGCATGGGCGGCGAGGATCATGCATCATCGCCGCGTTGCCGGCGGCGAGCAGCTGCTCGAATTCCGGGATTTTCACGATGCGGCGCCGCCCGGCTCACCACCGCCACCACGACCGGCGCATGGGCGAGGCGCTTCCGCTCCTCTGTCGAGCTGCTTCTCGCCCGCGTCCGGGTGTTCTGCTTCGTAACAGCGCCGGCAAGCGCCTCGCCCGCCGCCGGCCCGCGGCGTCGCCCTCGAAGACGATGAACCGCCACGGCGCCAGCTTGCCGTGGTCCGGCACGCGCGAGGCGATCGTGAGGATTTCGTTGAGCTGGCGCGCGTCAGGGCCCGGGCGAGGCCGAGGAAGGAGGTCGAGACCGACTTCCGCGTCTTGAGGAGGTCGAGTGCGTCCATCAGCATCCGGATTTATGCGAAGGCGGCGCCGCGGGAAGCGGCGCCCGCCGAGTGTGCGCTCAGGCCGCGGCGAGCGCCTGGTCGAGGTCGGCGATGATGTCGTCGACGTCCTCGATGCCGACCGAGAGGCGGACCACGTCCTCGCCCGGCGCCGGCGGCCTTGCCGCTGCTCGGGCGTGAGCTGGCTGTGGGTGGTCGACCACGGATGGATGATCAGGCTCCGCGTGTCGCCGATATTGGCGAGATGCGAGAACAGCTTCACCGTGGAGACCAGCTTGATGCCCGCCGCCTCGCCGCCCTCGACGCCGAAGGTCAGCACCGCGCCGGCGCCCTTCGGGCAGTATTTCTGCGCGAGCTTGTAGTAGCGGTCGCCGGGCAGCCCGGCATAGCTCACCCAGGTCACCTTGGGGTGCTTGGAGAGGTACTCCGCCACCGCCTTGGCGTTGTCGGAGTGCTTCTGCATGCGGAGCGGCAGCGTCTCGGAGCCGGTCAGGATCAGGAACGAGTTGAACGGCGAGATCGCCGGGCCGAGGTCGCGAAGGCCGAGCACGCGGCAGGCGATGGCGAAGGCGAAATTGCCGAAGGTCTCGCCGAGCATCATGCCGTTGTATTCCGGCCGCGGCTCCGAGAGGATCGGATAGCGGTTCGACGCCGTCCAGTTGAACTTGCCGCCGTCGACGATCATGCCGCCGATCGAGTTGCCGTGGCCGCCGATGAACTTGGTCAGCGAGTGGACGACGATGTCGGCGCCGAAGTCGATCGGCCGGCAGAGGTAGGGCGTCGCCAGCGTGTTGTCGACGATGAGCGGCACCCCGGCCCGCTTCGCGACCGCCGCGACCGCCTCGATGTCGGTGACGACACCGCCGGGATTGGCGATCAATTCGATGAAGATCGCCTTGGTCTTCGGCGACACCGCCTTCTCGAAGGACGAGATGTCGTCGATGTCGGCCCACTTGCACGTTCCAGCCGAAGCTCTTGAACGAGTGGTTGAACTGGTTGATCGAGCCGCCATAGAGCTGGCGCGCGGCGATGAACTCGTCGCCCGGCATCATCAGCGCGTGCAGCGACGACGAGCTGGGCGGCATGGCCGGAGGCGACGGCAAGCGCCGGCGCGTGCCGCCCTCGAGCGCCGCGATCCGCTCCTCGAGCACGCGCGCTCGTCGGGCTCATGATGCGGGTATAGATGTTGCCGAAGGCCTGCAGGCCGAACAGCGACGCGGCATGCTCCACGTCGTTGAAGACGTAGGACGTGGTCTGATAGATCGGCGTCGCGCGGGCGCCCGTGGTCGGGTCGGGCTTGGCGCCGGCATGCACGGCAAGCGTGGCAAAGCCGGGTACGCGGTCTTCGCTCATTTTTGTTCTCCTCCGTTTCGGGCGTTCACGCCGCTAGGTCGCTACCCCTAGCCGGGAAAGCCGGCCAATTCCAAACAATCGCTGCCCAGTCCGGACGGCCTTTCGGGCAACGATTTTCCGTCCCGCCGCAACGGGCGGCAACCTCATCTGGGGACCACGCGTCGCCTGCACCTCCTCCGTTCGGGGGAGGCTCGCTATCGCCGCGAAATCGTTCATGGCGGTAAACTGAACCGCGGCCGGCGATCGCCGCCGCGGACATGCGAACGCCTAGGGCCGACAGCCAAGGAGGGACCTGCATGGCACGCAAGCTTCAGAACATACTCGAAACGATCGGCAACACGCCGATCGTGCAAGATCAACCGGCTGGCGCCGGATGGCGTGAACCTCTACGTCAAGATCGAGGCGTTCAATCCGCTCGGCTCGGTCAAGGACCGCCTGGCGCTTGCGGTGATCGAAGCCGGCGAGAAATCCGGCGAGCTGAAGCCCGGCCAGACCGTCGTCGAGGCGACCAGCGGCAACACCGGCATCGGCCTCGCCATGGTCTGCGCGGCGAAGGGCTACCCGTGCGTGCTGACCATGGCCGAGCCCTTCAGCGTCGAGCGCCGCAAGCTGATGCGCTTCCTCGGCGCCAAGGTGGTCATCACCCCGGCCGCCGAGCGCGCGGTCGGCATGATCAAGAAGACCCAGGAACTGGTCGACGACGCATGGCTGGTTCTGGACGCGCCAGTTCGAGAACGAGGCCAACCCCGACTACCACTCCCGGACCACGGCCCGCGAGATCGTCGACGCCTTCGAAGGCGATCGGCTCGACTATTGGGTGACCGGCTACGGCACCGGCGGCACGCTGAAGGGCGTCGCCCGCGTCCTCGACAAGGAGCGGCCGGAGACCAAGATCATCGTCTGCGAGCCGACAGACGCGCCGCTTCTCGGCAGCGGCATCGAGCAGGCACGCAATCCCGACGGAACGCCTTCGGCCCCTCACCCGGCGTTCAAGCCGCATCCGATGCAGGGCTGGACGCCAGACTTCATCCCCAAGCTCACCGACGACGCCGTAGCCATGAAGCTGATCGACCGCATCATCCCGATTGCGGGCGCGGAGGCGCTCCGCTGCAGTCACGACCTCGCCGCGAAGGAAGGCATCTTCGTCGGCATCACCTCCGGCGCGACCTTCGCCGGCGCGCTCAAGATCGCGGCGGAGGCGGAGAAGGGCGCCAACATCCTCTGCATGCTGCCCGATACGGCGGAGCGCTATCTCAGCACGCCGCTCTTCGCCGACATCCCGGCCGACATGAACGAGGAAGAGCTCGCCATCTCGCGCTCGACGCCGAGCGCGCAGCTCCCGGGCTGACGCAAGGGCCTTCGGGCTTCGGCCTTCGGCCGGCAGATCGAGATGCCGGAAGCCGGGCGCGAGTTGCGGCTTCCGGCATCACAACCTGTCGGGACATTTGTGGGGCCGACATCGCCCGTCTCAGGCTTCGCCACTTCCGACAGCAGCATCGGGATCGGTGGACCCGATGGCGATCTCTATCCTGGCCATCCGCTCGAGTTCGTCCAAAGCGTCTTCGACCGTGTTCCAAAGGACGCGAGGTGAAACGTTGTCATACTCGTGTCGGTAAAGATTTCCCGCCGACCTGACCTTTTGCCACCCTATCGTGGGATACTTCGCGAGGATGTCGTCGCCAAGGCGTCGCGTCGCTTCCGATATAATTTCGAGGCATCGGGTCTCGGCGTAGATGGATCGGATATCGGCCTGGAATTCCTGAAATGTCAGGTGCGATACGAAGGCTTTCGCCAAACCGATATTTTCGGAGATATCGCGAAGCGCGCGGCGAACGGTTTTAGAATGCATTGATCGCATCGCGTTCGGCAGACGGCCGAACGTGGGGCTTCAAGGTTTCCCGATTGGAGACGTCAACCGGCACGCTGAAGAGTCCCTTCACATATTCAACGATGGCCGCGTATTCGAAGACATTGATCCTTGCCTCAGGATCGAGATCGAGCAGGACGTCGATATCGCTTTCCGACCGGCCCTGACCACGCGCAAGCGAACCGAATAGAGCAGCATGCCGAACTCCAAGGCGTCGGAGTTCGGTTTCATGGCTCCTCAAAGTCCGGACGGCTTCTCGTCTGTCGATGGTCATCGCGTTCTTATGGTTTGGAGAATCTCGGTTGGGTGGATCACGTTCGAAGGTACCGACCGTTTCGAAACCACCGGACCAAGGGCGCAATGCCGGAGGGCTCGGAGCCGGCCCGGATGGCGTATTGGTTGAAGTTGGCCTATCTTTGATGTCCTTCAATCATGTTCAATCAAACAACGCCTTCAACTCCGCCATATAGGGCTTGACGGCGGCGAGATTGGTCTCGCTCGGCTGCATCGCCGCCATCGCGCCCATGCTTCCCTGGAGCTGCTGGATCATCATCTGCTTCTGGGCGTCGGACAGCGAGGGGTTGTCTTTGATCGCGGCAAGCGCCTGCGCCACGCCCTGGTCGATCGCCCCGCCTGAGGCGGCAAAGGCGTAGGTGGTGGCGACCGTCATCGTGACCTGCAGCCAATTCGAGAAGTCGGTGAACCCGTAGGGCGTCACGATCGCGTTGAGGTCGCCCCAGGCCCCGGTCGCCGCCATCCAGGCGCCCCAGGCGGTTTGCGCGTCGCCCTCGGTGCTGAGGCCGTATTTCGCGCCGATGGTCTTGGCCGCGTCCTTCACCGCCGGGTAGCTCTGGATGAAGGCTTCGACAGTGGCCGCGTCGAGATCGACCTGTTGCATCATCTGAGCCGAGGCCTCGACCATGCCGAGGCGTCCGCCGTCGAAGCCTCCTAGCATCAGCATGCCGATCAGGGCGGCCGCCGCGCCGCGGGCGAGAAGTCTGACTGTCATGGGGGTTTTCCTCCGTCACTTCCCACGCGTCCCGGCCTGGGAAGGGAAGCCGCAATCAGGATGCGCGCGTCAAAGCCGCGCCGCAAGAGTTCGACAAAGCGTCGTGAGGTATTATCCTACCGCTACGTTAGAAATCTGAAATCGTTGCGGTTTTCGCTTGACTGCCGGCGATCCGCTGACTAGTTGTCGCACCGGTTCGCGGCAAGAACGTCCGCCGCTCACGTCCCAGCACGAGCAGAATCATGAAAACCTACTCCGCCAAACCCGCGGACATCACCAAGAAGTGGGTGGTGATCGACGCCGACGGCGCGGTCGTCGGGCGGCTCGCGGCGATCGTCGCGCGGCGCCTTCGCGGCAAACACCTTGCCGGATACACCCCGCACGTCGACTGCGGCGACAATGTCATCGTCATCAACGCCGACAAGGTCGTCCTCACCGGCCGGAAGCGCGAGGACAAGACCTATTATTGGCATACCGGCTGGATCGGCGGCATCAAGCAGCGCACCGCGCGCCAGATCCTCGAAGGCAAGTTCCCCGAGCGGGTCGTCGAGAAAGCGGTCGAGCGGATGATGCCCGACGGTCCCCTCGCCCGCCGTCAGTTGAAGAACCTCCGCGTCTATCGCGGGTCCGCCCATCCGCATGAGGCCCAGCAGCCCGAGACGCTCGACCTCGCCGCGATGAGCCACAAGAATGTGAGGATTGCCTGATCATGGCCGCCGACCTCCAGTCCCTCCAGAGCCTTGCGCCGCAGGCGCCCGAGGCCCCCGTTCACGTCCAGAAGCTCGACGGCCAGGGCCGCGCCTACGCCACCGGCAAGCGCAAGGATGCGGTCGCCCGCGTCTGGATCACGCGCGGCGCCGGCCGGATCATGGTCAACGACAAGGATTTCACCGAGTATTTCGCCCGGCCGGTGCTGCAGATGGTGGTCCAGCAGCCGATCATCGCCTCGAACCGTACCGGGCAATACGATGTGCGTGCGACCGTCTCCGGCGGCGGCCTCTCCGGCCAGGCCGGCGCTCTTCGCCACGGCATCTCCAAGGCGCTGACCAACTACGAGCCCGATCTCCGCGGCGCGCTGAAGAAGGAAGGCTTCCTCACCCGCGACTCGCGCGTCGTCGAGCGAAAGAAGTACGGCAAGCGGAAGGCCCGCCGCTCCTTCCAGTTCTCCAAGCGCTGATCGGCGCATCGAGAACCGAACGGAAAAAGGGGCGGCCTGGTCGCCCCTTTTTTGTTGTTTGCGCCTGAGCAGATCGCACCAATCCCGATGACCGAGACGCCAAAACTCAGTCCGACCGACAACGCCTTTCTCGGCCCGCTCAAGGGCGGGAGCCCGGAGCCGACCTATGGCGGCGCCCTCTCCTTCATGCGCCGGCGCTATTCGCGCGACCTTGCCGGCGTCGACGCGGTCGTCTGGGGCATTCCTTTCGACCAAGCGGTGTCCAATCGCCCCGGCGCGCGCTTCGGGCCGTCCGCCATCCGCCGCGCCTCGGCGATCTTCGACGGCGACCCGCAATATCCGTTCGGCTTCGATCCGTTCGAGACGCTCGCCGTCGTCGACTGGGGCGATGCCTATTTCGACTACACCCAGCCGATGCTCTTCCCTGAGACGATCGAGGCGCAGGCGAGCGAGATTATCCGGAGCGGCGCCCAGCTCTTCTCGCTCGGCGGCGACCATTTCGTCACCTGGCCGCTCCTCAAGGCCCACGCCGCCCGCCACGGCCGGCTGGCGCTCGTCCAGTTCGACGCGCACCAGGACACCTGGCCCGACCACGGCGGTCTTTCCCATGGCGGTTTCGTCGCCCGCGCCGTCCGCGAGGGCGTCATCGACCCGTCGCGCTCGATCCAGATCGGCATCCGCACCATCGCCCCGGAAGATTGCGGCATCGCCATCGTCGGCGCGCAGGACTTCGACGCCCTCGGCGTCAAAGGCGTCAGCGAACGCATCCGCGAGACGGTCGGCGAGAGTCCCGCCTACCTCACCTTCGACATCGACTGCCTCGACCCTGCCTTCGCGCCCGGGACGGGCACGCCGGTCGCCGGCGGCCTGTCGAGCCGCGAGGCGCTCGCCGTTCTCCGCGGCCTCGGCCCGGTCGATTTCATCGGCGGCGACGTCGTCGAGGTCGCGCCGCCTTACGATCACGCCGACATCACCGCCATTGCCGGGGCGACGGTGGCGATGTTCTATCTCGGGCTGCTGGCCGAGCGACGACGGGGGTGATTAACCCGGAGGGGTGCGCCTACCACATCGTCGCCTTCGCCCGCTCCGGCCAGGCCCGGTCGTATTCGTCGCCGCCGACGCGGTCTTCGCTCAGCGCGGCGAGGATACGGCCGGGGGTCGGCAGGCTTTTCGGATCGACCCGCTTGTCCGGGTTCCACAGGTCGGAGCGGACGATGGCGCGGGCGCACTGGAAGTAGACGGCATCGACGGTCATGACGGTCACCGAGCGCGGCGCCTTGCCGTCCATGACGAAAGCGGCCGTCAGATCGGCATCGTTGGCGACATGGGCGCGGCCGTTGACGCGGAGCGTCGTGCCGGAGCCGGGAACGAGGAAGAGGAGCGCGCAGCGCGGATCGCGGATGAGGTTGCGAAGCGAATCCGTCCGGTTATTGCCCCGCCGGTCGGGAAGCATGAGGGTGCGCTCGTCCGCGATCCGCACGAAGCCGGGCACGTCGCCGCGCGGCGAGCAGTCGAGCCCTTCCGGACCGCTCGTCGCGAGGACCGCGAACGGCGAGGCCTCGATGAAGGCGCGGTATTCGGGCGTGACGTGGTCGACCTCCTTGACCAGCGACGTCTCTCCCGGCAGGCCGTAGAGGGCTTCGAGTTCTTCTACGGTTCTGATGATCGGCATGGCTGAAGCGGCCCTTTGCGGCTGACGGGCTGGTAATCCGGCTGCGACTTGACGATATGTCGCGACCGGCACGGTTTAGGAGCAAACGCGATGGTTGAGAAGATCAGGATCGGCGTGCTTGGCGCATCGGGCTACACCGGCGCCGACCTCGTCCGCCTCGCCCTCCTTCACCCGGCGATGGAGATCGCGGCGCTCACCGCCAACACCCATGCCGGCAAGGCGATGGCGGAGGTCTTCCCGCAATTCAGCTTCGTGGACCTGCCCCGCCTCAGCGCCATCGAGGATGCGGACTGGGGGAGCGTCGACGCGGTCTTCTGCGGACTGCCGCACGGGACGACGCAGGAGATCACCAGGTCGGTGCTGGCGGCGCATCCGAGGATCAAGTTCATCGACATGTCGGCGGATTTCCGGCTCCGCGATCCCGAGGTCTACAGGACCTGGTACGGCCACGAGCATCAGGCCCTCGATCTCCAGGCCGAGGCGGTCTACGGCCTCACCGAGCACTACCGCTCGGCGATCACCGATGCGCGCCTTGTCGCCTGCCCGGGTTGCTACCCGACCGCGGTTCTGCTCGCGCTGATTCCGCTCATGTCAAGCGGCCGGATCGAGGTCAGCGACATCATCATCGACGCCAAGTCCGGCACCACCGGCGCCGGCCGCGGCCTCAAGCAGAACCTTCTGTTCAGCGAAGCCGGCGAAGGCCTGTCGCCCTATTCCGTCGGCAAGCATCGGCATGCCCCGGAAATCGAGCAGGAAATATCCAAGGCCTCGGGCGCCTCCGTCACCGTCAACTTCACGCCCCATCTCATCCCGATGAGCCGCGGCGAACTCTGCACTTGCTATGTCAAGCTCGCCGGCGGCGCGACGCCCGACGATCTCCGGGCCGAGCTCGCCGACGCCTATCGCGAGGAGCCTTTCGTTCACGTCGCGCCTGCCGGCGTCCTGCCGCAGACCCAGAATGTCCGCGGCTCCAATTATTGCCAGATCGGCGTCGTCCCCGACCGCATCAAGGGGCGGGCGATCGTCATCTCGGTGATCGACAACCTGGTCAAAGGCTCCGCCGGACAAGCCGTGCAGAACTTCAACCTGATGTTCGGCATCGAGGAGACCACCGGCCTGATGCAGCAGGCGCTGTTTCCGTAGACGGGGGGCAAACCGGGAGCCGACATCACATTGTCGCATTTTCGGCCGAACCTGGAACTTCGGGCGAGCCGGGGGATTATGCCGGGGGCGGTGAGGAGAGGACCCGATGAAACACACCCCGCTTGATCAGCTTGGAGAATTTGCCACCGTCTTTCCGGAACAGCGCCGGGCATCTCCGATGTCGCGCCGAGAGCGCCTCAATCGGTGGGCCGAGCTTCTGGAGCGGAAACCGCAACGCCGGCTGACGACGCTGACCGGAACCGAGTATCAGTCCGGCGAGACGCGCGACGCGATGTATGGGATCGGTTCGGCGATTTCCGTCGCCTTCGAGGATCCGCTCCTGCGGGCGGAAGGGCTGACCGGCGACACCTATGGCGACGCCAAGCGCTTCTTCCAACTGAGCGACTGGCAGCTCCACGACATCGTCTGCCACTGCCACTTCGGCGCCGAGACGACGGCGTCGGCGGCCGCGCGCCGCGTTCGGAGCGCGACGGTCGATCACCCGGTGCCCCGTTTCGTGGTGCGGATGCGCCACCTCTTCGGCGGCTAGGGTTATTTTCGCCCCCGCAAGCCGGGCGGGGTCGATTGGCATCCCTGTCCCGCCCGCCGCGGAAGCCCGCGGGCGGAACGGTTCGTTTGTTGCGCCGGTCCCTGTTTGATCAGGACACGGTCATCTTGACTTGGCCAAGCCCGGAGATGGCGATCGTCACGTGGTCGCCGCGCGACAGCCATTTGGTCTCGACCAGGCTGCCGAGGAGCACGATCTCGCCGCCACGGAGATGTCGGCCTCGCGCGGCCAAGCTGTTGGCGAGCCAGGCGAGCGCGTTGAGAGGGTGTCCCATGACGTCGCGCCCCTGCCCTCGGCCCAGTTCGATGCCGTTGACGACCGTGATGCCGACCAGGTCGGCCGGGTCGCCCGGGTCGGCAACCGGCGCGCCGAGGACACAGCCGGCGGCGAAGAAATCGTCGGCGATCAGGGTCGGCGCATCGGTGGCGCGCCAGTCCACGTAGCGGTCGTCGACGATCTCGATCGCGGGCATATAGGCTTCGACCGCGGCGCCGGCCCGTTCCTCCGTCACCGGACGGCCGCTGCCGGCAAGATCGCGGCCGAGGCGGACGGCGATCTCGCACTCGATGCCGACCCGGCGGTAGTCGTCGAAGCGAAGGGTGAGGCCGCTCTCGTGCACGCTGCCGGCAAAGACCCCCGCCGAGCAGGGACTGTGTATGCCGAGATAGGCCTGCATCACCGGCGTGGTGCAGCCGATCTTGTAGCCGACCCGCGCGCCGTGGACCGGCTCGAGCCGGTCGTGCACGGCATCCTGGACGGCGTAGGCGGCGGCCTCGTCGGCCGGGCGCAGGAACCGGTGAAGCGGCGCGAGCCGCTTGCCCGCGATTCGGGCCCGGACGATCTCGTCCGCCGCGGTTGCGGTCTTGCTGATCCGCATCAGCCGGTCAGAGCCACGGCGCCACGCGGCGCCCGAGACGACATGCTCCGCAGGTGAAGAACCGCCAGTGAGAGAACGATGACGGCGCCGAACTGGTGGAGAAGCGCCACCGGAAGCGGCATCTCGTGAACGATCGCCGCGATGCCGATTGCGGCTTGCGTCGCCACCGCCAGGACAAGGACCACGGCGCCCCGCGCCGCGCCGGTGCCGCGAGCCCGCACGGCGTGGATCGCGGCGAGCGCAAGGATGAGATAGGCGACCATGCGGTGGTCGAACTGGGCCGTGACCGGATTGTCGAAGACGTTGCGCCAGATCGGCCTCATCACGAAAAGACCGTCCGGCACAAAGGCGCCGTCCATCGTCGGCCAGGTCGACGAGACCAGTCCGGCGTCGAGCCCGGCGACGAGCGCACCGAGGAATACCTGCAGGAAGACGACGCCAAGGATGACCGCCGCCCACCGCTTGAGGGCATCCGGCACCGTCTCCCGCTGCGGCGACAGGCCGCGCGCCACCCACAGGACGAAGGCGAGGATGGCGAGAGCGAGCGTCAGGTGGACGGCAAGCCGGTACTGGCTCACATCGGTGCGCTCGGCAAGGCCGCTTGCCACCATCCACCAGCCGACGGCGCCCTGCAGCCCGCCGAGGGCGAAAATGCCGACGAGTTGCGGGGCAAGCGAGCGCCCGATCCGCCGGGTCGCGACGAACCATACGAGCGGCACGAAGAAGACGATGCCGATGACACGCCCAAGCAGGCGATGCGCCCACTCCCACCAGAAGATGCCCTGGAACTCGGCGAGCGTCATGTCCGGGTTGACCAGCCGGAACTCCGGAATCGCCTGATACTTGGCGAATTCCTCCTGCCAGTCGGCGTCGTTGAGCGGCGGGATGACGCCATGGACCGGCTGCCACTCCGTGATCGACAGGCCTGAATGGGTGAGACGGGTCGCCCCACCGACCAGCACCATGGCAACGATGAGGACGGCGACGGCGTAGAGCCACGCCTGCACCGGCGCGGGACTTCGCGCCGCCGCGTGGCCGCGAATATCGGTCGCGCTGATTGCCGTGGTCATGGCTTGTGCTCCACCGGTCATCGATATAGGCCACAGGCGGGCACGACAACCCGACACGCCGTCGCGGGGGGTATGGGCCGAAGCGGAGAAGCCATGCGGCAGCGGGTGCGGAAACTGATCGGGACGGCGACGCTCGCCGTCTTCGTGCCGGCCTATGCGCTGGTCGTCATGACCATTGCCGCCGCGCGCCTCCCCGGCACGTCGACCTTGACCCAGACGATCTTCTTCGCCGTCGCCGGGCTCGCCTGGGTCCTGCCGGCTGGCTTCCTGATCACATGGATGCAGCGGCCCGACCGCGCTCCCGAGGACCCGCGCTAGGCGGCCGCATCCTCCGCCGGCCGCGCCGCCGGATCGACGATGAGAAGCAGGACCTTCGCGGCGGAAACAGCCGAGATTCGCTCGGTAGTCCGTTCGGTCCGCGGATCGCCGGCGCCGAATTCGCTGACCACCAGGGCGGCGTCGGCGCTCGGGCCCAGTCGGCCGACAAGATCGTCGCCGGCGTCGATCACGAGCTGGTCATAGGTATGGTCAAGCGCGGTGAGGATGGTCGAAAGGCGCTCGCCGGTCATTGTTTCCGCCGTCGCCGGCTGCCGCCCCGCCGGTATGAAATGGGCGCGCGATCGGCGATCGCGGAAGATGACCTGGGCGAAGGACGCCTGGTTCGCGAAGAGGTCGGTGAATCCCGGCAAATCCCGCCCCTCGCCCATGGTGACGCCATCGGCGCCGTCGCCGCGGAGGTCGACAAGCACGACCCGCTGGTCGAGCCGTGCCAGCGCCCGGGCCAGCGCCACCGCGGCGAGCGGTCGGCCCACCGTCTCCGATCCCTCGGCGAGCGTCACCAGGACGCGCCGCTTGCCGCCGGCGACGATGTCCGCGGCGATTGCGGCGAGCGCGGTCTCGGCGCTGCCTTCCATCCCCGGCACGAGCGTCGGCTCGTTCGGCATCATCCGCCGCACCCCGCGATCGTCGGCCCAACGGAGATGGGCGGCGTGGTCCGCCGGCCGCGTCGCGGGCACAAAATCCTCAAGTGTCACCGACCGCAGCGCGCGGCCGCTCGCAAACTCCCGCAGAACCACCAAGCAGAGGCCGAAGACGAGCGCCGCTAGGGCGGAAAGGGCCGTGATCGGAACGATGTCCGGCCAATCGGGCGCGGCCGGAACCGCAGCCCGCGAGTTCGATCTCCGCTGTGACCGGCGGGGGCGCGCCTTGCCGCGCCAGCGCGTCTTGGCGTCGCATGGCGCCCTCAAGAAGGTCGCGGCGGGCCGCAGCCTCATGCTCGAGCGCGAGCAGGCGGAGTGCGGCGTCGCTCGATCTGTCCGGCTGATTCGTCTGCGAGGCGCCGTTGGTCATCGGCGCGTTCGCCGCGCGGAATGCCTCGACCTTGGCCTCCGCTTCCGCCACGTCGGTGCGAAGTCCGGCGATCTCCGCCTCAAGCCGTTTCAACGCCTCGGCGGTCGAGTCCGGACCGGCGGTCTCGTGGAGAGCGACGACGGCATCGGCAACCGCGTTGGCGCCGGCCGCCGCGAGGCCGGGATCGGTCGACGAGAAGGCAATGACGATGATGCCCTCTCCCGCGATCGGGTAGACGTCCAGGCGCTCGAAGTAGCGATTGAGAATGCGCTCCTCGACCGAGGCATCGAGGGGGTTCGACGCGAGGCCGAGGCGCGCCAGGATGTCGTCGATCAGCGAGCTTCCGTGGGTTGCGTATTCGGGCAGGTTCTCCAGGCCGAGCGTCCGGACGACCGAGCGGGCGACATCGCGGGAACGGACGAGTTGCACCTCGCTGTCCATCGAGGCGCGGTCGATCGTCGCCGGCTCGATCCGGATCCGCGCTTCCGAACGGTAGAGCGGCGGCACGGCACCGAGAGCGAGGTAAACCACAGCGGCCACGACACACGCAAAAACAACAAGATAGGGCAATGCCCTCGACAGAGACCTTAACAAAGCCGCAAGGTCGATCTCAAATCTGATCGGCACTGTCCTGACGGGAGGCGTCATTGCCGAAACTGCTCGTTCGTGAGATCTCAGGGGCCGTCACGGAAATGATCGGGGCTCATGGTAAGCAGGGGGTTAATATCGGGCGCGGAAGCGGCAAGACCTCGGTAACATTGCTTAACGCCCGGTTACTTTCCACCTCACCAGATTTTACCCGGCCTTAACCATAGCTGATCGATACTCGGGCCATGGACGGGCTTCAGGATCGGGTGATCTCGCGAATTCGAGGTACGCGATTCTGGCTCGGCTCGGCGTTTCACACCGGATTGTGGCGCTGACGATGTTTTCCGCGACCGTGCTTGCTGGCTGCCGTCGCGCGGCGCCGCTCACGGAACAAGGCGGTACCCTCTTGCGGGCATCTGGTGCTTGCGTAGCCCGCACCCACTCACCGATGGCCATGGCGCGGGCTCCGACCGTCGGATTGTCGCGGGCCGCGTGGAACCGACTGGCCAAAGCCACACCGGGAGTGTAGAGCGCGCCTGACCCACGAGGGAGCCGACGGGACCGGGTGTGCGCTACGATCTCATCCTGAGGAACGGACGCATCCTCGATCCGTCCCGGGGGCTCGACCGCGTCGCCGATATCGCCTTCCGCAAGGGCCGGGTCGCTGCCATCGGCGACGATCTTGGCGATGCCGCCGATGTTCGTGACGTCTCCGGTCTGATCGTCGCACCGGGTTTCATCGATCTCCATACCCATGTCTATTGGGGCGGCACCTCCCTCGGCGTCGACGCGACGGACTATGCCCGAAGCAGCGGCGTCACCACATTCGTCGACGCGGGCAGCGCCGGTCCGGGCAATTTCCCCGGATTCCGCAAGCACGTCATCGACGTCAGCGCGCCGCGCATCCTCGCCTTTCTTCATGTCTCATTCGCCGGCATCTTCGGCTTCTCGCGGCGGGTGATGGTCGGCGAGAGCGGCGACCTCCGCCTGATGGCCCCGGCCGACGCCGTCGAGGTCGCCCGTGCGCACCGGGACGTCATCGTCGGGATCAAGGTCCGGGTCGGACGCAATGCCGGCGGCTCATCCGGGATAGCGCCGCTCGACATCGCGCTGCAGGCCGCCGAGGAGCTCGACCTTCCGCTGATGGCGCATATCGACGAACCGCCGCCGAACTATGACGAGGTGCTGGAGCGCCTCCGTCCCGGCGATATGCTGACCCATGCCTTCCGTCCCTTCCCCAATTCTCCGCTGACCGCCGGCGGTGCGGTGCGGCCCGCCGTGCTTGCGGCGCGCCAGCGCGGTGTCCTTTTCGATATCGGCCACGGCATGGGATCGTTCGCCTTTGCGACCGCGCGGGCCATGCTCACGGCGGATTTCATGCCGGATGTGATCTCGTCCGACCTTCACGCCCTTTCGGCCGAGGGCCCCGCTTTCGACCAGCCGACGACGCTGTCGAAGTTCCTGTGCCTCGGGGTGCCGCTCGTCGATGTGGTTCGCGCGACGACGGCCAACGCCGCCGCGGCGATCAGGCGGCCGGACCTCGGCACGCTGGCGCCGGGAGCGCCCGGCGAGGCCACCGTCTTCTCCGTCCGCAAAGGCCGCTTTTCGTATGTCGACGTTGTCGGCGAGGTCATGCGCGGGCGGCAGAAGATCGTCGCCGAAGGTGTCGTCCTCGGCGGCCGCTGGTGGCATCCCGCCTGAGCCGACGCCTGGCCCGCGCCGATCGCCTCACGGCAGGAGGTGCTTGCCGAGCAGCCTGACCGTGCTCGCCTGCGGCCCTTTTTCGCCCTGCTCCTCGGCATAGCCGACGCCCGTGCCGGGCTTCAGACGGCCAAAGGCGCCGTTGAGAACACTGTTGCGGTGGAAATAGATCTCCCGGCCGTCGCTCGTCTCGATGAACCCGAATTCGCCGGATGGGTCGAGGCGGGCGACCCGGCCGGTTGGCGGCTCCTCATGATGCTTGACCTGGCGCTGCAGCCGGCGAACCCGGTCCTGAAGCTGGCGGCGGGCGCGCTTGAAGGCGTCGTTGAGGGCGAAGGGCAGGTTGGCATAACGCTCGTCGTTCTGCGGGGTCCGCGCGACGCTCACGTCCTTGGCGTTTGGCATGGCGAGATGGACGTTGACCTCGTAGAGGCCGCCGACCTGATGGTGCTGGCCCGGTCCCTTGATGACGATGCGGCAGGCGGTGATGCGCCCGAAGCGCTTCTCGAGCTGCTCGAGGTGCCTCGCGATCTCGTCGCGGACCTCGGGCAACGGGCCCATGTTCTGAAAGTCGATCTCGGCCGGTGTTTCCATGATTCAGTCTTCCTGTTTTGTCCCGATTTCGGTTGAGAACGATGCGGCCGCGAGCCCGGAGGCGCCTACAGCCTGTCGATCTCGAACTCCTCGCAGGAGCGGCCGAGCAACGACAGCCCCTCCTCAAGGAAATCGCCGAGAAGCGGCATGCCAAGGAGGTAGCTCGCGGTTGCGTTGTTGTGGGCGGCGGCAGCCTCGGCACGGACCGATTGCCAGTCCGCCGCGGTGTAGTCGCTGCGGCCAAGCCATGCCAGGGCGACCAGATCGACCTGCTCGTCCTCGTCCATTGCATCGATGAACGAGGTCAGCTCGTCGACAACCGGATCGTCCGGAAGATCCTCGAGGACCGAGATTTCGTGATCGTCGCTCGGGTTGGAGCCGGGATCCGGTTCCGAGGGCGCTTCCTTCACGTCGAACTCGCGCGCCTTGATGATGACGAAGCAGACCTGATCGGTCGATATCGTCAGGGGGAAATCGGAGGGATCGGTGTCGTTTACGATCTTGCCTGGCATCGGGAGGATTTCCTTGCGTTCGTCGATATCGATGAAAGCGCGATTGCGAGCCTAGAGTTCCCTTGGCCGGTCACGTTGCGGCAGATCAAAGCGCCGGCCGCGCATAGTCATAATTTGATCCCGCGCCGTGCGGAGGCAAGATCGGCGAAGCAAGCGGTGAGGCGTTCCCACAGACGCGGATCCGACGAGGCAACCAACCGATCTGCCGAAGAACCATGGCGAACGGGCCCGCGTCCGCATGCCGAGCGCCCCATGAGGAGACTCAAGGGTGGAAGGCAGGCGGCGCGGGTTTCGTTACTCCATCGCCCGCCCTACGCGGCCCGGGCCGGACGCCGGCATTCCCCGATCGCCCGCTCGATGCGGCGCGCCTCCTTCTCGGCGATCGCCAGGTAGCGGCCGGCGAGGAGCCGCCATTTCTCAGGCGTTCGGCATTGCGGAACGAGGAGGTGGGCAATCGCGAGCCGCGCGCGCAGCGTGGCGCGGTAGCACCGGTAGAAGGCGAGCAGGATCGACGGAATGCGCCGGCGAAGCCCGCGTTCGATGAGGCGCAACAGGCGCTCGCCGGCCCAGTCGAATCCGAGCTGCTCGCATTCGATGGCGAGCGCGGCAATCTCGTCGAACGGATCGCATCGCCGCAAGCTCGGATTGAACTCGAGCCGATCGATGACGGCCATCGGCTCGCCGAGCCAGATGTGCTCGGGCCGAAGATCGCCGTGACCGTCGACGATGCGTCCGCGCCTCGCCCGCTCCGCCAGAAGGAAGCCACGCTCGGAGACGAACCGGCGCTGCGCCCGGTCGATCCTGAACAGGAGCCCCGGATCGAGGTCGAACCGCGGATCGGACAATTCCCGGCGATTCTTGGCGATGTGCGCCCGCCACTCCGCCAGATGCGTCGCCGGCGCGATGAAGACGGGTCTCGCGCGGCGATAGAATTCGCCGAGCGTGGCGGCGACGCGCTCGATCTCGTGCTCGCCGACTTCACCCATAGCGAGGGCACGGTCGAGCATGAGGTCGGCGGAAAGCCGGCGCATGACGACCAGCCAATCGACGACCGTCCCGGACCCTCCGATCGAGAGCCGCCCGTGCGACCGCGTGATCGGCGCCACGCCGAGATAGACACCCGGCGCAAGCCGCCGATTGACCGCAATCTCCGCCCGGCAGGCGGCCTCCCGGCGATCGAGGGTGGAGAAATCGAGATAGGAGAATCTGACCGGCTTCTTGAGCTTGTAGACTTTGTCGCCGACCATGAAGACGCAGGACATGTGGGTCTCGCGGCGGATCGGCGGCTTGCGCCGGCCGGGGTAGGATCGGGGATCGGCGAGAAACCCGATCTTCTCGGCCAGTCCGACGTCGGCGCCCATCGTCATCGGCCCATCCATGCCTCGCCGCTTCCCCGAACTTGATCTGCTACCGTAGGTCGAACCGGCGCGACTTGATCCGCCTCAAAATCTTCGACCCGGATTCTTCTTGCATGTATATCGGGGTGGGAGCCCATACGATGATCCGCCCCCCCTCCGAACCCCCTCTCCTCTTCGCCATCGGCTCGAGCCAGCCTTTTGCGGAGCGCGTGGCGGCGGCGCTCGGCGTCGCGCTCGCGGCAATCGAGGAGAGGAACTTCGAGGACGGCGAGCAGAAGATCCGGCCCCTCGTCAACGTCCGCAACCGCGATGTCTATGTCGTGCACAGCCTCTACGGCGAGGCCGGACAGAGTCCCAACGACAAGCTTTGCCGGATGCTCTTCTTCATCGGCGCGCTCAAGGACGCCGCGGCGGCGCGGGTGACGGCGGTGGCGCCTTATCTCTGCTATGCGCGAAAGGATCGCAAGACCAAGCCCCGCGATCCGGTGACGACGCGATATGTCGCCGAACTGTTCGAGGCGGTCGGCGCCGACCGGATGATGACCATGGAGGTGCACAATCCCGCCGCCTTCCAGAACGCCTTTCGCTGCGGCACCGATCACCTCGACGCCAATCTCGTCATCGCCGACCACTTCGCGGCCGAGGTCGGAGAGGCGCCGGTGGCGGTTGTCTCTCCCGATCCCGGCGGCATCAAGCGGGCCGATCTCTTCCGTCTGACGCTCGAAACCCGGCTTGGCCGGCCGGTATCCGCCGGCATCATGGAGAAGCACCGGAGCTCGGGTGAAGTGAGCGGCGCATTATTTGCCGGCGATGTGGAGGGCCGGGAGGCGATCGTCATCGACGACATGATCAGCACCGGCGGAACCATGGCCCGCACGGCATTGGCGTGCCGGGCGCGCGGAGCGAGGCGCGTTCACGTCGCCGCGACCCACGGCCTCTTCGCCAAAGGCGCCGGCGACATTCTCGGCGCGGGTGAAATCGACCGGATCGTCATCACCGACACCGTGACGCCGCCGGCCGAGGAGGCGGAAAAACTCGACAAGCGGCTGACCGTGCTCGGCGTCGCCGGTGTTTTCGCCGAGGCGGTCCGCGCCTGTCACACCGGCGGCTCGATCGCCGATCTCCTCTCGGGCGGCGAACCGCGAGTCTGAACCGGCAGGTTTCCGACAGCGTAGGAACCGCAAGGGATTGCGCCGCCGATGAGTAGGGAAGGCCGGGTCGCCGGGCCGGCAACGGCGTCAGCCGCCGCAAAAGTCCCTGACGGTGGCCGGGTCGTGCGAGCCGATGGCCGAGATGCAGTTCATCTCGTCGAGCGTCAGCGCGAGCTGCACGTGACGGGCTTTATTCCCCGGCCGCCGGTTTTTGTTCGATCGTGTTCGACCCATCGGGGCTGCTCGCTCCCGTCGCGCCGGCCGCCGAGCGGAGCGCTTCGACGAACGCCTGCAGCGACTGGTCGCTTGCATCGGAAACCACCCAGTAGGTGATGCCGCCCTCCCCCCAGGTCAGCGTCTCGTATCCGCGGTAGTCGCCGCGCGCCATCACGGGGGAAGCCGTGCCGTCCGGAATCTCGACCAGGCTGATGAGGTGCTTGCCGGCGCCATAGACGAGGGCCGGCACCGGCTCAAGCCCGACCACGTCGATCCGCCCGCCGACCAAAGGAAATCCCTGACCGGCGAGGTCGATCACGACCGGCGCGAAGGGCAGCTTGCCGTCGAACCACGGCTTGACCGTGTGATGGTCGGAGGAGGCGATGTCCGCCGGCTGGGGCGCCATCAGGGCACGGATGTGAGCGCCGACGACCTGTTCCCCGATCAATTCAGCCGGCCCGCGCTGCAGTAGCCCAAAGGTGGCGCCGGCGCCGATGAAAATGCCGACGATGAGCGACGCGGCAAGGGCCCGCCACGACCGGCTGCGGGCGGGAGGAGGCGTGGCGAACCGGGCTTCGATCCGCCTGCGGAAATCGGCCGACGGCACGTCCTCGTCGATATCGGAACGGAGCGTCGCGCGAAGCCCGGCCAGTCGGGCATAGTCGCCGGCGAGGTCGGGCTCCGCGGCGAGGCGCTCCTCGAGGCGTTTCGACGCCATCGCGTCGAGCTCGCCATCGAGATAGGCGCCAAGCAGCTCGCGCCGCTCGTCTTCGTCCGGAGCGTTCATTTCGCTCGTCCTTCCATCGCCGCGACCAGCATCTGCCTGGCGCGGGCCAGCCTCGACATGACGGTGCCGACAGGCACGCCGACCAGGGTGGCAATCTCGCGGTAGCTAAGCTCGTTGATCTCCCTGAGGATCAGGACCTCGCTGAACACTGCCGGCAGCCGAGCGACCTGGGCGCGCAAACGGTCCACCTCGTTCTGCGCGATGACCGCCGTTTCGGGGGACGGGGTGCCGGCATCCGCCGCCATCTCGGCCTGCTTCTGCTCGGCCGGGTCGAGATCATCGCCGAGGACCAATGCCGAGGACCGGTGTTTCGAGAGCCAGGTATAGGCGACGTTCCGCACGATGCTGAGCGTCCAGGCACGGGCCTCCGCGCCGCGGAATCCGGCGATGCCGCGGAAGGCGCGCAACGACGCCTCCTGCACGATATCCTCGGCGTCGGCGCGCGTCCCGGCGAGCCAACGCGCCAACCGATAGGCGTCGTCGAGGTATGGCAGGAAGACCTCGGCGAAACGGGCCTGATCGGTTTTGTCCGGCACGGTCGATCCGCTAGCAGCTTCCCTGGTCCGGTCAAGCCATGCCGGACTCATGGAAGCGTGACGTGACGCCTCACCCGCGGGCGGCTGGCCGCTCGCCTCGAGTTCCTTGCCGTGCGGCCCGGGCAGGATGCCGCCGTCGCGTCCCTGCCGACCGGGCGACGCGACCAGACGCAACCTGGCCGCCCATGTCGGCTCGGGCGATCCGGCCGGCGGCGACGAGGTCATTTGCATGCGCACGTCAGGGAGTGACCACGATCCTGCCGGTCATGTGCGGGTGGATGGCGCAATAGTACGCGACCGTACCGGCGGTCGAGAATGTCCGCGTGTACGTGTCGCCGGTGTCGAGGGCCTTCGAACGGAACGCTCCGTCCTTTTCGGCGACGACGTGCGGAATGTCGTCCTCGTTTGTCCAGGTGACGGTCGTGCCGACCGGCACGGTGAGCGTCGGCGGATCGAAGGTGAAGTTGGCAATCGTCACCTTTGCGTCCACGGCCGCCGCTGTTCCCGACTGGCCGGCGACAATCATTACGGCGAGCGCTGCGGCGGCAAAGCCGGCGCGCCCCCCGGTTCTCCTGGCGAAATTCCTGGCCAAGGGGCCCTCCATTCGGTCGAGCATCGGGTCAGCTCGCGAGAGTCGTATCTGTAATGGCGAGCCGCCGCTCGCCGGTGCGCACTTCAACACTCGAGATGCCGAGCACGGAACGGAGCTGGTCCGCCGGGACGAGCATCGGCCCCGGCCCTTTGGCCATACCCGGCGCCGGCTGCGGAAAGGCAGTCGAGCGGGCCGTGTGGAAGACCATGTTGCCTTCGACCTTCTGGACGATTTGATGGATATGGCCGTTGAGGACGGTCACCGAGCCGAAGCGCCTGAGGAGCTGGATCGCCTGCATGCCGTCGTCCGTGCCCCAGCCCCAATCGGCGTAGACCGTCCACAGCGGGATGTGGGCGAAGACCACGATCGGCGTCGAATCCGCCTGGCCGCCAAGATCGTCGGCGAGCCAGGCGAGCTGATCGGGGCCGAGCCGGCCGAGGCCGCCGGCCTTGAGATCGACGACGTTGACCAGCCCGACGAAGTGGACGCCGTGATCATCGAAGGAATACCAGCCGGAGCCCTTCGTCCCTTTGCCGTAGCGGCCGAGATAGGACTGGCCCGGCACCTCGTCGATGAAGTCGTGTTCGCCCGGCACATAGTGGACGTCGAGCCGGGCGCCGCCGATCGCCTGGGCGGCGTTGTCGAATTCCTCGGGCCTGGACAGATGCGTGATGTCGCCGGTATGGATCAGGAAGGCCGGCTTTTGCGGCAGCGCGCCGACCTTGGCGATGGCTTCCTCAAGCGTCGCCAGTGCGTCGGGATTGGCCGGTTTGTCGAAGCCGATGTGGCTGTCGCTGATCTGCAGGAAGGTGAAGGCGGAGGCTTCCGCCGCTTCGGCATCGCCGAGAAGGCTCAGCGATTTCGGGACCCCGCCCGACATCGTCCACAGGATGCCGGTACCCGCCCAGATCATGCATTCGAGGGCGTGGCGGCGGCTGATGCCTCCGGCCTCATCATCGCGTTTTCCGCTCATATTCTCCTCCTTCGGGAAAGCCCGTCATGGGCGCTTCACGAAGGAGACTCGCGGAGCCGGCGATTTATTCCCGGCGTGGACGCATTTTCTCCCGCGACCGGCGTCGGCCTCGACCCGGCGACGGTATTTCGGGATCCGACCCTGTCTCCGGGAAATCCTCAGGTGATGTTCCGGATCGTCCCGCCATCCACGCCCCATACCGCGGACGTGACGAAGGACGCGAGATCGGAGGCGAGGAAAACGATGACGTTGGCGACCTCCTCCGGCTTGCCGAGGCGGGCGAGCGGCATCTGGCGAAGCTTGAGCTCGTGCTCGACCGCCTCCTGAGGCGGCATCTTGTGGAAGGCCGCGAAGGTGTCCGCGAAACCGCCCGGCTTCGTCCAGAACGGAGTCCACACCGGGCCGGGAGCGACCGCGTTGACCCGGATATTCGGCCCTTCGGCGCGGGCAAGGCCCTTGGTGAAGGCGATCAGAGCCGATTTGAGCGAGGAATAGTCGATCGGCACCGCTTCCGGTTGCCTGCCGAGATCGGAGGTGTTGTTGACGATCACGCCGCTCTTCCGCGCGCGCATGCGCGGCAGCACCTTGCGGCACGCCCGGACGCCGCTCATGAAGTTGACCTGGAAGGTCGCTTCCCAGTCGTCGTCGGTGAGCTGATCGAAGGTGCGGACGAAACCGGTGCCGACATTGTTGACGAGCACATCGACGTCGCCGTTGAAGGCTTTGAGCGCGTCGTCGATGCCCGCGGAAACGCCCGCCCAGGTCGAGAGATCGGCGATCCCCATTCCGACCTGGCTCCCCTTGGATTTCACCTCATCGGCGACCTTGCCGAGTTCGGAGCGGTCGATATCGACAAGCGCGAGATTGGCGTCCTCCGCGGCAAATGCCACGGCGCTCGCGCGGCCGATGCCCTTGGCCGCCCCGGTGATCAGGATCGTCTTGCCTTTGAGATTGGTATCCATGGGAATTTGCCCTCCCTGCAGCGCGTCTGTTGTGGAGCGGATCGACGCCGCCCTCCCAAAATCTATAGTGGGTCTCCGGCGGCATTGTCCGCCCCATGGATGTCCGAAGTGAACTTTTTCGCGGGGCCCGCGGAGGACGCGGCCCCGTACGATGCGGTTGTGAAACCAAAAGCTCCTAGGAGAGGCAATTTGATCTGTTCCGGACGTGTCCGATCCGGCGCAAATGGTCTATGCCGGGCTTCGAAGGCGTCTATGCGACGCCAGCGGCTACGGACCGAACTGGGGAGATGAGGATGGCAGACAAGAAGACGGCGGTGGTTTTTGGCGTGAGCGGGGTGATCGGCCGCAATGTCGGCGAGCGGCTTGCGGCTACCGGCGGCTGGGAGGTGATCGGCGTCTCCCGCCGTCCGCATGACGACCTGCCGGGAGCGCGGGCGATCACCTGCGACCTCACCGATGCGGATTCGACGCGCACGGCTCTTGGCGCGATCAAGGACGCGACCCACGCCTTCTACTGCACCTGGAGCCGCCAGGAGAACGAACCCGAGAATTGCCGGGTCAACGCGCTGATGGTCAGGAACGGCCTCGGAACGCTCGCCGAGGCGGGAAGCCTGCGTCACGCCGCGCTCGTCACCGGCCTCAAGCATTATCTCGGCCCCTTCGACAATTACGCCGCCACCCCGGTCGAGACGCCGTTCACCGAAGAGATGCCGCGCGTCCCCGGCGACAATTTCTACTACGCCCAGGAGGACGTGCTCTTTGAGCTTGCCGGCAAGCACGGCTTCAACTGGTCGGTGGCTCGTCCGCACACCATCATCGGCTATGGCCCGGGCGCGGCGATGAACCTCGGGACGTCGCTTGCCGTCTATGCGACGCTCGCGCGCGAGACAGGCATTCCCTTCGTTTTCCCGGGTTCGCCGGTGTCCTATAACGGCGTCGTCGACGTCACTGACGCACGTCTCCTCGCCCGCCACCTCGAGTGGGAGGCGACCGAGCCGAAGGCGGCCAACCTGGCGTTCAACGTCGTCAACGGCGATCATTTCCGCTGGCGCACCATGTGGGCGAGAATCGCCGATTATTTCGGGGTTCCCGTCGCGCCCTATCCCGGCCACGAGGAGCCGCTCGCCGTCCGCTTCAAGGATATCGGCGGCGATTGGGCGAAGATCGTCGCGAAGCACGGCCTCCGCGCCGACCCGATCGAGACGATCGCCCCGTGGTGGCATGTCGACATCGATTTCTGCCGGCCGATCGAGTGCTTCACCGACATGGGCCGGAGCCGGGCTCTCGGATTCCTCGACTACCAGAACAGCTGGGAACTCGTTCCGCTCGCTGTTCGACCGGCTCCGCAAGGAGAACATCATCCCGTGAGGCTCAGCCGGGAGGGCGATCAGCGCGTGATGAGTCCAGGTTCGACTCTCTTCGGTTACTGGCGTGAGCGACCAGGACGCCACGCTTTCTGTCGCCCCGGCCCGATCGCGGTCGGGGGTAAACTTCAGCCCGGGCCCATCGCGAACTGCCCATCAGCCTGCGATTGGCCAGATTGGTCCGGCAGTGATGGATTCCGGCTTTCGCCGGAATGACGTCGAGGGGTCATGCTTCACTACCAGACCACCTTGAGGATGTGACTCAACTTCAGGTCATCGGCTTTGGCGCTCGGCTAGTAACGCAGCCCCGATACTTTCCCACTCGTCGTCGAGCGGCATGTCCGACGCGGGCTTGCCGGCCCGCCGGTACCAATACCGCGCGTTGTCGAGGTCGCCCTCGACCCGGTGAAGATGGGCATGGACCCAGGCCGCAGCGGCGCTGTCATCGTCCTGAACGATGCCATGGGCCTTCGACCAGTCGTCCTTGCCCGCGTGCCACAGCGCCGTCACCGGCGCGCTGAGGCCCGCCGGCGGCGTCCCGGACGAAAGTGACCGCTTGAACTCCGCGATATCCATCTCGCCGCTCCGCGCCAAGGCCCGATCATGGTCACTCGTGGAGGAGCAGCCCGGCAGCGACCTCCGACCATTCCATGTCGACGGGGCTCAGGGAGGGATTGCGTCCGGCCTTGTCGTACCAGGTCGCCGCCTGGTCGCTCTCGCCCTTGCGACGGTGAAGGTGGGCGCGCACCCAGGCGGCGTCCTGGCTCGTGTCCTTCTCGATCAGCTGGAGGGCGCGCGCAAAGTTGCCCTTGCCGGCATGCCAGTGGGCCTCGAGCGGACCGCTCAAATTGGCGGGCGGCTTGTCGTCCTTGAGCGAGTTCTGCAGCGCCGCGAGTTGCGCGTGCTGGTCCGATCCCGACATGCCGCCATCCTCCCTGGGTTTGAACGCAACCGAGGCTACACCGTCGTATCGCCGATCGCCACCCGCGCGCCCGCCGGTCGCGAGCCGCCTTACGACCACCATTTCGCCGGATGGAAATGGCCGGCGGCGTCCTCGATGATCTTGCCGGTGCGAAACAGCATCTCCTCGTCGAAGGGCCGGCCGATCACCTGGAGGCCGAGGGGCAGACCGTCCGAGGTCAGCCCCGTCGGCACCGCGATGCCGGGCAGGCCCGCCATGTTGACGGTGACGGTGAAGATGTCGTTCAGGTACATCTCGATCGGCGAGGCAAGCGCCATCGCCTCCAGGCCGAACGCGGCGCTCGGCGTCGCCGGCGTCAGGATCGCGTCGATGCCGGCGTCGAAGACGATCTCGAAATCGCGCTTGATCAGCGTGCGGACGCGCTGGGCGCGGAGATAATAGGCATCATAATAGCCGGCCGAGAGGACATAGGTGCCGATCATCACGCGCCGCTTCACCTCCTTGCCGAAGCCCGCTGCGCGTGTCTTCTCGTACATCGAGACGATGTCGTCGGCCGGGACGCGAAGGCCGTAGCGGACGCCGTCATAGCGCGCGAGGTTGGACGAGGCTTCCGCCGGCGCGACGATGTAGTAGGCGGGCAGCGCATATCTTGTGTGCGGCAGCGAGATGTCCTCGATCGTGGCCCCGGCCGCGGCCAGCCATTCCTTCCCCTCGTCCCAGAGCGCCTCGATCTCGGGCGGCATCCCGTCGAGCCGGTATTCCCTGGGCACCCCGATCCGGAGACCCTTGATCCCCTGCCCGATCGCCGCCGCGTAGTCGGGGACGGGCATGTCGACCGAGGTGGTGTCCTTTGGGTCGGCGCTCGCCATCGAGCGCAGCAGGATTGCCGCGTCGCGGACGTCGCGTGCGATCGGCCCGGCCTGGTCGAGGGAAGAAGCGAAGGCGATCATCCCCCAGCGCGAGCAGCGGCCGTAGGTCGGCTTGATGCCGACGGTGCCGGTGAAGGCGGCGGGCTGGCGGATCGAGCCGCCGGTGTCGGTAGCGGTGGCGCCGGCGCAGAGCCAGGCCGCGACCGCGGTCGCCGAGCCGCCCGACGAGCCGCCCGGAACCAGCGGCGCGTTCGAGCCGGTCGAGCGCCAGGGATTGACCACCGGGCCATAGGCCGAGGTCTCGTTCGACGAGCCCATGGCGAACTCGTCCATGTTGAGCTTGCCGAGCATCACCGCGCCATCCGCCCAGAGATTGGCGGTGACGGTCGACTCGTAGCCCGGCCTGAAGCCGGCAAGGACGCGGCTGCCGGCCTGGCTGTGCACGCCCTCGGTGCAGAAGAGGTCCTTGATGCCGAGCGGCACGCCTTCGAGCCGCCGCGCTTCGCCGCGCGCAATACGGCGATCCGATTCGGCGGCCATCATGAGCGCCTTCTCGGGGGTCTCGACGATATAGGCGTTGAGCCCGCGCGCCGCCTCCATATTGGCGAGATAGGCGCGGGTCAGCTCGGTCGCGGAGAATTTCCGCGCCGAAAGCCCGTCGCGGAGTTCGGCGATGGTGAGCGCGGTGAGATCGCTCATGCCGGGAGTCGCGGCTCGCCCATTACTCGATGACCTTCGGCACGATGAAGAAATTGCCGGCGCGGGTCGGCGCGTTGGCGAGGATCTTCTCCGCCTGGTCGCCCTCGGTGACCGCGTCCCGCCGCGTCTTCATCGCCATATGAACCACGGCGGTCATCGGCTCGACGCCGGTCACGTCGACCTCGTTGAGCTGTTCGACGAAGCCGAGAATGGCGTTGAGCTCGCCGCGGAGGGCTTCCGCTTCCTCGTCGCTGACCGCGATCCGCGCCAGCCGCGCGACACGCGTCACCGTATCCTTGTCGATCGCCATCTGTGTCCAGTCATGGTGAAACGCCCGGAGCGGCCCGCTGCCCTATATCACCGGCCTTCTCGCCCGGGCAACAGAGGGCCTCCCAAGGGAGAAACCCAGCCCCCATTCGCTTGGCTTGGAGGGAATTAGCCATGGACAACCTCATCGCGCTACCATTAACCTCAGCGAAGACCTCTTGGAGTTGTAGATATGGATGACGCAGGAACGACCACAAAGTTTGACGGAGACGACACCGAGATCGCTGAAGCAAGCTTCAAGGATTATCAAATTACCTCTACCCCGAACGATTTTAATGTTAAGACAATATGCGACTTCGTCGAGTTCAGGAGTTGTCAAAATTCCGAGCTTCCAACGCAACTACGTGTGAGATATCGAGCGAGCCTCAAAACTTATCGAGTCAATATTGATAGGACTTCCTATTCCTCAGATTTTTCTCTATGAGGAGGCGCGAAACTCCTTTCTAGTTATAGATGGTCAACAGCGGCTAATGTCTATTTTCTATTTTTATAAGTCTCGGTTTCCGAAAGAAGCTAGACGGCTAGAGCTTAGAAAGATTTTTGCTGAACACGGCGAGATTCCTGCTACTATCTTTGAAGATGACGCATATTTTTCCCGATTTAACTTAGTCCTACCAGGCGCAACTCCTCACACTTTCTATCGATTTCACGGGAAAAACTACTCCACATTGGATGATTATCAAGCGTCATTTAATCTGGCCACAATCAGAAATGTGGTAATAAAGCAAACCTCTCCCAGAGAAGATGACAACTCATCCGTCTTCGAGATATTCAATCGACTTAACACCGGTGGGATTAACCTCACGACTCAGGAAATTCGCGCTAGCTTGTATTCGTCACACTTTATGGGCATGCTTGACCAAATTACTTTTACCGAAGAATGGCTGCATTTAACCGGTAAGAAGCAACCAGACCTGCACCTAAAGGACTCAGAGGTATTACTTCGAGCTTTTGCGATGTTGGTAGATGGAGATAATTATCGAGAGCCCATGGGCAGTTTTTTGAACCAATTTGCAAAGAAGGCAAGAAAAATACGAAAGTGAAGAAACGGCATACGCGCAATCCTTGATTGTTGCTTTTTTAACGACCGTTAGAGACCTTCCAAGATCTGTTTTTTCGGTAACGGAACGTACCCGTTTCAACATAGCTTTCTTCGAAGCAGCGTTCCGCACACTCTGTGAACCGGCTTATCGAGCGCGCACCACTTCTGTACCTCCAGTTAGCGCGGATCGCTTCCAAGCGCTCCGCACCGATGACGCGTTCGTGCGGGCCACCCGCTTCTCCACAGGTCAAACGTCCAATGTGAAGGTTCGCTATGAGAAGGTTAGGGATGCACTGCTGTCATGAACGCCGAGGTTATTCGCCTGTTTTACGATGCGCAATTGGCTATCATAGATGTACTGTATAACAGAGGCGAGGTTTCCCTAGCACAAACTGCGCAAAACACATTCGCCAAATCTCTCGCTATCGCAGCTGCCAGTCAATTTGAGAACGCTCTTCGTGATACGGTCGTGAGAGGTATCACGGCTCGGACCGAAAGTGATGAATATGTTCTGAAATTTTGTCATCGTAAGGGGATCGATCGACAGTACCATACTTGGTTTAGATGGGAAGACGGAAATGCAAATGTCTTTTTCTCTCTGTTCGGGTCCGATTTTTTGCAAAGTGCTAACGCACTAATGAATGGAGATCCCGAATATCGTGAGGCGATGAAGAGTTTCGTCAAAATTGGGCATCTTAGAAATCTTATTGTTCATAATGATTTTCTGACCGTAGTTATAAATGATACTCCGGAGGAAGTGCTCGCACATGCCGTAAGGGCGATCAAATTTATTGATTTAGTCGAACGCATTATCGTTCCCGCCGGAGCTTCGACCAGTAGTCGAGCCGCTTCCTGATCTCGCGCTCGAAGCCGCGGTCGGGCGGATCGTAGAATTGCTGGCGGCCAAGCTCCTCCGGAAAATAATCCTGCCCGGAGAAAGCGTCGGGCTGGTCGTGGTCGTAGCGATATCCGGAACCGTAGCCTTCCTTCCGCATCAGCCCGGTCGGCGCATTGAGGATGATCTTCGGCGGCGCCAGCGAACCGCGCTCCTTGGCAATCCGGGTCGCCTCGCCGAAGGCGGTGTAGACGGCGTTCGACTTCGGCGCGGTGGCGAGATAGACGGCCGCCTCGGCGAGCGCCAGCTCGCCCTCGGGCGAGCCGAGATAGTCGTAGGCGTCCTTAGCGGCGAGCGCGACGACGAGCGCCTGCGGGTCGGCGAGCCCGATATCCTCCATCGCCATGCGGACCAGCCGCCGGCCGATATAGAGCGGCTGCTCGCCGGCATCGAGCATGCGGGCGAGATAGTAGAGACTGGCGTCGGGATCGGAGCCGCGGACCGACTTGTGCAGCGCCGAGATGAGGTTGTAGTGGCCGTCCTGGCTCTTGTCGTAGACGGGAGCGCGGCGCTGGACGACCTCCTGGAATTCGGCCGGCGCCGAAAACCTCGCCGGCGCGCGCGGCGCGCCAGACTTCCTCGGCGAGCGTCAGCGCGGCGCGGCCGTCGCGATCGGCCATGCCGATCAGCATGTCGCGGCGCCGTTTCATCAAGGGGCAGCTTCCGCCCCTCCTCCCCCTCGGCGCGGGCGAGGAGCTTCTCCATCGCCTCGGCATCGAGCGGCCGGAAGACCAGGACGCGGGCCCGCGACAGAAGCGCGGCGTTGAGCTCGAAGGACGGGTTCTCGGTGGTGGCGCCGACCAGCGTCACCGTGCCGTCCTCCATCACCGGCAGGAAGGAATCCTGCTGGGCGCGGTTGAAGCGATGGATCTCGTCGACGAAGAGCAGCGTCCCCCTGCCGACCTCGCGCCGGTTGCGCGCGGCGTCGAACACCTTCTTGAGATCGGCGACGCCGGAGAAGACTGCCGAGATCTGGACGAATTCGAGGTCGGTGGCGTCGGCGAGGAGACGCGCCACCGTGGTCTTCCCGGTTCCCGGCGGC
This sequence comes from uncultured Alphaproteobacteria bacterium, assembly GCA_963792845.1. Lineage (GTDB taxonomy): Bacteria > Pseudomonadota > Alphaproteobacteria > Rhizobiales > Kaistiaceae > Bauldia. The sequence goes on from CAWBXW010000015.1 coordinate 63,964, forward strand.
CCCCAGAAGACCAACGAGCCGAGGGAACCCGAGTCGAGCATGCGGGTGATGCGCGCCGTTCGGGCCGAGGAGATGATCCTGGCCGACGACATCGGCGAGCCGCTCCGGCCTGAGCCGGTCGGCGAGCGGACGCGGCGCGCGCCTCGGCGAGACCGGCCGCCTCGAAAAGCGTCGCTGTCGTCTTCTTCGCCAAGACTTGTCCTTGCCGGAGCCTTGGGCCGGAATCCTATCACCCTGGACACCGCGGCGCTCCGGCCGCATACCAAATCTAAGGATTTTGCGTCTAGAATGGTTATTCGGTTCCGGCGATACAGCGTGGATGCTCAGAATGGTCAATGTCCACATCCATCAGTTCCAGCCCGGCGGGGCCGTGGTCGACGCCGGCGCGCTCGAACAGTTCCAGAAGCAGTGGGCAACCTACCAGAAGCTGGTCGACTCGGACGTGCCTGTCGCACAAGGCCGCCGGCAAGGTGCTCCATGACGCCCTGACGGCGCGGTCGGAGCCGTTCGCGTTCCTCGATATTGCCTGCGGCGACGCGAGCCTGATGACCCAGGCCCTGCGCGGGAACGAAAGTCGCCCACTACCACGGGATCGACCTGTCGGAACCGGCGATCGAGCTTGCCGCGGCCAAGCTCGACGGGAATGCCGTACGAAATCGACCTCGACCACGAAGACTTCGTCACCGCGCATCGAGGAGCGCCCCGAGCCGGCCGACATCGCCTGGTGCGGCCTCTCGATCCACCACCTCGTCACCGATGACAAGCTGAAGCTGCTCAAGGCAATCCGCGCCGCGACCGGCAGCTTCTTCATCCTCTTCGAGCCATCGCGGCGCGATGGGGAGGACCGCGACACCTTCATCCGCCGCTTTCTCGATATCCACGGCCGCTGTGGACGATGCTGAACCAGTCCGAGATGGGACCAGATCGCCCACCACATCATCACCTGCGACCTGCCCGAGACCGCCTCGGGATGGCTGGCGCTCGGGCGAGAGGCCGGCTTTTCGTCGGCGCGGCAGCTCTTCGTCGACCCGACCGACGGGCTCAGGATCTTCCGCTACGACGTCTGATGGACTCGAGGCCGATCGAGGGCCGCCTCAGGCGCGGAAATGGGAGCGGATCAGCCGCCCGTCCGCTCGATGACGATGTCCCAGGAGCGGACGCGCGCGGCGCACACCGTCTGCGAGGTGTCGGGTCGAACCGATGGGGACGCCGTTCACCTCGACGACCACGTCGCCGCGCGCGAGGCCCGGCATCGTCCGCCACCGAGCCCGCCGGCGACGCCGCTGACGATGACCCCTTCGGATCGCCGTCATAGGCGAGCTCCTCGGCGACCGCGGGCGACAGGTTGACCACCGTCGCGCCGGTGAACGGCGAGAAGCCGGCGATCTCGATCTCGTCGCGCGGCACGGTCTCCGGTGCGGCTTCGAGCGATCAGCTTCGCCGCATATTGGCTTGCGCGTCGCGGACGACGCCGAGCGTCGCGGTGGCGCCGATCCCCTTGGTCGCAAGGCGGTAGTTCACGCGCGGACGGGTCGTCGATCTCGACTCCGTCGACGGAGACCACGAGATCGCCGGTCTTGAGCCCGGCGCGCGCGCCGGGACTGTCGCGGCTGACATCGGTGACCAGCGCGCCGCGCGGCGTCGTCAGGCCGAGGCCTTCGGCGATATCGGCGGTCACCTCCTGGAAGCGGACGCCCATCCACGGCAGCCGGACATGGCCGCCGCCGGCCTTCGCCGAACTCGGCGACGACCCGCACCATGTTGGAGGGAATGGCGAAGCCGATGCCGCTCGAATCGCCGGTGCGGGAATAGATCGCGGTGTTGATGCCGACGAGCTTGCCCCGACATGTCGATCAGCGCGCCCGCCGGAATTGCCCGGATTGATCGCCGCGTCGGTCTGGATGAAGAACTGATAGTCGGAGACGCCGACCTGCGTCCGCGCCAGCGCCGAGACGATGCCGCTGGTCACGGTCTGGCCGACGCCGAACGGGATCGCCGATGGCGAGCACCAGGTCGCCGACCTGCGAGCTGGTCGGAATCGCCGAATTCGACGTAGGGAAGGTCGCCGCCGGATCGCCCTTGATCTTGAGCACGGCGAGGTCGGTCCGCTCGTCGCTGAGCATGACATCGCAATCGAACTCGCGCCGGTCGGAGAGCGCCACCTTGATCTCGTCGGCATTGGCGATGACGTGATGGTTGGTGACGATGATGCCGGAGCGGTCGATGATGACGCCGGAGCCGAGCGAGCGCTGCACGCGCTGGTCGGGGCGGCCGAGATCCGCGCCGTCGCCGAAGAAATGGCGGAAGAAGGGATCGGCAATGAACGGGGAGACGCGACTGCGCCACGACCCGCGAGGCGTAGACATTGACCACCGCCGGCGCGACGCGCTTGACGATCGGCGCGAAGGAATACTGCACCTGCGTGCTCAGATTCCGGGACGATCCGCCATTGATCGGCGGCGGCCGGCGCCGCCGCAATCAGGCCGGCGGCGACGAGAAAAGCGGCACCGTTACGATTGCGCGACATGGAAATCGACACCCGGCCCGAAGTTCTTCGCCCGGGTCCGAACCTAGCACCAAATGCGGCAAGGACGTGACAGCTTCGGACAACCCGGCTGAGAGCGGGTCTTCCCTGCCCGGCGCACGCCAGACCGATCGCGAGACGAGCGCCGCGCCAAACAAGAAAGGCGGCCGAAGCCGCCCTTTCACACACTTCAATGGATGCCGAAGCTACGCCGCCGCCGCTTCGCTTTCTGCCTGGCGGGCGCGGTCCTCGGCGCCCTTCGCCTCGGTGTCGCGATCGACGAACTCGATCACCGCCACGGCCGCGCTGTCGCCGTAGCGAAAGCCGGCCTTGAGCACGCGCGTATAGCCGCCGGCGCGGTCCTTGTAGCGCGGGCCGATCGTCTCGAAGAGCTTCTTCACCACCGGAATCAGCGGAGCTCGGCGACCGCCTGCCGGCGCGCGTGAAGGTCGCCGCGCTTGGCGAGCGTCACCAGCTTCTCGACGATCGGACGGAGGTCCTTCGCCTTGGGCAGCGTCGTGACGATCTGCTCATGGGTGATCAGCGAGCCCGCGAGATTGGCGAACATCGCCTTGCGGTGGCTCGACGACCGATTCAATCTCCGGCCGGAATTGCGGTGGCGCATGTTCGGACTCCAAGATCGTCAGGTATCAGGTGTCAGCACGATGCCGGTTCCAGACTTTGCTGGCACCTGACACCTGCCTTCTGACACCTGGTCAATAGTGGTCTTCGTAGCGTTTGGCCAGTTCGTCGATGTTCTCGGGCGGCCAGTTCGGCACTTCCATGCCGAGATGGAGTCCCATCTGGGCGAGCACTTCCTTGATCTCGTTGAGCGACTTCCGGCCGAAATTCGGCGTGCGGAGCATCTCCGCCTCGGTCTTCTGGATGAGATCGCCGATATAGACGATGTTGTCGTTCTTCAGGCAGTTGGCCGAACGCACCGAAAGCTCAAGTTCATCGACCTTCTTGAGGAGCGCCGGGTTGAAAGCAAGCTCGGGGATCGAGACCTCGGTGGTCGGCTTCTCCGGCTCCTCGAAGTTGACGAAGATCGAGAGCTGGTCCTGAAGGATGCGCGCGGCATAGGCGACCGCATCGTCGGCTCGGACCGAACCGTCGGTCTCGACCGTCAGGGTCAGCTTGTCGTAGTCGAGAACCTGGCCCTCGCGGGTGTTCTCGACCCGGTAGGAGACCTTCTTGACCGGCGAATAGAGGCTGTCGACCGGGATGAGGCCGATCGGCGCATCCTCGGGCCGGTTGCGGTCGGCGGGGACGTAGCCCTTGCCGTTGTCGACGGTGAACTCCATCCGGATCTCGGTGCCCTCATCGAGGGTGCAGAGCACGTGGTCGGGATTGAGGATCTCGATGTCCGACACGGTCTGGATATCGCCCGCGGTGACGACGCCCGGCCCCTGCTTGCGCACGACCATGCGCTTGGGGCCGTCACCGTGCATCTTGATGGCGATTTCCTTGATGTTGAGGATGATGTCGGTCACGTCCTCGCGGACGCCGCTGATCGAGGAGAACTCGTGGAGCACGCCGTCGATCTGCACGGCTTTCACCGCCGCGCCCTGCAGCGAGGAGAGGAGCACGCGGCGGAGTGCGTTGCCGAGGGTGAGGCCGAAACCGCGCTCCAGCGGCTCGGCGACGATGGTCGCATGGCGCTTGGCCTGCACGCCTGAGCCGGTCGAAACATCAAGCTTGCTCGGTTTGATCAGCTCTTGCCAGTTCTTTTGGATCACGAGCGTCTTCCTTTCAGTCAATTGGCCGTCCGTGGGAGACGGACGACGCCTGCGGCCCCGGGATCGGCCGCGATGAACATGAGAATCCGGGCGCCCTCGGGGCGCTCCGGTTACACGCGGCGGCGCTTGCGCGGGCGGCAGCCGTTATGCGCGATCGGCGTCACGTCGCGGATCGAGGTAATGGTGAAGCCGCCGGACTGGAGCGCGCGGAGCGCCGATTCGCGGCCGGAACCGGGACCGGAAACCTCGACCTCGAGCGTCTTGACGCCGTGCTCGGAGGCCTTCTTGCCGGCATCCTCGGCCGCCATTTGCGCCGCATAAGGTGTCGATTTCCGCGACCCCTTGAAGCCCATCAGGCCGGCCGAGGACCACGAAATGGTGTTTCCCTGGGCGTCGGTGATGGTGATCATCGTGTTGTTGAAGCTCGAATTCACGTGCGCAACGCCGGAGATGATGTTCTTGCGCTCGCGGCGGCGCACGCGGGTTGCATCTTTTGCCATCTCGATCCTTTTCCGGGCGAATAGCCAATAGCGAGTTGCGAATAGTTGCCGAACTATCCACCCCGGCCGCCGATGCTCTCGCCCGTTCCTGTCCTCTATTCGCTATTTTGCTATTGGCTACGTCGGGTTACTTCTTCTTGCCGGCGATCGGCCGGGCCGGCCCCTTGCGGGTCCGCGCATTGGTGTGGGTGCGCTGGCCCCGCACCGGGAGGCCGCGCCGGTGGCGGAGCCCCCGATAGCAGCCGAGATCCATCAGGCGCTTGATGTTCATGGCGACGTCGCGGCGAAGGTCGCCCTCGACCATGTAGTCGCGGTCGATGACCTCGCGGATCTGGATGACCTCGGCGTCGGAAAGCTGGTTGACGCGCCGGTTCTCCGGAATGTTGACCTTGGCCATGATCTCATGGGCCTTGGTCCCGCCGATGCCATGAATATACTGGAGCGCGACGACCACGCGCTTGTTAGTCGGAATATTGACGCCTGCGATACGGGCCAAGTCCGCTTCTCCTATAGCCGGCCGTTATGAACGGCCAAAGAACCAATCACTTCCGTGGGCTGTCCGGAACGCGCGTAACGCGGCCCGGCCTCCATTCCTGGGCGACCGGCACCGCACGTCCGACAAGTGCAGATTTCGTGCCGGTAGATAATCATTCCGAGGCTTCCCGTCAACATCGCGTGTCAAGCGGCCGTGCCGGCGTGGAGACTTTGGTCGATCCGCGCCGCGACTTCGTCAACCGAGCCCATGCCGTCGACCGCCTTCAAAGTCCCCTTACGCCGGTAATAGTCGGCGACCGGGGCGGTCTGTTGCCGGTAGACCTCCAGCCGCTTGGCGACGGTCGCCTCGGTATCGTCGGCGCGCGAACCGCCGGTCTCCCTGGCGCGCCCGGCAATGCGGTCGACCAGAACCCCGTGATCGACGATGATCTCGATGATGCCGTCGAGGCTTATGCCGCGGTCTTCAAGCATGCGGTCAAGCGCCCTGGCCTGATCGACCGTCCGCGGGAAGCCGTCGAGAATGAATCCGCGTGCCGTATCCGGCCGGTCGAACCGATCGCCGATGATCTCGACCATCACATCATCCGGAACAAGTTCGCCGCGGTCCATGATCGCCTTGGCACGCTGGCCGACCGGCGTGCCGGCAGCCGCGGCCGCCCGCAGCATGTCGCCGGTCGAGAGCTGGATGATCCCGTGCTTGGCGACGAGCCGCTGCGCCTGTGTTCCCTTGCCCGCGCCGGGTGGCCCGAGCAGGATCAGTCTCATCGTGTCCGCCCCCTGAGCTTGGCCTTCTTGACGAGGCCCTCATATTGGTGCGCGAGCAGGTGGCCCTGCACCTGCGCGACCGTATCCATGGTGACGCTCACCACGATCAGCAGCGAGGTGCCGCCGAAATAGAACGGCACGCCGGTATAGCTGATCAGGATTTCCGGCAGGAGGCAGACCGCCACCAGGTAGATGGCGCCGAGCACCGTGATCCGCGTGAGCACATAGTCGATATACTCGGCCGTCTTGGCGCCCGGGCGAATCCCCGGAATGAAGCCGCCGTGCTTCTTGAGATTGTCCGCCGTATCGGTCGGGTTGAACACCACAGCCGTGTAGAAGAACGAGAAGAAGACGATCATCCCGGCGTAGAAGAGCATGTAGAGCGGCTGGCCATGCCCGATCATGGCGGTGATCGTGGTCAGCCAGGAGGGACCCTGCCCGGCCGAGAAATTGGCGAGCGTCACCGGCAACAGGAGAAGCGAGGACGCGAAGATCGGCGGAATCACGCCGGAGGTGTTTATCTTGAGCGGCAGGTGCGAGGAATCGCCCTGGAACATCCGGTTGCCGACCTGGCGCTTCGGATACTGGATGAGAAGCCGCCGCTGGGCGCGCTCGACAAAGACGATCACGGCGATGACGAGAATGGCGACGATGGCGACGGCGAGGATGAGCGCCGTCGACAGCGCGCCCTCGCGGCCGAGTTCGAGCGTACCGGTGATCGCATGCGGCAGGTTGGCAACGATGCCGGAGAAGATGATCAGCGAGATGCCGTTGCCGATGCCGCGGCTGGTGATCTGCTCGCCGAGCCACATCAGGAAGATCGTGCCGCCGGTCAGCGTCACCACCGTCGTGATGCGGAAGAACATGCCGGGATCGAGGACGACATTGGTCGCCCCTTCCAGCCCGACCGCGATGCCGTAGGCCTGAAGCACCGAGAGGATGACGGTGCCGTAGCGGGTGTACTGGTTGATCACCTTCCGGCCCTGCTCGCCCTCTTTCTTGAGCTGCTCCAGCGTCGGCACGATCGACGTCATGAGCTGCATGATGATCGAGGAGGAGATGTACGGCATGATGCCGAGGGCGAAGATCGCCATCCGGCTGACGGCGCCGCCGGAGAACATGTTGAACATGCCGATCAGGCCGCTCGAATTGGCGTTGAACGCCTGCGCCAGCGCCTGCGGATTGATGCCGGGAAGCGGGATGTAGGTGCCGAGGCGATAGACCAGAAGCGCGCCGAGCGTGAACAGGATGCGCTTCTTCAGGGCCTCGGCCTTGGCGAAGGCGCCAAGATTTAGATTGGCCGCAAGCTGCTCAGCCGCCGATGCCATCGGTACCTACCTTCCGGGCCCTACTCGGCCTTTGCCGCAACCAGCACCTTTACGGCGCCGCCGGCCTTCTCAACCGCCGCAATCGCCGGCTTCGACGCCCCGGCGATCTCAAAGCTGATCGCCGCCTTGAGTTCGCCGTTGCCGAGGAGCCGGACGCCGTCCTTGACCCGACGGATCACGCCGGCGTCCTTCAGGGACTCGGCGGTCACCGTCGCCTTGGCGTCGAGCTTGCCGGCGTCGATCGCCTCCTGGACGCGGCCGAGGCCGACCTCGTTGAATTCCTTGGCGAAGATGTTGGTGAAGCCGCGCTTCGGCAGGCGCCGATGGAGCGGCATCTGTCCGCCCTCGAAGCCCTTGATGGCGACCCCGGTGCGGGCCTTCTGGCCCTTGACGCCGCGGCCGGCGGTCTTGCCCTTGCCCGAGCCGATGCCGCGGCCGACGCGCATGCGTCCTTTCCGCGAGCCGGGATTGTCGGCGATCTCGTTCAGCTTCATCAGTCTACTTCCCTTCCTCGACGACGCGGACGAGATGGCCGACCTTGGCGATCATGCCGCGAACGGCAGGCGTATCCGGAAGGGTGCTCCGCCGGCGGATCTTGTTGAGGCCGAGCCCGATCAGCGTTGCCCGCTGCTTGGCGGGCCGCCGGATCGGGCTGCCGATCTGTTCTACGGTGACGGTCTTCTCTGCCATGACGGCGTTTCCCCGCTGTCTCAGGCTTCGACGGGTTCGGCGTCGACGTCGCGCCGGCGCGCCTGGAGGGCCGAAACCTTGATGCCGCGGCGCGCCGCAACGCTGCGCGGGCTGTCCTCGCGCTTCAAGGCGTCGAAGGTGGCGCGCACCATGTTGTACGGGTTCGACGAGCCGAACGACTTCGCCACCACGTCCTGCACGCCGAGCGTCTCGAAGACGGCGCGCATCGGACCGCCGGCAATGATGCCGGTGCCGGCGGGCGCCGCGCGGCACACCACCTTGCCGGCGCCATGACGCCCGGTCACATCATGGTGAAGCGTGCGGCCCTCGCGAAGCGGCACCCGGACCAGCGCGCGCTTGGCAGCGTCGGTGGCCTTGCGGATCGCCTCGGGCACCTCGCGCGCCTTGCCGTGGCCGAAGCCGACCCGGCCCTTCTGGTCGCCGACCACGACAAGGGCGGCGAAGCCGAAACGCCGGCCGCCCTTCACGACTTTGGCGACGCGATTGATGTGGACCAGCTTGTCGACGAACTCGCTGTCCCGCTCCTCGCGATCCCGCTCCCGGCTGCGTTCCCGATCTCTTGCCATAGTGTCCAGTTCCGTTCGAACGATATTGTTGTCGATTGGCGGCGGTTCAAGCCGTCGTCAGAAATTCAGTCCGCCCTCGCGGGCGCCGTCAGCGAGCGCCTTCACGCGCCCGTGATAGCGATAAGGGCCGCGATCCAGGACCACGTCCTTGACTCCGGCAGCGGCGGCGCGCTCCGCCAAAAGCTTGCCGACTTCGGTCGCCGCGGCCGTATCGGCGCCGGTCTTGAGCTTCTCCCGCAACCCCTTGTCGAGGGACGACGCGGCGGCGAGGGTACGCCCCTCGCCGTCATCGATGACCTGGGCGTAGATATGTTTGGACGAGCGGAAGACGCTGAGGCGCTTCCGGTCTCCGGCCGCAGCCTTGACCCTTCCTCTGACGCTCAGCGTCCGGCGGGCAATGGTCTTCTTGCTCATGGTCCTATCCGCTACTTCTTCTTGCCTTCCTTGCGGTGGATCTTCTCTTCCGCATATTTCACGCCCTTGCCCTTATAGGGCTCAGGCTTGCGGAATTCGCGAATCTCCGCCGCGACCTGACCGACCTTCTGGCGGTCGGCCCCGGAAATCACGATCTCAGTCGGCTTCGGCGTCACGATCGCGATCCCCGTCGGGATCGGATAGCTCACGTCGTGGCTGTAGCCGAGGTTGAGCTGGAGGTTCTGACCCTGAACCGCCGCCCGGTAGCCGACGCCGCTGATCTCGAGCCGGCGCTCGAACCCCTTGGTCACGCCCTCCATCAGGTTCGCGACCATGGTCCGCGCCATGCCCCATGCAGCCTGGGCCCGCTTTAACTCGTCGCGCGGCTCGACCGCAATCGCGCCGTCAGCCATGCTGACCGCGATATCGTCGGTCGCGACGAAGGCGAGCTCGCCCTTCGGGCCCTTGACCGCGACCTTCTGCCCGTCGACCGTGGCGGTCACGCCGTTCGGAACCTGGACCGGCTTCTTGCCAATTCGAGACATCTCACCACTCTTACCCGTTCATGTACCTTCGGCTCAGAACACCCGGCAAAGGATCTCGCCGCCGACATTCTGATCGCGCGCCTCGACGTCAGACATCACGCCCTTGGGCGTCGACAGGATCGAGACGCCGAGGCCGTTGCTGACGCGCGGGATGTTCTTGACCGAAGCATAGACCCGCCGGCCAGGCCGCGACACGCGCTCGATTTCGCGGATCACCGGCTCGCCGTCGTAGTATTTCAGCTCGATCTCGAGTTCGGCCTTGCCATCCTGGTCGAGCTGCGAATAGCCGCGGATATAGCCCTCGCTCTGCAGCACATCGAGAACCCTTTCGCGGAGCCGCGAGCCGGGGCTGGTCACCTTCGACTTCTTCCGCATCTGCGCATTGCGGATGCGGGTCAGCATGTCGCCCAGAGGATCGGTCATCGTCATCGGTCGTTGCCTCTTACCAGCTCGACTTGACAAGACCGGGGATCAGGCCGGCGGCGCCAAGTTCGCGGAGTGCAATCCGCGAAATCTTGAGTTTGCGGTAGTAGCCGCGCGGACGGCCGCTGATCTCGCAGCGATTGCGAATGCGGACGCGGGAAGAGTTCCGCGGCAATTCGGCAAGCTTGAGCCGCGCCTGGAAGCGCTCCTCGTTCGACAGGCTCTGGTCGTTGGCGGTGCGCTTCAGCCCGGTGCGGCGCTCGGCGTAGCGCTTCGCCATCTTCTGCCGTTTCTTGTTGCGCTCGATCGCGCTGGTCTTGGCCATCGGATTATCCCTGCTGGCGGAATGGAAAATCGAACGCCTTCAACAAGGCTCGCGCCTCGTCGTCCGTCTTGGCGGTGGTGCAGACGATGACGTCCATGCCCCAGATCTGGTCGACCTGGTCGTAATTGATCTCGGGGAAGACGATGTGCTCCTTGATCCCCATGGCGTAGTTGCCGCGTCCGTCGAAGCTCTTCGGATTGAGGCCGCGGAAGTCGCGCACGCGCGGCAGCGCGACGTTGACCAGGCGATCGAGGAACTCGTACATGCGGTTCTTGCGGAGCGTCACCTTGCCGCCGATCGCCATCCCCTCGCGGAGCTTGAAGGTGGCGATCGATTTCCGCGATTTCGTCGTCGCCGGCTTCTGGCCGGCGATCTTGGCGAGATCGCCGAGCGCGGTCTGGATCTTCTTCGAAATCCGCTACCGCTTCGCCGACGCCCATGTTGAGGACGATCTTGTCGACGCGCGGCACTTCCATCGCGTTCTTGTAGCCGAACTCCTTGACCATCGCGGGCGCAATGGTCTCGCGGTACTGCTTCTTGAGCCGCGGCTCGTAGGCTGCCTCAGCCATCGATGACTTCTCCGGTGCGCTTGGCGATGCGCTGCTTGATGCCGTCCTTGTTGGTGCGGAAGGCGATCCTGGTCGCCTTGCCGTCGCTCGGGGCGGCAATGGCGATGTTGGAAAGATGGATCGGCATCTCCTTGACGATGATGCCGCCCTGCTCGCGCGCGGTCTGGCGCTGATGGCGCCGGGCGACGTTGATGCCGCGCACCACGGCGCGATCTTCCGACGGAATCATGCGGATGACCTCGCCGCTCCGTCCCTTGTCCTTGCCGGCGATGACGACGACCCGGTCGCCCTTCTTGATGCGCGCGGCCATCACAGGACCTCCGGGGCAAGCGAGATGATCTTCATGTGGTTCTTGGCGCGGAGTTCGCGCGGCACCGGTCCGAAGATGCGGGTGCCGACCGGCTCCGCCTGGTTGTTGATGAGCACCGCGGCGTTCCGGTCGAAGCGGATGACGCTGCCGTCGGCGCGGCGGATGTCCTTGGCGGTGCGCACGACAACCGCCTTCATCACGTCGCCCTTCTTGACGCGGCCGCGCGGGATCGCCTCCTTGACCGAGACGACGATGACGTCGCCGACGGAGGCATATTTCCGCTTCGAGCCGCCCAGCACCTTGATGCACATGACGCGACGCGCGCCGGAATTGTCGGCGACATCGAGATTGGTCTGCATCTGGATCATGACATTGACCGGCGGTTACGCCGTCCCCTCAGGTCGCGGCCTTGATCGTGCCGTCGAGCACGACCCAGCGCTTGTTCTTGGAAATCGGCGCGCTCTCCTCGATCGAGACGATGTCGCCGACCTTGAATTTGTTCTCCGCGTCGTGGGCGTGATAGCGCTTCGACCGGCGGACGGTCTTCTTCATCACCGGATGGGTGAAGCGGCGCTCGACGCGCACCACCACCGTCTTGTCGTTCTTGTCGCTGACGACGGTGCCTTGCAGGACACGCTTCGGCATGACTTCGCTTAACCCTTCTTGCTCGAGCGCTTCTGCGCGCCGATTGTCATCAGGCGGGCGATGTCGCGCCGGACCTGGCGCACCCGCGAGGTGTTCTCGAGCTGACCGGTCGCCCGCTGGAAGCGCAGATTGAACTGCTCCTTCTTCAGCTTGGCGATCTCGTCGCCGATCTGATCTTGGCTCATATGCTGCACGTCTTCCGCCTTCATGGCCCCCTCCCCTAGTTGGCGATGCGCTGGACGACGCGCGTCCGGACGGGGAGCTTGGCGGCGCCGAGGCGGAGCGCCTCCCTGGCAAGGTCGGCGCCGACGCCGTCTATCTCGAACATGATGCGGCCCGGCTTGACCCGGCAGACCCAGAGCTCCGGCGTACCCTTGCCCTTGCCCATGCGAACCTCGGTCGGCTTCTTCGACACCGGCACGTCGGGGAAGATGCGGATCCAGAGGCGCCCGGCGCGCTTCATGTGGCGCGTGATCGCCCGCCGCGCCGCCTCGATCTGGCGCGCGGTGACGCGATCCGGCTCGAGCGCCTTCAGGCCGTACGAGCCGAAGGTCAACTCGGCGCCCGAGGTCGCCTGGCCGTGGATGCGGCCCTTGAACTGCTTGCGGTACTTGGTGCGGACAGGTTGAAGCATGGGTCTAACTCATTCGGCCTCAGGAGACCGCCTCGCGGCGGCGGCTGGTCGGCTCGGCGCCTTCGACCTGCTTCCGCTCGGAGGCCATGGGATCGTGCTCCATGATCTCGCCCTTGAAGATCCAGACCTTGACGCCGCAGGTGCCGTAGGCGGTGTTGGCGGTGGCCTCGCCGAAATCGATGTCGGCGCGGAGCGTATGGAGAGGGACGCGGCCTTCGCGATACCACTCCGAGCGGGCGATCTCGGCGCCGCCGAGGCGGCCGCCGCAGGAGATGCGGATGCCTTCGGCGCCGAGGCGCATCGCCGACTGCACGGCGCGCTTCATGGCGCGCCGGAAGGCGACGCGGCGCTCGAGCTGCTGGGCGATCGACTGGGCGACGAGGGTGGCGTCGATCTCGGGCTTGCGGACCTCGACGATGTTGAGATGCACTTCCGAGTTGGTCATCTTGGCGACCTTCTTGCGGAGCTTCTCGATGTCGGCGCCCTTCTTGCCGATGACGATGCCGGGCCGCGCCGAATGGATGGTGACGCGGGCCTTCTTGTGCGGCCGCTCGATGACGATCTTCGACACCGCCGCCTGCCGGAGATCCTCCATCAGCGCCTTGCGGATCTCCATGTCCTCGTGGAGGAGCCTGCCGTATTCGCCCTTGTTGGCGTACCAGCGCGAGTCCCAGGTGCGGTTGATGCCGAGCCGGAGCCCGACGGGATTGACTTTCTGGCCCATCAGGCGGACTCCCCGGCTTCGCGGACGACGATCGTGAGATTGGAGAAACGCTTGCGGATGCGCCCGACGCGGCCGCGGCCGCGCGGCGTCCACCGCTTCAGCACCATCGCCGGGCCGACAAAGGCCTCGGCGACGACGAGGCTGTCGACGTCGAGCTGGTGATTGTTCTCGGCGTTGGCGATCGCCGATTCGAGCGTCTTCTTGACATTGCCGGCGATCCGCTTGCGGCTGAAGGTGAGGTCGGCGAGCGCCGTCGCCACCTTCTTGCCGCGGATCTGTTCGGCGACGAGATTGAGCTTCTGGGTGGAAATCCGGATCATGCGGGCCTGCGCCTTCGCCTCGTTGTCGGAGAGCACGCGCTCGCGCCTTGCCTTGCCCATGGTCAGGTCCTCCTCGCCTTCTTGTCGGAGGAGTGGCCGTGATAGGTCCGGGTCGGCGCGAACTCGCCGAACTTGTGGCCGACCATGTCCTCGCTGACGAGCACGGGGATGTGCTTGTTGCCGTTGTGGACGCCGAAGGTCAGGCCGACGAATTGCGGCAGGATGGTCGAGCGGCGGCTCCAGATCTTGATGACCTCGCTGCGGCCGCCCGAACGCGCCTTGTCGGCCTTCCTGAGCATGAAGCCGTCGACGAACGGACCTTTCCAGACTGAACGAGCCACTCTCTTTCCTCTTCTACTTCTTGCGCGCGTGGCGGCTGCGCGCGATGAACTTGTCGGTGCGCTTGTTGTTGCGGGTCTTCTTGCCCTTGGTCGGCTTGCCCCAGGGCGTGACCGGGTGGCGGCCGCCCGAAGAACGGCCTTCGCCGCCGCCATGCGGATGGTCGACCGGGTTCATGGCGACGCCGCGCACGCTCGGCCTGCGGCCGAGCCAGCGGTTGCGGCCGGCCTTGCCGATATTGATGTTGGCGTGATCGGGGTTGGAAACCGCCCCGACCGTGGCGAAACAGTTCTGGTTGACCAGCCGCTGCTCTCCGGAATTGAGCCGAAGGATGGCGTAGCCCTGGTCGCGCCCGACATATTGGGCATAGGTACCGGCGGAACGCGCGATCTGGCCGCCGGCGCCGAGCTTCATCTCGACATTGTGGACGATGGTGCCGACCGGCATCGCCGCGAGCGGCATGGCGTTGCCCGGCTTCACGTCGGCCTGGCGGGCGGCGACCACCTTGTCGCCGACCTGAAGGCGCTGCGGCGCCAGGATATAGGAGAGCTCGCCATCCTCGTAGCGGAGGAGCGCAATGAAGGCGGTGCGGTTCGGATCGTATTCGAGGCGCTCGACGATCGCCGGCATGTCGAGCTTGCGGCGCTTGAAGTCGACGATGCGATAGGCCTGCTTGTGGCCGCCGCCGCGCCATCGCACGGTGATGCGGCCATGGTTGTTGCGTCCCCCGGTCGAGCTCTTGCCCTCGACCAGGCCCTTCACCGGCTTGCCCTTGTAGAGCTCGGAACGATCGACGAGCACCAGCTCGCGCTGGCTCGGGGTGGTCGGCTTGTAGTTCTTCAGTGCCATCTCGATCGCGCCTCAGAGACCGGTCGTCACGTCGATCGAATACCCCTCCTGGAGGGTGACGATCGCGCGCTTGCTGTCGCTCTGGCGTCCCTTGACGCCGCGGAACCGCTTGAGCTTGCCCTTGCGGATCAGCGTGTTCACGGCCTTGACCTTGACCTTGAACAGGGCCTCGACCGCCGCCTTGATATCGGCCTTGGTGGCGCCCGGCGCCACCTTGAAGACGAGCTTGTTGTGCTCGGAGACCGCGGTCGAGCGCTCGGTGATCACCGGGCTGCGGATGACGTCGTAGTGCGAGAGCGGGTTCATTTGAATTGCTCCGTGAGAGCCTCGACCGCGGCTTTGGTCAGGACCAGGGTGTCGCGCCGGAGGATGTCGTAGACGTTGATCCCCTGCACCGGCAGGACGTCGATGTTCGGGATGTTGCGCGCCGCGAGGCGGAAGTTGTTCTCGATGGACGCCCCGTCGATGATGAGGGCGTTGGCGAGACCGAGGCTGCGGAAACGATCGGCGAGCGCCTTGGTCTTGGGCTCCTTGATGCTCGCCTCGGCGAGCACGATCAGCTTCTCGCCCTTGGCCTTGCCGGAAAGGGCGTGCTTGAGCGCGAGCGAGCGGACTTTCTTCGGCAGGTCGTGCTCGTGGCTGCGGACCACCGGACCGAAGGCCTTGCCGCCGCCGCGGAACTGCGGCGCCGCCTTGTTGCCGTGGCGGGCCTGACCCGTGCCCTTCTGCTTGTAGGCCTTCTTGCTGGTCATGCGGATTTCGCCGCGGGTCTTCGACTTGTGGGTGCCGGCCTGGCGCTTGGACAACTGCCAGCGGACCGCGCGCTGCAGGATGTCGGCGCGCGGCTCCAGACCGAAGATCTCGTCGGGCAGCGCGATCGAGTCGCCGCCCGACCCGTCCAGCGTGGTGACTTTGAGGTCCATCACTCGGCCTCCTTGACCGGCGCCGCGGCCGCAGCATCACCGTTCTTGCGGAAGGCGCCGGGCGTCGGCACGCCGTCGGGCAGCGGACGCTTCACCGCGTCGCGAACCAGGATCCAGCCGCCCTTGGCGCCGGGCACGGCGCCCTCGACCATGATCAGCCCGCGCGTCGCGTCGGTCTTGACGATCTTGAGGTTCTGCGTCGTTACGCGGACGTCGCCCATGTGGCCGGCCATCTTCTTGCCCTTGAAGACCTTGCCGGGATCCTGGCGTTGGCCGGTCGAGCCGTGAGTGCGGTGGTTGAGCGAGTTGCCGTGGGTCGCCCGGCCGCCAGCGAAATTGTGGCGCTTGACGACGCCCTGGAAGCCGCGGCCGATCGAGGTGCCGGTCACGTCGACGAACTGGCCGACGACGAAATGATCGGCGGTCAGCTCGGCGCCGACATCGATCAGGTTCTCCGGGCTGACCCGGAACTCGGCAAGCTTCCGCTTCGGCTCGACCGAGGCGGCGGCGAAGTGGCCGCGCATCGCCTTCGGCGTGTTCTTCACCTTGCGCAGCCCAACGCCGAGCTGAAGAGCGGTGTAGCCGTTCTTCTCGTCGGTGCGCTGCGCCACGACCTGGCAATTGTCGAGCTTCAGCACAGTCACCGGCACCTGTTCGCCAGCGTCGGTGAAGACGCGGGTCATGCCGAGCTTCTGTGCGATCACTCCGGAACGCATGGGCTTCCTCGCCTCCTCTAGAGCTTGATCTCGACGTCGACGCCGGCGGCAAGATCGAGCTTCATCAGTGCGTCGACCGTCTGCGGCGTCGGATCGACGATGTCGAGCAGCCGCTTGTGGGTCCGCATCTCGAACTGTTCGCGGCTCTTCTTGTCGATGTGCGGCGAGCGGTTGACGGTGAACTTCTCGATCCGCGTCGGCAACGGAACCGGCCCGCGCACGCGCGCCCCGGTCCGTTTGGCGGTGTTGACGATCTCGCGGGTCGACGCATCGAGGATGCGATGGTCGAACGCCTTGAGCCGGATTCTGATGTTCTGGCCGTTCATTTATAATCAGAGGACAGACCACAGAAGACAGACGACAGACTGGTCGTCATCGCTGTTTCCCTGCCCTTCTCTCCTCTTCTCTGTCCTCTGTCGTCCGCTCTCTGCCGTCCGCCTATTTCAGGATCGCCGAGACGACGCCCGATCCCACCGTGCGGCCGCCCTCGCGAATGGCGAAGCGCAGCCGCTCCTCCATGGCGATCGGCACGATCAGCTCGACCTCGATGGCGACGTTGTCGCCGGGCATCACCATCTCGGTGCCTTCCGGCAGCTTGACGATGCCGGTCACGTCGGTCGTGCGGAAATAGAACTGCGGCCGGTAGTTGGTGAAGAACGGCGTGTGGCGTCCGCCCTCCTCCTTGGTCAGGATGTAGGCCTCGGCCTTGAAGTTGGTGTGCGGGGTGACCGAGCCCGGCTTGCACAGGACCTGGCCGCGCTCGACGCCCTCCCGATCGACCCCGCGGAGCAGCGCGCCGATATTGTCGCCGGCCTCGCCCTGGTCGAGGAGCTTCCTGAACATCTCGACGCCGGTGACCACCGTCTTGCTGGTCGGACGGATGCCGACGATCTCGACTTCCTCGCCGACCTTGATGACGCCGCGCTCGACGCGGCCGGTGACCACGGTGCCGCGGCCGGAGATCGAGAAGACGTCCTCGATCGGCATCAGGAAGGGCTGGTCGACCGGGCGGGTCGGCTGCGGAATGTAGGAGTCGACGGCGTCCATCAGCTTGAGGACCGCGTCGTGGCCGAGCTCCTTGTTGCCGTCGTTGAGTGCCTCGGTCGCCGAGCCGCGGACCATCGGGATATCGTCGCCCGGAAACTCGTAGCGCGACAGAAGCTCGCGCACCTCGAGCTCGACGAGGTCGAGAAGCTCGGGATCGTCGACCATGTCGCATTTGTTGAGGAAGACGACGAGCGCCGGGACGCCGACCTGGCGGGCGAGGAGGATGTGCTCGCGGGTCTGCGGCATCGGTCCGTCGGCGGCGGACACGACCAGGATGGCGCCGTCCATCTGGGCGGCCCCGGTGATCATGTTCTTCACGTAGTCGGCGTGGCCGGGGCAATCGACATGGGCGTAGTGCCGCTTTTCGGTCTCGTACTCGACATGCGCCGTGTTGATGGTGATCCCGCGCGCCTTCTCTTCGGGCGCCGCGTCGATCTGGTCGTAGCTCGTGAACTTGGCCTTGCCGGTCTCGGCCAGAACCTTGGTGATCGCCGCTGTCAGGGACGTCTTGCCGTGATCGACATGGCCGATCGTCCCGATGTTGCAGTGCGGCTTGGTTCGCGCAAATTTCTCTTTGGCCATTTGGGCTTCTCCGTCTTTCCTAATCCAATCTAGCCGGCGAATTTCGCCTGGATTTCCTCCGCCTCGGCGCGAGGCACCGGGGCGTAGTGGTCGAACTGCATGGTGTACTGCGCGCGCCCCTGGCTCATCGACCGGAGCTGGTTCACGTAACCGAACATGTTGGCGAGCGGCACCATCGCGTTCACCACCTGGGCGTTGCCGCGGGTGTCGGTGCCGGCGATCTGGCCGCGGCGCGAGTTGATGTCGCCGATGACCGAGCCGAGATAGTCCTCCGGCGTCACCACCTCGACCTTCATGATCGGCTCGAGCAGCACCGGTCCCGCCATCTTGAGCGCCTCGCGGAAACCGGCGCGGCCGGCGATCTCGAAGGCGAGCGCCGAGGAATCGACGTCATGGTACTTGCCGTCGACGAGAGCGACGCTCACGTCGACCACCGGGAAGCCGATCAGCGGGCCGGAGGTCAGCACGGATGCGACGCCCTTCTCGACGCCGGGGATGTATTCCTTCGGCACCGAGCCGCCGACGATCCGCGACTCGAAGCTGTTGCCCTTGCCGGCGCCGCTCGGCGCGACCTCGAGCTCGACCGCCGCGAACTGGCCGGAGCCGCCGGACTGCTTCTTGTGGGTGTAGGCGTGGGTCACCGGCTTGGTGATCGTCTCGCGATAGGCGACCTGCGGGGCGCCGACGCTGACGTCGACCTTGTAGGTGCGCTTCAGAATGTCGACCTTGATGTCGAGATGCAGCTCGCCCATCCCCTTGAGGATGGTCTGGCCGCTTTCCTGGTCGGTCGAGACGCGGAACGACGGGTCCTCCGCGGCGAGCCGCGACAGCGCCACGCCGAGCTTCTCCTGGTCGGCCTTGGTCTTGGGCTCGACTGCGATCTCGATGACCGGATCGGGGAACTCCATCTTCTCGAGGATCACCGCCTTCTGCGGGTCGCACAGCGTGTCGCCGGTGCGCGCTTCCTTGAGCCCGGCCAATGCGATGATGTCGCCGGCAAAGGCTTCCTTGATGTCCTCGCGATGGTTGGCATGCATGAGCAGCATGCGGCCGACGCGCTCCTTGCGGTCGCGCGGCGAATTGAGGAGTTGCTGGCCGGCGTCGACCTTGCCCGAATAGATGCGGCAGAAGGTGAGCGATCCGACGAACGGATCATCCATGATCTTGAAGGCGAGCATCGCCAGCGGCTCGCTGTCCGCAGGCTTGCGTATCACCTCCTCGCCGGTCCGCACGTCGATGCCCTTGATCGGCGGCACGTCGAGCGGCGAGGGAAGATAGTCGACGACGGCGTCGAGCAGCGTCTGAACACCCTTGTTCTTGAAGGCCGAGCCGGCGAGCACCGGGAAGAAGGCGCTGGTGATCACCGCCTTGCGGATGAGCCGCTTGAGGGTAGCTTCATCGGGCTCCTTGCCCTCGAAGAACGCGCTCATCGCATCGTCGTCGAGTTCGACGGCGGCCTCGACGAGCTTGGCGCGGTACTCGAGCGCCAGCTCCTTGAGCTCGGCCGGAATCTCGATGTCGTGGTATCTGGCGCCGAGCGACTCGTCCTCCCAGACGACCCCGACCATGCGGACCAGGTCGATGATGCCCTTGAAGTCCGATTCCGAGCCGATCGGAAGCTGGATCGCCACCGGCTTGGCGCCGAGGCGGTTCACGATGTCGTCGAGGCAGCGGAAGAAATCCGCGCCGACCTTGTCCATCTTGTTGGCGAAGACGATGCGCGGCACGTGATATTTGTCGCCCTGGCGCCATACCGTCTCGGTCTGCGGCTCGACGCCCTGGTTGGAGTTGAGGACGCATACCGCCCCGTCGAGCACGCGAAGGGAGCGCTCGACTTCGATGGTGAAGTCGACATGGCCGGGGGTGTCGATGATGTTGAGGCGCTTCTCGTGCCAATAGGCGGTGGTGGCGGCCGAGGTGATGGTGATGCCGCGCTCCTGCTCCTGCTCCATCCAGTCCATGGTGGCGGCGCCCTCATGGACCTCGCCGATCTTGTGGCTCTTGCCGGTGTAGTAGAGGATGCGCTCGGTCGTGGTCGTCTTGCCGGCATCGATGTGCGCCATGATGCCGAAATTGCGGTAGTCCTCGATTTTGTGGGTACGCGGCATGACGGACTTCCTCGGGACTTACCAGCGATAATGCGAGAACGCGCGGTTGGCCTCGGCCATCCGGTGCGTGTCTTCGCGTTTCTTGACGGCGTTGCCGCGGTTATTGGCGGCGTCGAGCAGCTCGCCCGAGAGCTTTTCGATCATGGTCTTCTCGTTCCGCCCGCGAGCGGCGGAGAGCAGCCAGCGGATGGCGAGAGCCTGACGGCGATCCGTCCGAACCTCGACCGGCACCTGGTAGGTGGCGCCGCCGACGCGGCGCGAGCGGACCTCGATCGAGGGCATGACGTTGTCGAGCGCCGAGCGGAAGATGCCGAGCGGATCCTGCTTGGTCTTCGATTCGATGATGTCGAAGGCGCCGTAGACGATCTTCTCGGCGACCGATTTCTTGCCCTCATACATGATCGAGTTCATGAACTTGGTCACGACCTCGTTCTTGTATTTCGGGTCCGGAGTGATCTCGCGCTTTTCGGCGCGGTGGCGGCGGGACATCGATGCGACCTACTGGCTTCCTGGCTCTCTAAATAGAAAACGACCCGAAATCACTTGGGCCGCTTCGCTCCATACTTAGACCGGCGCTGCTTGCGGTCTTTGACGCCCTGGGTGTCGAGGACGCCGCGGATGATGTGGTAGCGCACACCCGGAAGGTCCTTGACGCGCCCGCCGCGGATCATCACCACCGAATGTTCCTGGAGGTTGTGACCCTCGCCGGGGATGTAGCCGATGACCTCGAACTGATTGGTCAGGCGCACCTTGGCGACCTTGCGCAGCGCCGAGTTGGGCTTCTTCGGCGTCGTCGTGTAGACGCGCGTGCAGACGCCGCGCTTCTGCGGGCTCTCCTGCATCGCCGGCACCTTGTTGCGCCTGACCGGCGCGCGGCGCGGCTTGCGAATGAGCTGGTTGATCGTCGGCATCGTCTACCTGTTGCGAGGGGCCGGCTGGCCCTTTGTCAAAAATCCTGTACAAACGACGTGCAAGGCGCCGACCCGCGCTACGGCGGGGGCGCCAGGAAGGACAGAGGATCACGGTAACGCCCGCGATCGTGTCGTTCGTCGAACGTCGTTCTCTTTGCTTCCGCCAGCGTCTAGGTCTTCTTTTTCCGCGACGGGGCGTCGCTGGGAATAAAACACCTACCACCTGCCCGAAAGCGCGCGGAACCTAAGCGTTCCGACTGCGAGCGTCAACCCCGCCCGGCCAAAATTTCTTGTCGTCCCGGCCGGTTTGACCGGACGGGAAAGAAAACGTCGTCAGGCCACACTATTCTTTGCGATGGTTTCGTTCAGGCGGCAGGAATGGACCGCGATTCTATCGATCGGAAACCGGGCCTGTCCCGGTTTGCTCGCCATTGCTCGCCTCGACCGATTGTTCGCAGCCGCTGCCTCCCCTAAAGGTCGCCGTTCCCCCGCTTGCCGAGTCTCGCGCCAGATGGACACCACGCCACTTTCCGCCGCCAGCGCCTCCCTCGTGCGGCGCGCGCGGATCGCCGTCTCGGTCGGGTTCCTCATCCTTGGAGCCGGCCCCGGCATCTGGGCCGTTCACATCCCGCTCGTCCAGGCCAAGCTCGGGATCGACCCTGCGCTCCTCGGCCTCGCCCTCCTTGCCTTGGCGACCGGCGCGGTCATCGCCATGCCGATCGCCGGCTGGGCGGTCGGCCTGTTCGGCTCGCGCATCCCGGCAGCGGCTGCGATGCTTCTCTATGCGGTCGCAATGCCGCTGCCGATTTTCTGCGGGAACCGTGCCGCTTTTCTTCGTCGCCGCGTTCTTCTTCGGCCTGACGATGGGCAGCCTCGACGTCCTCGCCAACGTCCAGGCTTCGGAAGTGGAGACGCTGCGCGGCCGTCCGACCATGTCGTCCTTCCACGGCTTCTATTCGGTCGGTGGTCTTGCCGGGGCGATCGTCGGCGCTTTCATCATCGCCAACGGTTTTGGCGACGGAACCGGCGCCGCGGCGGCGGGCGCCGTCCTCCTGATCCTCGCCGCAGCCGCGGTGCGCAGCCTTCTTCCCGGCCGGAAGGCGCACGAAGACGCCCCCCGTTTCGCGCTCCCCAACCGGGCCGTCCTCGGCCTTGGCATCCTCGCCTTCCTGTGCTTTGCGATCGAGGGCGCGGTCACCGACTGGAGCGCATTGTTCCTGACCACCGTCAGGCGGACGACGCCGGAGATGGCGGCTATCGCCTATGCCGCCTACGCCTTCGCCATGGCCGCCGTGCGCCTGTTCGGCGACCCCATCGTCGCCCGTCTCGGTGGGAAGGTGCTGGTTGTGGGCGGCGGCCTGCTCGTCGCCGTCGGGCTGCTGGTCGCGCTGATCGCGCCATGGCCGGTCGTCGGTGCCGCCGGCTTCGGCCTGGTCGGCATCGGCGCCGCCAACATCGTCCCGATCCTGTTCAGCGCCGCCGCGCGAACGCCCGGGGTTCCGTCCGGCGTCGGCGTCTCGGCGGTTGCCACGCTGGGCTATTCGGGGTTCCTCGTCGCGCCGCCAATCCTCGGCTTCGCCGCCAACCAGTACGGGCTATCCGCGGCGCTCGCCCTGGTGCTGGTCATGGGCGCGGCGATGACCTGGCTGGGTGGGCGGCAAAGGTATCCACGGACGACGGCGGGCGGGCGTCGAACCTAAGGCAGCGTGTCCACCAAACCGGAAGGCAATCGGTATTCCCGGTGTGATATGCGCCGGCATCACCGATCTCGGTTTGGTCTCCAGGACCAAAGCCCAGGGTTGCGGATGCCCGACAATGACGGCAAGATCAACCCGACAAGACCCCGTGATCCGGTGGATGTCCGATTCATTTTCGGTTCTCCCACCCCCAACCCCACGGCCGAATTATGGTTCTCCCCGTCTATAATCTTAAGAACCTGAATGGTGCCAATGGCTTCAAGGTCAGCGGCTCGGAGCATCACCGATTTGCCAAGTCAGCAGTATCGGCCGGCGACATAAACGGCGACGGCTATGCCGACGTCGTCATCGGTGCCGGAACCGCCAGCCCGAACGGACATTCATCCGGCGCCACCTACGTCGTATTCGGCAGTGCCGATGGATTTGCCGCCAACCTGAAGGTATCCAGCCTCGACGGCACCAACGGCTTCCGGATCCGCGGTGAACACGCTGATGACGCGAGTGGTTTTTCGGTCGCTTCGGCCGGCGACGTTAATGGCGATGGCTACGGCGACATCGTTATAGGCGCGCCAAGCGATGGTTTTGGGGGTGGAAATCCGGGAGGGGCAAGCTACGTCGTTTTCGGCAAGAAGGCCGGCTTCACCGCGGATATCGACCTCTCCAGCCTGAACGGGACCAACGGCTTCAAGCTCAGCGACGGTAAGGCGGGAGATCTCTGCGGCTATTCGGTGGCTTCGGTCGGCGACGTCAACGGCGACGGCGTTTCCGACATCATCGTCGGCTCCCCCTTTCGGTCTCCCGGTAAGACCGATGCCGGGGCGGTCTACGTCGTCTACGGAAAGAAGTCGGGCTTCGGCGCGAACCTCGATCTCGCCAGCCTCGACGCGACCCAAGGCTTCACCATCACCCACAAGCTGGGAGGTATCCGCGGAGGACTGTCGGTGGCCTCGGCCGGTGATCTGAACGGCGACGGTCTTCCCGATATCATCATTGGCGCGAAGAACGAGAATCCCAATGGAAGCAATTCCGGTGCGGCTTATGTGGTTTTCGCGAGAAAATCGGGCTTTGGCGCGAGCTTCGACCTCTCCGGCCTCGACGGAACCAACGGTTTCAAGATCAACGGCCTGGCAGCACAGGATATTACCGGCTGGTCTGTCGCCCCGGCGGGCGACGTCAACGGCGATGGCATCGCCGATATCATCATCTCCGCACCGAACAGCATCGTGCTGCCGTCATCCGCCGGCATGAGCTATGTCGTCTTCGGCAAGAAGTCCGGCTTCGGCGCCACTTTCGACCTCGCGGCCCTCGACGGCGGCAACGGCTTCAAGCTGGCTGGGCAAGCGGGCCAGAAAAACGGCGCGTCGGCGTCACCGGCGGGCGATGTCAACGGCGACGGCTACGCCGATATCCTCATTGGCGCGCCGGGAGATGAGGACGGTGCCGGGACGGCTTCCGTGGTGTTCGGCAAGGCTGGACCGTTTGATCCGGTCGTCCACTTCGCCAACCTCGGACCCCACGACGGCTTCGCATATGTCGGCACAAAGGGTGATGAGAGCGGCACCTCGGTAGCGACGGGCGACGTCAACGGCGACGGTCACCCCGACCTGATCATCAATGCCGCCCACGACACCTATGTTGTGTTCGGAAGCAAGCCACCCTCAGCGGTCCTGCTGACCGGAAGCGGCGCCTCCGAGACGCTCACCGGCAGCGGTCACGACGACCTGTTGGTCGGGCACGCAGGCGACGACCTGGTGCTCGGCAAGGGCGGCTGGGACCGTCTGCAGGGCGGCGCCGGCGACGACACGCTGATCGGCGGACGCGGCTGGGACCGTCTGCAGGGCGGCGCCGGCGACGACACGCTGGTCGGCGGACGCGGCCGCGACGTGCTGAAAGGCGGACGCGGCAGCGACGTGATGAAAGGCGGCAAGGGGGCCGACAGCTTCGAGTTCGACGCTCTGCAAGAGGTCAAGAAGGGCCATGCCCGCGACGTCATCCTCGACTTCAAGCGCGGGGTCGACCTGATCGACCTCAACCACCTCGACGCCAAGCTTGGCGATCCGGGCGACCAGGACTTTCGGTGGCTCGGCCGGAAGGATTTCACCGAGCACAAGGGCGAGCTGCGCTACGAGACGCGAGTGGAAAAGGTCATCGTCGCGGGCGACGTCAACGGCGACGGCCACGCCGACTTCAAGATCGAGGTGCGCGGGCTCCACAAGCTCGGGGATACCGACTTCCACCTTTAGCGGGTTTCGGCGCGGAACTGGAGGTCAACAACTGATCGGTACCGGTACTGCGCGTTCCGCGTGAATCGGCAACGGAAAAAGGGCCGCCCCGGAGGGCGGCCCTTTGATCCGTGACGCTGGTTGCCGGCCGGACTATTCCGCGGCCCCGGCGATCTCGGCAACCTCCTCCTCGGCGGCTTCCTCGCCGGCGAGCGCGGCGCTCCGACGCCGCTCCTCGAGGATCAGCTCGTCGCGGTGGGTGGCGATCTGGCGGACGCGGCTGACCGTGCCGCCGGTGCCGGCCGGGATCAGGCGGCCGACGATGATGTTCTCCTTGAGGCCCTCGAGCGGGTCGACCTTGCCCTGGACCGCCGCCTCGGTGAGGACGCGGGTGGTCTCCTGGAAGGACGCCGCCGAGAAGAAGGACCGCGTCTGCAGGCTCGCCTTGGTGATGCCGAGGAGAACCGGAACGCCGGAGGCCGGCTTCTTCCGCTCCGCCAACATCTGGTCGTTGATGATGTCGAGGTCGAGCTGGTCGATCTGCTCGCCGGGGAAGAGGTCGGTGTCGCCCTGCTCGGTGATCTCGACCTTCTGCAGCATCTGGCGGACGATCACCTCGATGTGCTTGTCGTTGATGGTCACGCCCTGCAGCCGGTAGACGTCCTGGATCTCGTTGACGAGATAGGCGGCAAGCGCCTCGATCCCCTTGATCGCCAGGATGTCGTGCGGGGCCGGGTTGCCCTCGACGATGAAGTCGCCCTTCTCGACGGTGTCGCCTTCCTGGAGATGGAAAGGCTTGCCCTTCGGGATGAGGTACTCGACCGCCTCGGCGCCCTCCTCCGCCGCCTCGAGGATGATCCGCCGCTTGTTCTTGTAGTCGCGGCCGAAGCGGATCGTGCCGTCGATCTCGGCGATGATGGCGTGATCCTTCGGTCGCCGCGCCTCGAACAGCTCGGCGACGCGCGGCAGACCGCCGGTGATGTCGCGGGTCTTGGCGCTGTCCATCGGAATACGGGCGAGCACGTCGCCGGCCTTCACCTCGGAGCCGGAATCCACCGACAGGATGGCGTCGATCGGAAGCAGGTAGCGGGCGTCGGTGCCGCGCGCCGTCTTCCTGTTCTTGCCGTCCTTGCCCTTGACCACGATAGCCGGCTTGAGGTCGCCGCCGCGCGGATTGGCCCGCCAGTCGACGACGACGCGCTTGGTGATGCCGGTCGAACTCGTCGGCCAACTCGGTCACCGAAACGCGGTCGACGAGGTCCTCGAAGCCGACGAAGCCTTCGGTCTCGGTCAGCACCGGCCGGGTATAGGGATCCCACTCGGCGAGGCGCTGGCCGCGCTTCACCGTATCGCCCTCGTCGACATGGAGCCGCGAGCCGTAGGTGATGCGGTTGACCGCCCGCTCGGTGCCGTCGGCATCGGCGATGACGAGCTGCATGTTGCGGCCCATCGCGATCAGCCGGTTCTCAGAAGTCGCGTTCGATGTTACGGTTGCGGAAGTGAACCACTCCGTCGAAGTTCGACTCTATTGTCGACTGGTCGAGCCCCTGCGCCGTGCCGCCGATGTGGAAGGTGCGCATGGTCAGCTGGGTGCCGGGCTCGCCGATCGACTGGGCGGCGATGACGCCCACCGCCTCGCCCATATTGACCGGCGTACCGCGCGCGAGATCGCGTCCATAGCACTTGCCGCAGACGCCGTTCTTGGTCTCGCAGGTCAGCACCGAACGGATGCGGATCGACTGCACCTTGGCGTTCTCGATCGCCTCAACGTCGCGCTCCTCGATCAGCGTGCCGGCGGGAACGACTACCGCGCCGGTCGCCGGAGCCACGACGTCCTCCGCCGCCGTCCGGCCGAGGACGCGCTGGCCGAGGGTCGCCACCACATGGCCGGAGTCGATGATCGCGGTCATCTTCAGGCCGGCATCGGTGCCGCAGTCGACCTCGGTGACGATGCAGTCCTGGGCGACGTCGACGAGACGGCGCGTCAGGTAACCCGAGTTGGCGGTCTTCAGCGCCGTGTCGGCGAGGCCCTTGCGGGCGCCGTGGGTGGAGTTGAAGTACTCCATCACGGTCAGGCCTTCCTTGAAGTTCGAGGTGATCGGGCTCTCGATGATCGACCCGTCGGGCTTGGCCATCAGGCCGCGCATGCCGGCGAGCTGCTTCATCTGCTGGGGCGAGCCGCGGGCGCCGGAATGCGACATCATGTAGATCGAGTTCATCGGCTTCTGGCGGCCGCTGGCGTCCTTCTGGACCGCACGGATGCGCGCCATCATCTCCTCGGCGACCTGGTCGGTGCATTTCGCCCAGGCGTCGACGACCTTGTTGTACTTCTCGCCCTGGGTGATCAGGCCGTCGTTGTACTGCTGCTCGTATTCCTTGGCGAGCGCCGCCGTCTTCTCGACCAGGGCATGCTTGGTCTCCGGGATCACCATGTCGTCCTTGCCGAACGAGATGCCGGCCTTGAACGCCTGGGTGAAGCCGAGCTGCATGATGCGGTCGCAGAAGATGACCGTCTCCTTCTGACCGCAATGCCGGTAGACGGCATCGATCATGTTGGAGATCTCCTTCTTGGTCATCAGCTTGTTGACCAGGTCGAAGGGCAGGTTGTGGTTCTTCGGCAGGAGCGCGCCGAGGAGCAGCCGGCCAGGGGTCGTCTCATAGATATTCGACACCAGGTTGCCGTCGGCGTCGACGGTGGTGAAGCGCCCACGCACCTTGGCGTGAAGCGTCGCCGCCCGCGAGGCGAGCGCGTGCTCGATCTCGCCGATATTGCTGAAGGCGCTGCCCTCGCCGGGCTCGCCGTCGGCCATGATCGACAGGTAGTAGAGGCCGAGCACGATGTCCTGCGACGGCACGATGATCGGCTGGCCGTTCGCCGGATGCAGAATATTGTTGGTCGACATCATCAGGACGCGCGCCTCGAGCTGGGCTTCCAGCGAGAGGGGGATGTGGACGGCCATCTGGTCGCCGTCGAAGTCGGCATTGAAGGCGGCGCAGACCAGCGGATGGAGCTGGATCGCCTTGCCTTCGATCAGCACCGGCTCGAAGGCCTGGATGCCGAGGCGGTGGAGCGTCGGCGCGCGATTGAGCAGCACCGGATGCTCGCGGATCACCTCGTCGAGGATGTCCCAGACCTCCGGCTTCTCCTTCTCGACCAGCTTCTTCGCCTGCTTGACCGTCGAGGAATAGCCCTTGGCGTCGAGCCGCGAATAGATGAACGGCTTGAACAGCTCGAGCGCCATCTTCTTCGGCAGGCCGCACTGGTGGAGCTTCAGCTCCGGGCCGACCACGATCACCGAACGGCCGGAATAGTCGACGCGCTTGCCGAGCAGGTTCTGACGGAACCGCCCCTGCTTGCCCTTGAGCATGTCGGAGAGCGACTTGAGCGGACGCTTGTTGGCGCCGGTGATGACGCGGCCGCGGCGGCCGTTGTCGAACAGCGCATCGACCGCCTCCTGCAGCATGCGCTTCTCGTTCCGGATGATGATGTCCGGGGCGCGAAGCTCGATCAGCCGCTTCAAGCGGTTGTTGCGGTTGATGACGCGGCGATAAAGGTCGTTCAGATCGGAAGTGGCGAAGCGGCCGCCGTCAAGCGGGACCAGCGGTCGCAGATCCGGCGGGATGACCGGCACGACGGTCATGATCATCCACTCCGGCTTGTTGCCGGATTCGGTGAAGGACTCGACCAGCTTCAGGCGCTTGGCGAGCTTCTTCGGCTTGAGCTCGGAGGTCGAACTCGGCGATCTCGACGCGCAGATCGGCGGCAAGCTTCTCGAGGTCGAGCGCAACCAGCATCTTGCGGATCGCGTCCGCGCCGATGTCGGCGGTGAAGGAATCCTCGCCGTATTCGTCCTGCGCCTTGAGGTACTCGTCCTCCGACAGGAGCTGGCGCTCCTTGAGCGGGGTGAGGCCCGGCTCGATGACGATGTAGTTTTCGAAATAGAGGATGCGCTCGAGGTCCTTGAGCGTCATGTCGAGGAGCATGCCGATCCGCGACGGCAGCGACTTCAGGAACCAGATATGCGCCACCGGGGCGGCGAGCTCGATGTGGCCCATCCGCTCGCGCCGGACCCGGGCGAGCGTCACCTCGACGCCGCACTTCTCGCAGATGATGCCCTTGTACTTCATCCGCTTGTATTTGCCGCACAGGCACTCGTAGTCCTTGATCGGGCCGAAGATGCGGGCGCAGAACAGCCCGTCCCGCTCCGGCTTGAAGGTGCGGTAGTTGATCGTCTCGGGCTTCTTGATCTCGCCGAACGACCAAGAGAGGATCTTCTCCGGGCTGGCGATCGAAATGCGGATCTGGTCGAAGATCTGCGCCGGCGGCTGGGCCGGGCCGAAAATGTTTGCGATCTCCTGGTTCATCAGCGGTCTCCTCAGACGCGGCCGGCCGGGCGGGAGGAGCCCGGCGCAGCGCGCATGGAATATTTCAAGTTACGCTTCGGCACGGATCGTGCGGCCTACTCCGCCGCATCCGCGATCGACGGCGCCGTGGCGTTACCCTGGCGCGCCTTGGAATTGTCGAGCTCGACATCGAGCCCGAGCGAACGCATCTCCTTGACGAGCACGTTGAAGCTTTCGGGAATCCCCGCCTCGAAGGTGTCGTCGCCGCGGACGATCGCCTCGTAGACCTTGGTGCGGCCGGCGACGTCATCGGACTTCACGGTCAGCATCTCCTGCAATGTGTAGGCGGCACCGTAGGCTTCAAGGGCCCACACCTCCATTTCGCCGAAACGCTGTCCGCCGAACTGCGCCTTGCCGCCGAGCGGCTGCTGGGTGACCAGGCTGTAAGGCCCGATCGAGCGGGCGTGGATCTTGTCGTCGACGAGGTGGTGGAGCTTGAGCATGTAGATGTAGCCAACCGTCACCTTGCGGTCGAACGGCTCACCCGAGCGCCCGTCGAAGAGCTGGGACTGCCCGGAGGGATCGTGCCCGGCCTCGGTGAGAAGCTCGACGATGTCCGGCTCGCGCGCCCCGTCGAAGACCGGGGTAGCGATCGGCACGCCGTGGCTGAGCTGCTCGGTCGAGCGCAATCACCGAACTCGTCATCGTACTCGGCGACGTTCTCGTTCTTGGCGTTGTCGCCGTAGATCTGCTTCAGCACCTTGCGGAGCGGCTTCACGTCGCCGTTCTGCTTGTACGACTCGACCATCTTGCCGACCTTGAGGCCAAGTCCGGCGCAGGCCCAGCCGAGATGGGTCTCGAGGATCTGGCCGACATTCATCCGGCTCGGCACGCCGAGCGGGTTGAGCACGATGTCGACCGGAGTGCCGTCATCGAGATAGGGCATGTCCTCGATCGGCACGATCTTGGACACCACGCCCTTGTTGCCGTGGCGGCCGGCCATCTTGTCGCCGGGCTGAATCTTGCGCTTCACCGCGACGAAGACCTTGACCATCTTCATCACGCCGGGAGGCAGCTCGTCGCCGCGCTGCAGCTTCTCGACCTTGTCGATGAAGCGCTTCTCGAGGCCCTTGCGGCTCTCGTCGTACTGGTTCCGGAGCGCCTCGATCTCGGCCATCAGCTTGTCGTGGGAGACGGCGAATTGCCACCACTGGCTCCGCGGATGCTCGCCGAGGACGTCCTTGGTGATCTTGCCGCCCTTCTTGAAGCCCTTCGGCCCGACACGCCCATCTTGTTGATCAGCATGTCGGACAGGCGGCCATAGACGTTGCGGTCGAGGATCGCCTGCTCGTCGTCGCGGTCCTTGGCGAGCCGCTCGATCTCCTCGCGCTCGATCGCCATGGCGCGCTCGTCCTTCTCGACGCCGTGGCGGTTGAACACCCGCACCTCGACGATCGTGCCGGTGACGCCCGGCGGGACCCGGAGCGAGGTGTCGCGGACATCGGAAGCCTTCTCGCCGAAGATGGCGCGGAGCAGCTTCTCTTCCGGCGTCATCGGGCTCTCGCCTTTCGGCGTGATCTTGCCGACCAGGATGTCGCCGGCCTGGACCTCGGCGCCGATATAGACGATGCCCGCCTCGTCGAGGCTCTTCAGCGCCTCTTCCGAGACGTTCGGAATGTCGCGCGTGATCTCCTCCGGCCCGAGC
Organism: uncultured Alphaproteobacteria bacterium; assembly: GCA_963792845.1. Lineage (GTDB taxonomy): Bacteria > Pseudomonadota > Alphaproteobacteria > Rhizobiales > Kaistiaceae > Bauldia. The sequence goes on from CAWBXW010000015.1 coordinate 94,944, forward strand.
TTGGTGTCGCGGGCCATCACCTCGAATTCCTCGATGTGGATCGAGGTGAAGACGTCGTCGCGGACGATCCGCTCGGAGAGCAGGATCAAGTCCTCGAAGTTGTAGCCGTTCCACGGCATGAACGCGACGAGCACGTTGCGGCCGAGGGCGAGATCGCCGAGATCGGTCGACGGTCCGTCGGCAATGATGTCGCCTTTCGCCACCCGGTCACCGACGCGGACCAGCGGGCGCTGGTTGATGCAGGTGTTCTGGTTGGAGCGCTGGAACTTCATCAGCCGGTAGATGTCGACGCCCGACTTCGACGGATCGAGGTCCTCGGTGGCGCGGATGACGATACGGGTCGCGTCGACCTGGTCGATGACCCCCGCCCGGCGCGCCGGTACCGCGGCGCCGAGTCGCGGGCGACGATCGGCTCCATGCCGGTGCCGACGAGCGGCGCCTCGGACTTCACCAGCGGCACCGCCTGGCGCTGCATGTTGGAGCCCATCAGGGCGCGGTTGGCGTCGTCGTTCTCGAGGAACGGGATCAGCGCGGCGGCGACCGAAATCACCTGCTTCGGCGAGACGTCCATGAAATCGACCCGGTCCGCCGGGACCATGATCACGTCGCCGGCGTGCCGGCACAGGATCAGGTCCTCGGTGAGCTTGCCCTTGGCGTCGAGCACCGCGTTCGCCTGGGCGACCGTGTATTTCGATTCCTCCATCGCCGAGAGGTAGACGACCTCCTCGCTCACGCGGCCGTCCTTGACGCGGCGATACGGGCTCTCGATGAAGCCGTATTTGTTGACCCGCGCAAAGGTGGCGAGCGAGTTGATCAGGCCGATATTCGGGCCTTCCGGCGTCTCGATCGGGCAGATGCGGCCATAGTGGGTCGGGTGCACGTCGCGCACCTCGAATCCCGCCCGCTCGCGGGTGAGACCGCCCGGGCCGAGCGCCGAAAGCCGGCGCTTGTGGGTGATCTCCGACAGCGGGTTGGTCTGGTCCATGAACTGGGAGAGCTGCGAGGAGCCGAAGAACTCGCGCACCGCCGCCGCCGCCGGCTTGGCGTTGATCAGGTCCTGCGGCATCACGTTGCCGATCTCGACCGACGACATGCGCTCCTTGATCGCCCGCTCCATGCGGAGGAGGCCGATCCGGTACTGGTTCTCCATGAGCTCGCCGACCGAGCGGACGCGCCGGTTGCCGAGATTGTCGATGTCGTCGATCTCGCCCTTGCCGTCGCGGAGGGCGACCAGGGTGGCGATCACCGCGATGATGTCCTCCTTGCGAAGGACGCGGACCGTGTCCTCGGCGTCGAGGTCGAGGCGCATGTTCATCTTGACCCGGCCGACGGCGGAAAGGTCGTAGCGCTCGGGATCGAAGAACAGCGACTGGAACATCGCCTCCGCCGTCTCGATGGTCGGCGGCTCGCCCGGCCGCATCACCCGGTAGATGTCGAAGAGCGCGTCTTCGCGGGTCTCGTTCTTGTCGGCGGCGAGGGTGTTGCGGATATAGGCGCCGGTGTTGACGTGGTCGATGTCGAGCACGGCAAGCTCGTCATAGCCCGCGTCGAGGAGGAGCTTCAGCACCTTCTCGGTGATCTCGTCGCCCGCCTCGGCGTAGATCTCGCCGGTCTCGGGGTTGACCATCTCCTCGGCGAGATAGTGGCCGTAGAGGTCGTCGTTGCCGACCTTGAGCGCCTTGACCCCCTTCTCGACCAGCCCGCGGGCCGCCCGCGCCGTAAGCTTGTTTCCGGCCTCAAGCACGACCTCGCCGGAATCGGCGTCGATCATGTCGGTATTGGCCTTGAAGCCGCGCATGCGGTTGGGATCGAAGGGCAGCCGCCATCCGTCCTCGTCGCGCTTGTATGCGATGGTCTTGTAGAAGGTGTTGAGGATCTCCTCGCCGTCGAGGCCGAGGGCGTAGAGCAGCGAGGTGATCGGAATCTTCCGCCGGCGGTCGATGCGGGCGTGCACGATGTCCTTGGCGTCGAACTCGATGTCGAGCCAGGAGCCGCGATAGGGAATGATGCGCGCCGCGAAAAGCAGCTTGCCGCTCGAATGCGACTTGCCCTTGTCGTGGTCGAAGAAGACGCCCGGGCTGCGGTGCATCTGCGAGACGATGACCCGCTCGGTGCCGTTGACGATGAAGGTGCCGTTGTTGGTCATCAACGGCATCTCGCCCATGTAGACTTCCTGCTCCTTGATGTCCTTGACGGACTTCGCGTTGGTGTCCGGGTCGATATCGAACACGATCAGGCGGAGCGTCACCTTGAGCGGGGCGGAATAGGTCATGCCGCGCTGACGGCACTCGTCGACGTCATATTTCGGCGGGTCGAAGTCGTAGCGGACGAACTCGAGGAGCGCGGTGTTGGAGAAGTCGGAGATCGGGAAGACCGACTTGAACACCGCCTGCAGACCCTCGTCGGGCCGGCCGCCCTCCGGCTCCACCACCAGCAGAAACTGGTCGTAAGACGCCTTCTGAACCTCGATGAGGTTAGGCATCTGGGCCGCTTCGCTGATGGAGCCAAAGAACTTCCGGACCCTTCTCCGACCGGTAAACGTCTGGGTCATGTCCAATCCTCGTTCGATCTGAACTGCTGTCCGGAGGGTCGGCCCTGCGGCCTTCTGGACAGCACTTCCGTTTCGGTTCCAAGGAGGCCCCGGACACCGGGAACCTCCCCTTTCGTCATGGCCGGGCGTGTCCCGGCCATCGGCGTCTTTCCTCGTCCGAACGCATTCCCTGCGTCCGATGGCCCGGGTCTCTTTGCGGTCGCCCGGAGCTCTTCGCTGACGCAGCGAGCTACTTCAGCTCGACCTTGGCGCCGGCCCCTTCGAGCTGCGCCTTGATCTTCTGGGCCTCGTCCTTGGAGACGCCCTCCTTGACTGCCTTCGGCGCCGCTTCGACGAGATCCTTCGCCTCCTTCAGCCCGAGACTGGTGATCGCCCGGACTTCCTTGATGACGTTGATCTTGTTGGCGCCGATCTCGGCGAGGATGACGTTGAACTCCGTCTGCTCCTCGACCGGAGCCGCGGCGGCGGCGGCACCCATGGCCATCATCGCAACCGGTGCCGCGGCGGAGACGCCCCACTTCTCTTCCAGCATTTTCGACAGCTCGGCCGCCTCGAGGACGGTGAGCTCAGAGAGTTCATCCACAATTTTCGAAAGATCAGCCATTTACCTCTTTCCTTTTTCCAATTCGAACCGTTGGACTGCCTTGAACCCGTCCTACGCCGCTTCGCTCTTCTCGGCGTGAGCCGAGAGGACGCGGGCAAGCTGGGTCGCCGGCGTATTGAGCAGCCGCGCCAGTTTGGTGGCCGGCGACGAGATCATTCCCACAAGCCTCCCACGCAACTCGTCGAGCGACGGCAGCGTGGCAAGCGCCTTGACGCCGTCGGCGTCGAGGCTGGTCCGTCCCATCGCCCCGCCGCGGATCACGAGCTTGTCGTGGCCCTTGGCGAAATCGACGGCGACCTTTGGCGCCGCGACCGGATCGCTTGAATAGGCGATCACGGTGGGACCTTCGAAAAGGTCCGAAATACCCTCGGCGTCAGTACCCTTGAGGGCGATCTTGACGAGACGGTTCTTGGCAACCCGCACCCCGGCGCCAGCGTCCCGCATGCGCGCCCTGAGGGCGGTCATGTCGGCGACTGTCAGGCCGGAGTAGTGGGCGACGACGATCACGCCGGTGTCCTTGAACACCTGCGCAAGCGTTTCTACGAGCTCGCTTTTTTCCGCTCTATCCACACCTTCTCTCCACTGGGCGACCATCGGATGGATGGGACCGCCGGCTGCACCTGCCGACCGGCCATTGGCCAATCGGCAACTCCGACCTGTCCCCCACCCGGCGTGCTGCCACGCCGCGATGGGCCGCGTAGAGGTTCGAACCGGAAAGTCCGGCTCCCTCCCGTCTATTGCAGGCAAATTCCATAAAGCCAGCCACTGGCGCCTGCAGTCTCGGACAGGATTGCCGATCCGACCACCGATCGGACCGGTTGCGCACACTCATCAACAACGCTGTGTAAGCTCTTGTCTCTCTTAGAAGATTCCCGAAGGAGGCCTAAGAGGGTGTCAGATCACCGTGTTTTCGAGGACGCATAAAGGCGCACCGCACAAGGGCCGGCGCGCCCGGAAGCAATATCTAAACATTCCAAACCGGTTTGCCAAGCCCCTTTTTTCAAAGCCGGCTATCGCGTGTCCGCCAGCGGCGCCACCCAAGGCGCGCGCCGGTGGCGCAAGGGCCCGGCGGGGCTTAAGCGCTGAGCGTCGCCGGATCGACCTTCACGCCTGGCCCCATCGTCGAAGACACCGCGATCCGCTTGAGATAGGTGCCCTTGGCCCCGGCCGGCTTGGCCTTCTGCACCGCATCGGCGAGCGCCTTGATGTTCTCGACGAGCTGCGTCTCGCCGAAGCTCGCCTTGCCGACCCCGGCCTGGATAATGCCCGCCTTCTCGACGCGGAACTCGACCGCGCCGCCCTTGGCGTCATGCACGGCGGTGGTGACGTCCTGGGTGACGGTTCCGACCTTCGGGTTCGGCATCAGGCCACGGGGGCCGAGGACTTTGCCGAGCCGGCCGACCAGCGGCATCATGTCCGGGGTGGCGATGCAGCGGTCGAAGTCGATCTTGCCGCCCTGGACCTGCTCGACCAGGTCCTCCGCCCCGACCACGTCGGCGCCCGCCGCCCGCGCCTCGTCGGCCTTGGCGCCGCGCGCGAAGACGGCAACCCGCACGCTTCGTCCGGAGCCGTTCGGAAGCTGGCACACGCCGCGGACCATCTGGTCGGCGTGGCGGGGATCGACGCCGAGATTCAGCGCCACCTCGACGGTCTCGTCGAACTTCGCGCTGGCGCGGGACTTGACGAGCTTCACCGCCTCATCGAGCGGGTAGAGCTTCATGGGATCAATGCCCTCGCGGGCGGCTTTGCTGCGCTTGCCGATATGAGCCATGGCCTTAGTCCACCACCTCGAGGCCCATCGAACGGGCCGATCCCTCGACCATCCTCATGGCGCCGTCGACATCGACCGCGTTGAGGTCCTTGATCTTCTTCGTCGCGATGTCGCGCACCTGGTCGCGCGTCACCTGGCCGACCGTGCCGCGGCCCGGCGTGCTCGCCCCGGCCTTGAGGTTCGCGGCCTTCTTGAGGAAGAAGCTGACCGGCGGCGTCTTCATCTGGAAGGTGAAGGATTTGTCCTGGTAGTAGGTGATCACCACCGGGATCGGCGAGCCCTTCTCCATGTCCTGGCTCTGGGCGTTGAACGCCTTGCAGAACTCCATGATGTTGATGCCGCGCTGGCCGAGCGCGGGTCCGATCGGCGGCGACGGGGTCGCCGAACCGGCCGGCACCTGGAGCTTCAGGAAACCTGCGACTTTCTTTGCCATTTCGTCTGTTCCTCTACGACGCCGGCGAACCGGCAGGAATGGCGTGGTGCGGTTTCAGGCGGCTGGCTTTCCGCCCTTCCCCTCCCACGACCGACCTGGAAAGTCAGACCTTCTCGACCTGACCGTATTCGAGTTCAACCGGCGTCGCCCGGCCGAAGATGGAGACGGCGACCTTGAGCCGCGCCCGGACCTCGTCGACCTCCTCGATCTGGCCGGAGAACGACGCGAAGGGCCCGTCGGAGACGCGCACCTGCTCGCCGACCTCGAAGCTGACCGAGGGCTTCGGCCGTTCCACCCCCTCCTGCACCTGCTGCAGGATGCGCCGGGCCTCGGCTTCCGAGATCGGGATCGGCTTCTTGTCGGCGCCGAGGAAGCCGGTGACCTTCGGCGTGTTCTTGATGAGGTGATAGGCCTCATCCGACATCGCCATCTTCACCAGCACATAGCCCGGGAAGAACTTCCGCTCGGCGTCGACCTTCCGGCCCCGCCGTACCTCGACAACCTTCTCGGTGGGAACCAGGATCTCGTCGAAAGCCGCGTCAAGACCGGCGGCGTGCGCCTTCTCGCGGATCGAATCGGCCACCTTCCGCTCGAAGTTCGAGTAGGCGTGGACGATGTACCATTTCTTTTCGAGCGGCTTGTCCGCCGTAGCGAGCGCCATCTTCGGGTGACCTCAGCTTGGATTGGTGCCGAGAAGGAAAGAGATCCCGTAGCTGAAGAGCTGGTCGGCGAGCAGGAAGAACAGGCTCGCCAGGATCGCCATCGCCAGCACCATGACGGTGGAGATGATGGTCTCCCGGCGGCTCGGCCAGACGATCTTGGCTGTTTCCGCCCGCACCTGCTGGAGGAACGTGAAGGGGTTGGTTCTCTCGGCCATGAATTTCTCGAACGCAAACCGCGCGCGGCAACGCATATCGCCCCGCCCGCCATGCTTGGGACCGGTTACATAGGGCCTGACCGGCTCAGACTCAAGCTAAAATCAGGCGCCGGTGCAGCAGTAGCCCATGTCCTCGATTTCAAAGGCGAGCGACCAGTCCGGCCAGCCTCGAATTTCCGACCACGCCCGACGCATCCCGTCCGACCAGCGGCCGCAATCACTATCCGAGAACGGAGCGTAGTACTCACACCGGGCAGCCATCGCCCGCGCGGCGTGGCGCCCACCTGGAGATCGGCCATGTCAACCGGAGCGGGGCGGCGCAAAGAAGCGGGGCGGCGCAAAGAAATGGCAGGGGCAGAGGGACTCGAACCCACGGCCTGCGGTTTTGGAGACCGCCGCTCTACCAACTGAGCTATACCCCTAGCGCCCGCGATCTGATGCCAAATCACGATCCACGATGCAAGTGGCCAGCCCCGTGCCGTTCGGCAAGGGGCCGCTGCGCGACGTCCCGCTCCCGCCGTCTTCGCGATCAGAAGAAGTCGTAATGATCGTGGAAGTGCTTCACGTCGTGCCGCAAGTCTTTCACCGAGATGCCAACGATTGTGATCTGGTCGAAACCAGGATTGTCGTTCCCGAAGAAGATCTGGACCTCGTGTTTTCCGTTCGCGTCGGTTTGCCGCAGGTAGTTCCCGTCGCCGTCGGAATCGTTGATCGTCCCGCCTTTGTCGATGTCCTTGAGGTCATGTTTGCTGAAGGTGGTGTGGGAAAGGTCGAGGCCGTCCTTGCCGAGTTTGAAGTCCTCGATCTGTTCCGTCCCGTCACCGGTGGTGAAAGCGAAGATGTCCTTGCCCCCGCCGCCGAAGAACTGGTCGTAGTCGAAGCCGCTGGTGTCGGGGCCGCCGTCGAAGTCGATCGCCCCCCTTGCCGCCGTAAAGAACGTCCGACCCTCCAGTCCGGTTATCAGGTCCTTCCCGTCGGTGCCGAAGAGATTGTCGTCGTCCGGCGTGCCGGGAATCAGATTGAATGATTTTGCCATAGGCGTCTTCCTTCGTCTGGTGCGGCCACGGACGGGATTGTCCGATGGCCGGCGGTTGATCTACGGAAATGTCGCCCGGATTTGACTCTCGACGTCCCGCCTCACGGCCGGAGCGCCAATCTCTCAGAATGCCACGATCGGGCCGGTTACTCCAGATACTTCGCGGCCTGGTCGGATTGCGCCAACTGGTCGCTGATCAGGTTGAACTTGTCGAGAAACAGCCCGAAGCGCGCGCGGTCATAGCTCCCCGGATACCACCCCTCAACAACCACGTCACCCTCCTCGTCGGCATAGTACCGCGCCGCCACGGCGTCCGCATTCATGGCGTTGAGGAACGCGTGGAAGCCCTCCGCGTCGCTCTTCGCCTTGGCGGTCGTGCCGAAGAAGGTGACGACAAGTACGCCGCCATTAAACGCCTTGACCGATACGTTGTAGTGCTCGGAATGCCTCGCGATCAGCGACTTGTCGCTTTCTTCGACGGTGTAGCCGAGGAACTCGAAATGCGACTTGAAATCGTCCGAGCCCTCGAATGGTCCGGCCTCGGCACGAACCACGAGCAGGAAGAGGCAAACGACGAACGAGACAACGCGCATGGCCGGAGACCCCTGTCGCGATCGAGCTGCGGCAAGGCTAGACCATCCCGCCCGGCATGACCAGCGAACCGGGGCGTCGCGCCAGGGCAATCGCTTCAGGTTAACGCGCGTGCGCTGATGGCTCGGATGTGATTCATGGACGGCTTCGTTGAATCGGAGCCGCCTCATGACCCAGCCTCGGTCGCTTTTGCTTCTTGACCATTTCTCGGCGCTGAAGGACCCGCGCCAACAGTGGCGTGTGGTCTATCCGCTGCCGGAAGTGCTTCTTCTGGTGCTGTGCGCGACGCTGTCGGGGATGGATGACTTCGTCGAGGTGCGGATGTGGGGCGATCATCGGCTCGACTTCCTGCGCCGGTTCCTGCCCTACGAGCGTGGCCTGCCCTCGCACGACACCTTGAACGACGTGATCAATGCGCTCGACGCCGAGCTGTTCCAGCGCTGCTTCGCAAGCTGGGTGGAGCGGCTGTGCGAGGCGGAGCCCGATATCGTCGCCATCGACGGCAAGACCGCTCGGCGCAGCCATGCGCGGGCCAAGGGGATCGAGCCCTTGCACATGGTCTCGGCCTGGGCCTCGCGTCAGCGCCTCGTCCTCGGCCAGGAGGCGGTCGCCGACAAATCCAATGAAATCAAAGCTATCCCGCTGCTGCTCGAACGTCTCGAACTCACCGGCGCACTCGTCACCATCGACGCCATCGGCACCCAGACCAGCATCGCCGAGACCATCGTCGCGCGCGGTGGCGACTATCTCCTGGCGCTCAAGGCCAACCGCCCCGCCACCCATGCCGATGTCAAAGCCTTCTTCGACGATCCGCCCCCGGGCATGGTCGAGACAGCCCATGTCACCGTCGATGCCGACCACGGCCGCATCGAGACGCGGCGCCATCTCGTCTCTTACGACGTCGCCTGGCTCTTCTCGGACCGCCGCTTCCCGCACGAGCCCGGCTTTCCTCATCTCGCCATGATCGCAATGGTCGAGAACCGCATCGAACAAGCCGGGCGGACAACCACCGAAAGGCGATACTATCTGTCATCCGCTAAAATGGAGGCCGATGTCTTCGCCCTCGCCGTGCGCGCCCATTGGGGGATCGAAAACCGCCTCCACTGGGTCCTCGATGTCGTCTTCCACGACGATCTCGCCAGACTGAGAACTCAAAACGGCCCGCGAAACATGGCCGTGGTCAAACACATGGCCATGAACCTCGTCAGAAACCCAACCGACAAGATCAGCCTCAAAAACCGACGCAAAAAGGCTAACCTCAATCCCGACTATCTCGAAAAACTCATCCGACAATCCGCACCGTTAACCTGAAGCGATTCCCCTGGGCGTCGCGCTCTTCCGCGGGCGGGCCGTCATCCTCCGAACCGGCGATAGGCCGGGAAGAAATCTTTGTCCCGCCCTCCGGCGAGGTCCCGATAGGCTCGCGGGTCGTTGACGATGCGGAGCAGCCAGACCGGGATTGTCCGGTTCGACCAGCCGCGCTTGAAGCGTTCGAGGCCGCCGCCAGCGCCGCGCGGCACCCCGCCGGTGAGGACCAGGCGCCCCTCTTGCTCGGCGCGCCGGAGAATCTCATGCATCATCAAGTAGTTGGCGCTGCTCCTGAAGCCGCGCTCGGCTGTGGTGATGTGCAGAACCTGAATCCAGTCGCGGAAAATGACGGCGCAGACCATCCCGCCCGTGCCTTCGGCGTCGCTCACCCGAAAGAACGTTGCACCGGGGAATCGCGCGAGCCCTTCAAAATGCTCGCGTGAAAAATCGAAGTGTCCGCCCTCGAGGCCACGGCGGCGCTTGAGCTCGTCGTAGAGCGGAACGATCTCCATGCGGCCGTCAAAATCGTCCGCGATGTCGAAGCGCCAGACGCGCCCGGCCCGCCGCAACTCCCAACGGGTCGTGGCGTTGAGTTGCGGAAAGCCGAGCGACGGGTCGTAGACGAAGTGATCCTTGAGCATCACCGCATCGCCGCCGGCAAAGGCTGGCGGGGCGAAGCCGGGCTGCGCCACTCCGACGATCGTGACGAAATCGCTGTAGGCCCCGCGCAGCGCCTCGATGTCGCGAGCGTCCTCAAGCCAGAGATAAGGCCAGGGACCAAGGCCGTCACGGTACCGGGTTCCGGGCACATCCCGCCCGAGCAGGACGGCTGGACTCTTCGCGCGCGGCTCGCCAGCGCCGAGATGCGGGAGCAGCCGTGCATAGTCCAGGGAATTGAACGGGCATGCCGGCGCCGTCCGCGCGCCGCACCGATCTTCCATCAGCAACAGCGCGCCTGCGGTGGAGCGGGCGAAGGGAATCGAACCCTCGTCATCAGCTTGGAAGGCTGTTGCTCTACCATTGAGCTACACCCGCATCGGAGGACGGACGGCAGATGACGGAGGACAGATATCATCTCGCTCCAGCGCCCGCAATTTGCGGATTTGCGTCGGTCGTCCGTCTTTCCGTCGTCCGATGGTGGGGGAGGTAGGACTCGAACCTACGAAGGCGTACGCCAGCGGATTTACAGTCCGCCCCCTTTGCCGCTCGGGACACTCCCCCGGATTTCGGGATGGGCCTGAGGCCGCGAGAACTCCCGCCGCGCCAGCTTCCGTGGCGGCTCTTATGGCGGCGGCAGTCTCCGGTGTCAACGCAACCGAGATGGTGGACCGGCCTCGCCAAGTCCAGCGGAAAGTCTGCGGATTGTAGGGGCATCCCGCCTCCTGTAAGCCGTCGCCATGGACAGCCGAAGGCACGAAGCGCACCGCCCCCACGGGAAAGGCCGGCCATCGCACCCGCCGCGCTCGCCGTCCGAGCGGAAGCCTGACCAGCTCTTCATCTACGGCATTCACCCGGTCCTCGCCGCCCTCGCCAATCCGCGACGAAGGGTTCGGCGCATTATCGGTACCCGGAACGCCCTCGCCAGGCTTGCCGAGGCCGGGGCCAAGCTGCCGGTGCCGCCTCAGGAGGCGCCCCCCGTGACCTCGACCGGCTGCTCGGCGGCGAAGCGGTGCACCAGGGCATCGCCGTCGAGGTGGCGCCGCTCGATCCCGTCCCCGTCGAGGCGCTCCGCGATGCGCATCTTGTCGTCGTCCTCGACCAGGTGACCGATCCGCACAATGTCGGCGCGATCCTCCGCTCGGCTCTCGCCTTCGGCGCCGACGCCGTCGTCTCGACCGCGCGCCACGCGCCGGCCGAGACCGGCGTCCTCGCCAAGGCGGCTTCCGGGGCTCTCGACCGCATCACCCTGGTGACGGTGCCGAATCTCGCGCGCGCCCTCGAGTCGCTCGCTCGATACGGCTTCACCCGGATCGGCCTCGACAGCGACGCCGACGACCCGGTCGAGACGGCGATCTCCGGCGAGCGGGTTGCGCTGGTCCTCGGCGCCGAGGGCAAGGGCTTGCGCCGGTTGACCCGCGACATCTGCGACCGCCTTGCCAGGCTGCCCACCACCGGCGCCTTCGCGAGCCTCAATGTCTCCAATGCCGCCGCCGTCGCGCTGTACGTCGCCCGCCGCCATCTTGGCGAGACGGGCTAGGGCTGGTCGCGGTCGCCGTCCTCGGCAACCTGACCAATACTCACACCGGCAACCGGCTCGCTCGCCTGGCGCCGGACGGTGACTTGCCCTCCCGGCGCCAGGCGCTACCATTCCCTCGCGAGGCGAGCACCGTGATGCCGACAGAGCTGCTTTTCCATAACGACGCCTATCTCGCCGACACCGAGGCGACCGTGCTCGGCGTCAACGACCGCCGCGGGATCATCCTCGACCGAACCGTCTTCTACGCGACCGGCGGCGGCCAACCCGGCGACGCCGGCCGGCTCACCCGCGAGGGCGGCGCGCAAATCGCGATCGCCACCGCCGTCTACGGCGACGACAGGAGCGAGGTCGTCCACGTGCCCGGTGAAAGCGAGCCGCTGCCCGAGCCCGGCGAGACCGTGAAAGCCGCGCTCGACTGGGAGCGGCGCTACCGCCACATGCGCATCCACACCGGCCTGCACCTCCTCTCGGTGGTCCTCCCCTTCCCGGTCACCGGCGGCTCGATCGGCGCCGAGGAAGGCCGCCTCGATTTCGACATCGACGGCGAGGTCCCGGCGAAGGAGGCGATCGAGGAGCGGCTCAACGGGCTCGTCGCCGGCGACTACACGGTTTCGCAGGAATGGATCACCGACGAGGAGCTCCTCGCCAATCCCGGCCTCGTCAAGACCATGAAGGTGAAGCCGCCGATGGGGAGCGGCCGCGTCCGGCTGGTGCGGATCGGCGACATCGACCTCCAGCCCTGCGGCGGCACCCATGTCCGCTCCACCGCCGAGATCGGCCGGCTGGTCATCAGCAAGATCGAATCAAAGGGCAAGCAGAACCGCCGTGTCCGCATCCGATTCGCGGAATGACGGCCCGCGAAGGGCCGCGCCGACTATTCGGTCACACGTTGGTAGGTGTTTTCGAGATCGTCCTGGACGATATAGGCCTTGCCGGCCGCATGCATCTTGAGATCGGCATCGAGCGTGACCGGCAGGTACTTCCAGCCCGGCGGCAGCTTGAGCCGGCTGCCGAGGGCCGCGAGTTGGTCGTAGCCGAGGCTGGGGTCGACGATCTGCGAATAGGACTGCATGACATAGACCGTGCCCTTCTCGTCGATCAGTTCGAAGGCCGGCGAGCCCTTGTTGAAATACCAGTCGGTGGTGCGGTCGATCGTCCGGGCCTGATAGGGCTTGCGGTCGGCGGTTCCCTGGAACATCGGAATCTCGATGGCCGCGGCCTCGCGCATCCCGATGCCCTGAAAGTCGGTTACCCTGCTCGATATGTTCATCGAGTCCATGCTGTCCATGATGAAGTAGCGCGGACCGTTCATCACGATCGCGACGGCGTCGAACTCTTTCTTCAGCGCCTCCTGGTCGATCGCTTTCCACGCTGCCTCAGGGCAGTCGTTCAGGCCGAGCGTGTTGTAGACTGCGGCGTTGAGGCGTATCGCCTTGCGCGTCACGACGAAGATCTCGCAATAGCGGGCGTTGCGAATGTTGGCGATGGCATGCCCCGCGCCGGCAGCGTCTTCTGCCGCGAGACCGGGAGCCGGAATCGCGGTCGCGAGGGCGAGAAAGAGGAGGCTTGATTGAAGCCGGTACATCGGCGATCTCCCTTGCCGCAAGCGACGTTGCAGGACCGAAAGGCAGCCGCCGGTCGCGACGCCGGGCCTTCCGGATGTTGCCCGCGCATTCAACCAGACCCGACCATCGGAGTGAAGCCATGAACGATCGTTCCCGCTGGTTCGTCTCGACCGAGTGGCTCGCGGCCAATCTCGACGACCCCGACGTCGCGATGGTCAATTCAAGCTGGCACCTGCCGGGGACGCGCGATGCGGAAAAAGAATACAAGGCCGCCCACATTCCCGGCGCGGTGTTCTTCGACATCGATGCGATCGCCGATCCGGGCACGTCCCTCCCCCACATGTTGCCGAGCCCGGAGCATTTCGCCGAAGCGGCGGGCGCGCTCGGCATCGACGAGCGCCAGAAGATCGTCGTCTATGACGCGGTCGGCCTGTCCTCGGCGCCGCGCGGCTGGTGGACCTTCAGGGTGATGGGCGCGCGCGATGTCGTCATCCTCGAAGGCGGTCTTGCGAAGTGGCGGGCCGAGGGCCGGCCGGTCGACGATCGTCCGGTCCGCCGCGCGCCGCGCGTCTTTCATACCGATCCGGCGCCGGATCCGGTCCGCGACCTCGCCGCGGTCCTCGCCAACATCGGCACCGAGGCGTTTCAGCTTCTCGACGCCCGGCCGCGCGGACGATTCCTGGGCGAGGCCCCGGAGCCGCGATCCTGGGTCAAGAGCGGCCGGGTGCCCGGGAGCCTCAACCTCCCCTCCTCCGAGCTCATCGAAGGCGGCACCCTCAAGGACGCGGTCGCGCTCCGCGACGCCTTCGCCGCCGCCGGCGTCGACCTCGATGCGCCCGTCGTCACGAGTTGCGGCTCCGGCGTCAACGCCGCCACCCTTACCCTCGCCCTCGACACGCTCGGGGTTCCCTCCGCCATCTATGACGGCGCGTGGACCGAATGGGGCGCCCGCGACGACCTGCCGATCGCGAAAGGGCCGGCGGAGGATCGGTAAGCCTATTGCCCCCGCCAGGCGTCGGCGAGGCCGGCTGTGTCCTGGAATTCGCGATAGGAGGCGATCTTGCCGTCGCGGATGATGAAGACATGGACGAAGTCGCTGTTCGCGGGCTTTCCTGTCTTGATCACCGTCCGGTCGTAGTGGCCGAGCACGAAGACCGTGTCGGGTCCCGCGGCGAAGAATTGCTTCGGCTCGAAGCTCTGGAAGGTGAGGAGCGTTCCGAGCGTCTTGAACTGCGCCTCAACTTCCGCCGCGCCCTGCTTCGGTCCGAGCGCCGGGAAGTCGGCGGGATTGCCGACCAACTCCCAGAAGACGTCGGGCGTCAGAAGGGCGATGACGCCTGCGATATCGCCGCGGCCGAAGGCGGCATAGGCATCCTGGACGACCTTGATATTGGCGTTGTCCATCCGACCTCCCGATTGGCCCGGTTCACCGGCCGCTGCGCCCGACGCGCCAATCACGCCCGATCCGGTGACGGCGAGGACCGCCCACGCGACCGCCGCAACCCGGACCATGTTGGCGACGCCGCGCATGCCTAATGCAGAATCTGGCTGAGGAACAGCTTGGTCCGCTCGTGCTGCGGGTTGTTGAAGAATTCCTCCGGCACGTTCTGCTCGATGATCTGCCCGGCATCCATGAAGATGATGCGGTTCGCCACCTGCCGGGCGAAACCCATCTCGTGGGTGACGACGACCATGGTCATCCCCTCCTCGGCGAGGTCGACCATCACGTCGAGCACTTCCTTGATCATCTCCGGGTCGAGCGCCGAGGTCGGCTCGTCGAAGAGCATGATCCGCGGGTTCATGCAGAGCGCGCGGGCGATCGCCACCCGCTGCTGCTGCCCGCCGGACAGCTGGCCGGGATATTTCGCCGCCTGCTCGGGGATCTTGACCCGGGTCAGGTAGCGCATCGCCGCCTCCTCGGCGTCGCGTCGCGGCATCCGCCGCACATGGATCGGCGCTAGCGTGCAGTTCTGCAGGATGGTCAGGTGCGGGAAGAGGTTGAAGTGCTGGAAGACCATGCCGACCTCACGGCGGATTTCATCGATCCGCTTGATGTCGTCGGTCAGTTCGATGCCGTCCACGACGATCGTCCCGGCCTGGTGCTCCTCGAGCCGGTTGATGCAGCGGATCATTGTCGACTTGCCGGAGCCGGAAGGCCCGCAGACCACGATCCTCTCGCCTCGCATCACCCGGAGATTGATGTTTTTCAGCACATGGAAATCGCCATACCACTTGTTCATCTCGGCGATATCGATGGCGATCTCGGCGTCGGGCTGCTGCCCCGCGGGCGGCTGCGGGACGGGCTGCGATAGGGTGGCCTGGTCGCTCATTACGTCCGCCTCTCCCCGGTTCAGCGCCGGTAGCCGGTGTCGAGCCGGCGTTCGGTGTAGATCGAATAACGCGACATGCCGAAGCAGAATGCCCAATAGACCACCGCGGCGAAGGCGTAGCCGGTCGCCGGCGTGTTCGGCGAGGCCCAGTTGGCGTCGGTGAAATTCGACTGCACGATGCCGAGGAGGTCGAAGATGCCGATGATCAGCACCAGGCTGGTGTCCTTGAACAGGCTGATGAAGCTGTTGACGATCCCCGGGATCACGATCTTCAGCGCCTGCGGCAAGATGATCAGCCGCATCGAGGCCCAGTAGCCCATGCCGAGCGCGCTCGCCGCCTCGTACTGGCCGCGCGGGATCGCCTGCAGCCCGCCGCGGACCACCTCGGCCATATAGGCGGCGGAGAACAGCGTGACGCCGATCAGCGCGCGGAGCAGCTTGTCGAAGTTGACGCCGGGCGGCAGGAACAAAGGCAGCATCACGCTGGCCATGAACAGCACCGTGATCAGCGGCACGCCGCGGACGAACTCGATGAAGGCAATCGACACGAACCGGATGACCGGCAGCCGCGACCGGCGGCCCAGGGCGAAGAGCACGCCGAGCGGCATCGAGCCGACGATGCCGACGATGGCAACCACCAGCGTCACCAGGAGGCCGCCCCAGAGCGGCGTCTCCACCCAAGTCAGCCCGAAATCCGTCCTGAGCAGGAAAAGCACCGCGATGATAACGATCGCGGCGAGCCACAATGGAACGAGCCGCCGCCATGCGCCGGGACTGGGCGTGCTGATCAAGATCGCGGCGCCGCTCGTCGCCGCCGCGACCGCGCAAACGGCGACCCCGAGCGGCAGGATCGGAATCCCGCCCAGAATGAGGGCCGCCGGGCCGAGCGCCAGGCCGGCGAGAAGGATCACAACGCCGAGGACGCCGGCGCCGATGGCGATCGCCCGGAAGCCCGCTGAAGCCGATCCGCCGGCGGCGGCGAGCGCGACCAGCCCGGTCGCAAGCCCGGCCAGGACGACCACCAGCCAGATGGTCGCCGCCGAGATATTGAAGTTGCCGCCGGTGAGGAGGATGAGCGCGACGAGTGGAAAGATCGCGAGGAGATAGATCGCGTTTTCGCGTTTGAAGGGCACCCGCGGGATCGCCATCGGCGCCAGCCCCGCGACCAGCAGGACCGCGGTGAGATTGACCCGCCACCGCTCGTCGAGCGGGTATCGCCCATAAATGAACTGCCCGAACTTCGCGTCGACGAACGCCCAGCAGGCTCCGGCGCCGGGCGCGATGCAGGCCTCGCGACCGGTGCCCGTCCACACTGCGTCGATGAAGGCCCATCGGATGAGCGGCGGCACCACCAGGATGATCAGGGCGACGCCGAGGAGCGTGAGGATGATGTTGCCGAGCGACGAGAGCAGGTTGCGCCTGATCCAGCCGATCGCGCCGACGTCGCTCCGCGGCGGCGCCAGGATCGGCTCCTCCTCCTTGCGGACATAGACCATTTCGAACGCGTCGGTCATCCTACCGCTCCACCAGGGCGACGCGCCGGTTGAACCAGTTCATGAAGAGCGAGGTGGAGAGGCTGATCGCGAGATAGACCATCATGGTGATGAAGATCGCCTCGACCGCCTGGCCGGTCTGGTTGAGGACGGTCCCGGCGAACACCGAGACGAGGTCGGGATAGGCGATCGCCACCGCAAGCGACGAATTCTTGATGAGATTGAGATACTGGCTGGTGAGCGGCGGGATGATGACGCGGAGCGCCTGCGGGATGATGATGCGGCGAAGCGTCAGGCCGGGCCGGAGCCCGAGCGCATAGGCGGCCTCGGTCTGCCCGTGCGGCACCGCGAGGATGCCGGCGCGCACGATCTCGGCGATATAGGTCGCGGTATAGAGGGTAAGACCAAGGACCAGGGCGAGGAACTCGGGGTGGATCTGAAAGCCACCGACGAAGTTGAAGCCCTTCAGCGTCGGTAACTCGAAAGTCAGCGGCGCGCCGGTTACCAGGAAAATCACCAGCGGCAGACCCACGATCAGCGCGAGATTGACGCGAAAGGTCGGAAACGGAAGGCCGGTCCCAGCCTGCCGTCGTCTCGCCCAGACCGCGACGACGAAGGCGGCGACAATTGCGACAAGCAGGGCGATTGCCGTCGAACCAAATCCCTCGCCCGGCACCGGTTTGGGCAGGAGCAGCCCACGATTGCTGAGGTTAGACCCGAACGGAAGCAGGATCGCCTGCCGCGGCGACGGCAGCACGGAGAGCACCGCCCGGTACCAGAAGAGGAGTTGCAGCAGCACCGGGATGTTTCTGAGCGTCTCGACATAGACCGCCGCAATGCCCCCGATCAGCCAGTTCTTCGACAGCCGCGCCACGCCGACCACCAGCCCGAGCAGGGTGGCAAGGACGATCCCGATCGCCGCGACAAGCAGCGTGTTGAGCAGACCAACGAGGAAGGCGCGGCCGTAGGTATCCTCGGACGTGTAGGGGATGAGCGACTGCGAGATGTCGAAGCCGGCGCGGTTCCACAGGAACGCGAAGCCCGACGCAATGTGAGCGCGCTGAAGATTGGTGATCGTGTTGTTGACGAACCAGCCGATCACCAGGACCAGCACGATCGCGACCAGCACCTGGGTGACCACGCCGCGGAAGGTCGGATCGTAGAACAGCGAGGAGGGGCGCGACCTCGCCGATCACACCGCGACGTGCTGGGGCGACGGCGGATACGGCCAGCTCGGCAACGGCACCTACCCGACGACCTCCCCGCCGGTGACTGTCGCGCTCGCCGGGATCGCGCAGCTCTCCGCGGACGAGCATCACACCTGCGCGCGCACGCTGACCGGGGACATGTACTGCTGGGGCTACACCGCGTTCGGCGGGGGCACGCCATCGAACGCGACGCCGACGCTCGAGCCGCTCCCTCGGCCGGCGATCTCGATCTCGTCGGGCGACGTCTATGACTGCGCCGTCCTCGACGACGGTTCGGTGTGGTGCGGCGGGATCAACGACCAGGGCCAGCTCGGGATCGGGACGGTCGCGGCGACCAACGCGACCGTGATCGCGCCGACGCAGGTCAACCTCTGCCCGTGAGTCCCGAGCCGACGGCGGCGACCGCGGGAAGGGACGACACGGCGCATTCCTGAGCGTGGCGTGTTCCGCGATGTGACGTGACAGGTGCCGGACCGCGCCGACGCGTGCCGCGTGCGCTCCAAGCCGCGAGCTCCTCTGGCCGGGTGCCCAGGGTCCGGTCCGACGACCCTCGCTTCGGGCCAAGGCGGTCCGCGCGGAATCGCCGTCGACGCGACGTTCGCGTACTGGGTCAACGACACCAGCCGCACCGTGGTCCGGTGTCCGATCTCCGAGCTGTGAGACCGGCCTCGAGACGATCGCCGTGAATCAGGGCGGTCCGTGGGAGATCGTGGTGGACGACGCCGCCGTGTATTGGACCGACTCGGGCGACGGTACCGTCATGAAGCTCGCGAAGCCGTAGCTGCGCCGCTCAGGGGATCGCCGTCACTAGCTTCGGGTTGGCTTCGAGAGCGATCGTGACTGTTCCGTTTGCGACCGCGAGCGTCGTGCTGGGGCACGTCAATCCCAGCAGGTCGCGCCTCGTGGTGCTCGTCGGGGCCACGCCGAGGTAGACCGGGCGCGCGCACACGGACGAGCTCCGAACCGGCGAACCGCGACCGAGCACGCGGCGGTCTCAAGGCGCCTTCACGAGACAGCGCTGCTGGTGATCGACCGGCGCCTGACACGTCGGGGAGCGAGCGTCGATCGCGCGCGGCTGGTCGGCGCACTCGTAGGCCGCGCTCGGCGGCTCGTCGGGCCCGCGATCCGCGCCGCCTGCGAACGTGATGCTGATGCAGTACCGCGGCGGGTTACATACTTTGTCTCCGCACGCCATCCGGCGGTCCTCGGTCGGCCATGGCGTCGCGGGCGATCGCCTCGCGTCACCACAGGCCGTGGCGAGCAGGATGACGAGTCCGCCGGCGGAACTCGGTCCACTGCGCCCTCGCATGCCGACCATTCCTCCAGCGTAACACTCCGGGTGGAGTGGTGGCTTGCGACCTCGACGACACTCCGACCCGGGCGATCGCGGCGACGCCAAGGATCATGATCGGCAAGCCAACAAGGTTCATGGCTCGTATCGCTCGACCCGGTGGCACTGTTCGTCGCTCTGGACAACATGGTCCTGATCGAAGGTGACGAAGCTCGCGCATACGACTTGAGGGCCGACCGCTTCGATGTTGCCGGGGACGATCTCCCAGTGGCGTGATTCGTAGAGCCACCAGCGCGCGGTCGCCCACGCCTCACGCTCTGGCGCGCGTGGCGGGCCGATGCGGATGCAGGTCTCGTGGCGGATGCCGGTGAGCACCGCGCAGCGCTCGCGGACGAACTGCTCGTGGCGCGCCCGATCGCCCGCCGGTGAGCTGGTGGCCGAGTGAACCGTCCCGCCGCAGGCTGCGAGCGCCAAGACGAGAACCCGG
>CAWBXW010000016.1:0-163311 GCA_963792845.1 uncultured Alphaproteobacteria bacterium
GTCGAATGGGCGGTCGCCTGGTTCCCCGGCGACGGCTTCCTCCGCTCCTACTGCAACACGATTCCGACCGGTGAAGGCGGTACCCACGAGGCGGGGCTTCGCGCCGCGCTGGTCCGCGGCCTCAAGGACCACGCCGAGCGGACCGGGAACAAGCGTGCCGGGATCATCACCGCCGAAGATGTGATGACCTCGGCGGCGGCGCTACTCTCGGTGTTCATTCGCGAACCGGAATTCGTCGGCCAGACCAAGGACCGTTTGGCCACGGCGGCGGCAACCCGGATCGTCGAGAACGCCATCCGTGATCCGTTCGATCATTGGCTCGCCGGATCGCCGCAGGACGCGACGCGGCTTCTCGACTGGGTGGTGGAGCGGGCCGAGGAACGGCTCCGCCGCCGGCAGGAGAAGGAAATCACCCGCCAGAACGCCGGCCGCAAGCTCCGCCTGCCGGGCAAGCTCGCCGATTGCTCGTCGCGCGACAAGCAGGGCACCGAAATCTTCATCGTCGAGGGCGACTCGGCCGGCGGATCGGCCAAGCAGGCGCGGAACCGGGCTACCCAGGCGGTCCTTCCGCTTCGCGGCAAGATTCTCAACGTCGCCAGCGCCGGCAAGGAGAAGCTCACGCAGAACCAGCAGCTATCGGACCTCGTCCAGGCGCTCGGCGCAGGCACCGGCGCGCGCTATCGCGAGGAGGATCTGCGCTACGACCGGGTCATCATCATGACCGATGCCGACGTCGACGGGGCCCACATCGCCTCGCTCCTCATCACCTTCTTCTATCGGGAGATGCCGGAGATGGTCAGGTCCGGCCATCTCTTCCTCGCGGTGCCGCCGCTCTACCGGCTGACCCAGGGGGCGAAGACGGCCTACGCCCGCGATGAGAAGCACCGCGCCGAACTGATGGCGCGGGAGTTCAAGGGCAACGGCAAAATCGAGGTCGGCCGTTTCAAGGGGCTGGGGGAGATGC
The DNA here is from genome assembly GCA_963792845.1 of uncultured Alphaproteobacteria bacterium. Taxonomy (GTDB): domain Bacteria; phylum Pseudomonadota; class Alphaproteobacteria; order Rhizobiales; family Kaistiaceae; genus Bauldia. The sequence continues at coordinate 965 of CAWBXW010000016.1, forward strand.
TGCCCGGCCAGCTCAAGGAGACGACGATGGACCCGGCCAGGCGCACGCTGCTCCGGGTCGAGATCGTCGAGGACAAGGCGACCGGCGAGCGGGTCGACAGCCTGATGGGCAACAAGCCCGAGGAGCGCTTCCGCTTCATCCAGGAAAACGCCGCGTTCGCCAAGGATCTGGACGTTTGATCCCGGTAACCAGATTTCAGCGACGCAATTCCTGAAAATTGCCGACAACTCAATAGTGTGGCACTCTGCCGGCCTGGTTGGAGGCCGGAATGGTGCGGCGCGGTCTCTTGGGGGTTCTCGGGCTCGGCCTGCTTCTGCTGGCCGGGTGTATTTCGTTTGTCGGCAGCTACGACCCCGAATTCGACCGGAGCCTCGCGCAACTTTCCGATGACACGGCCCGCTTTCTCGGGGCGGTGAAAGCCGGCGAGGCGGCGCGGTCCGCAAGGTCGGAGCAGGCCGTCGCCTACTATGCGACCTCATACAATGTCCTGGACCGGCTGGCGCAGAGGGCCGCGCTTGAACGCGGGCGGGTCCCGTGCGGGCAAAGCGACGACCTCGTGGCATTGGCGGAGCGGCCGCCGCAACTGACCCCGCTCCCAACCGACGTCGCCCGGTTCGACTGCCGCGAAACGCAGGTCTATCTGGTCCGCTTCGCGCTCGACCAGCTCTACCAGGCGCAACAATCGGGCGGCGCCCTCAATGCCAGCGAAGCCGTCGCCTTCGGGCGGCTCCTGCAGTCGCAGATCTTTGTCGCCATGCAGGTCGCCGTCGAGGCGCGGCGGTGAGGAGGCCGAGGATGCCCGCATCCCCCATCGAGACGATCGTCGCCGCGATCCTCGGCGAGGCCAAGCAGGCCGGCGGCGCCACCTTCAACAAGATCAAGGAGGCGCTCGCCTTTCATGCCCGCACCTATGCCCAGTTCCTCGCCGACATCGCCGCGGGGGTGAAAAACGGCGAGATCGCGGTCGCCGATGCCGCGGAGGCGGTGCGGAGCGCGCAGCTCATGCTTGCCATCTCCGTGAAGTCCCAAGTGAAGCAGATCACCCTCACCCAGGTGCAGAATTTCCTGAACGGGGTCATCGCCGCCGCCAAAGGCGCCATCAATGCGGCACTGCCGATCCCCCTCCTCTGAGGCCCGGCCGAGACAGCCTGCGGGCCCCGTCGCCCACCCCGCGATAAATCGGCGCGCCGATCGCGGCGAGTGGACTGCAGCCAGGCTTCCGCTATCTTCACCGCCGTGGGATCGGCAGGAATCCAAGGGTCAATGAACAGGAAATACGCGCTCATCACCGGCTTCAGCATCGCCCTCAGCCTGGCCGGCTCCGTGGCGCTTGCCGATGACATTTCCGACGGGGTCGCGAAGATCCCGGGGCTCGTCGACGATATCCGCATCGGCGGCACCTGGCAGGACGGCGACCGCAGCGGGGCCTACCGCATCGTCATCGCGCGAAGCGGCGACGACCGCGTCACGGCGCGGCTTTTCATCCAGTGGATCGCCTATGACGCCGACGGCACGGCGTCGGTCGAGAACTCCGTCGAGATAAAGGAGATGGGGGACCTGCACCGGGACATCGCCGACTTCAACTCGGAATCGGATTCGGACGGGCTCTCGGTGTTCCTCGATACCGTCGACGACGCGGGCCAATCCGACGAGACCTACGAGCTCCATGTCTTCTCCCCGACCGAATATCGTTTCGGGCCGGCGAGCAATTAGGAGCCCGATGCGATGGGGTCGAATGGAGTCGACGAGGTCGATGCTCGGCGAAGCCGGGCTTCCCGGTCTGATCACTCGGTCATCACGGTCTTGGCCCGGCATCGGCCTGGATGCGAGCAAATCACCGGATGGCGGAGGTCACGTCCGCGGTGATAGGCTAGCTCCGCGGCCAAGGGCCGCTCGCGGGAAAATACCCTTCTCGACGCTCGCCGGCCCCTCGTAGCGAGGGTTTCGAGCACCGCGTCAGGGACGCTTCTGCGACTGCCTGCCTCGCTTCGCGACCATCAGGCTCACGAGATGGCGGGCGGTAGCGGAGCGGGAGGCGAGGATGCGCTGTGCATCCTTAAATCTCGCCTTGATATTGCGGCGTTGGTCCGAAGCGTCGGCGGCGCGTGCGTTCGCGTCTCGCGCTTCCTGATCGAGACGCTCGATCAGCGCCGCGCGATCGGCATAGTCACGGGCGAGGCGGACAGCCTCCTCCCTGGCGGCGCGGAGCTCGTGCTCCGTGCGCTTCAGCAGGTCCTCGCGATCGGCATAGTCACCGGCGAGGCGGTCAGCCTCCTCCCTGGCGGCGCGGAGCTCGTGCTCCGTGCGCTTCAGCAGGTCCTCGCGATCGGCATAGTCACCGGCGAAGCGGTCAGCCTCCTCCCTGGCGGCGCGGAGCTCGTGCTCCGCGCGCTTCAGCAGGTCCTCGCGATCGGCGTCGTTCTTCGCGAGGCGGTCGACTTGTTCCCTGGAAACGCGCAAGTCCTGCTCAAGGCGCACAGTCTCGGCCTCGAGCGAGGTCTTGTCGCCCTTGAGCCGCCAGCTGCGATCGAAGGGCAACCGAGGCAGGTAGTCCCGCAGAACCGGGCGACCGCCTCGCGGTGCGCATCCTCCGATATGCTTGGCCGACGTCGTCCATCGAGAACCTCTCGATAGAGCGCTTCGTACGTGTCGAGCGATAGCTCGAGGTCGGCGTCGGCGCGCGCCCGATGGCCGACCAGCGCCGCGTCGGCAGCGTCGTAAAACTCGATCGCCTGCAAGAGGCCTTCGAGGGAAACGGCGTCGGAAAGTGCGCGCAATCCGAAATTCCGCACGCGCAGCCGATCGAAATTGGCCGAGGTCACCATGCCTGCCATGCCACGGCGGTCGCAGACGATGACCGCCGCGCCGCAGCATAGTGCCTCCAGGGCCGATCTTGCGGTGCCAAATACCAAATCCGCCTTTACCAACTCGCGCTCGGGATGAACCTCGACACTGCCGCCAGGCGGACCGATGGCGGCAAACTCGATGCCGAGCCGCGCACACGCCGAAGCGATCTCCGGCACAGCCGAGGCCTTGCCGAAGGCGACCGCGCGAAGCGGCCGTGGGGGAAGTGGATCGGGCCGCTGAGGTATGCGCCGGAGATCGACGCCGTTTGGCACGGCCAGCACGCGCGACGGCTCTATGCCCGACGAATGCATCAATCGATCGCGGCAGGCCTCGTCTACCGCCACGTAAGCCCCGATTTGCGGGAAGAAGACCGGCGCCTCCACCCAGTTTACGAAGGCGTGACAGACAAATATCGCAGGCGTCGCCGGAAAGCGGATGAAGGCTTCCCCCGCCGGAATGGCGTGGTGTGCATGGATGATGTCGGGGGGCTCGCTCAAATTGCGGAGATCGTCGATCGCCGGGATGCCGTCGTGGACGAGATCCGAGGCGACAGCGCCAAGTCGTGGTGAATAGACGACCGGTCGATGTCCACGCCGGAGAAGACCCCGCGCGAGGTCCCGAACCACTACCTCAGAGCCTGCCGGAGTGGCGAGCTGGATGTTGGTGATGAGCACTAGCAGCGGCCAAGTCATCAGGCGCACCTGTCGCGGAGGAGGGCCCGTTCCGTCAGTCCCGCGAATGCTTGTACGGACGCTCGACAATACGCAAGATGACGCCCCTTCGAGCGCGGCAAATGCGGATTGTGTTGCGACCGCCTGTTCGTCGCGATCTCATCTTCGGCGCCCGCGGGCGCGGCCTGCTCACGAAGAACGGCGGAGAACCGGGTCGATGACCGATCAGCTTGGACATCACTGCCTGATCTCGCCCGACGCCCGCGTCGGCGAGGGGACGCGGATCGGCAATTTCGTCTTCATCCGCGATAAGACCGTAATCGGTCGCTCCTGCGTCGTGGGCTCCTTCGTGGACATTGAAGGCGACGTCATCATCGGCGATTTCGTGTCGCTGCAGAGCGGTTGCTATCTGACGCGAGGAGTCATTATCGAGGCGGAGGTTTTCTGTGGCCCTCGCATGGTGACGATGAACGACCGCAAGATGTGTCACAGACGGCCGTCACTCGTTTTCGAACGCCAGGCACCGCGGATACTCCGCGCCGCGCGGGTCGGGGGAGGCGCAATTCTGTACCCGGGGGTGACTGTGGGGGAGAACGCGGTCGTGGCAGCGGGAGCCGTGGTGACGCGCGATGTGCCCGACCGCGTCGTTGTCGCAGGCCACCCTGCACAGAGTCGTGCGCAAGGTTCAGGCCGGGGAGATCATCTAGGCGCGGACTTCACCAGCCAGTTCTGCAACTTCACGGCCGGTTCTGCAAAGCTCGGTACCGGGCCAACGAAGCCGATCGCCATGCCTGGAGCGAGAGGAGCATCCATGTGAAGCCCCTACTGATCAACGCGCTGGGTCGTTCCGGCACCACCTTGGCCATGTGGCTCCTGGCAAGTCACGAAGAGATTGCAGGCCACACGCAATATCCGTGCGAGCTTCGGCTGATCGGGCACCTCTGCCACCCGGACAACGCTCATATTCGGAGTAGCCTCCTCCGCTACCCGTTCCAGGGTCAGGACGAGTTGCTCGGTCAGGCCCTCAAGACGAACCGCCCACTGCAGCCGCCGGACGTAGAGCGCATCTATCGCCGGATCGCCGCCGCCAAGGCCAAAACGCCGCGCTACTTCCTCGAGAAGTGGATGCCGGCGATAGACATGACCCGGGTTGCCGAGGTGTTTGCCGGCTTGCAAACGATCACGATCTTCCGCGATCCGCGCGACATCGCCCTTTCGATCCGCGCACTCGACGCCCGCCGCGGCTATCCCGGATTTCACGAGAAACCGGGCATGAGCGACACAGAGTCGCTTGCCATCCTCCGCAGGAAGGTGGAGCTTCTGCTCGCCAACATGCGGACGGCGCCCACGTTCGTCATCAATTACGACGAGCTGGTCTCCACGCCGGAAGAACCGCTTGCCGGCGCCCTCAGTTTCCTCGGCGTTGACGCTTCGCGACCGGCTGTGGCCCGGATGATCGAGCGCGCCGGCGTCTTTGATGCCGAACGGCACCGCACCAGTTCCTCGACATCAGAACTCGATTGGCCGCTGGCGGCGCGAGATGTCGCCGGAGCTGAACGCTCAGTTCCGCGAGACGATGGGCGACCTGCTCCTCGAAATGGGCTTCGAGGACCCGCCCTGAGCGGAGATCGCCGGAAGTCCCATCATGCGGTGGCGCGATTTGAACGCCGCCATTCATTCCCACCCCGGCCGGCGCGCCTCCTGGCCGATGGGCGTGCTTGGTGTTGCACCGATGCTGCGAGGAGGTGCTTCGGCCTGGCAACAGCCGAGCCGAGGGCCGGATTGGAGCGACTGCGACGCGGCATCGAGGCAGTTGAGACTGCCGCCGATTGCGCGCAATTGCCCGCCGGCTCGACCGAACTCCGCGTGCCGGCTAACGTTTAACCGAAGGGCAATTCTTGGCTCTTAACCGAGGTTCAGATTAATCTCCCGTAATATTGACATGGCTCGCTTATTCCCTATGTTCCGGTCAGCTTGAATCACTCGGCGGTCGTGAAGAAAGACCGTCCCGTCGGTCCCGGCCGCTGTCCGGGTTTGCTCTCGAAAGATGAAGTTTTCAGACCTTGCATTGAGCCCGAAGGTGCTCGCCTCGGTCGAGGCGGCGGGCTACACCGCACCGACTCCCATCCAGGAGCAGGCGATCCCTCACGTGCTCGCACGGCGCGACGTTCTCGGCATCGCCCAGACCGGCACCGGCAAGACCGCGTCCTTCGTGCTGCCGATGCTCACCGCTGCTGGAAAGCGGCCGGGCGCGGGCGCGCATGCCGCGCACGCTGATCCTCGAGCCGACGCGCGAACTTGCCGCGCAGGTCGAGGAGAATTTCAACAAATACGGCCGCAACCACAAGCTTACGGTGGCGCTTCTGATCGGCGGCGTATCCTTCGACGACCAGGAGAAGAAGCTCGACCGCGGCGCCGACGTGCTGATCGCCACGCCCGGCCGGCTGCTCGATCATTTCGAGCGCGGCAAGCTCCTGATGACCGGCGTCGAGATTCTGGTCATCGACGAGGCCGACCGCATGCTCGACATGGGCTTCATCCCGGACATCGAGCGGATCTGCAAGCTCCTGCCCTTCACCCGCCAGACGCTGTTCTTCTCGGCGACCATGCCGCCGGAAATCCAGCGCCTCGCCGATACCTTCCTGTCCAATCCGGTGCGGGTCGAGGTGTCGACGCCGGCGACGGCGGCGACGACGGTGACGCAGTATCTCGTGCCGGCCGGGCGCGAACCGGTCGACAAGCGGGCGGTGCTGCGCAAGCTCATCCGCGAGCGCCGCGGATTTCAAGAACGCCATCATCTTCTGCAACCGCAAGCGCGACGTGGCGATCCTGCAACGATCGCTGCAGCGTCACGGCTTCTCCGCCGGCGCGCTGCACGGCGACATGGACCAGCGGTCGCGGATGGCGACGCTCGACGATTTCCGCAAGGACCGCCTGACCCTGCTCGTGGCGAGCGACGTCGCGGCGCGCGGGCTCGACATCCCGGCGGTCAGCCACATCTTCAATTTCGACGTGCCGACCCATGCCGAGGACTATATCCATCGCATCGGCCGCACGGGCCGGGCCGGCCTGACCGGCACCGCGATCACCATCGCCACGCCGATCGACCGGAAATATGTCGCGGCGATCGAGCGGCTCACCGGCCAGCCGATCAACACCATGGAAGTCGAGGCCGACGACGAGAGGGCCGCCGCCCGCTACGGCAAGCGCGGCCACCGGAGCCCCAACGGCGCCGAGGCGGCTGCCAACGGAAGCGCCGCCGATCGGCGGCGCCGACCATGGCGCGAGGCGGGAGAGGCCGCGGCGACGCCGAGCCCAGCCGGGGTGATGCGCGCCACCGCGAGCCCGAGCGCCCGCGGCATGAACCGAAGCCGCGCGATCTCGAACCGGTAGGGCAGGATCTGCCCTTGCATGCCGCCCACGAAGCCGGCAGCGAGGCCGATCACAAGCCGTTCGGCCGCGGCGGTCACGTCCCGCAATTTCTGCTAAGGCCGGTCAAGACCGGCTGAGGCGCCCGGCGCGGACTGCCGGCGCCGAGGACGGTTCCCGGCTTGCCGGCGCCGATGGTGTTTTCCGTTTCGGACGACGGTCAGACCACGAACGGAATCAGCCCTGCCACCTTCGAACGGTACTCGGCATAGGCCGGACCGAAGGTTTCCGCCATCCACTGTTCCTCGATCCGCGCTTTGTGGATGAAAGCGATGAGGGCCAGCGCCAGCGCGATCACCGCCCGCCACTCGCCGACCACCAATCCGGTACCGACGACGGCGAAGAGGATGCCGGCATAGATCGGATGGCGGACGATGGCATAGGGGCCGCGCGTCACCAGCTCATGATCGCGCTTGACGCTGACGGCGGCGCTCCAGTTCGAACCGAGATAGACCCGCGCCCAGGCCGCGAAGCCAAGCCCGATCGCGACGAGGGCGACTCCGGCATCCCAAATTCCCGGCATCTGCGGCAGAACGTGCTGGTTGAGGATGGTTGCCGGCAAGCCTCTCCCCCACATCAGCCAAGCGGCGAGCCAGATCGGCAGGCTGTAGGCAAGTTGCGAGAAGCCGCTCTCGGTCTTCACCGTCGTTTTGGCGCGGGCTGCCGAGACCAGCCAATAGGCCAGCCAGACCAGCCAAAGGCCGGCGATGACGACGGAGTAAGGCCAGGGCATATCGATTTCCTCGCGTGAAGGCGCGCCGCCGCCCCGGTGGCGAACCGGAAACCCCCAACCCTCGTGGATTCAGATCAGGCCGGCTCGGCCGCCAACTCGTTTGCCGGCTTCAGCATCACCAACTCGCCGCAGCCGCAGGCCGAGACCTCGTTCGGGTTCTGGAAGACGAAGCCCGAGCGGAGCTTGGTGGTCTCGTAGTCCATGACACTGCCGAGCAGGAACAGCACGGCCTTCGGGTCGACATAGACGTTGACCCCATGTCCGGTGACGATATCGTCGCCGGGACCCGGCGCTTCGACCGCCTCGAGCGTGTATTCCATGCCGGCGCAGCCGCCCTTCTTGATGCCGACGCGAACCCCGGCAAGCGGCCGGCCGGCGCTGTCGATGAACTCGCGGACGCGCGCCGGCGGCGCGCTCGGTGAGCTGCATCACGGAAAGTCGGGAACGGGCCATGGCAAAGTTCCTAATCCGGTTCGGCCGGCAGGCGCCCCTAAGATGGGGCTTTCCGCCACACGTGACAAGCCTTTGGCGGGTCTGATCAGTAGTTCCTCCATAACCCCGGGGTGGCAAGCTCGCCGAGATGGCCGTCCGGATCCCGGAAATACAGGCTGCGCCCGCCCGCCGGCCATTTCACCTCGCTTTCGACGGAGATTCCCTCCGCGTCGAGATGCCGCTTCCAGTCGTCATAAGCCTGCCCCGGGATCGCGAAGGCAAAGTGCTGCGGTCCGCTGCCGTCATGTGGTGGGATGAAGCCGTCGCCGACGGGCACCGGTTCGAGGGTCGCGCCGCGCTTGAAGAGGATGAGCACGCGTCCCGGACCGGCGTCGAGGGTCACGATCCGCTCCTCCTCGAACATGACGGCAAAGCCGAAGACGCGGACGTAGAACGCCTTGGCCCGCGCCACCTCTTCGACGTAGAGGCAGGTCTCAAGGACCCCCGTCGTCGACGGCGGCACGGCCACACTCAGTACCAATCGAGCGCGACCCGCGCCTCGTCGGACATCCGGTCCGGCGTCCAGGGCGGATCGAAGACCATGCTGACAACCACATTGCCGACGCCCGGAACGAGGCTGACGGCGTTCTCGACCCAGCCCGGCATCTCGCCCGCGACCGGGCAGCCCGGCGCGGTCAGCGTCATGTCGATATCGATATTGCGGTCGTCATCGATGTCGACCCGGTAGATCAGGCCGAGTTCGTAGATGTCGGCCGGAATCTCCGGATCGTAGACGGTCTTCAGCGCCGCGACGATATCGTCGGTGAGGCGCTGCAGCTCGTCCGGCGGGATGGCGGAGCCGGTCGCGTGGAGCGTGGCCTGCGCGCCGCGTGGCGGCCGCCGGCGTTTCTACCGGTTCGGGAGCGGTTGCTGCAGTCTCAAGCGGGCGAGTCTTCCATGGCTTGTTTCAAGCGAAGAACCGCTGCGCCTTCTGCAGTGCGTCGGCGAGCCGGTCGACCTCGTCAAGGGTATTGTAGAGCCGAACGAGGCGCGACAGGTCGCCATCGTCCCATATCGGGCAAGCAGCGGCTGGGCGCAATGGGTGCCCGCCCGCACCGCAACCCCTCCCGGTCGATGATGGTCGAGATGTCATGCGGATGCGCGCCGTCATGATTGAAGGCGACGATCGCGCCCTTGTCCTTTGCCGTCCCGTAAATGCGCAAGCTGTTGATCCGCGCCGAGACGCTCGTGGGCATAGTCGCGAAGGCTAGCCTCGTGCGCCGCGATCCGCTCGCGGCCGACGCCCTCCATATAAGTCGAGCGCCGCGCCGAGACCGATCGCCTGCACGATCGGCGGCGTACCCGCCTCGAAGCGGTGCGGCGGATCGGCATAGGTGACCAGGTCCTCGGTCACGTCGCGGATCATCTCGCCGCCGCCCATGTAAGGCGGCATCGCCTTGAGGTATTCGCGCTTGCCGTAAAGGACGCCGATCCCGGTCGGCCCGTAGGTCTTGTGGCCGGTGAAGGCGTAGAAATCGCAATCGAGATCGCGCACATCGACAGGAAGATGCACCGCCGCCTGGCTGCCGTCGACCAGCACCGGGATGCCACGGGCATGGGCGATGCGGCAGACCTCCCTGATCGGCACCACCGTGCCGAGTGACGTTCGACATCTGGGTGATCGCGACGATCTTGGTCCGATCGGTCAGCAGCTTCTCGAACTCGTCGAGAAGGAAGGTGCCGTCATCGGCGACCGGCGCCCAATTGATCACGGCGCCCTTCCGCTCGCGGTGGAAATTCCACGGCACGATGTTGGAGTGGTGCTCCATGATCGAGAGAACGATCTCGTCGCCCTCGCCGAACCGCATGCCGTAAGACGCGGCGACAAGGTTGATCGCTTCGGTGGCGTTCCGCGTGAAGATGATCTCGTCGGTATGCGGCCGCATTGAGGAAGCGGCGAACGATCTCGCGCGCCTCCTCGTATTTCTCGGTCGCGGCGTTGGAGAGGATAATGCAGACCGCGGTGGACGTTGGCGTATTCATCGGTATAGGCCGGGCTGACGGCGTCGATCACCGCCTGCGGCTTCTGCGCGGAGGCGCCGTTGTCGAGATAGATGAGCGGCTTGCCGTAGACCGTCGCGCGACAGGATCGGAAAATCGCGGCGGATCGCCTCGACGTCGTAGGGGGCGGCGATGGCCGCGGGGGCGTTCATGTGCCCCTCCCGCGCCGGGCCAGCCAGGCCGAGACGACGCCCTTGAGGGCCTCGCCGACCGGCTCGTCGCCGAGCGCGTCGATCGCCTCGTCGAGGAACGCCTCGATCAGCAGCTGCTCGGCCTCGGCGCGCGGGATGCCGCGCGACATCAGGTAGAAAAGCTGGACGGCGTCGATCTGGCCCGAGGTGGCGCCGTGGCCGCACTGGACGTCGTCGGCGAAAATCTCCAGTTCGGGCTTGGAGGCGAATTCCGCCTCGTCGGAGAGAAGCAGCGCCTTCGCCATCATCCTGGCGTCGGTCTTCTGGGCATGCTGGGCAACGATGATCTTGCCCTGGAAGGCGCCGCTCGCCTTGCCGTCGATGGCGCTCTTGTAAAGCTCGCGGCTCACGCCGTGCGGCTCGCCATGGGTGACGACCAGCGTCGAGTCGCCGTGCTCGCTGCCCGAGAGCATCGTCGCGCCGGAGAAACCGGTGCGGACGTCCTTGCCGGCGACAGCGATGAAGCCCTGCCAGCGGGCGAGAGCCGCGCCAGAATTGACCGCGAGATGATCCAGCGAGGCGCCCTCTTCGAGACGGACGGCAAAGCTCGCGATGTGGTGAGCCGCCTCGCTCTCGGTCTGAAGCCTGGCCCAATGCACTCGCGCGCCGCGGCCGATCGCAAGCTCGGTGAGCGCGTTGACCTGGTAGGCGACGCCGGCCGGACCGCGATGGCTCTCGAGGAAGCGCACGACCGCGTCTTCGCCGATCGCGATGACGTCGCGGGTATAGATCGAGACCGGGGCCCCGGCGGCCGTGAGATGCACGATTTCGACCGGCCGCCCGGGCCGCGCGCCCGATGCGACGCTCACCACCGCGCCGCCCTGCATCAGGGCCGAGTTGAGCGCAAGCGCCATGTCGTCGACGTCGGCGAACAGCCGGCCGACGCGGGCGGCGATCGAGTCCAGAACATCGGCCAGGGCTTCGACAGTGACACCGTCAGTACCGGCCAGATCGGACAGCTCCGGCCGGTAGACTCCGTTGGCGATGACGATCTGTGCGCGATCGAGCGAAGTGATCGGGTCGACTTCGGCGACCTTGGCCAGCGCGTCCGCCGCCGCCGGCCCGGCGAGCGGCGGGACGCTCCGTGTCAACGCCCGGAGGTCGGTATATTTCCACGCCTCGACCCGCCGATGCGGCAGGCCGAAGCGCTCGAACAGGGAGAAGGCGGTGTTGCGCCGCTCGCGGACGGCCTCGCCCCCCGGCAGATCGGCGCGGCTCAAGGCATAGAGCGCGGCGATCGCCTCCTCGGCCTTGGTGCGGAGCGTGCGCGGCTCGGCGGTCATCGCAGCATCCTCACGCCGCCTTCTCCACGAACTCGGCGTAGCCCTTCTCCTCGAGCTCCAGCGCCAGCTCCTTGCCGCCGGAGCGAACCACCCTGCCGGCCGAGAGGACATGGACGAAGTCGGGCACGATGTAGTTGAGGAGCCGCTGGTAATGGGTGATGACCAGCATCGCCCGCTCCGGCGAGCGCAGGCTGTTGACGCCGTCGGCGACGACGCGGAGCGCATCGATGTCGAGACCCGAGTCGGTCTCGTCGAGGACGCAGAGCGACGGCTCGAGGAGCGCCATCTGCAGGATCTCGTTCCGCTTCTTCTCGCCACCGGAGAAGCCGGCATTGAGCGGGCGGCGCAGCATTTCCTGGGTCACATTCAGCCGTTCAGAGACTTCGCGCACTTTTCGCATGAAGTCGGGCGTCGACAACTCGTCGAGGCCGCGCGCCTTCCTTTGGGCATTGAGCGCGGTCTTGAGGAAGGTCATGGTGGCGACCCCGGGAATCTCGACGGGATATTGGAAAGCGAGGAAGACGCCCCTGACCGCCCGCTCGTCGGGGGCGAGCGCAAGCAGGTCCTCGCCGCGGAAGAAGATCGAGCCCTCCGTCACCTCGTAGCCGTCGCGGCCGGCGAGCACATAGGCGAGCGTCGACTTGCCGGAGCCGTTCGGCCCCATGATCGCATGCACCTCGCCGGCTTCGACGGCGAGGTCGATGCCGCGAAGGATTTCGCGGCCGTCGACCGTGACATGGAGATTCCGGATTTCGAGCATCGGCATTTCGAAAGGTCTCGCTTGTCTAGGAACGTCCTGGATAGGCGACCGTGCGTCCTTCGAGGCTCGGGCTTGGCCCGAGCACCTCAGGATGGCGACGGGAGGAGTCCTCGGTGTTTGACACGAGCTTCGCCTCTGGAGCACGCCAACATCGCCATCCTTGTAAGTTGCGAATCGCCGCTCCGGTTATGATGAGAGGTGCGGTGTCGGAAGGGGTCCCGCACCATCCTTGGGCCGGGAAGCCCGAACCTCAGCATGGGAACCCTTCCGACGTTCCATCGAACCCGAACAGTCGCCTGGGCCGCAAGCGAAGCCCGATTAGGCAAGGAGGGGTGACGATGGATGGTATTGTTGTTGGGATCGACGTCTCCAGGGACCGGCTGGATGTCCATGTCCTGCCGAGTGGGCAGGCGTTTGCGGTGACGCGCGATGCGGCCGGTCTGGATGAACTGGCTGGTCGCCTGCTGCCGCTTGGACCGCGAGCGATCGCGGTGGAGGCGACCGGCGGCTTCGAGACGGTGGTGGCGGCGAGCCTGGCGGCGGCCGGTCTGCCGGTTGTGGTGGTCAACCCGGCCCAAGTCCGTTACTTCGCCATGGCGGTCGGCAAGCGCGCCAAGACCGATCCGATCGATGCCCGGCTGATCGCCCAGTTCGTCGCGGCCACCAATCCCGAGATCCGCCCGTTGCCCGACGCCGAAACCCAGGCGCTGGCTGACCTTGTCACCCGGCGCCGGCAGATCATCCAGATGATCGTCGCCGAGAAGCAGCGCGAGAAGCGGGCTGCGAAGCGGACCAGGAAGAGCATCGTGCGTCTGCTCAAGGCACTCAAGAAAGAGCTCTCCAGTCTCGACCAGGACATCGACGAGGCGGTTCGCGGCTCGCCGGTCTGGAGAGAGAAGGAAGAGCTGCTGTCGACGGTACCCGGCGTCGGCACGGTGATCTCCCGCACCATCCTCGCCGAACTGCCCGAGATCGGAACCCTCGATCGCCGCCGGATCGCGGCACTGGTCGGCCTGGCGCCGTTCACCCGGCAGTCGGGTCAGTGGCGCGGCCAGAGCTTCATCGGCGGCGGCCGCGCCGCGGTGCGCTCCGTCATCTTCATGGGCGCATTGGCCGCGACCCGACACAACCCGCAGCTCAGGGACTTCCATCATCGCCTCATCGCCGCCGGCAAACCGAAAATGGTCGCCTTGATCGCGGTTGCCCGAAAGCTCCTCACCATACTCAACGCCATCCTCAGAGACCGAAGACCATGGCAAACCGCTTGACTTCGAACACAGTCGCTGAGGTGCTTCGCGAAGCGAAGCCTCGAAGGACGCACAACAGCGTTCCAGGTCTGCATCACTCGCCTTCCCAGTAGTCGCGTGAATCTTCCTTGCGTCCGATGAAGCGGATGCCGCCTTTCCCGGTCGCCCAGTCGTAGCGCGAGGTGACGGCGAATTTCTGCGAGTCCGGGTACTCGACCACCTCGGTGTTCGCCATGGTCGACAGGCCGAGATATTTGAGGTCGGTCTCGCCGGTGTTGATCAGCTGGTGGGCGTTTTCCGGACCGCCGGCCGGCGCGGCACAAACGTCGCCGGCCTTTACCGGATAGGTCTGATCGCCGAAGCGGTATTCGCCCGTGCCATCGAGGATGACGAACATCTCGTGGAGCACATGGTGCACATGGAACGGGAAGGCGCGTTTTCCCGGCGGCACGACCGTGTACATGCAGCCGATGCCGGTCGAACCGATCATGCGACCGAAGCTGCCGACCTTCGCCTGAAACGTGTCGCCGTGGCCATTGTCGCGAAGCGGCACGTCGGCGATGTTCATCACGGGCTTCGTCTGCTCCGACATCGCTATTCCATCTCCAGCTTCGCTTCGCGGCGGCGTTCCGCGATCAGGTCGTCCACCAGGGATATCTCGTTGGGCACAAACCGGCGCGCGATCGAATGCGCGCGCTTCGAGGCGACGCTGCGCGACAGGACGTGGATTCCGTCACGCCCCGCCGAGACGCACACCGGCTCATCCTGTGCGATCCCCGCAGCCTTGAGAAGATCGGCAGGGAGCTGCAACCGGCCGAACGAATCCATCCTCAGCCAGATGGCGACGGGCTCATTTGGCAACCCGTCTATCGCTGGCTTGGTCTTCTCTGCGTGGTTCATCGTTCCTGCCCCAAATCCTCATAGTCGATATGACGGATATGATCGTAATGCTGGGCGCGTTGGTCGAACCGCTTGAGCACCGCCCGTGCCTGCGGCGGCACGAAGGAGCGCTCGTAGTCGTCGCCGACGAAGGCTTTCACCGCATCGAACGAATCGAAGCGCATGATGGTGACGAACTCGACCTCGTCGCCGGCGGTACGGCGAAGAAGATCGATGCCGCGATAGCCGGCGATCTTCTTCGCCGCGATCATTGCGAACACCTCGTCCTGAACGATGTGTTGATAGGCATCGGCACTCTCAGGCGTCGTCCAGCCGTGCCAAATGCGGTAGATCATCTTGTTGCGCGGCGTCAGACTAGGTACGAGCGAACTGCTCAATCTCTGCACATGGTTCGGGGAGTGAGACCGGTTTCCAACCGCCCACCCCGACTGCCTTTTCGTTTTCCCCCAACAGCTCGCGCCAGTCCATTTTGCTACCCCACGCTGCCTTCAAGGCTGACGCCGATCAGCTTCTGCGCCTCGATGGCAAACTCCATCGGCAGGTGCTGGATCACGTCCTTGACGAAGCCGTTGACGATCAGCGCCACCGCCTCCTCGTCGCTGAGCCCGCGGCTCTTGGCGTAGAAGAGCTGGTCGTCGGAAATCTTAGAGGTGGTTGCCTCGTGCTCGAAGACCACCGACGCGTTCTTCGCCTCGATATAGGGGATGGTGTGGGCGCCGCAGTTGTTGCCGATCAGGAGCGAGTCGCAATTGGTGTAGTTCCGCGCGCCCTTGGCCTTGCGGTGGCTGGTGACGAGGCCGCGATAGGTGTTGTTGGAATGGCCGGCGGCGATGCCCTTGGAGATGATGCGGCTCCGGGTATTCCTGCCGAGATGGGTCATCTTGGTGCCGCTGTCGACCTGCTGGTAGCCGTTTGACACGGCGATCGAGTAGAACTCGCCGCTCGAATCGTCGCCGCGGAGGATGACGCTCGGGTATTTCCAGGTGATCGCCGAGCCGGTCTCGACCTGGGTCCACGAGATCTTCGACCGAGCGCCGCGGCAGTCGCCGCGCTTGGTGACGAAGTTGTAGACGCCGCCCTTGCCCGCGGCATCGCCCGGGTACCAGTTCTGCACGGTCGAGTACTTGATCTCGGCGTCTTCCAGCGCGACCAGCTCGACCACCGCCGCATGGAGCTGGTTCTCGTCGCGCATCGGCGCCGTACAGCCCTCGAGATAGGAAACGTAGGCGCCCTTCTCGGCAATGATCAGGGTCCGCTCGAACTGGCCGGTCTGCCGCTCATTGATGCGGAAATAGGTGGAGAGCTCCATCGGGCAGCGGACGCCTTCGGGGACGAAGACGAAGGAGCCGTCGGAGAAGACCGCCGAGTTGAGGGTCGCGTAGAAATTGTCGGTGATCGGCACCACCGAGCCGAGATACTTCCGCACGATCTCCGGGTATTCGCGGATCGCCTCCGACATCGAGCAGAAGAGGACGCCCGCCTTCTTCAATTCCTCGCGGAAGGTGGTGACGACCGAGACCGAGTCGAACACCGCGTCGACTGCGACCCGCGCGCCCTGGACACCGGCGAGCACCTCCCGCTCGCGGAGCGGGATGCCCAGCTTCTCATAGGTCTGGAGCAGCGCCGGGTCGACCTCGTCGAGGCTCTTCGGCCCGGCCGTCTTCTTCGGCGCGGAATAGTAGTAGATGTCCTGGAAGTCGATCTTCGGGTAGTGGACCTTGGCCCAGGTCGGCTCGGTGAGGGTCAGCCAGCGCCGGTAGGCGGCGAGCCGCCACTCCAGCATCCACTCGGGCTCGCCTTTTTTCGCCGAGATGAAACGGACGGTATCCTCCGAGAGGCCCTTCGGCGCCTTCTCGGCCTCGATCTCGGTGACGAACCCGTATTTGTATTGGTCGACGTCGATCCGGCGAACGGTATCGACCGTCTCCTGAACGGCAGGCATTGCTTACTCCATCCACAGCGGTTTCAAGGACCGCGGGTTGAGTTCCGGGGGCGTCACGCCGCCCGAATATGTCCCGGCGCGATGTGCTTTAGCACGCGGCGCCATCTATTTGCGAATAAATCTAATGTGGATTCCTGCGTTTGCCACCCCAAACTGATGCGGATCGCGGTCTTTGCGACCGCGGGCGCGATCCCCATGGCCGCGAGCACATGGCTCGGGGCGACCTTCCCGGAGGAGCAGGCAGAGCCGGAGGACACCGCGACACCCTCGAGATCGAGCGCGATCACCAGGGTCTCGGCCGGAATCCCGTCGAGTCCGATGCAAAGGGTCTGCGGAATGCGCGGCGCATGTTCGCCGAAGACCGTCGCTTTCGGGCCTTCCGCGCTCATCGTGCCGGCGAGCCGGTCCCGCCACGCCGCCCAACCTGATGCCGTGCCGAGCTCGGCGTGCGCCGCCTTCGCGGCCGCGCCAAACCCCACGATCGCGGCCACGTCTTCCGTTCCGGCCCGGAGCCGCTTCTCCTGGCCGCCGCCGATCAGGAGGGGTGTGAAGGCCAGCCCCTCGTCGGCCCGGACGACGGCGCCGGCGCCCTGCGGGCCGCCGATCTTGTGGGCGGACAAGGTGAGAACGTCGACGCCGAGCGCCGCCATATCGACGGGAATGCGGCCGGCGGCCTGGATCGCGTCGCTATGAACGATGGCGCCGGCCTGGTGAGCCAATCGCGCGATCTCGGCAACCGGCTGGACCACGCCGGTCTCGTTGTTGGCAAGCATCAGCGAGACGAGCGGACGCGCCTCCGCCATCGCCACGCCCTGGAGCATCTCGCGGAGCGTGTCGAGCCGGACGACACCGTTGTCGTCGACGGGGATCTGCCTCACCTTCTCCGATCCGAACCGACCGCCCGACAGCACCGAGACATGCTCGGTCGCCCCGATCAGCAGGAAATTCGCCCGGTGCGGCTTGCCGTGAAATGTCCAGTCGTGGGTGAGCACCGTATTGTTGGCCTCGGTGCCGCCGCCGGTGAAAGTGACGAGCTTGGCGTCGCCGCCGACCAGCGCGGCGACCTCGCGACGCGCCGCCTCGATCCGGGCGCGCGCCTTCCGCCCCTCGGCATGAACCGAAGAGGCGTTGCCGACCGCGGCCAAAGCCTCGACCATTGCTTCGCGCGCCTCGGGCCGGAGCGGCGCGGTGGCGTTGTAGTCGAGATAAAGTCGCGGTTCGGTCATTTCCGAGGACTGCTCAGTCGGCGGCCAGCACGACACCCGACACGGCTGCAAAATGGGCCATCGCCGCGGCAAGCACAAATGCGTGCCAGATGGCGTTCTGATACGGCATCTTCTGGAGGGCGTGAAAGATCGTGCCGAGCGAGTAGAGCGCCGCCCCGATGCCGAGGAGAACCAGCAGTCCGGGGCTAAGCGTATCGAGCAACGGGCCGATGGCGATGATCCCCATCCAGCCGAAGGCCAGATAGAGGATGGTCGAGACGCGGGTCGAGCGCCTGGCCGGAGCGAAGAGCTTGATGCCGATCCCCACGGCGGCGATCGTCCAGACCGCGACCGTCATCCAGATCCGCCACGCGCCGCCGAGGACAAGGATGGTGAATGGGGTGTAGGTGCCGGCGATCATGGCGAAGATCGCGGCGTGGTCGAAGCGCCGCAGAAGCGGCCGGAAGCGGCTCCGTTGCGCCATGTTGTAGGCTGCCGAGAAGCTCAGCATCGCCACCAGCCCGGCGGAATAGGCGACCACGGTCGCCAACACCGTCCAGTGGCGCTCCAGTGCCGCGACGAGCATGAGGAAAATCGCGCCGGAGATGCCGATGACGAGGCCGATCACATGGACGGTCGTGTCGGCAAGAAGCTCGCCGCGGCTCAATTCGCGGTTTGCGCTGGCTCGAACCACCGGCTCGCTCTCAACCTCCTGTTCCCTTCCCCAATATAGTCGCGAAACACGGCAGCGGGGTGACGCTGCGCCAATAGCGCGCAATCGCCGCATTTCCTTGAAATCGCCCCCCGCCGTCGTGATATGAAGGCCGGCCGCTCCCGTGCGGTTCCGGCGGCGGCGGACGAAAATCGAAGGACCTCAGAAATTTCGACCGGCGGCGTGCCAGGGGCCATGGGCGTCGAACGGGCGCGGCAGCGATCAAGAAAGACAGAAAACAAATGCCAGAAGTGATTTTCACTGGTCCCGCCGGCCGCCTCGAAGGGCGATTTCAACCAGCCCGGCACAAGAACGGCCCGATCGCCATCATCCTCCACCCGCATCCGCAATTCGGCGGGACGATGAACAACCAGGTCGTCTACCAGCTCTTCTACATGTTCTCGAAGCGCGGCTTCGCCGTGCTCCGCTTCAATTTCCGCGGCGTCGGACGGAGCCAGGGCGCCTTCGACCATGGCGCGGGCGAGCTGTCCGATGCGGCGGCGGCGCTGGACTGGGTCCAGTCGATGCACGCCGACGCGCGGAGCTGCTGGGTTGCCGGCTTCTCGTTCGGGGCCTGGATCGGGATGCAGCTCCTGATGCGCCGCCCGGAAATCGAGGGCTTCATCTCGATCGCGCCGCCCGCCAACCTGCACGACTTCACCTTCCTCGCCCCGTGCCCGTCGTCCGGCCTGATCGTTCACGGCGATGCCGACCGGGTGGTACCGCAGAAGGATGTACAGACGCTGGTCGACAAGCTGAAGACCCAGCGCGGCATCAAGATCGACCAGCAGATCATCCCCGGCGCCAACCATTTCTTCGAGAACAATGTCGACGAGCTGCTCGCGATCTGCGCCAATTATCTCGACCGGCGTCTGGCAATGAACGACGCGGCGGCGTAGCCGCGTCGGCCCCTCGCGGCGCATTGCTCCACGCCAGCACCGCCGACCGGTCTGCAACGCTGTTCGCGGCGCAGGGGTACCGCGGCTCAGGCGACGGGTGGGATGCTCGCGTCGTTCTTCTCGCCAACCGGCTTGTCGCCGTCCTCCCGATCCTCGAGCTCGCCTTTTCCGGCCTGATCGCCATCGGCGCGCTGTGGCTCCGTCGCTTCGCCGGCGTCGCGTTCTTCCTCGGACTTGTCTTCCGGGGCGGCGGTCCGGGTCAAGCGGCGGCGCAGGCCTCGCAGCAGGCCCGCGATCTCGCGCGGCGTGTGGAAGAGCGGGATTTGCCGCGGCTGTTCGCGGGAATGCTCCAGCGCCAGGCCGACGTCCTCGATGCCGTGCTCATCGTCGACGGCCCTGACGATCAGGTCGATCGGGCCATAAGGGAGCCGGTCGCCCTGCTCGATGTCGCCGGCGAGCTCGCGCCGGAGGAGTTCGGCAACCGTCAGCCCCTCGTCTCCGGCAGGCACGGGAACGTCGTAGGCCGAGGACAGGTCGGCGAGCCGGGTGTCCGGGGCGATTGCGAAATCGCCGTAGAGCTGGGGATCGCGGGCGCCTTCCACCGGCCCGGCAAAGAGCCCGTCGAGAAGGCCGACATAGTTCGGCGTGGTGATCACATAGATCTGGTCGCCGGGCTGTGGCCGGCCGGCGCGGTCCGGCCTGAGCGAGCGTCCGTCGCGGACCAGAAGCGACGGCCGCGCCCAGCGCGGGATGCGCTGGCCCTTGGCGACCGGGCTCTCCGGGTGAACGGCGTAGGCGACGATCTCATGGTTGCCGCGGCCGGGTAGCTCCAGCTCGATCCGGTCGACCGGGCCGAGCCGGGCGGGCACGATCAGGCCGAGGAAACGCGCCACCGGGCCGATCGTCCAGCCCTGCACGAGAAGCGAGAACAGGACGACGATAAAGGCGATGTTGAAGATGCTGCCGGCGAACGGCAGGCCGAAGATGCCGGGCACGATCGCGAGCAGGATCGAAGTCGCGCCCCGGAGCCCCACCCATGAGATGAACGCCAGCTCGCGGCGGGAGAAGGAGAAGAAGATCAGGCAAAGCCAGACGGCGATCGGCCGGGCCAGGAACGTCAGAAAAATCGCGATGCCGATCGCGGGCACCAGGACCGCCCCGAACTGGGAAGGCGTAGCCAGCAGCCCGAGGGTCAGGAACATCGCGATCTGGCTCAGCCAGATCGTGCCCTCCTGGAATCGCTTCAGTGCCTGGACATGCGGCATCCGCCGGTTGCCGGCGACGACGCCGGCGACGAAGACCGCGAGGAAGCCGCTTCCCTCGAGCATGCCGGAGACCGCAAACGTCGCCAGTGCGAGGGCGAGCACGACGATCGGGTAGAGAGCCGCCTCGAAACGCGTCCGCCGGACGACTTCGCCAATGATCAACCCACCGACAATTCCGACTAGGACCCCGACCCCGACCTGAAGCGCGAAGGTCGTAAGAAGATCGGCCGCGGCACTGTCGCTCGGCATTGCGGTCAGTTCGACCAGGGCAATTGCGAGGAGTACGGCGACCGGATCGTTCGAACCCGACTCGACTTCGAGCGTCGAGCGGACCCGGTCGCGGATATGGATGCCGCCCACCCTGAGCAGGAAGAACACCGCCGCGGCATCGGTCGGCGCGACGACCGCGCCGAGGATCAGCCCGTCGCTCCACGGCATTGCGAAGACAAGCCGGCAGACGACCGCCACGAGCAGCGAGGTGATGACGACGCCGGCCGTGGCGAGTATCCCGGCGGGCAAGGCGGCGCTACGGAGCGTCGCAAGGCGCGTGGCGAAGCCGGCGTCAAACAGGATGATGGCAAGCGCGACGCTGCCGATGAAGAAGGCGGCGCGCCCGTTGTCGAACTGGATCCCAAGCGGACCGTCTTCCCCGGCAAGGAGGCCGACCATCAGGAAGATGAGAAGGAGGGGAGCGCCGAAACGGAAGCTGATAAGGCTGGTGAAGACCGCGGCGACGACCAGTGCCGAGCCGATGAATACCGCAAGGTTCATCGCCTCGAACATGAATCGCCGCCCCTTTCGTCCGCCGAGAATCGATCGCCGGACTACAAATGACCGCGATCCGTGGCAGATCAATGGCTTGCCACGTGATTCGGAGAAAAAGAGTCAGGCAGACAGGGCTAACCCGGCTGCTGCCGAGCTGCCGGCAGAGCCCCTTCCTGAGCGCGTAATGAGTTTAGGTTCGATTCGCTTGGTTGGTTGCCTGCGCGACCAAGATTCCACACTCTCCGTCACCCCGGCGAAAGCCGGGGTCCATCACAAACCGCGCCATAAACCCCGCGATTGGCCAGATTGGTCCGGCTGAGATCGGATTCCGGCTTTCGCCGGAATGACTTCGAGGAATCAGAACTTCATTCAAAGCCGGCTCCGTGGACAACTCAACTTCACCGTATGCCGCTTTAGTCCGGAGCCGCCAGCACACCGCCCGGCATAGGCCGTGGAACGCCCGTTGTCTCGGGCAGGCTGAGCGGCAAGCCGGCGATGCTTCGCGCCGCCAAATAGGCGAACGCCTGAGCTTCGACGAAGTCGCCCTCCCAGCCGAGGTCGCTTGCCCGCCTCACCGCCGCCCCCGACGCCTCGGCGAGCATGCCGAGAATCACCGGATTGTGTGCGCCGCCCCCCGACACCACGATGGTGTCGGCGCCGCCTGCGACCGTGATCCCCTTGGCCAGCGACGCGGCGGTGAAGGCAGCGAGCGTTGCCAAGGCATTCTCGACCGGGAGCGCCAGAACCGGATCGGTTGAAAAAGCGTCGCGGTCGAGCGACTTCGGCAGCGGCCGGTCGAACCACGGATCGTCGAGGAGCCGGGTGAGCGCTGCCTGGTCCACGATCCCCTGGGCGGCGAGCCGGCCATCCCGATCCATCGCCGTGCCCGTCCGGCTGCGGACAAGATCGTCGAGGAGGGCGTTGCCCGGCCCGGTATCGCCGGCCGAGATGCGCCCATCGCTGCCGATGCGGGTGATATTGGCGACGCCGCCGATATTGGCGACGACAACGTTGCCCGTGACGCCGGCGCGGGCGACGAGGGCCTTGTGAAACAGCGGCACGAACGGCGCCCCTTGACCGCCGGCGGCTACGTCGACGGCGCGGAAATCATGAACGACCGGAATGCCGAGCCGTCGCGCCAACGCCGGACCATCGCCGATTTGCACGGTGAGTCGCCGTTCCGGCGCATGAAGAACCGTCTGACCATGGAAGCCGACAAGGTCGGCCGCGAGAGCGGGATTGGCCGCGCAAAGCGCCTCGACCGCATCGCCATGCGCATCGGTCACCATGCGCTCCGCTTCGGCGAGCGCGCCCGGGCGCGCGGTGCGATCGGCGAGGCCGCGCGCCTCGACCAGCGCCGACCGAAGCAGCGCCCGCTCCTCCTCGCGATACGGACGGAACCGGGTGGGGCCGAAATCGACAATCGCCTCGCCGTCGGTGACCAGGAGCGCCGCGTCGACGCCGTCCATGGACGTGCCGCTCATCAGGCCGATCACATGCCGCATCACGCCATGCCCCACGCCGGTCGGATCACCGGCATCTTCTGGTGAATTCCGTTCCGCGGCCTGTTATACGGCTTCCGCGCCGGGCCGCCATGGCCGGCGACGGTCTCTCCGGCAAGGCTACGATGAGCGACTTCAAGTCCGACCTGATGCGCGTGCTCGCCGAGCGCGGCTACATCCACCAATGTTCCGATCCCGCGGGGCTCGATGCCCTCGCGCTGAAGGGGCCGGTGGTGACCTATGTCGGCTACGACTGCACCGGTCCCTCGCTCCATGTCGGCCATCTCCTGTCGATCATGATGCTCCGCTGGCTCCAGAAGACCGGCCATAAGCCGATCACGCTGATGGGCGGCGGAACCACGCGGGTCGGCGATCCCTCGGGCCGCGACGAGACGCGCCGGCTGCTCACCGTCGAGGAAATCGAGGCGAACAAGCAGAGCCTCAAGGCGGTGTTCGCGCGCTTCCTCGATTTCAATGACGGCCCGACGGGCGCGATCATGCCCGACAACGCCGAGTGGCTGGCGCCGCTCAACTACATCGACTTCCTGCGCGACGTCGGACGGCATTTCTCGGTCAACCGCATGCTGTCGATGGAGTCGGTGAAGCTCCGGCTCGACCGCGAGCACGAGCTTTCCTTCCTCGAGTTCAACTACATGATTCTGCAGGCTTACGACTTCGTCGAGCTGTCGCGGCGTCATGGCTGCGTGCTGCAGATGGGCGGCTCCGACCAGTGGGGCAATATCGTCAACGGCATCGAGCTCGGACGGCGGATGGGCACGCCGCAGCTCTACGCCCTCACCTGCCCCCTGATCACGACCGCGTCCGGGGCCAAGATGGGCAAGACCGCGCAGGGGGCGGTCTGGCTCAAGGCCGACATGCGCTCGCCTTACGAGTACTGGCAATTCTGGCGGAACACCGAGGATGCCGATGTCGGGCGCTTCCTCAAGCTGTTCACCGAGCTGCCGCTCTCCGAGATCGACCGCCTCGCCGCACTCGGCGGCGCCGAGATCAACGAGGCGAAGAAGGTTCTCGCCACCGAGGCGACCGCCCTCCTCCATGGCCGCGCCGCGGCGGACGAAGCGGCCGAGGCGGCGCGGCGGACCTTCGAGGAAGGCGCCATCGCCGAGGCCTTGCCGACTCATTGGATCGACGATGGCCCAAACCATGAATGGCGAATAGGACGATCTGCGATGGCCATTCTGGTCGCATCGAAATTGGTTCCTTCGAACTCCGAAGGTCGAAGAAAGATCGCAGAGGGTGCCGTCAGAATAAATGATGTCGTCACCGCCGATCCCCAAAAGACACTCTTGTGGACTGAAATGGACCCGACGACATCTGCCTTCAAAGTTCAACTCGGCAAGAAACGCATCGCGTTGGTTAAACGAAGAGTTGTGTGAAGACGAACTCGTCTGCGTGGTTCCAGTGGCAGAGCCTGTAGAAATCAGACTTTGATCACCCCGTTTGCACCGTACGACAACGTCGACGCCGTTCGGGCGCTGGGATCGAAGGCGCCTCATCCTCCGCTCGTTCCCGCGCAAGCGGGAACCCAGCTCTAATGGAACCGGCGATGCCTTGAGAAACTGGATTCCCGCGTGCGCGGGAATGAGCGGTTGAGGTGCTCGCGTTCGAATTTCAAACCAACCACAACTCGCGGCTCGGCGGTGCGGCCGCTCACCGGAACTCGAAAATCTTCCGGAAGATGCCGGGCGCCACCGCCGACAGCGGATTGACGAAAACCCGCGGATCGTCGATCGGCCCCTCGATCTTGAAGGTGACCCCGATCAGGCCCTCCGAACTCCCCCCGCCGAGGATCAGCCCGACCAGCGGCACGCGGCCGAAGACGTTGTTGACGCCGTAGGCGGGGATGTAGGTGCCGTTGATCGACATCATCGAGTGGACGAGGTCGAAGCGGCCGTTGAAGGTCGCCCCCATCGTGTTGCCGCGGAGAAGCGCCTCGTCGACGAAGATGTCGTCGCCGGTATAGCGGAATTGTGCGGACAGCCGATCGGCATGAACCCGCGCCGGATCAATGACAACGCCGTTCCGAGCCGGCGCCGTGGAAGCGACCTGCTCCACCGCCGGCTCGTCGAGAATTGCGAAGTCGGTGATGGTGATGGTGCCCTTGAGCGGTCCGTTCCGTCCCGGTCCTTCCGCCGCGACCGCAAGGTGGCCGTCGCCGATCTTCGAATAGACATCGAGGTAGTTCATCACCGCGCCGGCGTCGCCCGAATTGGCTTCCAGAGACGCATGCTCGAGCGTGTCGGAGTAGGCGACCGTGACGTCGTGGCCGTTGATCGTCCCGGTCAGCGTGAACTTCCGGGGGATGCCGGCGACCGAGGCATAGCTGACCTTGGCGTTCTGGATGGTCTTGCCGTTATAGCCGTTCATCCGGCTGAGTTCCGCCTCGACCGTGACGTCCGAATCGTCGCCCTCGTCGGCAACGTCGCCCTTGAGCTCGGCGATGACGCCGCGCACGTCGAAGGCGGCGCCGTGGGCAACGATACCGTAGCCCGACTTGGTCCGGCTCAGATCGAACGACACCGAGTCGCCCTCGCGGAGCTTGAAGTCGTCGATCTTGGCCGAGACCAGGCCGGCGTCGCCTTCGAGCCGCGCCACGCCGACGCAACCGAACCCATCGCCGTTGAGGACAATGTTGCGGATATCGAAGCCGCCATTGGCCGGCACCGAATCGAAGCTCAGCGTCGCCGGGACGCCGATTCCCTTCGACCAGCCGAGTCCGGGAATGGTCAGGCGCGCCCGGTGGAGGTCAAGGTCGTAGTGCTGCCCGGCGCCATCGGCGAGGCTCCGCACTTCCGCGTCGATGGTGCCGGAAACGAAATCCTCGATGTCGAGGCCGAGCTTCAGCCGGGCCTCGCGGTCGAGCGCGAGGCGCGCCACCTGCTCGCCCGCGCCGGCTTCCGTGCCGTCGACCGAAAGCGGCTGGGCGATGCTGACGTCGGCCGGGACGCCGTCGATCTTCGCCTTGCCGCTGATCGCGAGTTCCTCCGGGGTGACGGCGATGGTCACCGCCGCGTCGCTGAAGATGCGCCCTTCGATCGGCGCCTTGCTGGCAAGGCCGGTGCCGTTGACGGTCACCTTCCATTGGATGCGGTTCGCGCCCTGATCGGCGGGCAAGGTGAGCGGGATGCGCAACGATACCGTCGCATCTGCCTTGCCGGAAAGGTCGGAAGCGGCAATGCCGCGATGATCGAGGACCGATAACGGCTTGGCGTTGGCGATCTCGCCGAGCGGCGCGGCCTTGCCCGAGAGCTGGACCTCGACGATGGCGTCTCCGCCTGCGTCGAAGACGTTGTCGATGCCGAACGCCCCCGCGGTCACCGCGACGGTGGCGCCGGAGGGCACCTTAACCTCGGCCTTGTCGAGGTCGATGCCGAAGGTCGAACCGGCGAGCACGGCGTTGCCGGACGCGCCGGAGACTGGCGGCAATTCGCCGAAGGTCCTGAAGGTCACGTCTTCCAGACGAAGGTCGAGATGGAAGGCGTTCTCGGGCATCGGCGGCTTTTCGCGCTTCCACAGGATCCCCGGGGGCACGGCCGCCTGGAAACGCGCCGAGGCGATGCGGCCGTCGACGATGTTCTGCATTGCCCAGCGCCGCGCGCCCGGAGCAAGCAAAGGCGGCCACATCTGCTTCCAGGTGGAAATCGACATCGGGGTCAGCGAGGCGGACATCGCGAGCGAGGGCGTCTCGCCCTCGAACCCGATGCTGCCGGCGGCGGCGAAGGAGCCTTGCTCGGTCTGGATGATGAAGCTGTCGAGGTCGAGGCGCTTGGCAGAAACGTCGGCGACCCCCGACAGCTCGATCCGGTCCGCGACCAGCGGCTCCTCCTTCGAATCGCGCGGCGCAAGGATCGCCCCGCGCGATTGTACCGAGAAGACAAAGCGCTCGTCGCCGTCGCGCTTGACCTCACCGGTGACGATCCCCCTGGTCTCGCCGAAATAGATCGGCGACGGGTCGATCACGATGGCCTTGCTGGCAACGTCCCAGTGCGCCTTGATCGTCGCCTCGTCGAGCAGGATCTCCTCCTGCGCCTCGCCGAAGCGAAATACGCCGGCGCCGACGTCGAGCCTGACCGAGGCGCTCTTCACCGCGCCATCGCCGGCCAGCAGCACGTCGGCGCGGCCGTAGAGGGGAATCTCGGCCGTCGCGTGGCTTCCCTCCTCGGCAAGCACCGGCAGGATGTCGGCAAGCGACAACTGCGAAAACACGCCGGACAACGAACGGTCGCCGCTCGCCGCGTCGATCTTGCGTTCGAAGCTTGCCGTCCACCGTCCGGCATGACCGGAGGTGGAGAGGTCCGCCTTGAGGTCGCCGCTCTCCGGTTCAACCGCGACCGTCAGATCGGTCTTGGCGAACCGCCGGTGCTGGTCGCGCGCCGCGTCGAAGAAATCGATCGACCCATCGACAAGGCTGAACCGGTGAAACCCCGCCGACATCGCCGCGCCGACCGAAAGGTCGAGGCTGCGGTCGACCAGGCGGACCGAGGCGGCAAGCACCGGGAAGCCGCCGTCATCGGCAGCGGTGTGCGGAACCGGCGCTGCGGCGCGCGGACCCGCCGACGGCGCAGGATTGGTCGCTTCGTCGCCGAGATGGATGTGGCCGTCGGCCGAGCGAATGAAGGCGAGCTTCGCCCCGGTCAGTTCGACCGTCGTCACCGATACGCGCAGCCGCAGCAGCGCCAGCGGATCGACGGCGATCCTGGTGGAGGGGATCGCCTCCACGACCTGCCCCCGGTTGTCCGAGACTTCGATGTCGTCGACTTCGACAACGAGGCCGAGCACCGGATCGACCTCGACCACGGCCTTGGCGACCGCGACCTTGTAATCCTCGCCAAGCCGCGACTGCAGCGTGGTCTGTATCCGGTCGCGGATGAAGCCGGATTCCGTCGCGCCCGAGAACAGGATGGCGGCGACCGCGCCCGCGAGCACCAGCACGATCAGCCCGAGGACGCCAAGCGCGGCGAAGCCGATCCTGACGAAACGTAGCGCAGCGGTTCGCCTCCGCGGATACGCGTCCTCCTCGGAGGGGAATTGGCTCGCATGCATCAAACGGGTATTTCAGACCTTCGGACAACCGGGCGCGGGCTGACCGCCGAATCCGGCCAGCCTGCTTCATATCGCATTACGGCCCTCCTTGGCGATGGGAGACGGTCCGAAGAGGGGCGAGCCGCCTCTCAAAACCGCTTGCGTCGGAGGGCTGTTGGTGTTCCTTGGATCGCCCGATCCCGACGAAAGGAAGGCAGTGATGGCCGTTCCCGCGGTTGGCGACGCCGCCCCCGATTTCACCCTCCCGACCGACGGCGACGAAACCATCCGGCTTGCCGATCTGAGGGGCAGGACGGTGGTGGTCTATTTCTACCCGGCCGACGACACCAAGGGCTGCACCACCGAGGCCATCGACTTCACCTCGGCGCTGCCGGAGTTTGCCACCGCGGGCGCGACGATCATCGGCATTTCGCCCGACAGCCCCGGCTCGCACGACAAGTTCAAGGCGAAGCACAAGCTGGGCGTGACTCTCGCCTCCGATGTCGACCGCGCGGTCATCGACCGTTACGGAGCCTGGGGCGAGAAGACCCTTTACGGCCGCAAGTTCATGGGCGTGATCCGATCGACGTTCCTGATCGGACCGGACGGCCGCATCCGCCAGGTTTGGCGCAACGTGCGGGTCAACGGACATGCGGCGGCCGTCCTCGAAGCGGTCAAGTCCGCCGCCGCGTAACACATCGATTCCCTTGGAAAATCCGTTGAGCAAGAGGGAATTGTTAACCTTAACCTTTTTTACTCCGCCGGTCGTTTTGAACGTGCCGGTGATTGCCCATGGCGGCCGCCAGATCGAGATCCTTCCGCTTCCTTTGCAAAAAGCCTCCGCGCCGCATTCTTGTCGCCTATGGCAACACCGTGCGGGCCTATCACATCCGGCCATGGGTGGCCGGGATCGCGGCGCTCGTCGGCATCTTCTTCGCGGTTGGCTATTTCGGAGCGACCGGCTATCTGGTGTTTCGCGACGATCTCCTCGCCGCGTCGTTCGCCCGGGCCGCCCGGATGAAGCAGGCCTATGAGGACCGGATCGCGGCGATGCGGGTGGACATCGACCGGTTGACCAGCAGGCAGCTCCTCGACCAGGAGGCGGTCGAGGCGAAACTCGACCACCTCGTCGGCCAGCAGCAAGCCCTCGACGCCCGGCAGGACATCCTGGCCGGGCTGAGCCGGGCCGCGCAAGACGCCGGGGTGGCCGCATCCGAAAAGGCCGAAACCGCCGCCCCGGCGCCGGCCGAGAATAATGACCTGACCACCGGCAGCATCGAGCCCAGCGGACACACACCGGCGATCGCCGACGTCGAACCGACGGGTGACGCTTCCGGCCACGGCTCGGACGAGCTCGCGGAGGCGAACAGGCTCGAAGCGGCAGTCGGCACGCTTGCCCGCAACCAGGTCGCCTATGTCGAGCAACTCGCCGCTCAGGTGGAAGGCCGCAGCGACAAGCTCGCCGCGATCCTCAAGCGGATCGGCTACGCGCCGGACAGCGGCGATGCCGCGGAAGACGGAATCGGCGGCCCCTATGTCCCGCTTGACGAATATGCCGATCCGGAGACGTTTCGTGAAACCGTCGACATCGTCAGCGCCGAGATCGACCGGTTCAGCACGCTTCGCGATGCCGCCGACCGGCTGCCGCTCACGACACCTGTGGCGAGCGGATTGATCACCAGCGGCTTCGGGGTCCGCCGCGATCCGTTCCTGCACCGTCCGGCAATGCATACCGGCATCGACTTCAGGGAAGCGCCGGGCTATCCGGCGCGGGCCACGGCCGCCGGCAAGGTGGTCTCGGCCGGGTATGCCCACGGTTACGGCAACATGGTCGAGATTGCGCACGGCAACGGCATCACCACGCGCTACGCCCATCTCAGCAGCATCCTCGTCAAGTCGGGGCAGAGCGTCGCCGAAGGCGCGATCGTCGGGAAGACCGGCAGTACCGGCCGTTCCACCGGGCCGCACCTCCACTACGAGGTGCGGGTCAACGGCCGCGCCGTCGATCCCATGACCTTCATCGATGCCGGACGGGAGCTCGCGGCGCTGATGTAGGGGGCGCGTCGCCGGGCGTGGACTTCGACAACGCCGGGACCCCGCCGCATCATCGCGCACCATGCTTCCCCGCGGCATTCCGTCGCGCGCGGAGCCTCCTGCAGATCGCAAGTCTCCGGCGGGAGAACGGCCGCCGCCGCCCCTGAGTGCGACGCGAGCCGCCGACCCGAATGACCCCGTTCCGCGAAAACCTCCGCGGCATCCTGTCGATCTCGGCGGCGAACCTTCTCTTCCTGATCAACGATACCCTGATCAAGCTTGCGAGCACCGAGATGCCGCTCGGCGAGATCCTGTTCGTCCGCGGCCTGTTCGCGACCGGGCTTCTCATCCCCGCGGTGATCCTGACCGGCGCCCGCCGGAGCCTGAAGAAGACCGCGAACCAGGCGGTGTTCTGGCGGACCGTCGCCGAGGTGCTCAGCGCCATTTTCTACATCTTCGCGCTGTTTCACATCCCGATCGCCAACGCCAACGCGATCCTCCAGGTGATCCCGCTGGTGGTGACGGCCAGCGCGGCGATGTTTCTCGGCGAAGCCGTTGGCTGGCGCCGATGGTCGGCGATCGCGGTCGGCTTCGCCGGCGTCCTTGTCGTGATCCGGCCGGGCCTCGCCGGGTTCGACGCCTACAGCCTGCTCGTCCTCGTCGCGGTCGGCTTCATCGCGCTCCGCGACATGACCACGCGGATCATGCCGCGCGGCATCCCGGCCCTCCTGGTTGCGCTGATCACGGCGATCGCGGTCTGCCTCAGCGGACCGCTCTTCGCCCTCCTTTTCGCCGAGCACTGGTCGATGCCTGGCGCAAGCGGCGTCGCGCTCAACCTCGGCGCCGCGGTCTTCCTGATCGGAGGCTATCTGACGGCGATCGATTTCATGCGCCACGGCGACATCGCGGTGGTCGCGCCGTTCCGCTACACGGTCATCCTCTGGGCGATCCTGGTCGGCTACATCGTCTGGCGCGAAGTGCCGGACGCAGCCATGATCGCCGGCTCGACGCTGGTCATCGCTTCGGGCGTCTACACGGTGCATCGCGAGCGGCGGATCGCCCGGCTCGTCGCCGAGAGCGACATCGATCGATGAGAGGCGCGCGCCGAAGCTCGCAGAGTTCATCAAGACCGCCGCCGGCACGAGAATCGACGAGACGACAGGGAACGGCGGGGCTCGCGCAAATCGGCCCTCAGATCCCGGACACATGGTCGCACGCCGGAACGATGTCCGCCGCCGGCATGTTGTTCCGGCGACGGCGAAACACCCATAGGAGTGGCGACCCAGTTCCCGAAAAGGGGCCCTGAATGCAAACCGATAGAAGAATTGTTGCATCAGGGTTCCTTCGCTCAGCGCTGGATTGGGCAGGGATCCTCCTGGTGGCCGGCCTCGGCCTCCTGTCCACCGGTGTCGGGGTTGAAGCGGTCGCCAATGGGCGCGCCTACGCAACCCAGCAGCAGGTCGATGGCGGCGAGCAGGTCTACGCTCAGAACTGCGCGCAATGCCATGGTTCGAACCTCGAGGGCGGTGCGGGTCCTGCGCTGAAGGGAAACGCCTTCGCGGCGAGTCTTCGATACAGCAAGATGTCGTCGACGCAACTCTTCAATTTCATCTCGCGTCAGATGCCCGCGACCAATCCGGGCGGACTAGCGAGGAGCAGTATCTGCAGGTCTACGCCTACGTGCTTTCGCAGAACGGCTTTCCCTCCGACAGCCAGAAACTTACCGCAGACAACCTTGGAAAAGTCCAGCTGCTGCCGCTGCCGGACGGCGGCGGAAAGCCTGCTTCGAACACCGGCTGAAGGCGGAGAACAGATTGGGACGGGATCAACACGAAAAGGAGAAACCCATGTACCAATCGAAGAAAAGGATATCGGGGTACTGCTCGATCCCGCTCTATGCCGCGACGGCCGCTCTCGCGCTCGGCGCGGCCGGAGCGGCCCAGGCCGCAAACAGCGAGGCCAACAAGAGCGACACAACCAACGTCAGCCTGCAGACGATCCCGTCCGCCGCGACGATTTCGATCGACGACCAGCAGATGGCCGCGGCCCAGCAAGACAAGCAGGACTGGCTCCTGCACGGGCGCTCCTACACCAATCAGCGCTACTCGCCGCTTGACCAGATCAATGCCCGGAACATCGATTCCCTCACGCCCGCCGCTCTGGTGCAGACCGGCATGGTGGCGAGCTTCGAGACGACGCCGCTCGTCATCGACGGCGTCATGTATGCGACGACGCCGATGGTTGACGACAAGATGAAGATCATGGCGCTCAACGCCGCTACCGGCGAACGCTATCTGGGACGACCACATACGACCTCGGCGCCAACAAGACCTGCTGCGGTCCGGTGAATCGCGGCGTTGCCGCCGGCTATGGCAATCTCTATCTCGCGACCCTCGACGCCAAGCTCGATCGCGTTCGACGCCAAGACCGGCGAGAAGAAGTGGGAGACGCAGCTCGCCGATCCGCAGGCCGGCTTCTTCGAGACGATGGCGCCGCAGATCTACGACGGAATGGTCATCGTCGGCAGCTCGGGCGGCGAGTGGCCGATCCGCGGCTTCGTCGCGGCCTACGACGCCAAGATCCGGGGAGCAGAAATGGCGCTGGCAGGCAACCGACCCGAAGACCTTCGAAGGCAATTCGTGGAAGACCGGCGGTGGCATGGTCTGGACCACGCCGGCAATCGACACCGAGCGCGGCCTCGTCATCTTCTCGACCGGAAATCCCAATCCCGATCTCGACGGTACCCACCGCAAGGGCGACAACCTCTACACCGACTCGATCGTCGCCCTCAACGCCAAGACCGGTGAGCTCAAGTGGCACTACCAGGAGGTCAAGCACGACGTCTGGGACTATGACGCCGTCAGCAACGTCGTCCTGTTCGATGCGAAGGACGAGAACGGCAACACCGTGCCCGCGGCCGGCGAGGCCGGCAAGGTCGGCTGGCTCTTCATCGTCAATCGCGACAACGGCAAGCTGATCCGCAAGTCCGATCCGCTCGTGAAGATGTCGGACAACATGTTCGCGACCCCGACCAAGGAAGGCGTGCAGATGCTGCCGGGCGCCAATGGCGGCGCCGAATGGTCGCCTCCAGCCTACTCGCCCGACACTCATCTCTTCTACGTCATGGAGATGAACCAGCTGATGACGTTCACGACCGACGAGGCGACCCAGACGCTTCCGGGCCAGATCAGGCTCGGCAGCACGTTCAAGAACGTCGCCGGCGACAAGGCGCTGCAAAACGGCGTGCTCGACGCCGTCAATGTCGACACCGGCAAGGTGGCGTGGAGCTACGATGCGCCGCAGCCGATGATCGGCGGCGTGCTTGCGACCGCCGGCAACCTCGTCTTCACCGGCGAAGGCAACGGCTGGTTCGACGCCTTCGACGCCAAGACCGGCAAGCAGGTGTGGCGATACAATCTCGGCGCCGGCGTGAATGCTCCGCCGATCACGCTACGAGGTCAACGGGCAGCAGTACATCGCGGTCGCGGCCGGCGGCAATTTCCAGCTCGACTACCCGCGAGGCGACGTCATCGCGATCTTCAAGCTGAACAATATAAGCTGAGGCAGCACCAGTCCGCCCGGGCACATTGAAATGTGCCCGGGCGGCGCTCTCAACCGTCGTTGGCATGCGTCCCGGCAACCAGCCCATCTGGTCCCGAGGTCAATCCAAGGCAGGTGGCATCATGAAACAAGCATGGATCAAAGGCCGCGACAGCCTCGCCGCGCGAGCGATGTCACGGCGCACTTTGCTCGCGAACGGGCTTGCCGGCCTGGTCGCCGGCGCAACCGGTCTTGTGATCGGACAGGAGGCCGAAGCCGCCAAGGCAACCAAGCAGCAGGCTTCCTATCAGTACAGCCCCAAGAACAATCACAGGTGCTCCTCGTGCCGCTTCTTCATCAAGCCGAATTCCTGCCAACTTGTCGCAGGAACGATCAGCCCGAACGGCTGGTGCAAATTCTTTCAAGGCGCGGCTTAGCCGGCAATTCGCACCAGAACGAAGGGTGGCGCTAAAGGGACCGCAGGAACGCGACCAGCGCGTCGCGATCCGCCTTGTCGGCAGTGCGGAACGCTTCCTTCGCCGCCGCCGCTTCGCCGCCATGCCAGAGGATCGCCTCGGCGAAGCCCCGCGCCCGGCCGTCGTGGAGCAGGCGGGCGTGGCCGTTGACGGTCGGGACGAGGCCGAGACCCCAGAGCGGCGGCGTCCGCCATTCCGACCCGGTGGCCGATCCGTCCGGACGGCCGTCGGCGAGCCCGTCGCCCATGTCGTGGAGGAGAAGGTCGGTGAAGGGATGGAAGGTCTGGTCCTGCAGCTCCGGCAGGGCCGCCGTGTTATCTGTCTTGAGCGTCGGCAGGTGGCACCCGGCGCAGCCGAACCGGCGGAAGGCGTCATAGCCGGCGACGACCTCCTTGTCGCCTGCGTTTCTTTCGGCCGGTACGGCGAGCGTCCGCACATAGGTGACGATCCGGTCGAGAAAGGGGTCGCTGATCTCGGGGCTCGCCTCGTGCCCGGCGGCGGCGCAAGCGGCCTGCGCCGGCGGGCAGTTCTGGTCGGGATAGAGCGTGGTGGTCAGGCCCATGTCGCCATGAGCCGCGCCGGCTGCCTGATGTTGGAGATCGACGACATTCGCCTTCCAGCCGAAGCGGCCCGCGACCGGCTTGCCGTCCGGTCCGTCAAGCCAATTGATGCGGCCGGAGATGCCGTCGCCGTCGGCGTCATCGGGATCGGCGAGCGCGGTCAGCGTGGACTGCGGCACCGATTCGAGAAGTCCGAGACCGATCAGGGCCGGCGCGACGCGCGGGCTCACCAGCGCGTCTTCGAGCCCGCCATAGGCGAGATTGGCAAAGCGCAGTCGCGGGCGAAGCAGCGTATAGGGCGTGCCGTCGGCGTAGGCGCCGCCGACCTCGTCATAGGCGATGATCGCCCGGCCCTCCGCCGGCACGCTCGGGATGGCGTTGTCGTTGAGCTGGTCGCCATAGGCGGGATGCGGCGCCGTCGTCCCATCCGGAAGGGTTACCGAAAGACGGACCAGCATCGTGTCCATCGCGCCGCCTTCGGTTGCCGGCGGACGGCCCCTGCCGTTTCGCTGATGGCAGCCGGAGCACTGGTCGCGGTTGAAGGTGGGGCCGAGCCCGTCGAAAATCTTCACCGGCGACGGGAAGGCCGCCCATTTGATGTCGAAGAGGCGCGCGCCGAAGGCGAAATCCTTCCTCCGCTCCGCCGGCGAATTCGGCGCCGGAAACGTGAAGGCGTGGTCGCCGAAATCCGCGCTCGTCATCCCCCCGCCAAGGTCGGGCGTGAGCGGGGCGTCGCCAAGCTCGGTCCGTAGCG
Organism: uncultured Alphaproteobacteria bacterium; assembly: GCA_963792845.1. GTDB lineage: Bacteria > Pseudomonadota > Alphaproteobacteria > Rhizobiales > Kaistiaceae > Bauldia. The sequence goes on from CAWBXW010000016.1 coordinate 36,216, forward strand.
GCTCGGTGCCGGCCGCATCCAGGGACGCCGCGTCGACCGCGAGGAGACCGGCCAGCATCAGCAACGACAATGAGCGGAACACGAGTTGCATCATGGCTACCGTCTTAGAGCCATGCTTCACCCAAGGGAATTCCCGCCCAGCTCGTCGCAGCCCGCCCGTCGTCATCAAGGTTTCATTGTAATAATTCAAAGAAGTAATCCTTGACGGGATTTCGCCGTGAAAATAAGAACTCGCTGATTTCAGCCCGTGTATCTGGAACAATTCTGAAGTATCCGAATAGAATTCTTCCAAACTCGGCGTCATGGATTTCCTCGGAGCACGGGGACTGAAATGGCAAACAACGCGATGCTCAAATCTGTGGCGGGAGCGGCAGCCCTGTTGTGGTGCCTCGGCGGCCTCGGCGGCCCGAGCGCCGCCGCGGACGCCGAGGCGGTCCTCAACACCTATGCCGATATCGCCCACGCCGGCTACGAGGATTCGCTGATCGCCGCCGAGGCGCTTGATGCCGCGGTCGACGCGCTGACTTCGAAGCCCTCGGAAGCGACGCTGAACGCCGCCCGCGCCGCCTGGCTGGCCGCGCGGGTGCCCTACCAGCAGACCGAAGCCTATCGCTTCGGCAATTCGATCGTCGACGATTGGGAAGTGCGCGTGAACTCCTGGCCGCTCGACGAGGGCCTGATCGACTACGTCGATGCCTCCTACGGGACCGAATCCGACGAGAACGACCTCTACGTCGTCAACGTCATCGCCAATCCCAGCCTGACCATCGGCGGGGTCAAGGTCGATGCGAGCAGGATCACGCCGGCCCTGCTCCGCGGCGTGCTGCAGGAGGCGGAGGACAACGAGGCCAATGTCGCCACCGGCTACCACGCGATCGAGTTCCTGCTCTGGGGACAAGACCTCAACGGCACCGGACCGGGCGCAGGCAAGCGGCCGGCCACCGACTACGATATCGCCAACTGTACTCATGGCAATTGCGACCGGCGCGCCGACTACCTCAAGGCGGCGACGATGCTGCTCGTCTCCGATCTTACGGAAATGGTCGGGAACTGGACGGCTGACGGCGCCGCGCGGAAGACGCTGCTCGATGACACCACGGCCGGCCTTGCCGCGATCCTCACCGGCATGGGGTCGCTCTCCTATGGCGAACTCGCCGGCCAGCGGATGAAGCTTGGGCTGATCCTCCACGACCCCGAGGAGGAACACGATTGCTTCTCCGACAACACCTATAATTCCTACTATTTCGACCAGATCGGCATCCGCAACGTCTATACCGGCCACTACCGCAGGACCGATGGCAGTATCGTCTCCGGCCCGTCGATCTCCGAGATGATTGCGGCCGCCGATCCGGCGCTCGACACCGAAATCCGCGGGAAGCTGGATGCAACGGTGATGCGGATGGCGGCGATGCGGGCGCGCGGCGAAAGCATCGAGGCCTATGACCAGATGATCGGCGAGGGCAATGACGAGGGGAACGCCGTCGTCCAGGCCGCAATCGATGCGCTCATCGACCAGACGCGCTCGATCGAGCGTGCGGTCAGCGCCCTCGATCTCGGTGCGATCACCGTCGAGGGATCCGACAGCCTCGACAACCCGGACGCGGTGTTCCAGTAAGGCAAGCGACCTGAGTCCGGAAGCCAGAGAATCCCGCGGGGGGGGTGTGGAGAGCATGTCGCTGCCAGCCGACTGTCGCATCGAGTTCGCCGGGCTCGCAATCCTCGCGCTCGCGATCTCCGGGAGCGTTGTGACGGCCGCGGGCGTGCTCGACTACCGCACCGATCTCAGCGAAGCGGATCGGGCGCGGGTGGCGGCGGTGACCGCGCCGACCACCGACTTCAGCAAGGCCGAGCCGTTCGAGCGGATGTCGGCCGGCGCCGGCACGTCGCAGGCCACTCCCAACCGCGACGCCTTCTCCCACCCCGCGGCCAACCTCACCTTCGAGGGAGAGCGCGACTTCAATATCGGCGATGGCTTCTTCCGCAAGACCTGGGTCGCGGCGCCTTCTTCGACCCAGGCGTCCGACGGGCTCGGGCCGCTCTTCAACGCGCGCGGCTGCCAGGAGTGCCACCTCAAGGACGGCAGAGGAAACCCGCCGCTCGGTCCGGACGACCGCGCCGTGTCGATGTTCCTCCGCCTGTCCGTGCCGCCGCACAGCGACGCCGACAAGAAGGCGCTCGCCAGCAAGACGAAGCTGACCATCCCCGAGCCCACCTATGGCGGCCAGTTCCAGAACTTCGCGGTTCCGGGCGTCCCCTCGGAGGGTGAAATGCGGGTCACCTACGAGGAGGTCCCGGTCGCGCTCAATGGCGGTGAGACGGCTTCGCTGCGGAAGCCGACATATTCGGCTGATCGGCTCGGCTACGGTCCGATGGCGCCTGACACGATGTTCTCGCCCCGGGTCGCGCCGCCGATGATCGGGGTCGGCCTGCTCGAGGACATCCACCCCGGCGACATTCTTGCCCTTGCCGACCCCGACGACGCCGACGGCGACGGAATATCGGGAAAACCAAGCTGGGTACGTGACCGGGACAACAAGGGCAAGCTGACGCTCGGCCGCTTCGGCTGGAAACCGATGACGCCGAGCGTACGCGTCCAGGCGGCCGAGGCCTTCCTCGGCGACATCGGCATCTCGACGCCGATGCTCACCGATGCGCACGGCGAGTGCACCGACGCCGAAGCCGCCTGTCAGGAGGCGGCGACGGGCGTGCAGGAGCGCCTCGGTCCGGTCGAGGCGCCCGACCCGATCCTCGACCTCGTCGCCTTCTACAGCCGCAACCTCGCAGTGCCGGCGCGACGTGACGTCGACGATCCGGAAGTGCTCGCCGGAAAGGCCTTGTTCTACGGCTTCGGTTGCGCCTCGTGCCACCATCCGAAGTTCGTCACGAGCCGCGACGCGCCTCAGCCTGAGCACCGCTTCCAGCTCATCTGGCCCTATACCGACCTTCTCATGCACGACATGGGCGATGGCCTGTCCGACGGTCGCCCGATCGGCGACGCTTCGGCAACCGAGTGGCGCACGGCGCCGCTCTGGGGTATCGGCCTGACGGAAACCGTCAACGGTCACGGCTTCTATCTGCATGACGGACGGGCGCGCAGCCTGATCGAGGCGATCCTCTGGCACGGCGGCGAGGCGCAGGCGGCGCGCGATGCGGTGGTCGCCGCCACGCCGGACGAGCGCCACGCGCTGATCCGCTTTCTCGAATCGCTGTGATGCTGGCGCGGCCGATCTCCATCCTGATCGCGGCCGCGGCAATCATCTTGCCGGCACAAGGTGCGGAGGCGCCGAAGCCAAGTGCGCCGGCGATCGCATTCGGGCCGGCCGTCGAGAGCTTCATCGGCGGCGTCGTCATTCCCGGCTATCGCGGGCTCGTCGAGCAGGCGGAGGCAGAAACGACCGCGGTCAGCGACCTCTGCTGGCAGGCGGACGCCGAGCGGCTTCAGGCGGCGCGCCGAGATTACGGCGCGTTGGCTCTCGCCTGGGCGCGGATGGAATGGATCAGGTTCGGACCGGCCCGCAGCCAGAACCGCTATGAGCGGATTTTCTTCTGGCCGGACCAGCGCGGCCGCGGGCTGCAGCAGGTGCAGGCGATCATCGCGACGGAGGATGCGTCGGCGACCTCCGTCGAGTCGCTCCGCGCCAAGAGTGTCGCGGTGCAGGGACTGCTCGCCCTCGAATACGTGCTCTACGGCGCCGACAGCGACGGGCTCGCCGACACCGCCGATCCCGCCCGCTCTTTCCGTTGCCGCTTCGGCCTCGCCGTGGCCGGCGCGATCGCGCTCACCGCCAAGGAAATCCTCGACGACTGGACGAAGCCCGACGGGTATGCCGCCCTGATCCGATCGGCCGGCCCCGACAACCCGGTCTACCGATCCCTCGGCGAGGTGGCCCAGGAACTGATCAAGGGCGCGCGCGAACAGCTTCAGCTTGCCCGCGACCTCAAGATCGCCGACGCGATCGGGACAACGCCCGACGCCGCCAACCCGAAACGATCGCCGTTCTGGCGATCGGGCCTGACTCTCCGCACGATCGAGGCCAACATCGAGACAGCGAGCGCCGTCACTGGCCCGGCCGGCATCGGCGCGGCGCTGCCGGCGACGGCACGGTCGGTCTCCGACGATCTCGCCGCGGCGCTCTTCGAGGCGAACGGCCTCCTCTCGACCGTCGACGACCGCGGCGACCGGTGGGAGACGCTGGTCGCCGACCCGGCCAACCACGCGGATCTGAAACGGGCGCTCGATCGCCTCGGCTATGCGATCGCGATCCTCGCGACCAACTATCCCGACGCGCTCGGGCTGATCATGGGGTTCAATGCACTTGATGGCGATTGACCGACGCAATTTCCTCAAGGCGATGGCGGCGCTTTCGGCGCTGCCTGTCGCGACACTGGTCCGGGCCGACGGCTCGCCTGCCTTCATCACCGCAAGCATGGAAGGCGGCAGGACGTATTCGGTCGCGGTCCTCGACTACGCCGGCAACGTCCTCTTCCGCGAGGAACTCGACGGGCGCGGCCACGACATCGCCATCGCGCCGGACAGGGCGACAGCCGTCATCTTTGCCCGCCGCCCCGGGACCTTCGCCCTCGTCATCGACTTCGCCGGCCAACGGCGGAGCGCGGCCTTTTCGGCGCCGCAGGGCCGTCACTTCTACGGCCACGGCTTCTTCTCGGCAGACGGCCGGCTGCTCTACGCCACGGAGAACGACTATGAGGCGGAGCGCGGCGTCCTCGGCGTCTACGACGGGCAGGCCGGCTATCGCCGCATCGGCGAACTCGACACCTATGGCGTCGGCCCCCACGAGGCCATTCTCATGGCCGACGGCCGGGCCATCGCGATCGGCAATGGCGGTGTCGCCACGCACCCGGATTTCGACCGGGTCAAGCTCAACCTCGCTACCATGGAGCCGTCGCTCGCCTATATCGATGCGACGACCGGCGACCTGATCGACAAGGTGATGCTGCCGACCACGCTTCACCAGCTTTCAATTCGCCACATGGCGGAGGCCGCCGACGGCAGCGTCTGGTTCGGCGGTCAATACGAAGGGCCCGAGACCGACGAGGTGAACCTTGTCGGGCGGCATGCTCCGGGCGCCGAGCCGACGCTGATCGAAGCGCCGCGTTCGGCCTATGCCGGCATGCGGCAATATGTCGGCGCCGTCGCCGTCAATCGCGACGGCACCCGCGTGGCCGCGACCAGCCCGGTCGGTGGCCGCCTCCTCGTCTTCGATGCGGCATCGCGCGACCTCGTCGGCGAGCGCGACATCGCCGACGTCTGCGGCATCACCGGCGACGGCGGCGATTTCTTCATGTCGGACGGACGCGGCCGGCTGTGGCGCGGAGCCTCGCTCCTCAGCGAAGACCCCGACATCGCATGGGACAACCATATGCGGCGGCTGGGGTGAAGTGGAAACGGCCTCGGCCGGCCGATCCTCGACGGATGATGTTGCGCTCGCGACGGGACCTTCGCATATAGTGCGGGGGTCGTTGAAGGGTTCCAGCCATGGCGCGACTGCTTGACCGTGTCAGCATCGACCCATGGGTTTGTGGGGGCAAACCTTGCATCAAGGGTACCCGCATTTGGGTCTCGCTGATTCTGGATTTGCTCGCCGGCGGCACGTCTGAGGCGGAAGTTCTGGCTGAGTATCCGGCACTGACCCACGACGATGTGCTGGCCGCGATCGCATACGGTTCGGAAGCGGCGCGTGAACGCGTGATACCGGTTCCTATCGAGCCGGCGGCGTGAGGATCAAGCTCGACGAAAACATCGCGAAGCGCGCTGTTGATCTCTTGCGTGCCAACGGCCACGAGGTCACGACGGTACGTGGGGAGAGCCTTTCGGGTGCACCGGACGAGGTAATTTTTCGGGTCTGCGTTGATGAAGGCCGGACGCTGGTCACCCTCGATCGTGATTTTGGCCACGTCACCCGTTTTCCCCCGCGGGGATCCGCCGGGATCGTCATACTTGAGCTCGGCGGACCGGCTTAGCTCAACCTGTTAGTCGATCGGACGCGGGACTTTCTGGCGCTCACCCTCACCCGCTCCGTCCAGGGAGAGCTTTGGATTGTGGAGCCAGGACGGGTGAGGGTCCATCTCGACAACGGTATCGAGTAATTCCCATCCAAACCGCCGCCGCCTCTCCTGCACCGGCGCATTCAATCCTCTGCCCCTGTGGGAAGACACGCGACAACGCTGGCTCGGCTATGGCCTAAAGGTGGGCGATCATGATAGTGGCGGCGCGATAGGTCGAACCGTCCAGAGGTGCTGCCGATGCTCGCCTTCGCTACAGTGCGAACCGCGTTCTTCTGCGCGTCGGCCCTTGTTGCGGGCGGCGCTTCTGCCGCCGAGCCGATCAAGGTGATCGCCGCCTTCAACCTCACTGGCGACGCCGCCGTCCTCGACAGTGTGAGCTATAACGGCGCCGTGCTTGCGGCCGAAATGATCAACAAGGCCGGCGGCGTGCTTGGCCGGCCGATCGAGCTTGTCCCCGTCGACACGGAGAGCAAGATCGAACTCGGTCGCCGGAAAGGTGCGCGCCGCCCTCGACGCCAATCCCGATGCGGTCGCCGGCATCGGCTACACCTATTCGACCGAGGCGCTCGAAGCCGGTCGCGTCTTCCAGGCGGCGGGCCTGCCCTTCATTTCGCCGGGCGCGACCGATCCCGGCATACCGGCGGAGGTCGGCGACGACATGTTCTACGCCGCTTATGGCGACGACGCCCAGGCCGCCGCGATGGCGCGTTTCGTCCGCGAGGAGTTGAAATTCGATCATGCCGCCCTCTGGATCGAGGACGACCGCATCTACCCGCGCACGGTCGGGCGCGACTTCCGCGAATCCTTCAAGCAACTCGGCGGCACGATCGTGCTTGACCAATCCGACGAGGGCCCGGCCGGATTTCCGGCTTCATCGCCAAACTCAAGACGGCGACGCCTGCCGCCGAGGCCATCTACGTGGCGTCCGATCCCGAATTCCGCCCCGTCGCTGATCGCGGAAGCGCGCGCCGCCGGTGTCGACGCGCCGCTTCTCTCCGGCGACGGGTGGGACGAGGACACGATCGTCGACGCTGTCCAAGGACAAGGGACTTGGCGGCATCTATTTCACCACGCACCATTTCATCGGCGTCGACACGCCGGCGATGGCCGCATTCACCGCCGCCTACAAGGCAAGGTTCGGCGAGGCGCCGACCAATGCCTTCGCGTCCGCTCGGTTTCGATACCGTCAACCTCCTCGCCGACGCGATCCGCCGGGCGGGGTCCGCCGAACCCGCGGCGATCCGCGACGCCCTGGCCGCGACCACCGCCTTCGACGGCCTCGTCGGCAGGATCGCCTACGCTCCCGGCGTTCGCGTGCCGAAGAAGGAGGTCGCGGTGATCGCGGTCGACAACGGCGTCGAGCTCCGCTGGGTCGCTCCGCCGGTCTGGAGGAGCCGGTACGTGACCTACTCGACGACGATCCGCGGCGGCGGGCGGCCGCCCTCGGCGCGCTCGCGGCGGATGCCGTCCCAGACCCTGGTCGCGATATCGCGATAGATCGCGGGCGTGCTGGCTCTCCGGTTGCTTGACGACGATCGGCTTGCCGGCGTCCGAGGTGAGGCGGATGTCGAGGTCGAGCGGCACCTCGCCGAGGAAGGGCACGCCGAGGCGCTCGGCCTCGTGGCGCGCGCCGCCATGGGCGAAGATGTCGGTGCGGCCGCCGCAATGCGGGCAGATGAAGTAGCTCATGTTCTCGACGATGCCGAGCACCGGCACGTCGACCCGCCGGAACATGTTGAGGCCCTTGCGCGCGTCGATCAGGGCGAGGTCCTGCGGCGTCGAGACGATCACCGCGCCGGCGAGCGGCACCTGCTGCGCCATGGTGAGCTGGGCGTCGCCGGTGCCGGGCGGCATGTCGACGACGAGCACGTCGAGGTCGCCCCACTCGACCTCGCGGAGCATCTGGGTCAGCGCCGAGATCACCATCGGCCCGCGCCAGATCATCGGCGTCTCCTCCTCGACGAGGAAGCCGATCGACATGGCCTTGACGCCGTAGGCGTCGAGCGGGCGGAGGATGCGGCCGCTGACCACCTCGCGGCTTCTTCCTTGAGGTTGAGCAGGCGCGGCATCGACGGGCCGTAGATGTCGGCGTCGAGGATGCCGGTGCGGAGACCGTTGGCCTTGAGGGCGAGGGCGAGGTTGACCGCGGTCGTCGACTTGCCGACGCCGCCCTTGCCGCTCGCCACCGCGATGATCGCGTCGACGCCCGGGATGCCGGCCTTGCCGCGCGCCTGGTCCGCCCGGCGGTGACGCGCGAGGTGCGGCGCCGGCGGCCGGGGCGCGGTGCCGCGCCGGCCGCGGCGCGGCGGCGGCGTGCGGCCGGCCCGGGCCGCCCTTCTTCTCGGCGGTGAGCACGACCATCGCGCTCTCGACGCCGGGCATTGCGCGCGACCGCGGCCTCGGCGGCCTGGCGAAGCGGCTCCATGCGAGTCGGCGCAGCTCGGCCGGCACGGTGATCGAGAACATCACCTTGCCGCCGGTGATGAAGATGTCGGAGACGAGGCCGAGCGAGACGATGTCGCCCTCGCCGTCGGGCCCGGCGACGGCGCGCAGGCGTTCGAGGACCTGATCCTTGGTGATGCTCGGTCATGGCGCGGCGCTGTTTGGAGCGGAATTGTCAGGGCGCGGAACATAGCGGCTGCCGCGCCGGCGGTCAAACCACGGCGTCCGGCAACGAGCGAACATCGGCGCTGCGGCGGCGAAACAAAAAGCCGCCGGAAGGCCGGCGGCTGTCCAGTCTCGTCCGGCGTCAGCCGTCGAGCGACGCTCAGCTGGCGACCTGGAGTTCGACCGCCTTCGGTCCTTTGCCGCGCTTGTCGGGCTCGGTCTCGAAGGAGATCCGCATGCCGTCGGTCAGCGCCGGGATGCCCGAGCGCTCGACCGCCGTCACGTGGACGAACACGTCCTTGCCGCCATCGTCAGGCGTAATGAAGCCGTAGCCCTTCGAGGCGTTGAAGAATTTCACTGTGCCGTTCTGACGCATCACGGTAGCCTTTTCAGTTCGTTGCAGTCGCCCGGCGGCGCCGCTGCCGCACGGCCAAGCAGGCTCTCAGATGATAGCGAGGGCGGCGAAAGGACGTAGTGCGTCTTGAGGCAGACGGTCGATGACCCGCGACTTCAGGATCCCCGATCGCTGTCAGGCGGCGCTCCCGCCGATGCGCCTTGTCTGCCAGTCTCCGTCGGGTCCCGATAGCCTGCCTTAAGTGAATTTATGCGGCAGCGCGCGGCGGAAAGCAATGCAGACGCGAAAGAGCCAGCCGATTCCACCGCGGCCGATCTGCTGTCTTTGCCGAGGCAACCGACCGGTATTCTCATGTGGAGGAATTTGCAGTCACCCTGAACATTTCCTGCCGCGACAACCTTCATCTCGCCCGTGACGCCTGGCCGAACACAATTGCGTGAGGCCCGACAGGAATTCGCCGGCGCGCCGTTAAATCCGTTCGGAGCGGGCGCCGACAGCAGGAGGTCGAGGATGGCGTGCGCCCAAGATCACCCAGGAGATGATCCAGGTCTACGACGAGTACACTCACCTGACGCTCGACCGTCGCGGCCTTCATGGAAAAGCTGAGGAGGCTTGCCGGCAGCGGCGCGGCGGCGGCGGCAATCGCGCCGATGCTCGCGAGCAATTATGCTGTGGCGGACATCGTCGCCGCCCGACGATCCCGCGCCTCAAGATCGAAGAGATCACCTATCCCGGCCCCGACGGCGCGGTGAAGGGGTACCTGGCAATGCCGGCCGATGCCGCCGGCAAGCTTCCCGCGGTCATCGTCATCCACGAGAACCGCGGGCTCAACCCGCACATCAAGGACGTGACCCGACGGCTGGCGCTTGAGGGATTCGTTGCGCTCGCGCGTCGACCTTCTGTCGCCGCCAGGGCGGGACGCCGGCAAGCGACGAGGAGGCGCGCGGCGATGTTCCAGGTGCCGATCGCGCGGCGATGGTCGCCGATGCCGATCGCGGCAATTCCGTATCTCCAGAAACTTCCCTCGACCAACGGCAAGGTCGGCGCCGTCGGCTTCTGCTTCGGCGGCGGCATCGTCAACCAGATGGCCGTGGCCAGCCCCGATCTCGTCGCCGCCGTCGCCTATTACGGACGCTCAGCCGGCCGCCGAGGACGTCGCCGAAGATCAAGGCGAAGCTCCTCCTCCACTATGCCGGTCTCGACGAGCGCATCGACGCCGGCATCCCCGCCTACGAAGCGGCACTGAAGGCGGCCGGCATCGACTACACGATCTACATGTATGACGGCGTCAACCACGCCTTCAACAACGACACCTCCGAGGCCCGCTACAACAAGGCGGCGGCGGACGCTGGCTTGGTCGCGCACCGTGGACTTCCTCAAGGAAGCCCTCACCTGACCTCCGCGCGACCAGGAGGGGGAGCTGCGTCGCCCGCGGCTCCCCCCTTCGATCGGCTTCTCCGACTATCCCGAATTTGACATATTTTCGCCGCGCTGGCGGCGACCACTCGTCGTCGAGGGGGGATTCCTGTCCGGCCTTTGCGGCCGGAGGAGCCGGGTTCGCACGGCGTGCCCGGCGGAGGTACGGAGGAACCTGATGTCTCGTCGCGCTTTGATCCTCGCGGCGCGCAACCGCCGCCGCCATCGCAATACCGGCGGCCGCGGACGCCGCCTACACCACCGGCTCGGTCAATGTGCGGGCCGGCCCAGGCACCGGCTACGCCGTCATCACCACGGCGCCGCCGGGCGCCTGGTCGACGTTCACGGTTGCGGCGGCAGCTGGTGCAACGTCACCTATGCCCGCATCAACGGCTGGATGTCCGCCAAGCTATATCGCCTATGGCAAGCCGCGCTACTACCCGCCGCCACGCTATGCTTATCCGGCGCCGCCGCCTCCGCCGCCCGGCCTACTACTATCCTCGGCCGGTCTATCCCTACCCCTACGCCTATCCGCGCCATTATTACCGGCCGGGTCCGTCCTACGGGTTCTGGTTCGGCTTTCGCGGCTGATCACGATCGCTCCCGGCCAGCCTCATGCCCCGTCGGCGCCGGGCCGGCTGGGGCGTTTCGATGACCGTCTCGAATCCCTCCGCGCGCCGGCAGTCTGTCGCGAGCCCGATCCATCCCGACGTCGCGCGCCGACGCTCGTGAGACGGCCGTCTCACGAGCGCCCGGACTGCCGCCTTTCGCGTCCCTCCGGTCGCAGCGATGGTGCTTGCGAAGATCAGCCGCGATCTCCGACCGGTCTCGACTTCGTGCGGGCAGTCGAGCCGGGACACTGCTCGCGACGACGACTGCGCCAACGGTCGCGATCGTCGCGCCGTCATGTCGAGGGAACGGGACCTTCATCGGATTTGATCGCGACGAGATCGACTTCGCAAACAGAGCGTCGCGAATATCGATCACCGCGGCGCGGCTTTGATTGTCAATTAGCGCGATATTAACCGGCAATCTGAATTACAATGTTTGGTGCGGATCGATTCGCGATCCGGCATTGAGAGGAGAACTACCTTGGCTAAGACTGCTACGCGCAAGCCGGCCGCCAAAAAGGCCCCGGCGAAAAAGCCCGCAGCGAAGAAGCCTGCTGCGAAGAAGGCCGCCACCAAGGCGGCGCCCACCAAAAGAAAGAGCGCGCCTCGCAAGAAGTGAGCGGATGCTGAGCTGAAGCATCTGCTCTCCGCTCGTCGTCGCGGCCGACTCGAACTCCGATCGGCCGCGCGACGGCCGGGGCAAGCCCCAAGAGGGGCATCCTGAAAAGCGATGCCCCATTCTTCTTCTCCCGACAATATCCTCCCTTCATTTCGATCATGTGACGCCGGCGGAGCCCGGCCGATTTCGGTTGGCGTCGCGGCTCGCGATGCTCGTTCGTGACGCGCATGCGCACGAACCGAAAAAGGTCCCCTTCCCGATTCGAATTGGGTCAGGACGCCGGGTGCAGCGATACATCCCGAACCTCGTCCGGATCGGCCGCGCCAGCCGGTTCGGCGGCAGGCGGCGCGTGCTATACTTGCCGCGCCAGCCCGACCACAGGAGGACATCGATGCCGCTTCATCACCGCCGCCTCGCCGGCAGGCCGATCTTGCAAGGCCTTGGCAGGCGCCTGTCGTTCGGACTTCATGCGGCCGTGCTCGGAGTCGCGCTTTTGGCAGGATCCCAGGCGTTCGCCGAAGACCCGGTGGCGCAGGCCAGGTTCGCCTGCAAAGACGGGAAGAGCATCGACGCCACCTTCTATGCGGACAAGGTCGACCTGAAGCTCAGCGACGGACGGAGCATGAGCGTGCCGCAGGCAATGTCGGGCTCCGGCGCCCGCTACGCCAACGCCGACGAGACGTTCGTCTTCTGGAACAAGGGAGACACGGCATGGGTTACCGAAGGTTCCGACCAGAAGGAAACCTACTCGGGATGCGTCGCGTCGAAGTGACCGGTCGGCCCTATAGGTGAGATGCCGCGAAACAGGAGACTCGAGATGCGGAAATTCCTCTTCGCGACCGTGATCGCAGTCGCCGTTCCCGCCACCAGCGCGGTCGCCGCCGATCTTCCGATCCATGCGCGCTTTGCCTGCGACCTCGGAAAGACGATCGACGCGATCTTCGATCCGAACGCGGTCCACCTCGTCCTTAGCGACGGCCGCACGCTCGACCTGCCGCAAACGATTTCCGGCTCGGGCGCACGCTACGCCAATGCCGACGAGTTGATCGTCTTCTGGAACAAGGGGCACACCGCCTTCATCACCGAGGGCGACCCGGGGACGAATACGTTCTCGGGCTGCATCGTGGTGAGCAGCAAGGTTCCCGACCCGAGCTGGCTCACCTTCGCCAGTTCCGAGTTCGGCTTCTCGCTCCGCTATCCGCCCGGCTACACCCTGAACGGCGGTTACGTCTTCGAGGGATTTGGGCCGGGCCATGACATCAGCGGCGTCTCCTTCACGATCCCGAACTCGATGACGACCGGAACCAATCTCGCGAACGACACCCGCCTCAGCGTCGAAACCCTGCCCGCGGCGACGTCCTGCGATGCCGCGCAATTCCTTCCCGATGCGACCAACGCCAGAACCGTGACCGAGCATGGCACGAAATATTCGGTCGCCTCGATGTCGGACGCGGGCGCCGGCAATTTCTACGACACCACCGTCTACGCACTGGTGGACACGTCACCCTGCCTCGCGGTCCGTTATTTCATTCACTCGCTGAACATCGGCAACTTCGATCCCGGAACGGTGCATGAATTCGATCGCAATGCGCTCGTCGGCGAGTTCGATGCCATCCGAAGGACGTTGGTCGTCGGTCAATAACCGGAGTGTCGGAACGGCAAACAGGCGAGCCCATCGTCGGCGTGCTGCTCGCCGGCGGCAGGGGCCGCCGGATGGGCGAGGTCGACAAGTGCCTGCTTCCGCTCGGCGGACGCCCGCTGCTCGGCCGCGCCATCGAGCGGCTTGCGCCGCAGGTCGATGTCCTGGTCTTGAACGCCAACGGGCCATCCGAGCGGTTCGCCGCGTTCGGCCTGCCGGTCGTGGCCGATCCGATGCCGGACTTCGCGGGGCCGCTCGCCGGATTTCTCGCAGGCATGAGATGGGTGGGCAGCCGTCTCCCCGAGGCGCGGCTGATCGCGACTGTGGCAACCGATACGCCGTTCTTCCCGACCGACCTCGTGGCGCGGCTCGCCGAGGCGGCGGGGCCGGAGCGCGCCGCCGTCGCACGGACGGCGGGCCAGCTTCATCGCGTATTTGCCGTCCTGCCGGTGTCTTCCGCCGGCCACCTCTCCCGCTTCATCGAAGAGAGCGCTTCGCGCAAGGTCGGCGACTGGCTCGACCGGATCGGGTTCGCGGCAGTTGATTTCGATGACGAAATCCGGGCCGGGCTCGATCCTTTCTTCAATATCAACACACCCGAAGACCTGCGCACCGCCGAAAGAATGGTGTGAAGGTCCGGTTGCGCTGCGAACGGGCCTGGTGTGAAGATGCCAAGGACACCCGAGGCCTGCAATTCTCGGGAAGTTCAAAGAGGAAGAGAGGAGTGAGGTTCGCCATGCGCTTGGTTTCTACACTCGCGGCGGGGCTTCTGGCGCTCGCGGCGACGGCCGGTCTTGCCGCCGCCAAGGACTGGTCGACGATCCGGGTCGGCATCGAGGCGGCCTATCCGCCGTTCAACGGCTACAATTCGGCAAAGGAGCTGGTCGGCTTCGACGTCGATGTCACCAACGCCCTCTGCGCCGATATGAAGGTGGAATGCACCTTCGTCACCCAGGACTGGGACGGAATGATCCCGGCGCTGCTTGCCGGCAAGTTCGACGCGATCATCTCGTCGATGTCGGCGACCGATGAGCGGAAGCAGGTCGTCGACTTCACGGACAAGTACTATACGAACGCCGTCACTTTCGTGGCGCCGAAGGATTCCGGCATCACCGACGTGTCGCCGAAGGGCATGGCCGACAAGGTGATCGGCGCCGAGAGCTCGACCGTGGCGGCGCAGTTCCTCGAGGAGCACTATCCCGACTTCGAGGCGAAGCTCTACCCGACCCAGGACGACGCATATCTCGACCTCGCCGCCGGGCGTGTCGAAGCCGTGCTTGCGGATGTCGGCCCGACCAATCTCTGGCTCGGCACCGAAGACGGCGCCTGTTGCGCCTTCGTCGGCGAAGCGGTGATCAAGAACGACACGGTCGCCATCGCCGTCCGGAAGGAAGACTCGGACCTCAAGGCCATGCTCAACAAGGCGATCGCCGACATCGTCGCGGACGGCACCTACGCGACGATCAACGACAAGTACTTTCCGTTCTCGATTTATTGAGGTGCGAGCCGACGGACGGCCTCGCCGCAGGCGCCGGGCCGTCCGATGCTCCGTCGCGTCGGGCTGAGGGGCAAGCAAGAGCGTGGGGGATGTCCTAGGGCTGCTCAGCTTCGGTTCCGGGGGTTGGGGCGACGAGATCCTCGACGGGGCCTGGCTGACGCTCCGCCTTGCCGCCGCGACGCTTCCGTTTGGCCTCGCGCTCGGCTTTCTCGTCGCGCTGGCGCGCAACGGGCGCCGGCGTTGGCTGAGAGTCCCGGCTGCGATTTTTGCGACGCTGTTCCGGGCCCTGCCGGAATTGCTGACGCTGCTCGTCGTCTACTATGGCGGCCAGATGCTGCTGCGCTGGGCGATCGGCCTCTTCTTCGACTCGACGCTCGAAGTCAGCGCCTTCCTAGCCGGGCTGGTCGCACTTGGCCTTGTGTTCTTGGCCTATGCCAGCGAAGTCTTCCTCGGGGCGATACGGGCGATCGGCAAGGGCCAGTACGAGGCCGGCTATTCGCTCGGCCTCCGGCCGTTCGCCGTCCTGCGCCTGGTCGTCGGGCCGCAACTGGTCCGGCTCGCGCTTCCCGGCCTCGCCAATCTCTGGCTGGTCCTGCTCAAGGACACCTCGCTGGTTTCGGTGATCGCGCTCAACGACCTTCTCCGCGAGACGTCGGTCGCCGTTCACGCCACCAAGCAGCCGTTTCTCTTCTATCTGGTCGCCTGCCTCCTTTATCTCCTGATGTCGATCGTCTCCTCGATCGGCATCGCCGGCATCGAGCGCTGGTCCGAACGCGGCATGGGCAGGGCATGAATTTCGAGCTCCTCGACCGCTACGGCCTCCGCATGCTCGAGGGCACCCTCGTCACCATCGAGCTCGTGGTGATCTCGGTGACCCTTGGGGCGCTGCTTTCGGTGCCGGTCGCCCTCGCCCGGCTGTCGGGCCGGCGTCTGCCGCGCGCGATTGCCTTCGGCTATGGCTACTTCTTCCGGGGCACCCCGCTCCTCGCCCAGGTCTTCCTGGTCTACTACGGCAGCGGTCAGTTCCGGCACTTCTTCGAGTCGATCGGCCTCTGGTGGTTTTTTCGCGAGGCGTTCTATTGCTGCCTCCTCGCCTTCACGCTCAACACCGCGGCCTACCAGGCCGAGATTCTCCGCGGCGCCATCGCCTCCGTGCCGCGCGGCCAAGGCGAGGCGGCGATGTCGCTCGGGCTGCCGGCGCGCATCGTCTTTCTCCGGGTCATCCTGCCCCAGGCATTGATCGTGGAACTCCGCCCGCTCGGCAACGAGATCGTCCTAATGATCAAGGGCTCGGCGGTCGCCTCGATCGTCACCGTCTTCGACCTGATGGGGGTCGCCGACCTCGCCTTCGCCCGCTCCTTCGACCTCTCGGTCTATCTCTGGGCGGCCGTGCTCTACCTGATCCTGGTTGGCGCGCTGGGCTGGGCGTGGAATGTCCTGGAGCGCCGGCTGACGGTGCATCTTCGTCCCCTCGCCCGTACCGCCTGACGCGGGCGACGGCCTGCGCTAGAACAGAGCCGGCCGACGGAGCGGCCGAGACGAACCACACCGGAGTGCATCGACAATGACGAAGGTTGCCTTCATAGGACTGGGCGTCATGGGCTACCCGATGGCCCGCCACCTCAGAGAGCGCGGCGGTCATGACGTGACCGTCTATAACCGGACGACGGCCAGGGCGGACCAATGGGTTGGCGCCTATGGCGGACGTACGGCCCCGACTCCCAAGGCGGCGGCGGAAGGCGCCGACTGCATCTTTTCCTGCGTCGGCAATGACGACGACCTCCGGTCGGTCGTTTTCGGAGGCGACGGCGTGCTCGCCGGGATGAAACCCGGCGCCGTGCTCATCGACAACACCACGGCGTCGGCGACCATCGCGCGCGAAATCGAGGCCGCGGCGAAGGCGAAGGGATGCGGCTTTCTCGACGCGCCGGTTTCCGGCGGCCAGGCCGGGGCCGAGAACGGCCAGCTCACGGTGATGGTCGGCGGCGAGCCGGACGTTTTCGCCAGGGCGAAGCCGGTGATCGAATGCTACGCCAAGATGGTCGGCCTGATGGGCCCGGCCGGTTCGGGGCAGCTCACTAAGATGGTCAACCAGATCTGCATCGCCGGGGTCGTCGAGGGCCTGTCCGAAGGCATCCATTTCGCCAAACGCTCCGGGCTCGACGTCGAGAAGGTGATCGGCGTCATCTCGAAAGGCGCGGCGCAATCCTGGCAGATGGAGAGCCGCTGGAAGACGATGGCCGAGGGCAAGTTCGATTTTGGTTTCGCCGTCGACTGGATGCGGAAGGATCTCGGCATCGCCATCGCCGAGGCCCGTTCGAACGGCGCCAAGCTTCCCGCGGTGGCGCTGATCGACCAGTTCTACGCCGAGGTTCAAGCCATGGGCGGGCGTCGCTGGGACAGTTCCAGCCTCATTGCCCGGCTCGACCGAGATTGAGCCGCACGGGTCGCGGTTCTTTTCGCCGGTCGGGCCGGGGAGTACAATGCGAGCGGCGGCGACGACCAAAGCCGACAAAAGGGAGGGCGGGCATATGCTGACCGAGCGCCAAGTTCACACCACGATTCCAGTGGCTGACCTCGACCGCGCCATGCGTTGGTATGAGGAGAAGCTCGGCTTCAAGCCGAGCCGGGTGCTGGAGGGCGGCGCAATGTATCGCGCCGGCAACGACAGCCGCTTCATTCTCTACCCAACTCCCAATGCCGGAAAGGCGCCGCAAACCGTCATGGGGTTTTCGACGCCCGACATCGAGGCCGAGCTGCGCGACCTCAAGGCCCGCGGCGTCGTGTTCGAGGAATACGACCTTCCCGGCCTCAAGACGGTCAACTCGATCGCAAAGACCGGCCCGGCCCTCGCGGCCTGGTTCCGCAACTCCGAAGGAAACATCCTCGGCGTCGTCCAGCTACCGGCGGAGTAGCCCATCGAACCGGGCCATGCGGGTCTCGGCCCGGAACCGGCAACGAGGCCGCGAAACTTTGTCAGGAGAGCGCTAACCTGGGCGCTTGGCCAGATCGGCAAGCCTTCGCTTGCGCTTCACGGCCCGGCGCTCGCCGTCGCATCGAGGCTCGCCGCCTCCGACGACCGGACGGCGCGCTGGATCGGCAAGGACGCCGCGCAGGAGCGCAGCGATCCGATCCAGTTCGCGCGAAGAGGCGAGGAGCGCATGATCTTCAGGCGCTCGCCTTCTCTTTTTCGAGCACGAGGTAGCTCAAGGGCAGCGCCGTCGTGTACTTGATCTGCTCCATGGCGAAGGACGACGAGACGTCGGCGATGTCGATCTTGGCGATCAGGCGCTTGTAGAACGCGTCATAGGCCTCGATGTCAGGAACGACGACGCGGAGAAGGTAGTCCACCTGCCCGGCCATCCGGTAGAACTCGATGACCTCGGGGAAATCGCGGATCACTTCGGCAAAGCGGCGAAGCCACTCGTCATTGTGCTGGTTGGTGGTGATCGCGACGAAGGCGGTGACGCGGGTGTTGACCTTCTTGGGATCGAGCACCGCCACCCGGCGGGTGATGACGCCCTCCTCCTCGAGCTTCTGGATGCGCCGCCAGCAGGGCGTCGTCGACAGGCCGACCCGGCGGCCGATCTCGGCGACCGGCACGGTGGCGTCCTCCTGGAGGATCTGCAGAATCTTGCGATCAAGACGGTCGACCATTTTAGACACTCCACGGCAACCCAATTCCGCGATTGGACTATGATCGAAACGAATTATCAGATTTGAGGGCCGTTCGGAATTATTTTCTACCAGTTATTCTCACCGGCGACCGAGGCGAGTTCGGCCGAGACCGCTTCGCGCACATAAGGAATAAGCTCCGACTCGAACCACGGATGCTTCTTAATCCAGCCATTGTTGCGCCACGACGGATGCGGCAGGGGCACCACGACCGGATTGCGGGTCTCCGCCACGATCTCGCGCCAGGCCGCCACGGTGTCGGTCAGCGTCTTGCCGGCAAGCGGGCCGAGATGCCAGGCATGCGCATAGGAGCCGACCGCGAGCAGAAGCCTGATATTGGGCAGCGCCGCAAACAGCGGCGCCAGCCAGGCCGGCGCGCATTCGCGCCGCGGCGGCAGGTCGCCGCCGTTCCGGTCGAGCCCGGGGAAGCAGAATCCCATCGGGACGATGGCGATGCGGCTTTGATCGTAGAACGTCGCCGGATCGACACCCATCCAGGCGCGCAAGCGGTCGCCGGATGGGTCGGTAAACGGCGTGCCGGAGGCGTGCACCCGCGTGCCCGGTGCCTGGCTCGCGATACAGACGCTCGCCGTCGCTGAAAGCTGGAAGACCGGACGCGGCTCATGCGGCAGTCGCGGTCCGGTCGGCTGGTCACGACAGATGCGGCACGCCCGGATCGCTGCGGTTAATCCGGCGAGGCCCTTGGCATCGCCGCCGCCGTCGGCACGGCGCGCCGCCACGCCTTTCCGGCTCATCCGCCCGGACCTTCATCACCGCTCTTTCCCGACACGCCGGCCTCGGCAAAGGTCGCCATGCCGGCATGCGTCCGCGCCGCCGCCCTGACGATGCCCGCGGCGAGCGCGGCCCCCGTCCCTTCGCCGAGCCGCATGCCGAGGTCGAGAAGCGGCGCCTTCTTCATTTTCGCCAGCGCCAGCCGGTGACCCGGTTCGGCGGAAACATGGCCGAACAGGCAATGGTCGATAGCCGCGGCGTCCATCGCATGGAGGATCGCCGCCGCCGCGCTCGCCACATAACCGTCGACGATCACCGGCACCCGCTGATGGCGGGCGGCGATCATGGCGCCGGCCATTGCAGCAACCTCGCGGCCGCCGACCCGGCGGAGCACCTCGAGCGGAGCCGAGAGGTGGCGGCCGTGGCAGGCGAGCGCCGCCTCGACGGCGGCGCGCTTCCGCGTCAGGCCGTCGGAATCGACGCCGGTCCCGGGGCCGACCCAATCCGCCGCCGTCCCGCCGTAGAGGGCGTTGAAGATCGCCGCGGCGATCGTCGTGTTGGCGATTCCCATCTCGCCGATGCAGATGAGGTCGGCGCCACCGGCGACCGATTCCATTCCGAAGGCCATCGTTCCGGCGCAGTCGGGCTCGTCCATCGCGGCCTCGACGGTGATATCGCCGGTCGGTACGTCGAGGGCGAGGTCGAGCACCTTCAAACCGAGATCGAAGGCAAGGCAGATCTGATTGATCGCGGCGCCGCCCCTCGCGAAATTCTCGACCATCTGGCGGGTGACCGCGGCCGGATAAGCGGAGACGCCGCGCGCCGCGACGCCGTGGTTCCCCGCAAATATCGCGACCATCGGCCGCTCGACGCTCGGCGGCGCCCTGCCCTGCCAGGCTGCGAGCCAGACGGCGATTTCTTCGAGCCGCCCGAGCGAGCCCGGCGGCTTGGTCAGCATCTCCTCACGCCGCGCAACGGCGGCTGCCGCCGCCTCGTCGGGCCCCGGCATGGCGGCGACCAGCGCCCGGATATCGTCGAAGGGAATCGCGGATTGGGCATACATGTCCTGGGAAAGCCTTTTCGGGTCCGGCCCATGATTCCTTGGCCGGAAGGGGCGGAGGTTCTATAACCGTCCCTCGACCCGCCGCAAGTCGAACCGGGGATCGCGCGATGATGCCGGAGGATCGGTTTCGAGGCGAGGCAGGCGCCGTCGCGGAAGATATCACGTCGGCTACGCTCTTCCTGACACGTGTGCCGCCGGAGTGGATCGGGGCCGCACGCGCGGAGAGGCCGGACTTCCGGCGCGGGGCGCGGGTGTTCCCGCTGATCGGCGCACTGGTCGGCGCCGTCGGCGGCGCGGTCTTCGTGGCAGCCGCCTTTCTCGGCGCCCCACCCCTCATCTCCGCCGGGCTCGCCGTGCTCGCCACCATGATCGCCACCGGGGGCCTGCATGAAGACGGGCTGAGCGATACCGTCGACGCCTTCGGCGGCGGAGCGACGGCGGCGCGGAAGCTGGAAATCATGGACGACAGCCGGATCGGAGCGTTCGGCGCGGCGGCCCTGATCTTTTCGATCCTTTTCGGGTCGCGGCGCTGGCGAGCCTCGGGTCGATCTGGCCGTTCCGGGCGGCGCTTGCCCTGATTGCGGCGGAGGCCGTCTCGCGCGCCGCTCTCGTCCGGCTCTGGCAGGAGCTGCCGGCCGCGCGACTCGGTGGCCTTGCTCACGAAACCGGCCCGCCCGACCAGCGGGCCATGCTGATTTCCCTGGCTGTGGCGCTGGTGATCGCGCTTGCAACCGTATGGCCGAGCAGCGGCTTTCTTGCTGTCGTGGTGGCCATTCTCCTTTCCATCGCCGCTACCTATATTTTCATCCGGATTTCGGACCACGAGATCGGCGGGCGGACCGGCGACACGCTCGGCGCGTGCCAGCAGATTGCCGCGATTGCCTTTCTGGTCGGGGTCGCCGCCGCCGTCTGACCCGTGGTCCGCCGTGATGGAAAACGAATTTCGCATGCCCGAGATCATCATCTCGCCTTGCATCAAGGTCTGCGTCGTGGATCCGGTCTCCGGCCTTTGTATCGGCTGCGGCCGCTCGCTTGCCGAGATCGGCGGCTGGCTCGACTTCAGCGACGCCGAACGCCGCGCGCTGATGGCGGTCCTGCCGGCACGGCTCGCCGCCCTGCCGGGAGTGCCGGCGCAAACCCGCGAGCGCCTCGCTTGAGCGACAACGCCGGCAGCCCGCCACCGCGGAGCCCGCTCCTCCCGCGCCTTCTGCTCGGGCTCGCGGCGCTTGCGCTGGTCGTCTTCCTGGTCCTGTTTGCACTCGATTCGGGGATCGCGGTCGCCGGAACCGACCTGCCGCGGCTGGTCGGGCTTCTCGCCATCCTGCTCTTCGTCGCCGCCGGCATCGCCGGACGTCAGTTGCGCACCTGGCACGTGCTTCGGGCGATCGTTGGCTGGGCGGCGATCATTCTCGTCCTTGCCGGTCTCTATGCCAGTCGCGACGAACTCGCCGGCTTCGCCGGGCGGCTGCTCGGCGCACTCGTTCCCGGCGTACCGGTGTCGGGCCGCCTGAGCGGCGAGGCCGATCCCGACAGTGTCGTCATTCACCGGGCCGGCGACGGACACTTCGCCGTGCGGACCACCGTCGACGACGTCCCGGTGGTGATGCTTGTCGATACCGGCGCGAGCTTCGTCACGCTGAGCAGCGAGGACGCGCAACGCCTCGGCATCGATCCGGCCTCGCTCAGCTATATCGTCCCGATCCGCACCGCCAACGGCACCATGACCGCCGCCTCGATCGTCCTCGACCGGCTGTCGGTCGGCTCGATCGAGCGTCAGAATGTCCGGGCTCTGGTCGCGCCGCGCGGCTCGCTCGACCAGAGCCTGCTCGGCATGTCCTTCCTCGATGCGCTGCGGAGCTACGCCATTTCAGGCGACAGGCTGATCCTCTCGCCCTGACCGTCGAGTATGGGCTTTCGGGTTGCAAACGAATCCCGCGCCGGGCGCGGTCGCGTGCTTCGAGGCTTGGGCTTCGCCCTCGCACCTCAGCATGGCGGGGTGGATTTGGCGCGCGGACGTTCCAATCGGCGCAGGACGACAAGGACCAACCTCGCCATGCTGAGGCGCTCCGCGAAGCGGAGCCTCGAAGCACGCGAATGGGCCCGATTAATGGCTCATCCTTGTCCCGTGCTCTTATGCCGGCACCAGCTCCATCGGCTCTGAAGTGGAGGCTGCCGCCCCCGTGCCGATTGCGGCCAGCGCGGCGATGATCACCTCGACACCTGCGCCGGGCCGGACGGCTTCGACGGAGAGGATCCGCCGCCACTGCCGCGCGCCGGGCCACCCGTGGAACAGGCCGAGCATGTGCCGCGTCACATGGGACAGTCGCGCCCCCTCGCCAAGCACGGTCTCGACATAGGGGATCATGTCCTCTACCGCCGCCCGAAGATCGGGCGGCAATTCGTCGACGCCAAAAAAGCGGGCGTCGACCTCGCCGAGGATGGCAGGGGTCTGGTAGGCGGCACGCCCGAGCATGACGCCATCGACTTCGGCGAGATGCGCGGCGGCATCGTCGAGCGACGCGATGCCGCCATTGATGCCGATGAAGACCGCCGGATGCCGCTCCTTCAACCGATAGACGCGCCCATAGTCGAGCGGCGGCACCTCGCGGTTCTCCTTGGGCGACAGGCCGCTGAGCCAGGCCTTCCTGGCGTGGACCCAGATCGCGTCGGCGTCGGCGTCGAGAACCGCGTCGGCGAGGCCGTCCAGCGCCGGACCGGTATCCTGCTCGTCGACGCCGAGCCGGCATTTCACCGTCACCGGAACCGCGACGGCCGTCTTCATGGCGGCAACGCAGGCCCCGACCGTCGCCGGCTCCCGCATCAGGCAGGCACCGAACGTGCCCGATTTCACGCGGTCCGACGGGCAGCCGACATTGAGGTTGATCTCGTCGTAGCCGAGACCCTCGGCGATCCGGGCCGCCTCGGCAGAGCTTGGCCGGCTCCGACCCGCCAAGCTGGAGCGCAAGCGGATGCTCGTCGGGCGAAAAGCCGAGGAGCTGTCGCCGGTCCCCGTGAATCACCGCATCGGCAACCATCATCTCGGTGTAGAGCAACGCCCGTCGCGTCAGCCGTCGATGGAAGTAGCCGGCAGTGACGGTCGGTCCAATCCATCATCGGCGCCACCGCGACACGGCGGCCGGCCAATGCGTTGTTCGTCCCTATCCGATTGTCGCTAAACCCGGGGCTCATGCGCCACACTTAAGATGCGGATGCGGCGGGGGAAAGTCCCGTGAGAAGCAGGGCGCGGGCGCCCTCCGGTTTCGCCGACGCGATCAGGCGATCGCGGCGAGCGCGGGGTCGGGGCGCTGGCCGATCAGGGCCGTAATCGCCTGAGCCGAGGTCGGCCTCGCGAAGAAGAAGCCCTGGAACTCGGCGCAGCCGACGCTCCGTAGAAGGCCGCCTCCTCCTCGGTCTCGACGCCTTCGGCGGTCACCGTCATGTCGAGGGCGTCGGCGAGGGCAATCGTCGCCTTGACCAGGCGCTGGACGCGCTCGTCGTGGGAAATGCCGGCAATCAGCGACCGGTCGAGCTTCAGTCGGTCAAACCGGAAGCTGCGAAGATAGCCGATGCTCGAATAGCCGGTGCCGAAATCGTCGAGCGCCACGGAGACCCCGAGATTGCGAATGGCTTCGATCGCCTTCCGCGCCTGATCGGGGTTCACGACGAAGTAGGACTCGGTGACTTCGATCTCCAGCCGGCGCGGCGCGAAATCCAGTCTCGCGGACGACGTCGGCGACGAGGTTTTCGAAACTCGGGTTGCGGAACTGCGCCGGCGAGACGTTGACCGCCACCTTGACGCCCGGCCAGTCGGCCGCGTCGGTGCAGGCGCGCCGGAGGGTCCAGATGCCCAGTTCGTCGATCAGTCCCGACTGCTCGGCGATCGGAATGAACACCGCCGGGGGGATCGGGCCCTGGTTCGGCCAATTCCACCGCAGCAGCGCCTCGACGCCGACGATCTCGCAACTCTCGGCCGCGAACACCGGCTGATAGACCAGCTCCAGCTCGTCGGCCCTGATGGCGCGGCGAAGATCGTCGGCGATCTCGAGGCGTTCATGCCGGATCGTGTCGATCACCGCGTCATAGACGAACATCCGGTTCGGGCCCTGCTGCTTCGCCTGGTACATGGCGACGTCGGCGCGGCGGAGCAGTTCCTCCGCCGACGCATCGATGGTCTCGGCGGCCGCGACCCCGACACTGGTCCCGACCGTCACCATGCGTCCGTCGAAATCGAACGGCTCGCGCACGAAGCCGATCAGCCGCCAGCCGAGGTCGCAGGCGATCTTCACCGCATTGTGGCCGGCCACGACGACGGCGAATTCGTCACCGCCGACCCGGGCAAGCAGATGCTCGCCGGACCGCGACCGGAAACCTTCGGCAACGGCGCGAAGCAGCCGGTCGCCGGTCTCGTGCCCGTAGGCGTCGTTGACTTCCTTGAAGCCGTCGAGATCGAGATAGACCACCGCCACCGGAATTCCCTGCGTTCGCCGCGCCGCGATGGCCTGATCGAGCCCGGCGACGAGCGCTACCCGGTTGGGAAGGCCGCTGAGCGGGTCGTGGGTGGCGGCATGGCGCGCGTGGGCCTCGCGCCGCTCGACCTCGCGGACGCCGCGTAGCGCGATGGCGATGAGAAGCGCCATCGTCAGGCCGACCAGCGCCAGCATGACGAACACGGTCGGGCTGACGCGGGCATGCGCCTCGTCGCCGAGCGAGGGGGGCGACCATGACAGGCCGGCGACAACAGCGCCGCCCGGGTCGGTAAGGCTGATCGCATGCGCCTGCCCCGCCGGGTTCGCGACGAGCGCGAGCCCGTCGATCTGGAAATCCTCGCCGAGCCGGCCGACGACCTCCTGATCGAACGACTTGCTCAACACCAGGACCCGCGAGCGCTCGAGATGCGGCTTGAAATCTGGCGATACCGGCACGAGCGTGCCCACCGCCACGGACGCCGGTCCCCATTCCGTCGAGAGAATGGCGACCTTGACGTCGTAGGTGCGACCGTCGCGGACCAGCGCGCCGATCATCTTGGCCAGCTCCGGCCCGTAGATGTCCTCCGGAGCCGCCTGCACCGGCTTTCCGCTGTGGACCGCAAACTTCACGTTGCCGACCTCGTCGATGAGGAAAGCCGAATCGAAGAACACGGGATCGAGAGTCGAGGAGGTGAAGTTCTCGTCGGCGAAGGCCGGATTGATGTCGCCCGAGAGATTGCGCACCGCATCGTCCCATTGGGCGTAGTCGCGGTGGGTTTCGCCGATGCGGCGAAGTGTGGCCTGGACCGCGGCGAGCACCGACCGCCTGGTCAGTGTGTCCTCGATGCGGTTGACCTCGTCCGCCATCTGGCTGAGCGAGATGATGACGATGGCGAGCGCGCCCATCAGAACGGCCACCGCGGGTAAGACCACCCGCAGCCCGAAGCGCGCGACTACCTGATCAAGATACGGCACCGTCAACGCCCGTCGATATCGCCAGCCGCCGCCTTCTCGCCGCCGACATGTCCGACTTAACAGGGATGAGGCAGGATGCTTAAGAAGGCATGAAGCCCTCGCAGGCGCCTGTCCGCCCGGTTAACTGAATGTGGAGAAGCGAAAGGTACCGAGTCAAATTGCCGGACAGGGAGGCGCGTTATCCGGCCGCCACCTTCCGCTCGTCGTCCATGCCCTTGAGCCCGAAGCTCCGCTCGGGACCCAGGCGGGCAAGAAGCGCGGTGATCTCTTCGGCCGGCACCGGTCTGCTGATCAGGAAGCCCTGCGCGTATTCGCATTGCACCAGCCGGAGCAGCTTGAGCTGATCCTCGTTCTCGATGCCTTCGGCGATGACCGAAAGGTCCATCGCGTCGCCCAGCGAGACGAGCGACTGGATGAGAGCATTGGCGGTCGTGTTGATGCCGATATCGCGGACGAACGACCGGTCGACCTTGAGCATGTCGAATGGGAACTGGCGGAGATAGCCGATCGACGAGAAGCCGGTGCCGAAATCGTCGAGCGAAAGCAAAAAACCCAGGTTCTTGAGCATGGCGAGCTTCCGCTTTGCGATGGTCGGATTGTTGACGAGGATGCCCTCGGTCAGTTCCAACTCGAAATGATGCGGGCTCAGGCCATAGCGATCGACGATCGCCGAGGATATCGTCGCGAAATTCGGATCGCGCAGCTGAACCGGCGACACGTTGATCGCCATTTTCAGATCCGGCCAGTGAGCAGATCCTGGCAGGCCTGGTCCATAACCAGCCGTCCAATGTCGTGGATCAGACCGGTCTCCTCGGCAACAGGAATGAAGATGCCGACGGCGAGACCGTGCCGAACTCCTTCGAATTCCAGCGCACCAGCGCTTCCAGCCCGACGATCCTGAGATCGTTGGCTCGCACCACCGGCTGATAGGCGAACCTCATATCGCCCACCTCGAGGGCGCGGCGCAAGGCCGGCCTCGACTTGTTTCTTCTCGAGTGCGCCGGTCTCCATGGTCGGAGTGGTACATAGCGCTTCGCGCTCGGCGGCATTCTTGGCATGGTACATGGCGAAATCGGCCCGGCGAAGGATCTCGCTCGGGGTCAGGCCGATGCCACTGGCGACCGCATAGCCGACCGCGGCGCGTCACATGGAATTCGAAGCCGGGGACGGTGAACGGCTGGTCGAGGCAATGGACAACGGCGGAGGCAGCTCCCGCGGCGGCGTCGCGCGCCGCCCCGCCGATCAGCGCGATGGCGAACTCGTCGCCGCCGATCCGGGCGAAGACCGCCTCGGGGGGCAGTACGGAGAGCACCCGGCTCGACAAGGCCTTGACCAGCGCGTCGCCGCCGTGGTGGCCGATCGAAGTCGTTCACCGCCTTGAAGCCGTTGATGTCCATGTAGACGATGGCGAGCTGGCCCAGACCGCACGCCTCCAGATAGGATTGCGAATCGAGGAGCTCGTTGAAGCCGGTGCGGTTCTTCAGGCTGGTCATGCTGTCGGTCCGCGCCGCGACCACTGCCTCCTGCTCGCTTTCGGCAAGCGCCATCGCCATCTTGCGGGCGCGGTAGGCGGTCACGAAGGCGACGATGCAGAAGAGAACCAGGGCCACCGTGACCGGCGGCAGGACGTTGCGGAGTGCCGCGTCGCCCGGCGCCGGCGGCGTCCAGGCATAGTAGCCGATCGTCTTGCCGAAGATGTCGAGCGCCGGCAGCGAGCTGACATAGGCCGTTCCCGTCGGCTCCTCGGAGAGCTCGAAATGGAGGTCGTCGATCAGGAAGGTCTTGCCGAGGTCGACGAGCCGCTCATTGGTCAGCTTTATCCCGGCAATGAAGAGGGGAAGCGTCGCCGGGTCGGCATTCGGATCGGTCAGGAACGGCACGATATGCGAGACCGCGATGACCATCGGCTCCGGCCCGACGCGGATCAGCGCTCCGCGCGCCGCCAGGCTCTCAACCGGCATGTCCTTGGCGAGCGCCCTCACCGCCTCGACGACGTCCATCGGCAGCATGTCTTCGGGCGTGCGGTTGTCGTCGAGGTCCCAGCCGTAGACGATCTTCCCATCCGGCGAGACGATCGCAAACAGGTCGGCGACCATCGTCTCTGTCACGCTCGATCCGACATTGGTGTCGAGCCAGTCCGTGTCTCCCTTGACGTAGGCCTGATAGGCGTCCTCCCACCAGCCATAGTCATTGGCGAGCGCCTGGGTGCGGCGCTTCATGGCTTCGACGCCGCCCGCGACCATGGTCTCAGTGGAGGTTCTCGCCTGGTCGTTCTGGCGCGAGGCCATCCAGAATATTGCAGCCACCACCGTGACCACGGTAATGAGGATGCCCGCAACAAGATTGAGCGTGATCCGTCCAGTGATGGTCTTGGTCATGGCATGATTGGCCTCACTCGGGGAAGGCACCGAATTTAGCAACGACCAATTTATAAAAGATTTAAATGAGTATCGCTCCTGTCAACGTGAAACACAGTTAGCAAACGGTTACCGATTTACTTATCTTGATCCCTCGGAGTGTCGTCTTGACTATTGTTGGATATTCTTTCCAGCGCGGGGGCGTTAGACGCCAGGCGATCCTTGCGGCAGGACTGCGACAACCTGTCTTTCATTTGTTGAACGAAATGCAATTCTAGGTCGTTCCCAGGTGATCGACTGCGAATCTCGATTTTAAGGTTAATCGCCTCGTATTGCCCCGAATCCCGCGGAGGCCCGTCACACACCTGCCGTGGCCTTCCGTTCCTGATGGTTGACAAATGGTTAAGGGAACGGCTTTATCTTGAATTGTGGGCGTTGCTGCATCCGGCCGCCCATGGCGGACGGGAATGGGGCGGCCTTGCTGGCGGAGCAGGGCAACCGGTTCCGAAATGTGAGGGGCGCCGATTTGGGCGCAGCGTACACATTGGGTCCGACCGCGAATCTCAGGACGGGGTCAAACGTGCCGTTCCGAGTATCGAGTTCGAGGCCACAGAAATGAGTTACACGAATACACAGTTAGTCGAGGTTCGCGACTTCGCTGCCGAGCACAAAGGCGTCTTCGCCAAAGCAAAAATCAAAAAGGACGAGCTGATCGGTTTTTTCGACGGCAAGGCGGTCATGGTCGATCTCGACCGCAAGGACGAGCTCGACGTCTTCTGGTGGCGCCAGTCGGTGCACCTGAAGCGGGACGGTTCCAAGCTCCTCTGTCTATTGCCGATGTGGGAGCCGGATGGGGTGGACTTCCTCAACCATAACTGCAAGCCGACGGCCCGCGTCGAGGACAAACTCTACGTTTACGCCGACCGCGACATCGAGGCCGGCGAAGAGATCACGGTCGACTATCGGTCCTTCAATCTGGTCCCCGAGGGCATCCAGTGCTGGTGCCCCGAGGGCCGCTGCGAAATCTGATCCCCCCGATCAGGCTTTTGTGCCTCCGGGCGATTGAGACAGTTCGGCGAAGGCGTCGCCGAGCTTGCGTTCGGCGTCGGTGTCTTCGTCGACCGCAAAGGTGAGTTCCTCGCCCTCGATGATGTCACGGAGCGCGTAGGTTGACCTCGCCCCGTGCTTGGCCCGGTGGTCGGAGCCGGAATTGGGCTCGCTCGAGAAATTGTAGTGCCGGGCGTTATCGCAGCAGAGAATGACGCCCTCCATCCCCGGCTCGATATATCCGTAGAACAGGATTATCTCACGCTGCACCGGCGTCAGCGCCGCGAGCATCTCGTCGCTGTAGATTTGATCGCAGCCGAGCGTGAACTCCCAGATGCAAGTCCCCTTCGGGATGAATTCGCTGGCGAACACGCCGAGACCGTGGATCGGGCTTTTGTCGATATGGTTCCGGACGAGCATCATACGTGAAGCGGGGGTGCGCGCGAATCGGTGAACGACCGGGAACAGTCAACCGCCAAATCCGGATCGCAACAAGCGGCTCCGTGTGTTTGCTCAGGCCTGATCGACAAGGGCGAAACGGTCGACGTCGAACAGACCGCGGTCGGTGATCTTGAGATGCGGAATCACCGGCAGCGGCAGAAACGCCACCTGCAGAAACGGTTCGGGCAGCGTGCAGCCGAGGTCGCGCGCGGCCTCGCGAAGCTCGGCAAGGTGGGCGCGGACGGCTTCGAATGGTTCAAGGCTGATCAGCCCGGCGATTTGGAGCGCCAGCTCGGCAAGCACCTTTCCGTTCGAGACGACGACAAATCCGCCCTGGAGATCGATCAGCCGGTTTACTGCGGTCGCCATGTCGTCGTCGTCCATGCCGACGACGCAAATATTGTGGCTGTCGTGTCCGACCGAGGATGCCATCGCTCCACGCTTCAACCCGAAGCCGGTGACGAAACCACGACCGATGTTGCGGTTGACGCCGTGCCGCGCCACGACCGCGACCTTGGCAATGTCGGCCGCCGCGTCCACGACCCGCCGGTTTCCCTGGGACGGAACCGCCATGATCCGCTTTTGGGTGATGATGAAACGCGGGACGACACCGATCACCGGCAGTTCGCCGCCGCTCCCGGTGATGACGAAGTCGTCGGCCGCAACCCTCTCCGCCTTGACGCTGTGGAGCCCGACCGGAGCCACGTCCGTCCGCCGCTCGAACAATGAAGGCTCGACGATCCGGCCCGCCGACAGCACGGTCTTCACCGTGCAGGCAGCAAGGTCCGCGACGAGAACGATGTCGGCGCGCCGTCCCGGCGCGATGATGCCGCGGTCGCGCAGGCCAAAGGCGTTGGCGGCCGACCAGCTCGCCGCGCGATAGACGTGGTGGAGCGGGCGGCCGAGCGCGATCAGCGTGCGGATCATGAAGTCGAGGTGCCCCTCTTCGCCGATGTCGAGCGGGTTGCGATCGTCGGTGCAGAGGCACATGAAGCTCGAGCTGTTCTCGTCGAGGACCTCGGCGAGCGCGTGGAGGTCCTTCGATACCGATCCCTCGCGGATGAGGACCGTCATCCCCTTCCGGAGCTTCTCGCGCGCCTCATCGGCAATGGTCGTCTCGTGGTCGGTGCGGATGCGCGCGGCAAGATAGCCGTTGAGGTCGTAGCCCCTGACCAGCGGCGCGTGGCCGTCGATATGGCCGTCCTGGAACGGGACGAGCTTGTCGAGAACCTCGGGATCGGCGGCAAGCACGCCGGGATAGTTCATGAACTCGGCAAGGCCGATCACCTTGGGATGGTTGCGGAACGGCAGAAGGTCGGCGGCAAGCAGCCTGGCGCCGGACGTCTCGAATGCCGTGGCGGGAACACAGGACGATAGCTGCACCCGCAGGTCCATGACCGTCGTCTCCGCCGAGGCGAGGAAATAGCGGACCCCCTCGACGCCGAGGACGTTGGCAATTTCATGCGGGTCGCAGATGGCGGTGGTCACGCCGTGGGGCAGGACGCACCGGTCGAATTCCGCCGGCGTCACCAGCGACGATTCGACATGGAGGTGGGTATCGATGAAGCCGGGCACGGCGAAGAGCCCGCGCCCGTCGATCTCCCGTCTGCCGCGATAGGACTCGTAGGTGCCGACGATGCGGTCGCCGCAGATGGCGATATCGCCGGTCTTGATGTCCCCGCTGACGATGTCGAGGAGCCCGACATCCTTGACGACAAGGTCGGCGGGCTCGGCGCCGCGGCCGGCGGCGATGGCGCGGGCGAGAAACGCCGTTGGTGAAGGTTGCATCGGTGATCCTGTTATCTAATATCACTTACTGTCAATGGAGGACATGCATGGCGAGCGTTGCACTTGGCAAGCATTTCGAGGAATTCGTGAAACGGCAAGTCAAAACCGGCCGCTACAACAATGCGAGCGAAGTCGTGCGTGCCGGGCTCCGGCTCCTCGAAGACACGGAAGCCGCTCGCCAAGCGCGGCTCAAGCAGTTGCACGACATGATCGACGAAGGGCTCGGCGATGCCAGAGCGGGCAGGACGATCCCTCTCGACGAGGCCATGAGCGAGTTGCGTGGGCGCCTTGAGAACCAGAAGCGGGGTTGATGGAGGTTCGTCTCACCGCCACGGCGCTTGATGATCTCACTGAGATTGGCGGGTACCTTGCTGAAGCGGGATTTGGTGGGGCCGACGCCTTTGTCGACGCCATCGAAAGCAAGTGTCGGGAGCTCGGCCGAACGCCCTAGGGCTATCCCCTATTTGCCGGATGGGATGCCGAAGGCATCCGCCGATGCGTGTTCCGTCGCCATCTGATCTTCTATCGCATCGCCGGCGGCCTCGTTGAGATTTTGCGGGTCATTCACGGTGCTCGTGATCTCGACAATCTTGCCTTTCCGGATGACTGGGACTAACGGCCGCCTGCCTCCTCCGTCCTTCGCCAAGCCAAGCCTATTTCGCGGCGACGTCCATTGCCTTCAGCTTGTCCGCAGCGGCGGCGCGGATTGCGGCCTCGACGCCAGCCGGACCCGCCTCCTTGGCATAGGCGATGACGGCGACCTGTGCCGGTTCGGCGCAGCCGTCGTCGCCGGCATCCGCGATGTTCTTCTTCGCCGCGGCGGCGAGCACCGCATCGCACGCGCCCGGCGCGAACACCACCTGCTGTAGCACTCCGCCGAGGGTCAGCGAATCCTGAAGCCGCTGATCGTCGCGAACCGCATCGACCAGCGCCTCGCCGAAAGCATCAATCACGCCGCCCTCGTACATTGCCGACACGGTGAAGATGAACTCGAACTCGACCTTCTCTGCCTGTTCCGGCCGGGTGACGAGAAGATCGAGCCCGTAGCGGGTCATGTCGCCGGCGTCGACCACGCTCCGCACCAGCCCCGACTGGTGATAGTTGCGAAGCAGCGCCCAGCGCGAGGCAAGGTCGCCGTACTGGGCGAGCGTGTTGAGCTCGCCCACCACTGTCTGCTTCTCTTCGTCGGTAAGGTCGCCACGGTTGGCCTCGGTGAAGACCCGATCACGCACCCGATCGACGAGATCGGTGGGAAGCTCGTAAGAGGGGCCGGCGGCGGCCGGCGGAGACTCTGCGCCCTCGCCCGACACCTCGTCCGGAATCGGACCCCGCGCCTCGACCCAGGCGGCGAGCGCGTCGCGGACTTCCGGGCCGAAATAGCCGTCCGGCGAGCCGGCATAGAAACCCTGCTCCTTCAGCGCCTTCTCGATCTCGACCTTGATCTCGTCGGGAAGGGCGCGAACGAGCGGAAGCAGCTTCTTCTCGTCAAGTCCGGCCGGCGCGATCCGGAAGCCATCCATCACCGCCTCGGCCAGCGCCGCGTTGCCGGCGTCGCTGGCGCGGCCGCCGGAGAACGTCCCGGACAGCATCGCCAAATCCATGCCGCCGAAGATCGCTTCCGGGTCGGGCCCGTTATTGTAGAGCGCGATCTTTTGGCTCACGCCTTCGCGGAGGTTCATCAGCTTGTCGAAGCTGTCGAAGGGAAAGGCGTCGGTCAGGTCTTCCGTCGCCTCGAGCGAGCCGAGCCGGGCCGCCTCGCGCCACCAGCGCAGGCGCTCGCGCGAATTCTCGGGGACGCCGAGACCGTCGGAATAGGCCTTGCCGAGAAGCACCATCGCCGGCACGTCGCCGCCCCCAGCAGCCTCGATCAGCGATTTCGTCGCCGTCGCGTCGTCCTGCGGATAGATGACACCGACGCGCTGGTATTCGGCCTTGACCCGCCAAGCGCTCGCCTGACCGCTGCGCGTGGCGGCGTCGAGCAGCGTACGGATCTCGTCGTCGCTCATGCCGCCATCGCGCCGCGGCGGATTGAACTTCGCCTCGTCGAGGTCGACATATTGCGTCTCGGCCAGCATCACCGCGGCTTCGCTATCACCGCCGTCGGCAAGCCTCGCGAGAAGATCGCGCGCGCCGCTGACATCGTTGCCGAATTGCGGATGGCCGGAGAGCTTGAGCCGCGCCCATGCCATGGCGGCGCCGGGTTCGCCGACCTCGGCGGCCGCATCCATGGTGTCCCGGTAGCTGTCCGGATATTGAAGCTTCTCATCGTAGTCGACGAAGAGACCGGCAGCCCTGACCCGCGCGTCGATGTCGTTGCTGGCGGCGAGCAGGCGCAACGCCTCGCGCGGCCGGCGGCCGGTGAAGCGGTTGTCGAGATAGAGGGCGGCCAGCGCCGGCCCGCTGTAATAGGCCACGTCATGGGCAAGCGGACTGGTGAGGAGGTCGATCGCACGCTTCCCATCGGCCGGACCGCCCTCGCCATTGGCGAGCATATCGGCGAGCCCGACGAGCGCCCGGGCATTCTTGTTCGCGACGGCATCCTCGAGGAGCTGCCTCGCCTTCGCGGCATCCTGGCCGGTGCCCCGGCCATAGCGGAGCGCGGTCACATACGGGATGAAGGCGCCCTCCCCGCCGTCCTCGTACAGGCCGCGCACGATCGTGAACGCATGCGACTGCTCGTCGGGGGAGAATGCGTCGCTCATCAGAACGAGCCCACTCGCGACAAGGGGCGCGTTTTTCTGCGCCTCGATGTCGGCCGCGCTCGGCGAACCGATCCCCTGGCTCGGGAGGTCGGCAAGGATCGTTGCGAAGTGGACCGCCTGGTGCGGATCGCGCTTGAAGTGTGAGCCGAAGCGATATTCGTCGATGACCGTCTGAAGGGCTTCGCGATGCCCCGCCTCGGCGGCCGTCGTCAACGAGGCCTGGGCCTCGGGGAGGCCAACGCCGCCGCCGGAAAAATTGCGATGGATCACGAAGAGCAGGAAATTGGCCTCGGCGCTGCCGGCATCGGCAAGGCGCCTCACCTGTTCCGTCATCGAAGGGCCGAAGCGCTCGCTCAGGGCGATCTCGCTGCGTAGCCATTGCAGCTTGAGGTGCTTGTCGTCGGGCTTGGCGAGAGTCGCCGTCTTGCAGGCATCGGCGACGCCGCGCAGGGCGTCGAGGTTGTAGTCCGGGCCGAACAGCTCGGTAAACTGGATCGGCGGCGCGGTTGCGCCGGGGTCGAGCGGCGCCGCGGCGCCCTTGTCGCAGGCCTCGATCGCCGCGACGAGCTTCGCCTCCTTATCCTGGCCGGACTCGGCGAAAGCCGGCGATCCGCCGGCGAGGATGGCGAGCGCAAATACCGCAACCCGTGTCGACATTCCGGTGCCTCCGTTTACCTGCCCAGCGGAGGAAGCCTAACAAGGCGATGGCAGCGGTTCTGTGACCGCGGTCACTCATCGCCCATTGCGATCAGCGAGGCGTTGCCACCCGCCGCCGCCGTGTTGGTGGCGACGACCTGTTCGAGCGCAAGGCGCCGGAGGTAGTCGGGCCCACCCGCCTTCGGGCCGGTGCCGGAAAGCCCGGAGCCGCCGAACGGCTGCGTACCGACCACGGCGCCGATCATGTTGCGGTTGACATAGACGTTGCCGACCGGCAGGCGGGCGACGATCCGGCGCACGGTCTCGTCGATCCGGGTATGGATGCCGAGGGTCAGCCCGTAGCCGGTGGCGGCGATCGCGTCGACCAATGCGTCGAATGCGCCCGGCTTCCAGCGAACGACATGGAGAATCGGCCCGAACATCTCGCGGGTCAGGCGGGAGGGCCGGTCGAGTTCGACGATATGCGGCGCCAGATAGGTGCCGCCGGCCAGAGCGCCTCGGGGTGTTTTCCCGGCGTAGCGCAGCCTGGCCCAGGCCGTCTTCCGCATCTCGGCGAGATGCCGCTCGAGGTTCGCCTTGGCCTCGGCATCGATGATCGGTCCGACGTCGGTGGCGGGATCGGCTGGATCCCCAAGGAGCAGTTCCGACGCGGCGCCGGCGATCATGTCGAGCGTCGCCTCGGCAATCTCGTCCTGGAGGCAGAGCAGCCTCAGCGCCGAGCAGCGCTGCCCGGCCGAGCGGAAGGCGGAGGAGACAACGTCGTCGGTGACCTGCTCGGGAAGCGCGGTCGCATCGACGATCATGGCGTTGATGCCGCCGGTTTCGGCGATGAGCGGCACTATCGGCCCGGCCTTCGCCGCGAGCCCGCGGTTGATCGACCAGGCGACCTCGGTCGAGCCGGTGAAGACCACGCCGGCAATTCCGGGATGGGCGACCAGCGCTGCGCCGAGCTTGCCGTCGCCCGGCGCAAGCTGCGCCGCGGCCTTGGGAATGCCCGCCGCGTGGAGAATCTCGAAGGCGCGAAATGCGACCAAGGGCGTCTGCTCGGCCGGTTTGGCGACGACCGCGTTGCCGGCGGCGAGCGCGCCAGCGACCTGGCCGAGAAAAATCGCCAGCGGGAAGTTCCACGGCGAGATGCAGACGCAGACACCGCGGCCCCGGTAGCTCAGCACGTCGCGTTCGCCGGTCGGTCCCGGCATCGCCTCGCCGTCGGCGAAAAGCCGGCGCGCCTCCGCGGCATAGTAGCGGCAGAAGTCCACCGCCTCGCGGACCTCGGCGATGCCGTCGTTCAGCGTCTTGCCGCCTTCCCGAGCGAGAAGCGCCACGAAAGCGTCCCGCTCGCCTTCGAGGAGATCGGCGACGCGATCGAGAAGCGCGGCGCGATCCATCGCCGGGGTTCGCGACCAATCCTGAAATCCCCGCCCGGCTGAAGTCACGACCGCATCGACCAATTCGACAGGCATCTCCGCCACGCTGCCGACCACGGATTCACCGTCGACCGGGCTCACCACCGGCCGCACCGGCAGCTTCACCGCCTTTCCGGCGATCAGGGGGCGAGCATCGACCGCCATCGTCCTCGCCGCATCGACGCCGGCGACAAGCGCGTCGAGCTCGCGGCGGTGGCCGAATTCCAGGCCTTGCGAGTTGCGTCGCGCCGGTGCGTAGAGATTCGCCGGAAGCGGGATGCGCGAATGACGGGGTCTGGCGCCGTCCGAAAGAATCCGGCCCGGGCGGACCAGGAGGTCATCGACCGGCACCGAACGGTCACCGGCAATCGCCACGAAGGAGGAATTGGCGCCGTTCTCCAGGAGCCGCCGCACGAGGTAAGCGAGAAGCTCGCGGTGTCCGCCGACCGGCGCGTAGATGCGGCAGGGAACGCGTTCCATGGCCCACACCGCCTCGTAGAGCGCTTCGCCCATGCCATGCAGGCGCTGGAACTCGAAGCCCTCCGGTTCGCCCGCCATCTCGAGGATGGTGGCGACGGTCAGGGCATTGTGGCTGGCGAATTGCGGAAAAATTCTCGGCCGCGCGAGAAGCAGCCGGCGGGCGCAGGCGAGATAGCAGGCATCGGTCGCGGCCTTCCGGGTGAAGACGGGATAGTCGGCGAGACCCCGTTCCTGGGTGCGTTTGATCTCGGTGTCCCAGTAGGCGCCCTTGACGAGGCGCACCATCATCCGGCGGTCGAGCGCCTCGGCGATT
The DNA here is from genome assembly GCA_963792845.1 of uncultured Alphaproteobacteria bacterium. Classification (GTDB taxonomy): domain Bacteria; phylum Pseudomonadota; class Alphaproteobacteria; order Rhizobiales; family Kaistiaceae; genus Bauldia. Next base: position 73,090 of record CAWBXW010000016.1, read on the forward strand.
GCGACGACCCAAACGATCACGTCGGGCGCCCGCTTCTGGTAGGCCTGGATGGCGAGGCCGAAACCATCCCAGCCCGCGAGCGAGGGATCGGCCGCGACGGCGGCGATCACCTCGAGTGACAATTCCAGCCGGTCGGCCTCTTCGGCGTCGACGGTGAAGCCGAGGTCGAGCGCCTTCGCTTCGCGCGCGAGGTCGAGCAGACGCGGCACGAGTTCCTTGAGCACCCGCTGCCGCTTCACCGCCTCGTAACGCGGATGAAGCGCGGAGAGTTTGACCGAGATGCCCGGGCGGGCCGGCAGCTTCGCTTTTCCCGCCGACTTGCCGATCGCCGCGATCGCCTTCCGGTATGCGGTGAAATAGGCCTCGGCGGCGGCTTCGGTGCGCGCGCCCTCGCCCAGCATGTCGTAGGAGTGGCGGAAGCCGCGTTCGCCGGCGCTTCGCGCCCGCTTCAACGCTTCGCCGATGGTCTCGCCGAGCACGAAATGATGGCCGAGGACGCGCATGGCGCGGCGCGTCGCGGTGCGCACCGCCGGCTGGCCGAGGCGTCGCACCAGCCCGGTGATGATGTTGTCGGGGCTGTCGCCGATCTCGACGATGTGGCTCGAGAGACCCAGCGCCCAGGTCGAGGCGAGGACGAACCAGCTCTCGGCGCCTTGCGCGTGCCTCGCCCAGTCGCCGCCGGCGAGCTTGTCTTCGATCAGCCGGTCCTGTGTCGCGGGGTCCGGGACGCGGAGCAGCGCCTCGGCGAGCACCATCAGCGCCAGCCCTTCGCGGGTCGAGAGCCGGTACTCGCGGAGAAAGTCCTCGATCCCCCCGATGAAGCCGGTCTGGTCGCGGATTGCACCGATAAAGCGCCGGGCCCGCTCGTCGATCCGGGCCTCGGCCGCCGCGCCCGTATCGGTCTCGGCGATGAAGTCGCGGATCAGCCCGGCGTCGTCCGGCGCGTAGGGCGCAGCGAAGTTGGGTATTGCCGGGCGGGTATCCATGGTCCGAGAATAGCCCCGATCGACGCCGAAGGTGAGGCGTCGGGCGGGGAGGCTCGTAAATCAGGCCGCCGGTCGTTCCGGCCGGCCGGCGCGTCTTCCCGGATCGAAGGGAGAAGCCCCATGTTGCCGAGACTGATCTTGCCGGGAATGGCGCTCGCCCTGCCGCTGGTTCTCGCGGCCTGCTCGGACGAATCCTCGCCCTATGTCGTGGTCAGCGGCGGCGGCATCATCTTCAACTACCGCATCGCCGAGGCGACCGCCGGCATCGTCGCGGAGGTTGCCCGGACCATGCCGGTGGGCGGGATAGTCGAGGCGAGCTTCGAGAACCCGGCCGGCGGCCCGCCGATTGTCGATTCGAAGCCGATCAACGAGGAGCGCCGACGCTTCACCTTCATCACGCCGCCGCTGACCGGGATCAAGGCCGATCGCGACTACCTGGTCACCGTGCGCGTGCTCGACGCCAATGGCAAGGAGCTGCAGCGGACCGAGACCAAGGTGCATTCCGACCTCGACGAGTCGATTTTGCCCAAGGTGCCGCTGACCATCGGTCCCGGCTACGCACGGAACCCGGCATCGTTGAAGGATCTCGGCGGCTGAACCGCGATCCGGATTGGACCTTGCCGTCGCTCCCGTATCAGGCGTGGAGCAGCAGGAAATCGTGGGCGTGGAGCTCCGTGCCCTTGTCGACCATCGCGAATTTTCGCATGTCGAATTTGCCGCCGCTTCCGTCGCGATCGTAGAAGATCCGGCCGGTCGCCTTGTCGTAGACAATGCGGTCGTGACCGGTGAGCGGGGCATCGCCGACGTGGAAATATTTACTCTTCAGCACGTCGCCCGAGCCAAGTTTCCGGAACACGGAGGCGTCGAGCGCGATGCGGTCGCGAGCCTCGAAATCGGTGATGCAGTCGGTGTTCTTGGCTCCGTATTCGGCAAACAGGAACTGATCCTTGCCGCCGCCGCCATTGAGGCAGTCGCGGCCGTGGCCGCCGGCGAGGACGTCGCCGCCCTGGCCGCCATAGAGATAGTCGTCGCCGCCCTGGCCGAAGGCGATGTCCTTGCTCCAGCCGCCGTAGAGGAAGTCCGTCGCCTTGTCGTCGCCGATCGGCATCGGGCCGAGATCGCCGCCGAAGGTCTGGACCGGGATGCCGGCGCCGGTGATGCCGTCGGTATTGACCTTCAGTTCGAGCAGGATCGGAAGCGCCTCGCCCGGGATGATGCCGTTGCCGAACATCACGTCCCTGCCATAGCCGCCGCGGATCACGTCCCAGCCGCTGCCGCCGACCAGGAAGTCGCCTTGCCGGTCGCCGAAGAGCAGGTCGTCGCCGGCCTCGCCATTGATGTAGTCACGGCCGCCGCAGCCGAAGGCGATGTCGTCGCCGGAGCCGGCGAGGATCTGATCGGCGCCACCGGCAAGATCGGGGAAGTCGTCGCCGTAGATGGTGTCGTTGCCGCCTGAGCCGGCGATCGCGTCGTTGCCGGTTCCGCCATAGAGTGTGTCGCGATCGGCGGTGGCCTCGATGTAGTCGTCGCCGCCGGAACCGTCGACGATCACCGAAACCGTGTTCGGAACCAGGAACCGCTCGTTGGCCGCGGTCCCCTCATAGAAGCTTGTCGCAATGTTCGCCATGTGCCCCTCGCGTCAGGACTGAATGGAACAGACATCGCAGGTGGCAGCCCGGGTCCTGCCCGGGCGCCACCGGCGACGCCGGCCGGCCAAACCGGCCTAGTTCAGATCAGGTCGAAATCGGAAGCGTGGAGATGCGTTCCGGGATCGACAAAGGCGAACACCTTGGGGGCGTAGTGGTGACCGCTGCCATCGCGATCGTAGATCACCTTCGATTTGTCCTCGTTGAAGATGATGCGATCGTTCTTGTTATGCGCGCCGTGGCCGATATGGAAATATTTGTCGAGGAGCGTGTCGCCGGACTTGCCGAGGTGCCTGAAGACCGAGGCAACCAGGTCGATCTTGTCGCCCTTGTGGAAGTCGGTGATGAAGTCGGCATTGCTCTTGCCGAATTCGGCGAAGACGAACTGGTCCTTGCCTTTGCCGCCGGTCAGGACGTCGAAGTCCAGCCCGCCGACCAGGACGTCGCGGCCGTTGCCGCCGTAGAGGCCGTCGTCGCCGCCGAAGCCATAGGCCACGTCCTTGCCGGAGCCGCCGTAGGCGATGTCGGTGGCATTGTCGTCGATGATCGGCATCGCGCCCATATTGCCGCCCTGATCCTCCGGAGTAATCGGAAGGCCGGTTATTCCATCAAAGTCGACGCTGATGACCTCGAGGAGCGGGAATGGTCCATCCGGTGGCACGCCGTTCCCGAACAGGAAATCGTTGCCGTCCCCGCCGATCAAAGTATCCGAGCCAAGGCCGCCGACCACGTAGTCGTCGCCGCTGTCGCCTGAGACGAAATCGTTGCCCTCCTGGGCGTTGATGAAGTCGAAGCCGGCGCCGCCGAACACCGTGTCGTTGCCGGCCCCGGCGAGAATCTGGTCGTCGCCGCCGCCGCTGTCGTCGCCCGGCGCATTGTCGCCGTAGATGGTGTCGTCGCCTTCCTTGGCCACGATCACGTCGTTGCCGAGATTGCCGTAGAGAAGGTCGCCGGTGTCGGTCGCCTCGATATAGTCGTCGCCCCCCATCCCGGCGACGATCACCGGAGTTAAATCCGGAACGATGAAACGTTCGTTGGCGCTGGTCCCCTCGTAATAGTTCGTCGGAATCGTGGTCATCGGTCTCTCCTGTTCTGATCTGTCCAACTCCGGCAGGAGCAACTCTGCCCCGACAGAGGTCGGATCAATTCAAAATTCGCCCGCCTAAGACAAGTTCCAGCTTCGGCCCCTCCAACTTCCCCATCGCATATTTCTGCGCCGCTACCAGCGCGATCATAGAACACCTTGCGCGCTCGCGTGACGGATAATTGATCGTGCGCCGATGCGCGGCTCGGCGCCGACATGCATGCGGCTGCTGTCACCCATGCCGAATAATCGTTACGGACAAGTGTTGACAATTTCGCCATCCTCGGAGGACCGCAAGAGCCGCCGGAGGATCCGGCTGCACCGCCCGAAGCACCAAGCGCGGCACATTCCCGACGCTCGCGCCAACACAACGCTTTGAGGAGAACCGTGCAATGTCGTCCGATCGAAAAGACCAGGCACCCCGCCCGACGTTTCAAGCAATGTGACGAGACGGAGCTTCCTCAGGGTCTCGGTCCTGACGACCGCAGCCGCCGCCGGCGGCCTGCTTTCCGCAGGACCCGCGACCGAAGCGGCTCAGAGCCAGAAGGTGTCAAAGGCGGCCGCCCAGTACCGGGGCAAGCCGAACCGGGGCCAGTATTGCGGCGCCTGCGCGCATTACAGGTTCCCGGTCTCCCGCAACCTCGTGCAGGGACCGGTGAGCTTCCACGGCTGGTGCCAATTCTTCGCGCCGCGCGGAGCGTGAGCGCCGGGTCAGACCTTGACCCAGGTCGCGCCCTTCTTGCTCGACGCAACCGCGGCTTCGACGAACTGCATCCCGACAAGGCCGTCCTCGACCGTCGGGAAAGTCACCGCAGGGTCGGGCTGCTTGCCCTGGCGTTTGGCGCGGAGCGCCCGCGCGACCTCGGCATAGATGTTGGCGAAGCCTTCGAGGTAGCCCTCGGGATGTCCCGGCGGGACGCGTGTCACCCGGGCCGCCTCGGGTCCGGAACCGGCGCCGCCCCGGGTGATCAGGCGCGGCGTCTGGCCATAGGCCGAGAACCACAGATAGTTCGGGTCCTCCTGCTTCCAGTGAAGACCGCCCTTCGAGCCGTAGACGCGGAGCATGAGGCCGTTCTCGTTGCCCGGCGCGACCTGGCTTGCCCAGAGCATGCCCTTCGCCCCGCCCTTCCAGCGAAGCAGAATATTGTCGTTGTCGTCGAGGCGCCGGCCTTTGACGAACGCGGTGAGATCGGCACAGAGCGAGTCGAGCGTGAGGCCGGTGACGAAACAGGCGAGATTATAGGCGTGGGTGCCGATGTCGCCGATCGAGCCGCCGGCCCCTGACTGCTTCGGGTCGGTCCGCCAGGCGGCCTGCTTCTGTCCGGTCTTCTCCAGCGGCTCGGTCAGCCAGTCCTGGGCATACTCGGCCTGCACCACGCGGAGCTCGCCGAGCTCGCCCGCGGCGATCATCGCCCGCGCCTGCCGGATCATCGGATAGCCGGTGTAGTTGTGGGTGACGGCGAAGATCAGGCCGGTCTTCCTGGTCAACGCGACCAGCTCCTTCGCCTCCTTGACGGTCGTCGTCAGCGGCTTGTCGCAAATGACGTTGATCCCTGCCTTGAGGAAGGCCTTGGCGATCGGCGCGTGCGAATTGTTCGGGGTGACGATCGCCACCGCCTCGATGCCGTCCGGCCGCTTCGCCTCGGCCTTGGCCATCTCCTCGTAGCCGCCGTAAGAGCGGTCCGCCGGCAGGCCCAGTTCCCTCGCCGAGGCGAGCGCCCGCTTCGGGTCCGACGAGAGCGCGCCGGCGACCAGTTGGTACTGGTCGTCCATTCGCGCCGCGAGACGGTGCACCGCGCCGATGAATGCCCCCTGCCCGCCGCCGACCATGCCATAGCGGATCTTGCCGCCCTCCGCCGCGTCGCTCCGTCCCTCAACCATTCCCGTTTCCCCCCGTTCTGGCTGCCCCGGATTGCTCCGGTCCAACCGCTATCGTCATTCCGGCGAAAGCCGGAATCCATCATTGGCAAATGCAATCTAGTCGATCGCGCAGCGCGTGGCACTGTCTGCGATGGACCCCGACTTTCGTCGGGGTGACGATATTGTTGGCTCGGCGATCCGGCCCTCAAATCCCCAGCATGCGCTTGTTGGCCTTCTGGTCGGTGCCGGCGTCGGCGAAGTCGTCGAATGCCCTCTCCGTCACCCGGATCATGTGCTTCTTGATGAACTCGGCGCCCTCGCGCGCCCCATCCTCGGGATGCTTCAGGCAGCACTCCCATTCGAGCACCGCCCAACCGTCATAGTCGTATTGGGCGAGCTTGGAGAAGATGCCGCTGAAGTCGACTTGTCCGTCGCCGAGCGAGCGGAAGCGGCCGGCGCGGTTGATCCACGACTGATATCCCGAATAGACACCCTGCTTGCCGGTCGGATTGAACTCCGCGTCCTTCACATGGAAGGCGAAGATCCGGTCGTGATAGATGTCGATGAATTCGAGATAGTCGAGGCACTGCAGGACGAAATGCGAGGGATCGTAGTTGATCCCCATGCGCGGGTGGTTGCCGACCCGTTCGAGCAGCATCTCGAAGGTCACGCCGTCGAACACGTCCTCGCTCGGGTGCAATTCGAAGCCGACATCGACCCCCTGTTCGTCGCAATAATCGAAGATCGGCTTCCAGCGCTTCGCCAACTCGTCGAAGGCGGTTTCGATCAGGCCGGCCGGCCGCTGGGGGAAGGGATAGAGGAACGGCCAGGCGAAGGCGCCGGTGAAGCTCACCATGGTGTTGAGGCCGAGATTGGCGCAGGCCTTGGCGCCTTTCTTGACTTGGTCGATCGCCCACTTGGTGCGCGCCGCCGGGTTGCCCCGCACTTCCGGCGCGGCGAAGGCGTCGAAGCCGGCCTCGTAGACCGGGTTGACCGCGACGAGCTGGCCCTGAAGATGCGTCGACAGCTCGGTGATGATGAGACCGTGGTCCTCGACCGTGCCCCTGATCTCATCGCAATAGGTCTTGCTGGAGGCAGCCTTCTTCATGTCGAACAGCCGGCCGTCCCAGGTCGGGATCTGGATGCCCTTGTAGCCAAGCCCCGCCGCCCAGCCAGCCATGCCGTCGAGCGTGCTGAACGGCGCCGCGTCGCCCGCGAACTGAGCGAGAAAGATCGCCGGGCCCTTGATCGTTTTCATTGTTCCTCCCCAACACTCTGACTGTCATTCCCGCGAAAGCGGGAACCCAGTAGACACTGCCGTTTCCAGGCCGTCGTCAACGTCGCGTGTTTCCATGACCAGCATCGCTCGCCGGATCACCGCTTTCGCGGGACGACGACACATCGCGTCTGGCAATGGCGTCACAGATATTCGTTGAGCAGCCGCTCGAGGTGCTCCTGCTTGCCGCTCTTCGGCTGCGGCTCGAGGTCGCGTTTCAGGACATAGTCGGAGAGCTCGGCGAGCGAGCGCCTGCCCGCGAGGATCGCCCTCCCCTCCCTGCCGTCCCATCCGGCATAGCGCTCATTGACGAAGTCGTCGAGCACGCCGTCGTCGATCATCTTCTCCGCGATCAGGAGTCCCCGCGCGCAAGCATCCATCGAGCCGACATGCGCCTCGATGAGGTCGTCCGGGTCGATCGACTGCCGCCTGATCTTGGCGTCGAAGTTGAAGCCGCCGGTGGTGAAGCCGCCGGCCTTGAAGATGTAGAAGCAGGCGAGCGCCATCTCGGGAATATTCATCGCGAACTGGTCGGTGTCCCAGCCGAGCAGGTAGTCGCCGCGATTGATGTCGATCGAGCCGAAGATGCCGAGCGCCGTCGCCAGCGAGAGCTCATGCTCGAAGCTGTGGCCGGCGAGGATCGCATGGTTCTGCTCGATGTTGATCTTGACCTCGTTCTCCAGCCCGAACTGCTTGAGCATGCCGAAGATCGAGCCGACATCGAAGTCGTACTGGTGCTTGGTCGGCTCCTTGGGCTTCGGCTCGATCAGGATCGTGCCCTTGAAGCCGATCTTGTGCTTGTGCTCGACCACCATGTTGAGGAAGCGCCCGAGCTGCGCGAATTCCCGCTTCATGTCGGTGTTGAGCAGCGTTTCGTAGCCTTCGCGGCCGCCCCATAGCACGTAGTTGGCGCCGTCCAGCTCATGCGTCAGGTCGAGGACGTTGCGGACCTGCGCCGCGGCATAGGCGAAGATCTCCGGGTCGGGATTGGTTGCCGCGCCGCCCATGTAGCGGCGGTTGGAGAAGAGATTGGCCGTGCCCCAGAGGAGGCGGACCTTGGCCGTCTCCATCCGCTTCGCGAAGAGGTCGCCGATTTCCCGGACGTTCCGGTTCAACTCGCGAAGCGTCTCCCCTTCCGGCGCGATGTCGCGGTCGTGGAACGTGAAGAAGGGCACGCCGAGCAGGCGGAACATCTCGAAGGCGACATCCGCCTTCATGCGTGCGCCTTCCATCGGGTCGGCGACGTGCATCCACGGCCGCATGAAAGTTTCGCCGCCGAACGGGTCGGTGCCCGGCCAGGTGAAGGAGTGCCAGTAGCAAACCGCGAAGCGGAGCTGGTCCTCCATCCGCTTGCCGAGAACCATGCGGTCGGGATCGTACCAGTGATAGGCGAGCCCCTTGGACTTGCCCTTCTTGTACCTGACCGGATCCTTTTGTTCGAAAAAGCGCGCGTTCATCGCGGCATGGCCTCCTTGATGGCGGGATAGAGATCGCAATAGGTCGCGTGGGCCGCGGCATAGGCCTCGGTCAAATCGGCGATCGGCTCGATCACCTCCTTGATCTCCGGCGGCCGGCATACCACGAACGGGTCGGCATTCTCGGCGGCGACAAGGCCGAGGCGGGCCGCGCCGAAAGCGCCGCCGAAATCGCCGTCGGCGGGCACCGCGATCGGCAGGTCGAGGACGGTGGCGATGACCGACAGCCAATAGCGCGAGCGCGAGCCGCCGCCGACCGCGATCAGCCGGCGCGGCTCGGCGAGCGGCATGGTGAGGACGTCCATGCAATCCTTGAAGGCGAAGGCGACGCCTTCGAGCACCGCCTGGGTCAGGTCCTTGCGGCCATGCGCCTGGTCGAGCCCGACAAAGGCGCCGCGGATCGCGACATCGTTGTGCGGGGTGCGCTCGCCGGAGAGATAGGGGAGGAAGAGGATCGACGACGGGCCTCTGGGCTTGTCGCCGAGCGGGGCGATGAGGTCGCCCGGATCGGCCTCAAGCACACGCGCCAGCCATTCCAGCGATCCCGCCGAGGAGAGCGCCACGCCCATCTGGTGCCAGGTGCCGGGCACGGCATGACAGAAGGCGTGGACGGCGCCGGCCGGGTTGCCGCGGTAGCGGTCGGCAGTGACGAAGATCACGCCGGATGTGCCGATCGAGATGAAGCCGGTGCCGGGCGCGACCGCGCCGACGCCGCAGCCGGACGCGGCATTGTCGCCGCCGCCGCCGGCGATCACCACCTTGGCCGACATCCCCCAGCGCGATGCAAGCTCCGCCTTGAGCGTGCCGGTCGGCGCGCTGCCCTCGAACAGCGCCGGCATATTCGACCGGTCGAGGTCGGTCAGCGCCAGCATCTCGTCCGACCAGGCGCGCTTCGCCGTCTCGAGCCACAGCGTGCCGGCCGAGTCCGACATGTCGCTCGCCTTGTCGCCGCTGAGCCGCAGGCGGACATAATCCTTGGGGAGAAGCACGGTGCGAACCTTCGCGAACACCTCCGGTTCGTGCCGCTTTACCCAGATCAGCTTCGGCGCGGTGAAGCCCGGCATGGCGATGTTGCCGGTAATCCGCTCGCTCGCGGCGCTGATCTCGCGGGCTTCCTCGGCGGAACGTCCGTCGTTCCAGAGAATGCAGGGCCGAAGCACCGTGTCGGCCGCGTCGAGGAGAGTTGCGCCGTGCATCTGCCCCGACAAGCCGAGGCCCTTGACCGCCGCCATCTCCCTCCTGTGGTCGGCGGCAAGCCCGTCGAGTGCGGCGATGCACGCGGTCCACCAGCTTTCGGGGTCCTGTTCCGACCAGCCGGGATGCGGTCGCGACACCTCCAGCCCGTCGCTTCGTGTCGCGACGAGGCGCTGATCGCCGTCGATGAGCACCGCCTTTACCGACGAGGTGCCGATGTCGATGCCGAGATACATTCTTCCGTTTCCCCCGCCGCGTCGCGCTCAGGGCACGTTGTCGCGAATGAAGATGTCGATACGAATGCGTTCCTGCCCCGCGTCGAACGGCGTGCCCTCGCGCTCGGCGATGAGAAGCCGTGTCGCGCTCCGCGCCTCGTGGCCGGGGTCCTGGTTGATGATGGCGTCGATGGTGCCACGGATGAGATGCCGGCGCGAGAAAGGGGTCAGTTCGTGGGCGATGAAGACGACGTCGCGACTCCTGCCGCTCGCCTCGAGCGCGTTGACGATGCCGCCATTGCCGGCGCCGACATTGTAGATGCCGACGAGATCGGCGTGCTCGCGGAGGAGCCCCGTCGCGAGTTCCTCGACCCGGTCGTCGTCGTCGCGGCCTTCGCGAATCGGCAGAAGCCGCAAGCACGGAAAATCGCGGGAGATGACCTGTTCGAAGCCGATCTGCCGTTCGATATGGTCGCGAAGCGCGATCGACCCGGCGATCAACCCGACCTTGCCCTGACGCCCGGCGAGGAAGCGCCCGAGGAGCGTCGCGGCAGTCCGTCCCGCCGCGGCATTGTCGATGCCGACATAATGGGCCCGGCGGGAGCGCGGCGCGTCGGAAACGAGCGTGACGACGGTGACGCCGGAATTGGTCAATTCGTCGATCGCTTCGCGCACGGAAGGGTGGTCGAGCGCTACCACCGCGACGCCGTCGGCCTCGCCCTGCAGCCGGTCGAGCGCCAGCGCCAGCACGTCGCCGTCAAAGACGTCGACATGGGTGATCCCGATCCGCACCCGCTCGTCGGCGACGTAGTCCGCGGTCGCGCGGACACGATCCTCGAGCGCCTGCATGAAGGCATTGCTGCCGGTCGGCAGGATGAACTGAAAGCGGTGCTCGCGCCCGCGCGCGAGCCGGGCGGCAAACCGGTCGGGACGATAGCGGAGGAGGTCGATCGCCTGCTGGACGCGCTCCGCGGTGTCGGCATGGACGCCGGGACGCCGGTTGAGCACGCGGTCGACGGTCGCGAGACTGACGCCGGCCGTCCGCGCCACGTCCTGAAGTGTCGTGCGGGCCAATGACTTCCTCCCCTCATCGTTAGATATCCCCCTCAGGAGGCGAAAGCAAATGGCTGGCAGGTTTAGGCACTCGGCCGGCGGAAGCGTCGCCGTCCGGAACCTGCGAACCACCGGCGATCAACGAAATCTGTCGTGAGATCAGTCGGTTACGGCGGAGCTTTTGTCATGGAGGAGCCATAAACGAACGCGCTGGAGAACATCGCGAAGACCGCCCGAATGTCGAGGTGCGTACGTCAATTCGGTATGCGAAGCGGCCTTTCGAGACTCGTCCGCCACGTCGGTTTCAGGCGTGGCATAGCTGCGCCAAAGCGACTAGAACAACGCGCCGCCTTGTCCTTCCAGCGACGAAGAATCCGAAATGAAGTCCGAGTCCCTCCCCGTCCGCCTCAGCGACTATCGCAGGCCCGCCTATCTGATCGACACCGTCGGCCTCGACCTTCATCTTGAGGAAACCCGGACGCGGATCACGGCGCGTCTGGCGATACGGCCGGGAGAGGATCCGAGCGGCGTGCTTGCGCTCGACGGCGACGAGCTCGACCTCGTCTCGCTTCGCCTCGACGGCGAGCCGCTCGCCGCGGACCGCTACGATGCGCGGCCCGACGGGCTTGTCATCCGGGACGTGCCGTCGGGTCCGTTCGCCCTGGAGATCGTCACCGAGACCAACCCCGCGGCGAACACGAAGCTGATGGGCCTCTACCGGGCGAGCGGGGTCTGGTGCACGCAGTGCGAGGCGGAGGGCTTCCGCCGCCTCACCTATTTCCTCGATCGGCCGGATGTGCTTGCCGTCTACACGACGCGGATCGAGGCGCCGAAATCCGCCCCCGTGCTCCTCTCCAACGGCAATCTGGTCGACAGCGGCGAGCTTCCCGGCGAGCGTCACTTTGCCGTCTGGCACGATCCGTTTCCGAAACCGGCCTATCTCTTCGCCATGGTCGCGGGCGATCTCGGCGCGGTCGAGGACAGCTTCACCACCATGTCCGGCCGCGAGGTGGCGCTTCGCATCTATTGCGAACACGGCAAGGAGGAGCGCTGCGGCTACGCCATGGATGCGCTCAAGCGCTCGATGCGCTGGGACGAGACCGCCTTCGGCCGCGAATACGACCTCGACATCTTCATGATCGTCGCGGTCTCCGACTTCAACATGGGCGCAATGGAGAACAAGGGCCTCAACATCTTCAACGACAAATACGTCCTCGCCGATTCCGAGACCGCCACCGACGGCGACTATGCCGGCATCGAGACGGTGATCGCCCACGAATATTTCCACAACTGGACCGGCGACCGCATCACCTGCCGCGACTGGTTCCAGCTCTGCCTCAAGGAAGGCCTTACCGTCTTCCGCGACCAGGAATTCTCGTCGGACCAGCGCTCGCGCGGCGTCAAGCGCATTTCGGACGTCCGCAATCTCCTTGCCCGCCAATACCCGGAGGACGCCGGGCCGCTGGCCCACCCGGTGCGGCCCGAGGCCTATTTCGAGATCAACAACTTCTACACCGCCACGGTCTACGAGAAGGGCTCCGAGGTCGTCCGCATGCTGAAGACGGTTCTCGGCGACGACGGGTTCCGGGCCGGCATGGACCTCTATTTCCAGCGCCATGACGGGCAGGCGGTGACCATCGAGGATTTCCTCGCCGCCTTCTCCGACGCAACCGGCGCCGACCTCGGCCAATTCAAGCTCTGGTATTCCCAGGCCGGCACTCCGCAGGTCACCGCCAAGGGCCGCTACGACAGGCGGGCGCGGACCTATTCGCTGACGCTCGGCCAGAGCGTGCCGCCGACGCCCGGCCAGAGCGTCAAGCCGCCGATGCACATTCCGGTCCGGTTCGGCCTGGTCGGGCCGAACGGCGCCGATCTCGATTTCGCCGGCGCGAGCGGCGGCCGCGTCGAAGGCGATGTCATTCATCTTACCGGGGCCGAGCAGACCATCGTCTTCGAGGGCGTCTCGGCGCCGCCGGTTCCTTCCCTCTTCCGGGGGTTTTCGGCGCCGGTGAAGCTCAGCGGAGACTTGTCGGCGGGCGATCTCCTCTTCCTGCTTCGCACCGACGCCGACGGCTTCAATCGCTGGCAGGCCTCGCAGCTCCTCGTCACCAACGCCCTCGTCGCCGAAACCACGGCGGTCCGCGCCGGCGAGGAGACGGCCATCGATCCGGCCCTGATCGAGGCGCTCGGCGAGGTCGCCGAGAACGAGACGCTGGAGCCCGCCTTCCGGGCGCAGGTGCTGCAGCTCCCGACCGAGGCCGACATCGCTCGCGAGATCGGCCGCGATATCGATCCCGACGCCATCGGCGCGGCGCGCGACCGGCTCCGAGCCGCCATCGCCGACCGGATCGGCGACCGGCTCGTGGCGCTCGCCGGGCGCATGGGGGTGATGGGCGCCTTCAGTCCGGACGCCGCCTCGGCCGGCCGGCGCGCCCTCGTCAACACCGCGCTCGACCTCGTCACCGGCAACCGATCGCCGGAGGCCGTCCGGGCGATCGTCGACCGCTTCGCCGCCGCCGACAACATGACCGACCGGCTCGCGGCCCTGTCGACGCTGGCCCATGGCGCCCACGAGGAGCGCTTTGCCGCTTTCGAATTATTCTATGACCGCTACCGGAGCGACCCGCTCGTCCTCGACAAGTGGTTCACGCTCCAGTCGGTGGTTCCGGCGGCGGAGACGCTCGACCGCGTGCGTGAACTGATGAGCCATCCCGCCTTTTCGAAGGAGAATCCGAACCGTATCCGCGCGCTGGTCGGCGGCTTCGCCGGCGGCAATCAGCGCGAGTTCAACCGCAAGGACGGCGCCGGGTTCGACTTCCTCGCCGATTTCGTCCTTGATCTCGACCGCCGCAATCCGCAAACGGCGGCCCGTCTCCTCGTCAATTTCCGCTCATGGAAGGCGTTGGAGGAAGGCCGCCGCGGGCTGGCCGAGAAGGCGCTCCGCCGCATCGCCGCGGCCGACCACCTGTCCCCGGACACGCGCGATATCATCACGCGAACGTTGGCGTAGTTTCCGGCGGCGAATCGACCGACCACCCCGGTCAGTACTTGATCGCCAGACCGGTCAGCACCTGGCTTAAGTCGAAGCCGACTTTGATCTTGCTGCCGCTGACCGTGTACGTGTCGGTGCCGTAGTCGGTGTACCGATATTCGACACGCGCCGTCACGTGCTTTCCAATCGCGACCTCAGTGCCGCCGCCGACAACCCAGCCGACTGGCGTCCGAGTATCGGAATCCCCGCCTATCTTGACGTCGATGCCGCCGAACGCCACGCCACCGGTTACGTACGGCATGAAGCGGTCGATCGCGACGCCGGCGCGCGCCCGCATGGTAGCGTTCCACGCGTTTTCGATGCTGGCGCCATGCTCTTTCCAGTCCATGCCGCTGGCCATGATGTCGCCCTCGACACCGCCGACGAAATTACCGGCCTGCCAATTGTAGCCGGCAAAGCCGCCGCCAACGACGCCGTCATATCGCTCCGTACCGAACTCCTCGTCGGGACCGAGGACGAGAACGTCGCTCTTGGCCCATCCGTAGCCAATCGCCAAGCCGCCGTAGATGCCGCTCCAATCGTAGACCGACATTGGCCCGGGCGCGAATTCCGCCGCGGGCAGGACACTCGTCGCCAAATCCGCGGCAGTCGCCCCTCCGGCCGCGACGACGAACGAAACAAAGGTCGCCCCGATCACGCACAGTTGCTTCATGTTCGATACCCCCCAAAGGTGCAAGTCTACCGGCGCCGCGTGTTCGATCGAAGCCGCTTCCCTTTTCGAACAGAAGTTGAAACTGGATCATTTTGGCGTTTTCAGCAACCCGGCGCGGTCTGGAAACGCAGCAGACCGGACCGCGTCAGGTTTCGAACTCGGTGGGGGAGCGGCCGCGACCCGGCCGACTTCGGCGATGAAGCCCGCAGAGACCCTCCGCGATGCTTCGATCATCGTTAACCATTTCTTGCTGGACAACCGGATTCTGCTCGATTCAAATGAACTGATTCGGGAGGTGGCGTTTTCCCGGACTTGCCGCAAATAGCAGGGGGCCTCGCATGGCGCGGGCAGAGGCGGTGGAGCCATCTGTCGCGAAGCGTAATCTGTTGTCCGGGATAGGGCTCGGGCGCAATGCCGCGGTCTCCGGCCATGCCAGGCTGCTTGCCGGCCCGGCCTATGAAAGACTGCTTGCGGCCGAGCCGTTCCTGCGCCGGCTGATCCCGGTCCTCATCGTCATATTCCTTGTCATCGTCGGCCTCGCCCGCTTCGTCGAGCTTTACCAGCTCCGGTCCGAACGTGAATACGACGCACGCGAGACCATGGGCCTGATGGCAGGGGTCCTCAGCGGGTCGCTCGCCGACCTCGCGACCAGCCATCCGCCTTCGACGATGGAGATTCTAAACCGGCTCGCGGATTCGCTTCCGCCGGGGGCGACCGGCGACGGTCGCCGCATCTATGTCGCCGGCGCCGAAGGCACGGTGATCGCCACCGCGCCGCGCGACCAGGGCAAGGAGGGCATCGCCCTCACCGATATCCTGGGCGAAGCGCAGCCGCTGACCGTGTTCGGCGAGCGCGCCGGCGTGCTCGAGATCACCCTCCCCGACGGGACCCCGGCACTCGCCACCGTCCACCTCATTGCCGGCGGCCCGGCGGCGGTGGCGCTCGTCGAGCCGGTCGCCAATGTCCTCGATGACTGGCGCGCCGATGTCTCGCTCAACGTCGCGATCTTCATCGGCACCAGCGCCATCCTCCTCGTCATTCTCTATGGCTATTTCGCGCAGTCGAGCCGGGCGATCGAGGCCGACCAGATCTATTCGGAGACCCACGAGCGGTTCGAGACGGCGCTGATGCGCGGCCGTTGCGGGCTGTGGGACTGGGATCTCGCCCGCGGCCGCATGTTCTGGTCGCGCTCGATGTTCGAGATCGTCGGCTTGCCGCAGCGCGACGCCCTGCTCGGCTTCGGCGAGGTAAGCCGGTTGATCCACCCCGACGATGGCGACCTGATGGCGCTCGCCGAGTCGCTTTACGAAGCCGGCGAGGCGACCGTCGACCGCATGTTCCGCATGCGTCACGCCGATGGCCGGTGGATCTGGCTCCGCGCCCGCGCCGAGCTGGTCGACCGCGACACCGGCGAGCCGCATTTGATCGGCATCGCCGTCGACGTCACCGAGCAGATGCGCCTGGTCGAGCGTTCCAAGACCGCCGACATCCGGCTCCGCGACGCGATCGAAACGATCTCCGAGGCCTTCGTCCTGTGGGACGCCGACAATCGCCTGGTGATGTGCAATTCCAAGTACCAGCAGCTGCACGGCATGCCGGACGCGGCACTGGTCCCCGGCACGCCCTATGCCGAGGTGATCGCCGCCGGGCGGAAGCCGCTGGTCCGCGCCCAGGTCGTCG
This sequence comes from uncultured Alphaproteobacteria bacterium, assembly GCA_963792845.1. Taxonomy (GTDB): domain Bacteria; phylum Pseudomonadota; class Alphaproteobacteria; order Rhizobiales; family Kaistiaceae; genus Bauldia. The sequence goes on from CAWBXW010000016.1 coordinate 89,263, forward strand.
CCGACGGCCGCCCCGAGGAAGGCGCGCGAAGCTTCGAGCTCCAGCTCGAGGACGGACGCTGGCTGCAGATCAACGAGCGCCGGACCAAGGACGGCGGTTTCGTCTCGGTCGGCACCGACATCACCCAGTTGAAGCGCCATGAGGCCAAGCTGATCGACGGCGAGCGCCGGCTGATGGCGACCATCGCCGACCTCCGCCAGTCGCGCCAGAAACTGGAAATGCAGGCGCAGCAAATGGTCGACCTTGCCGAGAAATACGCCGAGGAGAAGGACCGCGCCGAGGACGCCAACCGTTCCAAGTCGGAGTTCCTCGCCAATATCAGCCACGAGCTCCGCACGCCGCTCAACGCGATCATCGGCTTCTCGGAGATCATGCAGTCGGGGATGTTCGGCGAGCTCGGCTCGGCGAAGTACCGCGAGTACTGCCACGACATCAACCAGAGCGGCGCCTATCTCCTCGGCGTCATCAACGACATCCTCGACATGTCGCGGATCGAGGCCGGCCGCATGGTGCTCGACCTCGAGGACCTCGTCCTCGACGATCTCGTCGAGGAATCGATCCGCATCGTCCACACCCAGGCCGAGGCGCAGCAGATCGAGGTCGTGACCGACATCGGCAGGAATCTCAAGATGCGCGGCGACCGCAAGGCGCTGAAGCAGATCATGCTGAACCTGTTGTCGAATGCAGTGAAATTCACGCCCGCCGGCGGGCACATCACGGTGCGCGCGCGCACCACCGGCTCGGCCGTCACTTTCTCGGTCGAGGACACCGGCATCGGGATTCCGAAGGAGGCCCTGAAGAAGCTCGGGCGCCCGTTCGAGCAGGTCGGCAACCAGTTCACCAAGAGCCACCGCGGCTCCGGCCTCGGCCTCGCCATCACCTCTTCGCTCGCCGCGCTTCATGGCGGGGCGATGCGCATCCGCTCGCGCGAGGGCCACGGCACGATCGTTTCTGTGCGTTTGCCGGTCGAGCCCCCCGCGCCGGAAGCCGCAGCGGCGTAGCGGCGTAGGATGGGTTGAGCGCAGCGAAACCCATCGATCGTCGGCACGTCTCGAGGGGGTGATGGGTTTCGCTCCGCTCAACCCATCCTACGGGTTCCCGCCCTTCGGCATTTCTTCGCCCATCTTCTGATAGCCCTCGCAGAGGGCGCGGAATTCGCCGATCGCCTCTTTCATCCCCGTCTCCGGCAACGGCAGGTCGACGCCGGTGCCGGTGACGGCGAGCGTTCCCGCCGCCTCCATCGCGCCGAGCATGTCGAGATCGAGCGGCACCGAATACTCCCACTCGCCGAACATCTCGCCGAATCGGAGCGTCGGGAAATAGCCGCCCAAGGGTCCATCGGCGTTGCCGTCGACGACGAACGAAAACGTCACCGGGCCGCCGTCGGCGATCGTCTCGCCGAGGGCACGCTCGTCGACATCGGAAACGGTCAGCTCCCACGGCTGGTCGAACGAGCAGCTCAGCGACAGGGACCAATAGGGCTCGTCCGAGTCGACCTCAGCCGCTTCCATCACCGCGAGCGTCGCAGCGGGATCGTCGCCATGATAGAGGTGCCAGACCTTCTCGCCCGCGTCCTCGGCCAGGGACGGCGAGGCGACGACGAAGGATGCGGCAGCGAGCCACAGCAGAAGCTTCATGTCGATTCTCCTCTCGCCAAGCCCAGGCCCACTATGTGGGTCATGCGATGAGAGCGTCAGCGAGACCCTCGGCGATCGTCGTCGCGCCTCTGCCCTGTCGCTCAGACCATGCCCGGGAGCATGGTCTTGACCATCAGCTCCACCATGCCCGAGCGCGTCAAATCACGTGCCTTCGCCTCCTCATCGAGGGCGGCCAGCACGCCCGAGTTGATGGAGAGGTTGGCCTTCACCGGCTTACCGGACTCCCGGATCAAAGGCACACTGGCAATCATGGCTCCTCCGGCAAGCGCTTCGACAACATCCGGGTCGCGGCGCAGTTTTTCGAGCGGCCGCGGTCGCGGAAGCTTCTCGCCATGTTCCTCAGCCAGCTCGAGCCAGTCGCGCAACGTGTCGGCCGCATGGGCAAGCGCCTCCTCGACCGTCTTGCCCATAGCGACACAGCCGGGAATGTCCGGGAATACAACACCGTACGCGCCCGCCTTTCCATCCACCAAAACCGAATAGCGCATCTTCCTCATGACTTTGCTCAGATCCAACCCGCCTGCTTCGCGATTGATCGCGCTGTCCCCACGGTTATTTCGCGGTGTCGAGGCACAGCAACGCTGCCGGGTTGGTCAGGCCGGCGATACAGGTCGTGGTCGCTCCCATGACGGACCAGCAACCATCCCTCCCGCAACAGGCGCGCTACGATGCGGCGCCTGTCGGTTTCGATCTTAGGCACAGTTCTTCCCTACGCCTATATAGGCGCAAGCCGACACGGGATCAACTTGTCCGGTCGATGAACCCCGTCACCAGTCACCGCCGCCGCACCATAACCGCGAGCGTCAGGTCGTCGAAAGGATAGTCGCGCGGGTGGGCGGCGAGCGCGTCTTGCATCATCGCGTAGAAGCGGCCGGTGGCGACGTCCGCTCCGCTTTTGGCATAGCCGAACACGCCTTGGCGGAGCGTACTCTCGCTAAAAGCCCGGGTGAATGCGGTGTAGTTCCGGGCGAAGGCCGCGGTATCGCCGGTCTTGTCGAGGGTGACCTGATAGGGCGAGGCGACCGGCGTCAGCCCGCAGTGGAGAAGTTCGAGCCGGTCGGCGAGCGGCCCGCGGAGCGGCGCCGTCGCTTCGGCGACCGTTCTCGGCACCACCGGAAAGCAATAGCGTGCATAGACATCGCTCGGGATTTCGCCGCCGTCGACCAGGCTGAGCGCGCACGCGTTCATCAGCTTCAGCAGGCCCGCCGCACTCACCCGGACCGGATCGGCGGTCCCGTCCGAGCCGAGCATCTGGACAAGGAGCACGCCGCCCGGCTGAAGTTCGTCGGCGCGGGCGGCAAGGAACGCCTGCCAGTCGTTCGCCGCCTGCGCCAGGATTTTCGGGAGTTGGTCCGGCGGCGCGTCGGACCGATAGAGTGAGCGCGGCATATCGATGCCGGGCGGCTGCTGCGACAGCCAGTGTGCGGCCGAGCCCGATGTGCCGAGGGTGACGCTCGCGGGCAGCGTCACCCGCTCGAAGAATCCGTGCGGGGCGAACAGGGCGCGCACCGCCGGAAACTTGCCGAGATAGCTGTCCGGCTTCGACAGGTTCGCGGCGAGGCCGCCCCAATCGTTCGTCGGTAGGTCGTTGAGCAGGACGGCCATGTCGCTCGCTCCACGAGCCGCGAGGAGCGTCAGCGCCTCGCTAACCATCGCCATCGAGTTCCGCCCCTCGGAGCAGCCATAGTCGGCCACCGTGGCCTGCGCCCCCGGCCGAAGCGCCAGCGCGGCAACTGCCTGACCGAGCAGGTCGCTGCCGCTTGCCGCCACCTTGGCCTGGAAGGACGAGTTGGCGTCGTAGTAGCCGCCCCCCACCATTCCCTCGGTCGCGCCCGTCATCCCCATGTCTCCCGCCGCCATGTCAGCGGCAAATCTATCTTTGCCGATGACAGTCGCGCAATTTCCATCCGTTGTCAGGACTGTCTGTCGGACAGACTTCCGATGAGCCGCTCGAAGTTTGTCCGCACCGCCCTCTGCGTATCCCTCAGGTGCCGGTCGAGGGTGACGAAATCGGGCAGTTCCCCCGCCCGCGCCAGCAGGTCGAGGAGTCCGCCAGGCGCTTCCTCGGGATCGAAGCGGCCTCCGACGGAAAGCCGGAGCACCTGCGTCAGCGACTGGTGGAGACGAAGCGCCGGGAGCAAGATCCCGGCATCTCCCGGCGTCAGAAAGCCGGCCTTGTTGAGCCGGAGAAGAGCGGTCTCGGTTTCCTGCGACAAGACATCCGGCTGCTTCGCGCCGTGAAGGAGCTGCAGGTACTGGGCGATAAACTCGATGTCGACGAGACCGCCCGGCGCCTGCTTCAGGTCCCACGCCCCGCCGCCGCCCTTCTCGGCCTCGATCATGCCGCGCATCTCGATGATGTCGGCGCGGGTCCTTGCCGGATCCTGCGGCGTCGTCAGCGCCTTGGCGATCTCCTTCCGGGCGCGCTCGCCGAGCCGGGCATCGCCGGCGATGACCCGGGCCCGGGTCAGAGCCATCCGCTCCCATGTCCAGGCGTCCTTGCCCTGGTAGCGGGCGAAAGCCTCGATATGGGTGGCAAGCGGCCCCGATTTCCCCGAGGGGCGCAGCCGGAAGTCGACCTCGTAGAGCTTTCCTTCGGCGGTCGGCGCGGCGATCGCCGCGATCAGGCGCTGGGTCAGGCGGGTGAAGTACTGGATGCCGGCGAGTGGCCGCGAGCCGGTCGACGTGCCGTCGCTCTCGCGGAAATCGTAAAGGACGATGAGGTCGAGATCCGACGCCGCGGTCATCTCGCGGCCGCCGAGCTTGCCCATCGCCACGACCGCGACCTCGCCGCCGGCAACCGTGCCATGCGCGCGCTCGAACGCGCGGCGCACCTCGTCGAGCAATCTGCCGACCAGGACCTCGGCCAGCGCCGCATAGGCGGCGCCCGCCTGTCGCGCTCCGATGGTTCCGGCAAGGACCCGGACGCCGATCAGGAAGCCCTGCTCCTGACCGAAGATCCGGGCGCGGTCGAGCATATCCTCGTAGTTGTCCGCCTCGCCGAGCGACTGCGACAGCCGCGCCGCGAGCGTGTCGCGGTCGGGAACCCGGCCGAAGAAGGCCGGCTCGATCAACGCATCGAGAACGTGGACGCGCTGGATGACGATCTCGGCGAGTCGTGGTGCCGTCCCCATCATCGCCGCGAGCAGCCTGAGAAGTCCCGGATTGGACCCGAGGATCGAAAACAGTTGCACGCCCGACGGCATGCGGGCGAGGAAGCGGTCGAAGGCGGCAAAGGCGGCGTCGGCGTTGTCGGTGCCGGCAAGGGCGAGGAGAAGGGCCGGCGTGATTTCGGTCAGCCGTTCGCGGGCGGCGGCGGAACGCATCGCCGGATAGCGGCCGAAATGCCATCCGCGAATCGTCTGGCTCGCCTGTGCCGGCTTCGCGAAGCCGATCCGGGCGAGTGTCGCCAGCGTCTCGGGATCGTCGCTGTCTCCCGTGAAGGCAAGGCTGCCGAGGGCGGCGGTCAGCGACGGCGCCCGCTCGAAGAGCAGCGCATACCGGTCGCGCACCTTCGTCAGCGTCTCAAGCAGGGCGGCACTGAACGCCTCCGCATCGGAATAGCCCACCATCGCCGCAATCGCTTCGAGCGCCCCGGCGTCCTCCGGAAGCGTATGGGTCTGCTCGTCGTTGATCATTTGCAGGCAATGCTCGACCTGCCTCAGCGCGACGTAAGCCTCCCTGAGGTCGTCGCGCGTGGCCGCGTCGATCCAGCCGCCACCGGCCAGCGCATCGAGCGTGTCGAGCGTGCCGCGAAGGCGAAGCTCGGGATTGCGGCCTCCGGCAATCAGTTGCTGGGTCTGAACGAAGAACTCGATCTCGCGGATGCCGCCGCGGCCGAGCTTGATGTTGTGACCGGCCACCGCGATCTCCTCGTGGCCGCGATAGTCGTGGATCTGCCGCTTGATCGAATGGATGTCGCTGATCGCCGCGTAGTCGAGATATTTTCGCCAGATATACGGGATGAGTTCGTTGAGGAAGGAATTCCCCGCCGGCTCGTCGCCGGCGACCGGCCGCGCCTTGATCAGCGCGGCGCGTTCCCAGTTCTGGCCGAGGCTCTCGTAGTATTGCAGCGCCGCTTCCGTCGAAATGGCGATGTTGGTCGCGCCTGGGTCGGGGCGAAGCCGCAGGTCGGTGCGGAAGACGTAGCCGTCTTCGCTGTGCTCCTGGAGGATGCCGACCAGCCGCTTGGTGAGCCGGACGAAGACGACCGACGGCTCCTTGCCCACGGCGACGGTGACGACCTCCGGATCGAAGAGCACGATGAGGTCGATGTCGCTCGAGTAGTTGAGCTCGCGCGCGCCGAGCTTGCCCATGCCGAGGATGATCCAGCCCGAGCCCGACGCCGGATCTCGCCGGTTGCGCATCGAAATCTCGCCCGAGCGCGCAGCGTCGGCGAGCACGAAACGCGCCGCCGCCCCGACGGCCGCATCGGCGAAGGCGGTCAGCGCGGCGGTCACCTCGACGACATTCCAGACGCCACCTAGATCGGAGAGCGCGACAAGCAGCGCCAGCTCCCGCCGCCCCCGGCGCAATACCCGCATCACCTCCGCCTGGTCGTCCGCCTTCCACCCCTGCGCGGCGGCCTTGACGATCCGGTCGCGGCTCGCTTCCGGCGAGGCGGCAAGCAGCGCCGCGAGCCGTGCGGGATCGTCGAGGATGAGCGATCTCAGGAAGGGCGAATAGTCGAGGACGCTGCCGACGAACGCCCGCAGACCCGCCGGCTTGGCGATCTCCTTCCGCAGGATGGCGGCGCCGTCTCCGGTGACTTCGGCAAGACGCGCCGTGACTCGGTCGGCCTCGACGGGCCGCAGCCGCGGGACGATCCTTGCGCCAAGCGACCGGTCGCGCGGCGCTGCCCGCGGCTTCGGGCTCCTCGGCACACTCAGGCTTCCCAGTGCGGCCTCGCCAGCCGCATGCCATGGGCGCCGGAATAGACCGCGACCTTCGGCGGGGTCCATCCTTGGAGCAGCGCGCCGTCGATTGCATGAACTTCGACCGCAAGCGGCCGGCAGGTATCGAGCGGATCGCGCGCCTCCGGCCCCCACAGCGGCACCGACAGGTCGCCGCCCGGGCAGGTCGACAGCGCGCAGAGGAGATCGATCTCGGCGAACAGTTCAAGATAGTCGCCCGCCTTGGCCGGCGAGCCCCGCATGAAGTACTGGTCGTCCGCGTTCAACCCCGTGCACTGGAATACGTTGAGGACGTCGTGGACGTCGCTCTCGCCGAGCCCATGCGGTGCAACCGCGCGCGTCAGGTTGGAATGACAGCAGAAATCGAAATCCTCGCCGGTCAGCATCCGGTTGACATAGGGGTCGCAGCGCGTGCCGAGGAGGTCGTGGACCCGTCCGCCATAGTCGTCGACGCCATAGCCCGAAAGCGAGTCGGCGATGATCGTCGCCATGGGACGGAGATAGGGGAGCGTCGACCAGAGCCGGTCATAGGTCGACACATGCGCGGCCTGAAGCTGCCGCGTCCGCGACGCCCAGAAGCGCTCGCGCGGATTGTTGAGGTTCCAGAGATTGAGGTCGCCGACCTGCGGCCCCTCCGGCGCGACGATCCGAAAGACCTCGCCGGCCTTGACCACCCAGGCCCGTCCCGACCGGATCGGAATCGTGATCGACTCCTTGAGGGTGCGGCCGGCCGAATCTTCGGCGATACGGCGATAGAAGTCCCGGTCGACGTCGAGCGCCGATCCGTTCGTGGCCTGATAGGCCGGAGGATGATCCTTCACTCGTCGTCTCGGGCTTTGTCAGGTGGCACGAGTGATCCGAAAGGCAATACTCGGGGAGGCCTAGAAGGATTTTGGAAGACCGGCGTCCTTCAGGACCTTGTTAGCCATGTGCCGCGACTTGATCTTGACCGGCACGGTGAACGGCTTTTCGGCAAGCGGACCTTTCCAGATGTCGTGATCACCTCTGCCATGCCGGAAAACCAGCAACCGGATTCGATCAGGCGTTTGCGAACATCCTTGCCGTAATCGTTCACGCCGTGGCACGGATGCGAAGATGGGCACTGGCGTGTGCGATGAGCTCGATGGGCAAATCCTCATCAACCACGGTCCGATCAGTCCCATCAGTCTCCAAAGCTCCCTCCTCGATAAGATCGAGAACGAGGGCAGGCAGCTTCTCAAGCAGCAGTTCCAATGTCTCCGCCTCGGCATTCAGGCCAGGCAGATCGCTCGATTCCACATACCAGACACCAGCGTCCTCCTCGCGGGCAGCCTTGACGACAACAAGCGGTCGCACCATTGGCGAACTCCAACATCAACCTGACATCACCGATACAAGAGAGCGCGGCAGGCTGCAACGCGCCGACGGGCTGGTCATCACTCATTGCTTCGCGACGATCGGCAGCCTGATCGTCACGACGAGACCGGGCGCGTTGTCGCCAAGCTCCATCGTGCCGTGGTGGAAGGCGACCACGGCATTGATCAGGCTGAGTCCGAGGCCGCTGCCGCTCGTCGAGCGGCTTTCCTCGAGCCGGACAAAGCGGCGGAGCACGCGTTCGCGGTCCGCTTCCGGGATGCCGACGCCGTTGTCGGCGACGCGGAGCACGAGGTTGCCGTCGTCGCGCGCCGTCGACATGACGATGTGGAGCCGCCGCGCGCTCGCCTCCGGCACGCCGTATTTGATGGCATTGTCGATGAGATTGGCTAGCGCCTGGCCGAGCAGTTCGCGGCTCGCCTTGAGCGTGATCGGCTCCGGCGTGACCACCTCGAGCTCGACGCCCTTCTCCTCGGCCGCCGGCTCGTAGAGCTCGGCGACGTCGCGGACGATCGCGCCGGCCTCGACCTCGGACATCGCGCTTTCCGTCGAGCCGGCTTCGATCCTGGCGATCATCAGGAGCGCGTTGAAGGTCTGGATCAGCCGGTCGGATTCCTCGATCGTCCCGACCAGGGCCGTCCGATAGGCCTCGTCGCTCGGCGGTCCGGCAAGCGTCGCCTCGACCCGGTTGCGAAGCCGGGTGAGCGGCGTCTTCAGGTCATGGGCGATATTGTCGGAAACGTCCTTCAATTGCAGAAGCAACTGCTCGATCCGTTCGAGCATCGCATTGAGGCTTGCCGCGAGCCGGTCGAACTCGTCGCCGGTGCCGGTGACTTCCAGCCGCCCCGACAGGTCGCCGGCCATGATGCGCCGGCTGGTGCCGGCGACCGAATCGATCCGCTTCAGCACCCGGCGGCTCACGAAGAACCAGCTCACCAGCGCGAGCCCGATCATCAGCACCACCGCCCAGACCAGCGCCCGGCCGATCACCCGGCTGAACTCCTCGCGCTCGCCGATGTCGCGTCCGACCAGCATCCAGAATCCGCCGGGAAGACGCAACACCTGGACCATGGCGAGATGCGTCGGGCCCTCGCCGGGATTGCGCTCGTAGGGCACGGTGATCATCCCCATTCCGGGCCGCTCGAAGAGATCGGCCGGCACCTGGGTGATATTGCCGGTCAGGATGTGCCCGTTGACGTCGGTGATCAGATAGAGGCTCGCGCCCGGCTGATGACTCCGCTCCTCGATCGCCTGGAAGATCGCGGCGAGGCCGCCGATCCGGCCCTGCTCGGCGAGACCCCGGATTTCGGCGGTGATGGTGTCCTGGAGCTGCTGACGGAGGATGGTGTTGGCGTTCCACGAAATATAGAGCACGAAGGCGACCGCGAAGGCCGAAAAGACAACGATGTAGATCGCCGAGAGTTTGAAGGCGGTGGTTCGGACGACCTTACCGAGCGCTGTCACGGATCGTGTATCCGGCGCCCCGCACGGTGTGAAGGAGCGGCTCGCCGAAACCCTTGTCGATCTTGCCGCGAAGCCGCGAAATGTGCACGTCGATGACGTTGGTCTGGGGGTCGAAATGATAATCCCAGACGTTTTCGAGAAGCATCGTCCGCGTCACCACCTGGCCGGCGTGCTTCATCAGGTATTCGAGCAGCCTGAATTCGCGCGGCTGGAGCGGCACCGACTGCCCGTTGCGGCTGACGGTATGGGCAAGCCGGTCGAGCTCGAGGTCACCGACGCGGTAGACGGTCTCGGCGGCGCCCGGGCGGCGTCGCCGGCCGAGCGCCTCGACCCGGGCGAGAAGCTCGGTGAAGGCGTAGGGCTTGGCGAGATAGTCGTCGCCGCCGGCGCGAAGCCCGGTAACCCGGTCGTCGACCTGGCCGAGCGCGGAGAGGACCAGGACCGGGGTGTGGTCGCCCTTGGCCCGGAGGTTCTCGATGATCGAGAGGCCGTCGCGCTTCGGCAGCATGCGGTCGGCGACGATCACGTCGTAGCCGCCCTCGGCGGCCATCATCGCCCCGCTTTCGCCGTCGCCGGCGTGATCGGCGACATGACCTGCCTCGCGCAACGCCTTGCACAGGTAGGTCGCGGTCTCGTTGTCGTCCTCGATGATCAGGATGCGCATGGGTGACGCCAGCCGGTGGACGCGGCAGCATTGCCAGATTGGAGCGCCGGAATAAAGAGCGGCAGGCCGGGGGTCCGGCCTGCCGTCCACGGAAAACGGAAGGTCTCGGGGCGACGATCGAGCGCTTCCGCTCCGGTTACCGGGTCACGCCCGGGCGAAGGACAGCGCGACGAAGCGCGTCTGATCGCCCGACTTGACCCTGAGGAGGACGGCCTTCATGCCGTCCGCCTTCGCGTTCGTAACCAGCTTCTCCAGATCGGCGGGCTTCGACACATCGCTGTCGCCGACCGCGATGATGACGTCGCCGGGCTGGAGACCGCGCTCGGCGGCCTGGCCGTTGGGATCGACGTCGGTCACCATGACGCCGGCCGAACCGTCCTCGGACGGACCGATGGCGAGCCCGAAATCCTCGAGCGGCGAGGCCGTCGGCTGGACGTCGGTGGAGCCGCCGGCGGCAGCGACCTGGTTGTCGCTGGGGAGCGTGCCGAGGGTCACGTCGACGTCGTGGCTCGCGCCATCGCGCCAGTAGGTGACCGTGACCTTGGTGCCGGGCGCCATGTCGGCGATCAGCGAGGCGAGCGCATGCGGATCGGCGACCTTCTTGCCGTCGACGGCGAGGATCGCGTCACCCGGCTTGAGGCCGGCCGCTGCCGCCGGGCTGCCTTCGCTCGCATCGGCGACCAGCGAACCCTTGGCCTGGTCGAGCTTCAGGCCGTCGGCGATGTCGGGCGTGATCGCCTGGATCTGGACGCCCAGCCAGCCGCGAACCACGTCGCCATGATCCTTGAGATCGTTGACGATCTTCTCGGCGGTCGAAGCCGGGATGGCGAAGGCGATGCCGACATTGCCGCCCGAGGGCGAGAAGATCGCGGTGTTGACGCCGATCACTTCGCCGTGGAGGTTGAAGGCCGGGCCGCCCGAGTTGCCGCGGTTCACGGCAGCGTCGATCTGGATGAAGTTGTCGTAGGGGCCGTTGCCGATGTCGCGGCCGCTGGCCGAGACGATGCCGGCGGTAACCGTGCCGCCGAGGCCGAACGGGTTGCCGACGGCGACCACCCAGTCACCGACGCGGGTCGGCTCCTCGGCGAACTTGACGTAGGTGAACTTGCGGTCCGGATTGTTGACCTTGAGGAGCGCAAGGTCGGTCTTGTCGTCGACGCCGACGACCTTGGCCGCATACTCGGTGCCGTCGTCGAGGATGATGGTGACCGACTGGCCCTTGTCGACGACGTGGTCGTTGGTGACGATGTAGCCGTCCTCGGAGATGATGAAGCCGGAGCCGAGGCTCATCGCGAACGGACCGCCGTTGCGGCGCGGCTTGTTGCCCGGGTTGTTATTGCCCTGGCCGTCGCGGAACTGGCGGAAGAAGCGCTCCATCGGCGAATTGTCGCCGAACGGCGAATTGCCGCCGAACTGGTCGGTCTGCACGGACGCGTCGCTGGTCGGGGTCTTGACCCGGACGCTGACCACCGCCGGACGCACCTTGTCGACGACGTCGGCGAAGCTGACCGGCTCGGCGCCGTCGACGCGGACGGCGTCGGCATAGGCAGGGGTCTTGGGAAGGATGATCGCCTCACCGGCAATCACGCCGCCAAGGACGAGGGCGGCCGCGGTTCCGAGGAGGGCGCGGTTGCGAACCGAGCGGCGGCTCGGCTCGGAGGATGGGTTGGTCGGATTGGACATTTCTCGGTCTCCAGGCCTGTTGTTGGACGCCGATTACCTCGACATCGCCTTATCGACCGCGAATATAGAGGCCCAACCTTACGGGCCACTGTCAGGGGGATTAAACTTCTGTAATGAAGCGGGGTTTTTCGAGGTCTTCGGCAAGAAAAATTCGCGAACCGCCGCCCCGGCGGGGTCGCATTGCCTGAAATCCGCTCCCGGCTTGCCGAATCGATCGCCGGCAGCTTGTCCCTCAGGCTGCTTCAGGCCCGACGAAGTTCGACGCGAAGCCTCGTGCCAGTGGCCTCGGCGTAGCGGCGAAGGGTGGAAAGCGATGGCGAGACCCCGCCGCCCTCAAGACGCGCGATCGCCGACTGCGTGGTACCTATCTTTTTTGCGAGCTCCGCCTGGGAAAGCCTTGCCTTGGTACGGGCTCGAATCAGTTCCTCGACGATTGCGAATTCCTCGTCGGCCTTCTCATATTCCTTGCGGAACTCAGGATCAGACATCCAGCGCTTCTTCAGATCCTTGATCTTGGTCATTCCGTCACCTGTTTCATTCGCTCCCAGGCGGTCGCCAAAGCTCGGCGTGGCGTCTTCTGCGTCGAATTGAGAGTCTCGACCGACAATCGCACTTCGGCTATATAGCGTATATGCTATATACGGTCAATTGCATTGAGACTAGCGCGACAGGATTTCCTCGAGCTTCGCCCGCTCGTCTTCGCTGAGCCCGCCGACCTCCGCCATCTTCGCGCGCCGCTTCCGGAAAACCCCGAACGCCACCGTCCCACCGACCAGGAGAAGCAGAGCCGGCGCCGCCCAGAGGAGCGCGGTGTGGGCGTTGAACGGCGGCGTGAGCAGGATGAACTCGCCGTAGCGCGCCACGAGGAAGTCGACCACCTCTTTGTCCAAATCGCCGGCCGACGAGCCGCTCGCGCAGCAGGACCCGCAGATCGTGGGCGAGCGGCGCGTCGGAATCGTCGATCGACTGGTTCTGGCAGACCATGCAGCGCAGCCCCTCGGACAGCGCCCGCGCCCGCGCCTCCAACGTCGGGTCGCTCAGCATCTCGTCCGGCGTCACCGCGAAGGCGCGCGTCGCGAACAGGAGCCCGAAAGGCGAGTGCCGCGAGGCTCCGCCGCATCGCCGTCACTCCGCCGGCACCGCCGCGGCGCGGCGCGCCGGCTTCGGCGCGCCGACCCGGAGCCGCCGGTCGCTCAGCGACAGCGCGCCGCCGATCGCCATCACCACGGCGCCGAGCCAGATCAGGGCACCAACGGCTTCCAATAGACCCGCACGACCGCCGAGGCATGTCGGCGGCGAGGTCGCCGAGCGAGACGTAGAGCTGCGAGACGCCGAAGGTGGCGATCGCCGATTCGGTCGTCTCCGTCTGCCGGGTCGGGAAGTCCCGCTTGGACGGCTCCATCAGCCGCTCGACCCGGCCGCCTTCGCGCACGGTGAAGCGCACCACGGTTTCGTCATAGTTCGGCCCCTGCCGGTTGACGATCGTCGTCGAAGGTGATCGTCCGCGACGCCGACGGCGAGCGTTTCGCCGGGCCGCATGGTCAGGATGTTCTCGGTCGAGAAGTTGCTCGCAATCGACGATGCCGAGCACGGTCACGCCGAGGCCGGCATGGGCGAGGGTCGTCCCGAAAGCCGAGCGCGGCAGGCCGGCAAGGCGGCGGAAGGTTTCCCCGGGCGAGCCGGCGAAGAGCTGCACCCGGAAGGCGAGCTCCGATAATCGCGCCGACGATCAGCCAAGCGGCGACGGCGATTCCGAACAGCGCCAGTAGGTTTTCCGCGCCCGCGATCCAGGCCGCGGCCATCGCCGGCGACGAGCGCCGCGCCGAGGGCGAAGAGCAGCCGCTCGGCGGCGGCGCCGAGGTCGCCGCGCTTCCAGGCGAGCATCGGCCCGAACGGCACGATCAGGAGAAGCGGCGTCACCAGGGGCAGGAAGATCAGGTTGAAGAACGGCGCGCCGACCGAGATGCGGGTCGCCGGTCAGCGCCTCGAGCACCAGCGGGTAGAGCGTGCCGACGAGCACGGCGCCCGCCGCCGCCGTGAGGAACAGGTTGTTGAGGATGAGCGCGCCCTCGCGGCTGATCGGGGCGAAGATGCCGCCCGGCGTCAGCGTCCCGGCGCGGAACGCGAAGAGGGTCAGCGCGCCGCCGATGAAGAGGGTGAGGATGGCGAGGATGAAGATGCCGCGCGTCGGGTCCGAGGCGAAGGCGTGCACCGAGGTGAGGACGCCCGAGCGGACGAGGAAGGTGCCGAGGAGGCGAGGCTGAAGGCGAGGATGGCGAGGAGCACCGTCCAGATGCGGAGCGCGTTGCGCTTCTCCATGACGATCGCCGAATGGAGGAGCGCGGTCGCCGCCAGCCACGGCATGAACGAGGCGTTCTCGACCGGGTCCCAGAACCAGAAGCCGCCCCAGCCGAGCTCGTAATAGGCCCAGTACGAGCCCATCGCGATGCCGAGGGTGAGGAAGATCCAGGCGGCCAGCGTCCACGGCCGAACCCAACGCGCCCAGGCGGCGTCGATCCGCCCGTCGATCAGCGCGGCCACCGCGAAGGCGAAGGAGATCGAGCAGCCGACATAGCCGAGATAGAGGAGCGGCGGATGGATGGCGAGGCCGATGTCCTGGAGCACCGGGTTGAGGTCGTTGCCCTCGACCGGCGGCGGGACGAGCCGCTGCGAAGGGGTTCGAGGTGAACAGGATGAAGAGGAGGAACGCGGACGGCGATCCACGCCTGGACCGACAGCACCCGCGCCTTGAGCCGGTCGGGCAGGTTGCCGCCGAAGACGGCGACCAGCGCCCCGAACAGCGACAGGATGAGGACCCAGAGGAGCATCGACCCCTCGTGGTTCCCCCAGACGCCGGTGATCTTGTAGAGGAGCGGCTTCGCCGAGTGGGAATTCTCGACGACGTTGAGCACCGAGAAGTCGGAGACGACATGGGCGTGGACCAGGGAGGCGAATGCGGCGGCGACGAGCAGGAACTGCGTCACCGCGACGGGCGCCGCCACCGCCATCAGCCGCCGGTCGCCGCGGATCGCGCCGTAGAAGGGGATGGTCGACTGCGCCAGCGCGAGCACCAGTGCGAGAATCAGCTCGAAGAGGCCGAGTTCGGCGCTCATCCGCCCGTCCCCGCGCTTGCCGTGCCGGCGGCCGGTCCACCTTCCTCCCAGCGCCTTGCGCCTTGAGCGCCTCGACCACCTCGCGCGGCATGTAGTTCTCGTCGTGCTTGGCGAGCACGGTGTCGGCGGTGAAGACGCCGTCGCCGCCGACGATGCCTTCGGCGACGACGCCCTGCCCCTCGCGGAAGAGGTCCGGAAGGATGCCCTTATAGGCGACCGGCACCGAGGCGTTGCCGTCGGTCACGGAGAAGGTGACCTGCCGTCGCCTCCCTTGACGACGCTGCCGGTCATCGACCAGTCCGCCGATGCGAAGCCGGGTTCCGGGCGGCATCGGTTTCTCGGCGAGCTCGGTCGGCGAATTGAAGAAGACGATGCGGTCGCTGAGCGCGTAGAGCATCAGCCCCGCCGCGATGACGAGGACGACACCGGCGAGGCCGATCAGGGTGAGGCGGCGCTGCTTCCGGGTCATTCCATGTCCGCCGGTTTGCCAACCTCATTGTGTGAGACCCGCGGCGTCGCCTCGCGTCTCGACAAGCGCCAGCTTGTCGGTCTTGCCGGCCAGCGCCGAGCGCGCCTGCCCGAGCGCGGCGCGCGCATCGTCCGGCCGGCCAAGAACCATATAGGATCGGACAAGCCGTGCCCAACCCTCGGCATTGTCCGGCTCCGACTTGAGGCTTTCGGCGAGCTTGCCGACCATGCCCTCGATCATCGCCGAACGGTCCTCGGAGGAAAGCGACGACGCGGCCGCGACGTCGCCGGCGCTCGGTCCGGGCAGTCCGGCGCTCGCGGTCGAGGTCCGGCCGCCTGGCGAAGGCGCCGCCTCGAGGCGGGCGAGCATGTCGTTGACGACGGCCACCCACGGCGCGTCGGGCGGTGCGCCGGCGATGAGCGCGCGCATCTGGTTGGCCGCCTCGACGGTATTGCCTTCCTGCGCCAGCCCAAGGGCGAGATAGAAACGTGGCCGCACCGCGCTCGGGTCGGCCTTGGCGGCCCGCTCGAAGGCGGCGTGGGCCTCGGCCGTCACCATGCCCTGATTGGCCCGGACGATCGCCTCGCCGAGATCGCCCTCGGTGTCGGCGTTGCTGCCGAGAAGCCGGACGAGGTTCGAATAGGCGCGGACGGCGTCATCGTTGCGGCCGAGCCTGACATAGACCGGCGCCAGCACCTGCCAGCCCTGGGCATCGTCCGGGTTTCCGGCGAGATGAGCCTCGACCCGCGCGATCAGCACCGCCATGTCCTGCTGGTCGGGCGGCGCGGCGAGGCGCGCGGCGAGCGGCGCGTCGGGAATTGTCGGGGAGCCGACGAGCAGATAAAGGCCGAGCGCGAGCACCGGCATGGCGATGACCGCGGCGAGCGCGGCAATCCGCCGCGGCGCCTCGCCGGCGGCGTTGGCGTCCTTCCCATCCTCGGCGCTGCCGGCGCGGATCAGCCGCCGGGCGATCTCGGTCCGCGCGGCCTCGGCTTCGTCGCCCCGGATCACCCCCCGCTCGCGGTCGCGGTCGATCTCGTCGAGCTGATCGCGATAGACGGAAACCTCATGCTCCGCCATCCGCCGCTCGGCGCGGCGGGCGCGATAGAGCGGCACCAGCACGGTCAGCGAAGCCGCCGCCGCCAGCACCGCCATTACAATCCACAAGATCATCGCATCCGTCGTGGCGTTCCGTATCTCCCCGGTCGCATATCATGGACCGGCGGCATCCGGGCAAGACCGGAATCGTACCTCACGTCACCGGCTGCCACGCCCCGCTCTGCTGGCGGCAGGCCGTGGTGCGTCCGCTCTGGGGAGGCTGGCTGCCGATGGTAACGGTCTGGGTGTAGTCGCGGCAGTTATAGGCGTTGACCTGGTAGAGCGGCCCCGGCGTGACCTCGCCATGGGTCTCGCCGTCGCGCCAGGCGACGGGAACGCCGGCCCGCCCGAATTCGAGCGCCCGGTATTCCGCCTCGGCGGCCTTCTTCTGCGCCGAGGCGCTGAGCCCGGTAATCCCGGCGTTGCCCGCCCCGTCGGGGGCGAAGCCGAGCGCCGGCCCCGAGCTGCCAGCGGTCTTGGTGCAGCCGGCGAGCCCCAGCGCGGCCGCCGAGATCGCCACAAACATCAACCCGCGCCTCATCCAGTCGCCTCCGGGGACCCTCAGCCCAATCATGTCGGCCCGCGAATCTCTCCGTTTCCACGATGGCGGAATTGAGGTTTTCCCTCACGCCGCGGGCAATTCCACCTCGGCCCGCAGGCCGCCGGACGGCGACGCGTCGAGCCTGAAGCGCTCCCTCATACAGGGTTACGAGCTCCGTGACGATGGATAGCCCGAGTCCGGATCCCGGCTTGGTCTCGTCGAGCCGCCGGCCGCGCCGGGTCACCTCGTCGCGTTCGGCCGCCGTCAGCCCCGGCCCGTCGTCGTCGATCGTCAGGATCAGGCGGCCAGGCGCGTCCTCGCCGGCCCGCGGCGTGAAGGCGACCCCGACCGAAACGGTCGTCCTCGCCCACTTGCAGGCATTGTCGACGAGGTTGCCGACGATTTCCTCGAGATCCTGCTTCTCGCCGCGGAAAAGCGCCCCGTCGGCCACGGCCACCGCGATCCTCACGTGGCGATCCTCGTGGATTCGTTTCATGGCGCGGACGAGGCTCGCCACCACCGGCTCGACATCGGTCGCGGCGCCGATCACCTTGGCCCGGGCGGCGATCCGCGCCCGTTCGAGGTAGTGGTTGACCTGCGTCCGCATCAGTTCCGCCTGCTCGGCGACCTTCCCGGCAAGCGGGCCGCTTGCCGCCCGCGCCTCGTTGGTGATCACGCTCAGCGGCGTCTTGAGCGCATGGGCGAGATTGCCGACCTGGGTGCGCGCCCGTTCGATGATCTCCTGGTTCGATTGGAGCAGCGCGTTGAGCTCGCGGGCGAGCGGCTCGATCTCGGCCGGGAACGGCCCCTCGAAGCGCGCTTCCTTGCCGCTTCTGAGCGCCGCGAGCCCGCGCCGGACATTGTCGAGCGGCCGCAGTCCCCAGCGGATCTGCGCGGTCGTGGCGATGACGAGGCCGATGCCGAGCACGCCAAGGGTCAGGAAGACCTGCCAGCGGAACTGGGAGATTTGGTCCGCCACCTCGCCGGCATCGCCGGCGACGAGCACCTCGTAGCGATGGCTGTCGTCGAAGTCGACGGTGCGGCTCACGACGCGGAGCGACTGGTCGTCGGGGCCGACCAGCGCGCCCGAGGTGACGCCGCTGAGGTCGCGGGTATTCGTCGCCTTGGCGACGTCGAGGAGGTCGGTGAAGAGCGAGCGCGAAGCGAGGAGCACGGTGCCCTTGGCGTCGCGCACCTGCCAATACCAGCCCGAATAGGTGAGCTCGAAGCGCGGCTCGCCGAGATTTCCGGGGTCGGTCGAGGCGGGGGGAGACTGCTGGGCCAGGCTCCCGATCAGCGTCCTGAGATAGACGCTGAGCCGCTCGTCGAAGGCGCGTTCGACGGCCCCTCCGTAGAGGGAGGTGAGGATCAGCCCGGCGGCGAGGAGAGCGGCGGCGCTCCACAGCGATGCGGCCGCGATGAGACGGAAGGCAAGCGAGTTACGCCGCATTTTCAGGTGAAACGATCCGGTAGCCGAGACCGCGGACGGTCTCGATCAGATCGGGGGACACCTTCTTGCGCAGCCGGCCGACGAAGACCTCGATGGTGTTGGAGTCGCGGTCGAAGTCCTGGTCGTAGAGATGCTCGATCAGCTCGGTCCGCGACACCACGCGCTCGCGGTGGTGCATCAGGTATTCGAGCACCTTGTATTCGTGGGAGGTGAGCCTGACCGGATTGCCGCCGACCGTCACCCGGCCGGAACGGCTGTCGAGCCGGACCGACCCGATCTCGATCTCATTCGAGGCATGGCCGGCGGCGCGGCGGACGAGCGCCCGGACCCGCGCCAGCACCTCCTCGATGTGGAAAGGCTTCGCGACATAATCGTCGGCGCCGGCGTCGATGCCCTGCACCTTGTCGCTCCAGCGGTCGCGCGCGGTGAGGATGAGGACGGGCATGGTCCGTCCGGCCCGGCGCCATTGCTCGAGCACGCTGATCCCGTCGAGATGCGGCAGGCCGATGTCGAGGACCACCGCGTCATAGGGCTCGGTGTCGCCGAGGAAGTGGCCTTCCTCGCCGTCGGTCGCGGTGTCGACGGCGTAGCCCGCCTCCTTCAGCGCCGTGACGAGCTGCCGGTTGAGATCGGCATCGTCCTCCACGACCAGCACCCGCATCGGCCCCTCCTTCCAGCCTTCAATAGCCGAGGACGCTGCCACTGGCGGCATCGACGGTGAGGGTCATCACCTGGCCGTCCGGCTTCAGCACCTTGACGATATAGACGAGCTGGCCGCCTGAGTTGCAGAGCTGCGGGGTCGGCAGGATCTCCCCGCCGGTCGCCGCCTTGATCTGCTTGAGCGCCTTCGACAAGGGCACCGCCTGCCCCGTCTGCACCGCGGACCGTGCGTCGCGCGACGACAGGCAGCCCTGGGCGAACGCCGAAATCTCCGGCGCAAACAGGCCGGCGACGGACAGCGTCGCAGCAAGGGCAAAGACGGCGGACAGTCTCCTCAACATGGCGCCTCAACTAGCCGCGACAGTATGAATGCGCGCTGAATGTTGCGGCCGGGAGCCGTGTCATCCGCCATAAGGAGCGGAAAGCCAAGCGCTATTTCCTCCCCACCGGTCCGTCGGTCACGACCCGGAGCACCGCCATCAGCACGCCGATTCCGACCATGGTCGGCCCGACCTTCGACGGCGGCACGATGGTTGTCCAGTCGGTCGCCTGCAGCACGCCCATGACGGCGACGGCAAGCGACGCGGCGAGCGTCTTCCAGCCCTTGGCGGCCTGCCAGGCTTCGTTGATCCGGTCCATATTCGGTCTCCTTTAACGTTTGGCGAGAAAGCGGCGGAGTTCGCCGCGGTAGCGGAAGGCGAAAAACCCGCCGGCGAGGAGAAGCACGGCCGCGCCGGCCGCCATGCTCCATGCAAAAGCATCGGACGGAACCGCGAGCCCGGCGGTCGCAGCGGCGGCCGCCGCCGCGCCGGCGACCTCGGCCGAGCGGGCACGGAGCGCGATGTCACGGACGAGGCTCGCGCGCGTCGCCGGTCCGGCGATGCCGTCGGCGACGAGATCCGGATGGCTCCGCTGATAGGCGAGCACCGCGGTCTTCGTGGCCGGGCCGGCAACGCCGTCGACCGCGCCCCGGTAGAGGCCGAGGGCCGCGAGTTGCCGCTGACAGGCCTCGATCTCGCCCGGCGCCGCGACCGTGGCGTCGGCCGGCCCGTAGTCTCCGGCGAAGATCAGGCGCGCCTCGGCCTCGCGGCGCTTGACGAGGCCGGCCACGGTGCGCCCGCCTGCCTTGGTCCACTGCATCAGGCCGGCGCGCGCCGCCGGCATGTTGCCGGCGCGGTAGGCCTTGACCCATGAGGCGCGATCGATCGCGCCGGTGTTGAAATCGAAGGAGACGGCGCCGTCGAACGCGGCCGGCGACGCCGCGCCAAGCGCCGCTGCGACGCGGCGTTCGTATTTGGGCAGGTCGCGGGCAAGAATGGCATAGGCCTCCTCGCGCGACACGGTCATGCCGGCGACCGGCTTCGGGGGTCCGGCGGCGGCGGTGTGGCCGACGCCGATCGTCCACACCCCCGCCGCGTCGCGATAGGCGCGCGTCACCACGCCTTCCCGCGCCGCAACGAAGGCCACGCCTGCATCGCTCGTCTTCATGCGTGTCTCCCGATTAGCTGAGGCAGGGTCCGGTCCCGGGCCGGCGCGCGCGTCGGTGGCCCCAAAATCGATTTGTGGTGAGAAAGGCCGATTGGACCTGTCTGCGGTCGGCCCTATATTGATGCTAGGCATCAAGGGGCGGTGCCGACCATGGCTCCGACCAACGAAGACGTAGCTGCCCAGCTCGCCGCGATATCGATGGCGACGGCGGACATGACCTGTATGCTGGTTTCGACCTTGGTGAGCGAGCACGCGCTTGACGGTGGCGTGGCGCGTAACGTCATGAGCACCCTCGCCGAGCACCATCGGCGCCTGGCTAGGCTCAACGAGGCCATGCCCGTCACCGTCTCTCCGGCCATGCTCCGGAGGATCGCCGACCGCATCGACCGGCACCTGAAGGTTCTCGAGTTGACGCTGGCGAAGGAAGGCAAGAAGCCATAGGCGAGCCGAGCGCCGGCTCTGCCTTAAGATGTCAGGTCGTCGCGGTGGCGGTTGCGGATCGTTCCGCCGCGATCGCCTCCTCGCTGATCACCGCGCCCTTGACCAGCGCCTGGTGGAGGGCGCTGGTGTCGGCATAGGCGTCGAACACCGCCCGCCCGAGGACGTCGTAGAGCTCGGCCTCCGAGGCGATCCGCGTCGTCTCGCCGCCGGCGTCGCGCCAGGCGGCATAGGCCTTGTCGCCGGCTGCGACGTAGTCGCCCGAAGCGCTCGACCAGGCTCTCGTCTCGTCGCCGCCGACGATCCAGTAATGGTCTTGGGGGTCGTAGTCTCTCATCCGTATTGTCCTCCGGTCGCCGTGGTTCCCGCCGAATCGCCGGGGAAGTAGGAGGCGCCGCCGCCGGCGGTCTCGATGACGCCGTTCAAATCGACGTTGTAGCGTTTGCCGGTGACGGAGAAGCCGCCGAGGGTGAAGGTCATGGAGAAGGCCCGGATGACGCTGACCCGCCGGCAGTCGGCGAATCCGTTGGCGAAGGCGCAATTGGCGCGGAAGGTCACGGTGCGGCCCGAGGTGGCGATCGAGCCGCCGTAGCGGGCCTCGAAATGGCGGTCGGCGCCGCCGTCGATCGCACAATTTGGCGACGGCATTGATCTGGCCGCCGTTCTCGGCAAAGAGATGCGCGTCGCCGCTCGGCGAGCCGCCGAAGACGACATTGCCGCACTCGACCACGGCGCCCAGCGTGGCGGCGTGGATGCAGCCGCTATTGGTGTTGCTGGTCGTCATCTTCAGGTACTGGATGCGCCACACCGTGGTGATGCCGGAGGCGGAGAAGCAGTCGCTGGAGCTCGACACGAGCACCGCATCGTCGTCGCCGGTATTGCCCTGGATGATGAGATTCCCGGAAGCGGCGAAGCCGACGACGTTGCGAAGCGCGACGCTCTCGCTATAGGTGCCGTCGCCGACCTGGACGGTGATGGTGTGGCCGTTGAGATCGAGGGTCGCGGCGGTGTCGACTGCCTTCTGGATGGTCAGGAAGGCGCCACCCGAGGAATCGGCGAGGCCATCGTTGGAATCGCTGCCGTCGGTGCGGACATAATAGGTGCGGTTGACGGTGAGCGCCTCGCGCTGCGCGAGATTGAGGACGTTGCCGAGCCCGACATCGCCCTTGGCAAGCCCGGTCGGGGCGGAGATCGCCGGGGCAGTCAGCGTCTTGTTGGTCAGCGTCTGCGCGTCGCTGGTCCCGACGATCGCGCCCGACGGCAGCGCCTTGCCTCCGTCCTGGATCAGCTTCCCGGTGGTTCCATTGAAGGTCGCGACATTGCCGCTCGTCGCCGAGGCCGGCCCGACCACGGCGCCGTCGAGATTGGCCTGGGCGATCGACCAGTCCGAGCCGACCGTCGCCTGGTCGCCCGAGGCGGTCGCGTCGGTCAGGCAGAGGAGCAGGTCGGCGACCTCGACATTGACGCCCGAGCCGCCGCCGATCTTGCCGGCGACGCTGACGCGCCAGGTATGGCCGCGATCGGCGGCGGGATAGTTCGGGTTCCCCGAGCAGTCGACGACGCCCTTGAAAACCATCGCGTCCTGGGCGGCGACGATTGCGTCGACATATTGCTTGGTCGCCGCCTTCAGGGCCGAATCGGGATCGCCGGCGAGCGTGAGGTCGCCGGTCATGGTGCCGCCGGCCTTGTCGAGCTTCGCCGTGGCGAGCGCATCGAGCGCGTCGGAGACCTTGGCGCCGGCAACGCCCGAATCGTTGTCGACCTGGCTCGCGTCGTAGTCGCTCGCCGCGGCGGTCACCATCCCGGTCCGCCCGAAGACGCTGGCGACGGCGCCGCCGCCGCCCGCCGCCGCGACCTCGTCGATCGCATCCTGGACCGTCGCCGCGGCCAGCCCGGAGCTG
This sequence comes from uncultured Alphaproteobacteria bacterium, assembly GCA_963792845.1. Classification (GTDB taxonomy): domain Bacteria; phylum Pseudomonadota; class Alphaproteobacteria; order Rhizobiales; family Kaistiaceae; genus Bauldia. Next base: position 112,156 of record CAWBXW010000016.1, read on the forward strand.
CTATTGTCGTAGAGGATCGCCGGGAGCCCGCTGTCCTTGTCGATCCGGATCGCGTCGGTCCACGCCATGCCGTCGGGCGAGACCTTGAAGACGAAATCGGCATCGCCAGCGAGCCCCACCTCGGCCCGGCCGGAAAAGCCCGACTGGAAGAGAAGCGAGGCGGTGTCGCCGTCGGCTTCCTTGTTGACGACGAAGCGGACGTCGCCGGTTCCGCCGTCGGCGGCCTCTACGCCGGTAAAGAGCACCGAGTTGGAGCGCACCGCGAGCCGGTTGGTTGCATCCGCCGTCGCGTTGACGCCGAGCATCTCCAAATCGCCGAGAAACCCGCCCGCCGGCAGCCACGAACCGCCCTCTCGGACAAGAACGGCGCCGGCGGCGCGGTCGAACGCCAGCCAGCCCGCCTCGGCGGCGACGAACATCCATGCACCGTCGACGAATGCCGCCACCTCGCCGTCGTGGCCCGCCCAGGCGCCCGTCGCCGCGGCGGCGACGATGTAACGGTCGCCCTCCACCGGTCCGATTGGCGGCGTCGTCAGGCTCGCATCCTCGACCGCGAGCTGGACCGCGACGTCGATCAGCCGCAGCGCCTCGTTGTGGGTTACGTGCTTCTGGGCCTGGGCAGGCGCCAGGTAAGGCAAGTGGAGATGACTGGTTTCGGACATCCTCGTCCCCGTCGGTTGATCAAAGGAAAGCAGAATCCTCATCCGGTGGGGTTTGCAGGGCGCGCCGGCCCTCGCTACGATCGCGGCCTCCGACACGGGAGCGCTGTCGCGATGCTGAAAATGTGCGCCGGATTGCTTTTCGCCGCCCCGGCCCTCGCCGGCTTACCGGCGCTTGCCGCGGACGATCGGGACGCGAGCACCGCGATTATGGTCACGCCCTTCCATGAGGCTCATCTGGTGCGCGGCGACGACGGCAAGGATCACGTCGAATACGACCTCCTCGTCACCAATGCCTTCGGCAGCCCGGTGACGTTGGGCGCGGTCGACGTGACCGACGTCGAGGGAAACCTGCTGATGCGCCTCGACGGCGATCGCCTCACCGAGGCAACGCAGACGCTTCTCGACCAGAAGCCGCTCACGTCGATCCCGGCATCGGGAGCGGCAGCCGTCGAGATCGACCTGATCCTCGATCCGGGGAAGGCGCCGCCGCGTCTGACGCACCGGATCGCTACAGCGTCCCCGCCAGCGACCCCACCGCCACCCTTCTCGGCGGCACCACCGTGGTCGGACCGGAGGTCGACGTGGACACCAGGCCGGCGATCGCAATCCGCTCGCCGCTTGCCGGACCCGGATGGGGCGCGCTCAACGGCTGCTGCGTGCCGAACATCCATCGGTCGGTCAGGATTGCGGCGGGCACGCGCCTGGCGACCCCCGAGACCTTCGCCATCGACTGGATCAGGATCGACAACGGCCGCTTCTTCGAAGGCGACGGCAAGACGAACGAGCAGTATCCCTATTTCGGCGACGACGTCCTGTCGGTGGCTGACGGCGACGTCGTCGCACTCCACGACGGCATGCCCGAAAGCATCCCGTTCGAGCCGCCGACCACGGTGCACAAGCCCGAGGACTATGGCGGCAACTATGTCCTGGTCCGCATAGCCGACGGCACCTACGCCCTCTATGCGCACCTCCAGCCGGGCAGCATCTCCGTCAAGGTGGGCGACAGGATCCGGCCGGCGCCACGATCGGCAAGCTCGGCAACAGCGGCAATTCGACCAACCCGCATCTCCATTTCGGCCTTATCGACCGGCCGGAGATTCTCACCGGGAACAGTCTCCCCTTTGTCATCGAAGGCTTCGACCTCACCGGGATCGTCACCGGCGGCGACGTGAACGGGCTGAAGATCGATCCGGTCTCGAAACCCATCGAGTCCGCCTACCCGCTCGTCTTCGGCATCGCCACTTATCGCTGAGACCGCCGGCCTAAACCGCCAGCACCGCCTCCGCCGCGATCCCCGGCCCTTCGCTCGCGCTGATCTGGCGGACGCGCACCCCGATCGACGCCGGTGGCGTCCCGAAATCGGCGGCCTGCTCGGCGGCCGGATAGGACAGCGACGGCGCGGCGCGATCGACGCTTCGGACCGCCGTCGCCCCGTCGAGGATCTCGACGCGGTAGGCTTCGCTCGCCTCGCCGAGCGGCACATCCACCGGCTCCCAGGGGTCGCCGCCGATCCGGGTCTGGCGGACCCAGGCGATCGTCACGTCGCCGCTTCCCGCGTCGCGCGCGGCCTGGAGATGCACCGGCGGCAGGCACGCGAGGCCGCGCCGCGCGCGGCGGCGAGCGGGACGTCGACGAAGACATCGGGGTCGTAGACCGCGTCGGCCGCGCCGCAGCGCGCGACGAGACTGAGACACGCTTCCGCCTCGCTGATCGCGAGCGGCTCGACCGCGGCGTTGAGCAGGACGAAGCGGGCGCCGGCGTCATGGCCGACCGCCGCGATGTCGCCGGTGCCGCCCTGCCCGCGGAGCAGGTCCGTCGAGCCGCCAGGTCGTCGCGTCGATCATCGTCGCGAGGCGGAACTGGATCACCTCGAACCCGGTCTCGGCGCGTGCCGATGGCGGCGACATTGCCGCCGTTGAGGACCGCTGCCTCGGGCAGGCTGGCGAGGGTGCCGCCATAGAGCCGGACGGTCACGTCGGTTGGCGCGGTCGCAGCGCCACGAGCGGACCACCGGCCCAGCGCTTCGGTCAGTTCGCCCATCACCGCCGCCTGCTCGATCGCCTGGCGCGGCGACGAATCCCGCTGTCGGCCGTGCCGAGCGCGACCGCCACCGCGCCCGGCCACGGCTCGGCGAAGGCCGCGACGCGCGGGCGCGTAGGGCGGCTCGTCGCCGGCGAGCAGCGGCAGGTCGAGGAGCATCACCTCCGGCGGCGACGCGGCGGGCGACCAGCGCGGCGGGAGCACGCGCGGCGCATCCGGCACCGGCGACAGGATCGCCGGATCGATGCTTCGCGCCTCGATGCGCCGGGCAGCGCCGTCCTCGATCCGCGTCACCATCAGCGTCTGGGTCACGCCGTCGCACGGTCAGGTCGCAGATGTCGGCCGGCTCGAGCCGCCTGCGGCCTTGCGCGGCAGCGCGAAGGTCGCGGTCTCGCGGCCGGCCCAGATGTCCTGGAGCATCGGCGTCGGCAAGGCCGTCGCGCGACGGCGTGGCTCATCGCCGCGCCGGTGGCGCTGCGGTTGGTCCGGCCGCTGCCCGTCACCAGCCGCCGCGCGCTCGCCTCGGTGGCCGGAAGTCGGCGAGCGGATCGCTGAAGCCGATGGCGATCTCCTGCCGGCAGCTCGGTCTCCTGCGCCCGCCGGAGGCTGACCAGCGGCCGGCCCGTCCTCGTCGACGATGTCGCCGTCGGCGAAGGCCGCCGCCGTCTTCCGGCCGCGCGGCGCGATCCGGAGCGCGTCGCCCGATTCGAACGCCTCGAACATCAGCAGCGAGGCGAGCGGCTCGAGCGCCTGCCGCGCCGAGCCGATGCCGTCGATCAGGTAGCCGTCGACGACCCCGTCGAGCTCGCCGACCTCGACGCCGGCGATCCCGTAGTCGGCGAGGATCTGCGCGACGAGGTCGGCGGCCGGCGCCGCCGCCGAGCCGCCCGCTCAGCCAGTGGCCGGTGTCCCAGTTGTCGCCGTCGCCCCACACGTCGGTGAGATAGGGGAAGGCCGGGAACGGCCGCGCGTCCCAGGTCCAGAGATGGGTCCGGCCATGCGCGCACCATGCGCGCCGCCATAGACCGGCGACGAGCGGATTGGCGCCGTCGACATAGTCGGGGTCGCTCGGGGTCCCAATAGGCAGCACCGCCTCGCAGAAGCGGCGCTGGACGAGGTCGTCGCGGGCGCCGGTCGAGTAGTACGGGAACGCGCTCGCCGAGGACTTCGGGTCGGGGAAGACGTTGGGCTGGTTGGCGCCCTTGTCGACCGCCGGACAGCCGCGCCTCGGTGAACCAGATCGGCTTCGCCTCCGGCACCCAGTCGGTCGGGCTTGCCCGCCTCGACCCCGCCGGGCCGGTTGAAATGCTGCGTTCCCCCACCAGGCGCTTGAGGTCCTTGTAGCGGAACACCCAGGGCTTGCCGTAGGCGCCGTCGGTGATCGCGATCCGGCTCTGGGCGTTCCGGTCGCTCTTGCTCGGATAGTACCAGTCGAAGCCCTCGCCGCCGGCGATGTTGGCGCGGAGATAGGCCGCGCTCCGCGCCGAGTCCCAGTCGGCCGCGTCGAGGTGGTCGCTGCCGTCGCGCCAGTCGGCGAGCGGCATGTAGTTGTCGATGCCGACGAAGTCGATGTCGTCGATGCGCCCACAGCGGGTCGAGGTGGAAGAAGACGTCGCCCGAGCCGTCGTCCGGCTGATGGCCGAAATACTCGCGTCCAGTCGGCCGCATAGGAGAGCTTCACCGACGGTCCGAGGATCGGCGCGCACGTCCTCGGCGAGGTCGGCCAGCGCCGTTGACGAAGGGATAGTGCGTCGGACTCGAGCGGAGCGTCGTCAGCCCGCGCAGCTCCGAGCCGATCAGGAACGCATCGACCCCGCCCGCCGCCTTGCAGAGCTTGGCGTAGTGGAGGATGAACCGGCGGTAGCACCACTCGTCCGGCCCGTCATAGACGACCGCATCGCCGACGATGGTGAAGTCGCCCGGGGCGGCGGTGCCGACGAAGGCCGCCACCTGGTCGGCGGCGTCCGACGTCTGGTCGGGCGAGCCCGGCTACGCCCGGCGCCTTCGAGGCGCGTGATCATCCCGCGCCACGGATAGGCGCCCTGCTCGTCGCCGCCATAGGGGTCGTTGAGGCCGTTGCCGTGCGGGACGTCCATCATCACGAAGGGATAGAACATCACGTTCAGGCCGCGGTCGTTGAGGTCGCGGATCGCGGCGACGATCGAGTGTCGTCCGACGGCGTGCCGCCATAGGCCGCGCGGCCGTCGATAGCTCGCTGACAAGGTGCGCCGTCCCGCGGCCGGCCCCGCCCGCCTTCCACATCCGCCGGCGTCGTCAGCATCGTCCGCGACACCACGCCGGGCCTGATCTCGCAGTGGTTGGCGCGGAGGTCGTCGCCGAACCACGCCGCGACCAGCCCGACGCTCTCGAGGTTCGGGCAGAGGTCCTGGAGTTCGCCTACCGACGCCTTCCAGTCGGTCGTCGCCGCGGTCGGTGTGGCGGTTGAGCGGCTCGCGGTGGCCGGGCCCGTGCACCTCGCCGCACCTTGGTCGGGCTGTAGCCGAACTCGGTCGCGCCGGGGATCATCGTCACCGCCTTGCACCTTCTTCTCGAGCCGCCCGACCGGCCGGATCACCTCGAAGGAGAAGAGCGGCACGCGGTTGCCGAATTTTGCCAGCGGCAGCCGCTCGAAGACGATGTAGGCGGTGTCGCGGTAGGCCGGCGCCCTGCCGCTCGCCCTGCTTGGCCTCGATCAGGCTGTCGCGGCTCCTGCGCCGCCGTGCCGCGGTGGAGCCGGTAGTTGGCGTTGGCGAGGTTCGAACGGCTTGCCGTCCGCCCAGACCCGGCCGATCCGGGCGATCGGCCCCTCGCACAGGCCGATCGCGAAGTTGGCGAAGTAGCTGTAGCGGCTTGACCGTGGTCTCGCTCGACCCGCCCTTGCCGCCGGCCTGCTCGTCTCCTCGCGCACCTCCTCCTCGAAGCGCGTCGCCCAGATCATCTCGCCGGCGATCCGCACCCGGCCATAGACGCGCGGGATCGGCGCGCCTTCGCGCGAGGTCTGGACGTCGAGGTCGGAGAGCCGCCCGATCTCGACCGTCCGCCGCTCGGCGCCGAACAGCGACTGGTCGAGCGCATAGCCGGCGACCGCGCCGACGGCCCGGCCGATCACGCGTTCCGGCCGGGCCGAACAGCGCAGCCGACCGCCGCCCCGGCGGTGGAGAGAAGAAGCGTGGCCATGGGAGAGAAACCGTTGTCACTGTGGGCGGCCACCCGCCCGTCAATCCCAGCGCGGGGGTACCCGGCGTGCTGAGGCGAAGCGGTACGGTTCCGACGTGCCGGAGCTATTTCCGGAACCGATCCTTCGGCAATCCTGATTGCCGGATCATCGAAGCCAATGTCTTTGGCAGGATGTCGTCGTTGATGGTGTGAAAGGCGACGTCGACGAACCTCACCTCGCCGCCAACCGCGCCGCGATAGCGGCGGTGGCTGGTGGCACCGTGGCGATGCAGAATGAAGCCTTCAGCCTCGATGATCCTGATGAACTCCGCGAAGGTGCATCTTACGCGGGGCACGCGACCTGGAATCCGACAGTCGAATCGCCACCCCGACTCCTGTGAAGAAGCGCGTTCGCGATGAAAGGCCACAGCCAAGCCAGTCGCGCAGACAGCGGCGCGGACCTCGACAGGAGCTTCTTTTGAATATCCTCCGGCTCGCGGTGCGCGTCCTCGACATAACTGGCGATCGCCTCGTTGAGGCTTGTTGTCACGTCCTCAAGGGAACGGCCCTGCACGGCGATGTCGAAGTCCAGACAAAGGGCCTCCCACGCCTCGTTGTGCTCGTGGGCGACACAATAGAGATAGCGTCTCATCCTTGGCGCGCTCCAGACCGTAGGCCTCTATGTATGCAGCGGAGCATCCCCGAGACAAGGCGGGAGTCGCCATCACCCCACCCCCGGAAACCGGAACACAAACGCCACCCGCCGCCGCCACCACGGCGTCAGCGCCGCGGACGCCACCGCGGCGCCCTGGTGGGCATGGACGAACCGGTCGGCGGCGACCAGGATCGCGGCATGCTTGGCCGGCAGGTTCTCGCGCCAGCGGAAGAGGAGCACGTCGCCCGGCGCCGGCCTCGGCGGCCGCGACCGCCGCCATGTGCCGCGCCGCCGCCTCGGCCAGCGTCTCGCGGCCGCGCGCCTCGGCCCAGTCCGGCGTATAGGCCGGCGCCGCCTCGGGCTCGTGCCCGTAGACCGCCCGCCAGACGCCGCGCACCAGCCCGAGGCAGTCGCAGCCGACGCCCTTCAGCGACGCCTGGTGCCGGTAGGGCGTCCCGATCCAGACCGGCGCCTCGGCGACGATCGGCGTCGCGGGTCGTCGTCATCACCTGCGCCCTCCGAGATCAATCGGCACTGCCCACTGCCCGATGGCCTCACTCCACCACCGGCTCGCCGTCATTGTCGTCGCCCTGCCGCGCATAGGTGAGCGCGAAGTCGTTGCCCGGCATGTGCGGGAAGCCGCGGAAGTTGACGCCGTTGTCGAACTTCTGCCGGCAGGTGGCGAAGCGCTTGTCGCAGCCGGCGGTGACGACGAAGCGCGTCGCCCGCCGCGATGTCGTGGTGCATCGGCTGCCACAGCTCGATCACGGCTTCGCCGCTCTGCCTTGCGGTGCGTCCGCACCTCGGCCGCCCGGCCGGCATTCGCGCCGCTCGTCCAGGTGAGCCGGCCGCGGTCGAACCAGCCCTTGGCGAAGCCCGACGAGCCCGCTCGCCGTGAACCGCCGGCGGTCGTCGGCCGCGCGTCACCGTGCCGGTGCCCGCGAAAGTCCGCATCGTCGAGATCGATGCCGCAGCGGCCGTCGCCGAGGTCGGCGTCGCAGGTCGGCCGGAAGGCCCGGCCGCGGGTCTCGTCGAGCGCCGCGGCCAGCCCGCGGATCTCGGCGCGAAAGGCGCCGTCCTCGCGCGTCACCTCGCCGATCCGGCCGACCCGGAGGAGGTGCCGCTCCGACGGCGTCGTCCAGTTGACGAGGTGGACGCGTGACCTCGGCGTTGTCGAAGAGCCCGGCCGCGAGGTCGTCGGGGTCGAGCCGGTCCGAGGTCAGCGCCCCGAACACCTCCAGCCCGCCGACCGCGAAGCCGGTCGCGCTCGACGTCCTCGCTGGCGTCGAAGCCCGCCGACCGGCTCGTAGTCGGTGCCGTCGAAGGCGAGCGGCCGGTCGTGGTCGGTGAAGCCGAGCACGGTGCCGTCCGTCGCGCTCGATCCGGAAGCAGCGGCAGAGCGTCGTCACGCCGCGCGTCGAGATGCGCCTGCAGCGCGGCGGGAAGTGGTCGCATGGCGTGGTCTCCATGTTCGGAGCAATCGGCATCCAGTCGGCAATCGATCCGTCGCCTCGCCGCTCGCCTACAGCCGGATCTCGACCAGCGGGATCGCCGGGATGTCGCCGGCGGCGAAGCTGGTCAGGTTGATGTCGAGCCGGTCGGTGTCGAAGCGCACCGGCACGTCGAACACGAAGCCGGCGGTCACCGCCGTCGCCGGCCGCCGGGATAGCCGCGCCGGCTCGAAGGTCACGACGCCGGTCGTCAGTGTCGCAGGTCCAGTCGGCGCCCTCGTCCTTCTCGACGCCGTCGACCGCGACCCGCACCGTGCCGGCCACCGGCTTCCGGATCGTCCCGGAGATAGGGCGCGTGCAGCGCGCCGTAGCGTCTTGACGAGCTGGAACGCTCGCCGTCGCGCCGTCGCCGGTGCCGATCGCCTGGTCGGTCGGCGTCACGGCGTCGCGCCCGGCGCGCCGGAGCTGAAGTCGATCCGGTCGCGCCAGCGGAAGCCGTAGAGCCGTCCGCGCCGCTCCTCGAAGAAGGCGATCACGGCGTGAAGGTCGTCGAGCGAGCGGATGCCATAGCCGGCGTTGTAGCGCCGCCGCGAGTCCGCCCAGCGGCTGTTGCGCTCCTCGTGGCCGGAGCCGAGCGTGACGATCTCGGTCCGCCGCTCCGGCCCGCCGGCCGAGCCGAAGGCGATCTCGGTCGGGAAGCGGACCTCGTGGAACGGGATCAGCGCCGGCATGTCAGAGCCCCCTCCGCCCGCGGCCGACGGCGCGGGCGAGCATCGCCGTCACCTGCGCCTCGGATTTGCGGAAGCTGTCGGCGTCGGGCGTCGTCACGTTGACGTTGACCACCATCGGCGCCGCCGCCGCCGCCGCGCACGCCGAGCCGGCCGTCGGCGCCGCGCGCCAGCGGCAGCACCGCCTCGGCCCCGCCTCGCCGGCCAGCCCGAGTGCCGCGCCGAGCGGAAACAGCGTCGGCCCGGCGATCACGCCGCCGCGGGCGAACGGCTTCGGCCGCCGCTGACCCGCCACGGCAGGCCGAGCCGCGCAGGCCGCCGATCGCGCTGCCGATCGCGTTGGAGATCGGCTGCAGCGCCGCGTCGAAGGCGATGCCGGCGAGCTGCAGCGCCAGCTCCTTGAGCACGCCCTCGAAGTCGCTTGCCGCCGGCGACCGCCGCCTTGAAGGCGCCGGTGATCGCGGTCGAGAAGCTCGCCGCCTCGCGCGACAGGCTCGCGTCAGCGCCGCTCTCGGCACGGCCGGGTGTCGCAGCGTGACGCCGGACCGTCGATCTCGTCGATCGACTGTCGGCATGGCTCGTCCTCCTCAGCTCCGGTCCGGGATAGCGCGCGCATCAGGCCGTCGAGCCTCGCCCGGCCCGGCGGCGCGCCGCGACGCCCGAACCGCGCCCTCGACCGCCGCCGCCAGCTCGCGCGGCGTCATCGCCCAGAAGTCGCGCGCTCGACAGCCGCAGCCGCCCGAAGCCGAGCGCCATCAGTCGCCGCCAGGGGAAGGGCGTGGCGTCGTTCATCATGCTCCTTCGCTCGCTTCGCTCGCCCCTCAGAACGGGGAGGTCGGCGTTCCGACGACGCTTCATCGACCTCGCCATGCTGAGGTGCTCGCGCCACGCGGCGAGCCTCGAAGCACGCGCCGCGAGCTACCGCGCTGTCGCCGCCGCTCCGCCGAACGTCGCCGCCAGCAGCTCCGCGACGATCGCGACGAACCCCGCCGCGCCGCCGTCGGCCCGCATCCGCGCCACCGCCGCGTCGTCGATGTCGTTGCCGGCGCCGCGCAGCCCGGCGCCGATCACGCGGATCGCGTCGCCGGCCGAGAGCTGCCCCGCCTCGAAGCGCCGGGCCAGCGCCATCAGGTCGCCGGCGCCGAGCGCCGCCTCGAGCTCGGCCAGCGCGCCGAGCGTCAGGCAGAGCGTCCAGCGGCCGCCCGTCGAGCGTCGCCTCGACCTCGCCGCGCTGCCGGTTGACCATGGTCAGGCCGCCGTGAAGGCGATGGCGCCGGCCGATTCCAGCGCCAGCTCGTAGGCGAGCTCGCCGTTGTGCTCGCCGGAATATTCGAGCGCCGTCACCTGGAACGGCCCCTCGCAGCGTGCCGAAATCCGGCACGATCACCTGCCAGTCGCGGATCGTGCCGTCGAAGAAGACCTGGCGCACCGTCTCGTCGGTCGAGGCGTCCTTGAAGATGCCGGAGCCGGCGACGCTCGCGCGCTTGACGCCCGGCCCCTTCGAGCAGCTCGCGCCAGCGGCCGGCGGACTCGGCGTCGGTCACGTCGACGCTCTCGGCGTTGAAGGCGATCTGCCGCGAGCCGCAGGCCCGGCGACGGTGGTGAAGCCGCCGCTCGCCGGTCGTGTCGATCTTGAGGAGGAGGTCCTTCCCCTTCTGGGCAGCCATGTCGTTGTCTCCTTTCTGGTCAATGGAGCGAATCCGCGAGTAGGGAATCGGCGAGTAGGGAACGCCGACAGCCCCAACTGCCTTCGACTCCGCTACTCGCTCCTCCTACTCGCTACTCGCTACTCGGCTACTCGCTACGCGCTACTCGCTACGCCGGCTCGGTCACCGCCCGGAACCGCATCGACGCCGTGCCAGGTGATGCCGTCGGGGTCGCGCCGGCGTCTCGGCCGGTCTCGAAGCGGAGGTTGACGAGCGCGTGGCCGTCGAGGTCGAGCGCCGCGTCGTGGAGCACGGCCTGGATCGCCTCGAGCGACCGCCCAGCATTCCGCCTTGCCGCGCTCGCGCGACCAGACGTGGAGGGTGAGCCGATGCTCGGCGCCGTCCTCGGTGCCGGTGCTCCAGTCGGTCGGCGCGCGCCTCGCCGAAGCTCACGATAGGGAAACGCCGCGTTGCGCGGCGGCGCGTCGTAGATGCGGTCGCCGATCAGCGCGCCGACGCCGGCGTCGGCGACCAGCGCGGCGTAGCACCGCCTTCTGCAGGGCAAGCGAAGGATGGGTCATCGGCGTCCCTCCGCCGGCGTCACGCCGTCGACCGCCGGCCCGATCACCGGGTCGGCCGGCGCGTCGACGCGAGCCGAACTCGCGCGCGAACAGTCCCGGCCCGGTGGCCGTCGACGACGTAGTCGCCCGGCCCGCGGCGCGATCGACCGCGGCGGCGATCGCCCGCCGCGTCCGATCCGCCGCGGCGAGCGCCTCCGCCTGCCGCCGCACCGCGCGCGTCGACCGCCGGCCGCGCCGCAAGCGCCGGCAGCGCGCGGATCAGGTCGCCGCGGGTGAGGTCGAGCGCGCTCATGGCCTCTCCTCCTCGGTCTTGGCGACGAGGTAGCGCCGCGTCTCGTCGGGATCGTAGACGACCAGCACGCGGAAGGATCCGGCCGCGATAGAGGATGCGCATGCCGCCGGCGATGTCGTCGCGGAAGCGCATGGTGACGGTGTGGGTGACGACGCCGGTGAGATGCCCGGCGACGATCCGCTCGCCGCCGCGCCACCGGCTCGACCAGCGCCCAGACGCGTGGCGAGCGTCGTCCCAGGCCACCGCTCTCGCCGCCGGCGCCGTCCGGCGTCGCCGGCCGGCGACTTCGACGACGACGCGGTGGCGGAGCCAGCCGGGATCGAAGTCGAGCGCGGCGTCACAGCGACAGCACCCGGTAGGGCGCGATCAGCGCCTCGAAGCCGAGCGGCGCGACCAGCACGGCGAGGTCGTGGCCGACCGCGCCGCGGTGCTCGTACCAGTGCGCGACCAGCATCATCACCGCCTGGCGGAGCGGCGACGGCACGTCGACGCGTGGTCGCGCCGTAGCCGGCGGTGACGTCGATCTCGATGCCGTTGACCGGCGCGGCCGACCGGCGACGGCGCGGTCGCGGCGAGCACCAGCCGGCCCGGCACCGAGACGGCGTCGACCTCGTAGTCGTCGGCGTCGACCGACCTGCGGCGTCGCCGTCGGCGTCGTAGACCGTCACCGCGTCGACCGAGATCAGCGGCGCGACCGGCAGCGCGGACGATCCGCTTGCGCGGCCAGCGCGTCGAGATAGATCCGCCAGGCCTGCTCGATCAGCACCCGGCGCGTCGCCGCCTCGACATGGACGCGCGCCGAGACGATCGCGGCGGTGAGCAGCGCGTCCTCGTCGTCGCCGTCGATGCGCAGATGCGCCTTGACGTCGGCGAGCGACACCGGCTCGAGCGCCGGCCCGGTGAGCAGGGCTGCGGTCATGGGATGCTCCGGTGAACGATGACGGAGGACGGACGACAGAGAATGGGTCCGGCGTCCGTCTTCTGTCGTCGATGTCGAGTCGGGCGGCCCCGCCTTGTCGGCGGGACCGCCCTTTCGGCACGGTCCTGGGGAGGACGCGGGCGGCTCAGGCCGTGCCGAATTTCAGGAGCTTGATGGCGTCGAAGTCCTGGACGCCGCCGCCGACCCGCTTGGTCGTGTAGAAGAGCACGTAGGGCTTGGCGGAGTAGGGATCGCGGAGCACCCGGACGCCGACCCGGTCGACGACCAGGTAGCCGCGGCGGAAGTCGCCGAAGGCGATGGCGTAGGCGTCGGCGCCGATGTCCGGCATGTCCTCCGATTCGGCGATCGGGAAGTTCATCAGGCTCGCCGTGCCGCCGGCCACCGCCGCCGGCTGCCAGATGTAGTTGCCGTCGGCGTCCTTGAGCTTGCGCACCGCGCCTTGCGTCTTGCGGTTCATCACCCAGTGCGCGTTCTGCCGGTAGCCCGACTTCAGCGCATAGACGAGGTCGATCAGGTCGTCGGACGGGTCGGAGGCGGCGAAGCCGCCGGAGACGCCGGTGACGACGTAGCCGATCTTGGTCCACGCCCAGGAGGCCTCGGCGACCTTGGTGTAGGAGAGGAAGCCGGTCGGCTTGTTGGTGCCGTCGCCGGTGACGAAGGCGGTGCCTTCCTGGGTGGCGAAGGCGGTCTCGACCTCCTCGGCGATCCACTCGTCGATGTTGACGGCGGCGTCGTCGAGGAGCGTCGCGGTCGCCGCCGGCATGGCGTAGAGCTCCATCGCCGGGAACGACAGCTCGGCCAGCGTCGGCGCGGTGGTCTCGGCCGCGGCGTCGGTCTCGCCGACCCAGCCGGTGGCCGCGCCGGTGATGGCGAAGGGCTTCTTGTAGACGTTGGCCGACACCTGGCGGATGCCGGAGATGCCGCGGATCGGCGACACCGCGGCGAGCCGCCGGCCGATCTCGCGCTCGGTCTCCTCCGGCACGAGGTAGCCGCCGTCGGAGCCGACCGCGAGCGACTTCTGCTCGATCCGCCGCAGCCCGTCCTCGTCGCCGCCGCGCACATAGGCCTCGAAGGCCGCCTTGTGCTCGAGCGACGCCGCCGAGCCGCGGCCCGCTCGGTGCCGAGCGGCGGCCGGCGGCCCTTGAGCACCAGCTGGTCGATCGCGCGCTTCTGCTCGTCGAGCGCCCGGTTGATGCGGTCGACCTTCTCGACCGTCACCACGTCGGCGGAGAGCTTCCGCTCGATCTCGTCGAGGCGGTCGTCGTTGCCCGCCTTGAAGGCCTCGAAGGTGCGGCTGAACTCGTCGAAGGCGTCTTCCAACGCCGGCTCCGCCGACTTCACCTCCGGCGCGGGCGGGCAAGCGTCATGGGTCATGGCTTCCATCGTGTTGGTCCTTTCGTTCGAGTGGTGGAGATGAGTTGGTCGTCCGTGGCGCAGCTCCCGACCACGCACAGGTTCCCGCTTCGCGGCTCGGGCGATCGCTACGATTGATCCAGACTGTGGGAAACGAAGTCTGTTGCAGCGTGTCGAGCTAGGTCACTACATCGTGGAAGCGTCTGCGAATCCCCTTCGCGAGGTTGCAATGCTCGACAAACCTATCGAAGACTTATCGCTTTCAGACATCGAGGCTCTCGTGGAGCTTCGTATCTCCGAGAGCCGTTGGTTGGAGTTCAAGCGGGATCACTATGGCCGCAGGGACGAAGACCGACGGGAATTTGCGGCCGACGTTTCTGCTATGGCCAATGCCGAGGGTGGAGACGTGGGCGTAGAAGCGGCCTTTCAGCGAACGTCGGCTGGCAGCGTTGCAGCATCGCCTTCCCTCACCGCGCGGACAGCGTACTCCTCCCCGAGCTTCGGCTCGATGCGGCCCAGCTTGCTGCCAATCCCGTGGACTCACTGCAGCCCGTGTTCAACCTTCTTTGGAATGCCTTCGGTCAGCCTGGCTCGCCCATTTTCGACACCACGCTTCGATAGACTCCGCGAGGCCAGCCGATCACACCCAGCCATCACTTCGGCTTGAACGTCCCGTCGTCGAGAAGTCTCAGACACATGCCGGCGTCGGCTACCTCCGGCATCCGCCGTGTGGCCTGGATGACCTCGAGGGCATGCCGCGCCGCCTTCCGGTCCACAGCCAGCGTCGCCTCCGCCGCGTCTAGCCGAACTTGGAGGTTCGGGTATTCGAGAAGCCTCAGCAGCGCGCGCCGCTGATCGCCCTTGCGGCGCTTGAGTTCCTCCTCCACTGCCACCTTCAGTCCGAAAAGCCGGTTGACCCGCGCGATCTCGTCGTGGTCGGTCGCCTGACGCCGCTCAAGCGAGATTGCCAGAAACCGCTCGACCAGATCGCCGATCGCCATGTCGCCGAGCTGGACCCGTTTGCCGCGGGCCTTTGGTTCCTTCGCCTTCGCCTGCACCGGTCCGCCGACAACCACGCCGGTCGGCCCTGATTCCGGCGTCCAGCCGTCGTCGTCGATCGCATCGAGACGGCTCCTCGACAGTTCCAGCGCCACTTCCCGCGTCGCGCGCGTCGCGCGCTCCCGGACCGCGATGTGCGGATTTGTGTAGAGCGATAGCAGCGCCCGGAGGCCCTCCTCCCCATCGCGCCACCGCAACTCGTCCTCGATCGCTTCGATCCGGTAGTAGAGGCGGTCGATCGCCTCGACGTCGCCCGTTGCCTTGTCCTCCTTGATCGCGAGCCCCGCGAAACGCTCAACCAGCTCGCCCGTCGGAACGGTCCGCAAACGCGGATTGCGAACCCGAAGCGGCTGAGGGCCACCCTTCTTCGACCCTCCATAGTTCCATCGCCTCAGCTTGACGATCTGCGCCGCCCGCTCGGGATCGGCCCGCTCCTTCCTGGTCAGCGACGCTAGCCACTCGTCGTCGCTGCGTGCATGAAGTTCCCGCTCGACCGCCGCCAGCCGTGCGACGTAGCCTCTGGACGTCTTGTGGCTAAGGACGTCCGATACCGGCCGCCCGGTCTCGGTCGCGTGGTACCGGCCGATCAGGTCATTGATACTAAGGTCCTTCAGCCTGACCCGCCCCATCGCCCTGGCTCCGACTAGAACATAACGGGAACATACAACCTTATGGTGCCGTTTCCGTCAAGCAGGAAAGTGATCGGTCCCGTGCTGGTTCGATGGGCCGATGGCGTCACCAAGCGTTGGGCGCTTGTTCGATTGCCGGCTGCCGACTGCCCACTGCCCTCGCCTCACGCCGCCCGCATCGCCGCGGTCGCCCGCCGGATCGCCGCGACGAGCGCCGCCTGGCCCTTCACCGCCTCGACCCGCGCCTCGGGCAGCATCGGGAAGGTCACCACCGAGATTTCCCAGAGGTCGATCTCGAGGAGCTGGCGGATGCCGGTCTTCTTGTCCGTCCGCCCGCGCACCGTGCGGTAGCCGATCGACAGCCCGTCGAGCGCGCCCTCCCGCATCAGCGACAGCACCTCGCGGGCCCGCGCCACGCCTGTGGTGAGCCGGCCCTTCACGTAAAGCCCCCGCCCGTCCTCGCGAATCTCCCCCCACACCCCGATCGGCTGGTTCGGGTCGTGCTGATAGAGCATCTTGATACCGCCCGCCCCGCGCTTCCGGAGCGAAGCGGCAAAAGCGCCCGGCATCACCATGTCACGGCCGAGATCGGCCTTGCCGAACAGCGATGCATAGCCGGCAAAGGTTCCGTCGGCCTCGACCGCCAGCGCGGCGCGAGCAAACTTGGTTTCGGTCTTCGTCACGGCACGCTTTCCTTTGCTGACCAGCATCCTTTGGCGGACCGTCGGGGAAGCTCGAGCCCGTCATCCCCCGGCTTGACGGGAGGATCGGGTGGGGTAGCCGGAGCAGGATCTTCGTCTCGCGCCGCCGATCGACCCTCCGGTCAAGCCGGAGGACGACGTCGTGTGAGTGGCGTTTTCGCCACCAGGGCAAACGACGCGACTTTAGCCCTCCACCGCCCTCACCCTGGCGGTATTCCTTCGCCGGCGAAGCATCCGCGCCAGGCCCTCGGCGAAGGCATGGAAGACGGCGCAATGGTCGACAACAGCCGGTTCCCTGATCAGCCTCAGAATCATACTGCGCTCCACACCGATCATGACTGCCGATCGCCGACTACCGACTACCGACTACCGACTGCCGCCTATTCGCTTCGCTAGTCGCGGTCGCTGAAGAACCGGTTCAGCCGCGCAATCTCACTGACGAAATCGTTGAACCGCCGGTTCGACGCGGCGAGCTCGCGGAGCGCCCAGACGAGCAGCCCGCTCGCCCCGCTCGCCCACAGGAACAGGGCCAGGTGCGCGAGGTCGCCGCGCTCGCCGAAGATCTTTGCGATGTCGTCCACAGGTAACCTCGACGCGCCGCCCGCTCAGAAATATTTGGCGTCACCTCCGACGAGCAGATCGCGAGCCGAGCGACTCACCGGAAACCCGCAGCCGCTGCCGGGACGCTCGAACCAGAGGTTGCCCGCGGCGTGGTGCGCGGGCGTATAAAGGCTGATCCCGATCATCGTGAACGCCCGAACGAGCGCCTGCGCCGCGCCGACCCGCGCCCACAGCGCCTCGCGCTCGCTCGACAGCGCCTCGACCTGGTCGGCGTCGAACCAGAGGCGCAACCCGCCTCCGTGGCCATCTTCCGTAAACGCCGGCGCGAGCCAATGCCCGAGCGCCTCGGCGAGCCGGCCGAGGAGCGGCAGCACCGTCTGACGCCAGAAGGCGCGGTTGGCCTCCTGGTAGTTCGAATAGGTGTTGTCGCCGGGAATGCCCAAAAGCATCGGCGGCACGCCGAAGGCGAGCGCGATCTCGCGCGCCGCCCCGTACTTCGCCGCCATGAAGTCCATGTCCTTGGGCGATAGCGACAGCGCCTTCCAGTCGAGCCCGCCCTCGAGGAGCAGCGGCCTCCCGCCATGCGTCGCATGAGCGGCGGGATCACCCTTCCGTCAAATCAGTCGCGGTCCCACGGTAATGGCCGTATTGCTTGATGCTCGCGTCGATCTCCGCCTCCAGCTCCGGGTGTGCGGCGATGGCCTTCCTGGTCAGTGCCGTGCTCACGCCGTCAACCGCTGCCGCGATTCCGCGGGCCAGGTCACGGTACTCGCCCTCTGGGCACCGCGCCTTCAGCGCCTGAAGAACAGCCTGCAGCTCGCGCGACACCGTGAAGTCCACGCGAACCATCTGCCGCGCAAGATCAATGTCCATCCGCCACCCCCGCCGTCAGCGAAACTTCACCTCAGGACCAGCTTCGTCGATCCGTCTCCGGCGACGTCGATCAGCCGTTCGGTCGCGGCCTCGCAGACGTCCTTGGGGATCGCGACCGCGAACTCAAGGCCGTCGATGACCGCGATCCGATCCGCCGGAATTTCGGAGCGTTCATATGCGCCGACATCGAGTCCGGGACCTTGGTCCTCCCCCATTCGCCCCCTGGATACCGAACCCGCTCCGACAAATACCAATGAAAGCTGGCGACCCACTGTTTGCCTTGGAGCGCCGTTCGGCCGGCAACGCCAATGCCGCGAACCAGTTCAAGGGCGGCCTTTGACACTTTGAGCACGCCGACTGGCGTGAACTCCTCGGGGCGCCAATCGACTTCGATCTTCCCGGTCAAGCCAATTCCTCCGTGCGTCAACCTTGTGGAACGACCCGTTTGAAGCGCGCCGACCTACCCGCTGGGGTCACGAATGAGTCCCGGCAGCGGTCTGAAATCGCGGCGTTCGATTGTTCGCCCGTCCCGACGCTCGTAGAAGGCAACATAGGACTTGTTTCCGTACTGGTCGATTCCGGGTGCCCATGCCAAATGCAACGCAGATGCTGATGACCTCTCCCGCCACCAGAGTCCATCGTCCGCTCTCGATCCCATCGCCCCCTGGGTGTACGCGGCTGGTCCGGGTCGAAGTTGTGTTTGACCCCCTCCGACCCGTTTCCCTACCCACCCTCCACCGGCCCGTAGCCGACCGCGGCGCGCTTCTCGTTGACGGTGAGGAAGTCCGCCGCGCCGACCCGCGCCCACAGCGCCTCGCGCTCCGAGCGACAGCGCCTCGACCTGGTCGGCGTCGAACCAGAGGCGCAACCCGCGTCCGTGGCCATCTTCCGCCGAAGGCCGGCGCGAGCCAGACGGCCGAGCGCCTCGGCGAGCCGGCCGCAGAGCGGCAGCACCGTCTGCCGCCAGAAGGCGCGGTTGGCCTCCTGGTAGTTCGAATAGGTGTTGTCGCCGGGAATGCCGAGAAGCATCGGCGGCACGCCGAAGGCGAGCGCGATCTCGCGCGCCGCGCCGTCCTTGGCCGCCATGAAGTCCATGTCCTTCGGCGACAGCGACAGCGCCTTCCAGTCGAGCCCGCCTTCAAGCAGCAGCGGCCGCCCGGCATGGGCGGCGCCGATGAAGCTCGTCTCGAGCTCCGCCTTCAGCCGCTCGAACTGCTCGGTCGAGAGGTTGCCGCCCTCCTTGGCCTGGTAGACCAGCGCGCCGGAGGGCCGCGCCGAATTGTCGAGGAGCGCCTTGTTCCAGGCGCCGGCGGCGTTGTGGATGTCGAGCGCCGTCGCCGCCGCCTCGATCGGCGCGAAGCCGTAGTGGTCGTTGAGCGGGTGGAAGAACGCCAGGTGCAGGATCGGCGACAGCCCGCCCTCGCCCGGATCGGCGAAGCGCACCGTCCGCCCGCCGACGGTATATTCATACGCCGACCGGCCAGCCGTCGCTGCCGGGCACCACCTTCATCCGGTCGGGGCGGAGCGCATGGAGTTCGCGCGCGCGCTGCCGTCGAGCGCCACCGCCTCGACATAGGCGTTGCCGGAGACCAGCAGGTGACCGACCAGCGTCTCGCGAAAGTCGACGCCCGACCTGCTGCCGGTTGGGCCGCGCGAGCAGCGCGAGCAGCGGATGCCGGTCGACCTCGTCCGCCCCGTCATAGAGAAGCCAGGGCACCGAGGCCGCGGCTTCGGCGATCATCCGCACCGAGCGGTAGACCACCGCGTTCCTGGCGAATCCCTCGCGGGCGAGCGCCGCATAGTCGCGCGGCGTCCACGCCGCCCGGCCGTGCGTCTCGAAGGCGATCAGCGCCGCGGTCCGCGACGCCTTCGCCTCGACGGCGGGAGCGGGCCCGCGCCATGTCGGAAACGGAAACTTCATCGCTTCGATCCCGGTTGTCAGAGCCGCGGTTTCGCGGTCAAATTCGTGCCGATGGGGACGTGACGAGGAGAATGGACCATGGCTGCCCGCGCCTTCCTGGCAACGATCGTCCTGTGGCTCGGTTCGTTCGCCGGCGCCGCCGCCGCGGATGTCACCCCCGCCGATCTCGCCGGTTGGTGGCTTGCGGTCGACGGCGTGCAGCCGGTCTTCTGGAAAACGGCGAAGGTCATTCCGGCCGAGGAGCTCCTCCGTCTCGACGCATCGGGCCGCGCCGAGACACGCCTGATGAGCTTCAACCCTGTCGACCCCGGAATGTGCGTGATGCATGGCGCCTGCAGCGACGCGCCGCTCCTCCAGCACACCGGCTTCACCGTCGCCGATGATCTCCTGACCTTCGAGCCGCCTGTCGCCGACGACCAGGTCCATCTCCTCACCAAGGTCGATGCGCTCCGCCGGCTTGTCGCGACCTCGGCGCCGGCCTGGCTGATGCGCCTCTCCGCCGGCGGAAAGATCCTCTTCCTCACCCAGCCGAACGGTTCCGCCACGCGGGCCTTCGCCCGCGTCGATCCGGTGGGGCTCGGGAGGATTCGCGCCGGCTATCTGCAGACCGGGCATGCCATCATCGACGAATGGCGCTGCTTTGTCGCCCACGCCACCGCCGGCGACACCGCCTTCCTGCCGCTCCAGAACGGCGAAATGCCGCCACCGCCATGGTTCCCCGATTATCTGATCGCGGCGAGCTATTTCGCCGCGGTCGAGACCGCCTATGACAAGCCGCCGCCCGACGTGACCAACAACGTGTTCAAGACATGGAGCGCGGCGCCGCTTGAAACCCTTCTCATTGAGCCCTTCCCAGACACCGGCTTCCCGCGGACGATGGCCGAGAGCAACACGCTCTTTCTGAAATACGCCTATCTCAGCGCCCGCGCCGACGGCCTCGACGACAGAGCCGCTCGCGCCAGGATCGCCGACAAGGCCAAGGGCGAAGACATCGTTCTCGCCATCGGCGAGGATGCCCTCGCCACGCTATCCCGCGCCAAGGGCCCCGACTTCGCCCCGCTCTTGTCGTGCAATTGACGGCATGACGTTGAGGCATGTCCCCGAACGCCGCCAGTGTCACGGACCCCGCCGATGCCGGAGAAAACCGCCTCCCGCGATCGTGGAACCCATCCGCACCTGTTGGACGATAGCGGAACCCTACCCGACCAGCGTTACGCTGTCAAGGAATAAATTCCTGTAAAATGATCTGCCGTTGAATCGGCCCCGAGGCGGAGCCGAAATCGCCGAGGGGCGGCGCGTTGTAGTCGACGCGTTTGAACCAGGTGTCGTCCTCCGCGACCAGCGGCGCGAAGTTCGGGTCCGGCGCGCAGCCGAGCCCGGTGGCAATCGCGGTGTTGCCGGTGCCGACCATTGACCCAAGCCGCGAATCCTTTCCGCGAGGACGAGCCTTCAGGTTGGCTTGAACACGCCCCGATCGAGATTGCGCAGGGACATACCCGCTTCCATTGCCTGAGGTTGGATTCCGACGCAGCGATAGCCACAAGGGTGGCCCGTGCTGCCGTCGGCGCCAGTGCGAGCCTTGATTTGGCGGCCTTCAGCCGGACCTGGGGGTTGGGGTGCCCGAGCAGGGGCAACAAGGCGTGACGCTGGTCTCCGTCGCGGGTCTTCAGTTCGTTCCGCACCGCGTCCATTTCCCAATAGAGCGCGGTCATTCTTCGGCGACCGTCATTTAGCTCCGCTTGTTGTTGCTTGTACCCGATCACAACGAACTGCTAAATCAATTCGTCGACGCTCAGTGATTGGAGTGTCCGGCGCATCATCGCTTTGGAAGATGAGCCTTGAACTAGACCATCAATTCCTAGAAACGGATCAGTTGAAGGGGGATTCTGTCAGGACTCGCTGCGCGGTAGCCTGAATCGTGATTCGCAAGACGAGGCTGACGATCATGACGGCGAAACGGCGGGTTCTGGCATTGGCGATTTCGGATGAGGACGTGGTGCGGCTGAGCGCGATTGCCCGCTCGCGGACGGAATCGGCCAGTCGGGTGGAGAGGGCACGGATGCTTCTTGCCTATCGCGACGACCCGTCGTTCTTTGCGGTGGGCCGGGGATTGGGCGTGCATCATCAGACGGTCCAGCGTTGCATCGAACGCGCGATTGCTGATGGCGCGATGGCCGCCCTCGCTGACCGCCCGCGTCCCGGCAGGGAACCAACGATCACGAGCGAGGCCAAGGCTTGGCTGGTCTCGCTGGCCTGCTGCAAGGCGAAGGCGTTGGGTTATCCGCACGAGCTGTGGACGACGGCGTTGTTGGCTCGCCACGCGCGGGAGCATGGCCCGGCGGCGGGACACGATTGCCTCGCCAGGCTGGCGCAGGGAACCGTGTGCAAGATCCTCGACCGACAGGCGGTGAAGCCGCACAAGCTGCGTTACTACCTCGAACGCCGTGATCCCGAGTTCGAGGCGAAGATGGCCGAAGTGCTGTGCGTCTACCGCGAAGTTGCCATCCTGAAGGAGACTGCCGCCGCGGCATTGGAGCCGAGCAAGCCGGTGGCGGTTGTCTCCTATGACGAGAAGCCCGGTATCCAGGCCATCGCGACCACGGCACCCGATTTGCCGCCTCAGCCAGGCCGATATTCGAGCTTCGCCCGCGATCATGAGTACCGGCGCCTGGGGACGCTCAGCCTGCTGGCCGGCATCGATCTCCTCACCGGTCGCGTCCATGCTCTGGTCAAAGATCGCCATCGCAGCCGCGAGTTTGTCGAGTTCCTCAAGCTCCTCGATGCCACCTATCCGGTCGACACCGCGATCAGGCTGATCCTCGACAATCATTCCGCCCATATCTCGAAAGAGACCAAAGCCTGGATTGCCGCCCAGCCAGCCGGCCGCTTCACGTTTACCTTCACACCTAAGCACGGTTCCTGGCTCAATCTGATCGAGGGCTTCTTCTCCAAGCTCGCCCGCTCGGTTCTTCGACATATCCGGGTCGCCTCGAAACACGAACTCAAGGATCGCATCCTGGCCGGCATCGACGACATCAATCGACATCCCGTCGCCCACACCTGGTCCTACCTCCTCAACACGGCCGCATGATTATGATTCGAACCTTGGAAACGATGGTCTAGGTGGGCCTGAATACCCCGCGGTCGAGATTCCAGAGGGACATGCCCGCCTCCATGGCCTGTGGCTGAATGTTGGATGCGGCGATAGCTTCGAGCATACGCCGCGACGTATCCGGAGCGAGCGCAAGGGTCGACAGTGCCGCCTTCAACCGCACCTGAAGATTGGGATGATTTAGAAGTGGCAACAGGGCAGTTCGCTGATCCCCGTCCCTTGCCCGTAGTTCGCTCCGGACGGCGTCCATCTTGGAGTATAGAGTCCGCATCTTTCCGAAATCCCCAATCAGCTCCGCCTCGACCTGCTCTTCCGCAATCGAAATGAAGCGTTTGACCAAATCGTCCACTTTTAAGGCATTGAACGGTTCGCTCTTCATGGCTTCAAAACTCCTGCTTTGACCAGTGTCTCGCGACCCACTCGAACACGCTCGTCCCAATCCTGTCCACGAAGATACAGGCGCGGGGAAAGACCGCCAAAGCTCTCTTGCGGCGTCATGAACCAACCGGTCACTTGCCAATGCTTCAACGTCGGAATCCGCACCAGGTTGTCCGGCCCCTCGATCAACGATTCCGGCAAGTCGTCATTCCCCGTCCGGCCCGAAATCGCACATCTCGCCTTCGGCGACCCGCTCTCAGGTCGGCTTGAAGATGCCCTCGTCGAGCGCCCACAGGGACATTCCGGCTTCGCCGGCTTGAGGAAATCGGCGCGATGCTGAAATGGTTTCCAGCGCTTGCCGCGCGGCAAGAGGTGCCACGGCAACCGTTGCCAGGGCCGCCTTCAGGCGAACGTGCAGGTTAGGATGGTCGTAGAGCGTGAGAAGCGCGCCGCGCATGTCCTTGCCGCGTCGGTGGAGCTCGGCCTCGACGGCTTCGAGTTGCTGGAATAGCGCGTTGACCTTGCGTTGGTCACCGTCTTGGTCGGCGCGATCCTGTTGTTCGGCGATCGCGGCAAATGAATTCACCAATTGCTCAACGGCCATATCGGCCAAACCGGCTTGGTTCATGGCTTCAAGACACCGAATCTCACGAGCGCCTCACGACCGATCTTAACTCGTTCGGTCCAGTCCTTCTCACGCAAATAGTCTCTGGGCGACAAACCCCCGAAACTCTTCTGCCGCGTCATGAACCAGCCGGTGATCTCCCAGTGCTTCATCGTCGGAATTAGCACCAGATTGTTCGGGCAGGGCAATCGGGTGAAGGAAGTTCGTGACAAACGGCGGGTGTGCTGAATCCGTTGGAGTCCTCTAATTCGTCTACGACACCAAGTCGGGCGAGCTCTGGTACGACAAGGACGGCAAGAACGGCGCCCACGCCAAGCTCGTCGCGATCCTCGAGGGCTCGCCCGATCTCGACCACACCGACATCGTCGTCATCGGCTGATGCGGGTGCCGCAGATGAGGTGTTGAGCTTGTAGGCCCATACCCCCTTCCGGGGAACGCGAGGCGCCACAACCGCCCCCGCCCGTCGTTCAAACCGCTGAAGGAAAGCGGGAGGAGACAGACCCGCCGGCATAAACTCACCCAGCGGTGCACGGCGCCGGGACATGGTGCAGGGGCGCAGGGAATGACGTAAGGTCAATACAGGGCGCTAGAAACCGGGGGAATCGGAAATGGTCGCGAACTTCGCAAGGATCGGGATCGAGCGCCAGGTCAACCTCTCTCCCAACGTCGACATCAACCAGCTTTCATCCGACGTCGCCGCGATGAGCGACGGCCGCTTCTTCGTCGCCTATGCGGACGACGGTGGTGGCGCTACCGGCACCGACATCATCGGCCAGTTCGTCAATGCCGACGGCACGCTCGCCCAGCACTCTTTCGGCAACGACGGCCCCGTCAGCGCCACCGGAAATCAGGTCGATCCGACGGTGGCGCTCCGGACAGACGGCGCGGCGCTCGTGGCGTGGACCGATAAGTCAACCGGGGACATCCGGCTGACCACCATTGGCTCGGACGGGAAGAACCAGATCAGATTGGGCACCGTGGGCGCCAATATCGGCGTCGGTGACGGCACTCACAACAGCCACCCGGACGCGGCGACCTTCGCCAGCGGCGACAGCATAATCGTCTGGGAAGACGCATTCGGCGGCAGCACCTCTGATCACGACATACACGCGAAGATCCTGACCAGTGTAGGGTCCCTGGCGTCGACGCTTCTCGTCATCGACAGCGGCGGGAGTTCATTCTCCGAAGCACCGGCGGTCGCGGCGTCGGGAAGCAAGGCGCTAGTCGCCTTTGCCGACGCGCGCGACGGCAACAATGCCGACATCAGAATCAGTCTGGTCGACAGCAGCGGGACCGGTTCGGCCACCCCTTCGGTCGTCATCGCCAACAAGACCGGCGACCTCGGCCACGTCGATGTCGCAGCGCTCAGCGACGGCCGCTACATCGTCGTCTACGAAGACACCTCGAACAACGACATCTACGCTCGTTTCGTCAATGCGTCCGGCAACGCGGTCGGAGCCGAGCTTGTCATCGCCAAGACCTCGGCCATCGAAGAATCCCCAAAGTCGCGGCGCTTCCGGGGGGAGGCTTCATCGTCACCTGGGACGAGCAACCGAGCAGCGGCCTGACCCAGGATGTCATGGCTCGCCGTTACCTCGGCGACGACACTCCCGGCGGCGACAGGTTCCGCGTGAATACCGAGGCGGGCAGCTCCTTCGAAGTCGGCGGTCTCGGTCAACGGATCGGGCAAGGCCTATATCTCGTTCACGAACATCTCGGATGACGGCGCCGACACCGACGGCGAGGGCGTCCGCGGCAGCGCCTTCCAGCCGGCTCTCCAGACCGTCAACGGCACCGCCAATTCCGAGACGATCACCACCTATAACCTCGATGAAACGATCAACGCGCTCGGCGGCAACGACATTGTCAACGCCCGCGGCGGCGACGACAATGTCAACGGCGGCGACGGTAACGACACGCTCCGGGGCGAGGCCGGCAACGACACGCTCGCCGGCGGCGACGGCAATGACACCCTCGACGGCGGCAGCGGCGAGGACATCATGCGCGGCGGCACCGGCAACGACACCTATATAGTCGACGATTTCCTCGACATCGTCGACGAGACGGGCGGCGGCGGCGTGGATTCAGTGCTGGCCTCGTGCGACTTCACCATCGGTCCCAGCGGCATCCTGATCGGCTTCGAGTTCAGCGTCGCCAAGACCTTCGCCGCCAAGATGACCACCGGATTTTCGTCCGGCGTCGAGAATCTGACCTTGACCGGCACCGGGAACTTTGCCGGCACCGGCAACAGCGCCGACAACCGCATCGTCGGCAATGCCGGCGCCAACTCGCTCGCCGGGCTGACGGGAAAGGACACCCTCACCGGCGCCGGCCGGCCCGACACTTTCTTCTTCACCGACAAGGTGAAGAAGGCCAATCTCGATCACATCACCGATTTCACGCCGGGGACCGACAAGATCGCCCTCATCCACGAGGTCTTCACCAAGCTCAACCTCGGCGACCTTTCCAAGAAGGCCTTCTTCGCCCACAAGCACGCCGATGAAGCCAAGGACCACAAGGACAGGATCGTCTACGACACCAAGTCGGGGGAGCTCTACTATGACAAGGACGGCAAAGGCGGCACCGACGCCAAGCCCTTCGCCGTCCTCGATGGCGCTCCCAACATCGACCAGAGCGATTTCGTGATCCTCCCGTCGTAGATAATCCGCGTCACCGCCGGTCGTGCTTCATCCAAATTCATAAGTCCGGCTCGGCCGATCACCGAAGGCGAATGAACGGCGCGCACGCCAAGCTCGTCGCCATCCTCGACGGCGCCCCGGCCTCGACCACACCGACATCATCGTCGTCGCCTGAGGAACGCCCGGACCGGCCGCGCTGGCCCGCCCGAAGCCGGGGCGGCGATGCGCTGAATTGTCTTTGCCTGTGACAGCCCGATCTGTGCAAACTTGGCGCGGCGGCAACACCGTGAGCTGGGGACGTCGAAATGAAGAACATCACCTTTGTCAGCCCGGAGCGGCAGGTCAACCTGCTCGATCCGAACGTTTTGACCGCGCCGTTCAACGGCCTGATCGGCGCGCAGACGGCCCCCCATGTCGCGGCGCTCGCCAACGGCAACTTCGCCGTCGTCTACGAGAATCCTTTCCGGGGCGATACCGGCGACGTGGACATCATGGGCGTCGAGGTCACGGCGGCCGGCGTGGTCGTTTCGAGCAGCCTCCTCGGGGTCGAGTACGAGACGGGCCAACAGAACCAGCCGGATGTCGCCCCGCGCCTTGCCGGCGGCTACGCCGCCGTGTGGAGCGACGTCACGGACAGCCACAGCATCAAGATGGCCTTCGCGCCGCCGGTTGCGGCATACAACCCGCCCGAGTTCTATGTGGCCAGAATCTCCCCGACGAGCTGTCTGCGACCCGTCGATCGCGACCTTCGCCAACGGCAAGTATATCGTGACCCTTACCAACTCCGCCGGTCCCGGCGACGACGATGTCCTGCTTGCCATCGTCACCACCACCGGATCGTCTTCGCTCGTCACCGTCGCCAATTCGGCGGCAAACGAATTTCTTCCGGCCGTCGCCACCACGGGTGACCTGGCCCTCGTCGCCTACGTCTCCGACGGCGACCTCAAGATGAAGACCATCACCTCGGGCGGCTCTCCGTTTTTCGACCAAAGGACGGTTGCCCATGCCGGTTCCGGCGTCAGCTTCTATGAGCCGTCGGTCGCCGCGCTGACCGATGGCCGTTTCGTCATCGTCTGGGACGACGACCAGAGATATTTTCGGCCGCATCTACGATCCAAACGCCGGCGCGTTCAGCGGCCCGCAGTTCGACGTCGCCACGGGCGCGGGCCGCGAGATCAACGCCAGGGTCGCCGGACTCCCCGATGGCGGCTTCCTGGTCAGCTACCAGGACAATTCGCAGACCCTCGGCGACGATGACCTGAACGGCGTCCACGCCCAGCGCTTCGACGGCAACGGCGATCCCTCGGCGATGAATTCGTCGTCAACGCCGGAACCGCCGGCCAACAGTTCGGGTCGGACATGGCGGCCAATGCCGACGGCCAGATCTTCGTCGCGTGGTTCACCAGCGGCAACGAGGAGACCAACGACCCGACGGCGGCATCCAGGGCCGCATGCTTCAGCCGGAGACCGAAACCGTCCAGGGTACGCCCGGCGACGATACGATCACCGCCTACAGCCTCGACGAGCTGATCTTCGGCTTCAAGGGCGACGATACGATCGACGGGCGGGCTGGCGACGACGTGCTGAGCGGCGGCCTCGGCAACGACCAGCTCACCGGAGGCGCCGGCACCGACGCTTTTCTTTTCGACGTCAAGCCGAAGCCGGGCAACGCCGATCATATCACCGACTTCGTCCCCGGCACCGACCAGATCGCGCTCGATCTCACGGTCTTCAAGGCGCTCAAGGCCGGCATCCTGAAGAAGGGAAAGTTCGTCTCAGGCAAACACGCGACCGAGGCGTTGGATTCGCACGACCGCATCATCTACGACACCAAATCGGGCGACCTCCGCTACGACAAGGACGGATTCGGCGGCCATAACGCCAAGCTCATCGCCACCCTCGACGGCAGTCCTAACGACCTCAGCCACAGCGATATCGTGGTCGCCTGATCCCCCGGTCACGGCTTGGTCCTCGTTGCCAAATCGCCTCCCGGCGATATCGCGGGTTCCGCGGCAAGCCCAGGACCGCCGCGGAGCACCCGGAGCGCGTTGAGGATCACCGCCACGTCGATCACTTCCTGCAGCAGCGCGCCTTCGACCGGCGTGATCAGGCCGAAGGCGGCTGCGATCATGCCGGCAACGGAAAGGCCGAGCCCGGCATAGACGCTTTCAAGCGCGATCCGCCGCGCCCGCTGCGCGATCTCGAGGCCGGGCGGCGATGCGGTCGAGCTGGTCGACGAGGAGGACGACGTCGGCGGCTTCGGCCGAGGCGGCGGTGCCGCGCGCCCCCATCGCCACGCCGAGATCGGCCGCGGCCAGCGCCGGGGCATCGTTGACCCCGTCGCCGACCATCATCACCGGGCCGTCTTTCCGCTCGGCGAGCACCACCATGATCTTCTGGTCCGGGGTCAGCTCGCGAACGGACGGCATCGAATCGGGCAGCGTCGCGGTCACCGCTTCGGCGACGTCGCGCGCGGTCGCCGGTGGCGAGCACGATCCGCTCGACCCCGAGCCGCCGGAGGCCGCGCAAGCATCGCCCCGGTGCCGCGCCTGAGCGCGTCGGCAAGGATCAGTTCGCCGGCAAGCCGGCCGTCGACCGCCACCGCGACCGCGATCGCGCCCGGCGCCCTGGTGGCAGCCGAGCAGCGCCGCCGAGATGTCCGAGCGCTCTCGGCGACCAGGCCGGGAGCGCCGACCACGACGTGCCGCCCATCGACGCGGCCCTCGATCCCCTCGCCCGGCGGTCTCCGATACGCCGGCCGGCACGGAAAGCGCGAGGCCCCGCTTCCGCGCCTCGGCGACGATCGTCTCGGCGATGACGTGCTTCGAGGCCTGGTCGAGCGAGGCGGCGAGCCGGAGCACCTCGCTCGGGCGGAACATTGTCGCCGGGCAGGATCGCCGCGAGCCTGGCCTTGCCTTCGGTCAGCGTGCCGGTCTTGTCGATGACGATGGCGCGGATTTGCGCCAGGGCTTCGAGCGCCTTGCCGCCTTTGATCAGGATGCCGAGCCTGCGCCGCGCGCGACAGGCCCGAGACCAGCGCGACCGGCACCGCGAGAATGAGCGGGCAGGGGGTGGCGACGACCAGCACCGCCACGGCGCGGATCGGATCGCCGGTGAGCAATCCAGGCGCCGGCGGCGAGCGCCAACGTGACCAGGAGGAAGCCGATCGCGAAGCGGTCGGCGAGCCGCGACCATCGGCGCCTTGCGAACGCTGCGCCTGCTCGACCAGCCGGACGATGCCGGCATAGGTGCTGTCGGCGGCGCGGCGGCGCACGGCGAGGTCGAAGGCGTCGCCGGCATTGGTCGAGCCGCTCATCACCGCGTCGCCGGCAACTCCGCGGACCGGCAGCGAATTCGCCGGTCAGCGCCGACTGGTCGAGGAGCGCCGACCCCGTCCGCCACCGACGCCGTCTGCGGGCACGACGTCGCCGCGGCGGATCAGCAAACGGTCGTCGGGCGACGATCGCCTCGATGGCGACCTCCTCGAGGCCGCCGTCGCGGTGGCGCAGCGCCGTGCGCGGCACCCGCGACGAGGAGCGCCGTCATCTCGCGCCGCGCCCGCCTTTCGGCGAAGGCCTCGAGATACTGGCCGCCGGCATACATCAGCGCGACGACCGCCGCGGCGAGATATTCGCCGAAGACCAGCGCCGCCGTCATCGACAGCGCCGCGACGATGTCGAGGCCGACGTCGCCGCGGCGAAGGCTGGTGACGATCTCGGCGACAAGCGACGAGCAGGACCGGCAGCGTCCCGGCCATGAAGCAAACGACGGCGACGGCGGCGAATCCCGCCCCCTGCGCGGCAAGGCCGGCGGCGAGCCCGATCGCGGGAATCGCGATCAGCGCCGGTCTCAGCGCCTTGCGGAGGTCTTCGAGGGCCATTCGCGGATTCCTGACGGGTTGCGCGCGCCGCCGGTTTGTCGCGGCTGCCGGCCTGTCACGGACGCTTTCCTTGATGCAGGAACGCCGCGGGCGGCGGCTTGATCCAGCGCAAACCGGCCCGGCGGGCTCGCCTCCGTTCTATTCCCCCTGCAGCGCCTCATAGTGGCGCGAACGCCCGCCGGCCATGGCGTAGCCGTAGCCGATGCCGTAGCCGACGAGGCGGACGCCATCGACCAGCGTCCGCCCGGCGGTCAAGGGGGAGACCAGGACCAGGAGCCCGCCGAAGATCACTTTGCCGGCGGCGGTGGCGACGTTGACCGGAACGCTCCGCCGCTCATCCGCGCTCTTGCGGAGAAAGCTGGTTGCCGCCTGGTCGCGGGCGCGCCGGAGCTGATAGCCGAGCGACATTCTCTCCGGCGGAACCGTCTCGTAGACGATCGCCTCCGGACACCAGGACGAGGTTGCGCCGAGGCTCTTCGCCTTGTGATAGAGGGCGGTGTCGGAGCCGCCGGTGTAGCGGAGAGCGACGTCGAAGCGGAGGTCGTGCCGCCGCATCCAGGCCACATCGGCAAGCCAGTTGTTGGTAATGATGGTGACGCTGCCGTCGCGGCCTGCCTGCCGCCGCCTGGCGTTCTTCCGTTCCTTGCGGATATAGCGCTGGCGGACGCCGTTGAAGACGAGGCCGCCGACCGGGCTGCCGGGCTCGGGCGGAGCCAGCCGCACCGGGCCGCCGACGAAGTCGGAGCCCTCCCGGCGCTGATGCGCGACGATCACCTTGAGCCAGCTCCGATCGACGAATTCGTCGTCATCGACGAAGGCGAGGAAATCGGCGCCGAGCGCGATCGCCTCGTCGAGGGCGCGGTTCCGCGCGAAGGGGATGCCGGACTCGCGTTCGAGGATGTAGCGGACATTGAGCCCGGTCCGCTGCCGCCAGGCGTCGACGACCTCCTTGACCGGCGCCTCCGGCGCATTGTCGACGATCACGAAGGAAACCGTCGCCTCCGCCGGATCGAGCCTGGCGAAGGAGTCGAGGAGCTGCCCGAGCATGCGCGGCCGCCGGCAGGTCGGCGCCGCGACAACCACATAGGGAAGGGTCTTCGCTTCCATTTCCGGTTCCCGGGGACGTTCGGGAGCTATAGGGCCGGCCGGCAGCCAAGTCCACGCGAGGCCGGCGTCAAAGGACGATCAGCCCGGCCGCGTCGGCCGTCGCCGCGATCAGGAAGATCCCCGCCGCCGAGAGTAGGAAGAAGACCGCGGTCGAGCCGAGATCCTTGGCGGCGCGGGCGAATTCCGAGATTTCGGGGGATTGCCGGTCGACAATCCGTTCGATCGCCGTATTGAGCGCCTCGACGCTCATCAAAATGCAAAAAAGGACGAGCAGGATGACGAAATCGCGAACCGGCCGGCCGAGAACGGCGAGCCATAGAAAAGCCAGGACCGACGCCGCTATTTCGATCCGCGCCGCGAGTTCGGTCGCCAGAAGGTGGCGGAAGCCGGCAAGGGAATTGGCGGCGGCACGAAGGATGTGGCGGATGGGCTTTTGCATGTCGCGGGCCGAAAATGGAGGGCTCATGGGCAGACGATTCCGGAAGTCGCGCGGCCGGAGACTAACGCAATTTCCTTGACGTTGCCGCCCGCCGAACCATCATGCCGGCTACGAACGGTCACAACCATGGTCCAGACCCCCACGATGCCAGGAGCCCCGCCGCGCGCCGGGCCCCTGTCGCTGCCGAATCTCCTGACCTATGGCCGCATCCTCGCGGTGCCGGCCGTCGTAGCCTGCTACATGCCGGGGACGTATTTCGGCCGCTGGCTTGCGCTGTTCATCTTCATTGCCGCGAGCGTGACCGATTTCCTCGATGGGTACCTCGCCCGTCTCTGGCGCCAGCAATCGGCGATCGGGCGGATGCTCGACCCGATCGCCGACAAGCTGCTCGTCGCGACCGCCCTGATGCTGCTCGTCTCCGACAACACGATCGGCGGCTGGTCGCTGATCGCGGCGATCATCATCCTCGTCCGCGAGGTGGCGGTTTCCGGCCTTCGCGAATTCCTCGCCGGAGTCCGCGTCCGCGTGCCCGTAAGCCGGCTCGCCAAGTGGAAGACGACCATGCAGATGGTGGCGATTGGCTTCCTGATCGCCGGACCCGCCGGGGATCGCATCTTCGGCGGCCTGACCGTGCTTGGCAGCGACATCGGTTTCGTCTCCTATGTCGGGCTCCTCCTCCTCTGGATCTCGGCGCTCGTCACCCTCTATACCGGCTACGATTATTTCCGCGCCGGCGTGCTCCATCTGATCAACGAGGACGAGTAGGCGGCCGGTGCGGCTCGCACGATACTGGACTTCGGCCGCCCGGTTGCTCACATAGGCGAGTGCATGGCGCCGGAGGAAGGTAAGAGCGTGAAGCTTGTGTATTTTGCCTGGGTGCGCGAGCGGATCGGTCTGACCGAGGAAGAGGTGACGCTGCCCGAGGGGGTCGCGACCGTCGCCGACCTGATCGGCTGGCTCAAGGGCCGCGGTCCGGAATACGAGCACGCGCTCGCCGAACCGACGGCGATCCGCGTCGCGGTCGACCGCGTCCATGCCGGCCGTGATGCCCCGGTCGTGACGGCCCGCGAGGTCGCGCTGTTCCCGCCGATGACCGGCGGCTGAGATGGCCGACGTCTCGATCAGGGTGCAGCACGAAGACTTCGACGCCGCCGCCGAGGCGGCGCGGCTTTCCCGGCTAAGCAAAGCCGTCGGCGCGGTCGTCACCTTCACCGGCATCTGCCGCGACGAGGACGGCCGCCTCGCCGCGCTGGAGCTCGAACACTATCCCGGCATGGCCGAGGCGGAGATCGCCCGGATTGCCGGCGAGGCGGCCGGCCGGTGGCCGCTTGCCGGGATCACGGTCGTCCACCGCTACGGCCGGATCCATCCCGGCGAGAACATCGTCCTCGTCGCCGCCGCCTCGGCGCATCGCGATGCGGCCTTCGACGCGGCGCGCTTCCTAATGGATTTCCTCAAGACCCGCGCACCGTTCTGGAAGAAGGAGCATGGGCCGGACGAGAACGGTTGGGTCGAATCGAAATCCGGCGACGACATCGCGGCCACACGCTGGTCCGCGCTCGGTGGGCAGCGCGACTAGAGCCTTGCCCGACAAGGGCCTCGGCACCCTCTTGCGCCGTTTGGTTCAGCCCCGAAGCAGGTAGACACCGCACATCGCCCGGTATCGCGAACGTCTGCCGCAGCTCGACGGCGATGCGACCTTCCTCACCGACGGCGGGCCGAGGCCTCGCTGTCTCAACCCTTATCGACGAAATCGGCGAAGGCCTTGGCGTAGTCGGGATGCCAGCGCGACAATGGCGGGCGGTTCTCGGCGATGTCGCCGGCCGCCCACAGGATGCGCTTGGCGTCGAGCGCGCTCGACACCTCGTTGTCGGGACAGATGATGTAGAAGTCGCCCCTCCCCGTCCGTTCCAGCATCATGTCGACCACCTGGTCCGGCGTCCAGGCGCCCGCCGGCTTCTCGCCGCCATGCCGGGCGGTGAGGCCGGTGAAGGTCCAGCCGGGGACGAGGAGATGCGCGGTGACCGCGCCGCCCGCGAGATTGCGGAGCGCATGCTGCAGGCCTTCGGTGATCGTCTTCACGCCCGCCTTGGAGACGTTGTAGGCGGTGTCGCCGGGCGGGCTGGTGATGCCCTGCTTCGAGCCGGTGTTGACGATCATCGCCGGCCCGCCCTGGTCGATCATCGCCTGGGTGAAAGTGTGGACGCCGTTGATGACGCCCCAGAGATTGACCCCGATCACATGCTGCCAGCGGTCGTAGTGGTCGAACGGGCCGCCACCCGGTCCGGTGCCGGCATTGTTCATCAGCACCGCCACCTCGCCGAAGGCGTCGTAGGCGCGGTCCTTGAGGAAGCGCACGTCCTCGATGCGGCTCACATCGGTGACCGCGGTGACGACCTCGGCCTTGCTCCCTTTCGCTGCCTCGGCGATCGCCGCGGCGGCGGCGTCGAGACCGGCTTGGTCGAGATCGGCGATCATCACCCTCAGCCCGAGCGAAGCGAAGCGCTTGGCCGCTGCGAGACCGATGCCGCTTGCCCCGCCGGTGATAACGGCGGCGCGACCGGGCTGGATGGCGGGATGATTGGCCATTGACGGATTCCTTTCGGGTCGGGATCGAGCTGTCGGCATGAATCGGCGCGGACGATAGCCGATACCCTTCCTCGCGTCACACTCGGCCTGCCGCCTCGAGAGACACCGGCAGAAGCCTGAACGCCGGCTGAACTCCGGGCCGGCGCTCGGTTCAGCTACCGGTCGTTAGGATGCATCACCAGACTATCAACGCGCCGGAGACGGGCGCAAAAGGAGGGCATCATGCGGATCGTCGTCGCAACCATGGCCATCATCATCGCGGCGGGCCCGGCAATGGCGGCTTCGCCGGAGGTCACCGGGCCGCCGGCAGTGCCGATTGCGAATATCGGCGATCCTTGCAGAACCGACAGCGCCTTCGCCGACCTCGCGGCGCTCGGCTACGATCTCGGCAAGCTCAAGCGCGATCCGAACGGACGGCTTCCGTCGCGGGCCGGAACCATGTGAAGTCAGGCCGACAGACGCCGCTCCTGCGGCGGGTGAGCGGCCGGCTCCGCGGCATAGCGGCGGAATTCATCCGCCGACATCGGCCGGGCGAAATAGTAGCCTTGATAGGCATGGCAGCCGAGTTGCCGGAGAAGCAGCATTTGCCGCTCGGTCTCGACGCCTTCGGCGATGACCGACACCTTCAGGCTCTCGGCGATATTGAGGATGGTCTGGACGATCGCCCGGTCGCTCGGGTCGGTCTCGAGATCGCGAACGAAGGAGCGGTCGATCTTGAGGATGTCGAACGGCAGCAGCTTCAGATAGGACAGCGAGGAGTAGCCCGTCCCGAAATCGTCGAGAGCGAGCTTCACCCCCATCCCTTTGAGCTGCGCCATCGACCGGCTGACCTCGACCACATTGTCGAGCATCACATGCTCGGTGAGCTCAAGCGTCAGGAGCGACGGATCGGCGTCGGCTTCAAGCAGCGCCGCGCCGACCGTCGCGACGAATTCCGGCCGGCTGAGCTGGTGCGCGCTGATATTGACCGAAACACCGATGCGGGCCGTCTCGGCGCGGTCCCGCCAGGCGCGGAGCGCGGCGCAAGCCGTGCGGAGCACGAAGGCGTCGATCGCCGCGGCAAGGCTTGGCTGGTCGACCAGAGGGAGGAAAGTCGCGGGCTCGATCAGGCCGCGCTCGGGATGGCGCCAACGGACCAGCGCCTCGGCGGCGAAACAGCGCCGGCTGCCGTCGACCTGCGGTTGGTAGACGAGGAGAAGCTCGTCTTTCCCGATCGCCTCGCGAAGCTGGTTGCGGAGCTGCAGCCTTTCCTCAAGCGCCACCTGCATTTCCGGCTCGAAGAAACGGAGGAGGCCGGGGCCGGTTCCCTTGGCCGCATACATCGCCACGTCGGCCTGCTTCAGGAGCTCGTCCTCGGCGGTATCGTCACCGCGGAACATGGCGACGCCGATGCTCGCCGTCGGCGCAAACCACGACCCGTCGAGTTCGAACGGGGCCGCAAGCAGCGACGCGACCGTGGCGCCGAG
Source organism: uncultured Alphaproteobacteria bacterium (assembly GCA_963792845.1). Classification (GTDB taxonomy): domain Bacteria; phylum Pseudomonadota; class Alphaproteobacteria; order Rhizobiales; family Kaistiaceae; genus Bauldia. Next base: position 147,639 of record CAWBXW010000016.1, read on the forward strand.
CCGCCGCACCGTCTCTTCCGCCGCGTCGCGGCCGGCACCGAGGTCGCGGCAGAGGATTACGAATTCATCGCCGCCGAAGCGGGGCGACGAGCTCGGTTCGGTCGGTGCAGGAGCGGAGCCGTTCGGCAATCGCACAGAGGAGCCGATCGCCGGCATGGTGACCCTTGGTGTCGTTGAGAAGCTTGAACTGGTCGAGATCAATGAAAAGAAGCGCGCCCCAGCTCCGCCGCTCGGCACTCGCCGCCAGCGTGTGGTTGAGGTCGTCGAGGAGCATCGTCCGGTTCGGCAGCGCCGTGAGCGGATCGAAATAGGCGAGTTTGTGGATCTCGGCTGCCGAGCGCTTACGGTCGGTGACGTCGGCGACAAATCCGTGCCAGAGGACGGATCCGTCGGCCTGACTCTCGGGCACGGAACGCCCGAATACCCACTTCTCGACCCCGTCCCGTGCGATGATCCGGTATTCGCATTCGCGCGGCGTCAGGTTTGCGGCCGATTGGCGAAAGCTTTCATGCAGCATTTCGCGATCGTCGGGGTGGACGGCCTCGGTCAGGACCGAGGCGTCCGCCATGGCCTCCTCCGGCGTTATCCCGAAGAGGTTGACCAGGCCGACGCTGGCGTAGGTCATGCTGTGCCTGCCTTCGGCGTCCATCCGCTGCTGATAGAGGCAGCCGGAAATGACCGAGGCGATCTTCTCATGGCGTGCCTGCAGCTCGAGCCGCCGGACCGTCTCGGTCACTTCGCGAACCGTGCCGTCGTAGTAGAGCGGCTCGCTCGTTTTTCCGTCGCGGACGAGGCGGGTGTTCTCCTCGATCCAGATCCGCTCGCGAGTCCGGTAGCGGTAGACCTCGGAGACGAGGCCCGCGACCTTTCCGGACTTAACCAGCATCGCGTGGATCTCGGCCCGCCGGGTGGGATCGACATACCATTCGCCGGCGATGTCGTTGACTTCGCGGAGCATCTGCGCCTCGCTGTCGAAGCCGTTGAGCCGCACCAGATACGGGTTGGCGCTGATCATCCGGCCGTCGAGCGTCGAGCGGAAGACACCCTCGTTGATGCTCTCGTAAAGGTCGCGAAAGGCGCGCTCGGAGTCGCGAAGCTCCCGGATGACACGCTGCCGGTTGATCGCGAGGGCGGCGAGCGCGGCGGCAATCAGGACAACGAGAATGAGGACTTCGGTCACGAAGCTATTGCCGGTCGCGCCACCCAAGGTGGTCATGCGTTCTGAATTTCCTCCGGCCCCCGGCCCACCGCAACCAGGCGGCAGGCCCTCCCGGTCACTCGTGAGCGCCCCTGTCGATGCCAGAGTGGCGGATCGGCCGCCAAGTGGGAATGGACAGCCGCGGACTCACTGAAAGGAAGGTTTCGGCCTTCTTAACGTCGGCGGCGCGGCCATATCGTCAGACCATCACTTCGTCGAGGATCCGCCGATAATCCTCGGCCGTGGCCGGGCGCGGATTGGTAGCATGGCTGTGGTCGGCGAGCGCCCTTTCGACGATCCAGGGGAGCACATCCGCGCCAACCCCCATCGACTTGAGGCCGGCCGGGATGGCGAGTCGGCGGTTGAGATCGTCCACCGCCGCTGCAAGGTCGGCGCCCGCCGCAAGGCCCATCGCCGCGTTGAGCCGATCGAGCTTGTCGCCGACATAGGCGGCGTTGAAGCGGATCACCGGCGGCAGAAGGATCGCGTTGAGCGTGCCGTGGTGGAGGCTTGGCGACTTCAGTCCGCCGAGAGCGTGCGACAGCGCATGCACGGCCCCGAGCCCTTTCTGGAAGGTGAGCCCGCCTTCGAGGGCGCCCATCATCATCTCCGAGCGCACCGCAACATCGCCGCCCGCGGCGACCGCGCGCGGTAGATTTCGCCAGATCCGGCCGGCGCCGTCGAGGGCGATCGCCTCGGCCGGCGGATTGAAGCGGGGCGAGAGGAACGTCTCGATGCAGTGGGACAGCGCGTCGAGGCCGGTGGCGGCGGTCAGTCCCGGCGGCAGCCCCAGCGTCAGCTCGGGGTCGCAGATGGCGCGCTTCGGGATCAAATGCGGGCTGATGAAGCCAAGCTTGCGGCCGTCGTCGAGGGTGATCAGCGCCGCCCGCCCGACCTCGGACCCGGTTCCGGCGGTGGTCGGGATCGCCACCACCGGCGCCACCGCGGCGGTGATCCTGGGGATGCCGCCGTAGATCGCCGCGTAAGTCTCGAGCGGAGCGTCATGGGTCGCAAGAAGCGCCACCGCCTTGCCGAGGTCGATCGGCGAGCCGCCGCCGACGGCGACGATGCCATCGCAGTTCCCGCCGCGATAGACGACGAGCGCCGCCTCCGATGCCGCCTCGGTCGGGTTGGCGGGAACGTCGAGGAAGAGCAGCGCGGGCTCGGGGCAGAGCCCTGCGACGCGGCCGGCAAGGCCGGTCTTCTCCAGCCCGCGGTCGCTGACGACGAGCGGCCGCCGGACACCGAGCGCGGCGAGCTGGTCGGGCAGGCCGGACAGAGCGCCGGCGCCGAACTCGACCGTGGTGAGATAGGTGATGGTGGCCATCTTCGTCCCGTTCGGCTGGCTTGTTCGAGGTCCCGGCGGGTCGCCTCCTTACCCGCCGTCGGCGACGAGGCCGGCCGCCTTGATGCCCGCCGCCGCGGCGGTTTCGTCGTTGTCCGAGGTCTCGCCGGAGATGCCGACCGCGCCGATGACCGTGCCGGCGGCGTCCTTGACGAGGACACCGCCCGCCACCGGCACGAGGCCGCCGACGGCATGCGCCGCGCCGGCGAAAAAATGCGGACGCTCGACCGCCATCTCGCCCAGTTTCCGCGAACCGAGATTGAAGGCGAGCGCACCGAGCGCCTTGCCCTGGGCGACCTCGAAACGCCGGAGGCTGGTGCCGTCCTCGCTCGCCGCGGCGGTCACCGCGCCGCGCTGATCGAGGATCACGACGCAGAGCGGCTTGTAATTCGCCTGGCGCGCATGGGCCAGAGCTTCGCGAAGGATGGTCTGGGCAGTGGCAAGGGACAAGGACATAGCCGGACTCGCGCGTCTGTGTGGGGAAAGGCGGTTTCATACGAGCCGGCGGGGCCGTCCGCAACGTTTCCTCGCGCCGATCGGTGGTGAATCCGACGAGCCGTTGCCGTGGCGCGCGTCCATGGCTATGGATCGTCAATGACGGAAGAGCGGCTCGACCCGCGCATCAACCCTTATCGCCCCGACCTTGCCAACTCGCGGCTCCGCGGCCGCGTCGCGGCGACGCGCTTCGTCGACGGCATGCTCAAGCGGGTCCGGGTCCCCTCGGTTCCGCTTCGCGCCAAGCCCGGCGCCGGCACGCCCTACGCGAGCGAGCTCTTCTGCGGTGAACTCTTCCGGGTCTATGCCGATACCGAAGACGGCTGGTCGTGGGGACAGAACCAGACCGACGGCTATGTCGGCTTCCTCCACAGCAAGGCGCTAGGCCCGGCAAATCCTGAACCGACCCACAAAGTTTCGGCGCTCCGCACCTTTGTCTATCCCGGCCCTGAGATCAAGGCGCCGCCGGTCGCGACGCTGTCGATCGGCAGCCGCGTGGTGCTCGGCTCCGAGGTCGAAGTTCGCGGCACGGTGTTCCGGCTCCTTGCCGACGGCGACCGGGCGATCTTCGCGCCGCATGTCGAGCCAATCGATGTTCCGCCCGCCGAGGACTATGTTGCGATCGCCGAGGGCTTCATCAACATTCCCTATCTCTGGGGCGGACGCACCAGCCTCGGGCTCGACTGCTCGGCGCTGGTCCAGCTCTCGCTCATGGAAGCCGGAATCGCGGCGCCGCGCGATACCGACATGCAGCAGGACGCCCTTGGGACATCCGTCGAAGGCGGCCTGCATGCCGACCTCCATCGCGGCGACCTGATCTTCTGGCCCGGCCACGTCGCCATCGTCGCCGCGCCGGACCGGATCGTTCATGCCAGCGGTCACCACATGGTTGTGGTGAACGAACCGCTCGGCGACGCGGTGGCGCGGATCGGTGCGATCAAGGGCGGCCCGGCGGTGGTAAAGCGGTTGTCGGCATAGCTTCGGCCCAGGTCCACAGTCGAACCATGTCAAATTGAATGGCGTCGCGCTCGAAAGAACGGCATTCTGTGTCGCGGACTTCCGGAGGATAGCGATGGTCGACACCAGCACTTTTATCGGCGATGCCGGGACCTTCCCGACCGATGACACCGTCGACTACAGCTTGCACTACCACCGGCTCTATGGGATTGCCGGTGAGGACGACCTCAGTACGGACGCGGTGGGCAAGGTTTACCTCGACGGCGGCGATGGCAACGATCTTCTGTATGCGTATTGGGATGCCGCCGCCTCCTTCGGCGACTTCTATGGAGGCTCGGGGAATGACTGGCTCCAGGGCGGCGCCACCAATACCGGCGACCATCTCTACGGCGGCGCCGGCGACGACTTCATCGAGCAAAACTTCAAGCATCCGACGACCAGTCCCGACTACATCGAGGGCGGAGAGGGCCGCGACGCCCTGTACGGCGCCGGGGGCAACGACACGATCTACGGGGGTGATGGCGACGATTCCGGCGGCCCGATCACCGTCGCTCCGGCCGGATACGCCCAGACCGCGACGCCCGGCCTTTTCGGCGGCGCCGGCAACGACTTCCTCGACGGCGGCCGCGGCAGGGATCTTCTCAATGGCGGCCCCGGCACCGATACGCTGCATGGTGGTCCTGACAACGACATCTTCCAGTTCGACGACGGCGACACCGTCAAGGGAGCATCCCGCGACATTATCCTCGATTTCAAGAGGGGCGATCGGATCGACGTACACCTGATCGACGCCAAGCCGGGAGGCTTTGACAATCCCTTCAAATTCATCGGCAAGAAAGGCTTCCACGACAAGGCCGGGGAGCTTCGCTTCAAGGGCGGCAAGCTCGCCGGCGATCTCGACGGCGACGGCAAGGCCGATATCGAGATCAAGGTCCTCGACGTTCACAATCTGAAGGACGCCGACCTCATTCTTTGACCGCGGCGTTCGCGAGCCGGCTTGAGTTTCTGGCCGTTACCCCATCGTCCCTTGCGCGATCGGCGGCTGGAAGGCGTAACCCATGTCCCAGGGGAAATAGATCCAGGTGTCCTGGCTCACCTCGGTGATGAAGGTGTCGACCAGCGGCCGGCCGGCCGGCTTGGCGTACATGGTGGCGTAGTGGCACTTCGGCACCATGTCGCGGACCAGCCGTGCCGTCTTGCCGGTGTCGACCAGGTCGTCGATGACGAGCACCGCGGCGCCCTTCCCTTCGGCGAGATCGACGATGTCGCGGCCGATCGGCTTCAGGACGTCGAGGCCGCCCTGCTCCTTGTATTCGTGATAGGACGCGACGCAGACCGTCTCGATCAGGCGGATGCCGAGCTCGCGCGCGATGATCGCCGCCGGCACCAGCCCGCCGCGGGTGACGCAGACGATCGCCTGCCAGCTTCCCTTGTCTGAAAGGCGCCAGGCCAACGCCCGGGCGTCGCGATGGAACTGATCCCAGGACACCGGAAACGCCTTGTCGCTCCGCGGCTCGGCCATGATCCCCCTCGGCATTGCTCAACCCGAAAGGCCGAACCATCGGCCCCCTGTCCGACCATGCCAAGCATGCGTCGCCCCGGTCCACAGGAAAAATCGCTGCGGCCGCCGGTGCTGACCGCGCGGCCAGGCTATTTCGCGGCGAGCCCCGCCTTGACCTCGGCCAGCATCGTCTTGACCGCCGCCTCGGCGGCCGTGAGACGCGCCTCATCGCGGGAGCGGAGCACGATATTGGTGGTGAAGCCGGTTGCCGGATCGAAGCTCGGGTAGCTGCCGATCGGCACGTCGGGAAAACTCGCCTGGACCGCGCCGAGCGGAGCGGCGATGTCGCCCTCCTTGAGCCCGGCGGGAAACGAGCGCGACAGCATCTTCCGGCCGGTGGCGAGGCGCGGCGCCAGCGCATCGAGCATGGCCTGCATGATCGACGGCACGCCGGCCATGACGTGAACATTGCCGATCGAGAAGCCGGGCGCCTTGGACACCGAATTCTCGATCAGCTCGGCCCCTTCCGGGATGCGCGCCATGCGAAGCCGCGCCTGGTTGAGCTGGTCCCTGGGGATGCGTTCGAGGAGAAGCGCGACGGCGCGCGGATCGACACCGATCGGGACGCCGAAAGCCTTGGCGACGGCGTCGGCGGTGATGTCGTCGTGGGTCGGGCCGATACCGCCGGTGGTGAAAACGTGGTCGTAGCGGGACCGGAGCGCGTTGAGCGCTGCGATGATGTCGTCCTCGACGTCGGCAACGACCCGCACCTCGCGGAGGTCGATGCCGATATTGGTCAGGTATTCGGCGGTGTAGCCGATGTTCTTGTCCTTGGTCCGGCCGGAGAGGATCTCGTCGCCGATGACGAGGAGCGCCGCGGTTACGATCGGCGCGGACTGGCTGTGAGGCATGGTTCTTCCCTTTCCGCCGCAGGACTAGCACGTAAGCGGCGGGTCCGCGCCATCCGCCATTGGCGAACTTTGCGCCAAATCAAGGACTCGTCGCCGATATCGGCGTGACGTTGCGCCTCTGTCCGGACAAGACATGCGCCCCGACCTGATCGCCCGCTACGCCGACGAACGGCTGCCCCGCTACACCAGCTACCCGACCGCGCCGCATTTTTCGCCCGCGGTCGGTCCCGAAGCCTATGCAGGCTGGCTCGGCGCCCTTGCCGCGGCCACGATGGCGTCTCTCTACCTCCACATCCCCTACTGCCGGCGGATGTGCTGGTATTGCGGCTGCAATACGTCGGTGACCGCCCGGCGCGGGCCGGTCAGCGCCTATGTCGCTGCCCTTCGCCGGGAGATCGCCATGGTCGCGGCCCATCTCGGGCGACCCCTGCCGGTCGTCCATATCCATTTCGGCGGCGGCACCCCGACCATCGTTGCGCCCGGCGAATTCCGGACGCTGATCGACCACCTGCGGGCTGGCTTCGACGTCAGGCCCGGAGCCGAGATCGCCGTCGAGATCGATCCGCGCACGCTTGATCTGGAAATGGCGCGCACGCTCGGCGAGACCGGGGTGACGCGCGCGAGCCTCGGCGTCCAGAGCCTCGATCCGGCGGTCCAGGCGGCGATCAATCGCCGCCAGAGCCTTGACGAAACGGCGCTGGCGGTCGATCGCCTCCGTGCTGCCGGGATTCCCGGCATCAACATCGACCTCATCTACGGGCTGCCGCACCAGACCGTCGCGTCATCCGTAGAGACGGTGGAGGCCTGCCTCTCGCTCCGGCCGGACCGGTTTTCCGTCTTCGGCTATGCGCATGTACCGGCGTTCAAGAAGCACCAGCGCAAGATCGACGCCGGCGCCCTTCCCGCCGGCGCGGCGCGGAACGACCAGGCCGAGGCCGTCGCCGCCCGGCTCGAAGCCGCCGATTACCTGCGGATCGGCCTCGATCATTTCGTGCTCCCGTCGGACAGCATGGCGCTCGCCGCCGCGGGAGGCGTGCTTCACCGTAACTTCCAGGGCTATACCACCGATCCCGCCGGGACGCTGATCGGCCTCGGCGCCTCGGCGATCGGCCGCCTGCCGGCCGGCTATGTCCAGAACGCGACGGTGACCCGCGATTATCTCGCGGCAATCGCCGACGGCCGCTTTGCGACGGTGAAGGGCTTTCCCCTCGGCAATGAGGATCGCCTCCGCGCCGAGTTGATCGAACGGCTGATGTGCGATTTCCGCGTCGATGCGGCTAGCGTGTGCCGCGCCCGCGGCGAGGACATAGAGGCTATTTCGGACGCGCTCCCGGAACTCGACCGCCTTGCCGGCGAGGGCGTCATCCGCCGCGAGGGATGGCTGATCGAGGTCGAGCCGGAGGCAAGGAGCCTGGTTCGAGCCGTCGCCGCCGCTTTCGACGCCTATCGCGCCCAATCCCAAAGGACCCACAGCGCCGCGCTGTGAGGCTGGCGCGCCCGTTTCACGCAGTCCGGCGGGCCGCAACAACCTTGTATCGCCGGCCGGAAATCGTCATATGCTCGCGATGTCGCGCGGGCCGCGCGGCCGGAGTCTAGGGATGGTCAATTACGTCGACGCGGCGCTCGCGCCGCTCAAGAATGATGGGCAGATCAAGCTGCATGGGCCGGAGGCCTTTGCCGGCATGCGCCGGGCCGGGCGGCTGGTCGCGGAATGCCTCGACGAGATCAACCCGCTGATCCGCCCGGGCCTGCCGACCCAAGCGATCGACGACTTCGTCTACGACTTCGCCATGGCGCACGGCGCGATTCCGGCCACCCTCGGCTACAAGGGCTACACCAAGTCCTGCTGCACCTCCGTCAACCACGTCGTCTGCCACGGCATTCCCGGCGACAAGCCGCTCCGCGACGGCGATATCGTCAACATCGACGTCACCTTGATCCTCGACGGCTGGCACGGCAATTCGAGCCGCATGTACAAGGTCGGCAGCGTCAAGCGCGCTGCCGAGCGCCTGGTCGACGTGACCTATGAGGCGATGATGCGCGGCATCGAAGCCATGCGGCCGGGCGGAACCACCGGCGACATCGGCGCCGCGATCCAGGACTACGCCGAGCACGAACGCTGCAGCGTCGTGCGCGATTTTTGTGGCCACGGCGTCGGCCGCCTCTTCCACGACGTCCCCAACATCCTCCACTACGGCAGCCCGAACGAGGGCGTGGTCCTCAAGCCGGGCATGATCTTCACGGTCGAACCGATGATCAATCTTGGCCGCCCGCAGGTGAAGATCCTGTCGGACGGCTGGACGGCGGTGACGCGGGATCGTTCATTGTCGGCGCAGTTCGAGCACTCGGTCGGGGTGACCGGGACCGGCTATGAGATCTTCACGCTATCGCCAAAAGGCCTGACCCCTCCACGCAGCCGTGCATGACGGGATTTCGCGAGAAGGGCGGCGGCGTCCCCCACTACCTCGAGCATCGCGAGAGGGTTCGCGAGCGATTCGCGGAGGTCGGCGGCGAGGGTTTCAGGGATTACGAGCTCCTCGAGCTGATCCTGTTCCAGGCGATCCCGCGGGTCGACACCAAGCCGATCGCCAAGGCCCTGCTTGGCCGTTTCGGCAGCTTCGCCGAGGTGCTCGCGGCGCCGGTCGCGCGTCTGACCGAGGTCGAGGGCGTCGGCGAGAAGACGGCGCAGCATCTCAAGGCCGTCTATGCGGCCGCGCAACGCTTTCTCAAGGACCAGGTCAAGCAGCGCGAGGTGCTCTCCTCCTGGCACGAGGTCATCGCCTATTGCCGCGGTGCCATGGGCTACGAGCCGGTCGAGCAGTTCCGCATCCTTTTCCTCGACAAACGGAACGCGCTGATCGCCGACGAGGTCCAGCAGAGCGGCACCGTCGACCACACGCCGGTCTATCCGCGCGAGGTGGTGAAACGCGCACTCGAGCTGTCGGCGACGGCGATCATCATGGTCCACAATCATCCCTCCGGGGATCCGACCCCGTCGCGCGCCGACATCCAGATGACCAAGTCGGTGGTCGATATCGCCAAGCCCCTCGGCATCCTGGTCCACGACCACATCATCGTCGGCAAGACCGGCCATGCCAGCCTCAAGGGCCTGAAGCTGATCTGAGGCCGGACAGCGCATCGACATGCCTCCCGTCCGGAAAGACCACGCGGTCAGCAATGCCGAGGCAAGGCGCATCTGGCTCGGCGCCCAGCGCCTCGACGCGCCCGCGCCGTTTGGCGACGGGCCGGAGGCGACGCAAGCCGCCGTCGAACATCTCGGCTATGTGCAGATCGACACCATCAACGTGATCGAGCGCTGCCACCACCACATCCTCTATACCCGCATCCCCGGCTATCAGCGCGAGCACCTCCGCCGTGCCCAGAGCGTCGACAAGAGCGTGTTCGAGTACTGGACCCACGCCCTCTCCTATGTGCCGGCCAGGGACATCCGGTTCTTCACCGGCGCGATGCGGCATTATCGCCGCGAACCGCACGCCTGGTTCGGCACGGTGACGCCCGCCGAGATCCGCAAGGTCCTCGCCCGCCTGCGCAAGGAAGGAGCGTTGTCGATCCGCGACATCGATGACGACGTTCTCGTCGACAAGCTGCACCCGTGGGCGAGCCGCAAGCCTTCGAAGCGCGTGCTGCAGTCGGCCTTCTTCATGGGCAAGGTGACGATCAGCGAGCGGAACGGCATGCTCAAGACCTATGAGCTGGCCGAGCGGCATTTCGGTTGGAAGAGCCTGCCGAAGCCGGCATCCGAGCGGGAGATGGTCGCCTATCTCCTCGACCGTGCGCTCCGCTCACAGGGCGTGATCAGCCTCGATTCCGCCTGCTACATGGACGCGCCGCGGAAACCGGCGATGCGCCGGCTGATCGACGCCAGGGTGCGCCGGCGCGAACTGGTTCCGGTCGCGATGGAAGGCGCCGGCAAGACCGGGCACTGGGCGCGGCCGGAGAGCCTCGAGGCCGGTCTCGGCGCGACGGAGCCTCTGGTCCACATCCTGTCGCCGTTCGATCCGCTCATCATCCAGCGGAAACGGCTAAACCTCATCTTCGGCTACGAGCATCGTTTCGAGGCCTATGTGCCAAAGGATAAGCGCCGGTTCGGCTACTTCGCGCTCCCGGTTCTGGTCGGCGACGAGATCGTCGCGGCCCTCGACCTCAAGACCGACCGCGCCGCCGGGAAGCTTCTCGTGCAGAAATGGACGTGGATCGGCGACGGACCGCGCGCCTCGCTCAAACGCCGGATCGAGGAGGAACTCCATCGCTTCGAGCGCTTCCAGCTCGCGACATAGTCCGAGCTCGGCCGGCCTGCGACAGCGTCACCATGGCGCGACGAGCGTGCAGGTCAGCCCCGATGCAGGAAACTCCACGTCGACGCGACCCCCGAAATCGGCGGGGAGGCTGTCCCGGATCAGCCGCAGTCCAAAGCCCGAGTGGAGCGGCGGGGCGACTTGAGGGCCGCCCGTCTCCGACCACGTGAAACGGAGTTCCTGTCCCGACCCGGCCGGCGCCAGCCGCCAGCCGACATCGACGCGACCTGACGCGTTGGAGAGTGCGCCGTATTTCGCCGCGTTGGTTGCGAGTTCGTTCAGCGCCAGCGTCAGCGCAACCACCTGCCGCGCCGAGAGACGAAGATCAGGCCCGGCTATCGTGAAGCGGCCCTGCCCGCTCCGGTGCGGAGCCAGCGCCGCCGTGACGACTTCGCCCAACCCGGCTGATCGCCAGTTTTCCCGCACGAGGACATCGTGCGCGTCGCGGAGGGCGCTCAGCCGCGCCGAGAAGGCCTCGCGCGCGGTCGCATCGCCGCTGTCCCGAAAGGTCTGGCTGGCGATGGCATTGACGACGCTCAGGGTATTTTTTACCCGGTGCTGGAGTTCCGCGATGAGGAATCTCCGGTGTTCCTCGCCTTGCCTGCGCTCCGAGATGTCCTGGATGGTGCCGATATAGCGGTACGCCTGGTCGCGACCCTCGATATTGGCGAACTTCGCCCTGCCATAGGCAAGCACCCAGCGCACCTCGCCGTCCGGGCGGATGATGCGGTACTCGTAGGATTCGGTCGACCGGAGCGACGGGTCGAGCGCGCGGCGCGCCATCGCCGAGGTGCGAGGCAGATCATCCGGATGGGTGGCGTCGCGAACCTGCTCGAAGGTGACCGGCACGTTGGGCGGGAATCCGAAAAGCTGCTTGGCCTTTTCGCTGTAGGTGATCTCGTTGGTGACGACGTTCCAATCCCAGATGCCGAGGTCGGCGCTCTCGACCGCCAAATACAGCCGCTCCTCGCTTTCCGCGAGGGCATGCTCGGCCGCCTTGCGCTCGGTGACGTCGATATCGGCGCCGCTGTAGCGTATCGGCTTGCCGTTCGCGTCGCGGACCACACGACCCCTCCCGAAGACCCACCGGACCTGGCCGTCGGGGCGGAGGATCCGATATTCGCTTTCGTAGGAATCGGCTCCGCTCGCAACCGCGTCCCGGTAGCCCTGGTTGACCTCTTCGCGATCTTCGAGGAAGCGCAGGCTCCGCAGCAAATCCATCGGCACCGGAGCTTCCGTCGCTGGCAGGCCCATGATCTTGAAGAATTGCGGCGTGCCGCGGACCGTGTCGTTGGCGACGTCGATGTCCCAGATGCCGATACCGGCCAACTCCTCGGCGAGCCGCAATTGCTCGGCGCGCTCGCGCAGTTCCTCCTCGCTGGCGGGAGTCCCGCAAGATCGCCAAACCCGACGCGGCCGGTCGAGGGAATCGCTGTCGCCTCAGGCGAGGAAAGTGCATCCTGAGAGGACGGACCGGCCATGACCCCATCCCGGTTGGGACCCGCACAATATATAGATATAGGCAAGACGCCTGGCCTGCGCCACACCGCCGATAATGAGACGGCTACCCCGCCTCAAGCCAGCGCACGTCTTCCGGGGTGAGGGCGATATCGACCGCCCTGAGCGAATCTTCCAGTTCGCTGAGGGCGAGCGGCCCGATCAGCGGGATCACCGGGAAATCCTGATGAAGGCAATAGGCGAGCGCCACCTGGAGCGGAGTCCGGCCGAGCCGTTTGGCCATCTCGATGGCGCGGTCGCGCCGCGCGAAATTCGTCTCGCTGTACCAGGCATTGACCAGTTCCGGATCGCCGCGCTGGTCGCGGCCGGCGCGCTCGGTGAAGAAGCCGCGCGCCTGGCTCGACCAGGCAAAGAGCGGAATCTGCCGGCGGCGGAGCCATGCCTTCCACGCCTCGTCGGAGGCCGCGAGCACCCCCGCCCAGACCGGATGGACCATCTCCGCCAGCGAGAAATTATTCGACAGCGCCCCGGGCGGATGCCTGCGGTTCTTCTCGGCATAGGCGAAGGCGGCGTCCATCCGCTCGCGGGTCCAGTTCGAGCCGCCATAGACCCGGATGCGACCGGCCCGCAGCTCGGCGTCCATCGCATCGACGAATTCGCCGATGGGCACGTCCGGATTGTCGCGGTGCATGAAGTAGAAGTCGATGATGCCGGTTTTCAGACGGTCGAGCGACTCGGTGAGCTGCCGGGCGATGACGTCGGGATAGGTGAGCGGCGAATGCGCGCCCTTGCCGATGAGCACGATGTCGTCGCGGACCCCGCGCGACTCCATCCATTGGCCGAACAGGCGGTCACAGCGGCCATGCCCGTAGAGCCAGGCGCTGTCGAGGACATTGCCGCCGGCCTCGTAGAAGGCGTCGCAGAGGATCGCCGCCTGGGTGAAGGTCTCGAGGTTGGCGCCGCCGAGGGCGAGCACCGACGCCTCGATCGGGCTTCCCGGCAACCGGCGCCGCGGCATCGGTTGGGCCGACACCGCAAGTGGCCGGCCGTCGATCCCGGTCCGGCTTGGTTTCGGCTTCTCGAAGTCATATTCGAGGCCGATTGCCGCCCGCCATTTGTCGAGGGTGCGCATGTTGCCGATCGTGTCCGCCCAGGTCATGCCCGGCGGATCGAATTCCTGCCGGTCGTCGCGGATCGCGCGGGCCGCGGCGTCGATCTGGAAGGCATAGAGCCAGCCGGCCTCCTCGACCTTGACCGTCTCGGCCCTGTCTTCGCGATCGTAGACGACGATCTCGCCAATTCCCCCTTGCTTGCCGGAGCCGAACCAGAGCGAATTCACTTCGATCCGTCCTTGCGTCCCGTAGATACGGAGAACGTTCTCCTGGCCCATGACGACGCTGCACACCGCGTCGGCGATGACCCCGCCGGGGAACTCCATCCCGATCGCCGCCCATTCGTCGACGCCGGTCGCCCCGAGGTGGCCGACGCCGGTGACCTTGACCGGATCGAGGAAGGGCTCGCCCGCCGCGGCGCCGGCGACGAGGCGTGCAATCGACACCGGATAGCAGCCGACATCGAGGATCCCCCGCCGGCCGTGTCATTGGCAAGGAGGCGCCCCTTCGGGTCCATCCGCTGGTTGGTGAAGCCGATGCTGTCGCGGACGAGGCGAACATCGCCCACCGCCTTGTCGCGGATCAGTTGAACCAGCCGGATCGTCATTGGATGCAGCCGGTACATGAAGGCTTCGCCGAGGAAAGTGCCGCTGCGTCGGGCGGCGGCGATCATCGCCTCCGCCTCGGGAGCCGACACCGCGATCGGCTTCTCGCAAAGCACGTGCTTGCGCGCCTCGGCGGCCCGGATCGCCCACTCCGCGTGCGCCGGATGCGGCGTAGCGATGTAGATGGCCTCGACCCCGGGGTCCGCCAGGATCGCCTCGTAGCCCTTGACGAATTCGCGCGCCGGGAAACCGCTCCGCCAGTCCGGGCCTGTCAGGGTCGCGCGTCGCCACCGCGACAAGCCGGCCTGTGGCCGAATGCGGCAGGGCGTCGGCAAAGGTCTTGGCAATGGTTCCGGGGCCGATGATGCCCCAGCCGACGGTTGTCGGGTTGGTCATGGCGCACGGGTCTCCTGGCGGGAAAGAACGGCAGCGGGGTCTATTCTTGGGCAGGCGCAAGCTATCCGCAAACCCGCCGGCTCACAAACCCGTTTGCGCCAATCCACGGGGACGATTGGCGTCTTTCTTGCTACCCGGTTTAGGATGACCGCGCCCGGATGGGTTCCGGCAATACAAGGAAAGATGCACGAAAGATGGCGCCGGCTGCCTTCGACGAAATGACGCTCCCCGACGGCGACAGCCGACCGGGATACGAGTTCCTCAAAAGCTGGCTCGAATCGGCTGCGCCGGACAACCTCGCCCACCGCCGGCTCGAGGCCGAGCTCCTCTTCCGCCGGATCGGCATCACCTTTGCGGTCTACGGGCAGAACGAGGCCGAGGAGCGCATCATCCCCTTCGATATCATCCCGCGCATCCTGACCAAGGCCGAGTGGCGGAGGCTGGCGGACGGCCTCGAGCAGCGGGTCCGGGCGCTCAACCTTTTCCTTGCCGACATATACGGGCCCGGCGAGATCCTGAAGGCGGGGATCGTGCCCGAGGACCTATCTACCGGAACCCCTGCTTCCGTCCCGAAATGAGCGGGTTGAAGCTTCCGCATAATGTTTATGTCCACGTCGCCGGCATCGACCTCGTCCGCACCGGCGAGGACGAGTTCTATGTCCTTGAAGACAATGCCCGCACCCCCTCCGGCGTGTCCTATATGCTGGAAAACCGCGAGGTGATGATGCGGGTGTTCCCCGACTTCTTCGCCGAGCACCGGATCGACCCGGTCGAGACCTATCCCGAGGAGCTCCTTGCGACGCTCCGCTCCGTCGCACCGCCGACCGCCCAGGCCGAACCGACGGTCGCGCTTCTCACGCCCGGTCCCTATAACAGCGCCTATTACGAGCACTGCTTCCTTGCCGACAAACTCGGCATCGAGATCGTCGAAGGCCGAGACCTGCTCGTCGTCGACAATGTCGTGGTGATGCGGACGACGGAGGGGCTGAAGCGCTGGGACGTCCTCTACCGGCGGATCGACGATATTCCTCGACCCCTCACCTTCCGCCAGGATTCGGCCCTAGGCGTTCCGGGCCTGATGAACGCCTACCACTCCGGCAATGTCACGCTTGCCAACGCCGTCGGTACCGGTGTCGCGGACGACAAGGCGGTCTATCCTTCATGCCGGAGATCATCCGGTATTATTTCGGCCAGAAGCCGATCCTCAAGAACGTGCCCACCTATCGCATCCGAGGAGAAGGAGCATGAAATATATTCTCGGCCACCTGCCGGAACTCGTGGTGAAGGCGGTAACGAATCCGGCGGCTACGGCATGCTCATGGGCCCGGTTGCCGACAAGACGAGCCTCGCCGAGTTCGCCGGCAAAATCCGGGCGAACC